>CAWJIC010000085.1:0-82797 GCA_963842755.1 uncultured Chloroflexia bacterium | reverse complement strand
CTGACGCAGGACCTGCTCGAGACGCTCGGATAGGCGCCGCCGGGCGCCCATTCGAACCCGGCCGCCGGCTGCGGCCAGCGCGTCGTCCACTGCCAGTGGTCGCTGATGCATTCAGCGAGCGTGACCATCCGCCCAGAACCCGATCCGGGCTGTGGGCCGAGCGTGCAGATCCGCCCGGCGTCCACTGGGAGTGGCCGACCGTCCCGGACGCCCCGTCCCGGACGCCCCGTCCCGGCATGAGTGGCACTCATCCGAAACGCCGATGTCGTGCTGGAGTGCCCCGCGACGCGAGGGCGTGGCGAGGCATCCGTGCGGGAGTTCGACCGCCGGCATGAGCCCCACTCATGGCCGCGGAGGCACAACCGCGGCCGGAGCGGGCGTGTCAGCGGCGGTCGGTCAGGCCCAGGCGGATGGCGACGGCGGCGGCTTCGACGCGGCCCGAGACGCTGAGCTTCGCGAGGATGTTGCCGACGTGGACCCCGACGGTCTTCTGGCTGATGAACAGGCGCTCGCCGATCTCGCGGTTCGTGCGGCCCTCGGCCATGCGCAGGAGGACCTCCTTCTCGCGCGGGCTGAGGCCGAACGCGTCGGCCTTCGGGCGCGCCGGCCCGACGAACTCCCGGGCGATCCCGCCGCCGACCCGTCCGTCGCCGCCCTGGGCGTCGCCCATGCTGGCCGCCTCGGTCCGCGTCGGCGCATCGGTCCACGTCGCCGCCACGCCTGGCGGCACCGTGATGAGCGCCCGTCCGGCGAGCTCCTCGAGCTCGTGCAGGAGCGGCCGCGCCCCCAGCTCGCGGGCGATCCGGACCGCCTCGATGAGTGGCTTCTTGGCCGCCGCCCGCCCGAGCCGACCGTCGCCCGCGCCGAGCGACGCCTCCGCCTGGCGCCAGCGGGCCCGGGCGACCTCGTACGGGATGGCGAGCCCCTGCCACGTCCCCGCGAGCGCGTCCCAGATCGCGGCCTCGTCGTGGCCGTCGAGCCGGGCCCGGTACGCCCGCGCCGTGGCGAGGAAGGCGTCCGCCTCCCGGCGCGACCCGATCGACCGCTCCACGCCGGCCCCGGCGACCGCCGCCTCCGCCTCCGCCAGGACCCGGCCGGAGCGCTCCCGGGCGGCCGCCAGCGTCGGCAGGTCGCGCCGCTCCCGGGCATCGGCGACGGTCGCCGCGTCGGTCTCCAGCACGGTCGCCGCCATCTTGGCCATGAGCACCCAGTCCTCCGTCTCGCGGACCCGCGCCCAGCCCAGCTCCACCGCCCGGCGGGCATCGCCGAGATCGGCTCGCCACAGCGCGAGCGAGGCCGCCGCCCGGTAGGCCGGCACCGAATCCTGGGCGTCCGGCACGGTCTCGAGCTCGAGCAGCAGGCGACCGAGCAGCCGACCCGCCCGCTCGCCGGCCGCCGACTCGATCTCGACGATCGCCAGGTTCGTGACGGCGTTCACGAAGTTCACTCCGACCGGACTCCACTCGAGGGCGGTCTCGCCGAGCGCCCGCGACTCCTCCCAGCGCCCCAGGAGGAACAGCGAATCGGCGCCGTTGCCGCGCAGGAAGTTGCCGTAGATCGCCTCCTGGCCGGCGCGCCGGGCGGCCTCGATCCCGGCCATCGCGACCTCGACCGCATCGCGTCGCCGGCCGAGCAGGTCGAGCGCGGTGGTCAGGTTCGCGATCGCCCGGAACAGGTCGTCCAGCCGGCCAAGCTCCTCGGCAATGGCGCGCGCCTCGCGCAGCAGCGCCACGCCGGCCTCGGGGTCCTCGCCCCACACCCGGGAGATCCCGAGCGTGCACATCGCGTGGCCCTCCTCGCCGCGCGCCGCCGGCCCGACGGCCCGGGCGACCTCGATCGCCTGCCGGCAGAGCCGCTCCGCTTCTCGGAACATCCCCTCGAGCATCCGGACCTGGGCGAGCGAGGCGAGGACGAGCGCGCGCTCCCGGGTCGGGTCTGGCGGCATCAGCGAGACCGCCCGCCGGTGGGCCACGATCGAGCCGTCCTGGTCGCCCGCGGCCCGGCGGTAGCGCCCCAGCCGCTCGTGGAGGAGCGCCAGGGCGACCCGATCCGCTCGCTCGTCGAGCCGGGCGATCGCCGACTCGGCGAAGGCGGCGGCGCGGGTCGGGCGGCCGTCGCCGAAGGCCGCCTCGGCGGCGCGGGCGAGGAGGCCGGCCGGGGCGACGGGGTCGGCGTGGCCGCCCGGCGGGATCGACCGGTCGTCGAGCTCGAGGGCGAGCTCGAGGTGGGCCAGGGCGTCACCCGGGGCCTCCATCGTTTCGGCCAGTGCCGCCGCCTCGATCGCCGCCTCCCGCGCGGGCGCCGTCTCGTGGGCCGCCAGCCACTGGCGGGCCCGGGAGCCCGGCCGGGCGTCGAGGCCGGCGGCCAGGGCGACGTGATGGCGGCGACGCTGCGGTGGCAGGAGGTCCGCCTCGACCGCCCGGGCGATGAGCTCGTGGCGGAAGCTGACCGTGGCGTCCGGGGCAAGGGCGGACGCGTCGATCGGCGTCGCGGGGTCCGTCGCCGATCGCGCCGTGGGCGCGCCATCCCCGGCGGGCGGCACCCCGCCCGGGTCGAGGACCAGGAAGCCGTGCTCGATCGCCTCGACCAGCCCGACCCCGAGATCCGGCTCGAGGATCCCGCCGCCCCGTCGCGGGGCGCCGCTCGAGCGCGGGGCCGGCCGGTCCGCCGTGGCCTCGAACGCGGCCGCGGCGGCGGCGAGCTCGTCGATCCGCAGCGGCTCGCCCGCCGGGGCGAGGAGCCGGAGGAGGCGCCGACATTCGGGCGTCCGGCCCGCGAGGCGGGCCATCACGAGCTCGTCGAGCGAGCCGGTCAGGGAGGCGCCGGCGAGCTCGCGCCGGGCGGCGAGGAGCTCCTCCGCGATGAGCGCGTTGCCGCGCGACCGCTCGGCCACCAGGAGCAGGACGCGACGCCGACGGCCGCTCGCCCTCGATCCCCTCGATGAGCTCGGCGAGCTCGTCGCGGTCGAGCGGTCGGAGCGCGAGCTCCTCGGGCGGTCGGGCTGCGTCGACCATCGCGCTGAGTGCGCCGCGGAGCGGGTGGCTGCGGGTCAGCTCGTCGGGTTGGTAGGTCGCGATGACGCACAGGCGGCCGGGCCGCGAGACCCGGGCGAGGAACGTGGCCAGGGCGCGGGTCCCGGCGTCGGCCGACTGGAGGTCCTCGATCGCGAGGACCACCGGCGTCCGCTCGCCGATCCGGGAGAGGAGGCCGAGGATCGACTCGAGCATCCGGGTCTGGCGCCGCTCCGGCTCGGTGAACGTCGCCCGGGGGGGCAGCAGGCCCAGCGCGTCGAGCCGGCCGGCGAGCCCGGGCACCAGCCGGGCGAGCTCCTCCGCGCCCGTCCCGACGACGTGCTCCAGGTCGCGGTCCGGGAGCCGGCCGACGAGGCGGCCCAGCCCGTCGGCGATCGGGGCGTAGGGATCCCACGCTCGACCGGGGAGCGCCCGGCAGCGCACGACGGCGATCGGCTCCGGGAGCCCGGCGATCCGCCGTTCCGCCTCGTCGAGGAGGCGGCTCGCCCCGAGCCCGCCGCTGCCGGCCACGAGCAGGGTGGAGGATCGGCCGGCAACCGCCGCCTCGAGGGCCTCCGCGAGCCGGGCGAGCTCGCGCTCGCGGCCGACAAAGCGGTCACTCGAGAAGGGGGCAGGCATGCCGGCATTCTAGGGCGGGACGCAGCCCCTGGCGGGCGTTTCGGCGGATGCCGGGCCCCTCCCTCGGCGTTTGCCCACGAGCCCGGCCCCGTCCGGGCGACGCATCCGGCCGTCGCCCGCTACCCTGACCGCGATGACTGACCACCGAGCCACCGCCGCGGCCACCGCGCTCGACGCGCCCCTCGCCAAGGGCCGCGGGACGCCCCACCCGGGCAACGCGCTCAACGAGCTGTCCGGGGAGGAGTGGCTCTACTTCACCAAGTCGATCTGGGGGACCGCCTACCCGTCCGAGCTGGGCCATGAGCGGCGCCGGGCCCACGGTGCCAACAAGCCGCCGCGGCTGATGTGCCGGCTCATCGAGTTCTTCACCCGCTCGGGCGAGCTCGTCCTCGACCCGTTCGCGGGCGTCGGCGGGACGCTCCTCGGCGCGGCGATCGCCCAGCGGGCCCCGCCGGGCGCTCGGGATCGAGCTGGAACCGCGCTGGATCGCCGTCTACGAGGCGGTCGTGGGCGACCTCCTCGGCCCAGCGCGACGGCCTCGGGCCGATCCTCGCCGACGTCGGCCCGTCAGACCCCGGCGGCTCGCGGACGTTCGATCCGTCCGGCCTGGAGCTCCGCCACGGAGATGCGCTCGCCGTCCTGCCGACGCTGCCGGAGGGCTCGGTCGACTTCGTCGCGACGGATCCGCCGTACAACGTGCAGCTCCCGCTGACGATGGCGGGCGGCAAGCTCGCCGAGACGCACGCCAACCGCCGGACGGACTACGCGATGATCACCGACGACCCGGCCGACCTCGCCAACAGCCCCGACTACCCGACCTTCCTGGACCGGATGGAGGCCGTCCTCGCCGAGCTGCCGACGCGTCCTGCGGCCCGGCCGCTACGCCGCGGTCATCGTCCGCGACGCGTACCAGGACGGACGCTACCTGTTCACCGGCGCGGACCTCGCGGCGCGGGCGGCCGCGGTCGGGCTCGTCCCGAAGGGCGATCTCGTCTGGTACCAGGCCGGGACGCGGCTCCGCCCGTACGGCTACCCGCAAGGTGTTCGTCCCGAACATCGCCCACCAGCACATCCTCGTGCTGCGGCGGGAGAAGTAGCCGGGCCCGGGCGTTCCCGCCCGCGGCTCAGGCGGTCTTGTCGCGGAACGCCAGGAACGCGCTCAGGACGTCCTCGTCGATCCCGTCCGGGTTGAGCTGGAGCGGCGCGTCCTCATCATCGACGACGTCGCCGAGGACCATCTTGTGGAGCCAGCCCTGCCGGCCGTCCGGGCAGAGGACCAGCCAGTAGGTCCCGCTCTTCTCGAGAAGCTGGACCTCGTCGCCCTCGTCGAGGATCCCGATCTCGTTCGCGCGGACCTCGTCCGGGATGTCCATGAGGCGAACGAGCCGGTAGCGGATCCGGCGACGCTCCTTGCCCTCGACCGGCCCGACCAGGCCGTGGGCGAACGTCAGGCTCATGGCCGCCGACCCGTTCCGGAGCGGATCGTTCCGGCGGGCCTCAAGGAGCGACGGGCGGCGCCAGCGCGGCATGCCGGCCTCGTTCGGGTCGACACCCATCGGCAGCTGGGGCTGGAGCGACGGCGGCGGGATGAAACCGGCCGACGCCGTCAGCATGCCGCTGGCCGCGTGGGCGGCGAGGACCGCGTCCGGGGCTGTCGGGTCGCCATCGCGGCGCCTCTTGCCGAACATCAGGAACGCGGCCCAGGCGACGACGGCGCCGGTCGTCGTGATCATCACGGGGAATGCGCGGAACGTGCGGTCGAAGGGGCTGCCACCGACGCCGAGGATCTCGAGGCCGGTCGACGAGGCGAATGGGCCGCCGGTGCGGGACCGGCCGGGGCCGGGGCCACCGGAGTCCGAGCCGAGCGTGCCACCGGCCGCGATCCCCGCGCGGATCCCGTCGTGGCTGTCGCGCGGGTCCACACCGATCATGCCGTCGATGCCGCCCGACGAGCCGGACGCCGAGGGGTCCGTCGGCGACGAGGAGGCGCTACCGGAGCCGGAGCCGGAGCCGGAGCCGGAGCCGGAGCCGGAAGGAGCGTCGAGAGGTTCGGCCGTCGCGCCGGGCGCCGTCGCCGTCGCGCCTGGGCCGCCTTGGCTGCCGGTCGAGTCAGCGCCCGAGCCGCTCGTGCCGCTGCCCGAACCGCTGGTGCTCGTGCCGGAGCCGCTCGTGGCGGAACCGGGAGCCCTGCCGACCCGCCGCTGCCCGTGGTTGCCCGCGCCCGAGCCGCTGGTGCTCGTGCCGGAGCCACTCGTGCCGGACACCAGAGCCGCTGCCAGTGGTTGCGCCCGAGTCCGAACCGCTGGTGCTCGTGCCGGAGCCACTCGTGCTCGTGCCGGAGCCACTCGTGCCGGAACCAGAGCCGCTGCCAGTGGTTGCGCCCGAGTCCGAACCGCTGGTGCTCGTGCCGGAGCCCGAGCCGCTTGAGCCGGAACCGGAGCCACCGCTCGGCGGCGCCGAGATCGTGACCGTGCCGCCATTCGCCTCGGCCATGAACCGGTCGCGGTCCGTCGCGCTGAACGAGATCGCGTGCTCGCCGACCGGCAGAGTCGTGGCGAACGCGAAGCTGACCCCTGTCTTGTAGTTGGTGGAGGTCGACGTCGGGCTCATCGCGTGGTCCGTGCCGTCGATCGCGACCCTGACGTAGTCGGGGTCGGAGCCCTCGCGGTTCCGATAGGTGACGCTGAACGTGATCGTCGTCGTCGGCTCGCCGGCGCGGGGGGAGACTGCCGGGTCGACCAGGCGGGTCGGACCCTCGTTCCCGACGACCGGTCCGGCCAGCGCGGCCAGCAGCAGCGCGACCGCGGCCAGGGCCGAGAGCCAAGGCCGGGCGAGCCGCGTGATCGGCCCGCGAGGAGCAAGCGACAAGATGAGTCCTCCCCCCGGGCCGGATGATGGTGAGAGGCCCGGTGCTCTGCCGAGGATGCTCGGCCGCTCGGCGGCGGACAATGGTACGGACTTCCCCTGACGGCCAGCCGTCCGTCCGGTCGGCCGGTGCGCCTCGGCACCGCGCTCGGACGGCATTCGGGAGAGCGGGATGAGCACCGCCGCGCACCCGTCCGGTGCGTTCGGGAACCGCGGCTGGGCGGTCCGGTGGGGTGCGGACCGGCGCCGGGTACTCCGGACGGCGTAACGACGACTAGGCCGAAGTGGTGATGGCGCCGGGCCGCGCCATCAACGAGGATTCGGCCATGCAGGTCCTTCACGCCCAGGCCGTCCGGCGACCGGGCTCACGTCTCGGGATCGCCACCGGCCTGGCGATCGGCATCCTCCTCCTCGCGCTCGGCGTTGCGCTAGGCTATCTGGCCGTCGCCACGCCGTTCGCCGAGCGGTTCATCCCGGAGGGCCGCGCCGGCACCCTCTCGACGATCGGCAGCGCCCTCGGCTGGACGCTCCTCCTCGTCGCCCCGGCGCTGGCCGGGATCGCCGGGATCGCCTGGCTCGCCGGCGTGGCCGAGCGGGCCGCCGCGTTCCGGGCGCGACCGCACCCGGTCGTCGGCCTGAGCCGAGTCCTCGGCGAGGAGTTCGCCGCCGCGACCGGCCTGCGGCTGCCGGACGGCCGGATCGTCTCCGAGGTCATCGTCGGGCCGCACGGGATCGCCGTGTTCGAGCCGCTCCCGCCCCTGGCACTGATCCGCGTGCATGCCGGCGCCTGGGAGCTCCGCATCGGCAGGGACCGCTGGGTCCCGCTCGAGAACCCGCTCGATCGGACCGTCCGAAGCGCCGATCGAAGTCCGCCGCTGGATCGGCGCCGAAGACCGCGACTTCGTGGTCAAGGTCCATGCCGCCGTGATCGCGCCGGCGGCGTCGGCGATCGCCCGCACGCCGGCCTGCGCCGTGATCACCCGCGACCAGGTCCCGGCCTACCTCGCCTCGCTGCCCGCCCAGCGAAGCTTCACTGCCGACCGCCGCGCCCAGGTCCTCGAGCTCCTCCGCGCCACGGTCTGACCGGCCGACCCTCACTCCACGCCGACCCGAGTGACCCGCTCCGATGACCGCGGCACTCATCGATGCCGTCGATTGGATCCGGGGGTTCCAGCCCCAGAGTGACCCGATGGGCGGTCAAAGCCGCTGCGCCCATCGATCCTGTCGATGGACCGAGCAGATCCGGACGTGCAACCTCCCCCACCGCCCACCGAACCCTCGGAACCAATCGAGGAGATCGATGGCCGTCGCGCCCGGCGACTCGGCTCAGGCGGAGGCCTTGCGGAGACGCCAGATGCACTCCGCCGGCCAGCGACGCGACCAGTCCCGCTCCTGGTCGTCCCGGTAGGAGCTGGTCGCGTCCGGCGCCGGCCGCGGCTCGATGAGGTCGAGGATCTCGAACGCGTTCGCCCGGAACAGCCGGATCCACTCGCCGTACGGGAGCTGGAAGGCGACCTCGCCGGGCGACTCGAGCCGGTGCATCCCGAAGTAGTCGCGGACCAGCCGGTCGCCGGCCCGCTCCGCGTCGTCCGCCCAGGCGAGCTCGAGGATCGGGGAGCTGTGGCTGAACGCGAGCAGGCCGCCCGGCCGGAGCAGGCGCGCCGCCTCCGGCACGGTCAGGTACGGATCCGCAAACGTCATCGCGCCGTGGTCGCAGAACACGATGTCGAAGCTCGCGTCCGGCAGCGGGACCGCCTCGGCGCTGGCGTGGACGAGCGGGAACAGGGTGCCGGCCAGGGCCATCAACCGGCCGGCATGCTCGAGCTGGCGATCGGACAGGTCGAGCCCGACCGGGCGGGCGCCGGCCTTGGCCAGGGCGATCGACCACTGGGCCGCCCCGCAGCCGAGCTCGAGGACATCCTTGCCGGCGACGTCGCCCAGGATCCGGAGCTCGGCCTCGGGGATCTGCCAGACACCCCAGGCCATCCCGCCGCTCGCCGCGAGCTGTGGACCGGAGCGCGCCTGGTAGTCATCGGCGTCGGCGTTCCAGGAGGCCCGGTTGAACGCGGCATGGTCGGTCAGGCCGGGCAGCGCCGGGAGGTCGGGCGCAGGCTCCGGTCGGGGCTCGGGCTGGGGCTCGGGCATCGACTTCGGCGCCGGCGTCGATCGGTCGGTCATCGTTCCCGGCAGGATAGCCCGCCCGGGCGCTACGCTTCGGGCGTCGGTGACGGGCGTCGAGAGGTGGATGCGGTGCGGACGATCCTGCTGTGGATGGCGCGCAACCGGTGGCTGAGGGAGCGCCTGCCCCGCCTCGGGTTCGTCCGCCGGGCGGTCCGCAGCTTCATGCCGGGGGAGGACGCCGCCGCCGCGCTCGCCGCCGCCGAGACGAACCGTGCCATCGGCGTGAACGCCGTCTTCACCATGCTCGGCGAGAACCTCGAGCACCTCGACGAGGCGCGGGCCGTCGCCGACCAGTACCACGCCATCCTCGACGAGATCGCCGCCCGAAAGCTCGATGCCGAGATCTCCGTGAAGCTGACCCAGCTGGGCTACGACCTCGACGTCGAGGCCGCCCGGGCCCACTTCGATGGGCTGGCCCGCCGCGCGGCCGAGATCGGGACGTGGGCCTGGATCGACATGGAGGCGAGCGCCTACACCGAGGGGACGATCGCCTTCTACGAGGACGCGCGGGCCGCTCACGAGAACGTGGGGCTGTGCCTCCAGGCCTACCTCCATCGGACGCCCGTCGACGTCCAGCGGCTCCTCCCCCTCCGGCCGGCGATCCGGCTGGTGAAGGGCGCCTACGACGAGCCGGCCTCGATCGCCTACCGGGCCCGGGGGGACGTGGACGCGGCCTTCCTGGCGATCGCGGCCACGTTCGCGCCGGCCGTGCGTGACGGGACGGCGCGGTTCATCGCGGCGACCCACGACGTCGACCTGGTCGAGCAGATCGCCCGGTTCGGCGCGGCGATCGGCCTGGCGCCGGCGCGGATCGAGGTCCAGATGCTGTACGGGATCCGGGCGGACCGGCAACGGGCGCTCGCCGCGCGCGGGTTCAACGTGCGCTGCCTGATCGCCTACGGCACGTTCTGGTATCCGTGGTACATGCGCCGGCTGGCCGAGCGTCCGGCCAACGTGATCTTCGCCCTCCGCCAGCTGCTGCCCTGGTAGCGGTGGCTCCCGGGCCCGACCGCGGGGAGTGGCTGACTCAGCCCAGGAGGCCGACCCCGGGGAGTGGCTGACTCAGCCCAGGAGGCCGACTCCGGACGTGCACGCCCGGAGTTCAAAGGGTCGGTTGAAGGTCCGCCCTGTCCTCGGTCTGCACGCCTCAGGTTCTGATTCGGCCACCCCGAAGGCCACCGGCCGTCGTTTGGTACATCCGGCGTTCAGAACCCCGGAATCAAGCCGTGCCAACCGACCGTTTGAACGCGCCATGTTCAGCGGCGTCCCCTGTCTGGTGGGATGCGGACACCCGGGGAATCCTCGACAGGGAACCTCGAGGGCGAGGGCAGTGATGACCGTTGAACGGCATCGCGGTGGCGCTGAGCATCGCCGGGGCCTTCCGGTTGCCGCCAGGTGGATGTCGAGACCCGGCCGTGAGGACAGGGGGCCGAATGCGCCCTGCGCTGCTACCCCCGACAGATCACAGAGGGACGGGGCATATCGCCCTGGAACTGGTAGGGACCCCTGTTTTATCTGAGTGGGGAACAAGCCTTCACGATCTTAGGTCTTATCGGCAGGACAATTGGCAGAAGAAGCCGGCTGGAGGACCGCCTGAGCGCGAAACAGCACTGAATCACCCCCACGACCTCCGGGCTTATCGGCATGACAATCGGTATGACGAGTCGTTCTTCCCACCCAGATAAAACAGGGGGTGGTAGGGGAGCCAGGATTCGAACCTGGGACCGGCCGTGTATAAGACGGCTGCTCTAACCGCTGAGCTACTCCCCCGCCGGGGTCCGGGCGGTCGGTCGGCAAGCCTCGACGGCGTTCGGCCGCGACCGCTGCCAGCTCAGGGTAGAGCATCGTCGCAACCGGGCCGGGGCGGATCGGGGGCTGGGCGGATCGGCGGACCGGGGAGGGCCGGCACGCCAGGGCGGATCGGCGGACCGGGGGGCCGGCACGGCGCGATGGGCCGCGGAGGTGCCGGTCGATACCGACAGCCGACGGGCGCTGAATCGATGGCGACCGGCTGCCTGCCGATCGCCGCTCAATTGTCGACGACCGTCGCCGAACAGCGGACGAGCGTCGTCCGAATCCAACGGCCGTCGTCTGACTTTGGACGACCGTCGTCTGACTTTGAACGACCGTCACCCCAACTCCGGGCGCCCGTGGCCGGCGAAAGTCACGACGGTGTCCTTCCGAACGCCCGGACGGCGGCCTAGCCTCAAGGCAGGTGCGGTGCCCGGGAGCACGAGAGGCGACGCAGATGGGACGGGAGACGCGAAGATGCAGATCTACGACGGAGGCGTGGAGCTCATGGTCCTGCTCCCGTTCCTCTTCCTCGGCGGCGGACTCGTCGCGGTCTTTGCCTGGAACCAGGAGGACCTGGAGGCACCGACCTCGCTCGCTCCCCGATGGGGCGGCGGCCTGCGTGAACGGCTCGCGGCGGCGGCCGGGCTCGTCGGGGCCTGGTTCGCCCTGACGGCACTCACCCTGTGGTGCGTCTTCCTGGTGGCCTTCGTCCTCGTGCACGTACTCCTCTTCACCCTCGGGACGGCGGCATGGTCTGGGTCCGGCCCTCGATGTTGCCGGCGAAGATGATCGTCGCGCCGAACTCGCCGAGCGCCCGGACCCAGGCGAGAATCGCCCCGGAGCCGATCGCCGAGGCCGCCAGCGGGAGCATCACCCGGGCGAAGACCGCGGTATCCCCCGCCCCGTCGACCCGGGCGGCCTCCAGCTAGCACCGGATCGAAGCGCTGCCGCCCGGGCGCGCTTGCGGACGAGCGTGCGACGATATGCTGGCGGACGAGCGTCCCGCGCCGTCCCGACAGGAGCCAAGGAACGACGATGCCGTCCCCGACCGATCTGGCTGCAGATCCACCGCGCGGCACGGGGTCGGCGTTCGTCCGCGCACGGGTCGTTTGGGCCACGAGGTCGCACGAGGTCGCAGGAGCGTTCGGGGACGTGGGCGTCTTCCTGCCGCTGGCGCTCGGCCTGATCGCGGTGAACGGCCTGAACCCCACCCTGGTGTTCGGGCTCGCCGGCCTCTACTACGTCCTGACCGGCTGGTTCTACCGACTCCCGGTCCCGGTCCAGCCGTTCAAGGCCGTCTCGGCCATCGCGATCGCCCAGACCCTCTCTGCGGGGACGATCCAGGCGGCAGCGATCGGGATGAGCGCGGGCCTGTTCCTCCTCTCGCTGGGCAGAATCCCCGATGTCATCGGACGCGTGTTCGCCCCGGCAGTCGTCCGCGGGATCCAGTTGGGCCTCGAAATCATCCTCCTGACCGGCGGTCTGCAGCTAGTCCTCCGCGATCCGCGGCTGGAAGGCCTCGCCGCACGGCTTCCGGCCGTCGGCCCGGCGGTCGGCAACGACGCCGTGCCGGCCTGGCTGCCGTGGGTGGTGCTCCTGGGCGGCGTCGTTGCGGTCGCTCTGCTGCAGCGCCAGTCGCGGATCCCGGCCATGTTCGCGGTCGGAGCGGTCGGGCTCGCCATTGGACTCGTGACCGTCCCGGCCAACCTGCCCGGCGCGGCGTTCGGCCCGATCCTGAGCCTGCCGGCGCTGCCGACCGGTTCCGAGTTCGCCACGGCGCTCGCGGTCCTGGTCCTTCCCCAGCTGCCGCTCACGCTCGGCAACTCCGTCGTCTCGACGACCGACGTCGCCCGCGAGTACTTCGGTCCAGCCGCGACCCGCATCCGGCCGACGGTGCTCCTGCGCGACATGGGCCTGGCCAACCTCGTGAGCGGTCTCGGCGGTGGCATACCGATGTGCCACGGCGCCGGCGGCATGACGGCCCACTACCGGTTCGGGGCGCGGACGGGCATCGCGATGGTGATCGCCGGCGGCTTCTATCTCGTCCTGGGGCTCGGACTCGGCGCCGCCGCCCCCACCTTCCTCGCCATCTTCCCGCCGGCGGTGCTCGGCATCCTCGTCGGCTACGTCGGCTGGCAGCACCTGCTGCTCGTACGCCGCCTCAGCGAGCGCGCGGACCTCGCGATCGCCTTCCTGATCGGGGCGATCACGCTCGTGTCGGGCTCGCTCGCCCTCGGGTTCGGGATCGGGCTCGCCGTGTACTGGGGCGGACGGTTCGGCGTCGACCGGCTGCGCGGCCGCTCGCGGACGACGACCTGGCTCTAGCTGCCGCCGAAGATCCGGTTGGTCAGCGAGCTGAGGCGGAACGGGCGGCCCTTGAGCCCTCCGGCCTGGCCGTTCCCGTTCGTCGCGGGCTGGCCGCCGCCGTGCGGAGCGTACGGGCTGCCGACGATGCGGGCCGCGAGCTCCTGCTCCTCGGGCGTGCGCAGGACCTCCAGCGGGAGGTCGTCCGGATCGATCGGGCGGGCGGGCGCTTCGATGGGCTTCGTTGGGCGGGCGTAGGCCGGAGCCCCATAAAGCTTCGGCAGAGCGACGTGGTACTGCTCTTCGGAAGACACGCACAACCTCGGGCGATGGCCGGAACCGCCGATACCGGTGTTCCGGGCCAGATGATAGCGCCACAAATGTAGCGCGGAATAGGACTGATGGGCCAGATGATCACGGTCCGTCCAGCACGGAAGTGGTGCCCGCTGTCCACGCCGCCGGAACGAAGGTCTGGTCGCGGTCGTCAGCCGAAGAGCGGCCGCAGGACCTGGCTCTCGACGACGAGGACGAGGTAGGCGATCGGCGCGGCCGCGAAGAACCCGAGTGCCGCACTCCACGGACTGCGGACCCGGCGCCCCCCGGCGCGGGTCGGCTGCGGGACGACGAGGTAGGTGACGACCGTGCCGACGAGGAGCACGGCGACGACGAAGCCGAGGACGGCCAGCGAGCGCAGGTCCCCGCCCGGAAGCTCCGCCCCGCGCGAGAGCGCGACGTCGTAGGCGAGGTAGGCGAGGCCGAGGACGACGGACACGGCGAGGGGGCTGAGCACCGCCCGGATGACCGGCCTGGGCGGGTTCCGGAACTGCCGCCAGCGCACCTCCAGCCAGCCCCGCCGGCGGACCGGCGCTGGGACGCCGCCGCCGCTCGAGCCGGCAGAGCCGACAGGGCCGCCCGAGCCGGCGGATCCGACCCGCTCCGAGGGAGCCGCCACGCTCAGGCCTCCCCGAGGATCGTCAGCGTCTGGCGCGGCGGGAGCGTCTCCGGGGTGTGGCCGGCGAGCAGCTCGACGCAGGCGGCAAACCGCGCGATCTCCGCGTCCGTGTTGTAGAACCCGACGCTGATCCGCAGCGCGTCGATCGCCGGCATCGTCCGGAAGATCGCGAAGGTCCGGCGCGAGATCTCCTCGAAGGCAGCATCGGACCGCCAGCCGGCGATCCGGAACGACACGAGCGTGCCCATCTGGTGCCGCGGCGTGAGGAGCTCCACCCCGGGGATCGCCGCCAGCCGGTCCGCCGCGCGCCGGGCGAGCGCGGTGCCGCGCCGCTGGACCCAGTCGAGCCCGACGAACATCTGCAGCCAGCCCAGGCTTCGGGCCATGCCCACGACCGACGGCCGGTGGTAGCCGGACGCCTCGAACCGCCGGGCGTTCGGGTGGGGCGTCGCACCCCCGACCAGGTCGTGGCTCTCGTAGCTGAAGTAGCCGGCGAAGGTCCGGCGCGCCCGATCGAGGAACACCGGGGCGACGTGGAGCGCGGCCATCCCCTCCGGCCCGAGCAGCCACTTCTGGGCCGGGATCGCGTAGAACTCGGCGCCGATCGCGCCGACGTCGACCGGGATCGCCCCCACGGCCTGGGCTCCATCGACGACGACGACCGCCCCGCGCGAGTGGGCCAGCTCCACGATCTGGGCGATCGGCAGGACCGCGCCCGTCGTCCAGGCCACGTGGCTGAGCGAGACGAGCTTCGTGCCCGGGACGATCGCCTCGTCGAGCGCCCGCATCGTTCGTTCGTCGTCCCCGCCGTCGCCGAGGTCGGCCTGGACGAGCTCCACCCCGAGCCGGTCGCGCAGCGTGTAGAGCGGCCCGAGCCCACCGGCGTGCTCGAACCGCGAGGTGACCGCCCGATCCCCCGGCCGCCAGTCGACCGCCCAGGTCGCGATGTTCATCCCGTCCGTGGTGGAGTGGGTCAGGGCGATCGAGTCCGGGCTCGTGGCCACGACCGCGGCGACCCCCGCCCGGGCCTCGTCCATCCGCTGGAGCAGCTCGAGGTAGTAGTCGTAGCTCGAGCGCCCGACGCGGAGCTCCCAGTCGGCGAGATCGGTCATCGCGCGGTGGGTCTCGGCCGGGAGCGGCCCGAGCGAGCCGGCGTTCAGGTAGATCCCGGCACCGGTGGCCGGCAGCGCCTCGCGGACGGCCGCGAGCTTCTCGTCATCGGGGAGGAAGGGACTGACCACGGGTCCGTATGATAGGGGTCCATGAGCAGGCACCCCCGATCGTGAGCGGCTACCCCCGGCCCGAGCTCCTCGCCACCGCCGACTGGCTGGCCGAGAACCTGGGCCGGCCGGAGATCCGCGTGGTCGACGTCCGCTGGCGCCCGGACGGCACCGGCCGCGCCGTCCACGCCGGCGGCCACATCCCCGGCGCGACCTACCTCGACTGGGCGACCGAGCTCGTCGAGCCGGACGACGAGAACGGGCTCCTCCTGCTCGCCGGGCCGGATCGCGTGGCCGAGGCACTCGGACGGGCGGGGATCGGGAGCGGGACCACCGTCGTGCTCTACGACGACACCGCGGGCCTGTACGCCGCACGCGCCTGGTGGAGCCTGCGCGTCTACGGCTTCGAGTCCAGCCGGATCCTGGACGGCGGACTGCGAGCCTGGACCGCCGCTGGGCACGAGCTCTCGAACGCCAGCCTTCCGCCGACCGCGGCGACCTTCGTCCCCCGCGCCCAGCCCCGAATGCGGCTGACGACCTCCGACGTGCGCGCCCTCCTCGGCTCGCCGGACGTCCTCCTCCTCGACGCCCGGGCGCCGGCCGAGTACCACGGCTTCCAGGGGAATGCCAGGCGGCTGGGGCACATCCCGGGCGCCGTGAACGTGCCGGTCACGGCGATGTCCGAGCCCGGCACCGGCGCGTTCCGCGACGGCGGCACGCTCCGCGAGATCCTCCTGCGGGCGAATGTCACGCGCGGTCGGCGGCTCGTCTGCTACGACGGCTCGGGGATCGCCGCGGCCAAGCTGGCGTTCGTCCTCGCCCTGCTCGGCCACGACGACGTCGCGGTCTACGACGGCGGGTGGGCCGAGTGGGGCAACCGGCTCGACCTGCCCGTGGATCGCTAGGAGGCGCCGCCCTCGCCGCTGCCCATGCCCGCCCACGGATCGACTTCGCGGTGCGGCGCCAGGATCTGCGCCCGGGCGTGATTGACGGCGACCATCGTCGCGCTCTGGCGAGCCTCGGCGACGGTGTCCGACCAGTACGTCGCCTCGGTCACCGGGACGAACCGCCCGGTCAGCTCGCCCAGCGCCTCGGCCAGGTTCCGCTCCGGCATGAGGTGGATCCGGCCGATGATCCGGAACGGCGGGATCGTGATCATCGCCTGCTCGGGCACCTTGGGCATGCGCAGCTCCGGGGCGGCTCCGACGACGTCGTTGGCCACCGCGAAGAGGACCGTCGAGAGGTTGACCTGGGCGAAGTCCGAGTGCACCGCCAGCTCCCGCGAGCCGTACTCGTCGAAGGTGACCGAGTGCAGGACCAGGAACTCGGGCTCCGCGTGATTGAGGATGTCGCTGATCCGCCGCTCGCGGGTCTCGGCGGTACCGTGGACGATGTAGGAGTCCGTGTAGAGCGTCAGCTCCACCTGCTGGGTCGGCAGGAACATGGGCCACAGGATACGCGCCCGAACGCGCCGCCGTGCACCCTTGTTCAACCCCCGGCCGGACCTCCGGTGCGCGCCGTCACCAGGTGCTCGGCGCCGTGCTGGAGCCCTCGCCAGATCGCCTCGACCGTCTCGACCGTGTCGATCTCGTCGGGCGACTTGTCCGGTCGCAGCCGGGCGATCCGCGGGAACCGCAGGCTGAACCCGGAGCGGTGCCGGGTCGAGCGGACGATCACGTCGAAGGCGACCTCGACGACGACCGTCGGCTCGACCTGTCCGGTAGCGCCCGAAGCGCGCGATGGTGTGCGCCTCGAACCAGCGGGTCATCTCGGCGATCTCCGCGTCGGTCAGGCCGCTGTACGCCTTGCCGATCGTGACCAGCGCGCCGGTCGCCGTCGTCGCGGACGGCGAACGTGTAGTCCGACAGGACGCCGTGGCGCTTGCCATGGCCGACCTCCACGCCGACGACGACGCAGTCGATCGTGGCCAGCGCCTTCTTCATCTTCAGCCAGCCGAGCCCGCGCCGGCCCGGCGAGTAGGGGCTGGCTCGGATCCTTGACCATGAGCCCCTCGTTGCGGCGGCCGCGGGCCTCGACGAAGGCTCGCTCGAGGGCCTCGACGGAGTCGACCGAGACGAGGTGAGACAGGGCGAACCGACCGCCCTGATCGGCCAGCGGGAGGCCGAGCCCCTCCAGCCGCCGCCGACGCTCGGCGAGCGGACGGTCGAGGAGTGGCACGATGCCGGCGGCGTGGCTCACGCCGCCGGCGCGCGGACCGAGCGCCAGGGCGTCGAACGCGACGAAGATGACCGGCACGTCCGCCCGGATCGCGGCCGAGGGCGACTTCCGGCCGAGGCGCTTCTGGAGGGCGAGGAACGGCAGGACGGCGCCGTCCCGGTAGGCCAGCAGCTCGCCGTCGAGGATCCCGTCCCAGTCGAGGCCACGGGCGCCGTCGACGACCTCCGGGAACTGGCCGCTCACGTCGTGGAGGTCGCGGCTGTACAGCCGGACCTCGTCGCCCGCGCCGGTGGAGCTGGGCCCGGATGCCGTCGTACTTGTCCTCGACCCAGACCGTCGGGCCGAGCCGTCCGAGGATCTCCGTGGCGTCCTCCGCGGGTGAGGCGAGCATGAACTTCAGCGGGTGGAAGAGACGCAGCCCGGCCGTTCCCAGGGCGTCGTCGCGGGCCAGGGCGGCGGTCACGCCGATGTCGCCGGTGAGCATCCCGGCCCACTTCACCGCGTCGAGCGGACGGTCGAACGCGGCCGCGATGGCGGCCTCGAGCAGCCCTTCCCGCAGGCCGATCCGGAGCTCGCCGGCGAGGACCTTGACGACGTACTTCGCGGTCAGCGGGTCGCACCGGGCGAGGAGGTCGCGCAGAACAGCGCACCCTTGGCGGCCGGACCGGACGCGCCGTTCGATCGCGGCGTAGGCGTCGGCCACCTCGGTCAGCGTCGGCCCATCGGCCGGCTCGGGCGGACGGCTGCCGTTCGAGCGGGCGAGGAGATCGGCGACCGCGACGCCGAGGTCGGACGAGCGGTCGTAGGCCTCGCCCAGGGCGCCCGCCGTCGCGCCGGCCAGGCCGGTGACCGCCCTGGCGATCGTCGCCCAGCCCAGGCCGGTGGCGCGCGGGTCGGCCTCGGCGAATGGCCGGCCGGCCAGGAAGACGGCGGCGATCGGGAGCTCGTCGGGCCGGCAGGGTCCGGAGGTAGTCGGCCAGGAGCCGGGTCTTCTCGGACGTCCGGGTCGTGGCGGCGACGCGCTCGGCGACCTCGCTCCAGCGGCGCATGGCGGCGATGGTATACCTTCGACTGCGATGCTCCACCGCGGCTGGTTCCCCGAGTCGATCACGGGCGAGCGGATCGTCCTCCGCCGTCACGTCGCCGGGAATCTCGCCGCGTTCCAGCGCTGGTACTCGGACCCGGAGGTCGCCCGGCTCACCCGCTACCAGGCGGGACCGATGCGCCGCCGAGGAGATCGAGCGATTCTTCCAGGCTCGCGTCCTGGGCACGGACTCGCTGGCGCTGGCGATCCACCTCCGCGGCAGTGACCGGCTCATCGGGACGTGCGCCTTCAGCCAGCTCGACGGCGACAACGGCTCGGCGCTCTTCCACATCACGATCGGCGAGAAGGACGCCTGGGGCCAGGGCTACGGCACGGAGGCGACCCGAGCTGATGCTCGACCACGCGTTCGAGCGGCTCGGCCTCCACCGGGTCGGCGCTGTCCGTGTTCGCGTTCAACGAGCGGGCGATCCGCTCGTACCGCAAGGTCGGCTTCATCCTCGAGGGCCGCGCCCGCGAGGCGATCTGGCGCGACGGGCGCCACTGGGATGAGCTCCAGATGAGCATCCTCGAGGGCGACTGGGCGGCGATCCGCGGGAAGCGGGGCCGACGGGGATCCGCCTCCGTGACGGCAGACGCGCCGGTTGGCGCGGGTGCAGCGGCCGATCCGGCGAGATCGCGATGACGAGCTCCGGACCCGCAGCCGAAACTGCCCGAATGGAGATCCGGGCGATCATCGAGGGCCGGGGCCACGCCGTGGAGAACGCCCGGCGCGCGGTGGAGCGCCTCGACGCGGCGTTCGCCTCGGGCGCCCTCGTCCGGACGCCGGTCCTCGACCGTATGCTCGGGGACCTGGCGGTCGCACTCGAGCAGGACGAGGGCCAGAAGCTCGGCGGCAAGAGCGCCGAGGCCGCCCGCTTCATCCTCCGGGCGATCTCGCGGGAACTCGACGGGGCGTGACGGCGCGGTAGCTCCCGCGGGCGGACCGCGGGCGGGCTCCCGTCAGTCGATCCCCAGGCTGGCGCGGGTGAGCGCCTGGAGCAGCCGGCTGCGGAGGCCGGCCGGCGGAGTGAAAGCCAGCTGTCGTCGGCCGGCTCCGCGGTGATCCGCACCCCGCTGATGCGGGGGCGCGCTAGGATGATCAGGTCCCCCTGGAGTCGCACGCCAGAATGGCCCGCCGGCCGATCTCCAGTGCCCTTCGGCCCGATCACGCGAAAGAGACCTCAAGATGACCGACCTCAAGCTCGGGATGCTGCTGTGGAGCCAGGCCGCCACCTGGCCGGAGATGCTCGACGCCGCGCGGCGGGTCGACCGGCTCGGCTACGAGCACCTCTGGACGTGGGACCACATCAACGCGATCTGCGGGGACTGGGATCAGCCGATCTTCGAGGGCTGGTCGCTCCTGTCCGCCTGGGCGATGGCGACCGAACGGGTGCGGCTCGGTCTCCTCGTCGGAGCGAACACGTTCCGCAACCCGGGGATCCAGGCGAAGGACGCGACGACGCTCGACCACATCAGCGGCGGTCGGGCGATCCTCGGCGTCGGCGCGGCCTGGTTCGACGTGGAGCACACGGCGCACGGGATCGACTTCGGCGCGGGTTTCGGCCAGCGGCTCGACTGGATGGACGAGTCGATCGGGCTGATGCGCCGGCTCCTCGACGGCGAGGTCGTGACCTCCGAACCGGGTGGGCACTACCGCTTCGACGGCGCGCACCAGTTGCCGCCCCCGATCCAGCCCCATCTGCCGATCATGATCGGCGGAGGCGGTGAGAAGAAGACCCTGCGGTCCGTGGCGAAGTACGCCGACATGTGGAACGGGTTCGGGACGGCCGAGACGCTCAGCCACAAGGACGAGGTCCTGCGGGCGCACTGCGAGGCCGTCGGCCGAGACGAGCGCGAGATCGAGCGGACCGTCGGCTGCAAGGTCGTCATCCGCGACACGGAGGCCGAGGCGCGCCGGGCGTGGGCCGTGCAGATGGCCCACAACCGGACGCCCGAGGCCGAATGGGACGGGCCGGAGACCGCCTGGATCGGGACGCCCGAGCAGGTCGCCGCCGAGATCCGCAGCCGGGTGGCCGTCGGGGTCGCGACGGTGATCGTGGAGCTCCCCGCGCCGTACGACGTCGAGACGATCGAGCGCCTCATCGGCGAGGTGAAGCCGCTCGTCGAGGCGGGGTAGCGGCGTGCCCGGCGGCACGTGCCCGAGGATCGCCCCGCCGTGACCGCCGCCACCACCGCCACCACCACCACTTCCGCTCGCCGCGCCGCCACCGTCGAGTTCGAGCACGTCACGAAGGTCTACGGCGCCACGACGCCCGGCACGCCCGGCGCCGTCAACGACCTCTCGTTCCAGGTGCCGGCCGGGCGGATCTGCGTCCTCGTCGGGCCGTCCGGCTGCGGCAAGACGACCAGCCTGAAGATGGTCAACCGCCTCATCGAGCCGACCGGCGGCCGGATCCTCATCGACGGCGTCGACGCGGCCACGAGGGACGTCACGGAGCTGCGGCGCAGCATCGGCTACGTCATCCAGTCGACCGGCCTCTTCCCGCACCAGACCGTCGGCGAGAACGTGGCCGTCGTCCCGCGCCTCCTCGGCTGGGGCGCCGTGCGCCAGCGCGAGCGGACGGACGAGCTCCTCGCCCTCGTCGGCCTGGACCCCGCCCGCTACCGCGACCGCTACCCGAGCCAGCTCTCCGGCGGCGAGCGCCAGCGCGTCGGCGTCGCCCGTGCCCTCGCGGTCGACCCGCCGCTGATGCTCATGGACGAGCCATTCGGCGCGGTCGACCCGATCGTCCGCGACCGGCTCCAGAACGAGTTCCTCCGGCTCCAGGACGAGCTGGCCAAGACGATCCTGTTCGTCACCCACGACATCGACGAGGCGATCAAGCTGGGCGACCTCGTCGCGGTCATGGGGCAGGGCGGCAGGCTCGCCCAGTTCGGCCCGCCCGAGGAGATCCTCGCGAATCCCGCGTCGGAGTTCGTCGCCCGGTTCGTCGGGGCGGACCGCGGGCTGAAACGGCTGTCGCTGGTCCGGGTCGGGGACCTCCCGCTCCACGAGGCGATCACCGCCCGACCCGGCGACTCGGCACCGGAGGCCCGCGCCCGCGCGCTCGCCGACCCATTCGGCTACCTCCTCCTCGTCGACGACGACCACCGCCCGATCGGCTGGGTCGACCTCCGCGACCTTCCCGAGGAGCGCGTCTCGGGCTCGAGCGCCGCCACGCTGAGCGCCGACCTGGCGGTCCCGATGTCCCCGCTGCTCGAGCCCGAGACAACCGCCCGGGACGCCCTGTCGATGCTCCTCGACGCCGACGTCCAGGCCGGGATCGTGGTCGACCCCGCCGGCCGCGTCGTCGGCCTGGTGACGGTCGACGCGATCTCCGCGCTCATGCGTGCGAGCGGGACCCACCCGGCCGGCTGATGGCGACCAAGCCGCTCGTCGACTGGGCCTGGATCGGCGACCACCTCGACGACATCGCCGTCCGGACGATCCAGCACCTCGGGATCGCCTCGATCGCGATCGTCGTCGGGTTCGCGATCTCGTTCGTCCTGTCCCTGTGGGCCGTTCGGGACCGGCGCGTCTTCGCCCCGATCACCGGCCTGGCCGGCGTCCTGTACACGATCCCGAGCCTGGCCCTCTTCGCGGCGCTCGTCCCGATCACGGGGCTGTCCCTCCTGACCGCCGAGATCCCGCTCGTCCTGTACACCCTGCTCATCCTCGTCCGGAACATCGTGGCCGGGTTCGACGCGGTTCCGAACGACGTCCTGGAGGCCGCCTCGGGGATGGGTTTCAGCCGGGTGGGCCGGCTGTGGCGGGTGGAGCTCCCGCTGGCGATCCCGCTGATCGTCGCCGGCCTGCGGCTGGCGAGCGTGTCGACGATCGGGCTGGTCACGATCGCGGCGATCCTCGGCGAGAAGTTCGGCGGGCTGGGCGTGTTCATCACCGAGGGCCTCCAGACGTTCTTCCCGACGAAGGTGTACGTCGGCGCGGTCCTGTCGGTCGCGCTCGCGCTCGGGGCGGACCTCCTGTTCGTCGCCCTGCAGCGTCGGCTGACCCCCTGGGCGCGAGCCCGTGGCGCGGGCATGGCCGCCGGGGCGAAGGCCTGACCGATGGACCTCCTGGCAGCCACCTTCGCCTGGCTGACGGACCCGGCTCACTGGCAGGGCCCCGATGGGATCCCGACCCGCCTCGAGGAGCACCTCGCGATCTGTGCGGTCTCGCTGCTCGTGGCCGGGGCTCTCGCCCTGCCGATCGGGGCATTCATCGGCCACACCGGGCGGGGCGCGCTCGTCGCGGTCAACGTTGCGAACATCGGCCGGGCGATCCCCTCCTACGCCGTCCTCGTCATGGTGCTGCCGATCTCCCTCCGGCTCAACCCCGAGTACGGGCTCGACATCATCCCGACGTTCACCGCGATGACACTCCTGGCCATCCCGCCGATCCTCGTCAACACGTATACCGGGCTCCGGGAGGTGGACCCAGACCTTGTCGAGGCGGCCCGCGGGATGGGCATGCGCGAGCGCCAGGTCCTCCTCCGGGTCGAGGCGCCGATCGCGCTCCCGGTCATCCTCGGCGGGCTCCGGACGGCGGCGGTCCAGGTCGTCGCGACGGCCACGCTCGGGGCAGTCGTGGCGTACGGCGGGCTGGGCCGCTACCTCATCGACGGGATCGCGCGGCAGGAGGACGACCGGCTGTTCGCGGGCGTGTTCCTGGTCGCCGGCCTCGCCCTGGTCACCGAGGCGGGCTTCGCGATCGCGGCACGGCTCCTGGCGTCGCCGGAACTGAATCGGCCAACCGTCACGGATCGAGGGGTATAGTCGCGCGGCGCGCCGTGCCGATCGGCCGGTGCCGAAGAAGGAGGAGGAAGACCCAATGCGGCTCAACCGCGCGCTCGCCCTCGGGGCGTCGCTGCTGGTGCTCCTGGGCGCCTGCACGACGGGAGGGGGCAGCACTCAGTCTCCGGCCGGATCCACGGCCCCCAGCACGGCACCGAGCGCCGCTGCGGCGACCCCGTCGGCACCGCCGGCGGCGATCAGGATCGGCTCGGACGGCTTCTACGAATCGAAGCTCATGGGCGAGATCTACGCCCAGGTCCTCGAGGCGAACGGCTACACGGTGGAGCGGAACCTGGGCCTCGGCTCGCGCGACGTGAGCGCCCCGGCGCTCGAATCCGGCCAGATCGACCTCAAGCCCGAGTACATCGGCAGCGGGCTCGGCTACTACAACAAGCTCGGAGCCACCGCATCCACGCCGGGCGGGGACCCGGCCGCGAATGCCGCCGCGCTCCAGGGGGCGCTGCAGCCGAAGGGGATCTCGGTCCTCGGCTTCACGCCGGCCCAGGACACCAACGCGTTCGTCGTCCGCAAGGACACGGCGGACCAGTTCGGCCTCAAGAAGATGAGCGATCTCACCGCCGTCGCGGACAAGCTGACCTGGGGCCTTCCCCCGGAATGCGCGACCAACCCGCTGTGCGGCGGCGCGCTCAAGGATGCCTACGGGATCGCCGTCGCGGCCCAGAAGGTGAAGGCGCTCGCGGCCTGCGACGCGCCCATCGCCGAGGCGCTCCAGAACAAGGCCGTCGACGTGGCCGAGCTGTGCTCGACCCAGCCGGCCATCGCCCAGTTCGGATTCGTCCTCCTCGAGGACGACAAGCAGACCCAGCCGGCGGAGAACATCGTCCCGCTCGTCCGGGACGACTACCTCGCAAAGGTGGACAGGGCGGCGTTCTCGAAGCTCCTCGATGACGTATCGGCGAAGATGACGACCGCCGAGCTCACCCGGCTCGGCGTCGAGGTCGCCGTGGACAACAAGGACATCAAGGACGTCGCGGCGGCCTGGCTCAAGGCGACCTCCTACTAGGGACCGGCGGTCGGCGGCTCGCCCGCCGACCTGACCCCGGCGTCCCCGCAGAAGACCCTCGGCCTCGGCCGGGGGTCTTCTGCTGCCTAGCTCTGATTCCCGGACACGTTGTTGACGAGCACGCTCATCGGCACCTGTACCCGGCTCGACCCCGCCGGCGGACCTGGGCTATGCGGCTGCTGCATGGAATCACGCTCGGCCGCGCTCGGCCACGGCACAGGATCGACAGAACGACACCTTGGCCACGCTCGGCCGGTCAGCGATCCATGCGTGGGCCGCATAACCGCCCCGTGGCCGGCCCGCGGCTGCCAGCCGGGCGCCGACGGGGAGTAGCGCACGGGCTGGAACCCACCCTGTTGTCAACAACCTGTTCGTGAATCACACCTAGCGCGCGTGCCCGATCCCGAGCTCCGCGAGCAGGTCGGCGCCGGCCGCCCAGGCCCCGGGCTCGTGGGCGGTGAGACGGGCGGCCTCGGCGCTGGCCCACCCAGAGAACCCATCCTCCGCCCGCGGGAACGGGGCGGCGGCGCCGTGCCGTTCGTGGCCGTACCGCACGAACGCCGCGTAGAGGACGAGCGGCGGCGTCGCGGCCAGGCGGGCCTCGGCGCCGGGCGTGAAGTCAACCGGCACCATCAGCCGACCGAAGAACGCACCGATCTCCGCCGCCAGCGGGTCGAGCCCCTGGCTGTGACCGGCCCAGCGGGCGATCGGCCCGGGCGAGTTGAGCGCGACCACGGTCTCGGCCGGATCGAGGGCGACCGCCCGGAGCGTCCCGCCGAAGGTGAGGAACCGGTTGTCGATGCCCAGCCGGTCGATGACCCGGACGGTCCCCCACAGGAGCTGCCGCTCGAGCGGCAGCGACGCCTCGCGGTCGAGCCGGGCGCCCCGTCCCCGCTCCTCGACCGAGGTCCAGTAAGTGACCACCTCCGGGTCGAAATGCCGGAGGGTCGGGATCGCCCGCAGCGCCACGAGCAGGTTCGCCCCGCCGGGCGCGGCCGGCCGGTCGCTCTGGATGAGGCTGAAGCCAAGGTCGGCCAGGAGCCGGCCGGCCGCCGGGGCCCAGGCGGTCGCGTCAGCCAGGGCGGTGATGTCCGCCGCCTCCCGGCTCGCCCTGTGCGCCGCGTCGCTCATGCCGGTGGCGCCGGTGGCGCCGGCTCCTGGCCCGGGGCCGGCTCGAGCGCAACCTCGAGGATCCCCTCGCCCTCGAGGACGCCCCGGGCGACCTCGCCGACCTCGCCGGCGCTCCGCCGCCAGCCCAGCCGCAGGAACGCGACCGCGCCGCCGGTCGAGGTCAGGATGAGGATCGAGGCGTGGACGAGGAGCGCCAGGGCGAACGCCCGGTCGGTCGCGATGCCGAGCGCCTCGGCGATCTTCACGGCCGCCAGCTCGAACGTGCCCAGGTAGCCCGGCCCGGACGGGATCGCCGTGGCCAGCGCGACGCCGGACGCCAGGAGAGCCGCCTGGCCGATCGTCAGCTGGAGGCCGATCGCCTGACCGGCAGCCGCGAATGCCAGCAGGGTCGTTCCCCAGGCGACGACGCTCAGCCCGATCGCCTCGACGAGCGTCCGGGGCCGCCGGGCCACCGCGAGCCCCTCGTGGAGCCGGCGCCCGAGCTCCGCCACCCGGGGCCGCCGCTCGACGAGCGCGAGGATCCGCTCCGCGCCGGGCAGCCGGTGGGCGGCGAGCCCGGTTGCGAGAGCGATGACAAGGAGCCCGCTGACCGCGAGGCCGACGAGGACCGCGCTGGCGACGACGCCGCGGACGTGCAGGACCAGGATCGCCAGCGCGCCGATCGTGACGACCACGGCCGTGTCCACGACCCGCTCCACGACGACCGTCCCGAGGGCGGACGCCCGGCTGATCCCCTCGCGGTCGCCGAGGTAGTGACTCCGGACGAGCTCCCCGAGCCGGGCCGGCAGGACGTTGTTGGCGAGGTAGCCGACGAGCAGGTAGCCAAGCATCGGCGCGAGGCGGACCGCCCGGATCGGGGCGATGAGGCGCGCCCAGCGGACGGCCCGCAGGAGGACGTCCGTGCCCTGGAGCGCGACCGACACGGCGAGCCAGGCCGGGGCCGCGGAGCGCAGGATCTCGACGGTCCGGCCGAGGTCCACCCCGCGCAGGACGAAGGCGATCGAGGCGATCGAGATCGCGACCCCGATCCCCGCCCGGATGAGCCCCCCGACGCCACGGTTCATCGGCGGTTCACGGCAGGCCCGGGCCGCCCGGTCCGCGGGGCGACAGCTTCGGGGAACGGCGGAGGCGGGCCCGGTGGAGGAGGTAGCGGGCAACGACCCGGAGGGTCGACAGGCCGTAGACCACGCTGCGCCGGAAGCCGACCGAGCTGGCCTCCTCGAAGTAGCGGGTCGGCACGGCGATCTCGCCGATCGGGAGGCCGCCGGCCGCGACGACCTGGGCGATCAGCTCCTGGTCGAACACGAAGTCGTCGCTGTTGAGCCCGTACGGGATCGCCTCGAGCAGCCGGCGGCTGTAGGCCCGCAGGCCGGTGTGGTACTCGCTCAGGCGGAGGCCGAACGCGGCGTTCTCGAGCCCGGTCAGGAAGCGGTTGCTGACGTACTTCCAGCGCGGCATCCCGCCGGCCAGCGGATCGCCCAGGAACCGGCTGCCGAGCATCAGGTCCGTCTCGCCGGCGACGATCGGGGCGATCAGCTCGGGGATCCGGGTGGCGTCGTACTGGTAGTCGGGGTGGAGCATGACCACGACGTCCGCGCCAGCCGCCAGCGCCGCGTCGTAGCAGGTCTTCTGGTTCCCGCCGTAGCCCAGGTTCTGGCGGTGGATGATCACGTCGAGCCCGAGCTGGCGGGCGACCTCGACGGTCTCGTCCCGCGACACGTCATCGACCAGGATGATCCGGTCGATGAGGTCGTGAGGGATGTCGGCGTACGTCCGCTCGAGCGTCATCGCCGCGTTATACGCGGGCATCACGATGATGACCTTCGGGCGGGGCGGGACGTCGGGGCGGGGCGAATCCACAGGCGAAGCGTAGCGTCTGTCGGCCATCGGGACATCCCCCGATCGTCCGTCGGGAACGGCTCGTGGCCGATGTGGCACGATGCCATCGAGACCACCACACGGAGATGACCATGTTGGAGCGCCTGCGCGGCGGGAAGGCCGCCGATGTCACGACCGCGGAGCGGATCCCGCCGGGGCAGTACCGGACGGACAAGTTCCCGGTCCTTCACTACGGCTCCGTGCCGTCGGTGAACCTGGCGACGTGGGACTTCCGCGTCTTCGGGGCGGTGGACAGCCCGTTCACCCTGACCTGGGACCAGTTCCGGGCGCTGCCGCGCACGCAGGTCGTCACGAACATCCACTGCGTCACCCGCTGGTCGAAGCTCGACACCGCCTGGGAGGGCGTGGCGATCCAGGAGATCCTCTCGCTGGCCGGCGTCCGGCCCGAGGCGACCCACGTCCTGGCCCACTCCGAACAGGGCTACACGGCAAACCTGCCGCTGTCCGTCCTCGACGATGAGGACGTCCTCCTCGCCGACACGTTCGACGGGAAGCCGCTCGAGCCGGAGCACGGCTACCCGCTCCGGCTCTTCGTCCCGAAGCGCTACTTCTGGAAGAGCGCCAAGTGGGTCCGCGGCCTCGAGTTCCTCGACCACGACATCCTCGGCTTCTGGGAGCGCTACGGCTACCACAACGACGCCGACCCCTGGAAGGAAGAGCGCTTCTCCGAGTAGCCGCCCCGCCGGCATGAGTGGCGCTCATGCCCGGGGGCGCGGGGCGTATCGTCCGGAGATGAGGGCAGCGGCACCGGTCCGGCTGGGCATCCGTGCGAACCTGGGGCAGTTCGGGCTGCTCGTCGTCGTGAACGCGCTGGTCGGGGCGATGCTCGGGCAGGAGCGGGCGATCCTGCCGCTCATCGGCGAGCAGGTCTTCGGGCTCGCGGCGTTCACGACCACCCTGACGTTCATCGCCGCGTTCGGCGCCGTGAAGGCGGCCACGAACCTCGTGGCGGGCTCACTCGCGGACCGCCACGGACGGAAGCGGGTCCTCGTCGCCGGCTGGCTCTTCGCGCTGCCCGTGCCGCTCCTGCTGGCGTACGGGCCGTCGTGGGGCTGGATCATCCTCGCCAACGTCCTGCTCGGGGTGAACCAGGGGTTGGCCTGGTCGTCGACCGTGGTCATGAAGGTGGACCTGGCGGGGAGCGCGCGGCGAGGGCTCGCCCTCGGGTTGAACGAGGCGGCCGGCTACTTCGCCGTCGCGCTGAGCGCGCTCGCCACCGGCCTCGTCGCCGAGCAGGCGGGGCTCCGGCCGGCGCCGTTCCTCATCGGGCTGGCCTGCGCGATCGTCGGGCTCGGGCTGTCGGCCGCGCTCGTGCGGGACACCCGGCGCCACGTCGAGGCGGAGGCCATGGCCCACGACGAGGCGAACGCGGGCACGACGTCCGGGCCGCGGCCGGGCATCCGGGCGGTGGCCCTCCGGACGAGCCTGCGTGACCCCGCGCTGTCGACCGCCTGCGTCACCGGCATGGTCAACAACCTCAACGACGGCGCCGCATGGGGCCTCTTCCCGCTCCTGTTCGCCGGGGCCGGGCTGCCCGTCGCGGCCGTCGGCGGGCTCGTCGCGGTGTATCCGGCCATCTGGGGTGTCGGCCAGCTCCTGACGGGGCCTCTCTCGGACCGGATCGGGCGAAAGCCGCCGATCGTGGCCGGGATGGCGCTCCAGGCGATCGCGCTCGGACTCGTCGCCGTCGGCGGCTCGGCCGGGGCCTGGGCGGTCGCGGTCGCGCTGCTCGGGGTCGGGACCGCGCTCGTCTACCCGACCCTCCTCGCCGTCGTCGGCGACCGGGCCGCGCCGCGCTGGCGGGCCTCGGCGACCGGCGTCTACCGGACCTGGCGTGACGCCGGCTTCGTCGTCGGGGCGCTCGGCGGCGGGTTCCTCGCCGACGTGTTCGGCTTGCGCGAGGCGATCCTCGCCGTCGCCGGGCTGACCGGCCTGTCCGCGCTGCTCGCCGCGGTCCGCCTCGACGAGACCCACCGGCGGCGGGTCGCGGTCGGTGCCGCCGAGCCGGTGATCCCGGGCGACTAGTTCCGGCGGAGGGCCGCCAGGTGCGGGTCGACGGTGAAGTTGCGCAGGCGGCGCTCGAGGAGGGCGACCTCGCGGTCGATCAGCCGGAGGAGCTCCCCGAGGCGCGCCTCGGCGGTCGGGGCCTCGAGCAGCTCCTGGCGCCTGGGCTGGTCGACCTGGATGATCCCGGACAGCAGGTAGGACAGGATCGTTGGGTCGTCCGGGATGGCGACGCGGCGCACCACTTCGTCGAGCCGGTCGCGCTCGTCGGCCGGGGGCGCCACCGGCTCGGCGGGGTCGGCGGGGTCATCCGGGTCGTCATCGAGATCGAGCTCGACCTGGACGTCGATATCGTCGGCGTCCTCGCCCTCGGCCGGCTGGAGCAGGCCCAGGTAGCGGACGAACCGCTGGGTCACCCGGTCGGTCAGGTCGCGCGCCGCCTCGGTCTCGCCGACCGGGTCGTCGAGCAGCTCGACCGTGCCGACCAGGTATGGCTCCCGGCCCACGGCCACGCTCTCGATCCGGAACCGGCGGGTGCCGACGACGAGGAGCTCATAGCGGCCGTCGCTGAACCGGTTCGCCTCGCGGATTTCGGCGACCGTGCCGACCGCCGCGATCGAGGCGGGCCCGCCGCCGACCTCGCGGCCGTCCCGGATGAGGACGACCCCGAACGGGCTGTCCTCGCGGAGACAGCGCGCGACCATCGCCCGGTAGCGCTCCTCGAACACGTGGAGCGGCAGGGCGACGCCCGGGCAGAGCACCGTGTGCAGCGGGAAGAGGGGCAGCTCCATCACTGCTCACCAGTCTAGGATGAGCGCGCCGGGACGGCTCCTGATCGGGCGGGAGAATCGGGAAGCCGCCGGGGCTGGGTCCGGCGGCTTCACTGGCTCCGAAGGAGGGGTCCGGAGCGGGAACGTTCGGGTTCGGGCCCGGTCGGAGGCCGGCCCGGATCGGCGACCTAGTGGGCGCAGCCCTTCGGGGCGCCCGCGTCGTCCGCGGTGCGGAAGCTGGAGCCGCAGCCGCACGCGGCGACCGCATTCGGGTTGTTGACGGTGAAGCCCGCGCCCATGAGCGTGTCGACGTAGTCGATCTCGGCGCCCTGGAGCAGGTCGATGCTCTTGCCGTCGACGTAGACGGTCATGCCGTTCGCCTTGAGGACCTTATCCTCCTCGGTCGGGGCGTCCTCGATCATCATTCCGTACTTGAAGCCCGAGCAGCCACCGCTGTACACGTAGACGCGCAGGCCGATGTTCGGATTCGGCTCGTCCGCGGTGATCTCCCGCAGCTTCGACGCCGCTGCGTCGCTCAGGCTGAGGACCGTCGTCGGCTGGATCTCGGTCGGCTGGGTCTCGAGCATTCGGTGCTTCCTCCTCGGGAGGGTCGATTCGATGGCGGATCGTCCGTCGACGCACGTCCGGCCGTGATTGGCGTCATCGTACGCATGGCAACGAGTTTCGACAAGCACCCCGCCGAAATCGCGGCAGAGCTCCCGCCCCGAGGCGCCGCCCGGGCATGAGTGGCACTCATGCGAAGCGCGAGGGTCCGAGCGTCGGGGGCGCCGGGACCTACTCCTCGATCCGCTCGACGACGGTGGCGATGCCCTGGCCGACGCCGATGCACATCGTGGCGAGGCCGTAGCGGCCGCCGGTCCGGCGCAGCTCGTGGACGAGCATCGTGATCAGCCGGCCGCCGCTCATCCCGAGCGGGTGGCCGAGGGCGATCGCGCCGCCGTTCACGTTGACCTTGGCCGGGTCCAGGCCGAGCTCGTCGATGCACACGATCGACTGCGAGGCGAACGCCTCGTTGAGCTCGACGAGGTCGAGGTCGCCGACGGCGATCCCGGCCCGCTCGAGCGCCTTGCGCGTAGCCGGCACCGGGCCGACGCCCATGATCGCCGGGTCGACGCCGGCGACCGCGGTCGACACGATCCGGGCCAGCGGCCGCAGGCCGAGCGCGCGCGCCCGGTCCGCCTCGACGAGCAGCACGGCCGACGCGCCGTCGTTGATCCCGGACGCAGTTCCCGGCGGTGACCGTGCCGCCCTCGCGGAACGCCGGACGGAGCTTCGCCAGCGCCTCGGCGGACGTGTCGGCGCGGGGGTGCTCGTCGCGCGCGACGACGACCGGCTCGCCCTTCTTCTGCGGGACCGCGATCGGGACGATCTGGTCGTCGAACCGGCCGGCCTCGATCGCCGCGACCGCCTTGCTGCTGCGACGCGAGCGCGAACGCGTCCTGCCGGTCGCGATCCGACCGACCAGCGCTCGGCGACGTTCTCCGCCGTCTCGCCCATCGAGTACGGGTAGTGCAGCGCGGCCAGCTTCGGGTTGAGGAACCGCCAGCCGAGGGTCGTGTCCTGGAGCTCGCGCGGTGCCGCGGTCCCAGGCGGCCTCCGGCTTGGCCATGACGTACGGCGCCCGGGTCATCGACTCGACCCCGCCGCCGATGAACACGTCGCCGTCGCCGACCGCGATCGCGTGGGCGGCCGAGTTGATCGCCTGGAGCCCGCTCCCGCACAGCCGGTTGACGGTCAGCCCGCCGACCTCGACCGGGAGCCCGGCGAGGAGCAGCGCCATCCGGGCGACGTCGCGGTTGTCCTCGCCCGCCTGGTTCGCGCAGCCGAGGATGACGTCCTCGATCGAGCGCCGGGTCGATCCCGGAGCGATCGACGACGGCCCGCAGCACGGCGGCGGCGAGGTCGTCCGGCCGGACGGAGGCGAGGGCGCCGCCGTAGCGGCCGATCGGCGTGCGGACGGCCTCGACGATCCAGGCATCGCGCAGCGGACGATGCAGGTCTCGGGTCATGCCCGGATTGTAGGCGGGCTCGAGCCCGCTACCGCCCGCGTTCCGCTCAGGGCTTCGGGAGCTGGGCGAGGGCGTTCGAGAGAAGGGCGGGGTCGTCGGCGGCGACGAGGAAGATCGTGTCCCCGATGGCGTAGGCGTAGGTCGAGCCTCCCACCGGGCGGGTCGAGTCGACGAGCTTCGTCAGCCGGCGGCCGTCGATCGTCGCGCTCGTCACGGCGATCCGGCCGGGCTTGACCGCCTGGTTCGAGACCGCCCATTCGGACAGCAGTCGAGCAGGCTCGGAACCGGCGACCCGGAGGACCCCGACCTCGAGCACGGCCCTCCCGGTCGGGTCGCCGGCGTCCGCCACGGCGAGGTCGGCCAGCGTGCGCCCGAGGGCATCGAGCATGTCGTCCAGCCGGGCCCGGTTGTCACTCGTGCCGAGGGCATAGAAGTCCGCCCCGGTGAGGCTGAGCCGCTCGAGGGCGACCCCGCCGACGCTGGCCGGGAGGAACGCCTCGAGCTCCGGGACGCCGTGCCTGTCGACGGACGGCTCCGGGGTCTCGGACGCCGGGGCCAAGGCTGATGCCGAGGCCGCCGGGCTCGCCGGGCGCGTGGCCGTCGCGGTCGGGATGGGAGTCCCCGAGGACATGCCGCAGGCCGCGACGGCGGCGGCCAGGACGAGGATGGCGGCGGCGCGGGTAACGACGCGGACGAGCGGGCGAATGAACGTTCCGGGGGTGCTCAGGGTCACGGGATCTCCAAGTCGTCCGCCGAATCGCCGGGCGTGGCGGGTCGCACGCATGATGCGACAGGATCGCGTCGGCCGCCCGCGACGGGCTCCGGGTCCCCGGAGAGAGCGGTCTCCGACCCCCGGTTCAGGCGCCTCGTGCGAGCTGACGGAGGAGCGGGCGGGCTCGAAGCGCTCCCCGGGGCAGCCGGCCACGGACCGCCGCCGTCCTCGCGCCGGAGGCCGGGCAGGAATGACGCCGCGACGGCGACGAGGATGGCCAGCCACCAAGCGACGCCGGGGGCGACCGAGGTGATCCCGAGGACGACCCACAGCCAGGCGGTCCGCAGCCCGAGGAACGCCGGCAGCGCCACGAGGAACCCATGGGCGAATGCCGACGGTGCGGCGACGACCGTCGCCACCCCGAACCTGGCCAGCCCATCTCGCCCGTGGCCGAGCCAGCCCCAGGCAACCGCTGCGACCGACACCCCGAGGACGAGGATCTCAGGGAGATACGCCGACAGCCCCATCGCGATGAGCGAGGCCGGGACGAGCGACTGGGAGGCCGAATAGAGCCGGATCCCCTCGATCCAGGCCCGCCACAGGTCGAGCCCCGCGAGCGGCAGCGTGACGAGCCCCCCGGCCGCGACGATCCCGACCCCGAGGCCAAGCGCCCGGAACCGCCGTTCCCGGACGAGCCAGAGCGCGGCGACCGCGCTGTACGGCTTGAAGACCGCCGCGAGGACGAGCCCGGCACCGAACCACGGCGCCGCGGCGAACAGGGCGAATGCCGGGACGGACACGTTCCCGACATAGAGCCCCTGGAAGAACGGCGGCCAGACGAGCGCGGCAACGGCCCAGCGCCACGGCAGCCCGATGAGGCGGAGCCCGCCGAGCGCGGCCGCGATGGACCCGGCTGCCCAGCCCGCCTCGACGAGCGGCCGCGGCAGCGCCGCCAGCAGCGCGAAGACCGGGAGCGCCGGCGGCGGGTAGAGGAACGGGTAGTTCGTGAGATCCGGCGGCCGCTCCGTGACGAGCGAGGTGAGGTAGACCGGGGCGTTGGCCGAGAAGCGCTCGCCGGCCTTCAGGTAGATCCCGAGGTCGCGCAGCGGCTGGCCCCAGAACTGGGTGAGGTCGGTCAGCAGGGCGGCGGCGATCGCGGCGACCGCAAGCGCGGCCAGCGGCTCCCAGCGCCGTCGGACGACCCGCGCCCCGAGGACGCCGGCGCCGGCGAGAGCGGCCCAGGCCGGTCCGAACGGGACACCACCGGCATCCGGGAGCCGCCAGTCGAGGGTCGCGAACAGGACGTAGGCGGCCAGCCCGGCCGCGAGCGCCCAGCCGAGCCGGTCCTCCCGGCCGGCGCGGGTCACTCCCCGGTGAACCGCGGCGGCCGCTTCTCGAGGAACGCGGCGATCCCCTCCGCGTGGTCCGCCGTCCGCCCGGCGATCCCCTGGAGGGACGCCTCGTGGTCCAGCGCCTCCTCGAGCCCCACCTCGAGCGAGCGCTCGAGCGCGCGCTTCGTGAGCGCCATCGCCCTTCGGCGCGCCCTGGGCGAGCCGGCCGGCCAGGGCCTGCGCCTGGGGCATCAGCTCCGCCGCGGGCACGACCCGGCTGACGAGCCCGATCCGGAGCGCCTCGGTCGCCGGCATCGAGTCCCGGGAGGTAGCGCAGCTCGGCGGCCTAGGCCAGCCCGACGAGCCGCGGCAGGAACCAGCGTGGCGCCGCTGTCCGGGACGAGCCCGATCCGGCCGAAGGCGAGGACGAAGCTCGCGCCGTCCGCCGCGATGCGCAGGTCGCAGGCGAAGGCGAGCGACGGCCCCGGCCCCGGCGGCGACCCCGTTGACGGCCGCGAGCACCGGCTTGGACAGCCGGCGCATCGCGAGGACGATCGGGTTGTAGCGCTCGCGGACCTCGACGTCGAGCGGTGCCGCGTCCGGCGCGAGCCGCTCCCTGAGGTCCTGGCCGGCGCAGAACGCGCGGCCCGCGCCGGTGAGGATGACGGCGCGGACGGCGGGATCGCGCTCCGCCTCGCGGAGGACCGCGAGGAGCTCGCGCTTGAGGGTCGCATCGTCAGCGCGTTGAGCGCGTCCGGACGGTCGAGCGTGATCGTCGCGACGCCGTCGCGCGACCTCGACGCAGCGGAGGGCGCCGAAGACTCGGCGCGGCATCAGCCCGCGAACGCGACGAGCTCGCCCTCGACGAGCTCGAAGATCCGCCGGTCGATCGGCTCGTCGGCGCCCTCGCTGATGCTCGACGACGAAGTCGGCGAAGAGGACGGCGAACTCGTCGTCGCCCGGGTTGAGCGAGCCGGCCAGCAGCAGGTGGCGATCCGGCAGCCCGACGAGGACCCGGCGCCGCGGGCCCCGAGCTCCGCGGCGAGCCGCCGGCGGACCTCGGGCAGCAGGATCCGTGCCGCGTCCCAGCCCGTCGCCCGTGTCGGAGCCCAGGAGCCGACGGTCGCCCGAGACCTCGTCGCTCCATGCGGCGCCGGCGGACCAGGCGGACAGGTTCGCCAGGGCGGCATCATGGATCGGCGGCCGCCTCGACGCCCCACGACAGGAGGTGCTCGCCGTTGACGAGGACGTCGAAGCCGGTGGCCGGCAGGGCGTAGACGACCGTGAGCCCGCACGGCCCGTCGCCGAGCAGCGGCATCGTGTGCGCCTTGTTCGCGTTGGCCACGAGAACCGCCCGGTCCACCTCGTCGATCCGGAGGCCCTGGGTCCCGACCGGGCGCAGGATCGGGAAGAGGTCCTGCGTCGCAACGGACCAGTCGTGCTCCGCGGAGAGCGAGGCGGCCGCCCCGGAGGACTCCCTCGCGGGGACGTGGCCGCTCACCGGCGCATCGGCGTCGATCGGCGCCAGGACGTCCGGGGCCGTGTCGCGATAGGCGGGCGCCGGCTCGTCGCCGAGATCGCGCCCGCGGTCATGGTCGGTCATCCGGGTTCCCTCCTGCGCCCCTTCATCGACCCGTCCAGCGGGGCGGCCGCTTCTCGACGAACGCGGCCATCCCCTCCTTCTGGTCATCGGTCGCGAACAGCTCGAAGAACGTCCGCTGCTCGAACTCCAGGCCGTCGAGCAGGGGCAGCTCGCAGGCGGCGTTCACCGCGGCCTTGGCCGCCCGGACGGCGAGCGGCGGCATCGCGGCGATCCCGGCCGCCAGCTCGAGCGCCCGGTCGAGCGTCTCCTCGGCCGGCACGACCAGGCTGACCAGCCCGAGCCGGTCCGCCTCCCGCGCGTCGATCGTGCGGCCGGTCAGGATCAGCTCCATCGCCCGCGCCTTGCCGATCGCTCCGCGTCAGGCGCTGGGTGCCGCCGGCGCCCGGCATGACCCCCAGCCTGATCTCCGGCTGGCCGAACTTCGCGTCGTCCCCGGCGACGACGAGGTCGCAGGCCATCGCCAGCTCGCAGCCGCCGCCGAGAGCGAAGCCGCGGACCGCGGCGATGATCGGCAGACGGACCTCCCGCAGCTCCGCCCAGCGCTCGAAGTGGCCGGCCTCGCGGATCGTCTCGGGGGTCGCGTCGGCCATCGCCCTGATGTCCGCCCCGGCGGCGAACGCCTTCGTGCCCGCGCCGGTGAGCACGATCGCGCGGCAGGTCGGGATGGCGTCGAGTTGCCGGAACGCCTCGAGCAGGCCGTCCATGACCGCGGCGTTGAGGGCGTTGAGCGCCTCGCGCCGATCGATCGTGACGAGGGCGACCGCCGGATCGGGCTCCCCCCGCCCGAACGCGGCCGGCGCCGGGAACTCGACCCGGACCACCGGACGCCCAGGCGCGCCGGGCGTCCCCTCGTTCGGTGCGGGTGCGGTCTCGGTCACACGGCTCCCCTTCGTGGCGCGTCTGCGCCAGTATCCACCCCCGCGGAACCCCGTGAAACCCTGCGGCGCGGCGAGGGCTCCCGGACCGCCTCGCCTGAGCCCGTCCGGTCCGGCCGCGTCACTCCGGGCCGGTCCCGTTCGCCCGCCTGCCGGTTCAGCGATCCGGGGCGAGCTCCCGGCGCAGCGTGGCCCGGGCCCGGGACAGCCAGCTGGCGACGGTGCCCTCGGGCACGGCCAGCATCGTGGCGATCTCGCGCTGCGTGTAGCCGTCGACGACGTTGAGCAGGAGAGCGGTCCGCGTCCGGACATCCAGCGCCCCGAGGGCGGCCCACAGGTCCGGATCGGACGGATCGGCCCAGGCTCGGGGCTCGATCCGCTGAATTGCGGCGAGCCAGCGGCGGTGACGGCGGAGCTGGTTGAACGCGAGGCGCAGGGCGATCGTGTACAGCCAGGCGCGCACGTCCGTGCCGTCGAACCGATCCCATGCCTGGAATGCCTTCAGGTAGGCGTCCTGGGCGATGTCCCGGGCGTCGTTCTCGTCGCCCAGAACGACCACCAGGCGCCGCACCAGGCTGGCGTAGTGGGGGCGAACGGCGGCCTCGAAGGCGTCGGGATCCAGTCGCGAGGCCGCCGCGCGACGGGGACCGGCGACCGCGGTGGGCACCGGTCCGTCAAGGCTGTCCGGACGCATCACGGCATTGGCATTCCGTAGCACTCGCCGACCCCACTGGCGCCCCGTTGCTGGTCGATGACCATGTGGAGCTTGCCGTCGTCTAGGATCGCCCCGGGGATGACGTAGCCATGCTCGGGAGGGGTCGACTGGAGCACGGTGAGATGTGAGGGTCCCTTCGAGTCGCCTGACTCGACCTGCCAGACGACGTCCGTGAAGCCGTGCGCGGCCAGGAAGGCCGCGGCCTCGGGAGGCGTCATGCATTCCATTTGAGCCCCGGCCAGCGGCTGCCCGGGATTCTGGATCCCCTCGTGGCCGCGGGCCAGGTTCGTGGCAACGATGCCGGCGCTCACGGCTGTGGCCACCACGGCGAGGACGAGGACCGGGGCCATCGCCAGCGAGACGCCGAACCGGCTGCGCCGACGGGGCCGCGGCAGGGCGGGCGGGTCGTCGCGGCCCGGGGCGCGGGCCTCGAGGGCGGCGAGCCGTGTCTCGAGGTCAAGGTCATCGTGGTTCATCGGTGTCTCCTCGGGGCGGCCCTCGCCCGGTCGATCCTGATGGGCGACCGCCCGTTCGACCTATACAACACCGCCGACGACGGGATCCATGCGCGATCCCGGAAGCGAGAGAGACCGCGGCTCCGGCCCGTTGGGCCGGAGGGTCAGCGCCAGCCGTCGGGGACGAGCTCCTCGGCGGACTCGAGGACGAGCAGGGTGGCCAGGCCGGGGCCGATCTCGCGGAGGTTGCGGCCGGCGGCGCGCATCGCGTTGGAGGCGAGGGCGGCCAGGGCCCCGTCGCCGCCGTCGGGCCGGCGGTAGAGCGCGATGAGCGTCGTCACAGGCTGCCTCCCTCGAGCTCGACCTTCCGCTCGGCCGTGCCCCAGGCGCCGGCGCTCCGGCCCCGGGCGATCGCCTCGGTCGAGCGGTAGAAACCGGCGCAGGCCTCGTTGAACAGGGCCGGCCGCCGGACCATGATCTCGTGGGGGCAGTCCGGCGCGATGAGCAGCCGCGCGTCCGGCAGCTGGCGCTTCAGCCCCCAGGCGTGGTCGACCGGGACGAACGGGTCGCGGTCTCCGGCGGCCACCAGGGTCGGCACGTCGATCCGACGCAGGTCGCGCGGCCCGAGCAGGGGCTGGCTCGCGACGTCCCCGGCGATCGCCGGGAGCAGCCGCCGCCACGCCCCGGGGCCCTGGACGGGGTCGTGGCGCCGCCCCAGGGCCGCCGCCCAGCCCGGGTCGTTCCGGTCGATCGAGGCCGGGTCCATGAGCCGCCGCGCGACGCTCGCCCGCGGCTCCCGCTGGGTCGTGATCCCGGCCACGATCAGCGTCCGAAGCCGCTCCGGCCGGCGGGCCGCGAAGTGGAGCGCGGTCAGCGCGCCCATGGAGAAGCCGACCAGGTGGAACGTCGTCAGCCCGAGGGCGTCGGCGAAGGCCTCCAGGTCGTCCACCAGCCACTCGTGGCTCCAGCCGTCCGCGGCGTCCCAGCGGGTAGTGGCGTGGCCGCGCGCGTCGGGGAGGTGGACGAGGAACGCCTTGGCGAAGAGCGGGACCTGGGCGGCGAAGTCCTCGCGCCCGGCGGAGGTCGCGCCGTGGAGCATGATCAGCGGCGGCCCGGCCCCGTGGACCTCGTAGCCGATGTCGAGCCCGTTCGCGTGGACGGTCGGCACGCCCCTCAGCCCTCCTGCCGGCCCTCGACCGCGAGCGCCTCCGCCCGTTCGACCCGGAGGTAGCGCCGGCGGTAGTAGAGCAGCGGCTGGGGATGGTGGGCGTGGGTCCCGAGCGCGTCGACCCGGCCGATGAACAGGTCGTGGTCACCGACCGGGTGGATCCCGGCGACCGTGCATTCCAGGGTGGCGATCGCCCCGTCGAGGAGCGGCAGGCCGGTCTCCCCGGGTTGCCACGTTGCGCCGCAGAACGCCTCGCGCCCGGGCGTCACGGCGGCGCCCGCGAAGCAGTCCGAGAGCGCCTGCTGGTGCTCGCCGAGAATGCTCACCGCGAACCGACCCGCGGCGTGGACGATCGGCGTGATGAACCGGCCCCGGTCGAGGGCGACGACGACGAGCGGCGGCTGGAGCGAGACCGAGCTCAGCGCGTTGACCGTGATCCCCGCCGGCTGGCCGGCCTCGTCGAGCGTGGTGACCACGGTGACGCCGGTCACGAAGTGGCCCATCACCCTGCGGAAGGTGTCGGAGTCGGGGCGCATGCCCGCAGTCTACGGTCTGGGCCCGGAGCGAGCCCCGGAGCGCGTGGTCCGGATGCCCGGACGGACGTCAGCGGGGACCGGGAACGGGGACGTGGGCCGCGAACCAGTCGGCCGCCAGGTCGGCGACCTTCTCGAGCGCGCCGGGCTCCTCGAACAGGTGGGTCGCGCCGGGGACGATGACGAGCCGCTTCTCGCAGCGCAGCTCGGCACAGGCGGCCTCGTTCAGCTCGATGACCCGGTCGTCCTCGCCGCCCACGATGAGCAGCGTCGGGGAGACGACCGCGGGCAGCCATGGGCCGGCGAGGTCCGGCCGGCCGCCGCGTGAGACGACCGCCGCGATGCGCTCGCCCTGCCGAGCGGCCGCGACCAGCGCCGCCGCCGCGCCGGTGCTCGCCCCGAAGCAGCTCACCCGCAGGCCGCGCGTCTCGGGCTCCCCGGCGACCCAGTCGCAGGCGACCAGCAGCCGCCCGGCGAGCAGCTCGATGTCGAAGACGTTCCGCCGGTCCGCCTCCTCGGCCGGGGCGAGGAGGTCCATGAGCAGCGTCGCGAAGCCCGCCGCCTCGAGCCGCCGGGCGACCGCCGTGTTGCGCGGGCTGTGGCGGCTGCTGCCGCTGCCATGGGCGAACAGCACGATTCCGCGCGGCCGCTCGGGGATCGACAGGATCCCGGCGAGCGAGCTGTTGCCGGCATCCACGCGGATCTCGCGCCGGCGGGACGCTCCGCCTGCCGCGACGTGGGTCCTCGTGGTGGAATCGCTTCCTCGTTCCACGCCACAATGCTCGCGCAGCGGCGTCCCCACGGGCACGGGCCGAAGGTCCCGAAGGGCTTCGTCGCACCGCCCGACCTCGGTCCCGAGCGGAGCCGCGCGTCCGGCCGGCGGCTCGCTCCGGGTCAGCCCTCGTCGAGCGGGTGGGTCATGGCGGCCGGGTCGACCCAGGCGTCGTACTCCGCCTCGGTCACGTAGCCGAGCTCGAGCGCGGCAGCCCGCAGCGAGCTGCCGCCGTGGTGGGCCCGCAGCGCGATCTCGGCCGACTTCTCGTAGCCGATGTGCGGGTTGAGCGCGGTCACCAGCATGAGCGAATCCTCGAGGTGCTCGCGGATCCGCCCCAGGTTCGGCTCGATCCCGACCGCGCAGTTGTCGTTGAAGGAGCGGCAGCCCTCCGCGAGGAGGCGGGCCGCCGTGAGCACGTTGTCCAGCATCACCGGCTTGTAGACGTTGAGCTGGAAGTTGCCCTGCGACCCGGCGAAGGCGACCGCGGCGTCGCAGCCGTAGACCTGCACGGCGACCTGGGTCAACGCCTCGCTCTGGGTCGGGTTGATCTTGCCGGGCATGATCGACGAGCCGGGCTCGTTCTCCGGGATGAGGATCTCGCCGATCCCGGCCCGCGGCCCTGAGGCGTACCAGCGGACATCGTTGGCGATCTTCATCGAGGCCGCGGCCAGGGTCCGCAGCGCCCCGCTCGCGGCGACCAGCGGATCGTGCGCGGACAAGGCGGCGAACTTGTTGGGCGCCGAGACGAACGGCCGACCGGTCTCCTCGGCGATCTTCCGGGCCGCGACCTCGCCGAAGCGCGGATGGGCGTTCAGCCCGGTCCCGACCGCCGTCCCCCCGAGCGCCAGCTCGTACAGCGCGGGCAGGGCGCCCCGGACGCCCGCCAGCGCCCCGTCGAGCTGGGCGACCCAGCCGGAGATCACCTGGCCGAGCGTGAGCGGGGTCGCGTCCTGGAGGTGCGTCCGCCCGAGCATGACCACGTCGGCACAGGCGTCCGCCTTCGCGGCGAGCGTGCCGCGCAGGGCCTCGACCGCCGGCAGGAGCTCGCCCTCGAGTTCCTCGACCACGGCGATGTGCATGACCGTGGGGAACGCGTCGTTCGAGGACTGCGAGCGGTTGACGTCGTCGTTGGGGTGGATCGGCCGCTTGCCGCCCCGGCCGGCGCCGGCCATCTCGTTCGCCCGGCTGGCGATCACCTCGTTGGCGTTCATGTTCGTCTGCGTGCCCGAGCCGGTCTGGAAGACGACCAGCGGGAACTCCCCGTCGAGCCGGCCGCTGATCACGTCCTGGGCGGCGCCCGAGATCAGGGCGACCTTGTCGGCGGGCAGTTGCCCGAGCTCGCCGTTGGCCTGGGCGGCGCACAGTTTGAGGATCCCGAGGGCGCGGATGACCGGCCGACCCCAGGTGAACCGGCCGACACCGATCCGGAAGTTCTCCGCCGAGCGCTGGGTCTGGGCGCCCCAGTAGCGCTCCGCGGGGACGCGGACGTCGCCCAGCGCGTCGTGCTCGATCCGGAAGCCGTCGTCGGTCGGGGCGGTCGAAGGGTCGGACGTCGTCATCCGCCGAGTGTACGTTGACGCTACAATCCCGGCGATGTCCTCGACACGCCTGTGGGATCGCGCGGCAGCCCTGACGGTCCCCGCCCACGACCGCCCCCGCCTGGAGCTCGCCGGCCTGCCGCAGGGCCTGCCCGGCGTGGAGACGCTGTTCACGTTCGCGCGCGACGCGGAGCTCCGCTTCGAGACGCTCCGGATGCGGATCGAGGAGCGGACCTGGACCGCCCGCGGCGAGCACGTGACGACGATCGACACGGCCATCCGCCACCCCGGCCATGCGCGCGTGACCACGGCCGAGCCGAGCCGCGGCGCCGTGGCCGGCCACGAAACCTGGATCTCGGACGGCGAGACGGTCCGGACCTGGTCGGCGCCCCACCGGATGGGGACGGAGCGGCCGGTCCGCCGGACGATCGCCGGGCTCGAAGACCCGGACCTGCCCGGGATGTCGACGGTCTACCGACCGCTGACCGCGCTGCCGATGGAGACGCTCCCGGACGCATTCATCCACCCGGGCGGCATCTGCCAGAACGTCCTCGCCACCGGCCGCTGCTGGGTCTCCGGCACCAGCGAGGTCGGCGGACGCGAGGCGATCGTCCTGGAGTGCGACCACCCGCGCTCGGTCGAGATCGCGGCGGACCGGCCGGACCACCATCTCAAGGTTGCCTTCGACCGGGAGACCGGGGTGATCCTCCGGCTGGTCGAGTCGATCGGCGGCGACCCCACCCGCGACGCGACCGTCGTCGACTTCGCGCCGGATGCGACCCTCTCCCCCACGACCTTCGACTTCACCTTCCCGGCGGACGCCACGCTCATCTACTGAGCCAGCCGCGGGCCGGATCGCGGGCCGCTCCCGAGCGCGCCCCTGCGAAATCGCCTTTCATCGCTCCCTGCCGTGCGGTATCGTGCCGTCCAGCATTCGCCGCGATTCCCGCTGCCGCCCGTCCCCGTGGCAGACGGCCGAAAGGAGGGCCAGCGACCGAGATCGACCGAGCCGCCGCAGGAGCGTGCGGCACCCGCGGCCGCTGCAGCCGCCCTGTCCCCGCGAATCCCCACGAATCCCCGCGTCATCCGCGATCGGATGCCCATCCGAGGTCGCGTTCCCATTCCGGCCGGGCCCTGAGGGAGGTGCCCGGCCCCCCGGCAGCGTGGGCCGCTCGGCTCGCCCGGGGCGTCAACGGTCGAGGGAGGTATCGATGACTCAGGCACGGACCAGGGAAGAACAGATCGCCCAGGACGTCCACGACCTGCACAAGCTCGGCTACGCGCAGGAGCTGTTCCGCTCGATGGGCGGGTTCAGCAACTTCGCGATCAGCTTCTGCATCATCTCGATCCTGACCGGCGCGGTCATCCTCTACGACTACGGGCTCGCCTGGGCCGGCACCGCTGCCGTGCTCATCGGCTGGCCGCTCGTCACCGTCTTCGTCCTGTTCATCGCCGCGTCGATGGCCGAGATCGCCTCGGCCTACCCGACCGCCGGCGGCCTCTACTACTGGGCCTCCAAGATGAAGAACAAGGAACTGGGGCTGGTGGACGGCCTGGCTCAACCTGATCGGCCAGTTCGCGATCGTCGCCGGCATCAACTTCGCGGCGGCCTTCTTCCTCAACGCAGACGATCGTCTCGCCGCTGACCGGCGGCGCCTACGCGAACACGACCGAGGTCCTCAAGCTCGGCGACACGCTGCTGATCTCCGGACAGCTCGCTGACGATGGCCGTCCTGATGCTGGTCCAGCTGGTGCTGAACATCGTCGGCATCCGCGTCGTGGCGCTTCCTGAACCAGGTCAGCGTGTGGTGGCACATCGGGTTCGTCGTCGCTGATCGCCGCCTCGCTGTTCATCCTCGGGACGAAGGACACGGCGAGGGACGCCGGCCTGACGCTCTTCGCCGTCCAGCCGCAGGACACCGCTGGGCTCATGGGACATCACGTTCCCGCCCGGCGCGGAGAATCCCCTGTTCAGCTTCAAGTTCGGCGCGGCGACGACCTACATTCCGTTCGTCGCGTTCTTCTTCTCGCTCCTGCTGGCCAACTGGACGTACACCGGCTACGACGCCTCCGCCCACGTGGCCGAGGAGACGGTCGGCGCCCGGGTGTCCAGCGCCTGGGGCATCTTCCTGTCCGTCGCCGTCTCGGCGGTCGTCGGGTTCATCTTCCTGCTGGCGCTGACACTGCACCTGCCGGATCTGACGCCGCTGTTCGGGCAGCTGGACGACGCGTCGACAGTACAGCCAGTACTACTTCGGCGACAACGCGGCGGTGATCTACATCCTGACCGAGAACCTCGGCGCCGGCCTGGGCGGCATCTTCGGTGGCGGCGATCGCCATCGCGATGAGCTTCTGCGGCCTGTCGTCGGTCGCCTCGGCCGGCCGCATGCTGTACGCGTTCGCCGCGATGACGGGGTCCCCGGCGTCGGGCTGGCTCAAGCAGGTCTCGCATCGCTACCGGACGCCGGCCAACGCCCTCGTCGCGATAGTCGTCGGCGCGTGGCTGCTCACCCTCGTCGCGTTCCTCGCCGGTGGCGGCGACCGCGATCGTCATCGTGACGGCGATCAGCACGATCTTCCTGTACGCGGCGTACGGCTCTGACATCTACCTCGGGGCCACCACCAAGGAGTGGCTCAAGGAGCGGGTCTGGAGCCTGGGCCGGTGGTCCAAGCCGATCGCCTGCTGGCCATCTTCTGGGTCATCGTCCTGATGATCCTGTTCTCGTTCCCGACGTCGGGCAACATCTCGATCTCGTTCATGCTCGGGGTCGTGGTCCTGCTCCTCGTCTACTACTTCGCCTAGGCCCGCAGCCACTTCCAGGGCCCGCGGATCATGGGCATGGAGGCGGAGCTGACCGAGCTCGAGAAGGAGTTCGAGATCGCCGCCGAGCACCTCGGCGGCCCGACGACCGCCTAGCGTCCCGGACCTCTGCGCCGCCGCCTCGCGCGGTGGCGCAGAGACTCGTAGCATCCGAGGGTCGGCCGGTTCGCACGGTCGGCCCTCCCCATCTCTCGACGCAGTGAGGACCACCTGATGAGCAGCGACAGCCACGGCCATCCCAGGCACCCCCGCCTCGAGGAGCTCGAGGGCATGGTCCGCGACGGGCGGATCGACACGCTCGTCGTGGCCTTCACGGACATGCAGGGCCGGCTGATGGGCAAGCGCGTCCAGGCCCAGGCGTTCCTCGACGGCGTCATCGACCACGGCGCCCACTTCTGCACGTACCTGCTGGGCACGGACATGGAGATGAACACGCCCGACGGCTTCGCGCTCATGAACTGGGAGACCGGCTACGGCGACTGGATCGCCGAGCCGGTCTGGGACCAGCCTGCGGGTCCTGCCCTGGCTGCGAGAAGACGGCGATCGTCCTGTCCGACACGATCGACGAGGAGACCGGCCAGGAGATCCCGGTCTCGCCGCGGACGATCCTCAAGCGCCAGGTCGCCGGCCGCGGCCGACCTGGGCTACGCGATCAAGGCCGGCTCCGAGTTCGAGTACTACGTCCTCAAGGACTCCTGGGAGGAGCTCGGCCGAGCAGCGGCTGGGCCGATCCCCGAGCACGTTCGGCTACTACAACGAGGACTACCACCTCCTCCAGGCGACCAAGGCCGAGCCGCTCCACCGGCTGCTGCGCAACCAGATGACCGAGGCGCGCGATCCCGATCGAGTTCAGCAAGGGCGAGGCCGCGCCCGGCCAGCACGAGGTCAACATCCGCTACGACCACGTCCTCGAGTCGGCCGACCGGAGCGTCGCTCTTCAAGCACGGCGCCAAGGAGATCGCCTACCTCAACGGCTGGGGCATCACGTTCATGGCCAAGCCGGACCACCGCTGGACGGGCTCGTCCGGCCACCTCCACATGAGCGTCTGGGACGCCGACCGGCGAGCGCGCCGCTGATGCACGACGCCGACGGCCGGCCTGCCCTACGGCATGAGCCCGCCGATCAGCCAGTTCATGGCCGGGATGATGGCGCTGTCGCGCGAGCTGGCCGTGTTCATCGCCCCGAACATCAACTCGTACAAGCGCTACGCCGTCGCTGTCGTGGGCGCCGGTCAACGTCGTCTGGGGCCGCGACAACCGGACGACCGGGTTTCCGGCTCGTCGGCCAGCGGCCAGGCGCTCCACGTCGAGAACCGCTTCCCGGGCGGCGACATGAACGCCTACCTGACCTACGCCGCGATGATCGGCGCGGGGCTGTACGGGATCGAGCACGAGCTCGAGCTCGCCGCCCGAGTTCAAGGGCAACGGCTACCTCGCCACCGGCGTCGCGCGGATGCCGCGCGCGCTGTACGAGGCGATCCGCGAGCTCGAGCAGAGCGAGGCCGCGGTCGAGATCTTCGGCGCAGGACGTCGTCGACCACTACCTCAACGCCGCCCGCGTCGAGCAGGAGACTCGTACGACGCGGTCGTCCACCCCTGGGACCGCGAGCGCTACCTCGAGCGTTCGTGACAGAACCGGGCGACGCGCCGGCAATGCCCGAGGCCGAATTCCACTGGCCGACAGAGGACGGCCCTGGCGAGGGCGGCCCTGGCGAGGACGGCCCTGGCGAGGGCGCCGGGCAGCGACCGGTCCTCGTCGGGGTCGCGTCGCTTCTCCTCGTCAGCGTCGGCTTCCTCGAGATCGTCCTCGCGACGTTCGTCTTCGCGGCGCTTGGCACGACCGGGCTCGTGCTCGCCCTGCCGGTCGGGCTGCTCGCCGCCGGGGCGATCGTGGCTGCGGTCCGGATCCGGGATCGCAGGAGCCGCAACGCCGCCCTCGCGGTGGCGCTCATCACGCTGATCGCGACTCCGTTCACGCTGGGCGTCGGGCAGTTCGGCCTTGTCGTCAGCGTCAGCCTGATGGTCGCGATCATCGCCCTCGTCCGGCACCGGGCCTGGTTTGCGGGCACTCGGCCGCAAGGCTGAGCGGCCGGGCGATCGCCCCGCTGGGATGGGCGCTCCGCCGCGCGGTGGCTGGGGCCGATGGCGTAGGCTCAGCACCATGACCCCAGGCCCGGGCCGAGTGCCCGTGAGAGAAAGGGACCGACGAACCGATGCGACTCCAGGACAAGGTCTCGATCATCACCGGCGCCGGGAGCGGGATGGGCCGCACGGCCGCGCTCCTGTTCGCCGCCCAGGGCGCGAAGGTCGTCGTCGCCGAGTTCAGCGAGGCGGCCGGCAATGAGACCGTGCGGCTCGTCCGCGAGGCCGGCGGCGAGGCGACGCTTCGTCCGGGTCGACGTCTCGAACGAGGCCGACGCGAAGGGCATGGTCGATCATGCGCTCGCGACGTACGGCCGGGCTCGACGTCCTCTACAACAACGCCGGGATCATGCCCGAGGCGGACCACTCGGTGATCGACACCGAGGTCGCCGTCGTGGGACCAGGTCATGGCCGTCAACGTCCGCGGCGTCTTCCTGGGCTGCAAGTACGCGATCCCGGCGATGGTCGAGCCGGGGGCTCGGGCTCGATCATCAACATCGCCAGCTTCGTCGCCCTCCTGGGCTGCTCCGTCCCGCAGGACGCCTACACCGCGTCGAAGGGCGCGGTCCTGTCCCTCACCCGGAGCCTGGCCGTCCAGTTCGGCCCGAAGGGCATCCGGACGAACGCGATCTGCCCGGGCCCGATCGAGACGCCGCTCCTGATGGACTGGCTGCTCAAGGACGAGGCGGCCAAGCAGCTCCGGCTCGCGCGCAACCCGACCGGCCGGTTCGGCAAGCCCGAGGAGATCGTGCACATGGCGATCTACCTGGCGTCCGACGAATCGCGGTTCGACGAACGGCGCACAGCTCGTCGTCGACGGCGGGATCAGTGTCAACTACTTCTGAGCGCTGAGCCGCCGCGGTCGCCGCGGGTCGCCATCGGGGTCGATATCGGCGGCAGCGGGATCAAGGCCGGCGCCGTCGACCTGGCGACGGGCGAGCTCGTCGGCGAGCGGTTTCGGGTGGCGACCCCCGTCCCCTCGACCCCCGAGGCCGTCATCGACGCGACCGCGACGCTCGTCGCCAGGATCGAGCGGTCTGAGGCCGTACGGGCGGCGGGAATCGAGAGCCCTCTGCCCGTGGGCATCGGGATCCCGTCGGTGGTCCTCGGCGGGGTGACCCGGTCCGCCGCCAACATCGACCCGGGCTGGGTCGACTACCCGGCCGAGCTGGAGCTCTCGCGCGCGCTCGGGCGTCCGAGCGCGCTCGTCAACGACGCCGACGCGGCCGGCGTGGCCGAGATGCGCTTCGGGGCCGGGGTCGGGAAGAAGGGCGTCGTCCTGGTCCTCACCTTGGGGACCGGCCTCGGCTCCGGGATGTTCGTCGATGGGATCCTCGTCCCGAACGTGGAGCTAGGCCACATGGAGATCCGCGGCCGGGACGCGGAGCGACGCTCCGCCGCGGTTGCGCGGGTCCGCCGCGGCCTGTCCTGGAAAGCCTGGGCCGCCGACCTCGACGAGCACCTCATCGCGATGGACAAGCTGTTCAGCCCGAGCCTGTTCATCCTCGGCGGCGGGGTCAGCAAGAACGCCGAGAAGTTCGTTCCGCACCTGACGGTCCGCGTGCCGATCGTCCCGGCCGGGCTCCGCAACGACGCCGGGATCGTCGGGGCGGCGATGGTCGCCGCCGAGCGCGCCGCCGATGCCGACGCGCGAGACGCCGCGGGGCCGGCATGAGCGGTCGGACCGAGGGCGCCGTCACGGTCGCCGGGACGCCCGAGGCGATCTGGGCGATCCTCGACGACCCCGACGCGCTCGGCCGGGTCCTGCCCGGCTGCGAGTCGATCGTGCGCGAGGCAGACCACCGGTTCCGGGCCGTCCTCGCCTCGAGGACCCGGTTCATGACGGTTCGCGCGGACGTCGTCGCGACCTACCTCGACGCGGACCCGCCCCGCCACCTCCGGCTCGACCTCGAGGGGCGGCCCCGCGGGCTGGGAGGCTCGTTTCGGGCCTCGGTCCCCTTCGACCTCGTCCCTCTCGACGACGGCCGCACGGAGGTGCGCTACTCGGTCGAGGCGTCGACCGAGGGCGCCCTGGCGGCGCTCGGCGGCGGGCGCATCGGAGACGGGCTGGCGGGCCAGGTCGACGAACTCGTCCGGAACCTCGAGCGGGAGCTGGCGAGTCCGTAGGTTCGTCTGAGCGGTTCCGGCTGGGCCGCGCGTCCGGCCGGGGCCAACCTCAGGCGCGCTCGCGGAGCCGCTGGAGCACCTCGGCGCTGCCGGACACGATGAGGCTCTCGCCGGCTGTGACCGCCCGGTCCGCGCCCGGGTTCGGGACGTAGTCGCGCGGGCCGCGGACAATCGCCAGGGTGAAGATCCCCTCGTCTCGGAGCGCGCCGACCGTCCGACCATCGAGCGGACCGCCGGCTGCCACCTCGACCTCTTCCATGGAGAACGCGAGCTCGCCGTGGGAGAGCGCGGCGTCGATGAAATCGGCCACCCGCGGCCGGATGGCGAGCTCGGCGATCCGGCGACCGGCCATCGTGTAGGGCGAGACGACGCGGTTCGCGCCCGCCTGCTGGAGCTTCGCCTCGGAGCCCTCGGCGTTCGCCCGTCCGACGATGAACAGCGTCGGGTTGAGCGCCCGGGCGGAGAGCGTCACGTAGACGTTGTTGGCGTCCGAATCGATCGAGGTGACGAGCCCTCGGGCCCGCTCGACGCCGGCCTCCCGGAGCGTGGCGTCGTCGGTTGCGTCGCCCGCGACGACATGGTGACCGTCCCGCCTCGCGGTCTCCAGCGATTCCGGCCGGATGTCCACGACGACGACCGCCTTTCCGGCATGGGCGAGTTCGCGGGCGACCGTGGCCCCGACCCGTCCGTAGCCGCACAGGATGTAGTGACCGCCCAGGCGATCGACTGCCTCGTGCATCCTGCGCGCCTCCCGTCTGCCGCTCGCCACCTCGCCCACCAGGTACTCGGCGACGATCCCGATCGATCCGAAGATGATGCCGACTCCCGCGACCGACACGAGCATCACCCAGATCCTGCCGCCCGCGCCGAGATCGCGCACCTCGCGGAAGCCGACCGTGGTCAGGGTGATGACCGTCTGGTACAGGGCATCGTCGACGGGCCAGCCCTCGACGATCATGAAACCGGCGGTCCCGATGACGACCGCGCCCACCACGAGCACGAGCCAGATCCGCACGTGCGAGCCGCTAATCCGCTCCGGCCGGAGCGCCGCGGACCCGCGCTGAGTCGTCACGCGCCGAGTGTAGCGGCGCGCCACCGTCCCCTGCCCGGTCCCGCCCCAGATCCCGGTCCCGCGTCCCCCGTCCCGGTGAAGCGGCGCGGTGACCGGAGTACCCTTCGAGCACCACCGGCACCACCCGCGGCCGAACCGCCGCCGAACCCGAGGACCCGCCCGATGACGACCGGATCGCAGCCCGCGCCCACCGCTGCCGCGGCGCCCGCCGCCCCCACGACCGCCAGGATGGTCATCGGCGGCCGAGCAGGTCGACGCCGCCGACGGCCAGACGTTCGAGGTGATCGACCCCGCGACGGGTCGGGTCATGGCCACCGCCCCGCTCGGCGGGAAGCGAGGACGTGGACCGCGCCGTCGCAGCCGCCCGGAGCGCCTTCGACGACCCGAAGGGCTGGTCGAGCTGGTCCGCCGCCAAGCGCGGCCGGACGCTGGCGAAGCTCGTCCGGCCTGATCAGGGAGAACCTCGAGGAGCTGGCCCGCTCGAGAGTCGCGCAACGTCGGCAAGCCGATCAGTGGCGCCCGCGGCGAGAGTCACCGGCGGTCAGCCTCGTCTTCGACTACTACGCCGGCGCCGCCAACAAGGTCTTCGGCCAGACGATCCCGGTCTCGCAAGCCCGGGCTCGACCTCACCCTGCGCGAGCCGATCGGCGTCGTCGGCCTGATCGTGCCCTGGAACTTCCCGATGCTGATGGCCTCGCTGGAAGGTCGGCGCCGGCGCTGGCCGCCGGGAACACCGCGATCCTCAAGCCGGCCAGCTACTCCCCGCTGACGCGCGATCCGCCTGGGCGAGCTCGCCCTCGAGGCGGGCTTCCCGCCGGGCGTCCTCAACGTCGTGACCGGCCCCGGCGGGTCGGCCGGCGCCGTCGATCGCCGGCCCACCCGGGCGTCGGCAAGGTCGCCTTCACCGGCGAGACGACGACCGGCCAGGAGATCATGCGGCTGGCCGCGAACAACGTGAAGAAGGTCACCCTCGAGCTCGGCGGCAAGAGCCCGAACATCGTCTTCGCCGACGCCGACCTCGAGAAGTTCGCCGCGCGAATCGCCGTACGCGGTCTTCGACAACACGCGGCCAGGACTGCTGCGCCCGGAGCCGGATCCTCGTCGAGCGCTCGGTCCACGAGCAGGTCGTCGAGCTGTTCGCCGAGGCGACGCCGCAAGGTCGATGGTCGGCGACCCGGCCGACGAGGCGACCGAGGTCGGCACGCTCGTCAGCTTCAAGCAGCGCGACCGGGTGAAGGACTACATCGAGATCGGCCTGGCCGAGGGCGCGACGCTCGTCGTCGGCGGCGACGGCCCCCGACGATCCGGCCCTGGCCGACGGCGCCTACCTCATGCCGACGGTCTTCGACGGCGTCTCGAACGACATGCGGATCGCCCGCGAGGAGATCTTCGGGCCGGTCGTCTCGATCATCCCGTTCGACACCGAGGAGGAGGCGCTCCGCCTCGCCAACGCGACGCCGTACGGCCTGTCCGGCTCGATCTGGAGCCGCGACATCGGCAAGGCGCTGCGCGCGGCGAAGGCGCTCCAGGCCGGCGTCATCAGCGTCAACTCGAACAGCTCGGTCCACACCGAGGCGCCGTTCGGCGGCTACAAGATGTCCGGGCATCGGCCGCGAGCTCGGGATGCACGCGCTCGACCTGTACACCGAGACGAAGAACGTCTTCATCGACCTGGGCTGAGGGGCGCGCTCGATCAGGGTTCCGATCGTGCGCTGATCCGCATCCCGTTCGCGCGCTGATCGGGAGCCGGCGGGACAAGGGTCCACCTGCGATGCGAGTCGGCCCATCAGCCGCCCTGATGGACTGTGGGCGCATCGAATATGGGCCGAGTCGCATCACCGGCGGGAGGTGACTCCGCCCGGTGGAGCGTGGGCAGGGCTCGCTGGACGTGCGATGGGCCGAGTCGCATCACCGACGGAGGACGCTTCCGCCCGGTGGAGCGTGGGCAGGACGGACGGGGGATAGCGGACGGGACGAACGGCTCGTCAGACTGCGCGACATGATGGCCCGCGCATGGGCTTGAGCTGACGGGGAGCCGCGATGACCGGAGATACGGGCTCGGTGACCGAGTCGAGGACGCCCACGCCAGAGCCCGCGGCCGACGTGAAGCCGACCGCCGACGTGGAGCCGATGGCGATTGCCGGGTTGCCCGTCGAGCTGGCGCCGGGCGCTGCGGCCGGATCGCCGAGCCGACGGATGCCCGCGTCCGTGCTGGCGGTCTCTCTCATCTTGCTGGTCGGTGGCGGCGGGCTCGAGGGCTACGCGATGTCGCAGGCGGCCTCGTCAGATCCGGTCGCGCGCCAGTACTCGCTGGCGTGGGCGCTCCTCGGGGCGGCGCTGGTCGTCACGGCCTGGGCCCTGCGCGGTCGGCGCTGGTGGGGTGCCGCCGCGGCGATCGCGGTCTCGATCGTTGGCCTCTTTGCCGGGATGTACGGGGTCTACGGGGTGCTCGTTCTGGCGAGCGGGGTCGACTGTGCGGCCGACGCGACCGGTCGATGCCCGGTTTCGGCCGGGTCGTGGCTCATCGGAGTCGGCCTCATCGCGGTCGGAGCCGCCTCCATCGCGATCATCGGTCTCCTGTCCGGCGCCTGGGGCTGGCTGACCGCCACGAGGACCGACCGACCCGCCTGACGCCGGGGGTCGGGTCAGCCTACCCAGCCCTCGCCATCGGGCGGCGGCCCGGGATCGAGGTCGGGACGGCGCAGGCGAAGCCAGTCGAACAGCGCGTAGTAGGTCGTCTTGAAGCCGATCCCCTGCCAGGGGAGGGCGTCCGGCGGGAAGGCCACGACCTCTGTCGCCTCGGGGCTCGGCCGCGCGGCGCCACCCACGATCCGCGCTTCGTAGACGAGCACGACGACGCTCGCCTCGAGCCGGGAGTAGAGCCCGACGATCTCGCCCGGCTCGACGAGCAGGCCGGTCTCCTCGAACGTCTCGCGGATGGCCGCCTCGTGGACCGTCTCGTCGACCTCGAGGAAGCCACCCGGCTGGGCCCATGACCCGACCGCCGGCTCGATCCCCCGTCGGATGAGGACGATCTCGCCGGCGTCGGTGATCGGCAGCGTGGTCGCGACGAGGCGGGGATTCACGTACATGATGTGGCCGCAGCGCGGGCAGGTCAGGCGGTGGCGGTGTTCGCCGTCGAGCGGCCCGAAGACGAGCTCGGCGCCGCAGCGCGAGCAGTGGTTGAGGGTCGCGGCGAGCCAGGCCGGAACGCCCCGGCCGGACGCGATATCCGTCGAGCGCCCGTCGGCTCCTCGGTCCGGCTGACCGCCGGATGTGACACGCGGCGAGGGGTCTTCGCGGCTCATGCCGACAGGACGACCCATGCCGCCGCCGCCAGGGCCGCCAGCAGGATCACGGTCGCGGCGAACCAAGCCAGGCGGAACGCGCCGCGCCCCGGGTTGACCGGCATCCAGGCCCAGGCCGAGTGCCAGATCCGGAGGCCGGCATCCGCCGTCGACAGGAACAGGAGCGGCGCCCCGACCAGGACGCACAGCTTCACGAGCGGGCTCCCGAGCGGCATGCCGAGCTCCAGCGCCGTGATCGCGACCGCGCCGCACACGAGGGCCACCACCGAGAGGCCGATGTACTGCCGCTGCAGCGGCGTCGGGCGCAGCTCCGGGACGGACCGCGGCGGCAGCCCCCGGAGGCTCGGCGGCAGGCCCGGCGGGAGGCTCGGCTCGCGGACCGGCTGCCGGTCGAGTGTCGGCATCCCCGGCTCCCAGCGTTCGTCGTGCATCACGGCCGAGTGTACGACGGTACCTGCAGGTCATGTGGAAGTTGACATTCGGCCCCACAATGTGGCTCTGATGTCGTCCCGGCTGAGGGCGGCCCGCGCCGTCAGATACTGAGAGAGAAGAGAAATGGGGGTGACTTCGTCTCCGGCCGGCCCCGGAGACCCACCAACAGGGGATCGGTCCGGGCGACCGCGCGCGCCGCTGGTCGCTGCGACCGCCTGGGCCTGGTACGGGGTGGTCTCGCTCGCCTTGGTCGGCCTCGGCGCGATCCTGCCGCGCGACGGGCTGTGGGTCGCGGTTCACCTGCTCGTCTACGCCCTGGGGATCGGCGCGATCCTCGCCGGCATCCGCCTCCACCGGCCCGCCGACGCCCGTCCCTGGGCGATCCTGGCCGTCGGGCTCGGGCTCTTCGAAGCCGGGAATGCGTTCTGGTATCCCACGGCCGCCGGGCTGGCCCAGAGTCTCCCGTTCCCCTCGGTCGCGGACGTCCTGTATCTCGCCGGCTACACGGCGATCATCGCCGCGATCGCGATCGTCGGCCGAGCATCCGGAGTGCAGGTCCGCCTCCGCGACACGCTCGACGCCGTGATCATCGGCGTGGGGGTCGGCGTCCTCCAGGTCCAGCTCATCTTCGATCCGCATCTGGCCTCGGGCATGAACACGACAGCGGTCGTGGTCGCCGCCGGCTACCCGATCGTCGACGTGGCCATCCTCGCAGCAGCGCTCCGGCTCGTGCTCGCCGGGCTCCGGCCCGGCCTCTCCGTCCTGCTGCTCGGTGCCTCAATCGTCCTTCAGCTCATCGCCGACACGATCTACGGCCTGGGAGTTGCAGATGGGTCGTTCGACCTGCAGAGCCCCGCCCTCATCCTGTTGCCGCTGGGTGTGGTGGCGCTCGGCGCGGCAGCCCTCCACCCGTCGATGGTCGAGCTGACCGCGGGTCGGGCCGGACGCCCGATCGGCGATCGGGTGCGCCTGCCGGTCCTCATCGCCCCCGTGCTCGCGTCGCCGGCGGTGCTCGCCCTCCACACCCAGATCGGGCAGACCGAGCTCGTCATCATGGCGATCCTCCAGGCCGCGCTGATCGTCCTCGTGTTCGGGCGGATCGTCACCCTGATGGTCGACGTCGAGGCGTACCGGAGCGTCCAGAGCGACCTGGCCGAGACGGAGGCGCGCTACCGCAACCTCGTGGAGCGCGTCCCGGCGATGACGTTCGCGAATCGGATCGACCCTGAGCGTCGAACGGCGCAGGGTGCCTACCTCTCACCGCAGGTGGAGCAGATCCTGGGGTACCGGCCCGAGGAGTTCGAGGCTGACGAGTCGCTCTGGCTCTCGATCGTCCATCCGCTCGATCGCGAACGGGTCGAGGGCCTGGAGGCGGCCCGACTCCGGGCCGTGCTCGAGGAGGGACCGGCGGCCGACGGGCCGTTCAGCGACGAGTACCGCATGGTGACTCGCGATGGCCGGGTGGTGTGGGTCCGCGAGGACTCGCGAGCGGTCCGCGACGAGCAGGGCACCCCGGCGTGGATGCAGGGCGTCCTCCTCGACATCACCCCGCAGAAGGACGCGGAGGAGCGGATCCGCGCACTGAACGCGGAGCTCGAGGATCGGATCGCGGCCCGCACCGCCGAGCTGGCCATGAACCGGACCGTCATCGAGGACCTCATGGCGCTCAACCCCGCCCTCGTCTTCGCGGGGACGGTGGACGGCGAGCAGTCTGCGATCACCTTCGTGAGTCCGCATGTCGAGCAGATGCTCGGCCTCCGGCCGGAGGACCTCCTGGGGCCGACCGAACGATGGCTCGAGCTGGTCGAGCCGGGGGACCTGCCCGCCTTCGGCGCAGCCACGGCCATGGGCCTGGTCGGAACCGCATCCACGGTGTCGTACGAGATCCGGTTCCGCCACGCCGACGGCACCTGGCGCTGGCTGCTCACGACCACGCACTACGAGCCCGGCCCGGACGGGCAGCCCAGGGCGTTCGTCGGCAACGCCGTGGATATCACCGTCCGCAAGGCCGCCGAGGCCGAGCTTGCCGCCGCCAAGGAGGAGGCTGACCGCGCGAGCCGGGCGAAGACCGAGTTCCTGTCGCGGATGAGCCACGAGCTGCGGACGCCGCTCAACGCGGTGATGGGCTTCGGCCAGCTCCTGGAGCTCTCGGCGCTCACCGGGGACGACCGCGACAGCGTCGAGCAGATCCTCGAGTCCGGTCGGAGCCTGCTGGCGATGATCGACGGCATCCTCGAGTTCACCCGGGTGGACGCCGGCCGGCTGACCCTGTCGATCGAGCCGGTCTCGCTGGGAGACCTTGTCCGGGAGTCGATCGATCTCGTCCGCCCGATCGCGGCGGAGCGGGGCATCGCCATCGTGGACGGGCTGGCCGGGCGCCCGCCGCGGGTGGTCCTGACCGACCGGCGGCGGCTCGGCCAGGCCCTGCTCGGCCTCCTGGATAACGCCATCAGGTACAACCGGAGCGGCGGCTCTGTGACGATCTCGGCGACCGATGGGGCGCCCGGCCGTCTCCTGCTGGAGATCGCGGACACCGGCGCGGGCATCGACCCGGAGCGGATCGCCCGGCTGTTCGAGCCGTTCGAGGCCACCGGACCGGAGGAGATCTGGAGCCGGGGCATCGGCCTCGGGCTCGCCTTCGCCAAGCGGCTCATCGAGGCGATGGCCGGATCGATCTCCGTCAGGAGCACGCTCGGCGAGGGGAGCGCGTTCACCCTCGACCTCCCGCTGGCCGACGCCGCCGAGGCCGCGGCCTTGACGGGTGTCGCGGCGTCCGATGCGGCCGCGCCGGCGGCTCCCGTCCGGACGATCCTGTACATCGAGGACAACTTCGCGAACATCGAGCTCGTCGAGCGCGTCCTCCAGGCGCGACCGACCGTCCGGTTGATCGCCGCGACCCAGGGGCGGCTGGGCATGGAGCTCGCCCGCGAGCACCATCCCGACCTGGTGCTGCTGGACCTCCATCTCCCGGACGTCGCCCCGGACGAGACGATCAGGGGCCTCCGCGACGATCCCCGGACGGCCGGCATCCCGGTGGTCATCCTGTCGTCCGAGGCCTCGCCGGCCCGCGCCCGCGAGATGGCCGTCCTTGGAGCCCGCGCCTACCTGACCAAGCCGCTCGACCTCGCGGCCTTCCTCAGGGTCGTCGACGAGGTCCTCGCCAGAGGGGGAGAGCCCGCGTGACCCGTCCCGATCCGACCCATGCCCACGAGCAGCTCGCGACGGCCAGGATCCTCGTGATCGACGACGAGCCGGCGAACACCACGATCCTCGCGCGGCTGCTGGCCCAGGCCGGCTACACCGCGGTCGAGGTGGTCAACGACGCCCGCGAGGCGATGCAGCGGTACGAGTCGCTCGGCGCGGACCTCGTCCTGCTCGACCTCCACATGCCCCACCGTGACGGGTACGAGATGCTCGCCGAGATGGCCGATCCGGAGCGGTCGGCGATCCGGCCGCCGGTCATCGTCCTGACGGCGGACGTCACCCGGGTCGCCCGGGAGCGGGCGCTCTCCCTGGGGGCGGCGGACTTCCTGACCAAGCCGCTGGACCACCTGGAGGTGCTCCTCAGGATCAGGAGCCATCTCGGGACCCGCTTCCTGGAGCTCCGCCTGGCCGACCAGAACGCGACCCTGGAGCAGCTGGTGGCGAAGCGGACCGCGGACCTGCGGACCAGCCTGGACCGGCTCCGCGAGACGGCGGAGCACCGGCGGCTCCTCATGAAGCGGCTGGTCACGGCCCAGGAGGAGGAGCGCCGGCGCATCGCCGGCGACATCCACGACGACACCGTCCAGACGATGGTCGCCGTGGGCTTCCGCCTCGAGCTCCTCAAGCGCCAGCTCTCCGATCCCGGGCAACGGGCCGAGATGGAGGCGCTCCAGGCGACCGTCTCGGACGCGCTGTCCGGCCTCCGGCGCCTGCTCTTCGACCTCCTGCCGGCGTCGCTCGAGACGGAGGGTCTCGCGTCTGCGCTCCGCCAGCAGCTCGGCCGGCTGGCGGAGATGGGAGGTTCGACGGTTGAGCTCGTCGACGAGCTGGCACGGCCGCCGTCGCGCGAGACGGCCGTGCTCCTGTTCCGGATCGCCCAGGAGGCGCTCGTCAACGTCCGCAAGCATGCCGCGGCGTCCCGGGTCACGGTGACCCTGGGGAACGAGGGCGGCGGCGTGCGCGTGGAGGTCCGCGACGACGGGCGCGGGTTCAGGGCGGCGGACGGCGACGACGGGGTGCTCGGCCTGGGAGGGCACCTGGGGTTGCCCTCGATGCGCGAGCGGGCCGAGATCGCCGGCGGCTGGTGCCGGATCGAGAGCAGGCCCGGCAGCGGGACCGCGGTGACGGCCTGGGTCCCCCTGCACGACGAGTCGGCCGGCGAACCGGAGTACGACTGATGGACGGTGGGCCGCCGGTCGTGCGCGTGATCGTCGCCGACGACAGCCGTCAGATCCTGGCCGCCGTGGTCGAGGCGATCGCCCGTGCGCCGGGGATGACGGTGGTGGGGACCGCGGTCGACGCTGACGAGGCCCTCGACCTCGCCGAGCGGGAGCAGCCCGACGTGGCCGTCCTCGACGTGCGGATGCCCGGCGGCGGCGGCACGCGCGTGGCCCGGGAAATGGCCCGGGTCTCCCCGCGAACGCACATCGTGGCCCTCTCGGTGCACGATGACCGTGCGAGCGTCTCGGAGATGATCCGGGCCGGGGCGCTGTCCTACGTCGTGAAGGGTGCCCCGGTCGACGAGATCGTGGAGGCGGTGGAGCGGGCCTCCAGGGGCCTGGCCAGCCTGTCGGGGGACGCGGCAGCCGGCGTCCGACGGGACCTCGAGGAGCAGCTCGGCCGGCGGGAGCGCCGCGAGGAGGAAGGCCGGCGCAGGCTGGAACGGGTCCGAGCCGCCCTGGAGCCGGGAGCGATCGTCCCGGTCTTCCAGCCGATCGTCGACCTGGTGTCCACCCGGGTCGTCGGGTACGAGGCGCTCTCGCGGTTCCAGCTCGAACCGCGCCGCGGCCCCGACGCCTGGTTCGCCGAGGCTGCCGAGGTGGGCCTCCACGAGGAGCTCGAGTACGCGGCGATCCGCCTGGCCACCGATCGGTTCGACGACCTGCCGGCCGGGGCCTACCTCTCGCTCAACCTGTCCCCGTCGTCCTGCCTCTCCGAGCGCTTGGAGCATGCGCTCCTGGGCCTGCCGGCGGAACGCGTCGTGATCGAGGTGACCGAAAACGCGCCGGTCCCCGACTACGAGGCGCTCCGGGCCGGGCTGCAGCCGCTCAAGGCGATCGGCGGCCGTCTCGCCATCGACGACGTGGGGGCCGGCTTCGCCAGCCTGCGCCACATCGTCCGGCTCGCCCCGGACATCATCAAGCTCGACGTGGCGCTCACCCGCGACGTCGACACGGACCGGGCCCGCCGGGCGATGGCCGCCGCCCTGGTCTCGTTCGCGGGCGAGATGGAGAATCGTCATCGTCGCGGAGGGGATCGAGACGCAGGCCGAGCTCGACACCCTTCGAGCCCTCGGCGTCAGCTACGGCCAGGGTTTCTTCCTGGGGCGGCCGGACGAGCTGCCGGCGGCGTCGCGATGACCGGGCGGAGCAGCCCACGTCGGCTCTTCGACGGGTGGACGGACCGATCGCTCCGAACGAAGACTCTCGCGGCCCTGGCGATCCCGACGGCCGCCCTGGCGATCGCCGCCGTGGCGTTCTTCAGCTTCGAGGCGGAGACCCGGGCGGCCCAGGAGTCGGTCCGCCGTGCGTTCGACGTCACGATCGGGATCCAGCGCAGCCTCACGCTGCTGGTCGACGCGGAGACCGGGGTTCGCGGCTACGTGCTGACCGGAGAGCAGGCGTTCCTCGAGTCGTACGACTCGGCCTCCACCGAGCTGCCCGGCGTCTTCGGCGAGCTCACGCGACTCGTCACGGAGCCGGGCCAGGTCGCCCGGCTGGCACACATCCGCGACCTGGCGGAGCAGCGCCTCGCCCTGTTCCCGGCGTTCATCGCCGGCGGCCCCGTGGGGAGCGCCGGGCTCTCGGCACCCCAGCGGATGTTCCTGAGCGAGGGCAAGGCGATCATGGACCGACTTCGGACGGCCATCGCGGAGATGCAGGCGGCCGAGGACCGGCTGCTCGCCGATCGCCGGGCCCGGGCCGAGGCCGCCTCCAGCGGCGGCCGGCTCGTCGTCGCAGGTGTGCTCGTCGGCGGCCTCGGCGGCTCGCTGGTCGCGGCGTTCCTCCTGACGTCGGGCGTCATTCGCCGGGTCAGGCGGCTCGCGCGCAACGCCGAGCTGCTCGCGGCCGGACAGCCGATCGTCTCGGTGCGAGCCGGCAGGGACGAGGTCGGCCAGCTGGCGAGGGCCCTGGAGCGCGCGTCCGTCCTCCTCGCCGAGCGAGAGCAGGAGCTATCGAAGAGCCAGGCGGACCTCGACCGGTTCTTCGACCTGTCGGACGACCTGTTCGTGGTGGCCGGCCCCGAGGGGAGGTTCCTTCGGGTCAACGCCGCCTGGACGCGGGTCCTGGGGTACGAGCCCGGGGTCCTTCTCTCCCGTCCCTTCCACGAGTTCGTCCACCCCGACGATCGCGTGCGCACGGACCTGGAGTTCGCCGTCCAGATCGGGGAGGGCCACCGTACGATCCGCTTCGAGAACCGGTACCTGCACGCCGACGGATCGATCCGCTGGCTCGAATGGAGCTCCCAGTTCAACGCGGCGAGCGGCGTGGTCCATGCCACCGCCCGCGACGTGACCAACCGGATGGCCGCGGCCGCCGAGCTGGAGGATGCGCGCGCCGCAGCCGAGGCCGCCAGCCGCGCCAAGAGCGAGTTCCTGGGCCGGATGAGCCACGAGCTGCGCACGCCGCTCAACGCGATCCTCGGGTTCGCCCAGCTCCTGGAGCTCGACGGTCTCGAGGGGGACAAGGGCGAGAGCGTGGACCAGATCCTCAAGGGCGGTCGGCACCTGCTCGATCTCATCAACGAGATCCTCGACATCTCCCGGACCGAGACCGGGCAGATCGCCCTGTCGCTCGAGCCGCTGAACGTCGGCGAGATCGTCGCCGAAGCGATGAGCCTCATCGGACCGCTCGGCGCGGAGGCCGGCGTGGAGCTCCGATCGGAACTCCCGGACGGCGAGTGGCACATCCTCGCCGATCGCCAGCGGATCAGGCAGGTCCTCCTGAACCTCCTCGGAAACGCCGTGAAGTACAGCCCGTCCGGTGCCACGGCGACGGTCGGCGCGGACCGAGTGGCCGGCGGACGGATCCGGATCACGGTCGAGGATTCGGGTCCGGGGATCCCGCCGTGGCTGCTGTCTCGCCTGTTCGCCCCGTTCGAGCGGATCGGGGCGGAGGCGACCGGGGTGGTGGGCACCGGCCTCGGCCTCGTCCTCTCCAAGGCGCTCGTCGAGGCGATGGGCGGCACGATCGGCGTGGACAGCACGGTCGGCGTCGGGAGCCGCTTCTGGGTCGAGCTCCCAGAGACCGAGCCGGCCATCTCCCACCCCGAGGCGGCCGCCGGCATCGACGAGGAGCCGGCGCCAGGTGGCCGCCGACCCGGCACGGTCCTCTACATCGAGGACAACCTGTCGAACTTCCGGCTCGTCGAGCGGGTGCTCGAGCGGCGGGGGGAGGTCCGGCTCATCCCGGCGATGCTCGGCCGGCTCGGGCTCGACCTCGCCCGGAAGCACCGGCCGGACCTCGTCCTGCTCGACCTCCATCTCCCGGACATGTCCGGTGACGAGGTGCTGAGGGAGCTGTGGGCCGACCCGGCCACCCGGGAGATCCCGATCGTCATCCTCAGCGCGGACGTGATGCCCGGGCATGCCGAGCACCTCCGCGAGTCGGGCGCCCGAGCGTTCCTGGGCAAGCCGATCGACGTCCGCCAGCTCCTCGCCCTGGTGGATGAGCTCCTGCCGGGCGGGAAATGTCCCTGCCTGAGCCTCGCATCGAGTAGCCCACTGGCCAGGATCGCTGTGGTCGACGACAGCGCCCCCTTGCGGTTGCTGTTCGCGCGCGTTCTCGAGCACCTGCTCGCCGACCCGGCGGACCTGCTCATCTGCGATCTCAATCTGCCGGGCATGAACGGCTTGGAGATCGTCACCCGGCTGCGACAGCACCCGCCGACCCGGATGCTGCCCTGCATCGCCGTGACGGACGACCTGGGAACCCGGAACCACCACGCGGCCCGGACGGCCGGTTTCGACCGCGTCCTGGGCAAGCCCGTCGACAACGCGGTCCTGACCCGGCACGTCGCGACGCTACTCGCCCGGTCCGGCGGCGCGGTCGCCAGCCGTGATGATCCGGAGGACCCCGGGGCATCCTGACCCGGTGCCTGGGCACGCACGCTCGGGCCGCACCATCGCGTGCACCCGAGGCGCCGTGCCCCGCCGCATGAGTCCCACTCATGCGAGGGCCCCGACCCGAGCGTGATCACCTCGCGAGGCGCGGCGTCATCCGGCAGATACGCACGAGTTCACGGCCTGGCATGAGTCCCACTCATGCCGGAGCGGGGCGCTGGATCAGAGGGGGGCGCTGGTCAGGCCCGGTTCGACTCGTCGTCGAGGACGGCCTGGGTCTGGACGGCCCGCCAGGCGGTCACACGCTCTGCGAGCGCCGGGTCGGACAGGGCCAGGATCTCTGCCGCCAGGAGCGCCGCGTTCTCCGCGTTGCCGATCGCCACGGTCGCGACCGGGATGCCGCGCGGCATCTGGACGATCGACAGGAGCGAGTCGAGCCCGCCCAGATGCTGGGTGGGGATCGGCACGCCGATGACCGGCAGGATCGTCTTCGCGGCGAGCATCCCCGGCAGGTGCGCGGCTCCGCCGGCCCCGGCCACGATCACCCGGATCCCGCGCCCGGGCGCCTCCTCCGCGTAGCGGTAGAGCAGATCCGGCGTTCGGTGGGCCGAGACGACCCGCAGCTCGTTGCTGATCCCCAGCTCGGTCAGCAGCGCGGCCGCCTTCTCGAGGATCGGAAAGTCCGACCGGCTCCCGCCAACGACCCCGACCCGGGGTCCGGACGCGCTCACTGGCCCTGGGCCTTGGTGAAGGCCTCGGCGCCGTCGAAGACGTGGAGCTTCTCGACGTGGGTCCAGCCCGGGTGGCCGCCGGCGACCCGGCCCTGGAGACCGAGCAGATCCGCGTCGAGCGCCGCCGCGCCGTCCGGCGTGACGAACCGGGCCCGCAGGAAGCGCACCCCGTCCGACGAGAGCCCGACCGAGGGGTAGACCTTCGTCCCGCGGCTCTCGACGAACTCGAGCCGGAAGCCGGCGCCGGCCAGCCGCTCGAGGTCCGGCCCGAGGACGTCCGCCGAGAGGTCCGTCTCGATGAAGATGTCGAGGCCGATCGTGCGCCGCTCGATCGCGGCATAGCGCTCCGGGCCGTAGGACCAGGCAGGCATGGGCGTCGGCGGCGTGGCGCCGACCAGCGCCGTGCCGCGCTTCGCGGCGACGGTCGCGGGGCGCTTCCCGAGGTTGGCGATGACCGCGTCGGTGAAGCCGGTCGTGGATGCCGCCGTATCGACGTCCCCGCCGCTCTGCCGGACGAGGTCCTGGGTCATCGCCCGGCCCTCCTCCAGGGTCGCAAAGACCGCGTCCTCGATCCGCTGGGCCGCGGCGAACTCGCCGAGGTGGCGGAGCATCATCACCGAGCTCAGGATGAGCGCCGTCGGGTTGATGAGGTCCTTGCCGGCATACTTCGGGGCCGAGCCGTGGACCGCCTCGAAGATTGCCACCGAATCGCCGTAGTTCCCGGACGATGCGAACCCCAGGCCGCCGACGAGCCCACTGGCAAGGTCGCTGATGATGTCCCCGTTGAGGTTGGTCGTGACGATCACGTCGAACTGGGCCGGGTCCTTGGCCAGCTGGTGCGCGACGTTGTCGATGATCAGGTGCTCGGCGGCGATCTCCGGGTACTCGACGCTGAGCTCCTCGAAGACCTTCTTGAAGAGGCCCTCGGTGAGCTTCATGATGTTCGCCTTGGTCGCGCAGGTGACCTTCGCGCGGCCCTCCCGGCGGGCGAGCTCGAAGGCATAGCGGATCACCTTCTCCGAGCCCTTCCGGCTGATCACCTTGAGGCACTGGCCGACGTCGGGGGTCTCCATGTGCTCGATCCCGGCGTAGAGGTCCTCGACGTTCTCCCGGACGATGACCAGGTCGATCCCCTCCCCGGCGTAGCGGGTGGGGACGCCGGGCAGCTCGCGTGCGGGCCGGACGTTGGCGTACGTCTCGAACAGCTTGCGCAGGGTGACGTTGGCGCTCTTCTCGCCGAAGCCGACCGGGGTCTCGAGCGGGCCCTTGAGGACGACCCGGGTGCGCTGGATCGAGTCGCGGGTGGCCTGCGGGACGCCGGACGTGTCGCCGCGCCTGAAGACCTCCGCCCCGGCCTGCGCCTCCTCCCACTCGATCCGCACGCCGGCGGCGTCGATGATCCGGACCGCCGAGCGGACGACCTCCGGCCCGACCCCGTCGCCGGGGATGACGGTCACGCGGTGCGGCTGCGAGGACATCAGCGGGGTCTCCTGGAGGTGCCTGGGGCATCGATGGCGGGCGCAGGCCGATTCTGCCCCATCGCGGCCGAGTCGGCTCCGCTCATCCGGTGCCGACCTCCGAGCATGATCACCCGAGCCGTCATGCGGCCCGCGCATGGATCGGCGAGCGAGCGAGCGTGGCCACCGGGCCGCTCCGACGGATGACGTCATATTCGCCACGCGGCCGAGCGTGCCCGGCCCCGATCGCATGCACCAGCCGCATGGGAACGACGCTCGCCTCTTCAGGCGATCCCGAACGCCCGGGCCAGCACGGCTCCGGCGCCGAGCGCCAGGGCGAGCGAGGCGCCGCTGATCGTGAGCGCCGGGCGCCAGCCGAACTCGCTTGCGAGCGTCGCGAGCGTCGCCGCACAGGGCACCGAGATCGACGTGACGATGGCGAAGATGAACAGCTGGGCCGGCGACAGGAAGGCGTCAAGGTTGGCGGCACCTGCCCCGTACTGGATGACCGCGAGTGCGATCAGGAGCTGGAGGGCCAGCTCCTTGCGCAGGAAGGCGAAGACGATCGCGATCGCGGCGATCGCGGGGAGCCCCAGCAGGCCCATCGAGACCGGCTCGAGGACCGTCGCCAGCGGCGCCCACAGGCCGGACTCGTAGACCAGGCCGAGCACGAACGACCCGATCAGCATGATCGGCGTCGCCATGACCACGAATGACCTGAAGCGCCACCAGGTCTTCGTCATGACCTGACGGAGGATGGGCCGGCGAAGCGGAGCGAGCTCGAGCACGAGGGCAGGCTGGCGACCGGGCACCAGGGCGTTCGCCGCGAGCCCGGCCCCGAGCGTGAGGCCCGCGACGACGCCGAACGCGGCGAGCGCGACGAGCGGCCCGGCGAAGGGCGCCAGCGCCGCGATGACCACCGCGGAACGAGCCGAGCAGGGGGTGAGCGTCACCAGGAACGCCGCGAGGAGCCGCTCACGGCGCGTTCGCAGGACGCGCGTCCCGTAGATGGCCGGGACGTTGCACCCGGCTGCGCTCAGGAGCGGGATGGCAGCCCGCCCGGGCAGCCCCAGCACGTTGAAGACCCGATCCATCAGCGTCGCCGCGCTCGTCAGGTACCCGGAGTCCTCGAGCGCGGCGAGCAGAACGTAGAAGGTCAGGACGTACGGGATGCCGACGGCCACCATGCCGAGCAGTCCCCCATCCACGGCCCACAGGAGCGCCTTGGCGAGGGCGGGCACGGGCACGACGGCCGACACGACCCCGGTGACGAGCGGTGAGACCGTCGCGGCCCAGGCCGTGGACAGCCCGGCGGCCAGCCAGCCGCCGACGATCACCATCGTGGCGAAGACGCCGAGCGTGACGCCGATGAAGAGCGGCAGCCCGGGCCATGGCGAGGTGGTCAGACGAGCCAGCTCGTCGGCGAACGGCGGACGGACGCCGCGGCGACGCTCGACCTGTCCGACCCACTCGTCGGCGATCCGCCAGCGGTGCGGCTCGAGGACCTCCGCCAGGCGGATGGCGGCCGCGCCGCGTGCCGAGACTGCGCCGTCGGCGACCAGCCCGGGAAGCCCGTCGTCGAGCACGGCCGCTCCGAGCGACTGGGCGACGTGCATCTGGTCCGCCTCGTCATGGATCGCTCGCTCGACCGGATACGGGTAGATGGCGGCCGGCGCGGTCGCCTGCGGAGTGGCCCGGCCGGCTCGGACCTCGAGGCGCCGCCGGGCGAGGCTGACGACATCGGCCACCGCGGCGTCGACACCGTCTCCCCTCCGCCCGCTCGTTCGATGGACCGGCGCGACGAGCAGTTGCGAGAGCCGGCCGATCTCGACCTCCACGCCGTGCCGTTCGGCTTCATCCGAGAGGTTCGCGGCCACGACGACGGGCAGACCGAGCTCCCGACAGGCGAGAACGAGCGGGAGGTGCCGGCGCAGGTCGCCGCCATCGGCGACCACGAGGATGGCGTCGGGTCGCGCGCCGAGCAGGACCTCCCAGAACAACTCGTCCCCGGCCGGCCGATCGACCAGTGAGCGGGTGCCGGGCAGGTCGACGAGCCAGGCGGGACGCCCGTCGGCGACGATCCTCCGGCGTTCGAGCACCACCGTCGTGCCGGGAGCGTTGGCGGTCTCGACGAACCGGCGGCTGGCGCGGGCCAGGAACGTCGACTTTCCGGTGTTCGGCCGGCCGACCAGCGCGACGGTCGGAAGCTGATCCCCACGGTGGGCCCCGCTCGCGACCCACTCACTCGATCCGGCCTCGGCAACCGGGTGGCAGGCGGTCACGCGCCGGTCTCGTCCGTGGGGCCCGCGACCGAGACGTCGACGGTGCCCGCGACCGACCTCGCGAGGGCGACCCGGGCGCGCCCGACGAGCACGACGAGCGGGCCGCCGAACGGAGCCGCCGCGCTCACCGTGAGATCGGCACCCGGCCTGATGCCCTCACCGGCGAGCTCCTCGCGGAACGCCGCGCCGACGCTCACGACGCGTCCGCCCGTGCCGATCGGGATGCGGTCCAGCGGGGTCGCCACCGGTTCCGCGGTCGCGGAATCGGGGCCATGTGTGCCATCGACGACTGCCTGCACCCGTGCCGCGGCAGCGCGACCCTGGGCGATGCAGTCGGGCAGCCCGACGCCACGGTACGCCGCGCCCGCCAGGACGAGGTTGGGCACCCCGGCGAGCGACTCGAACGCCGCGTCCACCCGGTCGAGATGGCCCACGGTGTAGTGCGGCATCGCAGCCTGCCAGCGCGCGACGCGGGTCAGGACCGGATCGCCGCGCACGCCCATCGTCAGCGCGAGGTCCCGTCGGGCGGCGGCCGCGATCTCGGCGTCCGGTCCGGCCAGGAGCCGCTCGCCGTTCGAGCCGATGAACGCGCGGAGCAGGACCATCCCTTCGGGTGCGCGACCGGCCCATTTCAGCGAGCTCCAGGTGCACGCGCTGATCGAGAGCGGCTCGCCGTCGGCGACGAGGAACCCGTGGCCGACAAGGGGCTCCGGGAACTGGTCGGCCCGGTAGCCGAGCGAGACCACGCCGGTCGAGCCGTAGGGGATCGTGCGCAGGCGATCCGCCGCCGTGGGTGCCAGAGCATCCAGGAGACCGGCGGCGATCGGTGCCGGCGACGTCAGCACGACCGCGTCCGCGTGGAGGCGCTCGCCGCCGGCGAGCCGGATGGCGAACCCCGGACCCTGCCGCTCCAGGCCGGCGACCTCCGTGCCCGTTCGGACGGTGACGGACGGCGAAGCCTCGAGCGCTGCCCCGAGCGCGTCCGTCAGCTGGCCCAGCCCGCCGGCGAGGGCGACGAACGGCGAGCTCGCGGCCACGCCGCTCCGCTTCCGGGCACGGCCCTGGGCCAGGCTGGCGAGCAGCAGCGAGCGGTGGTCCCGCTCGGCCTCGCGCAGCTGGGGCACCACGGCGTCGAGGCTCAGCTCGTCGATCGAGGTGCCGTACACGCCGCCGATGAGCGGGCCGGCAAGTCGCTCCACGAGCGCGCCCCCGAGCCGACGGCGCAGGAACGGCCCGACCGCGACGTCGCCGTCTCCCCCGGCTCGGGGCAGGACGAGATCGAGGCCCATGCGGACCTTCTCGAACGGGGAGAACATGCGGGTGGTGACGAGCGGGCGCATCCGCGTCGGGAGGACGAGGCCGATCCCGTCCGGCAGCCCGACGAATTGGCCGCCCGTCCGGACGTTGACCACCCGCGGGTCGGTGGGCCGGATGATCGCGTCGCCGAGGCCGAGCTCGCGACAGAGCTCGAGCGCGGCCGGGCGGTAGGCGATGAACGAATCAGGGCCGGACTCCACGAGGAACCCGTCGACGCGCTCCGTCCGGATTTTGCCGCCGAGCCGGTCGGTCGCCTCGACGAGCGTCGTGGGTACGCCGGCCCGGCCGAGCGCGTACGCGGCGGTGAGGCCGGTGATCCCGCCGCCGACGACCAGGACCGTCATCGCCGCCGCGCCCTGATCACTGCTCCGGGGTGCCGGCGAGCGGAGGGACGAATGGGCAGAGCGGATCGGACTCCAGGACGTCGCCCGTCCAGGCGTACGCACGAGCTCGCGAGCCGCCGCACAGGCGGGCGTACTCGCAGCGTCCGCAGCGGCCCTTGTACGTCGTCACGTCGCGCAGGCTCGTGAACACCGGATGGGTCCGGTAGAGCTCGACGACGTCGTCGGTCCGGACGTTCCCGGTCCGGACCGGGAGGAACCCGGACGGGTGCACGGAACCGTCGTAGGCGATGAACATGATCCCGTTGCCGTCGCGGACGCCGAAACCGCGGCCCACGGACGTCGCCGCGATCGCCGCCGCGTCCATGCCCTCGGCGGCCATCCGCTTGATCGCGACCCGGCGGTAGTGGGTCGCCTCGGTCGTCTTGATCTGGAACGGCGACGTCTTCGAGAGGTCGTAGAGCCAGTGGTTGAGCCGCTCGGAGTCGGCCGGGCCGATCTCCCGGAGGCCGGTGCCGCGCCCCATCGAGATGAGGAAGAAGAGGCTCCAGCGCATGATCCCGAGGGTCTTCATGAGCTCGTGGGCGGCCGGCAGGTCGGGCAGCGTCTCGTCGGTCACGAGCGTGTTGATCTGGAGCGGCAGGTCAAGCGAGTGGGCCCAGTCCACCGCCCGCATGGTCATGTCGAACGTGCCCGGCACGCCGCGGAACCCGTCGTGGCGGGCGGCGTCTGAGCCGTCGATGCTGAGCGACATCGTCTGGATGCCGGCGGCCTTGAGCGCCGCCAGGCGTTCGATCGTCATGTCGGGGGTCACCGCCGGGGCGAGCGACGCGCCGATCCCGCGCTCGGTCGCGGCCCGTACCAGCCTCTCGAGGTCCGGGCGGCGGAGGGGGTCGCCGCCGGTGAAGACGACATGGGGGTACGGCTGCCCGAAGCCGGTCACCCGGTCGAGAAGGGCGAAGCCCTCCTCGGTGGTCAGCTCGGCGGGATCCCGTTCCGGCATCGCCGTGGCCCGGCAGTGCTTGCACGCGAGGCCGCAGGAGAGGGTCGTCTCCCAGTAGACGAGCATTGGCGCCCGCCCGTAAACGTAGTTCTCGGGACGTACCGCCCCGACCGCGGTCGGGTGCCCACCGGGGTGCCCGCCCGGATGCCCGGCGGGACGGCCGCCCGGGTGCTCGGGGCGCTCGAGGACCGGTTCTGCGATCGACTGGCTCATGGCATTGGGCCTCGTGTCTCCTGTGGGTCCGTCAGGCCGCGCCCGCCGGCTCGCGGGACGCTTTCGGCAGGGCGGCTTCCGCGAGATCGGCCAGCCCGGCGATGAAGGTGGGGTCGTCGTTCATCGAGCGCGCCCGCTCGAGCCGGACGCCCACGGCGCGGGCGACGCCCTGCGCCTCGATGTCGATGTCGTAGAGGACCTCCAGGTGGTCGGCGACGAAGCCCACGGGGCGGATCACGAGCTCCGTGACGCCGGTCGCCGCGATCCGCCGGATCTCCTCGAGGATGTCCGGCCCCAGCCACGCCTCTCCGGTCCGCCCTGCGCTCTGGTACGCGAAGTCGTACTCGGCCAGGCCGAGCCGCTCGGCGACGAGCGCCGCCGTCCCGGCGAGCTCGTCCGGGTATGGATCCCCTTCGGCCACGACGCGCGCGGGCAGGCTGTGGGCGGTGAACATCACCCGGACGCGACTCGGGTCGGGGAAGCGGGCGAGGGCCTCACGCGCCGTCTCGGCCAGCGCCTCGATGAAGCGCGGCTGGTCGTACCACGAGTCGACGAAGACGGCCGAGGGTGCCCCATCGCCGAGGCCGGCCAGTGCACCGTCCACGGCTCGCCGATAGCCGGCGGCGTTCGACGACTTCTGGGGCGCCAGGGCGATGGCCACGAATCGCTCGACGCCATCGGCGGCCATCCCCTCGACGATCCGGCCGATCCGCGGCTCGATGTGGCGCATCCCGGCGTAGACCCGCATCGGCCGGCCACGAGCGGCCAGCTCGGCCTCCAGGGCGGCCCGCTGCGCCTCCACGATCCGTGACAGCGGCGACCCTCCGCCGATCGCCCGGTACCGGCCGACGAGCTCCTCGAGGAGCTCGGGCGTCGGCGGGTTGCCCCGCCGGATGTCCGTATAGTAGGCCTCGACCTGGTCGAGTCGATCGGGGCTGCCGTAGGCCATGAGGAGGACGCCGTCGGCGCTCACAGGGCGTTCCTTCCGGGTGTGTGCTCGTGGACGAGGTCCACGAGTCGATGGAGGTCGTCGGCGTCGGTCTCGGGCAGGACGCCGTGGCCCAGGTTGAAGATGTGACCCGATCGCCCCGCGGCCAGGTCCAGGATCCAGCGGGCCGTGTCGGCCACCGCGTCGAACGGCCCGAGGAGGAGGGCGGGGTCGAGGTTCCCCTGGACGGCGCGATCGCCGACGAGCGCCCAGCCCTCGTCCAGGGCGATCCGCCAGTCGAGGCCGATCACGTCGCCGCCGGCTGCCGCCTGGAGCCGGAGGAGGCCGGCCGTGCCCACCCCGAAGTGAGTTCGCGGGACACCCAGGTCGGCGAGCCCGTCGAAGAGCCGGCCCATCCATGGCGCGACGTGGCGCGCGTAGTCGCGCGGTCCGAGACCGCCGACCCACGAGTCGAAGAGCTGGACCGCCTGGGCCCCGGCCGCGACCTGGGCGCCGAGGTACCGGATCGTCGTCTCGACGAGGACCTCCATGAGCGCGGCCCAGGCCGCGGGCTCGGCGTGCATGAACGTCTTCGTGCGCAGGAACTCGCGCGACGGCCCGCCCTCGATGAGGTAGCAGGCGAGGGTGAACGGCGCCCCCGCGAACCCGATGAGCGGAACCGGGGACTCGGCCCGGACCAGGCGGATCGCCTCGAGGAGGGGGCTCACGGCCTCCTCCGGGTCGAACGGCCGGAGGCGGGCGATGTCGTCCGCAGAGGCGATCGGCGACTCGATGACCGGCCCGATGCCGGGCTTGATGTCGAACGCGACGCCGAGCCCGGTGAACGGCGTGGTGATGTCGGCGAAGAGGATCGCGGCGTCGACGCCGAGCCGGCGGACCGGCTGGAGGGTGACCTCGGCGCACCGCGCGGGATCCCGGGTGATCTCGATGAGCGAGGCGTGCTGGCGCACCGCGCGGAACTCGGGCAGCGAGCGGCCCGCCTGGCGCATGAACCAGACCGGGGTCGTGTCGACGGGCTCGCGCCGGCAGGCCCGCAGGAAGCGATCCGCGCGGGGGTCGGCCGTCGCCGGTCCACCGGCCGTGAGCCCGGTCGCCGGGGTCACCGGGGTCGCCGGGGTCACCGTCGGATCGCTCATGCCCGGAATGCCGCCCGGGCGGCCTCGATCGTCTCGTCGAGCACGTCCGGGCCGTGAGCCAGGGAGAGGAACCACGCCTCGAACTGGGACGGCGGGAGCAGGACGCCGGCGTCGAGCATCGCGCCGAAGAAGCGGGCGAAAGCCTCGCGGTCGGATGTCATCGCCTCGGCGTAGGTCGCCGGGGTCGCGGCCCGGAAGAAGACCGTGAGCAGCGCCCCGACCCGCTGGACCGCGACCTCCCGGCCCGCCTCCCTGGCGGCCTCGCGGAGGCCGAGCTCCAGGGCCGCGCCGGTCGCCTCGAGCTCGTCGTAGCGCTCTGGTCGGAGCTCGCGCAGCGTGGCCACCCCGGCGGCCATCGTCAGCGGGTGGCCGGAAAGGGTCCCGGCCTGGTAGACGGGGCCAGCCGGGGCCACCAGGTCCATCAGGTCCCGCCGTCCGCCGTACGCGCCGATCGGCAGGCCGCCGCCGATGATCTTGCCCAGGACGGTGAGGTCCGGCCGGATGCCGTAGCGCGCCTGGGCGCCGCCGTGGGCGACGCGGAAGCCGGTGATCACCTCGTCGAAGATGAGCAGCGCGCCGTCCGCCGACGTCACCTCGCGGAGCCCTTCCAGGAAGCCCGGTGCCGGGGGGATGACGCCCACGTTCGCGGCGACCGGCTCGACGATGATCGCGGCGATCCGGCCCGGATGGCGCTCGAAGGCGAGCCGGACGGCGTCGAGATCGTTGTAGGGCACGACGACCGTCGCCTCGGCCACCTGCTGAGGGATACCCGCGCTGCCCGGCAGAGCGAGCGTCGCGAGGCCGGAGCCAGCCTCGACGAGCAGCCCGTCCGAGTGGCCGTGATACCCGCCGGCGAACTTCAGGACGAGGTCGCGGCCGGTCGCGCCCCGCGCCAGCCGGAGGGCGCTCATCGCGGCCTCGGTGCCGGAGGAGGTGAAGCGCAGGCGTTCCATCGACGGCAGCGCCGCCCGGATCGCCTCGCCGAGCTCGATCTCACCGGGCGACGTCGCCCCCAGCGCGAACCCGCGGAGGGCGGCCCGGCGCACGGCCTCGACCGTCCCCGGATGGGCGTGGCCGAGGATGGCCGGCCCCCAGGCCCCGATGTAGTCGATGTACCAGCGACCGTTCGCATCGCGCACGCGGGGGCCCTCGCCGGCGTCGAGGACGAGCGGCGCGCGGCCCACCGAGCGGAAGGCACGGACCGGGCTGTTCACGCCACCCGGGAAGAGGTCCTCGGCACGGGCCACGAGCTGCGCCTGGCGATCGGCCGGCTCCACTCCGGGGCCGTCCTGCACGATCGTCGAGATATCCATCAGCCGTTCCCTTCGCGGAGCCAGGCCGCGAGGTCCGCGGCGGCATAGGTGATCACGAACGAGGCGCCGGCGCGGAGGATCGAGGTGGCCGCCTCGAGGTGCGTCCGCCGGCGGTCGATCCAGCCGAGCCGGGCGGCCGCCTCGATCTGGGCGTACTCCCCGCTCACCTGGTAGGCGCCGATCGGGACGTCGAACCGGTCGCGCGCCCGGGCCAGGATGTCCAGGGAGGGCAGGGCCGGCTTGACGAGCAGGGCGTCGGCGCCCTCCTCGACGTCGATCTCCATCTCGCGCATCGCCTCGCGGCGGTTGGCCGGGTCCATCTGGTAGCCGCGCCGGTCGCCGAATGCCGGAGCCGAGTCGGCGGCCTCACGGAACGGGCCGTAGAACGCGGAGGCGGTCTTGGCCGCGTAGGCGAGGATCGAGGTGTCGACGAAGCCCTCGGAGTCGAGGCCGGCCCGGATCGCCGCGACCTGGCCGTCCATCATCGCGCTCGGCGCCACGATGTCCGCTCCGGCCCGCGCCTGCGAGACCGCGATCCGGGCAAGGCTGCGGATCGCCTCGTCGTTGATGACCGTACCCTGCCCGTCCACCGGTCCGCAGTGGCCGTGGTCCGTGTACTCGCACAGGCAGGTATCGGCGATGAGGACGAGGTCGAGATCCGCCTCCCGCAGGCGCAGGAGCGTCTCCTGGACGATCCCGTCCTCGATCCAGGCGCCGGTCCCGACCGCGTCCTTGTCCGCGGGAAGCCCGAACAGGATCACGCCGCCCACGTCGAGCTGGACGAGCCGGCGGGCCTCGGCGACCACCTCGTCCGGCGACAGGCGCGACACACCGGGCATGGACGAGATCGGTGCCCGCTCGCCGCGCCCGGGCTGGACGAAGATCGGGGCCACGAGCTGGCGGGGGTGGAACCGCGTCTCGCGGACCAGCTCCCGCAGCGACGCCGTGCGCCGGAAGCGGCGCAGCCGGTGGCCCGGGTCCGGGACGATCGAGCCTGGCATGTCGAGGATGCTCATCGGGTTGCCTCGTGACTGGCGACGACCGCATGCGCGGCCAGGGGTTCCGGAAGGACGGCTGCGGCGATGATCTCGGCGAGCGCGGCGGCCGACTGCATCGGCGCCTCGGCGACCCGACCGAACCCGTGCTCGCGGGCGACCTGCGCGGTCGACGGCCCGATGCAGCAGGCGAGCGAGCGCAGGGCGATGCGTCGCTCCTGCGGGGTCAGCAGCGCGAGCAGGCTGCGGACCGTCGAGCCGCTCGTGAACACGAGCGCGTCGAACGGGCCGGCGGCGAAGGCCTCGGCGAGGAGCTCGCGGGAAGCCCCCGGCGCCTCGACGGTCCGGTAGGCGACGACCTCTTCGACGACCGCCCCGCGTTCGCGCAGACGCTCGGGGAGGCGTCCATCGGCGATGTCCGTCCGGGCGAGCAGGATGCGGTCGCCTCGTCGCAGCGGGATCTCATCGGCGAGGCCGTTGCCGCTCGAGCGAGCCGGCGTGAACGCGACGGGCACCCCGCGCGCCGTGAAGGCAGCGGTCGTCGACGATCCGACGGCCGCGAAGCGCGCTCCGGCCGGGTCCGCTCCGACGCGGTCGGCGGCATCGAGGACGGCTTCGGCGCCGTTCGCGCTCGTGACGATGACCCACGCGTAGCTGTCGAGTCGCGCGGCGGCTTCGTCGAGCGGGCCGGCGGCGGCGACCGGCAGGAGCTCGATCGTGGGGATCGCCACGACACCGAGGCCGGCACGGGTCAGGGCCTCGACCAGCGGTCCGGCCTGGGCCGCGGCCCGGGTGACGAGGACGCGCGGGGCGCCGGTCCGGATGGTCGCGGGCATGATCGCGGCCAGCTCGCGGTTCAGCCGCACGGCGAGGCCGGCGGCGACCGCGATCCGATCCGCGACCGGGCCCCGGGCATCGCCCCAGGCCACCGTCGGGCGTTCACCGGCGGGCGTCCGCTCGTCGAGCGCCTCGATTCCGGCCGAGCCGCCGACGAGGACGATCTGGTCCCCCTGGACGTGCGCGAGGCCGCCGATCGGGGCCCGGCAGCCCCCGCCGCTCGCGCGGAGGAATGCCCGCTCCGTCTCGACCGTGGCCCGCGTCGCCGGGTCGTCGAGCTGTGAGACCCACGAACGAGTGAGGTCGTCGTCCGCCCGGCACTGGACCGCGAGCGAACCCTGGCCGGGCGCCGGCGGCACGACGTCGGGCGGCAGGATCATCCCGATCCGACCGGCGAGGCCCATCCGGGCGAGACCCGCGACCGCCAGGATGAGCGCGTCGGTCTCGCCCGTATCGAGGCGGCGCAGCCGCGTGTCGACGTTGCCGTGGAGCGGATGGACGCGCAGGTCGGGCCGGCACGCCCGGAGGAACGCGGTCCGGCGTGGGCTGTCCGTGCCCACCCGGCTGCCGACGGGCAGCGTGTCCAGGGTCAGGCCGGGCTCGCGTCCGACGAGGGCGTCGCGCGGATCCTGCCGCTGCGGGTAGGCGGCGATCGCCAGGCGAGGGTCCTCCGTCGTGGGGACGTCCTTCGCGCTGTGGACTGCGAGGTCCACCTCGCCCTCGAGCAGGGCGGTCTCGAGCGCCCCGACGAACGCGCCCTCGCCCCAGGTCGTATCGGGCGGGCGCTGGTCGCCGAGCGTGCGGACGGTCACCAGCTCGACCGGGATGCCGAGGGCGCGCAGCGCATCCGCGATCGTGCCCGACTGGGTGAGGGCGAGCGCGCTGGCCCGGGTCCCGAGACGGAAGGGACGCACGGCGCTCACAGCCCGAAGAGGTCCCGGGCGGCGCGCTCCAGGTCTCCGCTCGTGTCCGCGTTGAGCGCCGCGAGGGGCGCGTGGAGGATCCCCGCAACGAGCCGGTGGCTCATCTGCTCGATGAGCTGGCGATCCTCCGTCGGGAGGTCCGACAGGCGGCGCAGGAGCCAGTCGAGCTCCTCCTGGCGATGTCCCTCGGCCGTCGCGGCCATCGCCTGGATCGCCGGCACCGCGTCGCGGGCCCGCAGCCACTGGCAGTAGTCGCGGCCGCTGTCCGAGACGAGGCCCTCGAGCCGCCGCCGAAGACGGTCGTGCGGCTCGGCCTCGGGCGCCTGCGCCAGGTCGTCCACCGAGACGAAGCGGTCGCCGAGGGCGGCCTGGAGGTCCGCGGAGACCGATGGCGGCGAGGACAGGTCGACGACGACCGCGCCGCTCGCGGCCAGCCTCGCGGCGTCCCCGGCACCGAGCCGCCAGGTCCCGGACAGCACGACGATCGCGCCGTCGGCCTGGGGTAGAACATCGTCCGCGTCGAACGGGATCGACGTTCCTCCGACCTCGTGGGCGAGGGCGGCGGCGCGCTCGTCGGTGCGGTTCGTCACGATCACCTGGGCCCCGCGTCGACTGGACGCGAGCACCGCCAGGCGGCCCATCCGGCCTGCCCCGGCGACCAGGATCGTCCGGCCCTCGAGCGACCCCGCGTCGCGGGCGATCCGGTCGAGGGCGACGTCGGCGAGCGATCGCGGTGAGCCGGCGAACCAGGTGTGGGCCCGACGGCCGGCCCGAAGAGCCACCTGGAAGAGCCGCTCCAGGACCGGATCGAGGGGCAGCTGGGCATGCCGCGCGGCGATCGTCTCGCGGAGCTGGTGGAGGACCTGGTCCTCACCCAGGATGGCGCTGTCGAGTCCGCAGGCCACCGCGATCAGGTGGCGCGCCGCGTCCACGTCCTCGAGCCGCTCGCCCCCGGGCGGGAGCTCCGGCAGCGGCCGGTCCCCGTACGAGCCCGGAGCGACGTAGAGCTCGACGCGATGACAGGTATGGACGACGATCGTGCCCGCGCTCGGCTCGAGCGTCGCGAGCTCCGCCGCGAAGGCCTCGCGCCGGCCGCTCGGCACCCGGCGGGCGTGGGCGACGAGGGCGACGACGGTGGCGGGCGGCGCGCCGACGCCGGGGGCCCCTGCGGCGATCGCGAGCGTCATGGGTGGGTCACCTCGAGAGCGGCGGCCGCCGAGCCGCGCTCGGGCAGCACGACCATCGCGTCCCGCGGTTCGATCCCCGCCGTGGCCTCGTGACCGCCCATCGCCGCGATCAGGAGCCGGTCGAACGCCTCGGTCGCGGTCTCGAGCAGCTCGGTCGTCGCGGACGTGTCGAGCCCCCGACGCCGCGCGACGCCGGCGAGCTCATGGATGAACGGCATCCGGAAGCGCAGGAAGGTCTCGACGGTCTCGCGCATGGCCACGCCGCGCCCGCCGGCGATCCGGCCGCACTCGGCGGCGGAGGTTTCGGCCGTGGCGATGGATGCTTCGCGCGCATCCGAGGTCGGAGCGTCGAAGAACCCGAGGATGGCGGTGGCGATCCGGCGGCCGTGCTCGCGCAGCGGCTCGCGATCCTCGTCGCCGAGCTGGCCGATCCAGGGCGCCAACCGAGCGGCGCCCTGCAGGTCACGGCGATAGACCCGCGCCATCCGTTCGGGCGTTTCGCCCAGGCGCTCGAGGTTCGGGCGTCCCCGCCGGTCCGCCGGCAGGAGCCCGATCACCGCCGCGCGTGAGAACCGCCGGTGCCCGCCGGGCGTCGTGAAGGCCTTGATGTCGCCGGCGTCGCTCCAGCGTCGGAGGGTCGCCGGAGACACGCCGATGAGCCCGCACGCCTCGTGGATGCTCATCCACTCGTGTCGGGTCGGGACTCGCGAACCCTGGGTTGTCACCACGGAACCCCTCATTCCTCGTGAAGTCGCTCGGACTTCACATATTCCTTCAAATCTTCATTGAGCGCATCGCGCACGCCACGCGGCAGGGGACACCACCTTTCGGGCCGTTCGGCCCGCTGTTCGTTCACGGCGAGAGAGACGGTTCGAGAGACGGCGAGAGAGACGGCTCGGGGGTCAGGTCGGGGAACGGGTTGGGCAGGACCGGGTTCGAGTGGCACTGGGCGCAGTACGCCGGCTGATGGCAGTAGGCACAGGCCTGGGCGCCGGTCTGCCTGATGACCTTGGCGTGGCTGTAGACCATGTCGTCGTGAGGGACCTTGACGGCGGTCGTGTTGTGGCAGTTCTCGCAGTAGGTCCGGGTATGGCAGGCGCCACACGAGGTGCCTGCCGGGTCGAGGACGAAGGCGGTGGCCTTGTGGTTGAAGACCCACAGCCGGTCGTCGTGGGAGGCCGGCCGCCTGCCGATCAGGACGCCGGATTCGGTCGCCCCGATCTGGGGGAACGTGTGGCACGTGGCGCAGGCGGACGGGATCGACTCCCTCGAGAGGGCGCCGGCGACGACCTTGTAGTGGGCGCCATCATGACAGCGGAAGCAGCCGGGTGACGCCTGATGCCCCAGGTTGTCCGGGTAGGTCGATCCCGTGACCTGCATCTCCGGGGTCGCGACGAGCCGGTAGATCTCCTTGAGTTCGTCCAGGGCCGCGCCGACGGCCGGTCCCTTGAGCTTGGGCACGAGCGGGTAGCGAGTCGTGTAGAAGGTCCGGATCCCGTCGATCGCGTGGTCGGCGTCCTGTTCGGATGCGTAGTCCACCGTGAGCACGCTGACCGCCTCCCGCTTGATGTACGGCAGGCTCTGGTCGATCCGGCCGGCCGCGATCGCCGCGTCGATGGCGTCGTCGATGGTGGGGATCCCGTGGCCGACCCGGTTGTGGCAGTCGATGCAGTCCATCCGGCGCTCGGCGTCGGAGGCCTTCAGGCGATCGATGTCGCGCTGGACGTCGGTCGAGGTGGCAACCTGGGTCGACGCGACGAACTGCTCGGTCGTGCCATCCTCGTACTTGATCCCGACCCAATCGATCGTTCGCGCCCGCGGATCGCTGGAGAGGTAGTCGACCTCCGAGTCCACGTGCCAGTGAACGCCGCGGGTCGCGGTCATTCCGCCGAACCCGGTCGGACGGAGGACGAGCGCGATCGTGTCGCGGGTGTTCTGTTCGTCCTTCCGGAAGTGCTCCCGGAGGATCAGCTTGACCGGTCCTCCGCTGGTCACCAGCTGCCCGACGTCATGGCACCGGACACAGGTCTTGCTCGTGGGCGGCAGGTCTCCGTGGTCCGGTGCCGGGATCGGCGCCGGGAAGGTGCCGGTGAGCAGCTGGATGAGCTGACGCGTCCCATTGACCTTGGCCCGGACCCAGCCGGCGATGCCCGGTTCCACGTGGCACTCGGCGCAGGCCACCTCGCGGTGCGGTGACAGTTCATGGGCCTTGAGCTCCGGGCCCATCGTGTGGCAGCGGCCGCAGAAGTCGGCGGTCTCGGTCCAGCCGACGACGACGACGCTCCCGATCGTGATCACCGAGCCGATCCCGGCGACGAGGAAGAGCAGGAGGAGCAGGCCCCGTCGGGTCCGGCGGGTGTGCCGAACGAGCTTCCTGAATGGGGCGAAGGGGAGTCCGAGCAGCCATCGGATCCCGCGTCGCGGCGGCGGGGGCTGCGTCTGGGCGGCCGCGCTGGCGGGAGCCTCCGGCGTGACGTTGCCCGGGGAGGATCGCTCGATCGGCTCCCCGCCGTTCGTCATTTGACGATCGCCCGCAACGCCGCCTCCATCGCCGCCGGGTCCAGGCTGCCGATCTTCATCAGGCGAAGCACGCCGGAACTGTCGATGAAGTAGTGCGACGGGATGCCCATGATCCGGTACTCGGAGGCGATCCGCGTGTCCGGGTCGGCGACCTTCTGGTAGGTCAGCCCGACTCGGTCCGCGTAGTCCCTGACGGCCGACGCGTCCTCCGAGATGAAGATGCCCAGGACGACCAGGCCGCTGTCCGTGAACTCCTCGGACATGGCCTGGATGTCCGGGTTCTCCGCCCGGCAGGGCTGGCACCAGCTCGCCCCGAAGGTCAGCCAGACCGGCTTGCCCTTGAAGTCGCTGAGCCTGACCGTCTTCCCGTCCACGGTCGTGGCGAGGAAGTCCGGCGCCGTCTTCCCGACCGTCGGGGGCTCCCCCCTGGCGCCGCCGGCGAGGGTCACGGACGTGAAGCCGTCCGCGGTGGCAGTCGGCTGGTTCACCATGAAGGCGACGGCCGCGATGATCGCCGCGGTCACGCCCATGATGGCGAGCGTGGCGGACCGGCTCTGGCGTCTCCTCACCGTCGGGCCGCCGTTCGCGGCCGCAATCGGAGCTTCCATCCTGGACCTCCTGCGTCCCGCGCCGGCGGGACGCCGTACATCAAAGACCGTCGGCCGGCTGCTAGCTCAGGCCGCTGTAGCTGTGCAGGCCGCCGAAGAAGAGGTTCCCGAAGTAGGTGAAGAGGGTCGCCCCGAAGCCGAGGAGCAGGAGCCAGGCGGCTCGCTCGCCGCGCCAGCCGCGAACGACCCGGGCGTGGAGGTAGGAGCCGTAGATCAGCCAGGTCACGAGCGAGGCGGTCTCCTTGGGGTCCCAGCTCCAGTAACGGCCCCAGGCCACGTCCGCCCAGACGGCGCCGAGGACGATCGTGAGCGTCAGGAACGGGAACCCGATGACGACGGCCTTGTACGAGATCTCGTCGAGGAGCTCGCGGCTGGGAAGGCCGCGTCGGCCGTGCTCGCCCTGGATCAGGTAGAGGACCGCCGCGGCGAACGAGATCGAGAATGTCCCGTAGGCGACGATCGCGACCGCGACATGGATCGACAGGAGGAGGTTGTTCTGGAGGGCCGGCACGAGCGGGTCGATGGCCGACGGGATCGTCATCGCGTACAGCAGCAGCGCGAGGGCGACCGGCAGGGCGATGAGGCCCAGGGCCCGCTGGCGGTACCGCCGCTCGAAGTAGGCGTACATCGCCAGGATGCCCCAGGCGAACGCGACCGAGAACTCGTACATGTTGGCGAAGGGGCCGCGGCCGCTGACGATCGTCCGAAAGAGGAGCGACGCGGTGATGAACGCGAGGGCGAGGTAGGCCAGCAGCGTGCCGTACGCCGCCAGGCTGCTGGAGCCGCGCTGGCCGACCGCGATCGTGCCGCCGCCGGCGCCCGCGCCGGCCAGCGCCGTCCGCCGCCGGACGAGGCGGGCGGACACGATGGCGAGAACGTAGCAGCCCAGCGCCAGCGCGACGGAGATGACCCCGGCGATGAAGCTGTACTCCGACATCTTGAACATGGGTGCTGCCCCTTCCTTCAGGCGGCGCTCGGCCCGGCCAGGGCGAGCTTCATTTCATCGACCAGGCGTTGGAAATCCGACTGGAACGTGACGTCGTGGCGGACGATCGCCCCGACCTGAATGGCGCTCCCGTCGGGCCGTCGGCGGATGAGCGCCCAGGCCCGCCGATTCGGGAAGAAGAAGACGAGGCTGATGCCGAACACGAGGAGGCTCGTGCCGATCCATACGAAGACCGCGCCCGGGTCCCGGGCGACGCTCAGACCGGTGAACTGGCGCTCGCGGACGAACGTGAAGTCGAGCCCGCCGATCTTCACCGGCTGACCCTGGGAGAGGATCTCGGTGGCGATCGGGGTGCCTTCGCTGCCGGACCGATAGACCTCGACCTGCATCTGACCGGGCTTGATCTGGGGGTCCACCTCGCCCGAGGCGGGCCCGATGACGTAAGCCGTCAGCCCGGCGTCCGGCAGGATGATCTGGCCGACGCGGCGCTTGCCGTCGTTCGAGGTCCACTCGAGCGAGACACCCCGATCGAAGACGACCGTGCCCGTCGGGTCGGCCACCTTCATCACGGCCGCGGCGCCGTAGAAGGACTGATAGAAGGTCACGTCGCCCGCGCGGAGCGGCTCGTTGACCCGGACCGTCTGGGCCGCCACCTGCGCCCCGTCCCTGTAGAGGACGAGCTCGCTGGCGTAGTCGCTCGGGCTGCCGTTCGTGTAGTAGGAGTCGCTGAAGCTCTTCGCCTCGATCGACAGGCCCGTGCCGTACCCGACGTCCACCCGGGACCCGACCGGCACCGCGAGACCGTCGTTCCGGAAGCCCCAGGCGGTGCCGATGACGGCGCCGGCGAGGATGAAGACGAGGCTGAGATGGGCGATGACCGTCCCGAACGGCCCCCAGCGGAATCGGTCGGCGTAGAGGTGGATCGTGTCACCGTCCTGTTCCACGATGGTCCGGAAGTGGCGAGCCCGGAATGCCGCCTGGACCTCGGCGATGGCGGCATCCGGATCGGCCGCTGCCGCGATGTTTGCGCTGAGCGGTGCATGCGCGAAGAAGGCCTCGCTCATCTTCGTCCGGGGGTGGACGGCCTGCTTCCAGAGATGGGGCGCCCGGTTCACCGAGCAGGCCAGGACGCTCGTCGTGAGCAGCACGACGAGCCCCCTGAACCAGACCGAGCTGAAGATCGAGAACAGGCCGAGGGTGTCCAGGACCGCGGTCCAACCGCCGTACTTCGGGCGCACGGACTCGAGCCACGTCGCGTACGCCTGCGGATCGCTCCGGAGGCCCTCCGGCGCCTGGACGAGCAGCGTCCCGATGAGGCCCAGAACGGCCAGCGCGAGGATCAGGACGAGCCCCGTCCGCATCGAGATGAAGAAGTGCCACAGCCGCTCGCCGATGTCCGTCGGCGAGACCGCGAGGCCTCCGTCGAGGTCGTCGATCAGCTCGCGGTCGGCCCGGGGGATGGCCGGGGTCCGAACTGTCTGGGTCATGCGCGTTCTCCCTCAGGAACCGAACGGTACGAAGAGGCTGGAGAGGCGAGCGAAGGTATTCGTGATCATCAGGAAACCGACCAGCACGAGCATCGCCCCGGTGACCGCCGAGACGGCCGTGTGGTGGTCGCGCAGCCAGCCGAGTCGATGGCTGACCGAGGTGGCGCCGACGGCGACGAGGATGAACGGGATCGCCAGGCCGGCCGCGTAGGCCACGAGCAGGACGGTGCCTTCCGCGACGCTCGCGCTCACCGAGGCGAGGCCGATGATCCCGCCCAGGATCGGGCCGATGCAGGGCGTCCAGCCGGCCGCGAAGACGACGCCGAGGAGCGCGGAACGCCGGTAGCTCGGGGTCGTCGGGGTGGCCTGGCCGAAGCCCATCGACGCTCCACTCATCGGGCCGACCGGCAGGTGGACCTCGCGGTAGAGGGCGGAGACGTTGATCACGCCCGCGACGTGGAGGCCCATGAAGACGATGACCGCACCGCCGACCTGGCGAAGCAGCCCGACGTAGTCGCGCAGCACGTAGCCGATGAGGCCGACCGACGCCCACAGCGCGATGAACACGGCCGAGAAGCCGAGCACGAACGCAAGTGCCTGGCTGAACGCGGCCCGGCGCCGGGCCGTGCCGTCGTCCGGCTGGCTGCCGACCATGTAGCCGACGTACGCCGGGACGAGCGGCAGGCAGCATGGCGAAGCGAACGAGACCATGCCGCCGAGGAAGGCGATGAGGACCCCGATGCCGAGGCCGGTCTCCATGACGTCAGTTCCCGCTCGCCGCCGGCGAGGCGGCCGGACT
>CAWJIC010000084.1:0-108959 GCA_963842755.1 uncultured Chloroflexia bacterium | reverse complement strand
GGCAAGGTCGTCGCCAAGCTGCGCCAGCTACCCGAGACGTGGGCGAAGGCGACGCCGGCTGGTCGGGTGGAGCTGCTGAACTCGATCTACGAACGGATCACCGTAAAGGGACGTGAGTTCGTGGGGGCGCGACTCACGTCCGATGCGTACGCACTCGGACTGGCCCTCGCGCTGCCCGAACAGGTCCAGCCGGCACAGGAGTGGGCATTGGCGCGCCCGACAGGATTCGAACCTGCGACCTTCGGCTCCGGAGGCCGACGCTCTATCCACTGAGCTACAGGCGCGCGGATCGCGGGTGCTCGAGGGCGCCGCGGGAGCGAAGGATACCCCAGAAAAGGTTCGGAGCGGTCTCCCGAAGGAACCGCTCCGATGCTGTCCCGGTGAAGGTGCCCGCCGAAGCGAACCGTCTTCTGCCGCGCGACAAGGGCATCTATCACGTCGGCTGCACCGACTACCCTGACCCTACCTACCCATGACCTTGACGCTGGGGCAGCTGGCTGCCTGAAGCAGCACGGCATATCCTACCCGGTGCGGCGCCGTTTTCCAAGGGTTTTGGCACGGCGATCTGTGTAAATTCCTTAACCTTCGCGGCGTCACACCCGCGCGCCGGCCGCCGGCTCACTCCTCGTGGATCGTCACCCTGGTCATCGCCACGGGGTCGTTCGGGAGGTCGCGGCCGTCGCGGGGCGCGCGACACGATCTTGTCCACGACGTCCATGCCCTTGGTCACCTGGCCGAACAGGGTGTAGTTCTTGGGCAGCTTGCCGGTCAGGTCGTCCGTGCAGATGAAGAACTGGCTGCCGTTCGTGTTCGGGCCGGCGTTGGCCATCGCCAGGGCGCCGCGCAGGTAGTCGCCGTTGACCGGCTCGTCCTCGAACTTGTAGCCCGGCCCGCCGGTTCCCACCCGACCCGCGTTCGAGCGACGACTTCTTGCCGTACTGGCCGTCGCCGCCCTGGATGACGAAGCCCGGGATGACGCGGTGGAAGATGACGTCGTCGTAGAAGCCCTTCTTGGCGAGGTCGATGAAGTTCTGGGCGGCCTTCGGCGCGCTCTCGTGTAGAGCTCGATCTCGATGTCGCCGATCTCGGTGGCGATCGTGGCGCGGGTCATGGGCTGATCTCCTTCGGCGTGGTGCGATCACGGGTGCTGACGGTGACCTTGGTCATCGGCGACCGGGTCGGTCGGGAGCTCGTGCGTCCGCGGCGGCGGCGATCGCGTCGACGACCTCCATGCCGGAGGTCACCGTCGCCGATGATCTGGTAGGTGTTGTCTGACGCGAGCGCCTGGCGAGCGCCGTCGTCGAGGACGATGAAGAACTGCGAGCCGACCGAGTTCGGGTCGCTGGTCCGGGCCATCGCCACGGCGCCGCGGCCGTAGGTCGCGGTGACCGGCTCGTCCTGGATCGTGTAGCCGGGACCGCCGCCCGGCCTGCCGGCGTCGGGGAGCTTGCCGCCTGGCCGCTGCCGAACTCGCCGTCGCCGCCCTGGATGACGAAGCCCGGGCACGACCCGGTGGAAGACGACCCCGTCGTAGCAGCCGCACGCGGCGAGCGCGACGAAGTTGCCGGCCGCGATCGGGCGACGAGGTCCGCCTCGATCGCTCGATGACGATCGTCGCCCTTGGCCGTCTCGATCGTGACGGTCCGCTTCTCACCGCTGGCCGAGCGGCGCCGGCTCGCTCGTCGGGCAGCCGTTTGCGCCGGTCGTCGGCGACGACCGGCACTCGACGGGCGGAGCTGCCGAGGCTGCCGGGGATCGCCGGCCGGCAGCGACCCGACCGTCGCAGGCACGACGTGCCCGCCGACGCAGCCCGCAACGGCGACGAGTCGACGAGTCCGACGAGGGCGATGGCGGCGACCCGAACGGCGGACGAGCGAGCGAGCGTGGGCGTCATGCGGCGGCCTCCAGGGCGGCGGGGAAGTCGATGGCCCCGGAGAGGAGCGCCTCGCCGAGGATGATGCCGGTCACGCCGGCGTCGCGCAGGCGGCGGATCCCGTCGAGGTCGCGACGCCCCGCCGGCGACCAGGATGTCGGCATCGTACGTCCGGACGAGCGAACGAAGCTGCTCGAGGTCCGGGCTGGCTCCGCCGTGGCCCAGGACGAACCGCCGCACGCCGCGGTCCGACGAGCTCGCCGACGAGCTCGGCCAGGACCGGCGACCCGGGCCCGCTGCCAGGGGAACGCGGCGAGCCGCTCGGGACGCGGGTCGAGGCCGACCGCCAGCCAGTCGCCGGCGACCGCCAGGCAGTCCGCGAGGAGCCCGGGATCCTCGACCACCGACATCGCGAGGACGACCCGGGTCGCGCCGGCGGCGAAGGCGAGCCGGATGTCGTCGGCACCCTCGAGGCCGCCGGCGACCTGGAGCGGGACGGCGACCCGCGACGCGACGGCGCCGATCGCCTCGAGGTTGACCGGCCGGCCCGCCCGCGCCCCGTCGAAGTCGACGAGGTGGATGATCCGGGCGCCCTGCTCCACGAACCGCTCGGCGATCCGGTCGGGCCGGTCCGTCGGGCGCGCCGACCCCGGCCGAGGCGCCGGGCCAGGACACGATGCGCGAGCGCCCGCCCTCGAGGTCGATCGCCGGGATGACCTGCACGTGCCGGCGGCTACGGCTGGAGCGCGGCTGCCTGGCCGGCCGCCGAGCCCGTGGCGCCGCCCGCACCTTCGCCCGCGCCCGCGAGGAGCCGGCGGTGGAAGCTGATCGGCAGGACGCCGTTGCGCAGCAGCGTGTCGTGGAAGCCACGCAGCGAGAACGCCGCGCCGAGCCGGCGCTGCTCGTCCGCGCGGAGCCGGAGGAGCAGGACCTTGCCCGAGCAGGTACGACAGCTGGTAGGTCGGGCGTGTACGTGTAGCGCACGGACCTCGGCCCGGGCGTTCGGCCGCCTCGAAGCTGGTCTGCTCGACGAGGAAGTCGGATCGCCTCGTCGACGCCGATCTCGCCGCGGTGCATCCGGACGTCGAGGATGATCCGGCAGGCCCGCCAGATCGCGTCGGTGTGCATGGTCAGCCGGAAGTTCGGGGCGTCGTCGAAGCCCTGCTCGCGCATCATCTGCTCGGAGTACATCCCCCAGCCCTCGACGAACTCCGGGGCGCTCGGTCAGCAGCCGGGTCAGCGACGGGTGCCGGCCGGCGACGCGAGCTGGAGGTGGTGGCCCGGGTACGCCTCGTGGATGCTCGTGTTGCTGATCGAGCTGTAGTTGTGCTCGCGCATCGCGTTCGGGTCGTCGCCGACCGACGGCGTGACGACGTAGATGCCCGATCGGATCGCGCGTCGAACTTGGGCGGCTCGAAGTAGGCGGCGAACGGGATGACGTTGCGCAGGTACTCGGGCGTCGCGATGACGTCGATCCGCTCGTCGTCCGGGACGGTCACGATGTCGTGGTCGATGAGGTGCCGCGCGGGCCCGGCAGCATCGACGTCGCGGTAGCCGTCGAGCGCCGCCTCGAAGGTCGGCCGGGTGGTCGCGCTTGATCCGGTCGACGACCGTCGGCTCGTCGACCGTCGGGTCGATCTCGCGGGCGGCCGCGACCCGGGCGGCCCGGTTCGCGCGCGAGCTGCTCCCAGCCGATCTCGAGGATCGCGTCCGCGTCGAGGCCGTCGAAGGCGCGCAGGCCGACGAGCTCGTCGTAGCGCTCGCGCCCGAGCGCCCAGTCGTCCGTCGCCGTCGGCGAGCGTGCCCTCGGAGCCACGTCGGCGTACTCGGCGACCGCTGCCTTGGCTCGCGTCCGACGGCGCGCGTCGAGCCGGCGCAGCTCGGCCGCGCCGCAGGACGCCGTCGGCCGGCCGCGACGATCTCGTCGAACAGGCTCGGGCAGCTCGTCCGCCGACTCGATCTCGATCCCCTGCCACAGGCGGACCTGGGGGACGGTCGCCCGGCGTCCGGCTCGCCTCGAGGAACGCGGGGACCGCCTCGAGGCGGCCGGCGATCGCGTCGAGCCGCTCGGCGAGCGGGGCGAAGTCGCGGGCGAACAGCAGGAACAGCGCGTCGCCGACGCGCGTCGAGGGCGGTCGAGCGGCGCTCCCAGCAGGCGCAGGACATCGCGCGTCGAACAGCTCGCGGCGGAGGTTGTGGAGCTCGAGGTCGCGCTCGAAGCGCGCCTCGGCGGACAGCCCGGCCGGGTCGATCGCCTCGACCGCCGCGAGGTGGGCCCGGTCCGCGGCGATCTCGTCGAGGACGGCGTCGCGGCTGCCGTCGCCGAGCCGGTCGTCCTCGGTGTGGATGCCGCACGAACGTGGCGAGCGTCCGGGTTGTCGCGAACGAGCCGCCGGAAGCGCGCCTCGACGAGGTCGTAGAACCGGTCGTCGAGCGGCCCGCGGTCCGGCGCCGGAGCGGGCGCGGGTCAGCGGGAACGTCGTCGATCGTCGGCTCGGTCACGGATGTCCTCCGGTGGCGGCCGGCCCGGGCGCCGCCGTGCCGTCGGTGGCGTCGCCGGCGCGGCGCCGGCGGCCGTCTCGCGCAGGGCGGCGGCGGTCGGCGGCCAGGATGCGTCTCGATGTCGGCCGCGGCGACGCCGTGGTGGGTGACCGCGCGGACCTGACCGTGCGGATATTCCACCATCAGGCACGTTCCGCGCACGGAGCGCGTCGAGGAACGCGGCCCGGTCGCGCTCGACCCGGAACACGACGAAGTTCGTGCGGACGCGGGTCGGGTCCAGGCGGCCCGGGCTCCGGCTGGGCGATGTCGCCCGGCGGAGACGATCCCGTCCATGGCCGCCAGGCCCTCGGCCAGGCGGCGGGCGTTGGCGTGGTCCTCGGCCAGGCGCTCGATCATCCCGGCCGGCCCGTCCCGCAGGGCGACCAGCCCGGCCGCGGCGAGGACGCCCGACCTGGCGCATGCCGCCGCCGAGGAGCTTGCGCGCCCGGCGCGCCCGCCAGATGAAGTCGCGGCTCCCGACGACGACCGAGCCGACGGGGCAGGCCAGCCCCTTGCGACAGGCAGAACGTGACCGAGTCGGCGGGCTCGGCGAGCTCGCGCGCGGTCGACGCCCGAGGGCGACGACGGCGTTGAAGAAGCGCGCCCCGTCGACGTGGAGCGGCACGCCGTGGCGTGGGCGATGGCCGCGACCTGCGCGGTGTACGCCACGGACAGCGGCTGGCCCATCGAGTGGGCGTGGGTGTTCTCGATCGTGACCAGGCCGGTGATCGGCTCGTGGGGGTCGCTCGGGTCGCGGAACGCGGCGTCGATCTCGGCCGGGTCGAGCGTCCCGTCCGGCCGCTCTCGCAGCTGGCGCACGCTCGCCCCGACGACGACGGCGTGGCCGGCCGCCTCGTCCAGGACGATGTGGCACTGGCGTCCCGGCGATCACCTCCTGGCCGCGGGCGAGGTGGGCCATCAGGGCGACGAGGTTGCCCATCGTCCCGCTCGTCACGAACAGGCCGGCCTCCTTGCCGAGCAGCTCGGCCGCCCGCGCCTCGAGCGCGTTGACGGTCGGGTCGTCGCCGAAGACGTCGTCGCCGACCTCGGCCTCGGCCATCGCCCGGCGCATCTCGGGGGTCGGCTTGGTGACGGTGTCGGAGCGGAGGTCGAGGGGAGGCATGAGGGCCGAGTATACCGGTGGATCCTCGCCAGCCGGCCGGCGGCATGGGTCCGTGCCCGCGCCCGTGCCGCCGCGCGGCGACTCCCCGACGTTGCCCGGGATATCGCGGTGGGCGATGGTATCCGCGGTCCCACGCCCGCTTCGGCCGATCGGGCGGCCTGCCTACGCACGAATCCTCCCTCGGGGCGGGCCGAACCCCGCCGGTCGGCCGGATACCATCGCCTGAGGCGATATCCCGCGGGAGCCGGCGTCGATCCCGCCGATACCATCGCCTGAGGCGATATCCCGGGGGACCGGCACCGACCGGCACCGACCCGGCCTTCCGAGGGCCGCCATGGGACGAAGTGTCATGGGACAATGGGGCCGGCACCTGCTATCCTCCGCACTCGCCGCAACGGACCCGTGGTGTAGCGGCCCAACATGCCAGCCTGTCACGCTGGAGATCGCCGGTTCGAATCCGGTCGGGTCCGCCATCGACGATCGCTTCTCCCGACGCCCCGTCCGCCCGCCCGGACGGGGCGTTCCTTTTCGGGTCTGGCACACTCTCCCGGTGAGTCGATCCCGCCGTCCGCGCTCCCAGGCGCATCTCCTCCAGCCGGGCCGTCGAGGCCCGTCGGTCGGGCCGGTCGCCGTGGCGACCAGCCTTGTGGCGGTCCTGGCCGTCGCGATCATCCTCATGGCGGGCCCGGGATCGCGCCCGACGGGGACGTCCGGCTCACCCGGCGCCAGTGGGCCGGCGCTCGTCGCCGGCTCGGGCAGCGGCCTGTCCGTCGCCTCGGCGACCCCGCTCGGCTCGCCCGTCGCGTCCGGCCCCTCCGCGGAGCCGCCCTCGCCGAGCGCCTCACCCGCCGCGACCGGCGCCCCGCTCGCAGACGTCCCGATCGTCCCGGTCGTCGACTTCCGGTCGACCGAGGCCAGCGTCCGCCCGGCCGACGTCGAGGCAATCCTCGCCGGGACGAGCAAGCGGTACGACGCCCTCGAGCTGGTCGCCGGGGATGCGGACGCGATTCTCGCCGGCCTCGGCCTGGAGCGTCCGTCGGATCCCGGGCGCCTCATCACGGCGAAGGACGGCGCGACCCTGGCGAAGGACCTCGCGAAGCAGCGCGACCGGCTCGCCTTCCTGCGCGCCGACCAGGTCACGCCGGCCGTCCGGGCCCTGGCCTGGGGGAGCCCGTCCCTGTTCGGCGTCGATCGGGCCCGGACCGCAGCGGGCTGGACGTTGACCGCCCGCCTCCCGGCAACCCTCAAGGGCGCGGCCGCGTTCGACCCGGCGTCGACCTGGACGCTCGTCGCCGGCGGGGACATCCTCCTCGACCGTGGCGTGTCCAGGGCGGTGAAGGTCCTCCACAAGGGGGTCGACTTCCCATTCAGCGGCGGGACCGCGACGATCACCGGCACGACCTGCTGCTCGGCCCTCCACAATCCCGTGCCGATCACCCGCCGGACCGGTAACGCCGGGGCCGTCCGCGATCTCCTGAAGTCAGCCGACATTGCCTTGGCGAACTTCGAGAACCCGGCGCCCAACGCGTTCCGCTACCACACGTCCGGGACGGTCTTCTCGGCCGACCCGAAGCTGATCGCCGGCTTGCGCAACGCCGGGATCGACGTGGTCTCGCTGGCCAACAACCACATCCGCGACGCCGGCGCGCAGGGGATCCTGGACACGATCCGGAACCTCGAGAAGTACGGGCTCAAGCACGCCGGGGCGGGCGCGAACCTGGCGGCCGCGCGGCGGCCGGCGATCGTGACCACCCACGGCGTGAAGGTCGCGATCCTCGGCTACGACGCGATCGCCGGGGTGTACGCGGCCGGGCCAGCCCGGGCCGGCAACGCCCACCTCGCGCTGGCGGCGGTGAGGGCGGACATCGCGAAGGCTCGAGCCGCCGGGGCGCAGGTCGTCATCGTCTTCCCCCACTGGGGCACCGAGTACACCTCGCGGCCATCAGCCTCGCAGCGGGCGCTGGCCCGCTCGATCATCGACGCGGGAGCCGACATGATCATCGGCAACCACGCCCACTACGTCGCCGCGATGGAGGTCTACAAGGGCCGCCCGATCTGGTACGCCCTCGGCAACTTCGTCTTCGACCAGGACTGGTCGGTGCCGACGATGGAGGGCATCACCCTCGAGATGACGTTCAGCGGCAACCGGCTGCTGCAGGTCACGATGCGACCCCATGTGATCCTCGACAAGGCCCAGCCCAACTTCATGAACCCGGCGGGCTCCGGACGGGCGGTCATGGGCCAGCTGTTCAACGCGTCGAAGGGCATGCTCGCCTGGTGACGCCACGGCCGCGGGCGCGGCGTCGCAGCGCTTGACGAGCGAGGCGCCGCGGCCCATGACGAGCCACACATCGCCGTCCATGAGAGGAGGCACCTCGTGATCGCGGAGTTCAAGGCGTTCCTGCTCAAGACGAACGCGCTGGCTCTGGCGGTCGGCGTCATCATCGGCGTCGCGCTGGGCTCGGTCGTCAACTCGCTGGTGAAGGACATCATCATGCCGCCGATCGGGCTGGTCCTCGGCGGCGTCGACTTCGCCGCGATGCGGATCGTCCTCAAGGACGCCTCTGACCCGGCGAAGGTCGTGGCGATCAACTACGGCACGTTCCTCAACTCGGTGATCGCCTTCATCGTCATCGCGTTCGTCGTCTTCTGGGTCTCGAAGGCGTTCATCCGCGAGGCGCCCGCCGGGCCGTCGAAGGCCTGCCCGTTCTGCCGCGAGGCCAACGCCGTCGACGCCTCGAAGTGCCGAGCCTGCACCAGCGCCATCTGACGGCCCCACGCGTCGCCCCGGCTCGCCGAGGTCATCGCTGTGGTCGATGGGTTTGCGGGGTTGCGACCCGCAGCACCCCAACCACGCCCCGGAACCCGCTGGGGTCATCGCTGTCGTCGATGGCCGGCGCGCGGTTCGGCCGTGTGGCGCGGTCCCGCGGCCCGGAACCATCCGGACCTATCGATGTGGTCGATGACCTTGGCGCGGAAGCCCGGGTCGCCGGGACCTGGACGCGGAAGCCCCGGGGTCGCCGGGTCCGCCCGTCGCATGGGCCCACCGCGGCATGGGCCGGTTGGCGAGGTCCGCCCGCTCAGCCGAGGCCAGCGAAGAGGTCCGTCTCGGGGAGGCTGGTCGGGACGCGGCTCTCGCGCAGGATGAACATCTCCGCCGACCAGTGGCGCCGCCAACCGTCGAGTCCGAAGAGCATGAACGCCGACTCCTCGCCGATCTGCGTCACGTGGGCCCGAGCTGCGTTCCACTTGGCCTCGACATACGGCTCGATGTCGATCCGGGTCGTGATCGTTTCGTCGGGCACGAGCATCTTCTCGAGCCATCCCTCGAACTCGGCCAGCTGCTCCGGCGTCGAGTCCTCCGGTGGCATCCAGAAGGACCGCTTGCCGATCGCCGTCAGCGCGTCGTTCATGGCGATCCGGACCGACCGCGGGAGGGCCTGCTCGTAGAGCTTGGAGGGCGCCCAGGGAGCCAGGCCCCCGTCCGCCTCGGCCGGTCCGGTGCCGCCGTGCTCGGGCGCCAGCTGCTCCGGGTACCAGGCCGGGTCCCCGGCCCGGGCGAACGCGCCGACCGTCACGAGGTGGGTCCGGATGTGGTCCGGGTGGCCGTACCCGCCGAAGTCGTTGTAGGTCGTCATCACGTCCGGCCGCACCCGGCGGACGAACCAGACGAGCCGGCCGATCGCCTCGTCGAGGTCGGCCTGCCAGAAGCAGCGCGGGTCGCGGTTGCCCGGCTCGCCCATCATCCCGGAGTCGCGATAGCCCAGGCTGTCCCACTCGGTCACGCCCAGGATCGCCAGCGCGCGCTCCAGCTCGGCTGCCCGGATCTCGCCCAGCCGGCGGTGGTTCTCGTGCGTCTTCAGGTCTGGCACGACGATGTCGCCGAGCTCGCCGCGCGTGCAGGTGACGAGAACGACCCGATGGCCCTCGGCGACCGCCCTGGCCATCGTCCCGCCGGTCCCGATCGTCTCGTCGTCCGGGTGGGCATGGACGGTCATCAGGGTGAGGGGGACGCAGTTCGCTCATCGGCCCATCCTAGCGGAGGTTCGCGGAAGACCCGGGGGCCGCTCGTCTGCGACCTGCCGCCACCCGCTACCATCGCCGTGATGCCGACCGAAATGGCGCCCGGGCCGCTCGCCGGGATCCTCGTCGCCGACTGCTCGACGGTCCTGGCCGGGCCGTACTGCACGATGCTCCTGGCCGACCTCGGCGCCGACGTCGTCAAGGTGGAGCCGCCCGAGGGCGACGGGACGCGGGCGTGGGGGCCGCCGTGGGTCGGGGCGGGCCGCCTGGCCCCGGACGATCCCGGCGTGGCCGCCTACTACCTCGCGGTCAACCGGAACAAGCGCTCGCTCCGGCTCGATCTCAAGACCGACGCCGGGCGCGGACGTCCTCCGACGGCTGGTCGGCCGGGCGGACGTGCTCGTCGAGAACTTCCGGGTCGGCGGGTTCGCCGGGCTCGGCTTCGACGACGCGGCGCTCGAGGCGCTCAACCCGCGGCTCGTCCACCTCGCGATCAGCGGCTACGGCCCGACCGGCCCGGACGCCGGGCAAGCCCGGCTACGACTTCGTCATCCAGGCGGTCGCGGGCTGATGTCGATCACCGGCTTCGCCGGACGAGGACGGCGGCCAGCCGACGAAGGTCGGCGTGGCGATCTCCGACGTGGTGACCGGCCTGCAGGGCGCGGTCGCGATCCTGGCGGCGCTGACGGGGCGCGATCGGGCCGGGTCGCCGGCCCACGGGCGCGGCCAGCGGATCGACGTGTCCATCCTCGAGTCGACCCTGTCGATCCTCGTCAACCAGGCCCAGAACGCGTTCGCGACCGGGGTCGCGCCGGGCCGGCGCGGGAATGCCCACCCGAACATCGTCCCGTACGAAACGTTCGCCACCGGCGATGGGGAGATCGCCGTGGCGGTGGGCAGCGAGCGCCAGTGGCTGCGGTTCTGCGAGGCCCTGGGGTTCCCGGCACTCGCGTCCGACCCGGGCCTCGCGACGAACCCGGACCGGGTCGACAACCGGGGGGTCCTTCGCCCGCTGCTCGCCGAGCGGTTCGCCACGGACACGTCCGCCGCCTGGCTGGCCCGCCTCGAGGCGGCCGGGGTCCCGTGCGGTCCGATCAACGACCTCCTGGCCGCGTTCGGCAGCGAGCAGGCCCGCGCTCGCGAGATGGTGGTCGACGTCGAGCATCCGCGGCTCGGCCCGGTCCGCCAGGTGGGTGTGCCGTTCAAGCTGTCGGCTACGCCGGCGACGATCCGGACCGCCCCGCCGCTCCTGGGCGAGCACGCCGACGAGATCCTCGCCGAGCTCGGCTACGACCCGGCCGCGATCGCCCGGCTCCGGTCGGAGGGCGTCGTCTGAGCGGCCGCGAGCGAGCCGAGGCCGGCGCGCACGCCGTCGACATCTCCCCGGAGCTGGCGCCCGGGCTCTCGTCCGCGGGAGGCGCCGGCGACCGGGTCGCCACGCCGACGGCCATCCTCGACCTGCTCGGGGCGTCGGCGCTGTGGGGCGGGATGTATGTCGTCTCGGCCGGCACGTTCGACGCGATCCCGCCGCTGACGCTCGGCCTCCTGCGGCTCCTGGTCGGGATCGCGGTGCTGTTCGTCGCGTTCCGGGGACGGGTGGGGTTCGGGCGGACGCCGTTCCGACGGGTCGTCGCGGCGGGCGCGATCGTCGCCCTCACGATGGCCCTCCAGTTCGTGGGCACGAGCCTGACGGGCGCCGCGGAGGGGGCGCTGCTGACGACGACGACGCCGGCGTTCGTGCTCATCTTCGGCGTCGTGCTCGAGAAGCAGCGGGTCGGCCGGCTGGCCTGGCTCGGGGTCGCGATCGCGCTGGCGGGCGTGGCGGTCCTGGCGTTTCGCGGCGCAGTCGTCGTCGACCCGGTCGACGAGACCCTCCTGGCGCTCTACGCCGCGCGGATCGGTCCGTTCGACGCCCGCTTCGTCGGCGACCTGCTCCTCGTCGGCTCGGCGGCGACGTGGGCGCTCTTCTCGTCGGTCGGTCGGCCGCTCGTGGAGCGGGTCGGGGCGTTCCGGGCGATCCTCCAGGCGAGCTGCGTGGCGATCGTCCTCATCGCCCCGTTCTCCGCGGTCGAGCTCGCCGGTCGCGAGCTCCCGCCGCTCGAGCCACGGACCGTGCTGGCGGTCCTCTACCTCGGCGTGATGGCCACCGCCGTCGCCTGGTCGCTGTGGTATCGCGGCTACGCCTCGGCCCCCTCGACCGTGTCGGCCGCAGCCTTCTTCGCGCAGCCTGTCGTGGGGGCGGCGCTCGGCGTGGCCATCCTCGGCGAAGCGCTCGGCTCGGCCTTCCTCGCCGGCGCCGCGCTCATCGGCGCGGGCGTCCTGGCGATCGCGTTCGGGGGTCGCCGCCGGGCCGGATCGGCGGCCGGATAAGGGCCGGATAAGGGCCGGGTGAGCGCCCGGTGGTAGAATATGCAACGTTCTCATACTTCAGGGCGAGGACTGCCATGGCGCTCGTGCGAACCACCGTCACCATCCCCGAGGAGCTCTTGGCGCTCGTCGACGAATACGCCGGTCCACGTGGACGGAGCGCCTTCGTCGCCGCCGCCATCGAGCAGCGGGTGAAGCGCGAGCGCCTCGGTCGCGTCATTCGCGAGACCGCCGGCGCGCTCGAGGGATCGGCCACCTGGAGGACCCCCGAGGACGTCACCCGGTGGGTCGATGAACTGCGCCGGACGGATCGGGATCCCTGGGCCGACGTCGAATGCCGGCGGGCGGCGAATGCGGCGGATGCGGCAGATGCGGCGGATGCGGCGGACGACCCGGCGTGAGGTATCTCCTCGACACGACCGTCGTCATCGACCACGCCATCGGCGTACCGGGCGCGATCCGCGTCGTCCGAGATCTCTACGACGCCGACCACGAGCTGGCGACCTGCGAGGTGGTCACCTGCGAGGCGCTGTCCGGTGGGACCGCGGACGAACGGCACACGATCCGGCGCCTTCTCCAGGCTCTCGAGTACCTCCCGCTGGGTCGACTCGCCGCCGAGATCGCCGGAGAGCTTCGCCGGGTGGGCGCCTCGCGCGCCCAGCGGGACCTCGGCGACGCGCTGATCGCCGGCTTGGCGCTGGCCGAGGGCGCCATCGTCGTGACCCGCAACCGAGCCGACTTCGACCGCCACGGCGTCCCGGTTCTGGAGTACGGGATCGGCTGATCCAGTGGCCGACCTGCGGGGCGCGGAGGGGTATCGTGGGGCGATGAGCAGCCAGCCGTACACCATCTTCGGAGACCTTCTCGCCGAAGGCCCGGTCCCGGGGCGCGGGATCCTCAGCCAGACCCTGTCCGACGAGGACGGCGTCCAGCTCGTGCTCTTCGCGTTCGCGGCCGGCGAGGCGCTGTCCGAGCACACCTCCGCCCGGCCGGCGATCATCCACGTGCTGTCGGGCACGGGCGACCTTACGGTCGGCGGGGACGCCTACGAGGCCGGGCCCGGGACGTGGGTCCGGATGCCGCCCGAGCTGAAGCACGGCATCGTCGCGCGGACGCCGCTCGTGATGGCCCTCTACCTGCTGGCGAAGCAGCCGAGGCAGCCTGGCTAGAGCTCCAGTGCTTCTCCCGCTGTCTCCACTGTGTGGAATCGGGCACATCTGCTTGATGGTGGCGTGGATCGAGATGTCCCGGGTCTCCGTGCGCGGCAGGGCGTCCCATGAACGGTGCTTACTCAACCCAGCCGGAGACAGCTAGAGTTCTTCTTGACCGTCCGAACGGGCGAGAGGGCCCTTGATCAGGCCACGAGCTGCGCGAGACTGGAAGCACGACAGTCGGGGGTGACGAAGATGCGCCAGGACCAGCCCGATCGGATCGGCCGGCTTCCCGCCAAACTCCTCAGCGTGGTGGGAGTCCTTATCCTCGGAGCGGACGCCGCCCTCTCGGTTCCCTCCCTAGTTCCCGTTCTCCGTGACCCCACACACGAAGCGCAGGACGCGGGCATGACGGCGATCTTCCTCCTGATCCCAATGGCGATCGTCGGTATCGCCTGCCTTCTGCTGGCCTTCCTGCTCTGGAGGACGCGGGCGGGCGGCGTGGCGCTCGTGACCGCATCGGCGGTCGTCGCGATGGTGGTGGGCAACCTCGGGGGGATCCCGTTGCTCGTCCCCGCCATCGGACTCGCCATCGCCGGCGCGCTGCTCGCCCTCTGGTTCGTCTACCGCGACTGGGGACGTGGCTCGACCGGCTGAGTAGCGCGCCGGGGCGGAACCTGCTCCCGGATCGAAACCTCCCGGACTCCACACAGAGGCGTTGTCTCAGCACGACACCAGATGTAGTCATCCCTGCTCCTCTTGGACGTGCTGCGCGAGAAGGGGCCTCACCAGTCGATGTGCGGCCTCAGCCCGCTTGACGAAGTCGACTCTCGAGGGAATGTCCCACCTTGAGGTTGCGTCTTTGGCGGCAAGGGATTCGAGCACGCGGTCGGCTTCCCGCAGCGCCTCCACGTAGGGAGCGATGGCCTCGGCTTCGATAGCGAGGATGGTGTGTGCGAGCGCACGCTTCACGTGGGGGCGCATCCCCGAGAGGGCGGCTTGTCCCGCTACCGTGCGTGGTGTCGTCATGATGCCCTCCGTCCTTCAACAAGGATCGCTGCCACCAGCGCTACATCTTGTGGTCTGCTGAGCCAACGGGAGAAGCACTAGAGCTCCTGGCGCCGGAACGAGAGCCAGGCGAGGATCGCGCTCGCGGCCACCAGCGCGGCGCTCCCGGCGATCGCCGTCGCCAGCTCCCCGGCGTCGAGCGCGCCGGTCGAGCCGGTGGCCAGCGCGCGGGCCGGTCCGAGCAGGCCGGTCGGCAGGAACCGCCCGACGGTCGGCAGCGACCCCCACGAGCGAGATGCCGATGAGCGCCACGACGCCGACGCCGGCGGCCGCGGCGGACGACCCCGACACGGTCGAGGCGAGGAACGTGATCGACGCCCAGGTCGCCAGGCCGAGCCAGCTCAGCGCGGCGAGCGCGACCCACCCGCCGAGCGGCGGCGGCCCGAACAGGACCGCGGTGTAGGCCCAGCCCAGCGCGATCGCGACGACCGTGGCGACGGCGAGCACGACTCCCTGCGCCACGAGCTTGGCGCCGAGGAACGCGCCCCGGGTCGCCGGCTTGGTCAGGACGAACGCGGCCGTCCCGCGCTCCTTCTCGGCCGCGACCGCGCCCATCGCCAGGACGATCGCGGCGAACGCCCCGAGCTGGCCCAGGTTCTTCTGGAGCTGGTCGACGGCATCGGCCGCAGTCGGCGTCGGGATCGGGATCGACGGGAACTGGCTGCCGAGGGCCGCCCGCAGGATCTCCGGCAGGTAGCGCGCCGTCAGCGGCGAGACGATCCCGATCAACACGAACAGGATCAGCATGGCCTGGAGGCGGCGCGTCCGCCACGCCTCGAGGAGCTCCTTGAGCAGGAGCACGCGGAACCCGGTCATGCGACCCGCCCCGGGGCGTCGCTGCCGGTGAGCCGGAGGAAGACGTCTTCGAGGGTGGGCCGCACCCGCTCCACCGCGGTCACGGCCACGCCCGCCGCGACGATCGCCGGCAGGAGCTCCGCCGCCGCGCGCGCCGGGTCGCTCACCGTGACCCGGAGCAGCCCGTGCTCGGCGGCGACGCCGGTTGCCCACGGGGCCCGACGAAGCGCGTCGAGGAGGTCGGCGACGGCGCCCGCCTGGCCCGGCTCCGGCTCGATCCGGTAGATCGGCAGCGCGTAGCGGTCGAGCAGCTCGCCCAGCGGACCCTCGGTGACGAGCCGCCCGCGGTCCAGGATCCCGACCCGATCGCAGACCCGCTCGACGTCCGCCAGGACGTGGGTCGAGAAGAGAACCGTGGCGGTCCCGCGCAGCTCGGCGATGAGCGCCAGCAGGTCGCGGCGGCCCTCCGGATCGAGCGAGCTGACCGGCTCGTCGAGGATGAGCACCGCCGGCCGGTTCACCAGGGCCTGGGCGATGCCGAGCCGCTGGCGCATCCCGCCGGAGTACGTGCCGACGCGCCGGTCCGCGGCTTCGGTGAGGCCGACCTGCGCCATGACCTCGCCGGTCCGCCGCTCGAGCGCGGCCCCGCTCATCCCGTGGAGGAGCCCGACGAGCATCACCAGCTCGTTGCCCGGTCGCCCAGCCGTAGTAGCGCGGATCCTGGTCGAGGAAGCCGATCCGGCGGGTCAGCCCCTCGGCCCCGAGCGGGACGCCGCCGACTGAGGCGGTCCCGGCGGTCGGGTGGATCAGGCCGACGAGGAGGCGGAGGGTGGTCGTCTTGCCCGCGCCGTTCGGGCCGAGCAGGCCGAACACGGACCCGGCCGGGACGTCGAGGTCGAGCCGGTCGAGCGCGAGAACCCCGCCCTCGTAGCGCTTCGTCAGCCCGCGGCAGGCGATCGCGGCGGGCGTGCCGGAGGCGACCCCGCGTGCCCCGGCCACGGCCGCAGGCGTCGCGATCGACGCGGCGGTCGGCGTCGGCATCGGCGTCGGCGGCTCCGCGGTCGCGGGCGCCTCGGTCAGTTCCGGCTCGGTGATCGGCTCACTGGGCTTCGGCTGGGCGGTCGGCCAGGCGCGCGCCTCGGGCTCGGCGCCCGCCTCCTCGCGCCCGACCGCAAAGTAGAGGATCGGTCCGATCAGCGAGACCAGGACGATGATCAGGCCCCACATCAGCCGGCTCTCACCGCGGACCCGACGCCCCGGGCGCGTCAGGTCGTAGAGCGCCCAGGCGGCAAGCCCCAACTCGACCAGGACGAGCGGGACGAGGAGCGCGACGATCTCGGGACCGATGCCGGTCATCCGGTCTCCTCACCTGGGCGGAACGCAGGCTCCAGCGTACGCCGGTTCCATGCGCTTCCGCATCGAACGGGGGCAACCGACCGCGCGCCGCTGCTAGACTCGGCCGGCCGAGCGCGGCACCCACTCGACCATCAGCCACGAGCCACGACCCGGCCACGCGAACCGGCCCGGTCGCCCACGGAGGCACGAACCCGATGACCGACGATCGCGAGCGCTGGGCAGTCATCCTCGGCGCGTCTTCAGGGATGGGCGAGGCGACCTCGAAGGCGCTCGCGGCGGCCGGCTACAACATCTTCGGGATCCACCTCGACTTCCGGGCGGCGCTCCCGCACGTCGAGGAGGTCAAGGCCGCGATCGAGGCGCTCGGCGGCGAGGCGCTCTACATCAACATGAACGCCGCCGACGACGAGAAGCGGGCCGCCGCCCTGGCCACCCTGCGCGAGCAATTCGAGGCCAGCCGGGCCGCGGGGCGCCATGCCTACGTCCGGGTCGTGATGCACTCGCTCGCCTTCGGCTCGCTCGTCCCGTTCATCGCCGACGACCCCAAGGACGCGGTCGACCGCAAGAAGATGGAGATGACCCAGGACGTCATGGCCAACAGCCTCGTCTACTGGGTCCAGGACCTCTACCGCGGCGGCTTCCTGGAGCAGGGCTCGAAGATCTACGCGATGACCTCCGAGGGTTCGACCAGGGTCGTCCCCTCGTACGGCGTGGTCTCGTCGGCGAAGGCGGCGCTCGAGTCGCACGTTCGCCAGCTGGCCATGGAGCTCGCCCGGAAGGGCAGCGGGGTCACCGCCAACACGATCCGGGCCGGGGTGACCATGACCCCGGCGCTGATGAAGATCCCCGAGCACGACCAGATCATCGAGGCGGCCACCCGGCGCAACCCGACCGGCCGGATGACGACGCCCCAGGACGTCGCCAACGCGATCGTCGCGCTCAGCCGCGAGGGCACCGACTTCATCAACGGCGAGGTCATCGGTGTCGACGGCGGCGAGTACATCACCGGCTAGGCAGGCAGCGGTCGAGGACGGGCTGGAGCGGGTGCCCCGGTGAGCGGGCGGGTCGTCGTCGTCGGGTCGGTCAACGTCGACCTGGTCATCCGCGGGGAGCGCCTGCCGTCACCGGGCGAGACGGTCGCCGGCGGGACGTTCGAGCGGCACCACGGCGGGAAGGGCGGCAACCAGGCGGTGGCCGCGGCGCGGCTGGGGCGGCCGGTCCTGTTCGTCGGCGCGGTGGGCGATGACGCGTTCGGGGCGGAGGCCCGGTCCGCACTCGCCGTGGAGCGCGTCGACGTCTCCTCGCTGGCGACGCTCGAGGAGACCTCGACCGGCGTCGCGCTGATCCTCGTCGATGAGCGCGGCGACAACCTCATCTCGGTCGCGTCCGGGGCGAACGCCGGGCTCGCGCCCGAGGCGATCGGGCCGGCCCTCGCCCGGATCGGGATCCACGAGGGGGACGTCGTCCTGGTCTGCCGCGAGCTCCCGACGGCGACCGTGCGCGAGACGCTCCGGCTCGGGCGGGCGGCCGGCGCCCGGACGATCCTCAACCCGGCGCCGGCCGATGGGATCGACCGGTCCGTGCTCGGGGCGGCCGACATCATCACCCCGAACCGGGGCGAGCTCCTCACCCTCGCCGCGACCGAGGCGCGTCGTTCCGGGCGGGCCTCGGCGGGCGGGATCGCCGCCGCGACCGACATCCCGCGGGCCGCCCGGGCGCTCCTCGACCCCTCGGCGGAGGGCGGCGGCGTCGGCGAGGCGGTGGTCGTGACGCTGGGGGCGGCGGGCGCCCTGATCGTCACGCGCGAGGCGACCGTCGACGTGCCCTCGATCCCCGTCCGGGCGGTCGACACGACGGGGGCCGGGGACGCATTCAACGGCGCCCTGGCCGCCGCGATCTCCGAGGGCCTGTCGCTGGTCGACGCGGTCCGCCGCGCTGTCGTCGCCGGCGCCCTCGCCACGACCCGCGTTGGCGCCCGCGAGGGGATGCCCACGCGATCGGAGCTCGAGGCGGCCCTGGAGCGCTGAGGGGGCGGCTCAGGTCTCGGCGGCGACCCAGGTCGTGCGGGCGCGGGCGGCGGCGGTCATCTCCAGTCGGCCGTCATCGAGGACCCACCAGGCCGCGAGGCCGCGGGACCGCGCGAGCGCGACGATGTCGTCGGCGCCGGCCAGGAACAGGGTCTTGGACCAGACCTCCGCCCAGGCGGGATCGGGACCGGCGACCGTGACGGCGAGCAGCCCCGCGCCCCCGGGCTCGCCGGTCCGCGGGTCCAGGAGGTGATGGACGGGTCGGTCGTCATCGGTCCGCCAGCGGTGGACGCGGACGGAGGACGTGGCGACGGCGCCGCTCGGGGCCGCGATCGCGGCGAGGGGTTCCGGACCGCCCCGGGGATCTTCGACGCCGACGATCCACGGGCCGCCGTCCGGCGAGGGGCCGCCCGCGATGAGGTCGCCGCCGGCTTCGACGAGCGCGCCGGCGCCGGTGCCGGTATCGGCCGCCGCGACGCCGGATCGCTCTAGGGCGCGCCAGGCCCAGCGGAGGGCGAGGCCCTTGCCGATCCCGCCCAGATCGACCGGGCGCTCGACGGCGGCGCCCGACGCGCGGGGATCGACGGACAGCCAGCGCGAGGCGGTCGATCGGGTGGCCGGGCCGCTCCCCGGGCCGCTCCCCGGGCCGCTCCCCGGGCCCGCGCTCCCGCTGGCGCTCGCATCGCCGGCTCCCAGGTCGGCCCCGCGGTAGCCCAGCCGCTCGAGGTCCGCCAGGACCCGTGCGTCGAACCGGCCGTCGGTCAGGCGCCCCGCCCGATCCGCCGCGACGAGCGCCCGGACAAGCCGGCGGTCCACGGCGGCCGCCCGCCCGCTGCCGGCGGCGCGGTTCAGGGCGGTCAGGTCGCTCGACTCGCGGAAGCGGGACATCGCCGCCTCGGCCGCCTCGAACTCGTCCGAGACGAGCCGCCAGGTGGCCTCAGCGCGGGCCGGGGGGATGCCCACGACGGTGAGCCGCAGCGCCGAGCCCATCGCCCGTCGCTCGAAGCGCTGGACGGCGGGCGCGGAGCCGGGATCGGCGCCGGACGCCGCAGCCGCGCGAGCCTCAGCCGCGCGAGCCTCGGCCGCGCAGCCTCGGCCCACCGGCCTCGACCGTCGGCACCGAAGCCGCTCCGGTCATCAGCCGCCGGACGCGCCGGTCGTCGTGTGGGTCGCCGGCCGCGACGCGGACTGACTCGAGCGGCCGACGCTCGGCAGGCGGACCGAGGTCGGCAGCGACATGGCGCTCCCCTCGACCTTCTTCACCTGGGCCGCGAGCGCCCCGAGCCCCTGCTCGAATTGGCCGAGCCCGCCGGTCAGCTCGCCGTAGGCCGCCGCGGCGGCGTTGTAGGCGGCGCCGGCCGCGGTCAGGCGCGCCTCGAGCCGGTCGTGCTCGGCACGGAGCGTGTCGATCGCCTCGACGGTCGGCGCGTGGTTCGCGGCGAGCGCCTGCTCGCTCGAGGACTGGAGCGCGGTCACCCCGGCAAGTGCCGCGGCGTACGCCCCCGCGGACAGCCCCACCGTGACGACGAGGTGGAGGGGCCGGTGGACCTCGGCGGCCTTCGCCTTCGGCCGTGCCGCGGGCCGAGCTGCCGCCATCGCCGTCTGGCCGTCGACGCCCGGGGCTCCCGTGTCGGCGCCGCCGCCCAGCCCGATCCCGATCGGGCGAGTCGGTCGCAGGGCTTCAGTCATCCCCCTCGCCCTCCGTTTCCCTGGGTGCGGCGGGGGCGGATGTCGGACCGCCAGAGGACCTGGCAGCCGTGCTCGCCCGGGTGGCGGCGAGCTGGATCGACCGGTTGAGCGCCAGGAGCTTCTTCTTCGCCACGGCCAGCTTGGCCTCGAGCTGCCGGGCCGTCCTCGCGTCGTTGGCGATCTGGTCCTGGGCGGCCTGGAGGGCCGTCGCGAGGTCGGTTGTCTGCGCGGACAGCGCGGACAGGTTCTCCTCGAGCGTTACCGAGCGGGCCTGCTCGTCGGCGAGCTGCAGGGCGAGGGTCTTGGCCGAGACCGGGGCGGCCGTCAGCGGCGCCGCCGACGCGGTCCAGGCGGCGGCTGCACGGACCGCCAGCACTCCGACCGCGAGGCTGAGGACGACCGCGGCGACCACGACGGCGCGGCGGAGGACGAGCTGCATCGGGATCATCGCGAGGGTGCCTCCTGGAGCGAGGTGGAGAACGTGGGGCGCGCCTTGCGGGCGACCCAGTAGCGGTAAACGGCCGCGCCGAGGACGAGCAGGCCGGTTCCCAGGTAGAGCGGGCGGAGCGCCTCGGTGTCCGTGCCCGAGAGGATCCCGTGAAGCCAGGACAGGACGAACGTGACGAGGCCGAGCCGGTGGATCTTCAGCCAGAAGCCGGGCGGCAGGAGCTTCGTGTAGCGCGCCGTCAGCCCGGTGATGACCAGCGCGTAGAGGCCCAGCGTCCCGAGCGCGACCGGTGAGCTGCGGTAGATCGACAGGCCCGGGATGAACGAGCCGGCGATGCCGACCCCGGCGTAGGGGTCGAGGATGATGCTGACGATGTGCGCGGCGAGGAACGAGAGGACGAAGACCCACAGGTTCTCGTGCCACGGAAAGAGCCGCTTCGAGAGCTTCCAGGTCGTCTGGTTCGTGGGGTGGCTGAGGATGAGGCCGAAGACGATCTGGGAGGTCAGCATGAGGTAGGTAACGATGCCGGAGGCGCGTGCCGCCAGCCAGACCCGCATCTGGGCCTGGTGCTCGGAGGTCGCCGGCACGATCTGGTCCGTGGCGATCACGACGCCGATCCCGAGCAGGCCGAGGAGCACGAGGAAGCGCGGCCCGGTCAGGCGCATCGGGGGCTCCGGCGGACCGCTGCGGCGGCCCGGTCCGTGGCGGCGGCCCGGTCCGTGGCCACGCTCGGGCGGAAGGGTCGAAGGGCGTGGTCCATGGCGGCTCCCCGGCGGTCGACGCAGACGTGGGGACGCGCGTCGTACCTGGTTCGAGGCACATGGTGACTCGCGGGTTTCGCCCCGGGGGTGATGATTCCTTCTCATTCGCGCCGGTACGTTCGGCGCTCGAGTGCCGAGCTCAGCTCCTCAGGCGGTCGGCTCGAGCCGGTGGCGCCAGCGGACGAGGAGGCCGTGCCGGGGCGAGAGGACGAGCGCACAGAGGAACACGAACGTCTCGACCAGCACGATCGACGCCCCCGACGCGACGTTGAGGTGGAAGCTGAGGTAGAGCCCGACCACCGCGGACGACGCCGCCACCACGATGGCCACCCCGACCAGCCGCCCGAACCGCACGGCCAGGAGCTGGGCCGTCGCGGCCGGTGTCACCAGCATCGCCACGACCATGACGATCCCGACCGCCTGGATGCTCACCACGATCGTCACCCCGAGGAGCGCGAGGAGGAGGTACTCCAGGGCCGGGACCGGCAGGCCTGCGGCCGCCGCCCCGAGCCGGATCGAACGTCGCGAAGAGGAGCTCCTTGCGGAGCACGAGAACGATCGCGAGGACGATCGCCCCGAGGACCGTCGACCTGTCGCGAGGTCCGCCGCGGTGATCCCCAGGACGTTCCCGACGAGATAGCCGAACAGGTCGATCGATGTAGCCCTTGATCGTGCTGAACAGGAGCACGCCGAGGGCGAACGTGCCCGCGAAGAGAACCCCGACCGCGGTGTCGAAGCGGAGTCCCCCGCGCCGCGCCACCACCCCGATCGCGATCGCCGTGCCGACCGCCGCGACCGCTCCGCCGAGGTAGATCGGGACGCCCAGGATGAACGCGATGGCGAGTCCCGGCAACGCCGCGTGGCTGACCGCGTCGCCGATGAAGGCGAGCCCCTTGAGCACCACGAACGTGCCCATCACCGCGCAGACGACCCCGACGAGGAGCGCCGCGAGCAGGCCGCGCTGCATGAACCCGTAGGTCATCGGGTCGAGGAGGAAGCCGGCGACGTTCACGCGCGGACCCTGGTCATCGGTGCGTCTCCTCGTGGTAGTGCCGCTCGCCGCCGGCCGCCTCGTCGTGGTGGTGGGCGTCGTCGAGGACGAGCCGCTGCGCCGTCAGCCCGGCAGGACCAGGACGTGGCCGCCGTACGTCTCGGACAGGAGCCGCTGGTCGAGGACGAGGTCCCGGGCTGGCCCGGACGCCACGATCCGCCCGTTGAGGAAGGCGGCCTGGTGGAAGCGCTGCGCAGCGCAGATCAGGTCGTGGGTCGTGGCGATGACCGTCTTGCCGGCCCGCGCCTCCGCCTCGAGGACGTCCATGAGGTCCTCCTGGGTCGTGGCGTCGACGCCGGTCACCGGCTCGTCGAGGAGGTAGAGGTCCGGTTCGGCCGCGAGGGCGCGGGCGAGGAAGACCCGCCGGCGCTGCCCGCCGGAGAGGGCGCCGATCTGGCGATCGATGGCGTCGGTGCATGCCGACCGGTCTCGAGGGCATCCCCCACGAGGTGGTGGTCGTGCCGTCCCGGGCCGCGGCCGATCCCGATATGGGTGTAGCGCCCCATCATCACGACCTCCCCGACGGTGACCGGGAACTCCCAGTCGACCGCCTCGGCCTGGGGCACGTAGGCGACCCTCCGGGCATGGACGCCGGGTTCCGCGCCGAGGACCTCGATCCGCCCGGAACGAAGCGGCAGGAGCCCGGCCATCGTCTTGAGGAGCGTGCTCTTGCCTGCCCCGTTCGGGCCGATGACCGCCAGGAGCGAGCCCGCCGGGATCGTCAGCGAGACATCCTCGAGCGCGAGCCGGTCCCCGTAGCCGGCGCTCACGCCCTCGAGGCGGACGGCGATCGGGCGACTCTCGTCGGCGCGGCCGGCGGAGCTCGGAGCGGGGGTTGTCGTCAGCTCGGTCATGTCACTGGCCCGACGATAGCGCTTCGACCACCCGGTCGACGTCCCAGCGCATCAGCGCGAGGTACGAGTCGGCGCGCGGGCCGAGGGCGTCGGTGAGGATGTCGGTCACGACGGTCTTCACGCCCGCTTCCTCGGCCAGAGTCTGGGCGAGCTTCGGGCTGAACTGGGCCTCGCTGAAGACCGCCCGGACGCCGGCGGCCTTGACCGTGTCGATGAGGGCGGCGAGCTCGGCCGCGGTCGGCTCCTGGCCGACGTTGGCGACGATCACCCCGACGAGCTCGAACCCGAAGTGGCGCGCGAAGTACGGGAAGGCGTCGTGGAAGGTGACGAGCTTGCGCTCTCCGGCCGGGATCGTGGCGACCTTCGCCCGGAGCTCGGCGTCGAGCGCGTCGAGCTGGGCCGCGTAGGCGTCCGCGTTCGCCGTGATGGTCGCCCCGCAGGCCGGCGCGACCGCCCTCAGCCGTGCCTCGATCGCCGGGAGGTAGTGCTGCCGGACGAGCGAGGGGTCGAGCCAGAAATGGGGGTTGGGCCGGCCGTTCACGTCGATCGTCGGGATTCCTTCGCCGAGGACGAGGCGCGGGGCGTTCGTCGCGTTCGAGGCGAGCATCTTGTCGAGGAAGTCGTCCAGGCCGCCGCCGTTGCAGACGATCAGCTTCGCGTCGGCGAGGCGTCGGGCATCGTCCGGCTTCGGCTCGTAGTCCTCCGGGCCGACCCCCGGCGGGACGATCGAGTCGACGACGACGCACGAGCCGCCGACGTTCCGGACGATGTCGGCGAAGACGGTCGTCGTGGCCACGACCCGGATGCCGTCGCCCGTCGGCGGGGACGACGGCCCGGCGCCCGAACAGCCGGCGACGATGAGGGCGAGCCCGAGGACGACGATGGCGCCGACCCCGCGAGCCGAGCCGACCGCCCGAGCCGAGCCGAGCCGAGCCCGAGCCGAGCCCGAGCCTGCCGAGCCGACCGTCCGAGCCGAGCCGAGCCCGCGCCTCACGCCTCCGCCCCAGCGCACGCCGGGCAGAGGCCGAACAACTCGAGGCGGTGGGCGTCGATCCGGAAGCCCGTCCGGCGGGCGATCTCGACGGTGACCGCGTTGAGACCGGCGTCGTCGACGTCGGCGGTCCGCCCGCAGCGCGAGCAGACGACGTGGTGGTGGTGATGGACCGGCTCGCACGCGACGTAGGCATGATCGCCCGACGGGAGGTCGAGGCGCTCGATGACCCCGAGCTCGGTGAGCACGTCCAGCGCCCGGAAGATCGTCGCCCGCCCGATCCCGGGCCCGCGGCCGCGGGCATCCGCCACGAGGTCCGCCGCGGCGAAATGGCCGGATCGCCCCGCGATGAGCTCGGCGACGGCGCGGCGCGGCTCCGTGACGCGATAGCCGGCCCCTTCGAGCGCGGCGACGAACGGCCCCGGATCTCCCATGAGGGCGATGATACCGGGTCTCACCGCATTCTGTCGAGACTTGGTCTCATTCGTGGCGGTGGCCTCGCCCGCACGGGCCGGAGGTCACGAGACGGTCCGACCATCGGCCCATCGAGCCGATGGTCGGCCTGCGGTAGGCTCTTCGGGTGCGCCCGCCCGGCGTGGCGCGCACCCTCGCGTCCCGCACCCGATCATCTGCACCCGATGTGCCGGCACCCGACGAGCCAACGAGGAGTCCCGCCCTGACTGCACAGCGCCCGAACAAGAACCGTCCCGCGACCCCGCCGTCCACCAGCCGCCGCGAGCGCCGCGAGGCGTTGCGCAGGGAGCAGGGCGGGCGGCCAGCACGCTCGTCCACCGCGAAGCCGCCCGCCTGGAAGTCGCCGATCGCCCTGGTCTCGGCGCTGGCGGTCGTGGTCGCGATCGGTCTCATCGTCGTCCTCGGTATGAAGCCGGGCTCGGCATCTGTCGACCTGGTGGCCCCGCTCTCGGACGTGCCCGTCGGCGCGGTCCGCGACGGCCGCTCGCTCGGTGCCGCAACCGCGCCGGTCCAGCTCGACTCGTGGGAGGACATCCAGTGCCCGTCCTGCGGGCAGTATTCCAGCTCGGTGCAGCCGCGCCTCATCCGCGAGTTCGTCCTGGCCGGCACCCTGAGGCTGACCTACCACGACTTCTCGTTCCTGGGACCCGAGTCGTTCGACGCGGCGTCGGCCGCGCGCTGCGCCGGCGAGCAGGACAGGTTCTGGGAGTACAACGACTGGGTCTACGCCAACCAGAAGGGCGAGAACGAGGGCCGGTTCAGCCGTGACCGGCTCGAGGCGATCGCCGTGAAGGTCGGCCTGGACAAGGCGGCCTGGGGCGCCTGCTACGACGGCGGCTCGAACCGCCAGGCGATCACTGACGAGACGGCCCAGGGGAAGGCGCTCGGCGTGGACTCGACCCCGACGATCTTCGTCAACGGCCAGCAGGCGCCATCCCCCTCCTATGAGGTCCTGGCGGCCCTGATCCGTGCCGCAGCCGATGCTGCCGGCACGTCCGCCTCGCCCGTGGCGTCCGCTTCGCCCGGCGCGTCGACGACGCCGTGACCGTGCGTCGGGCCGGACTCCTCGCGGCGGTGCTCGCGGGGGCAGGGCTCGCGATCTCGGCCTATCTCACCTCCGTCAAGCTCGCCGGCGAGCTGCCGGTGTGCGGTCCGCTCAAGGGCTGCGAGACGGTGGCTCTGAGCTCGTACAGCGAGATCCTCGGGATCCCGGTCGCCTTGTTCGGGGCCGGCTTCTCGGCGCTGGTTCTCATCCTCGCCCTCGCCTGGTGGCGCCTCGGCGATCGCCGCGCCCTGCTGGCCACCTACGGGCTCGGGCTCTTCGGGATCCTTTTCGTTGCGTACCTGACCTACCTCGAGCTGTTCGTCATTCACGCCGTCTGCGTCTGGTGCGTGGGCTACGCCGTCACCCTCGTGGCCGGCTGGATCGTGGCCGCCTGGGCCGTCCGGGCAAGTGGCGACACGGCCCGCTGACGGCGGCGGCGGCGGCGCCGACACGACCGGTGGCACAGGCCGCTGAGGGCTGCGCGGTCCGCTGAGGGCGGTTCCTCCCGGCGCCCGTCCCGGCGTTGGCCGGTGCGCTCCTCCCGCCGCGTGCCCCGCAGTGACCGCCCCCGCCCGCTCCCACCCGCCCGCGCCGCCCGTCCGCCGGGAGCCCGGCCCCGTCCCCCGCATCTACCGCTAATCGACCACGTCGATAGGTTCCAGGGGTTCCCAGCCCGCGGAGGGCTGTTCGGCCCCGAAGGCGCTCTCACCATCGACCAGGTCGATGTCGGCCTCGGGTTCGGTGCCCAGGATTGCCGACAGCCAGCCAGAACCCTCGAAACCGATCGACTCCATCGATGGCCGGGCCGCGCTGGCGTCGCCGCCGGGCTGGGCGATGCGAGCGGCGCGAGCGGCGACGGCGACGGCGACAGGGCCCGCTGAGGGCGGCTCCCCGCCCGCTCTCCTCGCCGCGTGCTCCCCGCCCGTACCCCCGCCGACCACCCCGCGATATCGCAGTGGGCGATGCGACGTGGGCACCGGGCGCGCTCCCGGCGGACCCGGCCGCGCCCGACTGAGACGGTCAGTGCAACGCACCCCGCCCCGTGACCTCGATCTCGCACGGTCGATCGCCGTGGAAGACCACGCTCAGCGTGACCATCTGGATCAACTCGGAGATCGTGACGTCCTGCTCGCAGGAGGCGGTTACCGGCCCGAGCACTCGTTGCCCATTGAGGATCGCATCGGACACGAAGTTCTCCCGTGCGGACACTCGATAGGTGCCCCGGGCGATGCTCGTGGGAGCCTCGCTCTCGAAATGCAGCTCCCCGGCGATCCCCGGGAACTCGAGCCACGGGACGTCGCCCGCAGCCGCGAGGCCCAATGGCGTGAGCCGCGCGAAGTACGCGCACCCCCCGAATGACCCACAGCCCTGTCGGACGATCCTCTTGAGCGTCAGTCCCACGGTCGAGGTCTCCGTCGGAGCCGGCGACGGCCGAGCGAGCCACGGCACTGCCCGGCCGGACAGAAGGTTGACGAGCGAGTTCGGGGCGCGCGTGGTCGGTTTCGACACGGCGACGCACCAACCTGGGGAGACCGAGCACTCCCACGGGTTCGCGACGACCCCCCCGGCGAGAGTCCCGAGGATCAACGTGAGGCGGCCCGTCTCCCACGCCGAGAGGCGGACGGAGGCCGCGGTCACATGGAATGCCTCCAGGGGCACGGGCTCCCGCCCCGGCGCGACATCCAGCGCGACGTCGATCGTCGTCCCGTCGGTGTAGTCGTGGAACATCGCGTAGACGGACCCGGGTGCATCGGCGTTCGGGTTGCTCATGACCGAGGCGGCGAGCAGGAGGTGGCTGCCGATCTCCGGCCCGAGGTTGGTTGCGCCGCCCAGGACGTACCGGCGAGCGATGACGGCAACCCGTGCCGCAAGCGCCGGGTCGAGGTTCGAGTCCGGTGGGGCAGCGAGGATCTCCTCGTCGGTGAGTGGCTCGACCCCCGTCGGCGAACTCCGGCTCGGGCGCGGACTGGTGGGGCTGGGCCCGGGGCTGGCCGTCGCCCCGGCAGGGATCGTGAGCGGGTCGACGCGGGCGACGATCTCGACGGGGCCGCCGAGCGGGGTGCACATGAAGCAGGCATCGACGGACGTCAGGTTCGGTCGGACCAGGTAGAGGCCGCGGCGCCGGGTCTCGATGCCGGGCAGGTTCGGGCCGCGTACCGGATCCGGCGCAAACGCGTCGTAGGCGCCGTTCTGGACGCGCAGACCGTCTCTCGGTACGGCGACCTCGATCGAGTTCGGGCCGCCGGTCGTCGGCTGCTCCTCGAGTGGGGTGAGCCAGGCCGCAAGGCCACAGCCCACGTCGAGGCCCGGCGGCGGCGGGGAATCGAGCGGGAATGGCGCTGGGCATGAAGGCGGGAGGGCGAGCTCGACCAGCCATGCGTCGACCAGGTAGACGGTCGGAACGGCCCGGTCGAACTGGTCGACTCGCCGCATCTCGTCGGCGAGGCCGGACACGCTCCAGGCGAGGCGAAGAGGCGCCGACCGGACGCGCTCGATCAGGTCGAGGCCGCGGCCCTCGCGGACGCGAAAGGCCAACGTCTCGTCCGTCGTCGGCGCGGGCCCGGTCCGAGCGGGGTCGTAGTGGACCAGGATCTCCGGGTCGATCCCGTCGATCGCCAGGTCGCACGCGACGTCGACGCAGTCGACCATCACCCCGACCAATCCGACCTTCGCGAGTACGACGTCTCCGGCGAACGGGCTGGAGCCGTCGGGCGGGAACAGCCGGCCCAGCTCTTCGGCGGTCAGCGGACGCTCGGCCGGGTCCCAGTGCTCCGCCGGGTCCCATTGCGTGCCCGGACCGCCACGCTGGATGCCCGTCAGGAGCGGTAGTCCGGCCAGCGCGACGACGAGGAACACCGCGACGGCGGTCACCGCCACGCCGATCCGCGGTGCCCACGCCCAGAGCGAGAGCCGCCAGCGCGGCTCCTGCGGCATCACGGCGATCCGGTCGCGGACTGCTGCGGCGATCCGGTCGGTCGGCACCGCGCCGCCGCGCCCGCGCCAACGCCGGTCGAGCTCGACGCGCAGGCGCTCGTCGGTCAGGGGCTCGCGCCGTGGGCGAGCTGCATCAGCGCCGGGTCCGCCCGTCGTGCCGCCGGTCGGATCGGCGCCCGCGCCGCCGGACGTTGCGCCGCCGGACGTTGCGCCGCCGGACGAATCCTGGACCGCGTCGCCCGCAGGATCCTCCGGGATGGGGGTCACGGCCGGTCCTCCCGCGCGAGCGACCGCTCGAGGGCGCGCCGGGCGTGGAACAGGCGCGACTTCGCGGTCCCGGTCGGAATCCCGAGACGCGCCGCGATCTCGGCGACCGGCAGCTCGTCGCGGTGGCGCAGGACGAGGAGCGCGCGCTCCTCGATCGGGAGACGGGCGAACGCCCGGTCGAAGGCGTCGGCGTCGGCGGTCGCCTGGTCGAACGCGGTCGCCTGGAGGTCGGCGGGGCCGGCCTGCTCGTCGCCTGTGTCGACCATGCGGATCTCCCGGACTCCGCGCCGGTGCCGGAGGGTCATCCGGCACGCGTTCAGGAGGATCCGCCCGAGCCAGGCGTCGAAGCGTTCCGGGTCGCGCAGGCCCGGCAGCCGGCGCCACGCCGCGACGAACGCCTCCTGGACGGCGTCCTGGGCGTCGGCCTCGTGGCCGAGGATGGCGCGCGCGGTCCGAACCATCGACTCGATCCTCCGGCGCACGAGCATCTCGAACGCCTCTCGGTCGCCCCGGCGGGCGCGCTCGACGAGCTCCCGCTCCAAACGGCCCTCCCTGCGATCGCGTTCCGGGGCGTGTCACCGGATTCGATGCGGCTCGGCCCGCCGCGGTTCACGGAGAATCACGGCGAAGTGTTGCGATGGTAGAGCGCGCTGCACGTGGCATGTTCCAACGGTCGGCTGGGAGCCGGTACCTCCGGCGCGCCATGGCGATCTCGGCAGATCCGGCACATGCGGAGTGCGGAATCCGACCTGAGGAGCCGAACCTGAACACGGGGAGTGCGCTTCGGGCCCGGAGCGGTTCACGGGCCGCCAGTTGGCACCCCGGGTGTGCAGCGGGCGCCACCGCGCGTCCCGCCGCCGGCCCGCACCCTCGCCCGCGATATCGCGGTCCGCGATGCCATCGCCGCTCCCACGCGGAGTTCGGTCGCTGATTCGGGGATTTCACGCTCAGCGAAGCACGCCTGGCCCGGCCCGAGGGCACCGGGCGGACCGATGCCGATACCATCGCGGTGGGCGATGAGACGTGGGCAGACAGCGCGTCCCCGAGACCCGGAGGTGACCCCGCGATGTCCCGCTCCCCGTTGCCCATGGCCGGTCGGGCGGCAGGCCCCGCCGGGATCGTCCGCGGCGACGATCGGCGGATCGCGTTCGGCGGTCTCGTCGTGAGCGGGCTGTTCCTCGTCGCCGCGCTCGTCAGCCTGGCCCTGCCGCCGGAGGTCCGCCGCGGGGCGTGGCTGCCGCTTCACCTGGCGCTGGCGGGTGGGGCCAGCGTCGCGATCGCCTCGGTCATGCCGTTCTTCACCTCGGCGCTGTCCGCGGCGCCTCCCGCCGGACCGCGCACGAGGGTCGCGGTGATCGCGGCCGTGGCGACCGGCGCGCTCGGGGTCACACTGGGCGTCCCGGCCGGCGCCCCAGCCCTGTCCGCGGCCGGCGGCACGCTCTTCATCGGTGGCCTCGTGGGCCTCGGCTGGGCGACGTTCGCGCCACTCCGCCACGCCCTCGGCCCGCGCCGCGGCCTCGTCGCGCTGGCCTACGGCAGCGCCATCGCCAACGTCGTCGCTGGGGCAAGCCTGGCGACCCTCCTCGTCGCCGGCTGGGGTCCCGTCGCGGAGCGGTGGGGCGCGCTGAAGCCCGCCCACGCCTGGCTCAACGTGTTCGGGTTCGCCTCGCTGGTCATCGCGGGCACGCTGCTCCACCTGTACCCGACCGTCGCCGGCAGCCGGATGGCGAGGCACCCGACGGCGACGATCGCGATCCGCGGGCTGGCGGCCGGCGCTCCCCTGGCGGGTCTCGGCTACGCCCTCTCGAGCGGGATCCTGGCGATCCTGGGCGCCGCCGTCACCCTCGTCGGCGCGTTCGCGCTGCTCGGCTACGTCGGGCGGTCGTGGCGGGCGCGGGCCGGCTGGACGACCGACCCCGGCTGGCACCGCTTCACGACCGGCGCACTTTCGAGTGCCGCGGCCTGGTTCGTGGTCGCGGCGGCGATCGCGCTCGCGCGGCTGATCGTCTTCGGTGCCGTGCCGGCCAGTTGGGACGCCCTGTCCGTCGCGGGCCCGCTCGTGGCCGGCTGGGTCGTCCTCGCGATCGTCGGCGCGGCGACCCACCTCGTCCCGGCGATCGGCCCGGGGGACCAGGCCCGCCACCGTCGCCAGCGCGAGATTCTCGGCCGGGCGGCGACCCTGCGCCTGGCCCTCCTCGACGGCGGCGTCGCCCTGCTGGCGGTCGGTCTCCCGCTCGGCTCGACGCCGGCGACCGTGGCCGGCATCCTCGTCAGCGGCTCGGGCCTGGCGCTCTCCCTGGGCCTACTCGGCGGGGCGGTCCTCTCCCGCGGGTCCGGCCCCGACCCGCAGACCGGCGGGGCCGCTGCCGGCGACCAGGCTCGCGAGGCTCGCGGCTGAGAAGATGCCGAGCAGGGCGTCCTGCGCCGCGAAGAAGACCCGATGGACGTCGCACTCTCCCGACGTGCCGCACGGCCCGCCCCGGAGGACGCAGGTCCGGCGCCGGCTGTCGCCCTCGACCGCCTCGATGACCTCGAGGAGGCTGATCCGCCCGGCCGGCTGGTGGAGTCGGTAGCCCCCGTTGCGGCCCGACTCCGCGCGTACGAGATCGGCCCGGCTGAGGTCGCCCATGACCTGCGGCAGGAACCGCACCGGGATGTCCATCTGCTCGGCGATCCGCCGCGCGCTCAGCGGGTCGCGGCCGTTCGCCCGGGCGAGGGCGAGCATCGCCCGGATCGCGTAGTCGGCGCGCTTGGTCAGCTCCGGTCGCATGGCGCTCCTCTCACCCCCGTCCGCGACGTGGCACGATCGGCACGACCGCCGTCGGCGACCATCCGGCGACGGCCCGGAGCGCCGCGCGGAGCTCCTCCGTGCCGAGGATGCCGTTGAACTTCGCCCGGACGATCCCCTCCCCGTCGCCGACGAAGATCGCCGCGGCGAGCCCCAGCGCGAGCGCGGCCCCCGGCGTGAGCAGGATCGGCGTGCGGTTCATCGATGGGCCGGCCTTGCGGCGTCGCGACGTCCGACCGTCACCAGCCGGGCGTCGCGCGCTGGTCGTTGGTCCTACCTCTGGGTCACTTCTTCGGATCGCCGTCGCCGGCCTGGACCAGGCCGAGGGCGCCCCGGCCGACGAAGTTGAAGGCGTGGGTCACGATCGGGTAGAGGCCGTCCTCCGGCGTGGTGAACTCGATGATCGCCCCCTGGGCCGGCGACAGGTCGACCGCCTGCGCGCCGTAGTGACCGGCGTTGCTCGGGCTGAGGACGATGCCCTCCTTGATGACGGTGTTGAAGATCGTCCCGACGATGTGGAACGAGCTGTCGATGCTCGGGCCGGCGTCGAGGACGAAGATCCGGACCTTCTTGCCGGTCGCGACCTTGAGCGGGTTGTCCTTGTACTGGTTGGCGACGCCGTTGAAGGTGACGAAGTCGGGGGCCGGGTTACCCACGGACGCCTTGGTGAGGTCGATCGGCTGGCCCTGGGGGCCGAGGTACCACTCGTTCTGGACGAGGGCGAACTCGTGGTCGACCGGCTTGAAGCCACCCTTCGGCTCCACGATGACCATCCCGTACATGCCGTTGGCGATGTGGTGCAGCGCCGGGGCCGTGCCGCAGTGGTACATCCACACGCCGGCGTAGTCGGCCTTCCACTCGTAGAGCTTCTCCTCGCCGGGGTTGATCGAGGTCATCTCGTCGTTCCAGGCGACCTGGCTGGCGTGGAAGTCGACGCTGTGGGGGAGCTTGTTGGTGGCCGGGTTCTTGAGGTGGACCCGGATCGTGTCGCCGAGGTGGACCCGGATGACCGGGCCCGGAACGGTCCCGTTGAACGTCCAGACGGCCTGCACGAAGCCCGTCCGCCACGGTCATCAGCTTCTCCTCGATGACGAGGTCGATGTCGTGGGTCGTCCCCTCGAGGACCTTCGGGGCGACGGCGTCGTAGAGGGTGTACTTGGGGGCGTTGGGGTCGGCCGCGACCGTCGGTCGCCGGGGCCGGGCCGCCGTGGCTGTCGCCGCCGCTGGCCGCCTGGCCACTGACGGTGACCGAGCCCTTCATCCCGGCGTCGGCGTGACCCGGGATCGAGCAGATGAAGGTGATCCCGGCGGCCGGGACGTTGACCGTGCCGGTGGCGGTCTCGCCCGCCTTCGCCGCGATCTTCGTGCCGTCGGCGAACGTCACGTCGTGGAGGATCGAGCCGGTGTTCTTGAACGTGACTTCGTAGGCGCCGGCCTTGTCGACCGTGATCTGGGCCGGCTTGAAGCCGAGGTCGTACGCCTCGATCTCGAAGGCGCCACCCACGGCGACGGGGCCCGTGCTGGCGGGCGCGCCGGACGGGGCCGCGCTGGCCGGGGCGGCGGAGCTCGGCGCTGCCGGGGCGTACGTCCAGGTTGGGGCAGTGCCGGACGAGCAGCCGGCGAGCGCGATGACCGCCGCGAGCGCGGCGGTCAGGCCAAGGGCGCGACGTGGGGCGCGACGTGGGGCGCGACGTTGCATCGGATCTCCCTGCTTGGCTCAGCCGGTGTCGGCGTGAGGCGACGAATAGGTATGGAGTAAGTGATAGTTTGCCACCGGCGATCCGATCCTGCCACAGGCCGTTCGGCCCGTTTCTCCCCGTGCCGTCCGGGCCTCGCCGGCCTGCCCGCGACCCGCGTCGCGATCGACTCGCCTATGGGCCGTAGCCCGTGAGCTCCACGTACCCCTCGCCGCCGAGCGGGATACCGTCCCGCGTCGCGCGCACGACCTGCGATCCCTCCCAGTAGACGACGCCGGTCGTACCGCGGGTGTCGAGCTCCTGGTCGCGCACGCTCGGCGTGAGCTCGACCCGGAGGCCCTCGCCGGGCAGCTCCACGATCCAGCCCGACGGGTAGTCGACGCCCGTCCGGGGCGACCGCCAGCGATCCGCGACGGTCACGCGGAACGCCGACGGCTCGAGATGGCGGGACCGTCCGCCGGCGTCAACGATCGTGCCGTAGGCGAGCGGGTACGACCCGTCGGTCGCCCGAACCAGCGACAGCGCCAGGTCCGTCCCGTCCGAGAGATTCACCGCGAACCAGTCCCAGCCGGACCCGCCGACGGCGATGAAGTCGCCCCACTGGTGATCGAACCAGGCGGTCCCGGTCACCTGCAGCCCTCGTCCGCCGAGGTCGAGCGTGCCTGACGCGGTCATCGCCGTGCGTGAGTAGTAGTAGGAGCCGCCAGCCGGCCCGAAGTCGATCCAGCCGTCGCGGTCGTGGAGCGTCGGCGGCTTGACGGCCGCGAGGTCCAGGTCGAAGCCGAGCCCGCCCGGTGAACCCGCGGCCGCCGCCTCGTACGGGGTCAGGGCGGCCGTGAGCCGGTCCCTGCCGCCGTCGCCGGTCATCCGCCAGGCCTCGCGGCCGAGCGTCTCCGGCCGGGCCGGGTCCGCCCCGGTCAGCTCCAGCGCGAACCCGACCGGCCCGGCAGCGCCGATCGGCGATCGGTCGACCCGCGGCCCGAACTCGCTCCGCTGGGCGTAGTGGAACGCTTCGCCGGTCTCGTCGGTCACGGCCAGGTGGGATGCCCACGTCACCGGGAAGCCGCCGCGCTCCGCCCGGAAGATCACGTACTCGAAACCGTAGCGTCGCCCAGCCTCGTCGACGAGGTGGCCGGTGTAGTACCACCACTCGGTCAGGCGGTCGTGCGGGGCGTCATCGCGCGGGAACCGGATCGGGCGGGGGTCGCTCGACGGTGAGCGGGTCGGCGTCGGGGACGGCCCGGACTCGTGGCTCGCGGCCGGGTTGGCCAGGATCGGCCCCGAGCATCCCGCGAGCGCGACGGCGACGACGACGGCGGCGACGGAGACTGCTGATCGCCGAACGAGCCCCGCCGCCCGGCCCACCCGGCGCCCGATCTCGATCATCGGACGGCCGCCTCCGTCTCGGCCTCGGACGCCGGCAGCCGCCCGGCCACCCAGCGCGCGAGCCGGGCGGGCATCCACCAGTTCCAGTCGCCGAGAAGCCGCATCGTGGCCGGCACGAGGAGCGCCCGGACGACCGTCGCGTCGAGGGCCACCGAGATCGCCACGCCGAGGCCGATCGCCTTGATCAGCACGATGTCGGCGAACGCGAACGAGCCGGCCACGACGAAGACGACGAGCGCTGCCGAGGTGACGATCCGGCCGCTCCGCTCCATTCCCCGGGCAACCGCCTCGGTGTTGTCGGCGGTCCGGTCCCAGGCCTCCTTCATGCGCGACAGGAGGAAGACCTCGTAGTCCATCGACAGCCCGAACAGGACGCAGAACAGGATCACCGGCTGGGTCGTCTCGACGTAGCCCAGCGGCGCGAATCCCAGCATCCGTGACAGGTTGCCGTCCTGGAAGATCCAGACGAGCGCGCCGAACGAGGCGACGATCGACAGCGTGTTCATCACCAGCGCCTTCGCCGGGAGGACGACCGACCGGAGCAGGACGAACAGGACGAGGTACGTCGTCACGAAGATGAACAGGGCGGCCCGCGGGAAGCCGGCGCCGATCCCGTCGACGACGTCGACGACGTCCGCCGCTCCGCCGCCGACGAGGACGGTCATCCCGGCCGGCGGCGCGAGCGAGCCGGTCCCGGCGCGGAGCTCGGCGACGAGCGCCTTCGCCTGGTCGGCATTCGGCCCGAACGGCGTCGTCAGGGTGAAGGCCGTGAGGTCGCCCCTCGTCGTCGCGGCGAGGGCCATCGCGACGAATCGGTCGGGCGGTCCCGAGGCCGCGCCGTAGAGGAGCCGGTACTGATCCGCGGTGAGCCGCGGGTCGACGTCGACGAGCCCGTCGACCGTGTCGATCCGGGGGTCCGCCGCGAGCCGGCGCGAGTAGTCGTACAGCGCCGTGACGTTGGCCGGCGAGGTCGCCGGCCCGGCCGTCCGGATCGCCAGCTGAAGTGGCGCGAAGCGGCCCTCCCCGAACTTCACGTGGAGGACGTCGAAGGCCGCCCGCGACGAGACCTCCGCCGGGAGGATCGTCGCGTCGGGCGCGTTGAACCGGACGTGGAGGAAGGGCGCCCCGAGCAGGAGCAGGAACGCGAGGGTCGGCACGAACACGGCGATCGGGTGGCGCATCACCCGGCGGGCGAGGCGCGACCAGGGGCCGTCCGCGCCGGCCGCGGCATTCACCCGGCGGACCTGGAGCGCGTCGAGCCGCGGGCCGAGGACGCCCAGGATCGCCGGCTGGAGCGTGAGCGCCGCGGCGACCGCCATCCCGACCACGACCGCGCCGGCGATCCCGACCGAGCGGAGGATCGGGAACTCGAAGAGGACGAGCCCCAGCAGCCCGAGGAGGACGGTCAGGCCGCTGAAGAAGACCGCCCGGCCGCCGGTCGCGACCGTCACCCGGACGGCGGCCTCGACCGCCGCGTCGCGCTCGGCGGGTGTGGCCGTGGAACCGCGGCCGCCGCCCTCCGGGAGGCGCCGCTGGAGCTCCTCGCGGAAGCGGCTGGTCATCAGCAGGGAGTAGTCGACCCCCAATCCGAGCCCGAGGAGGGTCGCCAGGTTGAGCGCGAAGATGCTCATGTGGCCGAGGCCGGCGAGGACCCACACGATCGCCAGCGAGACGATCACTGCGGTGCCGCCCACCGCGAGCGGGACGGCCGCCGCCACGACCGAGCCGAACACCACGAGGAGCGCCAGCGCGGCCAGCGGCAGCGACACGATCTCGCTCCGCCGGAGGTCCGCCTCCGACACCGCCTGGATGTCCCCGTAGAACGCCGGACCGCCGGCGAGCGCCGTCTCGATCGGCCCGGCCGGCAGGGCGGCCAACCGGTCGCGGACGCCGGGCAGCGCATCCGGAGAGATGTCCGGCGGGAGGTCGAGGAGGACGACGTCATAGGCGGTCGTCCGGTCCGCCGAGACCTGGGCCGGGGCGAGGACGTGGGACAGGATCCCGGTCACGTTCGGGGCGGTCCCGACCGCCGCGGCCGCGGCGCTGGCGGCCGCCTCGAAGGCCGCGGAGCCGGCCCGTTCGGTCGTGCCGGTGTAGACGAGGACGAGCGCGGAGGGCGGCAGGTCGAGCTCGCGCTCGAGGAGGATCCGGGCCCGGGCCGATTCGAGCGTGTCGATGGTGAAGCCGCCGGCCCGCAGCGCGGACGCGGCACGCGGCGCGAACGGCAGCGCGACGAGGAGGATGACCGCCCAGACCGCGATCACCGACCGCCGCCGCCGATGGACGAAGCGGCCGATCCGCTCGAACACGGTCATCTCGGGCGCGTGGGACATCGATCCATGCTAGACGGCCCGGGGTCCGAGCCTCGTCGACTCGTGGAGCGTCGTCCGGTGGCGCCCCGCTGCGCCCCGTCGCGCCGAGTGGGCCTCGACGGGGTCCTCCCAGCCCGGCTCATCCAGATTCCGGATGCGTCGACAACGCCGACCCCCTACGATGGCCGCGGTGCTGACCGAAACTCCCCACATTCCGGCGCCATCGTCAGGGACCGACGCTGCGATGGTCGGATTCGATGCGGAGATGCTCGCCCTGGCGGCCCGCCTCGTGGACGAGGTCAGCCAGGCGCACCGCTTCCACCACGTCGCCCTGTTCCTCCACGACCCGGCCGTCGATCGCCTTCGGCTCGCCGGTCAGCGCTGGGGGGCGGGCGAGGACACCGGCCAGGTGATCGTCGGCGAGTGGCTGGTGGACCTCGACGGCGTCTGCGGCCGGGCGTTCCGGACCGGTGACGCCGTGCTCGTCCCGGACGTGCGGCTGGAGCCCGACTACAAGACCTTCCCCGGCAGCCGGACCCGGAGCGAGCTTGCCGTCGCGGTGAGCGCGCATGGACGTCCGATCGGGGTCGTGAACATCGAGAGTCCGTGGGTCGGCCACTACCGGATCGAGGACCTCGAGACCCTCAGGGCCTGGGCGACGCTCGTCGGGCCGGAGATCGCCGAGCGCCTGACGCGCGAACCGGGCTGACCGTCATCACGCCGTCATCCGGCGCGCGCTATCGTCCGGTCCGATGAACGAGCTCCCCGCCCCTCAACCGCTGAACGACGCACCCCGATCTGCCGAGTCCCCGTCCGGCGACCGGCCGAGCGGCCGCGAGGCGTTCCTCGCCGGCCTCCTCGCCGGGTCCGTCACGGCGTTCGCCCTCCTGGCCGGCTCGAGCTGGAGCGGGACGGTCGGCCTGCTCGAGGTCGTCCACAACGGGTTCACCCGGTTCATCCCGCTGGCCCTCTTCGAGCTGGCCGTCTCGACGCTGGGGCCGCTCGCGAAGAGCCTCCTGTTCATCGGGATCGTCGCGGCGCTCATCCTGCTCGGCGGCGCCATCGGTTCGCTCGCGGTCCGGCTCGGCGCCATCCGCCGTCGCTCGACCGTGGCCGACGGGTTGTTCGTGGGCGCGCTCGCCTGGCTGTTCGCCGAGGTGGTCGTCATGCCGGCTTTCGGGGCCGGCTTCTTCGGCTCGGACCCGGCTCTCAGGCCGTTCCCGCTCCACGTTCCGCTCGCGGCCGGGACGCTGGCCTACGGGCTCGTCCTCGTCGGCATCGTCCGCGGCGTGCGGCCGGACGTCGCCTCGTCGTCGGCTCCCGCCTCGTCGTCGGCTCCCGCAACGTCGTCGGCTCCCGCAACGTCGTCGGCTCCGGCCCTCTCCTCGGCTCCCGAACCATCGTCGTCGGCCGTCGGAGCGCCGCGGATGGGTCGCCGCTCGTTTCTGGGCCGGAGCCTCGTCCTCCTGGGGCTGGGCGCCTTCGCCGGCTCGGCGGTCCAGGTCGCCACCCGGCTCGCCCATGCGGTCACCGTCGGGACGTCGCGGTCCGGCCGGACACAGGCGCCCGGCGGCTTCGGCCCGACCGCGCAGGTCACCCCCCTCGACGAGTTCTACGTGATCGGCAAGGACCTCAGCCCGGCGGTCGTCGACGGCGGGGGCTGGCGCCTGGTCGTCAGCGGCCTCGTCGATCGGCCGCGCTCCTACAGCCTCGACGAGATCCGGGCGCTCCCGGCCGTCGAGGACCACCGCACGCTCCAGTGCATCAGCAACGAGGTGACCAGCTTCGGCCGGCTCATCGGCATGCAGCGCTGGAAGGGCACGCGCGCCCGGGACGTGCTCGACGCGGCGGGCGTCCGGGCGGGGGCGACCCACGTCCTGTGGCGCTCCGCGGACGGGTACACCGAATCGCTCCCGCTCCCGGTCGCGCTCGACGAGCGGACGTGGCTCGCCTACGAGATGGGCCCCCCGGGAACGGCGCTCACGGCGGACCACGGATTCCCGCTGCGGGTCCTGATCGCCGGCCGCTACGGGATGAAGCAGCCCAAGTACCTGACCGAGATCATCGTCGCCGACCACGACGAGCCCGGCTACTGGGAGCAGCGCTCGTGGGACCAGACGGCCGCGGTCCGGACCTACAGCCGGATCGACGAGCCGCTCCAGGGCGACGACGTGCCATCCGAGCGCCCGTTCAACGCCTTCGGGATCGCCAGCGCCGGGGATCGGGGGATCGCCCGGGTGGAGGTCAGCGCCGACGGCGGGGCGACCTGGCGCGACGCCGAGCTGGAGCCTCCGCTCAGCGAGCTGGCCTGGGTCCGCTGGCGGATCGAGGTCGAGCCGCGGGCGCCCGGCCGCCTGGAGCTGGTCGCGCGGGCGACGGATCGCCAGGGGAACGTCCAGGACGCCACGGTTCGGTCGGTGCTTCCATCCGGGGCGACGGGCCTCCACCGCGTGGAGGTGACCGCCGTTCCCGGGTTGCCGTCGCCACCGGCCGGCGCCTAGGGGGTGCGTCACGCCGGGTCCTCCGCCTCGGCTCATGCGGCTGGTGCATGGATCGGGTGGCGAGTGAGCGTGGCTGGTGCAGCGAATCGACAGAACCGGGCCACGACCACGCTCACTGGACGAGGTTTCGATGCACCGGCTGCATGCGGCCGCGAGATGGGGCCCGATGGGGCCTGATGGGGCCCGGGCCGAGCTGGGCAAGGCGCGGGCCGGGCCGGGCAGGGTGCCCCCTATCGCGCCCTCGTGTCGGGCGGGCTGTCTTGGGTCAGGCGGGGGTGCCTCGGCGGGGGTGCTCGACGGCGTGTCGGTCTGCTAGCATTCGGGCCGACACGCTCGGTCCATGGGCCGGCCCATCGGTCGGTACCTCGCGGAGGCCCGTCGCTTGCAGCTCCTTCTCGCGCCGTTCAGCAAGATGCCCGAGTCGCTGGTCAGCTTCATCGTGGCGATCGGCGTGTGCGCCCTGATGGTGGCCCTCTTCCTGCGCTCAGCCGCGACCGCCGAGGGCCGGCCGTCCCTGATGCGCCGCTGGTTCAAGGCCCCGAACACGAAGACGCTGTTCGCGATCCTGTTCGTGGGCTGGGCGCTCGTCTTCGGGATCGGGCTCCAGCTCGTCCCGCACGAGGGCGCCAGCTCGCCGTACGGCGGCCTCGCCCTGATCGCGATGTTCACTGGGTTCTTCATCATGATGGGCTTCCTCTGGGCCGTCATCGGGGAGTGACGCGCGAGGTCTGATCGACCCGCGTTCCCTCGACTGGGTCTTTCCTCGCTCGGGCTCCATCGGGTCCTTGCGCTCCCCGGCGGCCTGCGCGGCGGCCGCTGGACCGCGGGCGGGCCCTCCCTGTATCATCCCGACACCTTCCACAGTGCATAGACTTTATGCGTCCAGGGACCGCGCCTCGACCGCGCCTCGACTGCGCCTCGACTGCGCCTCGACTGCGCCTCGACCGCGCAGCGACCGGCGCAGCGACCCAACCCCAGCCGTCCCTCGACGCTGAACCGAACGACGATCGACCCATCAAGGAGGCCCGCGCGTGGACGCCCAGGAGATCAAGTCGGTGGTCGCCCGGCAGGCCGCCCTGAAGCCGGCCGAGGAGGCCCCGTTCGTCAACCGCCGCGACCCGGCCCAGGCCCTCGGCCCGGACGGCCGCCCCGCGGTGAGCCGCCGCGCCCCCCTCTGGAGCGACGTCCCGGACGAGCAGTGGAACGACTGGCGCTGGCAGCTCAGCCACCGGGTCAACGATCTCGAGGAGATCGAGCAGATCCTGGAGCTGACCGACGAGGAGCGCGACGGCCTGAGCGCCGCGGGCAAGTTCCGGGTCGACGTCACCCCGTACTTCATCAGCCTCATCGACCCCAGGGACCCGAACGATCCGCTCCGCCGCCAGGTCATCCCGCTCGGCCGGGAGCAGCAGGCGTTCACGGCCATGATGGAGGACTCGCTCGCCGAGGACCGCCACAGCCCCGTCCCGGGCCTGGTCCACCGCTACCCGGACCGCGTGCTCATGCTAGTCACGACCCAGTGCGCGAGCTACTGCCGCTACTGCACCAGGTCGCGGATCGTCGGCGACCCGACCCAGAACTTCAACCGGAAGGACCACGAGGCCCAGCTCGACTACCTGCGCCGGACCCCCCAGGTCCGCGACGTCCTGATCTCCGGCGGCGACGGCCTGACCCTCGCCCCGAAGCTCCTCGAATCGATCATCCGCGGGCTGCGCGAGATCCCCCACATCGAGATCATCCGGATCGGCAGCCGGGTCCCGGTCTTCCTGCCCCAGCGGGTCGACGACGAGCTGTGCGAGATGCTCGCGAAGTACCACCCGATGTGGGTGAACCTCCACTTCAACCATCCCAACGAGATCACCCCCGAGGTCAGCCGGGCAGTCGACCGGCTCACCCGGGTCGGGATCCCGGTGGGCAACCAGTCGGTCCTGCTGGCCGGCGTCAACGACTGCGTCCACATCCAGCGGGCGCTCGTCCACCGCCTCGTCGAGAACCGGATCCGGCCGTACTACCTCTACCAGTGCGACCTGGTCGAGGGCTCCGGCCACTTCCGGACGCCGGTCGGCAAGGGCCTCGAGATCATGGAGGGCCTGCGCGGCCACACCAGCGGCTACGCGGTCCCGACCTACGTCGTCGACGCCCCGGGTGGCGGCGGCAAGATCCCGGTCATGCCCAACTACCTGATCAGCTACTCGGACCACAAGGTCGTCCTGCGCAACTACGAGGGCTACATCACGACCTACGAGGAGCCGCCGACCTACCAGCAGCACGACAAGGCCGTCTGCACCTACTGCCAGCACGAGCGGCCCGAGCCCGGCCAGTCCGGCGTCCTGGGCCTGCTCGAGGGCGAGCGGATGTGGATCGAGCCGAAGGGCTTCAGCGAGATCCACCAGCGCGGCAACCTGGAGGCGCACCGTCTCCAGGACCCCGGCAAGTGGGTCCCCTTCGGGGTTGGCGCGATCGAAGGCCAGTCCGGCCGGCCGCTCGAGGTCATCGAGTCCGGCGCGGCCGGCGACCGGCCGCGGCGACGACTCGAGCGCCCGGGCGGCCCCGAAGCCCGAGTACGGCCCCGGCGAGGAGCCCCGCCCCCGCGATGGCGAACCGACGGCCTCGTCGCACGGCGAGCTGCTGTAGAGCAGTGACAGAACTCCAAGAATTTCTTGGAGTTCCTCTGAGTCGGATGGATCGCGTCACGACAGCGCAGGCGATCAGGTTGTTCGGCCTCTCCCGGCCGACGGTTCTCGGTCATCTGCATCGCCTGTCAGACCTCGGACTCGTTGAGCACGTGGGCACTTCGCTCGAAGATCCGCGAGGTTACTGGAGGCTGACCCGAGGATCGCGATCCAGCGACTAACGTTCCGCGCCTCAACCGCCGCTGAGGAGCTCGACGGCCTTGAGGAGCTGGAGGTCTCCGGCAGCAGCGAGGCCGGCCGTGCCGAGCTTGGCCAAGTCAGTCGGGGGAACGATCTTGCCGGGCGGGTCCGACTCGAGGGTGATGTCCGGCACGACGCCGTGCTTCCAGATCTGGCGGCCGTCGCGGGTCAGCCACTCGATCGTGCCGACCAGGAGCGCGGAGCCGTCCTTGAGCGGGAACTCGTTGAGGACCGTCCCGGTCCCGAACGTCGTCGTGCCGATGAGCTGCGCCCGCTTCGCGTCCTGGAGCGCGCCGGCGACGATCTCGGCCGAGCTCGCGCTGCCGAGATCGACGAGGACGGCGAGCGGGATATCGGTCGCCGTTCCGCCGCTCTTGACCTTGATCGAAGTCGTCGTGCCGGTCCGGTCGCGCTGGCGGTAGACGTCGCCGTCCGTGAGGAACTGGCTGGCGATCGAGACCGCCTCGTCGACGTAGCCGCCGGGGTTGCCCCGCAGGTCGAGGACGATCGCCGTCGCGCCGGCCTTCTTCGCCGCTGCGATCGCCTCGATGACCTGCTTCGCCGAGCCGGTGGAGAACTCCTCGAGCCGAAGGTCGGCGATCGTCGTGCCCGGGACGAGCCCCCATGAGACCGCCGGGACGACGACCTTCTCGCGGACGATGCTGACGAGGATCGGTGCGGTCTCGCCCGCGTGGAGGATCGACAGCTTCACGGTCGTGCCGGCGTCACCCCGGATCCGCCGTACGACGGTGTCGACGTCCTGGCCGACCGTCGGCTCCCCGTCGACCGCGAGGACGTGGTCCCCGGAGCGCAGGCCGGCGCGGTCCGCGGGGCCACCCGGGATGACCGACTGGATGATCGCGCCGCCGCTCTCGGTGGACATGAGCGCCCCGATCCCGACGATCGAGCCGCTCAGCGAGGTGTGCTGCTGGGCAAGGTCCTCGGGGGTGAGGAAGCGCGTGTGGTCGGTGTCGCCGACGGCCTTGACCAGGCCGTCGATCGAGCCGTAGGTGAGCGTTCGCGCGTCGAGCCCGGCCGGATCGACGTAGCGGTCGTGGAGGATCTGCCAGGCCTCGACGTACGTCGCGAACTCCGGCGGCAGAGAAGCCGGGACGACGACCGTGCCGCCGTCACCCGGCGCCGCGGTGTCCGTCCGGCCGACGCCGACGCCGGCGGCGAAGACGACGACGAGGATGACGATCGCGGCGATCGCCCTGCGCACCGACGGCAGCCGGTCGGGGCGCGCCTCGTGGAGGGGCGGGGCCCAGGCGGGGCGTACCGGCGCGGCGGGCGCGAGCGGCGTGGGCTCGGGTCGGGGCGGGGGTGCGTCGGCGGGCCGCTCGGGCGGGCCGGGCGGGCCGGGCTGGTCAGTCGTCATCGGGTCGCCTGTCTGAGGTTGACGTTGCCGCTCAGTGTGGAGCAGAAGCGACCGTGCTGCTGCCGTCAGTTCCGCCGGCCGCGGAAGATCCCGATGGCCTGGCGGACCTCGCCCGCGTCATGGCCGTCCGGCCTCTCGTCGAGATAGCCATGGAGGTGGGTCAGGGCATCGCTGAAGCGACCCATCCGGCCGAGCAGCAGGCCGCGGTCCCGGCGGTGGTCGGGCTGGGTCGGCTCGACGACCGAGAGGAGCTCGACGGTACCCAGGGCGGCCGGCCAGTCGCGCGCGGCGAGGCGGACGCTCCGGAGGTTGCGCAGGACCCGGGCGAGGATCTCCCGCCGTCCGACCGGCCGGAGCATCCCCGAGTGGAACAGGACGCGCTCGCCGAGGGCGCGACGGATGAGCGCCTGGCAGTCGTCCGGGGTGAGGCGCCGACCACCGCCGGCCGGGTCGACGACGACGCCGCCGGGCGCGCCCACGATGAAGTGGCCCGGCAGGCCGATCCCGACGAGGTCGAGCCCGAGCCGCCAGCCGACCTCGAGCTCGACGATCGCGAGGGCGATCGGCAGGCCGATCCGGCGCTCCATCACCCGGTCGAGGAGCGAGTTGTCCGCATCGTGGTACTCGGCGGCGGTCGGGCCGCGGAACCCGGCCGCCGCGTAGAGGACGTCGTGGAGCCGGCCGAGGACGGTCGCCTGGTCGTCCCGGTCCAGCCGGATCCTGGCCTGCTCGGCGAGGGCGTCGAGGGCGGACAGGGTCGGCTCCGGATCGAGCTCCGGCCGACCGTCTGCGGCGATGAGGAGGGCGCCGCGGGCGAGCTCGATCTCCGACTCCGGCCGCGCGACGAGCCGCGCGAACCGGGCGCGGTTCGCGGCGCGGGCCGCATCGTTCGGGCTCATCGGCGGATTCTACGCGCGGATGGCCGCCGCCTGGCCGCTTGCCATCGCGCCCGCCCCGCCGCCTCGGTCCGCTGCGGCCACGTCCACTACCAGGGGCCGAACGGGCGTCCGGCACGCTCGACGAGGCGCAGGAACGGGCGATCCCGCAACGCGCCACGCTCGCTGATCCGAGTGACGACTCCTGGGAGTGGTCGTGCGCCCCTCCGCCCCCGCCCTCCGCGTGCCCGCTCGCCATCGTGCCCGCTCGCCATCGCGCCCGTCCACCACATCGACCATGTCGATAGGTTCCAGGGGTTCAAGGCTCGCCCAGGGGCTTCCGGCGGTCGAAGGCGCTCCAACCATCGGCCAGGTCGATGGAGACGGCGGGTTCGGCGCTCCGGGTCGTCATCAACCAGGCACTACCCTCGAAACCAATCGACTGCATCGATAACCGCCGCGCGTCCCGCCCCATATCCCGCCCCGAGCCCCGCCTCCCCCATGATATCGCGGTCCGCGATGCCAACGCCGCTCCCACGCGGGTTCCGGCTCCTCAGCCGGGGATTCCACATTCAGCGGAGCGCGCCTGTCCCGGTCAGAGGGCCCGCCAGCGCCGATACCATCGCGGTGGGCGATGAGACGTGGACGGAGGGCGGCCTCCGGCCGATACCATCGCGGTGGGCGATGAGACGTGGACACGGGGCGGACGCGACTTCCGGCGCGGGTCGCCCGTGCCCGAATTGGCGGAGCTCCGGGCCGGAGTAGGATTTGCCGATGACCGACTTGGCGTCCGCTGCTCCCGGGACGATCACCCTGCGCGCCGCGCCGGCCGGCCTGCCCGATCCCAATCTCCGGCCGCCGACCGTGGCCGAGTCCGGTGACCCGTTTGCGACCGTCCGGATCCTGCACCTCCTCGCCCGCGTCGAGCGTGGCCGGCCGATCCGGATCGACGACCTGGTCGCGGCGCTCAACGCGGAGTATCTCGACTGGACCTTCGCCGCGGCAGTGGTCGCCGACGCCGTCCTGCAGCTGCAGGCGAACTGGATGGCCGACTACCGGAACAGCTCCGGCATCGTCGTCGGCGAGGGCGTCTACGGGGCGACCGTCACGATCGAGGACTCCAGCCGGGTTGATCCCTGGATCGTCCGCCAGGCCGAGCGCGCGGCTGCGGCCTGCCGCGAGGCGCTGGCCGCGTTCAGCCGTCGCGACGGGAGCGGGTTCGAGGACTAGGCGGGCAGGTCGGCTTGCTGCTGGCAGGGTGCCCGCCGCCGGCGAGCCGGGGATATGCACCTACTGCATGAGATCGCCGTCCGGCACGCTCGGCCACCTTCCAGAATTCGACGAAACGACACGGTGGCCACGCTCGGCCGGTCGCCGATCCATGCATGGGCCGCAGGACTGCCCTGTGGAGGCCCACGGCCGGGGGCTGAGGATCGCGGCGCCGGCAGGCTAGCGGCTCGGACGGGCCCGCTCAGCCGTGCCCGCGCAGCCGGCCGGCGGCGGCCATCGCCGCGACGAGGCGGTCGTGGGGAAGCGCGTGGGCAGTGATCCCGTCCCGCCCGACCATCGTCTCGGCGGCCACCAGGGCGTTGACGATCGCCTCCTCGGTTGCCTCGATCGTGGCGTCGAACAGCGCGTCGATCGCGGCGTCCCCGGCCATCCGGAGGCCGTCGATCGTCGGGCGCAGGTCGGCGCCGGGGGCAGGATCGCCCAGGCCGCGGTTGCCGGTGGCGAAGGCCAGGATGATGTCGCCGCTCGAGTTGGCTCCGGTCCCGCCGGTCCGCCCGATCCCGAGCGCGGCCCGCTGGGCGACCCGCTCGCACTGGTGGGGGAGGAGTGGCGCGTCGGTCGCGATGATGACGATGATCGAACCGGATCCGGCGGTGGACGCGGGACGGGTAGGACTCGGGACCTCCGTGATCGGGATCGACTCGCCGACGGCCACGCCGTCCACGCGGAGCCACTCGCGCCGGCCGTAGTTCGCCTGGACGAGCACGCCAAGGGTCCAGCCGCCGACCTCGGCAGCCACGACCCGCGACGCCGTCCCGATCCCGCCCTTGAACTCGTGGCAGACCATCCCGGTCCCGCCCCCGACCCCGCCCTCCGCGACCGGCCCGGGTGCGGCGGCCTCGAGCGCCGCGAGGGCGTCCGCCGTGGTGACGTGGAAGCCGTCGATGTCGTTGAGCCGGCCGTCCCAGGTCTCGCCCACGACCGGCAGTGCCCAGAACGTCGATCCGGGGGCGTGGGACTCGACGGCGCGCCGGATGAGCGCGTCCCGCACGACGCCGACGCTGTGGGTGTTGGTCAGGCCGATCGCGCCGCCGAGCAGGCCCGCCTCGCGGATCCACTCGAGCCCGGTCAGCTCGCCGTTGCCGTTCAGGCGGTGGCAACCGGCGAAGACCGGCTCGGTCCAGACGTCCCCGTCGTGGGGGAAGACGACGGTCACGCCGGTCCGGATGGGCCCCACCCCGCGGACGAGCGGCCCGTCGCCGCGAATCAGCGTCCTGTGGCCGACCCGGACGCCCGCCACGTCCGTGATGGCGTTGTACGGCCCCGGCGTTCCGAAGCCGATGACGATGCCGAGGTCCCGAGCGCGCATGACCGGAGCGTAGCGGCTCCGCGGGACGGTGTTCGCGCTCCGGGCGTCAGGCCGCACGCCCGGCGTTCAAACCGTCGGCCGGACCGCGCTGTCGGCGTCAGGCCGCACGCCCGGTGTTCAGACCGGCGGCCGGGCCCCGTCAGGCGGCCGGTTCCGGGCTCCGAATGGCGCCCCGGACCGCACCGATGCGTTCGTTTGGGAGTGCCAGCCATCCGTTGGAACTCGGGAGGTTCATCGCTCGCTCAGGCGAACCTCCTCGCTGAGACGAGTCCCTTGGCTCGGACGCGTCCGTTCCTCGCCCGAGCCGACGTCCGGGCGAGGCGCTGGCAGCCGGCGGCTCCTCGCCTATCATCGGCGGGTGACCGCGACGCTCCGCCCCGCCCCCGCCCGCCTGCCCGCCGCCGTCTCGCCCGTTCGGTTGGACCGCCTGCCTGAGCTCGACGCGACGGCGCCGATGGACGCGGCGGAGGCGTTCCGGGATCTGTCCGGACTGGCTCTCCTCGAGAGCGCCCGGCCAGGCAGGAAGTCGCGCTGGTCCTTCTTGACCGCGGACCCCGTGGCGCTGCTCGACGGGCCGGCGTCCGGGGCCGACCCGTTCGCCGACGCTCGCCGGCTGGTCGCGCGGCTCGACCTCGGCGCGCCCACGACCGAGGACCCGACCGAGGACGCGCCCACGCCCACGACCGGGGGCTCCGACTCCCCGCCATTCCTCGGCGGGCTCGTCGGGTTCCTGGGGTACGACCTGGGCCACGCCTTGGAGCGGCTCCCGACGATCGCCGCGGACGACCAGGGCCTGCCCATCCTCCGGCTGGCCCTCCACGACTGGGTCATCGCGTGGGACCGCCGGACGGGCCGGGCGTGGCTCGCCGGCCGGGCGCTCGACGAAGACGCGAGGACCCTCGACGATCGACTGCGGGCCGTCCGGGACCGCCTGGCGACCGGCCCGACGCCAACGACGAGGCGGCTCGAGGCCGAGTCCCTGCCGGCCGATGGCTTCAGCTTCACCTCGAGCCTGGACCGGGCGGCCTACGAAGCCGGCGTTGAGCAGGTCCGGGCAGCGATCGCCCGCGGCGACATTTACCAGGCCAACCTCACCCGCCGGCTCGCGACGCCGTTCGGGGGCGACCCGTGGCCCCTCTACCGCGCCCTCCGGACCGGCGATCCCGCGCTCTTCGCCGCCTACCTGGACGTGGGCCCGGCCGCCGATGGCGCCCCCCGCGCGATCGCCTCGGCCTCCCCCGAGCCGTTCCTGTCCGTCGACCGCGGCGGTCGCGTCCAGACCGACCCGATCAAGGGCACCCGCCCCCGCGGCGGGACCCCGGAGGAAGACCGCGCCCTGGCCGCCGAGCTGCTGGCGAGCGGCAAGGACCGTGCCGAGAACGTGATGATCGTCGACGTCCTGCGCAACGACCTCGGCCGGGTCTGCCGCCCCGGGTCCGTCCGGGTCCCCAGGCTGTGCCGCCTCGAGCGGACGGCGGCCGTCCAGCACCTCGTGTCCACGGTGACCGGCCGGCTCGCCCCCGGCCGCGACGCGTTCGATCTCCTCGCCGCCAGCTTCCCCGGCGGATCGATCACCGGTGCCCCGAAGATCCGGGCGATGGAGATCCTCGAGGAGCTCGAGCCCGTCCGCCGCGGCCCGTACACGGGAGCGGCGCTGTGGGTCGGGCCAGACGGCGCGATGGGCTCGTCGATCCTCATCCGGACCCTCGTCGCCGACGGTCGCCGCCTGTCGATCCACGTCGGCGGCGGCATCACCTGGCAGAGCGACCCCGCCGCCGAATGGGACGAGACCGTCGCCAAGGCCCGCGGCCCCCTCCGCGCGATCGGCGGCCGGGAAGTCGGCTCGGAGCCCTGAGCGGCGGGGCGTCGACTGCTGCCCCGGCTGGCTCGAACGGCAGTGACCCATTCGGCCGGTGCATGGATCCGGTCTCGAGTGAGCGTGGTCAGGGGCCGATTCTGCCGGAACGGCACTTCGTCCACGCTCGCTGGCAGCTGATTCGATGCTCCGGCCGCATGGCGCGGCGACGGGCGATCCCACCGAACGCGAGACCTCACATCAGCGCCGCGCCGCGGCGAACGGCGGCGAACGGTGATGGCGCGGATAATCGCGCGGTGAATGCGATCCCGCGCTTCGTCTGGCTCGACGGCCGGCTCGTCGACGCCCGTGCGCCGCACCTGAGCGTGTCCGATCGCGGGTTCCAGCTCGGCGACGGGATCTTCGAGACGGCGCGCGCCCGGCGGGGCGTCGTGATCGAGCTCGACGAGCACCTGGAGCGCCTGCGCGAGAGCGCCGCGGCACTGGCCATCCACCTCCCGGTCGGGGACGACGCGCTCATCGAGGGGATCGCGCAGCTCCTCGCGGCCGAGGGCCTGGACGGCACCGGCGCCGACGGCCTCGAACCCGGCGACGCGGCGCTGCGGATCACGGTCAGCCGCGGCCCGCTCGAGAAGCGCGGCCTCCTCCCCCCGGGTTTCGAGTCGGTCGAAGCGACGATCGCGATCCAGGCCTGGCCGTATTCCCGGCCGCCGGCCGAGCTCCTCGCGCGCGGCATCCAGGCGATCCCGAGCGCGGTCCGGCGCGACCCGAGCTCCCCGCTGGCGGGGATCAAGTCGACCTCCCGGGCGGACCACGTCTACGCCAAGCTCGAGGCCGCCCGGGCCGGTGCCGACGACGCGCTCTTCCTCACGACCGACGGCGCGATCAGCGAGAGCACCAGCGCGAATGTCTTCGTCGTCGCCGGCCGCAGGCTCGGGACGCCGCCGCGCAGTGCGGCGATCCTGGCCGGCACGACCCGGACTTGGCTGTTCGTCCACGCCGAGGCGCTCGGCATCGAGCTGGCCGAGGTGGAGATCCGGCCGGACCACCTCCTCGCCGCGGACGAGGCGTTCCTCTCCTCGAGCGTGGCCGGGATCGTCCCGCTCACCCGGTACGACGGCCGACCGATCGGGACCGGCCGCCCCGGACCCCGGACGCTCGCGATCCGGCAGGCCCGCGAGGACTGGATCGACGCGATGAGCCGCGCCGCGCTCGTGGAGGAGCCAGCCCCGTGACCCGCGACGAGCTCGTCCTCAGGACCCGCCAGCTCGTCGACGAGGGCGACCGGCTCCGGGCGAACCCGTCCCTCCGGGCGCTCCAGCTCTGGCTCCAGCTGTCGGACGACCTGCTGTCCGCGGCCTGGGGCACGATGGACCGCTACCACCTGTCCTGGCTGATGGTCGGCAAGCCGAAGCAGATCGTCCGGGGCCGGCCGATGACCGCCGACGAGGAGGCGGCCTACGTTCGCGAGGTCGCCGAGCAGAAGACGGCGGCGCTCCGGATGAGCCTCGACGCGGCGGAGCGGCAGGGGATGCCGTTCGCCGGCGAGGACGGCGGGATCGCCCCGGGCCAGGGGACCGGGACGACGCCCCGATGACCGAGGGAGCGGCCCCGGCCGGGCGGGCCACCGCGCTCGCCGTGGGCGGCGAGCGGACGATCCCCGCCCCCGATCCGGTCGCTCGCGACTACCTCCTTCTCGCGCTCCGGCTCGACCAGCGGATCCCCGGCCTCGTCGACGGCTACTTCGGGCCGGCAGACCTCAAGGCCCAGGTGGACATGGAGCAGCTCCGCCCGCCGGCCCGCCTCTCCGAGAACGCGGCCGCACTGCTCGGCCGCCTCGAGGCGGAGGTGGGGGACGACGCCCGTCGCGCCTGGTTGCGCGTTCAGCTCGTCGCGCTCGAGACGCACGCCCGGGCGCTGGCCGGCGAGGCGCTGCCGTACGTCGAGCACGTCACCCGCTGCTTCGACGCGGCGCCCGACCCGCGCGACGAGGCGGTCTTCGTCGCGGCTGCCGCCGATCTCGATCGGCTGGTCCCGGGCTCCGGTGACCTGCGCGATCGGCTGGCCGCCTGGGATGAGCGCCTCGTCATCGCCCCGGACCGGCTCCCCGCGGTCGTCGACTGGCTGGTCGGGCTCTTCCGCGAGCGCGCCGCGCCGCTCTTCGGCCTGCCCGCCGGCGAGGACCTCCGCGTGTCGCTCGTGACCGGCCAGCCGTGGTCCGGCTACAACTGGTACGACGGCGGCCTCCGCTCGCGGGTGGACCTCAACACGGACCTCCCGATCCGGGCGCCGGACCTCGTCGGGGTGATCGCCCACGAGACGTACCCCGGCCACCACCTCGAGCACGCCTGGAAGGAGGCGGAGCTCGTCGTCGCCCGTGGCCACCTCGAAGCGAGCGCGCTCCTCATCAACGCGCCTGAGTGCCTCGTGAGCGAGGGCCTGGCCGACGTCGGGCGGCGCTTCGTCGTGCCGCCGGAGACCGAGGTCGACCTCCTCGTCGAGCTGTTCGCCCGGGCCGGCCTCCGGCTGGCCGGCGACCCGCCCGCGGCGCGGGATGCCGCGGAGCTCGCGGCCGCCATCCGCGCCCCGCGGGCGAGCCTGCGGGCGGTGGACGTGCACGCCGCGCTCATGCGCCACGCCGGGGGCGTCGACCACGAGACCGTGCGCGCCTACCTGGAGCGGACCGCCCTGACGACCCCCGAGCGGGCCGAGAAGATGCTCGAGTTCATCGAGCACCCGCTGTGGCGGACGTACGTGTTCGTCTACACGGAGGGGGCCGCGCTCCTCGAGCGCTGGCTGGCCGCCGTCCCGCCGGCCGACCAGGCGGCCCGCTTCGGGCGCCTCCTCCTCGAGCCCCTCACCCCGTCCGCGATCGCCGCCGAGGTCGACGCCCGGGACCGGGTGCGCGGCTAGCGGTTCGCTCCCTTGACCGAACCGGTCGTCGGCGACTCGTCGTCCGCGAACGCCAGGCAATCGATCGCGCGATCACCGCCCTTCCAGCCTTCCTCGGTCACCGAGTACCAGGCCACGTCGTAGATCGACGTCGCCGGGCCGGTGCCAACGTACGACGTGAAGGCAGGTCCGCACTGGGCCTCGGCCGATGCCGAGATGGCGTCGGCTCCCGGATACGCCGGTCCGTCGGGGAGCTGCGCGATCGCGATCACCTCGAGGGCATGCGCCTCCCCGCAGTCACGCTTGATGAGGTCGACGACCGTCCCGTCCGCGCTCGCGGCCGGTTCGTCGAAGCAGTCGCCGACCCGCAGGTCGAAGACGTTGACGGTCCGTGCCTGGGGCTGCCTCTCCGCGGCGTCCAGGATCGTGCTCCCCTGGGAGCCGAGGTAGATGAGGCCGACGATCGCGCTGGCGGACAGCAGGACGAGGATCCCGGCGCAGCCGAGGATGAGGACGAGCACGGGCGATCGCCTGCCGCTCCGCGTCTCGGACGGGGCGACCCAGCCGGTCGGGCCGGCCGTGGTCGGGCTCGCCGGCGAGGCTGCCACCTCGCCCTGGGTCGCCGGTTCCGCCGCCCGAGGTGGCTCGATGGGGTCAGCGTTGGGGTCGGGGGCTCCGCCGGGAACCGGATCGTCGTCCATCGCCTCGGCAGCTCCCCTCTGGTCCGGGATCGGCGTCCCGGGTCTCCGCGCAGCCTATCAGCGGGCCGATCCCTCGGTACCTCCCGGATGCGCATCCAGCTCGCGCACGAGCACGACCCGGTCCTCGCCGCTGTAGTCGTAGTCGGCGAACGCCGGGGTGCCGTAGATCGGCGCGCTCCCCGGACCGTCGTCGACCCGGAACCCGATCGCCCGGTGGAACTCGACCGAGACCCGGTTGCCCGGCCAGGTGATCGCCTTCACCCGGCGAACGCCGCGGGCGGCGACGTCCGCGAAGAACGCCTCGTAGAGCGCCCGCCCGACGCCACCCTTGCGGAGGTTCGGGTTCGTCCCGACCATGTGGATGTACGCCTCGTCCGGGTGGTCCGGGCTGATGAACCCCACCAGGAACCCGGCCAGCCGCCCGTCGCCCGTCTCGGCGATCCACGAGGTCCCGGCGAAGTGCTGGAACCAGAGCCGGGGGAGGAGGTCGTGGAGGCGGCGGCCGCCCCACCAGTCGTCGACCACAGCCGCCACCGGCCCGTGGTCCGCCTCGACCGGGCGGCGCAGGTGGATGCCCGCGCTCACCGGGCGCTCCACCACGCGGTCAGCGTCCCGAGCATGAACTGGAGGGCGATGAGCGGCGTCCCGTACGCCTCGTCGAGGTACTGCGGCAGCGGCAGGACGCCGCCCTCGGCGAGCGCCCAGAGCCACAGCGCGACGTTGGCGACCGCGAGGCCGCCCAGGACGATGACGACCGCGGCCACCACCCGGGCCGGCGAGGACAGGCTTCCGGCCGCCCCTGCGCGCACGAGCAGCCCGACGACGCGGGCCATGAAGATCGCGACGACGACGAGCCCGGCCGTGAACGCGAACGGGATGGCCAGCGCGAGGAAGGCGACGACCCCCACGACGGCACCGACGCCGCCCATCGCCACGGCGCGTCCCGGCGTGCCGCCGCCGGCGGCCTCGAACGCGTCGAGGGCGGCACCTCGCCCGCCGGTGAGCCGCTCGCCCGGTGCGCGGTCGAGGGTCCGTCGTCCTGGGGGCGCGGCCGGCTCGCCGGGGATGGGCGCGGCGGCCGGAGCCTCCGCCTGGTCGGTCGCCTCGTCGGTCGCCTGGTCGATCGGGTCGGTCATCGACCCATCGTAGCGTCGGCTCGGCTCCGGGATCCAGGGGCCGGTTATGCGGCCCACGCATGGATCGACGACCGAACAAGCGTAGCCACCGTGCCGTTCCGTCAGTTCTGAGCCGTGGCGGAGCACGGCCGACCGCGATCTCATGCTGCGGATGCATATCCCAGGTCCGGAGAGAGTGAGCCGCGAAGCCGTCGAGGCCGGCCCCCCTGTGTCCCCCGCGTGTCCCCCCGCGATGTCCTTCGCACGAGTACTTCACGAGTGAACTACGCCAGCGCAGGAATTTGCCGGGGGGAACTGCTGCCCGACTCGCACGGCCCGGAAGCCAGGGGACTGGGAGCCGCGGTGCCGGCCGTGCCGCTGGGCGCGCGACGACTGCGCTAGACTCTCCGATCGTGAGCCATCCCGCGCTGGGCCTGCCGCCCACCGACATGACCGCCGGCTCCCCGGCCGCCGCCGATCGCCTCGTCGCCGCGACCCAGCGGCTGGGGGCGAAGGCGCTCGTGACCGCGCTCGCAGCCGATCCGACCCTCCGCGAGCGCCAGGGTGAGGACGGGCTCCGCCACCTCCTGCGCGACACCGAGACCCTCATCGACCGGCTCGCTCGCTCCTTGTCGAGCGGCGACCCGAAGTTCGCCCGCGAGTGGGCCGAGCAGGTCGTGGTCCTCTACCGGCGCCGGCGCGTCCCGATGGACGACGTCGTGGCGATCGCCGAGGGGCTGCGCACGGCGAGCGAGGCGGTCCTCGCTCCCGGGGAGCGCGCTCCCCTCGACGCCGCGATCGACGAGGCCGTCCGGGTCTTCGCCTGGCATCGCCGGATCGCGGGCGACGCGCGGAAGCGGAACCGGATCCTGCAGTTCATCTACAAGGGCGCCTGATCCGATGACGATCAAGTGGGTGAAGTCGGACCCGCTCGTGATGAACGGCGAGCCGTTCTGCTACGGCAGCCGGATGACCGTCCGCCAGCTCCTCGAGGAGCGCCGGAGCGGCTATGGCCTGACCCGGATCCTGACCGACCACCCCGAGCTGAAGGCAATCGGCGTGGCGACTGCCTGGGCCTACGCCGCGGAGGATCGCGCGCGGTACGCCGAGTTCTTCGAGGCGGACGGGTCGCTGGCCGGCCCGGGCTTCTCACTCGACGAAGCGGCCGCGCTGCCGGATCACCTGCGGATCCCGGGTGTTGTGGTCAAGGGAGCCGTCGCTCCCGCCTGACAGGCGGCGGACCGAGTGGCGATTCCGCCATTCCCGACCTCGATGGTAGGATTTGGCCATGAGCGACGACGCGACCATGACGAGCGCCACCGTGAGCGGCATGTCCGCGGCCCCCGTCTCCCCTCCCTCCGCCGCCGAGGTGCCGCCCGCGCCGCCCTTCGACGCCGAGCGCCGGGCGACGGAGCTGGCGATCCTCGACGCCCTCCGTTCGGTCGTGGACCCGGAGATCGGGATGAACGTCGTCGAGCTCGCGCTGATCAAGCAGATCGTCCTCGGGCCCGACGCGACCGAGGTGAAGATGATCCTGACCACGCCCTTCTGCCCGTACGCCGGGTCGATGATCCAGCAGGTCAAGGAGGCGGCCGAGTCGGTCGTCGAGCACGACGTGAAGGTCACCCTCCTGGCCGAGCGCTGGGATCCGCGCGATGCGGGCCTGATGTGGTGAGCCGCGCCCTCCCGCAATGACGGACGACGACCGCTCCGCCCCGATCGACTCCCTGGTCGCGACCGGCAGGGGCGACGACGGCACGACCGGCCTGCTCTACGGTGGCCCGCGGATCGGCAAGGACGACCCCCGGACGGAGGCCTACGGCACGGTGGACGAGGCCGTCGCGGCGCTCGGACTCGCCCGGGCGGAGCTCGGGCTGAAGGGCCAGTACGGTGTCCTCAATCCCGCCCTCGCCTCGCTCGGCGAGGTCATCCTCCGGATCCAGCGCGAGTTGTTCGTCGTCGGCGCCGAGCTGGCCACGACCCCGGAGGCCTGGGATCGCCTGGAGGACGGCCGGACAAGGGTCTCCGAGGCGATGGTCGAGGGGCTCACGACGCTCCTCACGGACCTCGAGCGGCGGATCGAGATGCCACGCGAATTCGTCGTCCCCGGCGAGACGAAGACGAGCGCCGCCCTCGAGCTGGCGCGGACGATCCTCCGCCGGGCCGAGCGGCGGGCCGTCGCGCTCGGCCGCGAGGGGTTGCTCCCGGGACCCCACCTGCTACCGTATCTGAACCGTCTCGCCGACCTGGCCTGGGTCCTCGCCCGGGCGGCCGAGCAGGCGGAAGCGCGGACGAGCACCCCGTCGCGAGCCGGCGGACGTCGCCGGACCCGACCAGCCGCCGGTGGTTCCGCCGGACCCCCGACCTGACCCACCCCCGACCTGACCGACCCCATCCCCAGACCCGGCCCCGACACAGAGCAGGAGCGTTGACCCGATGTTCCAGAACCAGGACCCGTACGTGAACCCCGCGCAGCTCGGCGTCCGGCCGGTCGCGAAGCTGTCGGCGGGCTTTCTCAGCCAGGCCTTCAGCTGGATGTTCGTCGGCCTCTCGCTGACTGCCGTCGTCGCCTGGTTCGTGTCACAGAGCGCGGCGCTCAGCGGAATGGCGCAGGGCCTGTTCCTGCCGGTGATCATCGGCCAGTTCATCCTCGTGATTGCCATCTCGGCAGGGATCAACCGGATGAGCGCCACGACGGCGCTCGGCCTGTTCCTCGTCTACGCCGTGGCGATGGGCGTGACCCTGTCGTTCGTCTTCCTCGCCTACCGGCTCGGCTCGATCTACGTCGCGTTCTTCAGCGCCGCGGCGATGTTCGGCGGGGCGGCCCTCTACGGGTCGGTCACGAAGCGGAACCTGGCCTCGATCGGCGGCTACCTGACGATGGGCCTCATCGGGATCATCGCCGCCTCGATCCTGAACATGCTCGTCTTCCAGAGCCTCGGGCTGAACTTCGCGATCTCGATCCTGGGCGTCGCGATCTTCGTCGGCCTGACCGCCTGGGACGTCCAGAAGATCTCGACCGGCCAGCTCGCCGTCGCGACCGGCTCGATGGAGAAGGGCGCGGTCATCGGCGCGCTCCACCTCTACCTCGACTTCATCAACCTGTTCCTGTTCATGCTCCGGCTCTTCGGCAACCGGCGCTAGGGTCGCGGACCGCTTCGGAAGGAGTCGCCAGATGGTCGAGCCTCGCCTGACGGTCGCGCTCACCTTCGACCACGACGCGATCGCGTCCGAGGTGGACCGCGGAGACGGTCCGGCGGCCGTGTCCCGCGGCGAGTTCGGTCCACGGGTGGGGGCGCCGCGGGTCCTGGCGCTTCTCGAGCGGGAGGCGATTCCGAGCACCTGGTTCGTGCCCGGCCACACGATCGCGACCTTCCCCGACAGCGTCGCGTCGGTCGTCGCCGCGGGCCACGAGATCGGCTGCCACGGCTGGACCCACGAGGATCTCGCGACGCTCTACCCGGCTGTCGAGCGCGATGTCATGGAGCGGAGCGTGGAGGCGGTGGCGCGGGTCTCCGGGGTTCGGCCGCGCGGGTTCCGGGCGCCGTACTGGTCGCTCTCCGACCAGACGCTCGATCTCGCGGTCGAGCTCGGCTTCACCTATGACTCGAGCCTGATGGCGGACGACGTCCGGCTCTACCGGGTTCGGCGCGGCGACGTCCACGACCGGGTCGCGTCGCGTTTCGGCACGGCCGGCCCGCTCGTGGAGGTGCCGATCGGCTGGGCGCTCGACGACTGGCCGCACTTCGAGCCGGGGGCCAAGGGGGTCGGCCCCATGAGCGCCCCCTCGAAGGTCGAGGAGATCTGGACCGGCGAGCTGCGCCATGCCTGGGAGCGCGAGCCCGGCGGCGTCCTGACCATCACCATGCACCCCGAGGCGATCGGCCGCGGGCACCGGATCCTCATGCTCGAGCGCTTCATCGCGACGGCGAAGTCGCTCGACGGCGTGGTCTTCGAGCGTCTCGACACCGTCGTCGAGCGCTGGTCCGCCGCGAACCCCGCCGGCTGAGCCGCGGCCTCCTCCGCCCCACGGCCCTGCCGCGAACCCCGCCGGCTGAGCCCGGGTCTCTTCCGCCCGGGGCCCCTCTCCACCTCGCCCGATGAGTACCACTCATCGGTTCCGGGATGAATGAGCGCGACTGGGTGGCCAGGAACGCCGATTCGGCCGACCGGTCACGCTTGGCTGTGCGCGATTCGATGAGTGGTGGTGATCAGCGGGCGGGGGAGGGCGCCGGGTCAGCGGTCGAGCAGACTCGCGACCGAGGGCAGGATCGCGTCCGCCAGCGGCTCCAGGTCCCGACGGCCGCCGACGCCCGACAGCACGCCGACGCGGAGGCCCACGCCGGCGGCACGGCCCATGATCAGGTCGGCCGGCGCGTCGCCGATCATCGCGGCCCGGGAGGGTGGGACGCCGAGCGTGCGGCACACGTGGAGGACCATGTCCGGCGCCGGCTTGACCGGCAGCCCGTCGTCGGCGCAGACCACGGCGTCGACCAGCTCGGCGACGCCCAGCGCGGCGAGCGTCGCCTCGGTCGGCGCGCGATCGTCGGTGGTCGCCACGGCGATCCGCCGGCCGCCCTCGCGCAACGTCGCGAAGAGCGCCCGCAGGTCCGCCAGGGGATGGGCCAGCGCGACCGGATCGGGCGCCTGCCAGGACCGCCCGACGGCGTCGTCGGCCTCGGCCCCCGAGCGGCCGGCGGCACGCAGCACCTCGACCGCCAGGTCGCGCAGCCGGGCCATCGGCATCACGGCGAGCGGCGCGTGGGCGAGGGTCCGCCCGGAGGCGGCATCGAACCCCAGCGCCCGGAAGAGGGGTTCCCGGATCGGCTCGCCGGTGACCGACTCCAGGCGGCGGGCAAGGTCGTCCGCCCAGCCGCTCCACATCGCGTGGAAGTCGATGAGCGTGCCGTCCTTGTCGAAGATGACCAGCTCGAGGTTGTCGAGCCGGACGGCGCCCCTGCCGGGATCCCCCGGGGCCGGCCTCACTCCTCCGTCGGCTCGGGCGGCTCGACCGCGCCGGGAGCCTTGTCGAGGACGAGGCAGGCCTCCGGCGGGAAGGACAGCGTCACGGACTCTCCGGGCTGCGGCAGCCGCGAGGTGCGGATCGTTGAACGTGTCGAGCAGGACCGTCGCCGACCGCCGCCTCGCCGAGGCGGATCCGGATCCGGACGATCGAGCCCAGGAAGGTGACGTCGTCGATCGTCCCGCGCAGGCGGTTCGAGCCGTCCGGTCCATCGCCCAGCGTGACGATCTCCGGGCGCAGCGCGACCGTGACCACGTCGCCGGCCCGCGCGCCGTCGATCGGCCGTGGCCGCCCGGATCGCCTGGCCGTCCACCTGAGACCTGCCCGGCCGCCGCGTCGACCACCGTCGCGCCGCAGGACGTTGAGCGTCCCGACGAACGAGGCCACGAACGCGGTCGCCGGGAAGTTGTAGATCTCGAACGGCGTGCCGATCTGCTCGATCCGGCCCTCGCTCATGACCACGACCCGGTCGGACAGCGAGAGCGCCTCCTCCTGGTCGTGGGTGACGTAGACGGTGGTGATCCCGAGCTGGCGCTGGATCGCCCGGATCTCCTGGCGCAGGGCGATCCGGATCTTGGCGTCGAGCGCGGACAGCGGCTCGTCGAGCAGCAGGACCTGCGGCTCGATCGCCAGCGCCCGGGCGAGGGCGACGCGCTGCTGCTGGCCGCCCGACAGCTGGTACGGGTAGCGGTCGCCCCTTCTCGGGCAGGTGGATCAGCTCGAGCAGCTCGTCGACCCGCTTGCGGATCTCGGCCGTCGGGCCGCTTGCGCACCTTCAGGCCGAAGCCGATGTTGTCGGCCGACGGTCATGTTCGGGAACAGCGCGTAGGACTGGAAGACCATGCCGACGTTGCGCTGGTTCGGGCGGCCGGTGGGTGATGTCGGCGCCGTCGATCGTGATCGTGCCGGCCGTCGGCTGCTCGAAGCCGGCGATCATCCGCAGCGTCGTCGTCTTGCCGCAGCCGATCGGCCCGAGGAACGAGACGAACTCGCCGCGCTCGGCCGGCAGGTTGAAGTCCTCGACCGCGTGAAGCTCGCCGAACTGCTTCTGGACGCCGGTCAGCTCGAGGAAGGTCATCGGTCGCCTCAGGTCCTACCAGTGGGCGCCGCCGATCTGGACGCGCGTCGCGGCGTGCCGCGGCCGATGCAGCGCGATCACGCCCATCGCGATCCAGGTCAGCCCGAAGCTGATCAGCGACACGGCGGCCGGCTCGTAGGCCCTGTTCTGGCCGAGGCAGCGAGAGGTACGGGCCGAACGCCGGCCGGGCCAGGAACTCGCGATCGTGTACTCGCCGATGACGATGGCCAGGGTCAGGAACGCGCCGCTCAGCAGCGCCACCCGCAGGTTGGGCAGGATGACCCGCCACAGGATCGTGACCCAGCCCGCGCCCAGGCTCTGGGCCGCCTCGGTCAGGCTCCGGACGTCGATCGCCCGCAGGCCGGTGTCGACGGCCCGGTACATGTACGGGAACGACAGCACGACGTACGCGCCGACCAGGAGCAGGCGTCGCTGCCCGATCTCCGTGTTCGTGAGCGGCGAGCGGCTGGCCGCTGTAGATCCGGATGAGGCCGAACACGAGGATGACCGGCGGGATGACGAACGGCATGCAGCGTCACGAACTCGACGATCGGCCGCAGCCTCGGCAGCTCGAGCCGGACCCAGTACGCGGTCGGCACGATGATCAGCGATGCTGACCACGATCGTGATGACGCCGACCACGAACGAGTACAGCGAGGCTGCCGAGGCGAACTTCGGACTTCGGGTCCGAACAGGACGTACGTCGTGATAGCGCAGGGACGGCGCCGCAGTGGCCGGACGCCGTCGGATGGCCGAGCGAGAACGATCGACACGTCGCGATGAGCGGCAGGACGAAGTACAGGATCGCCGAGGCTGAACGACGCATCCACGACAGCGAGCGATCCGCGGCCGCTTCATCGCAGCCACCGCTCCGAGCGCCGCTGGAGCAGCGAGTAGACCAGCGATCGAGACGCCCATGATCACGACCATGCCCATGGCCATCGCGTAGCCCAGGCCCGGGTTGTGGAGGACGTCGCCGCTGATCTGGGCGCCGATGACGCAGCGGTGACGATGCTGATCGTCCCGCCGGTCAGCTGGTAGGCGGTCGCCTGGGCGCCGAACGCGTTGCCGAACAGCAGGATCATCGTGCCCAGGATCGAGGGCAGCAGGATCGGCAGGGCGACGTAGCGCCAGTACTGGCGCGAGCTCGCGCCCATGTTCTCCGGCGGCCTCGCGCCAGTCGCGCCTCAGGCCGTCGATGGCCGGAGCGATGATCAGGACCATGAGCGGGAACTGGAAGTACATGTACACGAGCTCCAGGCCGATCTTCGTGTAGATGCTGAAGCCGGCCGCGTACGAGGTCGATGCCGAAGACGTTCTTGCAGCACGACGGTCACGAGCCCGAGCTGCCCGATGGTGAAGATGAACGCCAGGGCGAGCGGGATGCCGGCGAAGTTCGAGGCGACCCCGGAGAACGTCATCAGGGCCGTCCGCAGGAACGGCGGCAGCCCGCCGAGGATGACCGCGTAGGCCAGCAGGAACCCGAAGATCCCGCCGCCGATCGCGGTGACGAGGCTGATCTCGATGCTGTTGCGGAAGGCCCCGACGATGATCGGAGCCGACAGATCGGCGTAGTTCTGGAGGGTCAGGTTCGCTTCGTTGTCCTGGAAGCTGCCGATGACGAGGAAACCGATCGGCAGGAACATGAACGCGATCGCGAACACGAAGAAGGGCACGACGCCGAGCCAGGCCCAGCCGAATGCGACGTGCGGGACGCGCCGAGTGGCGCGCCCCGCACGCTGTCGGGGGTAGCGACGTTCGTCACGACGCCGCGCTCCCGGATCTGTGTCGACTGGGCTACTTGACGTCAGCCCCGACGGCGGCGTCCCAGCTCTCGGTGATCAGCTTCTTCGCCGCGTCGAGCTGAGCGAGCGTCGGGAAGACGGCGCCCGTGACGTCCGGCAGCTTCGCCAGCACGTCGGCCGAGATCGCGCCCTTGGCCTTCAGATCCTCGTAGCGGATCGGGTGGCAGTAGCCCTTCAGCCAGATGTTCTGGCCCTCGTCGCGAGTACAGGAACTCCATCCAGAGCTTGGCCGCATTCGGGATGCGGAGCGTAGGCGCTGATGGCCTGGACGTAGACGCCGGCGAACCGGCCGGACTTCGGGACGACGACCTCGATCTTGGGGTTGCCCGCCGCCGCATCGCGGTGGGACAGGGCGTTGTAGGTCCAGCGGATCGTGATCGGGGTGGCGCCCTGGTCGATCGTGCCGGGCTTGGCGATCGTCGGCACGAAGTTGCCGGCGTCGACGAGCTTCTTGAAGAAGTCGAGGCCGGGCTGCGCGTTGTCGAGCGAGCCGCCGTTGGCCAGCGCCGCCGCATAGACGGTCTGGATCGCCTGGTTGGACACGCGCGGGTCGCCGGCGAGGGCGATCTGGCCCTTGTACTCGGGCTTGAGCAGGTCGGACCAGTCCTGCGGGACGTTCTTGACGACGGCGGTGTTCACCTCGAACGCGAGGACGCCGTAGTAGTCGCCGTACCAGTAGCCGTCGGCGTCCTTTAGCGTCGGCCGGGATGCTGTCCCAGGTCGCGACCTTGTAGGGCGCGATCAGGCCGTCGGTCTTCGCCGAGGGGCCGAACGATAGGCCGACGTCGATGACGTCCGGCGCCTGCGGGCCCTTGTTGTCCTTGTTGGCCTTGATCGCTTCGATCTCGTCACCCGAACCGGCGTCCGGGGTGAGCTCGTTGACCGCGAGGCCGTACTTGGCCTTGAAGGCGTCGATCGTCCCGCCGTAGTTGCACCAGTCGTGGGGCAGGGCGATCGTCGTGAGCGTGCCCTCGGCCTTGGCGGCCGCGACAAGCGCGTCCATCGGGTTGGGGCTGGCCGGGGCCTGCGAGGCCGGGGCCTGCGAGGCCGGGGCCAGGGTGGCGGCCCCTGTGGAGCAGGCGGCGACGATGAGGACGGCGGTGGCCCCCAGGCTCGCCAGGCGGAGCAGCGAACGATTCGTGCGCAATGCGGTTTCTCCAACTTCTGCGGGCAGGTGCGAAGTGAACATCTCCAACGCGCGACGCGCCTGCGATGCGGCACCTCCTCCTGGTGGCATCGCGAAGGATCGGCGAGGCAGACGACGGGACACCAGCACGCATGTTGCGCGCAGCCTCGTCGTGGTGCATTTGACAGCCCCGGCCGGGTGACGTCAAGCCTCTTCCGGTTAACCGGGAGCCATCAGACGTAAACGCTCGATCCAGCGGCGGCGGCCCCAGCCTCGCCCCGCACCGCCTCCGCCCCGCCCCGCACCGCCCCGCACCGCCCACCCCCCGCCCCCGCCCTGCCTCCGCCCGGCCCACCTCGCCCGGACCCCGCCCGGACCCCGCCCCGCCGCCCGCCCCGGCCCCGGCCCCCGCACCGCCCGGACCCGGCCCCCGTCCTTGCCCCGCTCCCGCCCGCCCGATGAGTACCACTCATCAGTCTCGGGATGAATGAGCGTGACTGGGTGGCCAGGAACGCCGATTCGGCCGACCGGTCACGCTCGGCTGGGCGCGATCCGATGAGTGGTGGTGATCGCGGGCGGGGAGGGGGGACCCGCGACCACGACCGAATTGATCCTCGGCGCGGGCATCGGTTCCGGCTACGATGAGTGCGGTCACCGACCCGGCACCACCCGTGTGGAGCGCGTCCCGAGCGATGAACCGCCTTCGAGCCTGGGCCCGCATCGCGACCGACCGGTCGGTCGTCGCGCGCGCTGGCCACATCGGCGCTCGTCGGCAGCGTCCTCACGGCCATCAACCAGGCCGGCGAGATGGCGGCGGGCCGGTTCGATCCGGGCCTCGCGCTTCGGATCGCCCTGACCTTCCTGGTGCCGTTCATCGTGTCCACGATCTCGAGCGTGGCCGCGATCCAGGGTCAGCGGACCGGCCACCGGCGGGAGTACCTCCTCCTGGAGCGCGAGATCGAGGCGATCAACCGCTTCCCGGACCAGAACCCGGACCCCGTCCTGCGCGTGACCGCGCATGGACGCCTCGTCTACGCGAACGCGGCCAGCGCGCCGATCACCTCCGCCCTGGGGGTCGCACCGGGGGACGACCTTCCAACGGACGTCTTCGCGGAGCTGACCGCCGCGGCGGCCGCGTCGCCCGTCCGGGTCGTCGAGGTCCGCAGCGGCCTGCGGACGTTCGCGGTGCTTCCGGTCGCCGTCCCGGAACTCGACTTCCTGAACCTCTACGGGACGGACATCACTGCCGCCAGGGTCGTCGAGCGATTCCCCGACCGGAACCCCAATCCGGTCATGCGGACGTCCGAGGACGGAGCGCTGGTCTACGCCAACGCGGCCAGCGCTCCCATCGTGAAGGCGCTGGCGCTGAGCATCGGGGATCCGCTCCCCACGGAGCTCCTGGAGCGGGTCCGCCGGGCCTCCGAACAGGCCGAGCCCGAGGCCATCGAGGTCCACAGCGAGGGCCGAACCTATGCCCTCAGGCCGGTCGCCATCCGCGAGTTCGGGTTCACCAACCTGTACGGGACGGACGTGACGGCCACGAGGGCCATCACCAAGTTCCCGGACCAGAACCCGAACCCCGTCCTGCGCGTCTCGCGCGACGGGAGGCTGCTCTACGCGAACCCCGCCGGCTCCCTCGTGAAGAAGGCCTTCGGCGCGGAGATCGGCCAGGAGCTGACCCGGGCGCTGTGCGAACGCATCGTCGCCATCGCGGAGGCCGCGTCCCCCGAGATGCTCGAGGTGGAGCAGGATGGCCGCATCTTCGCCCTGCTCGTGGTGCCCGTCTTCGAGTTCGGATTCATCAATGTCTACGGCACGGACATCACGGCCGCCCGGGAGGTCGAGGAGGCGAACCGGGAGAACGAGCGGCTGCTCCTGAACATCCTGCCGGCCTCGATCGCCCAGCGGTTGCGCCAGGGCGAGATGCTGATCGCCGACTACTTCGACGAGATGACCGTCCTGTTCGCCGACGTGGTCGACTTCACCCGGCTGTCCATGCGCCTCACCCCGACCGAGCTCGTCAACATGCTCAACGAGGTCTTCTCGATCTTCGATCGGCTGGCCGACCGGTACGCGCTGGAGAAGATCAAGACGATCGGCGACGCGTACATGGTGGTCGGGGGGCTGGCCTCCCACTCCACGGACCACGCCGCACGGGTCGGCCAGCCATGGGTCTCGACATGATCGCCGAGGTGGCCCTCTTCAGGCAGCGAACCGGCCGGGAGCTGGAGATCCGGGTCGGGATGCATGTCGGCCCGGCTATCGCAGGCGTCATCGGCATCAGGAAGTTCATCTATGACGTGTGGGGCGACACGGTCAACACGGCCAGCCGGATGGAGTCCCACGGGATGCCCGGCCGGCTCCTCGTCACCGAGGCGACCCAGGAGCGGCTGAGTCACACCTACCTGTTCGAGCCACACGGCGCGATCGACGTGAAGGGCAAGGGCCCCACCTCCACGTACTTCCTGGTCGAGAGACGGGCGACCTCGCCGCGCGCGCCGGTTTCGTGACCCCCGGAGCGGTCGCGTTCACCGGGCTGCCTCGTGTCTCTCTCCCCCCCGCCCGCGCCCCGCGCCTTCCCCGTGATATCGCGGTCCGCGATGCTATCGCCGCTCCTCCGCGGATTCCGGTCCCTCACCCGGGGATCCCACGCTCTCAGCGAAATGCGCCTGACCCGGCCAGAGAGCCCGCTAGCCCCGATACCATCGCGGTGGGCGATGAGACGTGGACAGAGGGCAGACTCCGGCCGATACCATTGCGGCGGGCGATGAGACGTGGGCGCCGGGCGGTCCACGGCCGATAGCATCACGGTGGGCGATGAGACGTGGGCGCCGGGCGGACAACGGCGGATACCATCGCGGCGGGCGGTGAGACGGGCCCCCGCCGGCAAGGGTCCGGAGGGGGCCCGCGGGCGTTGACGCCCCGCGACGCATCGGGCTAGACTAATCCCGACGGAATCAGTCGGAATTCCGACGCGGGCCGCCACCCGACGCGAGGACCTACCCCTGAGCACCCGGACCCAGTTCCACGGCAGCGGCGCCGTCTCGTTCAGCACCAAGGGCGAGTACGGCGTGCGACTCATGGTCCAACTCGGGCGCCACCACGGGGCCGGGCCGGCCAGCCTGGCCGAGATCGCGGCCGAGGAGGAGCTCCCCCGGCCGTACCTCGAGCAGCTCGTGATGAGCCTGCGCGACGCGGGCCTGGTCACGAGCACCCGCGGCGCCCGAGGCGGCTACGAGCTCGCTCGCCCGCCCGAGGAGATCCGGATGAGCGACGTGCTGCACGCCCTCGAGGGCCCGATCGCCCCGATGATCTGCGCCACGGACGAGCCGCACGTCCCGCACGAGCCGGCCTGCGACCGGACCGCGCGCTGCTCGGTCATCCTGCTCTGGGTCCGGATCCGCGACGCGATCAGCGGCACGCTCGAGGGGATGACCCTGGCCGATCTCGTCCCGCAGCGGCTCGCCGCGGCCGCGGCCGACGCACCCGGTGCGCCCGATGCGCCGCCAGCCTTCGCCGAGCCGCAGCCCGTCAGCCGGACCGCCACCGCCCCCGAACCGGTCGGCGTCTGACCGCCGCCCGCCCGCCCGCCATCGAGGAGCCAGCCCGCCCGTGTCCACCGACAACGACCTCGTCATCCGCGACCTCAGGGTCGCGCCGACCGCCGCCCCGGAGCGCGAGATCCTCAAAGGGATCGACCTCACCGTCCGCCCCGGCGAGGTCCACGCGATCATGGGCCCGAATGGCTCGGGCAAGACCACCCTCGCCTACGCGCTCATGGGCCACCCTGCCTACAAGATCACCGGTGGGCAGGTCACCTGGCAGGGCCGCGACGTCCTGAAGCTCTCCCCGGACAAGCGGGCGCGCCTGGGGATGTTCCTCGCCTTCCAGTACCCCACCGCGATCCCCGGCCTCAGCGTGGCCAGCTTCATTCGCTCCGCGCTGAACGCGAAGATCCAGGGCATCGACAAGGACCCCAACATCGACCCGACCGACATGGTCAAGGGCGGCGGCCTGAACATGGGCCAGTTCCGCCGGCTCATGCGCGAGAAGATGGGTGTCCTCAAGATGGACGAGGCGTTCGCCAGCCGCTACGTCAACGAGGGCTTCTCGGGCGGCGAGAAGAAGCGCCTGGAGATGCTCCAGATGGCCGTCCTCGAGCCGAAGATGGCGATCCTCGACGAGACGGACTCGGGCCTCGACATCGACGCGCTGCGGATCGTGGCGGAGGGCGTCAACGCCATGCTCAACCCGGAGATGGGCGTCCTGCTCATCACCCACTACCAGCGCCTGCTCAACTACATCACCCCGGATGTCGTCCACGTCCTGGCCCTCGGGCGGATCGTGAAGACTGGCGGCAAGGACCTTGCCCTGCGGCTCGAGGAGGAGGGCTATGGCCCGATCCTGCGCGAGGAGGGCTACGAGCCGGACGTCCCCGACGAGGCGTTCCTCGTGCCGGCCGAGCCCGAGCCGGTGGAGGCCGCCCGCTAGCCGGGCGCACGACGACGATGACGACCACAACCGAGCCGACGACGACCGCGGCTCCGACGACCGAGCCGACGACCACCGCGGCGCCCGAGCCCACTCCGCCGCCGGCCGCCGGGGCCGGCGCGGGTCGGCCGCTCGACCCGGTCGCCCTCCGGGCGGACTTCCCGATCCTCGCCCGGCCGACCCCGTCCGGTCGGCCGCTGGTCTACCTCGACTCGGCCGCGACGAGCCAGAAGCCGTCGGTCGTCATCGACGCCGTCGATCGCTTCTACCGCGAGTCGAACGCCAACGTCCACCGCGGCATCTACGACCTCTCCGAGCGGGCGACCGCCGCGTACGAGGGCGCGCGGGCCACCGTCGCGCGGTTCATCAACGCCCCCGAGCCCGCCGAGGTCATCTTCACCCGCAACGCCACCGAGGCGATCAACCTCGTCGCGGCCACGTGGGGCCGGCGTCACGTGGACCGCGGCGACGTGGTGATCCTGACCGAGATGGAGCACCACGCCAACCTCGTCCCGTGGCAGGTCCTCGTCCAGGAGCGCGATGGCGACCTCGAGTTCATCCCGATCACCGACGACGGGATCCTCCGCCTCGACGTCCTCGAGGTCCTCCTGCGGCTCAAGCCGAAGCTCGTCGCGTTCACCCACGTCAGCAACACGCTGGGCACGATCAACCCCGTCCGCCAGATCGTGGACATGGCCCATGCCGCGGGGGCGCTCGTGCTCGTCGACGGCGCCCAGGCCGTCCCGCACCTGCCGGTCGACGTCCAGGCGCTCGGCGCCGACTTCTACGTGTTCAGCGGCCACAAGATGCTCGGCCCCACCGGCTCGGGCGTCCTCTGGGCGCGGCGCGAGCTGCTCGAGGCGATGCCGCCGTACATGACCGGCGGGGACATGATCCGCGAGGTCCACCTGCGCCGGAGCGAGTGGAACGAGATCCCCTGGAAGTTCGAGGCGGGGACCCCGGACATCGCGGCGGCGGTCGGGCTGGGGGTCGCCGCCGAGTACCTCATGGCGCTCGGCATGGCCAACGTCCGCGAGCACGAGCGCGAGCTCGTGGCGTACGCCCTGGATGTGCTCGCCCGGGAGGTCCCGGGGATCGACCTCTACGGCCCGCCGGCGGACGTCCGCGGCGGCGTCGTCCCGTTCAACCTGCCGGAGATCCACCCGCACGACGTGGCCCAGGTCCTCGACCGCCAGGGGATCGCCATCCGGGCCGGTCACCACTGCACGATGCCCCTCCACGAGCGGCTCGACCTCGTCGCGACCGGGCGGGCCAGCTTCAGCGTCTTCTCGACCCGCTCGGACATCGACGCGCTCGCCGCCGGCCTGCGCGAGGTCCAGCGGATCTTCCGGGGCTAGACGTGATCCGCGGGGACGCTGTTGCCGATCCGTGGTGAGACGCCCCGATCCTGGCCATTCTTTCACCCGTGGGTCGCAGGGCCGGGAATCGGGCCCCCCACGGGCCACGTTCCGCCGCACCGCGAGCGTGGATCTCCCGTTCATACCCGCACTGGCCGACTCGAATCGCGCCCAACGGTCATCGCGTGACAACCTGGCCAGGGTCCGCCCGGAGTTCCGCCGGCTGCCCTGCGCCGACGCGACCGCGTCCGGTCGAGGACCGTCGCCGGCCCAGCCCGGCCTGGCGGCAGCTCGTCTTCACCTCGCGCCCGGTCCGGCTGATCGCGCCGACCCAGTTCGGGATCGACCCGTTCGATCCCGACGAGGCCGGCGAGTATCGCTGCCCCCAGGGTCACGTCGCGGGGCTGAACATCCTGTCCGAGGCGACGGTCGAGCGCGACTCGTGGGACGGCAGCGACCTCGTCCGCTCCGAGCAGTTCATCGGTTACCGCGGTGGCGTCATCGTGCCGGAGCCGCTCCTGTTCGGCTCGCCCCGCTTCCGGCGGCTCTATCGCGACCACCGCCTCAAGGGCCTCAAGTTCGAGGTCGCCCACCTGGGCTGACCGCCGCGCCGGCGGCCGCTCCGTCTCGTCCGCCCCCGGGATCGCTTGGACCTACACCTGCGGACGACGCCGCCAACCACGGACGACGCCGGCAACCGGACCGCGGCTCCGGGCCGGACGTTCACCTACAACGCCGCCGGGCAGCTGACCGCCTGCACCGGTCCCGCCTGCACGGTGGCGTACGACGACGCCGGGCGGATCTCGACCCTCACCGAGAACGGAACGAGCTGGACCTACGGCTACGATGCCGCGGGCCGCCTCACGAGCGCCTGCAAGAGCGTCGCTCCCTGCCCCGGCTCAGGGGTGGACCGGGTCGACGAGCTCTACGACGGCGACGGCCACCGCACGAAAGATCACCGAGACCCCGGCGGCCGGGACCCAGGTCACGGTGACCGACTTCCGGTACCAGGGCGACGCGGTCATCGGGGGCGAGCCCGGCGGCGGTCGAGCCTCGGTCTACTACCTGCTGGACGCGAGTCTGGACGGCACAGCCGGCACAGCTGACGTCAAGGCGGACATTCGGGACGTCCTGCTGCCCGCTGGAGTCAGAAGGCCACTCGCCGCCCCACGCTGAGTTCTTGTACCAACCCTGCCACATGCAACTACGACGTCCTAGTCCGCATCGGTACTACAACGGAGCTCGGTGGCAACTTGGCGGTGACTGTCTTCGTCAATGTGGGCGCGGGTACGCCAGCGACCTTCCAGTACCTCGAGGTCCGAATCAAGGACATGAGCTACAGCCACCCATGTGGGACCGTCGACGACGGCTGTACGGTCGGCGGTGATGACCGTCCGTTGATTTCGCACGAGCTCGGACACACGGTCGGGCTCGGGCACTGCGATCTCAACCTGGGAGCGATGTGCCACACGACATCGACCACGACCAATGAGCAGGCCGAAGGGACCATGTTCTGGACACCCCAGCCGCGCGACATCCTGGCCATCAAAGCGATCTATCCGTGAGGACGAGGAAAGTCATGGCAACAAGAGCTCCTAGATCGGCCCTCTCCCTGCTCGTCGTTCTCGTCCTCGCCGGTGCGTGCTCGACGGCCGGAGCTGACCCGTCAAGCACAGGTGTGGCGAGCAGCTCCCCCGACGAGGTGATCGCGTCACCGTCCTCCTGTTTCAACATGCGTGTTGAGGGCCAGAAGGCTCCTCAAACGACGGCGATGCAAGCAAGCATCTCGCCGGTCATCCTGATCGGGACCTACCGGGGTCGCGGAACGGCCTTCTGGGTGACGCCCAACGGAACCCCGCCCCGCAACGACCAAGAAGCCGGCCGTTCGACGATCCTGACGCGGGTCACAATCGTGACCGACACGGTCGTCCGTGGCGACGCCAAGCAGGCGATCCAGGCGGCCATCTATGGCGGATCCATCGACTGCTCGAGCCTCACCGCCAACGATCCTCTCAGCTTGATCAACGGCGAGCGATACCTGTTCTTTGGCACAGGCCCAGACCCGAACGACCGGCCGAAGGGCTTCGTCCTCGTGTATGAGGCGTGGCCCGTTCGCGCAGATGACACCGTCGAGACGCCGACGGAGGGCGATCAGCCACTAGGCCACGTCCTCGGCGAAATCGCTGCTTATCCGCTCGTTGAACCTGGGGGCGAACTGCCCTTCCCGACGCCAGATCCTAGCCAGCCCGCGTCTTCGGAGGACAACGGCCCGTAGACCTGGCTCGGGCCGCTCTGCGGTCTCGTTAATGAGGTGCTGGGCGGTAGACCCCACGGGGCGCCCGCCCAGCACCATCGCGGGCGCCAGGTAGCGGCGAACGCGGCCGGCAACTTGCCCGGCTCCCATCTACTACCCCGGCTGCTCGTTGACGCCTCCGCCGTCCCACCTTTAGAGTTAATCCCGACCGGAGAAGTCGGGATTGACTCCGACTTCGCCCGCTTCCTCGATACCCTTCCCGTCGCCTCAACCTAGAATGGCTCGGCATATGGACGATCTGTACCGCGACTACATCCTGGAGCACTACCGGCGGCCCCACAACTTCGGGGTGCTGGAGTCGCCGAGCGCGACCTTCGAGGGCGCCAATCCGCTGTGCGGAGACCGGATCACGATGCAGCTCGGGATCCGCGACGGGAAGGTCGCCGAGGTGGCCTTCACCGGCCGCGGCTGCGCGATCAGCCAGGCCAGCGCCAGCCTCCTCACCGACGAGGTCAAGGGGATGACCGTCGAGCAGGCGGCCGCGTTCCGCGCCGACGACCTGCTCGATCTCCTCGGGATCGAGATCAGCCCGGCTCGCCTCAAGTGCGCGATGCTCAGCCTGGACACGCTCGAGCGCGCGCTCGGCGAGGTCGAGGTCGCCGAGGAACGCGCATGATGCCCCGGCCGAATCCCCTGGGCCGCTGCAGGTGTAGCGCGCCGGCCTGACGCCGGCACCGTCACCCTCCCGACCGTCCGTACCCCGCCCTGTCGTCCCGCGACAGCCCGTCGACCCCATCGGAGTCGCTCCAGCCGCCATGCCGAACCCCAAGTCCGTTTCCGACCTCATCCGCGAGGCCCGCGCGGAGATCCCCGAGGTCAGCCCGCCCGAGGTCGATCTCCTGCGCAAGGCCTCGCCCGCCGCCCCAGCCGCCCCGGCCGTCGCGATCGTCGACGTCCGCGAGGAGGAGGAGTGGGAGTGGGGCCACATCCCCGGCGCGATCCACATCGCGCGGAGCTACCTCGAGCAGGCGATCGAGGCGGAGATCCCGGAGCGCGCCCGCCGGATCGTCCTGTACTGCTCCGGCACCGTGCGGGCCTATCTCGCCGGTCGGGCGCTGCACGACATGGGCTACGCGGACGTGTCCGTGATGGCCGGCGGCTTCCAGCAGTGGAAGAGCCAGGGCCTCCCGTGGGTCGACCTCGACCGTCCTGTCGGCCGAGCAGAAGCAGCGCTACAGCCGCCACCTGCTGATGCCCGAGGTCGGCGCCGAGGGCCAGGCCAGGCTGCTCGACGCGAAGGCGCTGTTCATCGGCGCGGGCGGGCTCGGCTCGCCGGCCATGCTCTACCTCGCGGCGGCCGGCGTCGGGACGATCGGCATCGTCGACTTCGACGTGGTCGACCTGTCCAACCTCCAGCGCCAGGTCATCCACACCAGCGACATGGTCGGCCAGAAGAAGGTCGAGTCCGCCCGGCGGGCGATCAACGCGCTGAACCCGGAGGTCCGCGTCGTCGGCCACGAGGAGATGCTCGTCGCCGGCAACGTGGAGCGGATCATCGGCGGCTACGACGTCATCGTCGACGGGACCGACACGTTCGAGACGCGCTACCTCCTGAATGACGCCGCGATCGCGGCCGGGATCCCGGTCGTGCACGCCAGCGTCTTCCGCTTCGAGGGCCAGCTGACGGTGTTCAAGCCGTACCAGGGCCCGTGCTACCGCTGCCTCTACCCGACGCCGCCGCCGCCGGAGCTCGCGCCGGGCTGCTCGGTGGCCGGCGTCCTGGGCGTCGTGCCCGGGATCATGGGCCTGCTCCAGGCGAACGAGGCGATCAAGCTCATCCTCGGGATCGGCGATTCGCTGGCCGGCCGGCTCCTCCTGTTCGACGCCCTCGACGCGTCGTTCACCGAGCTGAAGCTCCGGCGCGATCCGGGCTGCCCGGTCTGCTCGGAGGCCGCCGTCGAGGCCCGCGCGGCCGGCCGGCCGCTCGCCGTCGCCGGGGTCGGCGAGGGCGGCACGTTCGCGCTCGGCGGGCCCGGCCTCGGCGGTGGGCTCGGCTCGACGGGGGGACGTCGTGAGTGTCGTCCGGATCCCGCCGGTCCTTCGCCCCAGCGTCGGCGGGCTGAAGCAGGTCGAGGTCGACGGGTCGACCGTCGGCGAGCTCCTCGAGGCGCTCGTCGCGCCCACCCGGGGTTGCGCGGCCAGCTGTTCACCCCGGACGGCGAGCTGAACCGCTTCGTCAACGTCTACCTCAACGACCAGGACGTCCGCTACCTCCAGGAGCGGGCCACCCCGGTCGATCCGCGCGACGCGCTGATCATCCTGCCGGCGATGGCCGGCGGGGCAGACGGGGTCGGTGGGCCAGGTGGGCCGGCGGGGCAGTGGGCCGGCGGCTCGAGCCACCAGGGGAGCTGAGACCATGAGCGCCGTCCGAGCGCTCGGGCCCCGCGCCCGAGCCCCGCGAGCCCCGCGAGCCCCGCGAGCCCCGCGAGCCCGCCGGGCGCGCCGGGTCATTCGCACCGCGAGGACTCCGCGCTCCCGCCCGACCCCGCGCACCCGCCCGACCCCGCGCCCCGCCCGACCCCGCGCACCCGCACGTGCACGACCACGACGAGCTGCCCCGCCACGGTGGACGGTTCTCGAGCATCCTCGAAGCGATCGGCCACACGCCGCTGGTCGAGATCCCGCGGATGTCGCCCAAGCCGGAGGTCCGGATCTTCGCCAAGCTCGAGATGTACAACCCGACCGGTTCGGTCAAGGACCGCGTGGCCAAGGCCCTCGTGGAGGACCTCGAGGCGTCGGGGCGGCTCCACGCCGATTCGATCATCCTCGAGCCGACGTCAGGCAACACCGGGATCGCCCTGGCCATGATCGGTCGGCGGAAGGGCTACCGGGTGGCCCTGGTCATGCCGGACAACGTCACGATGGAGCGGCGCCAGATGGCCGCCCTGTTCGGGGCGGAGGTGATCGACTCGCCGGGGGCGCTCGGCTCGAACGGGGCGATCGCGCTGGCCAAGCACCTCGTCTCCAAGGACGAGCGGTTCGTCATGCCCTACCAGTACGGCAACCCGGCGAACCCGCGCGCCCACGAGGAGACGACCGGGCCGGAGATCCTGGCCGACTGCCCGGAGATCGACGCGTTCGTCGCCGGGCTCGGGACGGGCGGGACGCTGATGGGCGTGTCGCGGTTCATGCGCCGGGCGAAGCCGGGGGTCCGCGTGTATGCCGCCGAGCCGCTGCCCGGGGAGAACGTCCAGGGGCTGCGCTCGCTCGACGAGGGGTTCGTGCCGGAGATCTTCGAACCGAGCCTGCTCGACGGGAAGTTCCTGGTCTCCAACCGCGATGCCGTGGCCGCGCTGCGCGAGCTCGTCTTCCGCGAGGGGATCTTCGCCGGGCCGTCGTGCGGGGCCGTGCTCGTCGCGGCGGCCCGGGTGGCGGCGTCCATGGATCGCGGCACGATCGTCGTGCTGCTGCCCGACGGCGGCTGGAAGTACCTGTCCGCCGGTACGTTCTCGCGCGACCTCGACGAGATGGAGGCGGACCTCGAGGGCGGAGTCAGCTGGTGGTGAGCACCGGCGATGCGACTCGGCCCATCGCGCCCACCGAAGACCTGGTCGGCCAGGCCGCCCCGGCCGGGGGACCCGCCGCCGGCGATGCGACTCGGCCCATCGCCCCCACCGCGCCCATCGCGCCCACCGCGGATGATGGGCCGACTCGCATCACGGATGGGGACATGCCCCCCGAGGGTCCAACCGCAGCTCCGAGCCAACCCGGTCCGAGCCGAGCGTCGCTTCCCGAGGCGATCCGCGCCGCGATCGTGGCCCAGGCCCGGCGCGAGTACCCCAACGAGGCTTGCGGACTGATCGTCGGGTCGGCGCCGGCCGCGGAGGGGGGAGCGCGCTCCGCTACGAGACCGCGCGCAACGTGGCCGCGTCGCCATACCGCTACGAGATCGACCCCGCCGACCTCCTGCGGGTCACTCTCGAGACGGACGACGCCGACGAAGCGATCTGGGGCATCGTCCACTCCCACGTCCGGTCAGCCGCGCGGCCGTCCCCGACCGACATCGGCCTGGCCTTCTACCCGGACGCGCTCTACCTCCTCGTCTCGCTGGCCGACGCGGAGGCAGACCCCGTCACCGGCGAGCCCGGCGTCCGCGCCTGGCGGATCGTCGACGGCCAGGTCTTCGCGGTCGAGCTCTCCGTCTAGCGAACGCGCGCCGGATCATCCGGCGGTGATGCTCGTCTCGGCGGTCGCGGCATCCCTGTGCCCGGCCGCCACGCCCTCGCGCACGACGAGGACGGAGCACGGGGCGTGGACCAGGACCTTGCGGGCGACGCTGCCGAGGAGCATCCGGGTCAGGCCGGTGTGACCGCGGGTGCCGATGACGATCAGGTCGGTCTTGCCCTCGCCGGCGGCCGCGATGATCTCCGCTGCCGCGTCGCCCTCGCGCACCTCCAGCTGGACCGGTCGCCCGCCCTGCGCGAGCGCCTCCGCCCGTCGACGGGCGATCTCGTGGAACTCGCGCCGGGCCTCGTCGACCGACTCGGTGTACGACTCCAGCACCTGCTCGTAGATGCCGGGCGTGCCGCCGGCCCACGGGATGGCGACCTCGGCCACGCTCACGACCGTGACCGGGATGCCGGCCAGGATCGGCCAGCTCTCGATGCACGCGGCGGCCCCCTGCGCCCCGGCCGAGCCGTCCTCGGCGAGGATGATCGAGCCGATCTGCGGTTGGCGGGCGACGAGGACCGGGCACGGCGCGTGATCGACGACCTCGGCGGACGTCGATCCGAGGAGCATCGTCTCCATCGTCGAGTGGCCGCGGGAGCCGATGACGATGAGCTCCGCGCCGAACTCGCGCGCCTGGTCGATGATGGCGCGCGCGGCGTGGTCGCGCAGGAGCAGCTGGTCGACCGTCAGGCCGGGCCGGTCGATCTCCCGCGCGGCCGCCTCCAGCGCGTTCTTCATCTGGGTGACCAGGTCCGCCTCGATCGCGGCGGCGTTCTCGGGGATGACCGGGACCCAGGGCAGGCCGAACAGCTCCGGGCCGCGCTCGAGCACGCCGACGACGCGGATCAGCGAGCCCTGCGGCCACGGCAGTCCGGCGACGAGGTCGCGGGCCCGGTTGGATGACATGGAACCGTCGATCGCGAGCAGGACGCGCATCGGGCAGCCTCCTTTGTGCCCTCATCGTCCGACCGGGCGGTTTCGGTGGCACGGGCCGAACGGCCCGAACGATGAGAAGCCTACCGCGCCCTGCCAAGTGTCTCGACGAGCACGGCGGGGGGTCAGGCGCGCGCGGCAAGCGTCTCCGCGAGGACGACGTCAGTCGGAGTCGAGCCGAGCCCGAGCCGAGCGCCGGTCCGGGCCGCGAATGGCGGCTCGAGGTTCGTTGCTGCGAGTGTCGGCCAGCTCGACTCGGCGAAGACCGCAGCCGGCGTCCCGTCGAGGACGACCCGACCCACCCGCATGACGACGACCCGCTCGAACGACTCGGCGACGAAGCGCATGTCGTGGCTGATCGCGATGACCGTCCGGCCGGAGGCCGCGAGATCCGCGACGACCTGCTGGATCCGAGCGACCCCCCGGGCGTCCTGGCCGGTCGTCGGTTCGTCGAGGACGACGATCGGCGTCTCCATCGCCAGGATCGAGGCGAGCGCGAGCAGCTTCCGGCGCGAGAAGCCCAGATCGTATGGGTTCGTGTCGGCGTGCTCGGTGAGACCGGTTGCACTCGAGGGCCGCCGCCACCGCCCGGTCGAGCGCGGGCCCGCGTTGCCCGAGGTTCCGTGGCCCGAATGCGACCTCCGCGCGGACTCGCCCGGCGAAGATCTGCCGATCCGGGTCCTGGAAGACGAGCCCGACCCGGGCCGCCAACTCGGCGACCTTGAGCTCCCGCGCATCGACCCCACCGACGAGGACGCGGCCCTGGGTCGGCCGGAGGAGCCCATCCAGGTGGCGGACGAGGGTCGACTTCCCACTCCCGTTCTGGCCCACGATCGCGAGTCGTTCGCCGGCCGGGACGACGAGATCGACGCCGTCAAGCGCGCGGGTCCCATCCGGGTAGACGTGGACGAGCCCGGTGAGCTCGACCGCCGGCGCCGGGCCGCCCACGCCCACGTTCACGGTCACCGCGGCGCTGCTCTCGCGCGTCACGTGAGCATCCGCGCGGGGTCGAGTCCGCGCGCCTCGAGCGCCCTGGCGAGCCGGATCCGCGACGGTGGCGCGACGCCGAGCTCCTCGAGCCGCCGATCTGCGAACACCGCCGCGGCCGGGCCATCGAGCACGATCCGCCCGCCGTCCACGACGGCCACCCGGTCGCACAGCCCATCGAGAAGGTCCGTCTTGTGCTCCACGACGAGGAGTGCCGTCCCAGTCGCAGCGAGCGTCCGAAGCGCCTCGCCCACGAGCCGAGTCCCCTCCGGGTCGAGCTGGGCCGTCGGCTCGTCGAGGAGGACGTGGCGGGGGCGCATCGCGATGAGCGACGCGATGGCGACCAGCTGACCCTGGCCGCCGGACAGGCGTGTTGGCTGGCGCTCGGCGAGATCCTCGATCCGGAGCATCCGGAGCGCCGCGTGGGTCCGCTCCACGGTCTCGGCCACGCTCAGCCCCAGGTTCATCGGCCCGAGGGCGACCTCCTCGAACACGGAACCCGCCACGCCGGACAGCTGGGTGGCCGGGTTCTGGAATCCGACCGCGACTCGCTGGGAGAGCTCGTGGATCGGCCGTCCGATCATCGGATCGCCGTCGATCGTGAGGGTGCCGGTGAGCCGCCCGCCGATCGAGGCCGGGGCGAGGCCGCATGCGACGAGGCAGATCGTCGACTTGCCCGCCTCGTTCGGGCCGACGAGCCCAACGATCTCTCCGTCCCCGAGGACGAGGTCCACGTCGTGGAGGACCGGCTTCGCGTAGCCGGCGTAGCGATAGGTGACGCCGTTCAGCTCGAGCATCTCACGGGCCTCAGGGGATCGCGGGGAACGTGCCGGTGAGGCGCATCGCCACCGCCGCCACGAAGGCCGCGACCATCGCCCAACGCGCAACCCGCTCGGCCGCGCGGTCGGGAGGCGCCCAGAGGAGGTACCGCCGGCCCGGCCGGCCAAAGCCGCGGACCTCGAGGGCGAGGCTGCGTTCCTCGACCTCGGTCAGTGACGACATGATGACCGGGCCGACGAGTGGCATCACGCCGCGGAGGCGGGCGCGCAGGCTGCCCTCCGTGTCGAGGCCGCGGGCACGCTGGGCCGCCTGGATCACACCGGCACGCTCGACCATCGTCGGGACCGCCTCGATCGTTGCGTTCGCGACGAACGCGAAGCGGGGCGAGACGCCGCGCCGCTCCAGGTCGTGGACGAGGGCGCGTGGGTGCGTCGTCAGCCCGAACAGGCCGATCGCCGTCGAGATCGCGAACAGCCGGACGAGGATCTGAGCGGCGAAGTCGACGCCCTCGGCCGTGGCATCGAACGGGCCGATCGTGAACAGAACGTGGGTCCCGGCCCGGGTGAACACGCTGACGAGCACGACCGAGATGGCGATCGGCAGGGTCAGCAGGAACGAGATCCGGACGAGCTGCCGGGCGACGCCGGCGATCGCCGCGCTCGGGAGGATCGCCACGCCGATGATCAGGAGCGGCCCGACGTAGCCGCCGACGACGAACGACCCGAGCGACTCGACGATCGCCGCGACGACTTTCGTCAGCGGGTTGAGCCGGTGGTACGGGCTCGGTGTGGGCGGGGTGAGTCGGGCGAGGAGGGCGGCATCTTCGTTCGAGATGCCGGGCCGTGTCGCCGGTGGCTCGGTGGCCTCCGACGACATCGTGACGCGGTCGACGTCGCCGGACGTGCTGCCTATGCGCCCTCCAGCCCGATCGCCTGCTCGCCCTGCGGGAACCGTGCGACGAAGCGGCGCGAGAGCGTCTGGAGGAGGAGGAAGACGACGAAGTAGGTGATCGTCTTGTCGATCGGGTCGGATAGGAGCCCCTGCTGGAGAACGGCCGTCTGGAGATCGGAGCCGGCCTGCTGGAACGCGGCGACGAGGACATCCGTCCCGGAGCCGGTGACTCCACCGAAGACGACGGCCGAGATCGGCGCCGAGATCAGCGCCGAGATCACACCGCAGACCACCCCGCCGATGACGATGTACGCGACCCCCAGGTCGCGCTTGATGAACAGCATGACGAAGAAGCCGATGGCGGCCGCGATCAATCCTGCGCCGACCACGTAGCCGAGCACGACGAAGACCGGTGATACGTCCTTCGTGTCCCCGAAGAACGTGAACCCGCCCGTTGCGTAGAACGGCAGGACGCCGTAGAAGATGACCACCCCGAGGATCACCGCGGCCACGATCCCTCCGGTGATGAGCTGGGCGTTCGACGAGTTCGGCCGGCTGCGGAAGAAGCCCATCCGGCCGAAGATCCCGGCGAGAAGGCCGATCTCGGCAGCCACGATGAAGAACGGACCGGCGAAGTCCGAGTGGAATGGGGCCGGCAGGACGAACTGCCAGATGAGGTTCGCCAGCGCCCCGGTCAGCAGGCCCGGGATCGGGCCGGCGAGGCACCCGACGAGGATCGTGCCGATCGAGTCAAGGTAGATCGGCACCTTCAGGGCGGACGCGATCGTCTGTCCGAGAACGATGTTGATCGCAATTGCGATCGGGATCAGGACGATCGTCCGCGTATCGAACTGGCGCGTGACCCAGCTCATCACGTTCATCGAGCCCTCCATGCCGTTGCCTGCACGCCGGGTCCCTCGCCCGGCGCCGCCCTCCAACCGCTTCGGCGTCAGAGTGCCACGTCCGAGTGCCGTTCCGCCAGCCCTCCGACGCGTTCGATGAAGCGCCGGAGGAACTCCTGGGCGTCGGCTGTCACCGCAACGTCCGCGTTCGGCGGCTTGCCGGTCAGGCGGCGCCAGTCGGCGATCGTCAGGCCGTCTGCCGGGCCGCCGGCAGTGTCGACGTCGACGTGGACCGCCTCGGCCCGGACGAGGCCCGGGTCGAGGGCGGCGGCGAGCGCCAGCGGGTCGTGGATGAACGCGCCGTAGAACCCGTCGTACGCTGGCGTGGAACTCCATGTAGAAGCGCAGGGCGTCGGCGACGAACCGGACCACGGGGTTGGCGGCCACGCTGCCGGTCGCGCGGAGGGGGTCCTCGCCGCGGGCCAGGGCGATCGCGTCGTCCGGGCGGCTGCCGGCTCGCCGGGCGAGGGCGCACCACGTGGTCCGGGCCGACCCTTGCCTGCTCGGTCACGTCGAGGCCGAGGACGAGCGGGCGCAGCGGGGCGCCCGCGAAGGCGTCGAAGACGGCCCTGGCCGCCTCGGGGTCGCAGTGGATGTTCCACTCGGTCGTCGGGGTGGTGTTGCCCGGGACGCGGAAGGCACCGCCCATCGCGACGAGGCGGCGCAGGAGGACCGGGAGCTGCGGCTCGCGCTGGAGCGCGACCGCGACGTTGGTCAACGGCCCGAGGGTGACGAGGGTGATCTCGCCGGGGCGTCGGCGGGCCTCCTCGACGATGAGGTCCGCGCCGTGGCGGAGGCTGAGCGGGCGGCTCGGCGGCGGCAGCTCGGCGTAGCCGATGCCCTTCGGGCCGTGGGTCTCGGGCGTGATCTCGAGGGGCCGGACGAGGGGCACGGTGCGGCCCAGGGCGACCTCGATGTCCGGCCGGCCGGCCAGCTCCAGGACGGCCCGCGTGTTCTCGGCGACCTGGTGCGCCTCCACGTTCCCCGAGCAGCACGTCACCGCGACGATCTCCGCATCCTCGGACGCGCAGGCGTACAGCAGCGCGAGGCTGTCGTCGATCCCCGTGTCGCAGTCGATGATCAGCGGGACCCGGCCAGGCATGCCGCGATGCTAGCCGACGCGCGAGCACCGGCGAGCACCGGCGAGTCCCGGCGAGTCCCTCGTCGCGGCGCCCGACCTCGCCACCGGCCGCCACCGGCCCCCTCCCCGCCCCTCCCGGTCACGCTCATCCATCCCGGAACTGATGAGTTGCCCCCAGCGTGCAACGAACCGCCCGACAGCGCCCATGTAGACGTCGCGACGGCACGCCCAAGCCCGTTCTGTTGGATGTCCCGCAACAAGACCCGGCCCGACGGCACGCGCGGCGGCGGCGTTGCCCACAGCGCAACAAGTGCGGAATGCCTCGACCGCGCGGGAGGGTTTGCCCGAGGTTCGTTGCCCAGCGTGCAACGAACCGCCCCACAGCGCCCATGTGGACGTCGCGACGGCACGCCCAGGCCCGTTCTGTTGGATGGTCCCGCAACAAGGCCCGGCCTGACGGCACGCGCGGCCTCGTCGAACACGGCCGCGCTCGGCTTCGTGAAGGTGGGAGGAGGAAGCCGAGCGTCGGTCCGATCACGGGACTGGCCCTCAGGCGTTCGCCGTCGATCGTGTCAGAACGCGCGCCAGCCGGACGTCGAAGATGAGGCCGAGGCTGACGAACACGAGGGCGGCGCCGGCGAACGTGCCGGGCGCCAGCGGCTCGCCGAGGAACAGCGCACCCCAGGTGACCCCGAAGACCGGCACGAGGAACGTCACCGTGCTTGAGGCCGTCGGGCCGACCGCGGCGAGGAGGCGGAACAGGAGCGGCCACGCCAGCGCCGTGCACAGCGTGCCGAGGGCCAGCAGGGCCAGGATCGCCTCGAGCGTCGGTGCGGTCGCGGGCAGGGTGGCCAGGGCCGGCGGGGCGAGGATAACGCTCGCCGCGACAAGCTGTCCGATCGCCACCGTGAGCGGCGACACGCCCCCGAACCGCCGTCGCGAGTACGTCAGGCCCACGGCGTAGCCTACTGTCGCGCCGAGCGACGCGAGCACGGCCACGAGGGTCGCCGGCGTCAGCTCGATCGGGCTCCAGCCGACGAGGACGCCGACCCCGACGAAGCCGACGACGATCGCGAGCAGTCGGCGAGGTGTCAGCCCCTGGCGCATCCAGATCGCGACGACGATCGTCGTCGACAGCGGCGTCGCGGCATTCAGCAGGGACGCCAAAGAGGCGTTGATCTGCAGCTCGGCGAACGAGATGAGCGCGAACGGGAGCGCCGTGTTGACGAGCCCCAGGAAGGCGTAGGCCTTCCAACTCGCCCGGAGCTCCGGGAGAACCCGCCGTCCGGCGACGACGAGGAGGACGACCGAGGCGACCAGCACCCGCCCCTCGGCCACGACGACCGGGCCGAGGATCGGCGCGGCGACCCGCATGAACAGGAACGACGCCCCGAAGATCGCCCCCAGGAGGATGAGCAGGAACCCGTTGCGTCCGACCATGGCGGCACGGTAGCCTGCCGCCATGCATCGGTCCAGCGCAAGATGCGCACCATCAATATGAGCGAACGCTCATGACGATCGTGCAGCTTCGGACGTTCATCGCGGTCGTTGACGCGCGCAGCTTCTCCATCGCCGCTGACCGGCTGGTGATGAGCCAGTCGGCGGTGAGCCACGCGATCGCGGCGCTCGAGCGGGAGCTCGGCGGCCCGCTCCTCGAGCGCGGACCGGGTCGTCCGGCGGAGATGACCGAGCTCGGCCGACTCGTCGAGCCGGAGGCCCGGGCGCTCATCGACCGCGCGGAGCGGATCGAGACGACGGCGGGGTCCTACGTCGGGCTCGAGCGGGGACGGCTGCGGATCGCCTCGATCGCGAGCATCGCCTCGCGCGAACTCCCCGCGCTCCTCGCCCGGTTCCGGGCGCGCCACCCGCGGATCGAGGTCGCGGTCCTGGAAGGGGCCGACTGGGAGATCCACGACTGGCTCGTCGGCGGGGTGGCGGACATCGGGTTCCTGGCGACGCCCCTCGACGGCCTGTGGACGGCGCCGTTCGTCGCCGACCCGTTCCTGGCGCTCCTCCGGGACGACCATCGGCTCGCCGGCCGGGAGGTCATCGCTCCGGCCGACTTCGACGGCGAGCCGTATATCACGACGACCAGCGGTTGCGAGCCGCTCATCCTGCGCTGGTTCGGCGATCGGCCGCCCCGGATCGAGTACGAGGTCCGCGGGATCGAGACGATGATTGCCTTCGTCCGGGAGGGTCTCGGGATCAGTGTGGTCCCGGAGCTTGCCCTGCCGGACGACGTCGCCGGGCTGGCGCTCCGCCCGCTCGACCCGCCGGCGACGCGCGAGGTCGTGGTGGCCCGCCAGCTCGACCGCGAGCCCACACCGGGCGTCGCGGCGTTCCTTCGGCTGGCAGCGCGGGCCTAGCCCACCAAGCCTACCAGCCGCCGGCGTCGCGGAGGAGGCGGTGGAGGACGCGGCGGGCGACCTCGCCGCGGTAGGCGGCGGTCGAGCGGACGTCGTCGATCGGGTGGAGCTCGGCGGCCAGGGCCGCGACGGCGCGCTCGGCGGTCTCGGCGGTCGGGGCCGCGCCCTCGAGGAGGGCCTCGGTCGCGGCGGCGCGGATCGGAGTGGGAGCCACCGAGCCGAGGGCCAGCCGGACGTCGCGCCAGGCCGCCTCGGCCCCGTCGCCCTCCTGGCGCCAGGCGAGGGCCATGACGACCTTCGGATCGCCTGTGCCCGCCGCGTGCCGACCTTCCGGAAGCGCTGCCGCCGGCCGGGCACGATCGGGATCCGGACGCGCAGGAGCAGCTCGTCGGGCGAGGGCCGCGGTCCTCCGGTAGGCGGGCCAGAACGCGGACGCGGGCACCATCCGTTCCCCGCGCAGGCCGCCGACGACCAGTTCCGCGTCGAGCGCGAGCAGGACCGGCAGCGTGTCCCCCGCCGGCGACGCGTTCATCGTGTTCCCGCCGAGCGTGCCGCGGTTCTGGATCTGGGCCGCGCCGATCGTCGCGGCTGCCTCGACGAGCGCCGGCGCGTGCTCGCGCAGAGCGGGGAGCGGCGGATCTCCGTGTACGTCGTGAGCGCCCCGAGCTCGAGGGCGCCGTCCGTCTCGCGCGATCCCGCGCAGCTCGTCGAGCCGCCACAGGTCCAGCATGCGTTCCGGGATAGGCGCCGAGCTCGCCGGCGATCTGGACCATGACGTCCGTGCCGCCGGCGATCGGGCGGTGGGGCGCGGCGCCCAGCAGCGCGTACGCCTCCGCCAGCGAGGCGGGCGAGACGACCGGCGGCTCGGCGGGCACCGGCGTCAGGTCCCGGCTCCGGACGTCGGCCCGGCTCCGGCCGTCGGCCCGGCTCCGGACGTCGGCCCGGTACCGGCGGCGCGCCACTCGGCCGCCAGCGCGATCGCCTCGACGATCTTCGTGTAGCCGGTGCAGCGGCAGAGGTTGCCGGCGATCGCCTCGCGGATCGCGCCTCGTCCGTGGGCTCGCCGCCGGCAGTCGAGGTACGCGCGCGGCCGCCATCAGCATCCCGGGCGTGCAGATCCCGCACTGGGCGCCGCCCGCCTCGAGGAACGCCCGCTGGAGCGCGATCGAGGACCGGCGAGCCGTCGGCCGAGACGCCGCGTCGCCAGCCCCTCGACCGTCACGACGTCCGCGTCCGTCGACCTGGCAGATCGGGACGAGGCAGCTGATCGACCGACCTCGCCGTCGAGCAGCACGGTGCACGCGCCGCACTCGCCCTCCCCGCAGCCCTCCTTCGTGCCGGTCAGCCCGAGGTCCTCGCGCAGGACGTCGAGGAGCCGGCGCATCCCCGGCGCCGTCGACCTCGACTCGGCACCGCCGTTGACGGTGAACCGATAGGTCATCGAGCCGGCTCCGAGATGCGTCGAGATGCCCGGGGGTCCCGGCGGCTCGATCCCGGCCAGCGCGGCCAGGATCCGCTCCGGGCGCGCCGGCAGGTCGTGGATCCAGGCGCCGGTCGCGTCGTGGATCGCGGCGACGACCGCCGGCGCCCCGACGTCCATCGGCAGCTCGCCGACGCCCTTGGCCCCGTGCGGGGCGCCGTCGAACGGCGCCTCGACGAGGATCGTGTCGATCCGCGGCGCGTCGAGCGCGGTCGGGATGATGTACGTCGCGAGGCGGTCGTTGAGGTAGCGGCCGTCGCGCAGCTTGATCTCCTCGATCGTGGCGTAGCCGACGGCCTGGAGCGTGCCGCCCTCGACCTGGCCCTCGGCGAGGACCGGGTGGATGACCCGCCCGACGTCGTCGACGGCGACGACGTCGACGGACGGCCACCTCGCCGGTGTCGAGGTCGACCTCGACCTCGGCGACCGCAGGCCGCCCAGCCGAAGGCCGGGTAGGCGTCGCCGCGTGTACGTCGCGTCGTCGAAGCCGACGCCGGGGTACGGCTCGAAGCGCTGGTCGATCCGCGTCGCGCCGTGGGCGGCCGCGTCGTCGCGGTGGCTCGTCGGCGAACGGCCGGCCGGTCCGCGTCTCGACCTGTTCCCGCAGCCGCCGGGCGGCCTGGATCGAGCAGCCCGCCGACGACCATCGCCGTCCGCGACGCGACCGTCGGGCCGGAGTCCGGGACGAGCGCGGTGTCCTGCGGCGCGATCTCGACGTCCTCGAGCGTGATCCCGAGCTCCGCGGCGACGAGCTGCGGGAAGATCGTCTTCGTGCCCTGGCCCATCTCGGTCGACGGCGGTCAGGATCCGGATCGCGCCCGTCCGCGGTCAGCTCGACCGACGCGACGCTGCGCCAGCTTCGACCTCGCCCGAGCCGGTGAACCCGGCGCCGTGCCAGCGCCAGCGCCAGGCCGATCCCGCGGCGCCGATCGCGGCCGGTCGCGCAGCGGCGATCCGGGCGGCGCCCGAGCCGGCCCGTCGGGCGCGTCGTCGCGCGCCGGACGCCCTCGAACTCGGCCGCCTCGGCGGCCCGCTCGAGGACCTCCTCGCCGGCCACGCTGCTCGCGCAGGACCTGGCCGGTCGGGCGTCACGTCGCCCGGCCGGTAGACGTTCCGCCGGCGGATCTCGAGCGGGCTGATGCCCAGCGCCTCGGCGATCCGGTTGAGCTGGGTCTCGGCCGCGAACTCGGCCTGCGGCGCCCCGAACCCGCGGAAGGCGCCGTTGGGCGGCGTGTTCGTGCGCGTCGGCGCGGGCGCGGATCCGGACGTTCGGGCAGCGGTACGGGCCGCCGGCGTGGATCGTCGCCGCGGCGACAGGACGACCGGCGTGAGCGTGCAGTACGCGCCGCCGTCCATGCACGACCTCGATGTCCTGGGCGACGAGCCGGCCGTCGCGCATGACGCCGGTCCGGTGGGTGACGATCGCCGGGTGGCGCTTCGTCGTCGCGGCGATGTCCTCGTGGCGGTCGTAGATCATCCGGACCGGCTTGCCCGGTCTCGCCGGGCGAGGAGCGCCGCGTGGAGGGCGATGATCGACGGGTACTCCTCCTTGCCGCCGAACCCGCCGCCGGTCTCCGCCTGGACGACCCGCGCCTGCTCGGCGTCGAGCCCGAGGCCGCGCTTGCAGCGCCCTGTGGACGTAGTACGGGCACTGGAGCGAGCCGTGGACCGTGACGCCGCCGTCCTCGCGCGGGACGCGCGATCATCGCGTTGTTCTCGATGTAGAGCTGCTCCTGGTGGCCGACCCGGTACGTCGCCCTCGAGGACGAGGTCGGCGGCGGCGAAGCCCGCGCGCCACGTCGCCCGCGACGATCTCGTAGTGGGCGAAGACGTGGTCGAGGCGAGCGGGTCGAAGACCGCGGGGAGCGCCTCGGTCCGGAGGCGGACGTGGCGGCGGGCGGCCCGGAGCGTCTCCCGGTCCGGCGGCCGCGAGGAGGGCGACGCGGCTCGGCGTGGTGGCTGGATCTCGCCGCCGACCGGGACGAGGATCGGCTGGTCGTCGGCTGATCGGCTCCGACGACGTTGTCGCCGGGGATGTCGGCGGCGGTGACGACGGCGACCCGGCGACCAGTCGAAGGCCGGGTCGAGGTCGATCCCGAGGAGGCGGGCGTGCGGCGTCGGTCGAGCGGATCGTCGCCCCGTACCAGGCGCCCGGGAAGACGAGGTCGTCCGTGTAGAGCGCGGTCCCGGTGAGCTTCGCCGGGCCCTCGCGCCGGAGCGGCGCGGCCGGCCGGGCGCGGCCGCGCGTGGGGGTCGCGGGCGGCACGATCAGCGGCGTCGGAGCGGGGCCGGGCCGGGTCTCGATCGTCATCGTCTCGGACGAACCTCGGGCAGTCCCTGAAGGGTGTCGTCGCCGCTCCAGGGTTGTCAAGCAACATCCGGAGGGATCGCGGGTCCTGTCAGGCGCCGATGGCCAGGAGCGGGTCGCCGGCGTTCATCGCGAGCGAGCTGACGAGGAAGAGGACGACGCCCGAGAGCGGCGCCTCGACCGTCCGGAGGCTGGCGCCGAAGGGGTCCTGGACCTCGCCGAGCACCTGGCCCGCCGCGACCTCCTGGCCGACCGAGACCGCCGGGTGCCAGCAGCCCGTGACGTCGGACCGAAGCCAGGCCTCGAGGGGGAGGACGCGCGAGGCGCGGCGCGGGCCGTCGCCGGGGTCGGGCAGCAGACCCGCCGCGTGGAGGGCGCGGCGCAGGCCGGCCGCATGGAGCGCCACGTCCTCCTCGGGCCAGAGACCCTGGCCGCCGACCTCGCCGAGGACGGCCGGGATGCCCGCGGCCGCAGCGGCGGTCGTGGTCGAGCCGGCAGTCGGGCCGATGACGATGTAGTCGAGCCCGTAGGCCTCGGCCATCGCCCTGGTCACCCGGTCGACCTCGGGATCGCCGGTCTCCTCGATCCCGTTGAACGAGACGAGCGCCTCGTTCATGTCGCCGCAGTGGCAGTCGATGAAGCGGTCCGACGGCTCGATCACCCGGCTCCACAGCCAGGCCGCGAGGCGCTCGGTGGGGGAGCCCGCCGGATCGCCGGGGAAGGAGCGGTTGAGGTTCCGCCCGTCCAGCGGGTCGACGTAGATCGAGCGCGCGGCGAAGGCCGCCGGGTTCGAGATGAGCGAGGCGACGAGGGAGCCCGTCATGGCTCGCCGGGTCGATCTCCATGGCCACCCGCCGGAGCGCGGCGATCGAGACGTACTCGGCGCCGTGGATGCCGGCCGTCACCCCGACCCGCGGCCCGGGCCGGGCGCCGTTCACGAGCACGACCGGGATCTCGACCGTGGCCGTCCCGAGGTCGACCGACACGAGGCCGGTGGCGCGCTCTCCGGGCGGGGCGCTGAGCTGCTCGAGGGTGAGGGTCATCGGTGTCGTGGTCATCCCCGGATTATCCGTCCGGGCGGCCCCGGCGGAGAGCTCGGTGGGGCCGCCCGTGGCCTCGTCCGGGGCCAGGCCGGGGCCAGGCCACCCAGGGCAGCACGTCGTCCACTGCCAGTGGCCGCGGACGCCTTCAGCGAGCGTGGCCATCGCCCCAGAACCCCATCCGGGCTGCGGGCGGAGCGTGCAGATCAGCCCAGCGTCCACTGGGAGTGGCCGCCACGCCTGTTCGAACGTGGGGAGTGCACCGGTCGTGGATCCGGGACGGGGGTCGTTCGCGACGTGGATCGCGCCCGGCGGTCTCGCCCGCAGCGGCGGTCACGCCAGGCCGGGCGGGCCCTCCAGGCGGCGGCCGCGGACCCAGGCGGCGCGAACCATCTCGGGGTGTGAGCGGAACACGAGGCGGGACACGATCTCCTCGGGGTCATCCGAGTCGACACCGGGGATCGGGGCGACAATCCGCGGGTCGACCGCGATGAGGTCGGCCTCCCGGCCGGCCTCGAGCGACCCGATCGACCCCTCCAGCCCGAGCGCCCGCGCCCCCTCGAAGGTCCCCAGCCGGAGCCAGTCGAGCGGCCCGAGCGGCCCGAGCGGCCCGAGCTGCCCGCGCGGCCCGAGCGGCCTCGGCGCGCCCACCCCCGCCTCGTCCCCGTCGCCCGCCAGCGTCCGGAGGCCGCTCTGCGTGTACGCCCCCGCCCGCATGTTCGAGAAGATGGACAGCTCCGGCCCGCCGGCAACGTCCGACCCGAGCCCCACCCGGATGCCGGCCGCCAGGTAGCGCGCCAGCGGCATCGCCCCCGACGCCAGGAACAGGTTCGACGCCGGGCAGTGCGCCAGCGCCGTGTCGGTCGAGGCCAGCCGCGAAACCTCGCGCTGGGACAGGTGGATCGCGTGGGCGAGGATCGTCCGCGGCCCGAGCCCACCCGCTCGGTCGTACACGTCCAGGTAGTCGACCGCCTCCGGAAAGAGCCGCGCGACCTCCGCCAGCTCGGTGCGGTCCTCGGACAGGTGGGTCTGCCAGTACGCACCCGTCGAGCGGGCCAGGGCGGCCGACTCCCGGAGCATCTCCGCCGAGCACGAGACCGCGAAGCGCGGCGTGAACGCGTACTGGAGCCGCCCGCCGTCGCGCCCGTGCCAGCGCGAGCAGAGGTCCGCCGACTCGCGGAGGCTCGTCTCGAGAATGCGGTCGGCCGGCTGCCGGTCGTCGTAGGTCAGGCGGTCCATCATCACCTTGCCGATGATCGCCCGGATCCCGTGCGCCTCCGCGGCCAGGAACGCCGCGTCCAGGGAAGGCTCGTAGACGGCGCCGTAGATCAGCGCGGTCGTCGTCCCGGCGGCGGCGAAGGCACGGAACGCGGCCGGCGCGACGCGCTCGGCGGTCGGCACGTCGAACTCGCGCTCGAGCGGGAAGATGTAGCGCTGCAGCCATGTCAGGACGTGAAGCCCGGCTCCGACTCCCGCGTTGGGGAGCTGCGGCAGGTGGACGTGGAGGTCCACCATCCCGGGCAGGACGACGAGCGGTCGAAGGTCGACGACGGGTCCCGACGCCGCCTCGACCGCCGGGCGCGAGCTCCACGACGCCCACGACTCGACCGCCGCGATCCGGCCCGCCGCGTCGACCTCGACGACCCCATCCGGCTCGTAGCGCGTCCCGCCTGCCGCGAGCGGCGTCAGGACCCGCGCCCGCAGCACGAACGGCGGCTGCTCCGGCAGCGACGCGCTGGAGGTCATGCCCGGATGCTACTCGCCGGGTCTACCGGTCGGGGCGGGGCTCCAGGATCACCACGGAGATGTGCCGGCTCGTTCTGCCCGGGTACTCGGCGTAGCCGGGATCGCCGGCTACGAACCGCGCCCAGATCCGGGCGTGCTCAGCCGGCGTCGCCTCACGGGTCCGCACGGCGCGGACGGCACCCCCGATCCGGACGGTCGCACCGGGGTTCGCCCGGAGGTTGAGCCACCATGCCGGCTCGTGATCCTGGCCATTGTTCGAGGCCACGACGGCGACGTTCGGACCGTCCTCGACGCAGTTCAGCTCGATCTCCCGGGTGAGCCCGGTCTTCCGCCCGACGGTCGTGAGGTGGCAGGGACGCATCGGGCCATGCTACCCGGCAACGCCCGTACACTTCCGGACGATGACCGACCGTCCCCTCGACGACCCTTCCCCTCGCGAGCTCCTCACCGCCGACCGACCGATCCCGCCAGGCTCGACGATCGGGATCCTCGGGGGCGGCCAGCTCGGCCGGATGCTCGCGCTCGCAGCGCGGGAGCTCGGCTACCGGATCGCGATCCTCGATCCGGACCAGGACTGTCCGGCCCGCGCCGTCGCGGACCGCCAGGTCGTGGCCGCGTACGACGACGTGGCCGGCGCCGAGGAGCTTGCCCGGGGCTGCGCGGTCGTGACCTACGAGCTCGAGCATGTCGACGCCGCCCTCGTTCGCGCCCTCGGCGAGCGGGGGGTCCCCGTCCGGCCCGGCCTGCTCGCGCTGACCACGACCCAGGACCGCCTCGCCGAGCGTCGCTTCCTGGACGGGGATCGGCGTTCCGACCGCGCCCTGGCGCGAGGTCCGGACGCGGGTCGAGCTTCGCGCGGCCGCCGAGGCGCTCGGCTACCCGCTCCGGCTCAAGGCGGCGATCGGCGGCTACGACGGCCGGAGCCAGGTCCGGATCGGCGGCCCGGACGAGCTCGGCGCGGCCTTGGGAGGCGATGGCCGCGACGGCCGACCGGGCCGGCCTGCTCCTGGAGGCCGAGCTCGACTTCGAAGCCGAGCTGTCGGTCGTGTGCGCCCGCGACGCCCGCGGCCGGACGCTCCCGTACCCGGTCTCGCGGAACGTCCACGATGCCGGGATCCTCGTCGAGTCGGTGGCTCCGGCTCCACTGGATCCGGTTGTCGCCGCCGAGGCGCAGCGCCTCGCGGAACGGATCGCGGTGGACCTCGGCATCGTGGGCCTGCTGACCGCCGAGCTGTTCCTCCTGGGCGACGGCTCGCTCGCCGTCAACGAGCTGGCGCCGCGGGTCCACAACAGCGGCCACTGGACGATCGAGGGCGCCGCGACGAGCCAGTTCGAGCAGCACGTCCGGGCGATCTGCGGGCTGCCGCTCGGCTCGCCGCAGGCGCACGGCCCGACCGCGATGGTCAACATCCTGGGCGAGGGTCCGGGCCGCGACGCGCGGCTCGCCGGCCTCGACGAGGCGCTCGCCGACCCGCTCGTCCACGTCCACGTCTACGACAAGCGGCGCGTCTTCGAGCGTCGCAAGATGGGCCACGTCACCCTGGCGGGCGCTGCAACCCCGGAGGACGCCCTGGACCGGGCTCGAGCCGCGGCCGCCCTGCTCAGCTGGGAGGCCTGAGCTCCACCGGGACCTATGGCCCCACCGAACGGGGCCGACCGCCTCTCCCGGCGTCAAAACCGATTGGTCGTACGATTGGATGCGTGCGCATGGAACCTGCGCCGTGGGCGCGGCCATCTTCGGTGACCGAGGGTTCGCAGCGTCCCCACAAACCCACCATGGGAAGCGGAGGCAGCCGTTGGATCGACCAGCCAGGGGCCAGGTCGCGTCGGGATGGACGAACGTCCATCGTCTGAGATGGGTCGGGGTCATCCTCCCGGTGGCCTTCATCGTCACCCTCGAGCTGATCCGGTTCACCGCGGTCGAGACGGACACGACCCACAACCCCGGCCACATCGTCCTGGCCGCAATCACCGTGCTGGCCGTCGTCGCGTTCGCGCTGCTCATGTTCTCGTTGATCGAACGCGCCCAGCGCCACATTATCCGGCAGAACCGCGAACTCGCGGCGGTCAACGCCGTCTCGACCGCCGTCCAGGGTGAGCTCGGGGTCGACGTGATCATCGACGCCGCCCTCGCGAGCGTCATCGAGTCGACCGGTGCCACGGAAGTTGGCGTGACGGTCTTCGCGCCCGAGGGCCAGCCGTCCGGCGAGGGCGGGCTGGAGCGGCGCCTGGTCGCCGCGCAGCATGCATCTCCGCACCCGGCCATGGGCGCCACCGTCCCGCACCTCATCGACATCCGGCTCTCGACCGGGAGCTCGGTCGTGGGCCGGATGCGGCTCCATCTCCCCGAGGGCGCCGCCGAGCCCGACCTCCTGGCCACGGCGACCCTCCAGAACATCGGCCACCAGCTCGCCTGCTCGATCCAGATCGGCCAGCTCTTCGGCGACCTCCAGCGTCGGCAGCGCGAGGGCCACGGGACCTACGACGTCCTGCTCCAGATCTCGAACCAGAATGCGCTGGCCGACATCCTCGTCGCCGTCGTGGGCCACGCCCGCGAGCTGCTCGGGAGCGACGAGGCGGTGATGTGCCTGAACAACGCCGCCTCGCGGTCTGTCCAGCTCGACGGCACGCTCGCCGGGATGACCTCCCTCGGCGACGGTACCGTGTGCCTCTCAGCGGACGCCGACCGGTTCCACGCCCTCCACGAGCGGCAGCTCGCCTGCCCGGTCCGGTCGTCACCCGAGAATCGGGCCAGCCTGGAGGTTCCGATCCGGAGCCCCGACGGGTCGCTCGGCGACCTCTGGATCGGGCGGACGGCGGACATCCCGTACACGGAGCGCGACCGACGGTTCCTCGTGACGCTCTCGGACCTGGCCTCGATCGCGATCACCGGCGCCCGGATGCGCGAGAACGAGCACCAGGGCGCGATCCTCGCCGAGCGCGAGCGGATCGCCCGCGAGATGCACGACAGCCTCGCCCAGGTCCTGGGGGTCACCCATCTCCGGCTCCGGGCCCTGGGAACGCGCGCGGGGGTGATGCCGGCGCCCCAGGTCACGACGGAGCTGCTCGACCTGGCCGAGCTCACCGAGGAGGCCTATCGCGACGTGCGTGAGGCGATCCTCGGCCTTCGCGAATCGAGCCGGGTCGATCGGGGGCTCATCGACAGCCTCCACGCCTACCTCGACAAGTTCAGCCACCAGTCGGGGGTCAAGGCCACCCTCGAGACGGCGCTCGATCGGGAGCTGGCGCTTTCGCCGCGCGCGGAGGTCCAGGTGATCCGGGTCATCCAGGAGGCGCTGACCAACGTCCGCAAGCATTCCGGCGCGTCGTCCGCGGTCGTCAGGATCACGGACGCCAACGGCGGCACCACGATCGTCGTCGAGGACGACGGCCACGGCTTCGACCTTACCGGTGCGCTCCTCGGACGCGATGGGTTCGGACTTCACACGATGCGCGAACGGATGGAGCTGATCGGCGGTACCTTGACGATCGACTCCTCGCCCGGACGGGGGACGCGCGTCATCGCGCTGATGCCGGGCGCGGCACTCGCAGCGGCTTCAACTCTCGAGGTGAATGGTGCAGGCAACGGCGCCCATCCGGATCCTGCTGGTCGATGACCAGCCACTCTTCCGCAGCGCCATCGCGACGCTCATCGCGGAACAACCCGACATGGCCGTCGTCGGCGAAGCCGAGAACGGGCTAGAGGGGGTCGAGAAGGCCCACGCGCTGAACCCGGATCTCGTCGTCATGGACGTGGAGATGCCGGTGATGAACGGCGTGGAGGCGGTTCGCCTCATCCGGGAGCAGCTCCCGACGATCAAGGTTGTCATGCTGACCGTATCGGAGTCGGATGACCATCTTCTCGACGCGATCCGCAACGGCGCCCATGGGTACCTGCTGAAGGACCTCCGGCCGGAGCAGCTCTACGTCCTGCTGCGCTCGGTCATGCGCGATGAGACGCCCCTGTCGCCGGCGATCGCGGGTCGGCTGGTCGCCGAGATCCGGAGCAGCCAGGTGGTCCGCACCGTATCCCTGAAGGAGCCGGAGGGCCCCTCTCTCTCTCGGCGCGAGCTCGAGATCCTCCAGCTCGTGGCAGACGGCCTGGGCAACAAGGAGATCGGCGCACGGCTCTCGATTACCGAGGGAACCGTCAAGAACCACGTCCACAATGCGCTGGAGAAGCTGCACCTGGAGAACCGGACCCAGGCCGCTGCCTACGTCGTCCGGCAGGGCCTGGGGCACCGACCGGCCGACGCAGGCTGATCCGGACGCGGCCGGGTCGGCTGCGCGACCGTGCCGCACGGTAGATGGCGTCCAGTCACGGAGTGTGCCGGCTCGGGGATGGAAGCGTGGCGTGCCCCTCCCTACGATGGCCGCCTCAGGACCGCCACTGGCCTGCCACGAGGACGTTCAGCATGCAGGATGACCGACCCATCTCGGTCCTGATCCTGTACGCCCACCCGCTGCTGGGCGAGGGACTCGCCGGGCTGCTCTCGTCGGAGCCCGGGCTGGAGGTCGCCGCCGTCCAGAGCAATGACGCCGGGATGGTGGAGCGCGGGCTGGCCGCCGCCCCCGACGTGATCATCTTCGAGCGGGGCGATCCCGATCGTGCGGTCGAGATTCTCGAGCTCGTGCCGGATGCCCTGATCATCGACGTGGGGATCAGACCCGGCCCCACCTTCACGTACCGCCGCGAGGAGATCTCCGCCTGGCCCGACGCGATCCTCGAGGCGATCCGCCAGGCGTCGATCCCCCGCCGAAGCGCGCGGACCCCGGTCCCGATGGCATCCCCGGGGGTCATCGTCAGGTCCTGAGGGGGCCGTCGGCCACCTTCCGGCCATCCCTCCGTCGCCGGCTCATCGCGGAGGGTGACCCGCTCTCGCGGACCTGTATCCAAAACCTACCGGCCGGTGGATACCTTGCCCCTCCGTCCGGCGGCATGCTGCGTCCATGGCGTGCACGCCAGGTCGTGCGTGGCGTGCGCTGGGGCCCTTCGGCCCCGGATGGAGGAGGACGGATGGAGCCAACCGCTGTCGATCCCGCGGGTCGACCGATGGGGCGCCGCCGCTTCATCCGGATGCTCCTCGGCTTCTCCGCGTTCTCGACGCTCGCGATGGTGGTCACGCCCATCGTCGGCTTCCTCATCCCGCCCAGGACGGTGGGCGCAGGTGCCGGCGGACGCGTCCTGGCAGCGACGACCGCCGACCTCCCGATCGGGAGTGCGAAGGTCGTGGCAATGGGCAGCAGCCCGGTCATCGTGGTCAACACGGACGCGGGCGTGAAGGCGTATTCGGCGGTCTGCACGCACCTCGGCTGCATCGTCCTCGACGAGCTCAACGCCGGCCACATCATCTGCCCGTGCCATGACGGTCACTTCAACCCGGCGAGCGGGGGCGTCATCTCCGGGCCACCGCCCCGGCCGCTCCCGCCGGTCGCCGTCGCGGTCGAGAAGGACCAGATCTTCCTCGTGGGCAGCTAGCCATGGCGACCACACAGGAGGCTGGGACAGGCGGCAGCCGGATCTCGGACTGGTTCGAGGAGCGACTGCAGGCGCGCGCCCTGTTCAGTGCCCTCCTCCACGTCCGGATCCCCGCCCAGGCCAGGACCTACTACCTCGGCGGCATCACCCTCTTCCTGTTCGGCGTCCAGGTCGTCACGGGCACGCTGCTGAGCCTCTACTACAAGCCCACGCCCGAGACCGCGTACGACAGCGTCAAGTACATCACCAGCGTCGTGGAGTTCGGCTGGCTCATCAGGAGCGTGCACCACTGGGCCGCCAACCTGATGGTCATCTGCCTCGTCCTGCACCTGGCCAGGATCTTCGTGCAGGGCGCCTACAAGTACCCTCGTGAGCTCACCTGGATCGTGGGCGTGGGCCTCCTGGCAGCCACGATCGGCTTCGGGTTCACCGGCTACCTGCTGCCCTGGGACCAGCGGGCCTTCTGGGCCACCGTCGTCGGCACGGAGATCGCCGGAGGGGTCCCGGTCATCGGAGAGGCGCTCCTGCAGCTGCTGCGCGGTGGGTCGGACGTGACCGATGCGACGCTCGGCAGGTTCTACGGGATGCACATCCTGGTGCTGCCGCTGATGATCGGGGCCTTCCTGGTCGTCCATCTCACGATCGTCCACCAGCTGGGCCTCGCCAACCCAAAGCGACCGGAGGCCAGGCCCGGCAGGGCGTCCGTGGCCGTCAACGGCGCGGTCGAGAAGCTCAAGCCGTTCTTCCCCCACTACGTCCTCGACGAGGTCATCGCCTGGGCGGCGATGCTCGCGGTGCTGGTCGTGCTGGCCTCGGTCCTGCCGACTGGCCTGGAGGAGAAGGCGAATCCCCTGGAGACGCCGGCTCACGTCAAGCCGGAGTGGTACTTCCTGTCGGTCTACCAGCTCCTCAAGGTCGTCCCGCGGGACGTCGGGATCATGGCTCCGATGGTCGCCATCGTGGCCCTCGGGCTGCTGCCGTTCCTCGACCGCAATCCGGAGGTCAGGGCGCCCAAGCGACCGCTCGCGCTCCTCATCGGCGCCGCGGCGGCGGTGATGACCGTCGGCCTGTCCGTGTGGGGCTACTACAGCTAGGGGGCGTGCGCCGACCATGAATCTCCTCCCGCGCATCGCCGACGGGGCCACCCGGGTGGTCCGCCTGATGCTGGTCTCAGCGGTCCTGGGCCTGCTGGGTCTCGCCCTGGTCGAGGCCGTCGCAGCGGCGGATCCGTCAGCGGTCCCCTCGGCCAGCCCGTCGATCCTGCCCGACATCACCGCCGAGCCGGCGTCGCCGAGCGCCCAGCCATCGGACCTGCCGTCGCCGGGCGCGAGCCTCTCGGTCGCCCCGCAGGACACCTGCTACACGTGCCACACCGCGATCGACAACACGCAGCACGACATCGCCCAGAAGTGGAAGGACAGCGTCCACGGCCAGAACGGGATCGGGTGCGCGAGCTGCCACGGCGGCGATCCGACGTCGGACGAGGTCACCGTGGCGATGTCGAAGGCGGCCGGCTACATCGGCAAGCCGGATCGGACGACGACCGTCGGCGTCTGCGGCAACTGCCACGCCGACGTCGAGCGCATGCGCCAGTACCAACTGCCGACCGACCAGCTGGTCAAGTACCGGGCGAGCGTTCACGGCCAGCGGCTGCTCACCGCGCAGGACACGCGGGTCGCTATTTGCATCGACTGCCACGGGGTTCATGACGTCAAGAAGGCGTCCGATCCGACCGCGCCCGTCTACCCGTTGAACGTCCCGAAGCTGTGTGCCACCTGCCACGCCGACGCGAAGCTGATGGAGCCCTACGACATCCCGACGAACCAGCTCGAGATCTACCAGGGCAGCGTCCACGGCAAGGCGCTCCTGCTCAACCAGGACCTGCGGGCCCCGACGTGCGTCTCGTGCCATGGCTCCCATGACGCCAAGCCGCCCCAGAGCTCCGAGGTCGTCGGCGTCTGCGGGAAGTGTCACACGGCCACCCAGGCGCTCTACGAGCAGAGCCGGCACTCGCGCCTGGAAGTGGGTCCCAAGTGCTGGACCTGCCACGGTACCCATGACGTGGCCCAGCCCGACGAGTCCCGGTTCTTCCATCCGAAGCCGCCCGAGATCGACTGCACGACCTGTCACAACCCCGGCGACCGGACCCTGATCCTCAACGCCGATCGATTCAGCAAGGACCAGGATCGCCGCTGCGACACGTGCCACCACCAGGGATCCCTCCTCTACTCGCAGGCCCAGGGTATCTACGGCGCGCTCGATCGGGCGAACGCCGCGTACCAGAAGGCCGAGGAGCGGATCGCCGAGGCGGCAGGTGCGGGCATGATCGTGTCCGACGCTGACGTCACCCTGTCCCAGGCCCGGACGAGCCTCATCCGGGGCCGGGCCGAGGTCCACACCACGAAGCTCACCGCGGTCGCCGCCCTCGCCGACGAAGCATCGGCGAAGGCAGCCGAGGCCCAGCAGTTCGCCGACACCAAGCTGCAGGAGAGTGTCTTCCGCCGCCAGGCCATGGTGGTCGTCCTGGCGTTCATCCTGGTCAACGTCCTGGCGCTCTACCTGCTCAGGCGCAGGATCGACCACGACCATGAATCGGCGTAGCCCGAAGGGTCTGATCACTGTGGTGGGCACCATCAACCCGTAGACCCCATCCCCGATGCAAGGACGCTGTGATGCACGATGACCAGCGCATCTCGGTCGTGGTCCTGTACACCCATCCGCTGTTCGGCGAAGGGCTCGCGCGGCTGCTCGCGGCGGAGCCCGGGGTGGACGTCGTCCCCGTGTGCACGGTCGACATCGAGGCAGCGGAGCGCTCGCTCGCCCTCGCTCCGGACGTGGTCATCTTCGAGCGCGGCGACCCGGACCGGGCGGTCGACGTGCTGCGGTTCGCGCCCGAGGCCCTCCTCATCGACGTCGCAATGGATCCCGGACCCACGTTCACCTACCACCGCGAGGAGATCCCGGCCCGGCCGGAGGGACTCCTGCAGGCGATCCGTCAGGTCCGTCGCCTCGACCGCGGCACGGTCGTGAGCGCCGTGGCGGTCGTCGCGGTCGCGGCGGCCGGAGCCATCGGTGAAGCCTGAGGGTACGATCGACGGAGTCCTGACTTGCGACCCCGCCGCATCCGAATGCGCCCCGCGCGAGCTCCCGGCGATCTCCGAGCATCGCGTCATCACACGGCGCGAGTTCATCATCGGCACGTCGGCGCTGGCCGGCGCTTCGGTCCTCGCCGTCGCGGGCTGCGGCGGAGGTACCGGGCCGGGCGCATCTTCGCCGTCGCATGCGCCGAGCCGCTGGATCCGCGTCTCCACGGCCGGCCTCACCGCCGGAACGCCGAGCTGGACCGAGTTCGACATCGCGCCCGGCGCGAGGGGAACGACCCCGGACTCCTCGGTCCCGGCTCGCGCGGCCGCCTGGCTCGCCCTGGGGGCCGACGGCTCGGTCGCCGCGTTCGTCCCGGCCTGCACCCACCAGCGCTGCCTCTACGACTGGGACGCTGCGTCGGCGCGCTTCGCCTGCCTCTGCCACAAGGGCTTCTTCGCCCTCGACGGGACGGTGCTCGGCGGCCCGCCACCCCGGCCGCTCGACCGCTACGCGACGCGCCCGGCCGGGCCCGACTCGATCGAGATCGGCTGGGCCGACGGGACCTGAGCGCGAGCGGCCCGCCGCCCGGACGCACCTGTACCCGATTTGTACCGCCCGATGGATGGGATCGGCCGAGCGTGGACGGCACCATGGAGCAACGATCGGGAAGCGGAGGCAAGCGTCTGTGAAACGTCTGGCGTTCCTCTTCGCCGGCGGGGCCCTGTGGCTGTTCGTGGCCGCATTGCCCGCCCTCGCGGACGGGGGACCGCACGTCCAGGCATACAACAATGGGTCGGCGGGGCTGACGTCGGACAACTGTGCCGGCTGCCATCGCGCCCACATCGCGCAGTTTGCCTTCCTCCTCAAGGAGGAGGAGCCGGCGCTCTGTATCAGCTGCCACGGTACCGCCGGCACCGGGGCGACGACGAACGTCGCGGACGGGGTCCAGTACACCCTCGCCGGTGACGGCAGCCGGACCACCACCGAGCTCGGCGCCCTCCGGGGCGGCGGCTTCGTGAATGCCCGGATCGACTCCGCGAGCCCGACGCGCAAGCTGCTGTCCTTCCCCGCCGCACCTGGCACCGGCTTCGCTGCGTTCATCGCCGTGACGGCCACCGGCCAGGCCGTCACCTCGGCCCACCTGAACGTCACGACGCCGGGCACCAGCACGGCCTGGGGCAACGGCGCGCTCAACAGCGGGGCCGGCGCCACCGGTGTCAGCCTCGAGTGCACCAGCTGCCACAACCCCCACGGCAACGGCCAGTACCGGATCCTCAACCCGATCCCCGAACCGCTCGGCGGCACGGGCTTCGTGGCGGCCGGGACCGGCGTGACCGTGACCGACGCGGCCCTTCCGGGGCCGGGCGAGGTCCGCAATTACACGGTCCAGCCGGGCCTGACTGCGGATGCCGTCAGCGGCAGCCCGGACTACTGGCGACGGTGCGTCCCCTGGGACAGCTGTGACGCGGGTCGCGGCGACAAGCCGAATGGGCTGGCCACGTTCCGTCTGCAGATTTCCGCCTGGTGCGCCAGCTGCCACACCCGCTACCTGGCCGGAGCGGGCAGCGCGTCGTACGAGGGCGGGCCGAGCAGCGATCCGATCTTCGCCTTCCGCCACACGACCAGCCCGTCTCCCGAATGCACCCAGTGCCACGTCGCGCACGGCTCGAACGCCCAGATGACCGGCTTCAACTCCAGCCACCAGGCGAACCCCGGTGCCGGGAGCGACCCGACGAGCACCCTGGACGCCGACAGCAGGCTCCTCAAGGTGGACAACCGCGGGACCTGCCAGCTGTGCCACGACCCGACGGGCACGATCACGGTCGTCGGAGCGATCAGCCCCGCGCCGTGACGGCGAGCGCCAGACGACCTCGGCCACGATCCCGCACCCGTACCTGATCGGCTGGATCGACTGGGTCTGGCCACGGAGACGAGCACCGGTTGGGCCCGCCCGGGCGATAGACGTTTGACCCGGCGATAGAGATCCACGGGCATCGGCGCGCCGCCGCACCTGTACCGGATATCTACCCGCCGACGGATGGGATCGGACGTGCGCCGGCGCCACCATGTGACCACGTGATGACCGTTCCCGGAGTGCGCCCGTCGTGCCCCGCATGACACGACAGCCGAACAGGTGTCCCGATGCACATCAGCTTCGCAGCCAAGACTCCTTCCGAGAGAGCCCTCAACCGGCTCATCCTGGGGCTGGCCGTCCTGCTCGTCGTCGGCGTGCCGGCCCTCGGAATCTTCTACGTCCTCGACCGCCACGTGGACCCGGGACCCACCCTCGTCCAGCGCCAGCTCTCGGCCGCCGAGGAGGCGGTGCGCGCCGAGCCCAACAAGCTGAGCAACCGGATCCTGCTCGCCGCCGCCTACATGACGGCCAGGCGCTACGACGACGCGGTCACCCAGTTCACCGAGGTCCTCAAGGTGGAGCCCGGCCACCGCGGCGCCCTGCTCGGCCGCGGCGAGGCCTACCTCGCCCTGGCCAACCTCGAGGGCGCGAGGGCCGACTACCAGAAGCTCGTCGACGACGCCAGGGCCGGCGAGATGGCCAACGTCGACCCCCAGCTCGAGGGCGCCTACTACAACCTCGGCGCGATTGCCCTGAAGCAGGATCGGCCGAAGGACGCCGTCGAGCTGCTCAAGGCGGCGACGGCGATCACCCGGACCGACGCCGATGCGCTCAACCTGCTCGGCACGGCGCTCCTCGAGACGGGTGATGCGAAGCAGGCGGTCGAGGCCCTCCGCCGCGCGATCCTCTTCGTCCCGACCGGCTGGTGCGAGCCCTACGGCTCCCTCCGCGACGCCTACACCGCGCTCGGTGACACGACCGGCGCCGGATACGCCGGCGGGATGGTCGCCTTCTGCGAGGGTCGTCCCGAGGAGGCGCGCCCGGCGCTCGCGGCGATCACCGCCGGCCCGTACCTCCTCGACGCGACGCTCGGGCTGGCCCTCGTCGCCGAGGACCAGGGTGACCTGACGGCCGCCGCCGACCTCTACGCCCGGGTCGTGACGCTCGACCCGCAGAACTTCACCGCCATCAGTGGGCTGAACCGACTGGGCACCGCCTCGGCCTCCGCCAGCCCGGTCCCGGCCGGCGCGGCATCGCCGGCGCCCACGACCCCCACGACCCCCGCCGGGTCCCCGACGGCAGGAGGGACGAACTGAGATGACCACCTCCGAGATCACGCCGACCCCCGAGCCGGAGGTGACCGGACCGGCCACCGCGGACCTGCCGGCGATCGACGACATCCAGGCCGACACCGCCGGTGCGGCCGCGATGGCCGTCGAGGAGCCGGAGGAGCGCCGGCGTCGGCGACGCAAGGCACTCCTCCTCCTCCTCCTCCTGGGCCTCAGCGCGCTCCTCCTGCTCTTCGGCGGCTACTACTTCCTCTTCCGCAAGCCGATTCCGGATCTCCCGCTCCCGGGGCTCACCCAGGAGGACGTCCCCCACTACGTCTTCAGCATCTACGGCGTCACCCGTCCGATCGGCGTCGCGGTCAGCCCGACCGGCGATCGGATCTACGTGACCGAGACCGAGGCCGAACGGGTCGTCCGGATCTTCGACGGGCGCGGCAGCCAGGTCGGCGTCGCCAGGCCGCCGGCCACCGCCACCGGCGACCACACCCCCGTCTACCTCGCCCTCGACCCGACGAACGGCGACCTCTACGTCAGCGACCGGCCGGCCGGCGCGGTCTACGTCTACTCGAGTGACGGGGTCTACCGCCGCACCTTCGACCCGGGCGAAGCCCTCAAGGGCTGGCAGCCGCTGGGGCTGGCCTTCGACGCCGCGGGCACCCTCTACGTCACGGACGTCAGCGGACCCTTCAACCGGGTCCACCAGTTCGACCGGGAGGGGAAGGTCGTCCGGACGATCGGGGAGGCCGGAATGTTCGACTTCCCGAACGGCGTGGCGGCCGATCCGACCGGCAACGTCTACGTGACCGACAGCAACCACGGACGCCTGGTCGTCTTCGACCCGGCCGGCCGGCAGCGGGCGGCGATCGGACGGAGCCAGAACGTGGGCGGCCTCGGCCTGCCGCGGGGCGCCGCGATCGATGACGGCGGACGGCTCTACGTGGTCGACACCGCCGCCCACCTCGTCCAGCTCTACCACGTGCTCGGCGAGGGGGACCGAGCACCCAGGTACGTCGGCTCCTTCGGCGTCGAAGGGACCGCCGACGGCGGTTTCGAGTTCCCGTTCGGCGTGGCCACCGACACACGGGCACGGGTCTACGTCGCCGACTGGAACAACAACCGTGTCCAAGTGTGGAGCTATTGAGCCATGAACTGGAGGTGGAGGAGACACGACGATCCCGATGACCACGCCCATGAGGGCGACCGCGCAACGCGTCTCGTTGCTCAAGAGAAAGGAGCAGCGCCCGTGAAACGTCTGGCGTTCCTCTTCGCCGGCGGGGCCCTGTGGCTGTTCGTGGCCGCATTGCCCGCCCTCGCGGACGGGGGACCGCACGTCAACACACTCAACAACGGGTCGGCGGGGCTGACGTCGGACAACTGTGCCGGCTGCCATCGCGCCCACATCGCGCAGGGTGCCTTCCTCCTCAAGGAGGAGGAGCCGGCCCTCTGCCTCACCTGTCACGGCAGCGCGGGCACCGGGGCGACGACCAACGTCGCCGACGGCGTCCAGTACGAGCTCGCCGCCGTTACCACGACCTCCCTCCGCGGCGTGGAGCTCGGCGCCCTCCGGGGCGGCGGCTTCGTGAATGCCCGGATCGGGTCTGGCTCCGCCGTGGGGGTCTCGTACGCGACCACCAGCGCGACGACCGGCATTACCTCCTACCGACGGGAAGCCAAGGTTCCGGCCCTCGCCACTGGCCAGGCCGTCACCTCGGCCCACCTCGACGTCAGCGGCCCCGGCCCGAGCACGGTCTGGGGCAACAACATCCTGGGCACGGCGGGGGCCGGCGCCACCGGCGTCACCCTCGAGTGCACCAGCTGCCACAACCCCCACGGCAACGGCCAGTACCGGATCCTCAACCCGATCCCCGAACCGCTCGGCGGCACGGGCTTCGTGAAGGCCGGGACCGGCGTGACCGTGACCGACGCGGCCCCTCCGGGGCCGGGTGAGGTCCGCAACTACACCATCATCCAGCTTGCTGGCGGCACCGGCTCGCTCCTCGCGAGCGCCGTCGCCGGCTACGCCGTCACCGACGGCGACTACCTCCACCGCAAGGTGCCGTGGAACGCCGGGAACCAAGGCGCCGGGGACACATCTGCCACGAGCTACAACGACGCGCCGAATGGTCTGCCGATCACCTTCAACGGCCAGATCAACGCCTGGTGCGCCACGTGCCACACGCGGTACGCGACGTCGTCCGTCCAGGGAACCTCGGCCAGCCTCGCAAACGCCTCGATCATCAATTACGCCACTGACCCCGCCAGCGGCGGGGGCTCGTACGACACCGACAGCGGTGACGCGATCTTCAAGTACCGCCACTCCACCACTTCGAACAAGCCATGCACGACCTGCCACGTCGCGCACGGCTCGAATGCCCAGATGACCGGGTTCAACTCGACCCACGAGAGCTACCCGGCCGCAGGCGGCAGCGCCAACGATCCAACGGCCGCGGCCAACGCGGACAGCCGGCTCCTCAAGGCCGACAACCGCGGGACGTGCCAGCTCTGCCACGACCCGACGAGCACGGCCACGACCGAGGGCGTCGTCTTCCCGACCGGAGCCCTGGTTCCGTCCTACCCGTAAACCACCCTCGGGCCAGCTGATGGCCCGGAGATGATCCAGGCCCGGTGGTCCGCCCCACACGGCGGGCCACCGGAGCCAACCACCACACGCAGCCACGGACAGCCAACGGACACCTCGACCATGAAGCGGACGAACGGCTCCCTCGCTCACCGCGCCAGGCCCATCTTCGCGATCGTGACGTTCATCGGGACGTTCGCCCTCGCGTTCATGCCGATCGGCCCGGCCCCGGTCGTCGCCCTCGCGCCGGACCCATCCGCCTCCGTGGCCCCCAGCCTCGATCCCGGACAGAGCCCCGCGCCGGATCCCACGCCCAGCGTGACGCCCGGCCCGACGCCCTCTCCGAGCCCCGACCCGACGACGTCGTCGACCCCGACGCCCGACCCAGCGGCCACCGCGGCACCGACGATGTCGCCGACCCCGACGCCCTCTCCGAGCCCCCCGCCGACGACGTCGCCGACCCCGACGCCGGACCCCGCGGCCACCACCGGACCGACGCCGGCGCCGAGCCCGTCCCCGGTGCCCACGCCGACGCCCACGCCGCTCGCCAACCCCGATCCGAGCCCGACGCCCGAGGCCACCCCGGTCGCCAGCCCGACGCCGACGCCCACGCCAACGCCGACCCCGGTCGAGATCCGCCTTGTCCAGCGCTCCGACGCGCCGGCCGGCGGCCGCCACCGGATCGACCCCGGCGCGGAACTGACCCTGGAGATCGCCGCCACGCCCGCCACCGCGATCGAGGCGGCCGTCATGTCCGAGCAGCTGCCCGCCGGCTGGTCGGTCGTCGACGCTGGCGGCGGCGCCCTGGATCCGGCAGCCGACACCCTGGCCTGGAGTCTCGGGAACCTCGCCGGGGGCGAGCGGATCAGCCGCTCGCTCGTGGTCCGGGCCCCCCGGACGTCGCCGCAGGACGGTGGGCCGGCCTTCGACGCGACCTTCGCCGCCCGCCTCGTCCACGCGACCGGCTCGCAGGACGCCGACCCCCTGGGCGTCCTCGTCGCCCCGCGCGTCGTCGTCGAGCACCGCCGGCTCGCCCAGGCCGTCGACCGGGCCTCGTCGCCGACCTACCTGCCCGAGGACGAAGCGATCGTCGACGAGCAGCGCTTCGACGTCTTCCGCGTCCGCTTCCAGCTGCGTAACGCGGACGACCTGCCCGTGCGGATCACGCCGCAACTGGAGTTCCGGGCGGCCGGCGGAGGCACCTTCGCTGTCGTCCCGTCGTTCGACAGCCGGGACGGAACCGCCTTCTACGTGGCCCGGGAGTGGCGTCCGCTCGCCGGCCCGCAGGGCGGCTCGGTGCCAGGTCCGTCCGGCGAGGGGATCGGCGTCGACGCCCTGAAGATCCACGATCGGGACGGCGCGGACCAGGAGCCGATCCCCGGCCACCACTCCATGGGCCCGAACCCGATGCCGACCCTGACGATCCCCGGGCGCTCCCTCACGGAGATCGAGTTCAGCGTCCGTGGCACGGTCGACGCCCAGTACCTAGCCAGCTACCTGTTCCGGATCACCGACCGCGGCGCGGCGCTGGACGGCGCGGTGGCCGCCGCGGTGCGGTTCGGTCCCCGGCCGCCGCTCCTCCTCTCGCCCGGCCAGCGTGACGGCGTCGAGGTCGACGATCCGCTGGTGCCGGCGCCGGAGGGCGAGGTCACCTATCGCCTGACCCCGCCCGACTCCCCGATCAACCAGCCGGCCGACGCGACCGCCATTGCCACGACCGAGACCGTCGGCTCGGCCGCGGTACGCACTGCTCGTCGTGGCGGCCCCGCCGCCGACCGGCGCGACCTACCCGTTGGCCGCGCCGTTCGAGAACCCGCACGGCCCGTACACCACCCTCACGAGCGACGCCTGCGCCGCCTGCCACGGAGCGCACACGGCGCAGGGCCCGAACCTACTGAAGCAGGCCTCGCCGCAGACCACCCTCTGCTTCACGTGCCACGACAGCGCCGGCTCCGGCGCCACCACCCGGGTGGAAGCCGAGTACACCGACCCGGCCGTCCCGGCCAACGACCCGGCCACCCGGTCCTACTACCGCCACGACGCCCTGGCCGCAAGCAGCGGGCACACGCTGGCCGAGAACGACGAGTTCGGCGGCCTGAGCAACCGGCACAGTGAGTGCGCCGACTGCCACCAGCCGCACCGGGCGAACGACGCCACCGGGGCGATGACCGCCGAGGGCTGGACGACGCCCGGGCCGCTCGACGGCGTCTCCGGCGTCGCGGTCGCCAACGGGACCGCCGGGACCGCCCCGACCTATGCCTTCCTCGACGGCGGGCAGGACAAGGTCACGCTCGAATACCAGCTCTGCTTCAAGTGCCACTCGGGCTTCACCGTCCTGCCGTCGAATACCGGCTTCGCGCCGTCGAGGTACGTCCTCGACAAGGCGATCGAGTTCAACCCGGCCAACGGCTCCTACCACCCGATCGAGGCGGCCGGCACGAACTCGACCTCCCAGATGGCGGCCAGCCTGGCGGGCTCATCGCCGTTCAAGCAGTGGAACTTCTCGACGACAAGCACGATCCGCTGCCTCAACTGCCACGCCAGCTCGGCCCGGTTCGACGCGGCGGCCCCGCAGGCCGGAGCCGGCGAGATCGCGGCCGGAGCCGACCTCCCCGCCCACACGAGCGCGAACCGGGGGATCCTGCTCCAGAACTACCGTGACCGGGTTCTCAAGGGTCCGCTCGAGGCGTACGACGCGAACGACTTCGCGCTGTGCTACACGTGCCACGCCGAGGCCCCCTTCGCCGACATCTCCGGCAACGCCCGGGCGGACACGAACTTCCGCTACCACGGATTCCACGTGAACGGCACCGACCCTCCAGGACACGGGTGTGCCCGGCTCCGACATCGATCAGGCGGGGATCGGGGCGGGCCTGGCCGTCTGCGCAGAGTGCCACTACCGGATCCACTCGACGACGTTCGCGGTCAACGGCCAGCCGGCCGGTTCGCGCCTGGTCAACTTCGCCCCGAACGTCACGGCCCCGACCGGCGGCTCGCTCAGCTGGCAGGCCAGGACGGCCTCCCAGGCCGGCACCTGCGCCCTCAAGTGCCATAGTAAGGGCCACATCCCCAAGTCGTACTGACGGGGGCCTCCCAGAGGCCCTCGAACTTGCCCCGATCGGCTCCCGACCAGACGGTCGCGCCACGCGACCAATTCCGGCTACCCATCCCATCCAACGGATATAGGTGGCTCTATGCCTTCGAGCGAGCCCGGCACGACGCCTCGGTGCGGCCCTCTATCGGAAACGTGCCGCCCGACGGATGGTCCCGGAATTCGCTCAAATCGACAATGAGTCCATCACGTGAACCCCCGCGCGGACCGCGAGTCCGCCCGATGGCGAGGAGTGCCAGATGGACCGCCCAGAGCCAGTGTCCCCGACCGGCCGCCGCCGGCCTCTCCGGACCGCGACGGTCGCCCTGATCGCGTTGTTCCTCGTGAGCGGTCCGGCCTTCGCCAGCTGTTCCTCCGCCCACGAATCCGCGACCGCGGCCGGCGCGACGGGCGCGATGCCCACGATGACCGGCCAGATGCCCGACGTGGACGCCACGCCGGCGACGGGCGCCCTGCCGGGCGACCAGGAGCCCGTCGGCGCCCGCGAGGCATGGGAGGCCCGACCCGACTACGTCAACGTCGACGCCCGGACCGAAGAGGCGTACGTCTACGCGATGTACCACTCGAAGGTGATCGAGTGGATGCCGTGCTACTGCGGCTGTGGCGGGATGGGTCATCGCAGCAACCTCGACTGCTATTTCAAGCCGGGGATGGCGGGTGGCCAGATCGTCTTCGAGGAGCACGCCTCGTACTGCGACATCTGCGTCAAGACGACGCTCCTGGCCAAGAAGATGGTGGCCGAGGGCAGGACGCTGCGGGAGATCAGAGCCGCCGTGGACCAGACCTTCGGCGGGTCCGCGCCCGGCACGCCGACCGAACTGCCGCCGGCGTGATGAGGTCGACACCATGACCGTCCCAACGAAGCCCGCTGCCCGCACCGAGCGCGCGCTGATCGAGCCCGAGCTGCTTGCTCGCCTGGGCCTGGCGGCCGACGCCAGCTCGCAGGAGGTCGAAGCCGCCCACGACGAGCTCGTCGCCTACCTCGAGAAGGCGCCGTACGACCTGCGCGTATGGGCCCAGGGGCAGATCGGGGCAGCCGATGAGGCCTACGCCCTTCTATCCGACCCGACGATCGACCGGTCGGCCCTGACCGCTGCCGCTCCGACCCTCACGACCCCGACCTCGGCGCTGACACCCGCAGCGCCGAGGTCCGCAGCGCCGGACGACGAGGAGTACGTCGAGGAGCTCGACGACGATCCGTCGACGACCCGGAGGGCTCGCCGTGAAGTCGAACGGAGGGCTCGGTCCGCCGCGAGGCGCCACACTGCGGGACAGCCCGACGGCGCGGGGCTGGGCCGGCTCGTCCGGCGCATCGGGATCGGAGCCGCCGCCATCGTCGGCGTCGCGGCGATCGCGTTCGCCGGGTACAACCTCAACGGCGGCACCGGCGTGCCCGCCATGAGCGGGACCGCGGCCCCCGAGACGTCCCCGGCCCCCGGGATCGACAAGGCGAAGGTCGCCGAGCTGATGAAGAAGATCCAGGCCGACCCGAAGGACGTCGCGTCGCTCCAGGAGCTCGGCGATACCTACTACCAGGTCGGCGACTTCGAGACCGCCGGCGCCTGGATGGAGAAGATCCTGGCCGTCGATTCGAAGAACCTGCCGGCCCGCCTCGCCCTCGGCGCGGCGCTGTTCAACCTGGGCAAGTCCGCCGACGCCGAGCAGCAGTGGCGCCAGGTCCTCACCCTGGACCCGAAGAACGTCGAGGCGCACTACGACCTCGGCTTCCTGTACCTGAACCAGAGCCCGCCGGACATCGCAAAGGTGAGGATCGAGTGGGGCGAGGTCGTCGCGATCGCCCCGGACTCCGATATCGCCAAGACGATCTCCGTCCACCTCAAGAGCCTCGATGCCTCGCCAGCCCCGAGCGGCACCGCACCGGCCTCCGGCGCCCCTGCCAGCCCGGCCGCAA
>CAWJIC010000083.1:0-42205 GCA_963842755.1 uncultured Chloroflexia bacterium | reverse complement strand
ATGAGCGGAGCGGCGACGTTGTCGAGCGCCGTGGTCCGGGGCAGGAGGTTGTACGACTGGAAGACGAAGCCGATCGCCCGGCTGCGGAGCCGCGCCAGCCCGTCGTCGTTGAGGTCGGCGACCGCCGACCCATCGAGGATGTACCGCCCGGAGGTGGGCCGATCGAGGCAGCCGACGATGTTCATCAGGGTCGTCTTGCCGGAGCCCGATGGACCGATGACCGCCAGGAACTCGCCGCGCTCCACGACGAGGTCGAGCCCGCGCAGCGCGGTCACGTCGATGCGACCGGTGCGGTAGACCCGGGTCACCCCCTCGAGGGTGATGAGCGGGGCGGTCACGGCTGGCCGCCCGGCGCCACCGGAGTGCCACCGCCCCCGCCGGTGCCGCGCGGCAGCCCGCCGCCGGGGAACCCCGGGAAGCCGCCGGTGCCGGTGCTCGTGCCCTGCCGCGTCGCGGTCGTCCCGATGACGACCCGCTCGCCCTCGGACAGGCCGCTCCGGATCTCGGCCAGGCTGGAGGTCACCAGCCCGACCGTCACGTCGCGCGCCTGGGCGGTCCCGTCCGCGCCGACGACCATCACCTGGTAGGCGCCGGCGGACCCGGACAGGGCGACCGCCGGAACCGCCAGCACGCCGCTCGCCTCGGACGTCGTGATCGAGGCCTGGGCGGTCATCCCCGGACGCGCCTCCGCCGGCGCGGCGTTCAGCACGATCGTGACCGCATACGTCACGACGCTGCCGCCGCCGGACGAGGTCGAGGCGGACGGGGCGACCCGGGCGACCGTCCCCTCGACGCTCGTGTCGAGGGCCTCGATCCGGACCGCCGCCGCCTGGCCCGCCTTCAGGGCCGGCAGGTCACCCTCGGCGAAACCGGCGGTGACCCGGAGGGGGCCGGAGGCAAGGACGATCGCGTGGCTGCCCGGGGCGTTCGCCCCGGCCACGACGTTGACCTCGAGGACGGTCCCGTCGGCCGGTGCCACGATGGTGGCCCGGGCGATCTGCGCCTCGAGGTCCCCGACCCTGCCCTGCGCCTGGCTGAGCTGGGCGATCGCGTTCTGGACGGCGATCCGGGCCTGGCGCGTCTGGTCGGTCGTGTCCGCGTCATCGAGCTGGGTGTTGGCGATCGCCTTCTGGGTCTTCGCCGCGGACAGGCTCGCCCGAGCGGCCGTGAGGTCGCGCCCGAGGGCGGTCGCGTCGGCGATGGCGAGCGTCCCGCCCTTCGTGACGGTGTCGCCGACCTCGACCTTCACCTCGGTGACCGGCCAGGTCGTCGAGCCGCCGGCGGCCGAACCGGCGGTCGAGCCACCGACTGCCACGGTCGGCGCCGAGCCGAAGTCGAGCAGGTAGGTGGTCGCTCGCTCGAGGGTGCCGTTGGCGACCGCCGTCTCGACGACGTCGGTCGTGGTCGCGGCCGCCGTGATGTATGTCGGCCCGCTGGTGGCACCCCCGCCCGGTCCGCCGGTGATGGCGAAGGCGACCGCGCCGCCGCCGATCGCCAGCAGGACGATGACCGCCGCCACTTTCCACTTCATGGGGACCTGCCTCGCTGTCGCTGGATCGACACCCGCGGCCGGATCGGCGGTGGGCACGGTCCCAGTTGTAGCGCAGGGACGTGAGAGCGTCCTGAGAGCGTCAGGAAGTGTTGATAGGTCGTGGTAACGCAAACGCTCGTGTCGGCCACGACCCGACTTGATCCGAGCGACCGCCGCGGCCCGCGCGCCGCCTGTGGGCCTTGTGAGAAGCAGGTGGGGGGCGGCCGGTCGCGCCGGTGGCCGCCTCAGTCCGACCGATCACCTCGCACACCTGGCGCGACCAGGGCGCCGCATCCAAGATCCACGGAAGGTGTGGGCCCAGCTGGTTACCACTACCCAATCAACACTTCCTCCCGGTCTCAGAGCGTCCTGAGAACGTCAGCCGGGCGGCAGCACCTTGCCGGGGTTGAGGATCCCGAGCGGGTCGAGGGCCTGCTTGATCGCGCGCATCATCGCGACGGCGCCGGCGCCCCGCTGGAGCTCGAGGTAGTCGCGCCGGCTGAGGCCGATCCCGTGCTCCGCGGTGACGGTTCCGCCGAGCGCGATCGCGGCGCGGTAGAGGGCGTCGGTCGCGCGGTGGAGCCTGGCCTCGCCGTCGGGGTCGTCGCGATCCAGGATGATGTTCGGGTGGAGATTGCCGTCGCCCACGTGGCCGAAGGTCGCGATCGTGAGGCCCTGCTCGTCGGCCACGCGCTCGATCGCCGCGAGCATCTCCGGCACCCGGCCGCGAGGCACGCCGACGTCCTCCATCCGGGCGACCCCGAGCCGTTCCATCGAGTGGAACGCGAGCCGGCGCGCCTGGCGCAGCCAGTCGGCCTCCTGCGGATCGGTCGCCAGGATCGTCGATGACGAGCCGGACGACTCGCATGCCGCGACCGCCGTCGCGAGCGCCGCGCCGGCCGACTCGCCGGGCAGGTCCGATTCGACGAGGAGCATCGCCGCGGCGTCGCGGTCCAGGCCCAGGTGGTGGTCGTCGTCGACGGCCCGGATCGTCGTCCGGTCCATCAGCTCGAGAGTGACCGGCTCGACGCCGGCGTCGGTCATCGCCGCGACGGCCATCCCGGCCGCGTGCAGGCTCGGGAAGAAGGCGAGGAGGGTGGACGTGGGCGGCGGCGTCCGGCGCAGGCGGAGCGTCGCCTCGGTGATGATCGCGAGCGTCCCCTGGCTGCCGACGATGAGCGGGATCAGCCCGTAGCCGGCCACGTCCTTGACGTTCCGGCCGCCGAGCCGGATGACCGAACCGTCGGCGATGACGACCTCGAGGCCGACGACGGCGTCGCGGGTCTGACGCCGTACTTCACGCAGCACAGGCCGCCGGCGTTCGTGCCGAGGTTGCCGCCGATCGAGCAGATCTCGTAGCTCGCGGGGTCCGGCGCGTAGAACAGGCCCTCGGCCGCGACGGCCGCCTTGAGGTCCGCGTTGATCACGCCCGGCTGGGTCACGACGACCAGGTTGGCGGGGTCGATCTCGAGGACCCGGTTCATCCGCGTGAACGCGATCGTCAGGCCGCCCTCGATCGCCGGCCGCGCCCCCGCTCAGCCCGGTGCCGGCGCCGCGCGGGACGACCGGGACGCGGTGGGCCGCGGCAAGGCGGACCAGCTCGGCCACCTCGGCGGTCGTCGTGGGCAGGGCCACGGCGAGCGGCAGCGGCGGCTCCAGGTAGGCGGTCTCGTCGCGCCGGTACGACTCGCGGTCCAGCTCGTCGGTCAGGAGGCGGAGGTTCGGCAGCCGCTCACGGATCGCGGTCAGGAACGTGGCTTGGGCGGCCGGGTCAGGGGCTGGCACGCCCGTCAGGATAGCGACTGGGCCGGACCCACGGGCTCGACCCGGCTCACGTCTCGCAGCCGATGCCGTCGTGATCGCTGTCGAAGCGGTGCGGGTCGGGCGGCAGCACCTCGAAGCGACGCTCGCTGATCTGCCCACAGTCGAGGTCGGGCGGCGGGGGCGGGATGCACACGCCCGGGTAGGCCGGGTCGCAGCCGGCCCGGCCGGCGGGAGCGGTCGTCGACTCGGGCTCGGCGGGGGCGGTCGGCGACACGGGCTCGGCGGTCGGCGGCGGCTCGCGCCACAGGCCTCGGCCGACCCCGCGCGCCTCGGCCTGGGCGGCCAGGTAGAGCTCGACGTACTTCACGTCCGGGGGATAGGTCACGACCTGGGCATAGCCGGCGGCGACGAGGGCGAGGTTGACGAAGAGCCAGCCCGCCGGCTGCGAGGCATCCTCGACCCAGACGTAGCGCAGGAGCCGGCCGTACCTGTCGACCTCGCTGACGTCGCGCTCGAGGACGACCGTCTTCCCGCTCACGAGCGAGGTGTTGTACTTCGTGGCCTCCGGGCCCATCCACTGGACCGGGGTGTTCGGCTTCTTCGTCTCGGGCGTGTCGACGCCGATGTAGCGCAGCTTCTCGGCTCCGCGTCCGCGGTCGATCACGATCGTGTCGCCGTCGACGATCCGGACGACGCGGGCCGTCTCGGTCCGGCCGGTCGGCACCTGCCCTGGGCCCGGCTCGAGCGACTCGGCGGGCGCCGAGGCCGGCAGCTCGCTCGACGAGGGTGATCCCGCCGGGGACGGGAGCGTGCCGCTGGCCACGGAAGCGGAGGTGGCTGCGGCAGCGGAGGCCGCGACTGGCGTCCCGAGGCGAGTCGCGGCGTCACCGCAGGCCGCCCCGATCAGCAGGATCGCGACGAGCGCGACGATCCCGGGAGCGGCGGTGCGCCTGGAGGCCCCCACCCGGGCAGCATAGAGGCCGGCGCCTCCCCCCGACCGACGATCGTGCCGCAGGCCCCGGTCAGCCTGGCCGCTCAGGCGCGCCCGGCCTCGCCCGCGATGCGGATCGCGTCGACGGCGGCCGGGTTCTCCAGCGCCGAGATGTCGCCCGGCTCGAGGCCCAGCCAGGCGGCCCGGGCGACCCGGCGCATGATCTTGCCGCTGCGCGTGTGGGGGAGGCCCGGCACGGCGACGACAGCCTTCGGGCGGACGGGCTTGCCGAGGTCGCGGACGACGAGCTCCGCGACGGCCGCGGCCACGGAGGCGTCCCAGGCGGCGCCCGGACGCGGGACGCACAGGACCACGATCGCCTCGCCCTTGAGCTCGTCGGGGACGCCGATCGCGGCCGCCGCGACCACCGATGGGTGGGCCACCGCGCACGCCTCCACCTCGGCCGGGCCGACTCGCTTGCCGGCGACCTTGAGCGTGTCGTCCGAACGCCCGTGGATGTACCAGTAGCCATCGGCGTCGGTGGCGGCCCAGTCGCCGTGGATCCACAGGCCGGGGATGCGCCGCCAGTACGCCTCGAGGTAGCGCTCGTCGTCCGGCTCGGCCCAGAAGCCGCGGGTCATCCCCGGCCAGGGCGCCCGGATCGCCAGCTCGCCGACCTCGCCGCGGATCGGCCGGCCGGTCCCGTCCACGATGTCCGCGGCCATCCCCAGGCAGGGCCCGTTGAACGAGGTCGGCCGGATCGGGCGGAGGAGCGAGCAGCCGACGATCCCGCCGGAAACCTCCGTCCCGCCGGAGTAGTTCACGATCGGCAGCCGGCCGCCGCCGACGACGTCGAAGCACCACCGCCACGGATCGGGGTTCCACGGCTCGCCGGTCGAGCCGATCACCCGCAGCGAGGAGAGGTCGTGGTCGCGGACCGGCTCGTCGCCGTGGACCCGGAGCGCCCGGATGAGCGTCGGGGCTGACCCCGAAATGGGTGACCCGGTGGCGCGCCGACGAGCGACCACAGCCGCCCGGCGTCCGGGCCAGTCCGGCGCGCCCTCGTACAGCACCAGCCGGGCCCCGAGCAGCAGCGCGCCGCTGATCGCCCACGGGCCCATCATCCAGCCGAGATCGGTGAACCAGCACAGGGCGTCGCCGGCGCGCAGGTCGAACGTGTGGGCGAGGTCCTGGGCGGCCTTGATCGGGAAGCCGCCGTGGACGTGGACGGTCGCCCTTGGGCGGGCCCGGTCGTGCCCGACGTGTAGATGACCATGTACGGCGTCTCGGGGTCGGTCGGGGGGACGGCGTCCGCGGCCGACGCGGCGGCTTCGGAGTCCGGCTCGGCCGCCCACTCGACGTCCCGACCGGGCGCCATCGGGACGTCGAGTACGTCGCGCCCGATCCGACGGACGACCACGACCGTCCGAACCGTCGGCGCGCGCTTCACCGCCTCGTCCGCGACCGCCTTGAGCGGGACGACCGCCCCGCGGCGGAGGAAGCCGTCCGCGGTGATCAGGTGGGTCGCCTCGAAGGCGCTCAGGCGGGCCGCCACCGCGGGCGCCGCGTAGCCGCTGAAGATCGGCGTGAACACCGAGCGCAGCCGGCCGAGGGCAAGGACCGCGATCGCCGTCTCCGGGAGCATCGGCAGCAGGATCCCGACCCGGGTCCCCTCCCCCACGCCCACGGCCGAGAGCCGGCGTGCGGCCGCGCGGACCTCGGCGTCCAGGCGTGCCCAGGTGAAGCGCCGGACCGAGCCGTCCTCACCCTCCCAGGCGAGCGCCTCGTCGTCGGGGCGAGTGCTCGCCCAGGGCTCGACCGCCGCGACCGCGTGGTTGAACGCGCCGCCCGCCCACCACCGGGCCCGGGCGATCCCGCCGGAGAGGTCGAGGACGGCCGCGGGCCGACGCTGCCAGCCGAGCGCGAGGTCGTCCGCCGCCGCACTCCAGAACCAGCCCGGGTCCGCGACAGCCCGAGCGTGGAACGACTCCAAGCCCGCGGACGCGTCCGGCCCGAAGCCCGCCGCCCGAACGAAGCGCGCCGGCCGGGACTCCGCGAGGTCGGCGGGGGACGGCTGCCATGGCGCCTTGCTGCCGGGTCGGGCGAAGGCTCGGTCGGTCACGGGCCGAAGGGTACTCGCCGTCGGAGGCAGTTGCCGGACCTGGGCCGACCGGACGCGGATGCGACGGCGAGCACGTCGGTCAATTCGAGCGAGCCTCCCGCCCGACCCTATCATTCACCGATGACGACCGTCCTCCTCATCCGCCACGGCCTGACCGCGCTGACCCAGACCACGCTCGTGGGCTGGACGCCCGACGTCCACCTCGACGACCGCGGCCGAGCGCAGGCCGCGGCCGTCGCCGAGCGGCTCCGCCCGATCCCGCTCGAGGCGATCGTGACCTCGCCGATCGACCGCTGCCGCGAAACGGCCGAGGCGCTCCTCGCCGGGCGCGAGCCGGCCCCGCCGTTCGAGCTCGACGAACGCCTCGGCGAGGTCGACTACGGCGACTGGACCGGGCGGCCATTCCGGGAGCTCCACCGCGAGCCGCTCTGGAAGGACGTCATGGCCAACCCGGCCGAAGTCACATTCCCCAACGGCGAGTCGCTGCGCGACATGGCGACCCGCGCCGTCGCCGCCGTCCGCGACTGGAACGCGCGGCTCGGGCCGGATGCCACCTACGCCGTGGTCAGCCATGCCGACCCGATCCGGACGATCCTCGCCGATGCCCTCGGCCTCCACCTCGAAGGATATGCGCGGCTGGTCGTCAGCCCGGGCTCGCTGAGCGTCATTCGCTTTGGCGGATCCCGGCCGGTCGTCCTGCGGGTGAACGACGTGGGCGGCGATCCCGCGGACCTCTTCGTCTCGAAGCGGCGCGCGAGGAGCCCGCGAGTCGGTCCCCGGACCATGCGGCCGGACGTCCGGTCGGGCGCTCCCGACGAGATGGCGTAGAGTCGGAGCCATGCCCCGCCGCATCTTCACGTTCGATGGCCCGGACCGGTTCGTCGCCGGCACGGTCGGTGAGCCCGGCAGCCGGGCGTTCTTCCTCCAGGCCCGCAAGGGTGGGGACGTCGTGAGCGTCGCCCTGGAGAAGGCCCAGGTGGCCGTCCTCGCCCAGCAGCTGGACGCGCTCCTCGACCTGCTCTCGGACCGCGGATTGGCCGGCATCCCGGCCGAGATGGATCCGGATCGGCGCGATGACGGCCCGCTCGGCGAGCCGCTCATCGAGGCGTTCCGGGTGGGCGCCATGGCCCTGACCTGGGACGGTGAGGCGGAGCTCGTCGTCATCGAGGCGGCGGCCGTCCCGGAGGACGGCGAGTCCACCCCGAACGACACGGACGACGATGACCCGGATGGCCCCGACCTCGTCCGGATCCGGATCGACGGCCAGATGGCACGGGCGTTCGTGGACCGTGCCGTCCGGGTCGTGGCCGCCGGCCGGCCGCCCTGCCCGAGGTGCGGCGAGCCGCTCGACGCCCAGGGCCACATCTGCGCCCGCCCGCCCGCGGCCTACCTCAACTGAGCGTGGACGCGCTCCGACTCCTCCGGGAGGGGGAGCTCGAGGTGCGCGGCCGGCTGATCGTGTCGTCGAACGCCGCCCTGCTGTGCACGGTCGCGCTCGCACCCGTCGCCACCGCCGCCATCTACAAGCCAATCCGGTTCGAGCGTCCGCTGTGGGACTTCCCGGACGGGACGCTGGCCCACCGGGAGGTCGCCGCGTTCCTCGTGTCCGAGGCGACCGGCTGGGGGATCGTCCCGCCGACGGTCCTGCGCGACGGCCCGGCCGGCCCGGGGATGGTCCAGCTCTGGATCGACGAGGACGAGGCGGTCGACGCGTGGGAGCTCGTCCAGGCGGCCGACCCGCGCCTCCGGCCGATGGCGGTCTTCGACGCCGTCGTGAACAACACCGACCGGAAGGGCGGCCACATCCTCCCGGTCCGGCTCGACGCGGGCGAGGCGGGCGCGGCGAAGGCCGCCGGCTCGGGCGCGGCGAAGGCCGCCGGCTCGGGCGCGGCGAAGGCCGCCGGCTCGGGCGCGGCGAAGGCCGCCGGCGCGGGCGCGGCGAAGGCCGCCGGCGCGGGCGCGGCCGGCGACGGTGCCCTCCACCTCTACGGGGTCGACCACGGCGTCTGCTTCTCGGACGAGCCGAAGCTCCGGACGGTCCTCTGGGCCTGGCGCGGTACGCCGCTGGTGCCCGCTGAGCTGGACATACTCCAGCGGCTCCGGACCGACCTCGACGGCGACCTCGGGCAGGGCCTTCGGCAACTCCTCGCGCCCGAGGAGATCCGGGCGACGCGCGACAGGATCGAGGCGCTCCTCGCCGACGGCCGCTTCCCCGAGCCGCTCCCGGACCGTCCCGCGATCCCCTGGCCGCCGTTCTAGAGGTCCGCGCGGCACCGCCGGTGCGCGGACGCGCCGCGTTCCCGTCCCGACCGCGACCGCCGAGCGTGCCCGGGTACGATCGGATATCCGCCCGCGGTACGCCCGGGTCTGGACCGGCTCCTCCATCGGTGGGAGCCTGACGCCACGACGCGGAGTGTCGAACGCTCCAGGAGCGATCGAGATGGCGATCCGGTTCGAGGCCTACACCAGTGAGGGGGTCCGACGGGGCGTCGTCGGCGTCGACGCGCGGCTGGGCGACCTGCTCGAGGCGGCCGACGAGCTCCTGATCCTGGGCGGTCACCTCGCCCCGCTCGACGGCAGTCCGCCCATCCCTGACCCGGATCCCGGCGCGGCGGTGCCGGTCGACGACCTCCTCGTCGTCGTCGCTCCACCCGGGACCGCGATCCCGATCCACCCCGCGTGGCACGATGTCGTGCTCGCGGCCGGACCGTACCTCGTCAGCGGCCAGATGCCGACGATGCCCGGGTTCGATCCGGGCCGGGCGCTCGCCCGCCCGACCGGGACGTTCGTCCTGCTCGCCCACGTCCGCCTTGCGCTGGCGTCCGATCCCGGCGGCGCCTCGATCGACATCCCGCTCGCCTGGGTCAACCGTTACGACGTCGAGCACGTCGAGAGCGACCTCGAGCTCGGCTTCTTCTACCCCGGCGCCCGGTCCGTCGTGACCCGCGGCTTCCAGGCCGGTGAGGTTGCAGGCCCCGCCGCCTAGCCCGTGATTCCCGGACACGTTGTTGACGGGCACGGTCATTGGCACCTGTACCCCCCGGTGAGCCATGGGCCCGACAATCGTTGGGCAAGTCAAGCCAGGCGGACCGGGCGACCCGTTCGCGTGATACGCCCCCGTGCGCCACGGCTCGACCCCGCCGGCGAGCCTGGGCTATGCGGCTGCTGCATGGAATCACGCTCGGCCGCGCTCGGCCACGGCTCAGGATCGACAGAACGCCACCCTGGCCACGCTCGGCCGGTCAGCGATCCATGCGTGGGCCGCATAACCGCCCCCGCGGCCGGCCGGGCGGCCGGTGAGCCGGGCGGCCGTGAGCCGACGCTCAGCGCGGCGGGTAGCCCGTGATCCGCCGGATCGAGGAGTAGAGCGGCCGGAGCGCCGGGTACATCCGGAGATAGACGTCGCAGTAGAGCGCGTCGTACACGCGCTGCGTCTCGGGATCCGGGTCGCGCACCTCCACGACCCGCGTCATCGCGGCCACCGCCGCCTCCATCGACGGGTGGATCCCGAGCCCGACGGCCGCGACGACCGCCGCGCCCAGCCCGGACGTCTCGTACGTGTGCGGACGGCCGGTCGGCAGCCCGAAGACGTCGGCGGTGAGCTGGACCGCGGCCGGGCTCTGCGAACCCCCGCCGGACACGCGCAGCTCGCGCAGCCGGACGCCGGTCCGCTTCTCGGTCCGCTCGGCGCCCTCGCGCAGGGCGTAGGCCAGCCCCTCGAGGATCGCCCGGTAGAGGTGGGCCCGGGTGTGGACGTCGCCCCAGCCGATGATCGCGCCCTTCGCCTCGGGCCCCGGGATCCGGACGCCCGGCGACCAGTACGGCTGGAGGGTCAGGCCCATCGAGCCCGCCGGCACCGCCCGGACCAGCTCGTCGAAGAGCACCTCCGGCTCGATCCCGGCCACCGCCGCGCGGGCCACCTCCCGGTCGCCGAACTCGCGCTTGAACCACTCGACCATCCAGTACCCGCGCATGACGTTGATCTCGAGGCTGTACGCGCCGGGAACCGCCGCCGGGTACGGCGGGACCATCGGGATCGCCTCGACGTAGCGCCGGTGGGTGGTGTTGAGGGTGGCGGTGGTGCCGTACGACAGCGCGCCGATCGACGGCTCGAGCGCGCCCACGCCCAGGACCTCGCAGGCCTTGTCGGCGGCCGCCGCGATGAGCGGCAGGCCGGCCGGGATTCCGGTGGCCGCGGAGGCCTCGGCCGTGATCTCGCCGAGCCGACCGCCGGGCGGGACGAGCTCCGGGAGCATCGCCGGGTCGATCGGCGCGACCTGCCACTTCCAGTCGCCCGGGGCGCTCCAGCGAAGTCGCTTGTAGTCGAACGGGACGTAACCGACCTGGCAGCCGACCGAGTCGACGGCACGCCCGACCAGCCGCCGGGTGAGGAAGCCGGAGACGAAGAGGAAGCCCGCCGTCCGGCTCCAGACCTCCGGTTCGTGACGGCGGATCCAGTTCACCTCCGCGTCCGCCTGGAACGCGGCCACGGTCTCGCGGACGCCGAGCGCCCGGAACGCGAGCCCCATGACCCCGCCGACGGGCTCGAGGCCGTCCGTCCGCCGCTGGTCGAGCCAGGTGATCGCCGGCCGGAGCGGCCGCCCTTCCGCGTCGACGACGACGACCGAGGCCCGCTGCGTCGTGAGCGCGACGCCCGCGATCGCGTCGAGCCGGACCGCCGGATCCGCCAGGACCCGCTGGCACGCCTCGCCGAGGGCGCGCCACCACACCTCCGGGTCCTGCTCCGCCCAGCCCGGCTGGGGCGAGACGTATGGCTCGAACGGCACCCGGGCCCTGGCCACGATCTCGCCGGTCGGACCCACGACGAGCGCCCGCAGGCTCTGCGTCCCGCAGTCGATCGCCAGGACGTGGTCCGCGGCGGACTTCGCGGGCGCCGCGCTCATCGCCCGCCGCCGAGCAGCACGTCCGGGTCCATCACGCCCGCCGGGTCGAAGCGGGCGGCAGCGTCGCGCAGGACGGCCATCCCGAGCTCGCCCTTCTCGACCGCGAGGTACGGCACGTGGTCCCGCCCGACGCCGTGCTGGTGGCTGATCGTCCCGCCGTGCTCGACGATGACCCGGCTCGCGGCGGTCTTGAGGGCCATCCAGCGCCGGAATGTCCCCTCCGGGTGCGCCGACTGGCGGAACAGGTACGTCGTGTACAGGCTCGAGCCCGACGTGTAGACGTGGGACAGGTGGGTGAACGCGTGGACCCGTTCGTTCTCGGCCTCGAGCCCGGCGGCGAGCGCCTGGGTCAGGGCGGCCGCCAGCTCCGGCGCCCGGCTCCAGTCAACCGCCGTCTCGACCGTGTCGACCGCGTAGCCGGCATCCCACAGCGCGTTGCGCAGGTAGGGCTGGCGGAAGCGCGAGCGGTCCCACTGCCGGCCGAAGCGCCCCGGCGCAGCGACGCCGCCGTGCGCCCGGAGGATCTTCGCCGCCACGCCGCTCGTCGCCTCGGCGACCCGCAGCCGTCCGGCGAGGCCGAGCATGAGCATGCACCGCCCGGGACCGACGCCGCGGAAGCCAAGCCAGCGCGTCAGCAGGCCCAGCTGTCGCTCGTGGCCGGCGAGAGCCAGGGTCGTCCGGGTCTCCAGCGGGGTCGACAGGCGGATCATCGCCAGCGGCAGGCGCGCGCCGGCGAGTTCCCGGACCGCGGCCAGGCCCCGCTCCCAGTCCGGCATGAACCAGGCGACGGTCCGTTCGTACTCGGGGATCGGCACCGTCCGGACGGTCGCCTCGACGAGGATCCCGAGCCGACCCTCCGAGCCGAGGACGAGCTGGCGGAGGTCCGGCCCGGCCGCCGACGCAGGGTGGGGCGGCATCTCGAGCGTCCCCGCCGGCGCCTCCAGCCGACCGCCCGCGAAGAGCGCCTCGATCCGCCCGAAGCCGAGCGAGCGCTGGCCGGACGAGCGGGTGACGACCCAGCCGCCGAGCGTGGCGTACTCCCATGACTGCGGCTCGTGGCCGAGCAGGCGGCCCCGCTCGCGGAGCGCCGCCTCGAGGGCCGGGCCGGCCACCCCCGCCCCGAACGTCGCGAGCCCGCTCTGCTCGTCGAACGCCCGCAGCTCGGCCAGCCGCTCGAGGTCGACGACGAGGACGGGCGGCTCGCCGCCGTGGGGCGCATCGAGGGCGGACGGCGAAAGCCCGCCGACGACGCTCGTCCCGCCGCCGTACGGCACGAGACGCAGGCCGGTGTCGGACGCGTAGCGGATGAGCGAGCGCACCTCCTCGGGGGAGCTCGGCCGGGCGACCGCGTCGGGGACGCGTCCGATCCGCCCGCTGCGCAGGGCGATCCAGTCGCCGAGACTCTGGCCCCGGGCGTGCCGGACGCGGTCCTCGGCATCGACCGAGATGAACGCGTCCGGGGGGATCCGCGCGGCCGGGATCGCCGCCACGACCTCCGCCAGCGTCGCGTCCCGCGGCCGCGTCCCCGGCCCGACGAGCCGCCCGAGGAGCGCTGCCGCTCCGCTCGGGATCTGCGCGTCGATCGCCTCGTCGCCCCAGCCGTTCCACCGTCGCGTCACGACCGCATCGTAGACCCCGGGCCATGACGCCGTCCGCCTGCTCCGCCCGGACGTCGTCCCCAGCTCATCCGCTTCGCTCCGGGCCGGACCAGTCCGATGCTTGACACTTCCCCTCTGTGCGGTATCGTGCAGATAACGCACACACCGTGGAGGCGAACATGGACAAGCGGTACCACACACCCCAGGAGGTCGCCGGCATCCTCGGCGTCAGCGTCGACACGGTCTTTCGCAAGATCCACGCCGGTGAGATCCCGGCGCTCCGCGTCTCCGAGCGGATCTACCGGGTGCCGGTTGTCGCCTTTGACCTCTGGCAGACCGGCTTCGTCCCGACGCGGCGGCGAGTCGGGATCCGTCAGGCGTCGGAGCGGGTCGTGATCGGTGCAGAAGAATTGTTGCCGGAGCGTGCGCAGTCCCTTCGGCGATGATCACGGCGTCGACGGGCGAGCTTCTCGAGTACCTGGCCCACGTGATCGCCGAGATGGAGCGCTACGGCGCGACCATCCTGCCGCCCGATGGCGGTGACGAGGTCGATTGGCTGCGCGACCGCGACGACCTGGTGATGGATGTCGCCGCCCGGCTGCCAGCCGACCGGAGATCGAGGCCGGCTGATCTTGTGCTCCAGGAGCGCTGGCGGTCGCACGTGCGCGACGAATGGCGGATGGTCGAGTACGGCTACGAGTTGCGCGATCACGAACTCGACGATCGACGCGCGCTCCACCGGCACGATGACGAGTACTTCGTGCGGACCCATGGCGTGGCGACGCACGAGCACTGCGAGTCCACGATGGGATACGAGACGTGCGGACACTACCTGGGGGAGCCAGTCAGCGGCGCACTCGACGGCTTCCTCCGCCTCTACGGCGTCTGGCTGACCGGCCAGAAACCGGACTGCTCGACGCTGCGCTGTCTCGGCTGAGAGGGAGACAACCCCACTCCGTGGGATGACCAACGGCGAGGCGGAACACGGAGAACGGGGGATTGCCGGTCACGCTCGGGAGCCCGTACCGTGACGGCGATGCCCGCCCACTCCGTTCGCCGATCCGCCGGCGGCCCGACGCGGCACGCCCGATGCTGAGCCTCGTCCGCCGCACCGAGCCCGTCGCCCCGCCGCGATCCTGCCGCCAGTGCGGGTCGATCCCCACCAACCCGGCCGCGATGATCTGTCGCCGCTGCGGGATCCCGTTCGGTGAAGCGCCACGCGCGGACGCGGAGCTGCCGACCTGCCCGATCTGCTACCGGACCGTCGACGACGACGGCCTCCTGCCGTCGCTGGCCGGCCAGGGCCGACGCCCGATCGCCGAGCACCTGGGCGAGCACGATCGCATCCCGGTCGGCGACGACGACTGGCTCGACTCGCTCCGCGAGGGCGACCGGATCCGGGTCGGGCGCTGGCATGCGCCGTTCGACCTCGTCCGGCGCTACCTCGTGACCGGCGCGATCGACGGCGGCCGGCGGCGCGCCATCCAGCACGACACGATCGTCACCGCGATGAGCCAGCTCGCCCGCTGGGGCACGAGCGGCGCCCTGATCCTCGGCGACCAGGCCGAGTGGCGCGAGGCGCGCGAGGCCGTCAGCGTCCTCCTGGAGCGCTACCACCGCCACTGACGAGCGGCTCCGGCCCGTAGCAGCGGCCGACCGCCGCCTCTCGCTCGGCGCCCGGATGGCATGCCAAGCGGCGTCCGACCGCGCACACTGGAGGTGCCTCGCCCTCCACCAGGCAGATGGGCGACGAAGGGGTCGAGTCGATGCGTGGTCTCCAACGACTGAGCCTCCGCTTCAGGATCGCCGGCGGCGTCCTCGCCGGGCTGATCGTTCTCTTCTCGTTTTTTGGCTTTCTCGCCCTGCGCACCATCAACCTGAGCACGGACGTCGCGTTCGAGGAGCGCCTCCGCCTGGCGCAGATCAGCGCGGAGGCTGTCGACGAGCTCCTCACGCACACTGCCCGGCAGCTCGAGAGGATGGCCGCCCACGTCGCAACCGGGGCGGGGGCCGAGGAGCAGAAGCGGCAGGTCGCGCAGGTCTACGACCTGCTCGGCGAGTTCGACCGGATCGTGCACCTGAGTCCGGAGGGCGGCGTGGTGTGGATCGTCCCCGAGCGGACCGACGACGTCGGGTGGCGGTTCAAGGAGGACGCGGCGGTCAAGGCCGCGCTCGGTCGCACCGAGACGAGCATCCTCGCGCCGGCACAGCGGGTTTCGGCGGATCGCCTGATCGCGATCCTGATCACGCCGCTCGATGAGGGGGATCGCTCCGCCGGCTTCCTGGCCGGGGAGCTTCAGGCCTCGCACACCGACGTCAGCCTCCTCCCGCTGCCGCACGGCGAGGGTTCGATCCGTTCCGAGATCGTGGACGCGGCCGGCTACATCGTCGCCGAGTCCGGCGACGGAGAACCCAACCGCCCGGACGAGCACGTCGGGATCCTCGCCCCGATGATCGCCAGCGGGCGAGCCGGGACGACGATCCACCACGTCGAGAACAGCGAGGACCACGTGGTCGCCTACTACCCCTTCCGATTGCTGCCCGGTGGCGTCGTCGTCGAGCAGACCCAGGACGCTGCGCTCGTCATCCCCCGGGATATGCAGCGGGCGATGCTCCTCTACGGCATCGGCGCACTCCTGATCGCCTCGGCGGCGGCCTGGCTCCACGCCCACTCGGTCGTGCGGCCGATCCGGCGCCTCACGGGGGATGCCGCGCGAATGGCCTCCGGCGACCTGGAGAGCCCGATCGCGGTCTCCCGGGACGACGAGATCGGGGAGCTGGGCCGCCGCTTCGATGAGATGCGCGTCAAGCTGAAGGCCTCCCTCGAGGAGAGCGCCCGCTGGGCGCAGGAGCTCGAGCACCGCGTCGACGAGCGGACCCGCGAGGTGGAGGAGAGGAACCGTGAGCTCAACGCCCTCAACCGGATTCGGCGCCAGCTCCTGGCCAAGACGATCTCCGCCCAGGAGGCGGAGCGCAAGCGCGTGGCGCGCGAGCTGCACGACGATTCGGCACAGACGTTGACGGCTGCCCTGATGACCCTCAAGACAGCCGAGGACGCCCTTCCCACCGCCCCCGACGGCGCCCGGCGGGCGCTGACGCGCAGTCGGTCGCAGGTGGAGATGGCGCTGCGCGAGATTCGCAAGGCGATCATCGATCTGCGGCCGAGCGCTCTCGACGACCTCGGCCTCGCTGCCGCAGTCCGCTGGTTTGCCCACGAGCATCTCAGTCCGCTGGGCATCGACGTGTCGCTCGAGATCGGCGGAGATGAGCAGCGTGCCAGCGGGGCGGCCGCCACGGCGATCTTCCGGATCGTGCAGGAGGCGGTCAACAACGTCGCCCGCCATTCCGGCGCCCGCCACGTGCTGATCAGCCTCGAGTTCGCTCCGACCGCCGTCGACGCCGTCGTCCATGATGACGGCGTCGGGTTCGACCCGGATAGCCTGCGCCAGCCGCAGGAGAACGGACGAGGACTCGGTCTTCTCGGGATGCGCGAACGGGCCGAGCTCTTCGGCGGGACCGTCGAGATCGAGTCGGATGCCCGATCGGGGACGCGCGTCCGGATACGCGTGCCCTACGCATAGGCCGCCAGGGAGCAGAGCCCGATGGAACCGACGGAAGAGGAGCGGATCAGGATCCTGATCGCCGATGACCATACGCTGGTCCGAGAGGGACTGCGCGCCCTCCTCGAGGGGCAGGGCGGTTTCGAGGTGATCGCCGAGGCGTCGAACGGGCGCGAGGCGGTCGACCGGGCGATCCAGATGCGGCCGGACGTGGTGTTGATGGATATCGGCATGCCCGAGCTCGACGGCCTGGCCGCCACGCGCCGCATCGTGCGCACCAATCCGGCGATCCGCGTCCTGGTCCTGACCGTCCACGAGACGGAGGACTACTTCTTCCGCGTCCTGGAGGCTGGCGCCCACGGCTTCCTGGTCAAGGACGCCGCCTCGACCGAGCTGGTGGCCGCCGTGCGAGCCGTCCACCACGGCGGCATCTACCTCCACCCGCCGATGGCGAAGCGCCTCGTCGAGGAGTACCTGATGCGGATCAGCAGCGGCGAGGAACGCGCCGCCCACGCCATGCTGACACCACGGGAGCGCCAGATCCTGGCGCTGATCGGCGCGGGACACACCAACCAGGAGATCGCCGAGCGACTCTCGCTCAGCGTCAACACCGTGCAGACGCATCGCAGCCACATCATCGACAAGCTCAACCTCCACAGCCGCGCCGACCTGATGCGCTACGCGGTCCGCGTCGGCCTGCTGCGGGACCCAGGCTGACCCGGAGCACGGCGGATCTCCCTTGCGGTGGCTCCAGGCCCTGATCGGGGCCGGTCCCTCCATCGCGGAAAGACACTAGGGCGAGGCGTTCATTCTCGGGCGCGTCTGCTCAGTTGGCCCGATGTGCCCGCCGACCGGCGGAGCGGACAATCGCCGCATGGACGACGGGAAGGCCGCACAGGCGACGGCGGAACGGGCGATGCGGTCGCGGTCCGGGTGCTCATCGGCTGCCACGAGCGTCCGCACGACTGGACCTGCCCGAGAAACGGCTGGGCTTCCCGTCATTCATGCCGGCCCAGGCGTGAGGCCACGACCAGGCATCCCCATTCCAACCCCACGTACAGGAGGTGAACCATGAGACGCACCGCATCTGTTCCGACAGTCCTTGTCGCCCTGACGCTCGTACTCGCCGCGTGCACGACGGCAGGCACGGCTGAGACCAGCGCCCCGTCGGCCGCCCCGTCGGCCGCCCCGTCGGCCGCCCCATCGGCCGCCCCATCCGCGGCGACGCTCCCGCCCGCCAGTGAGGTGCCTGCCGCTGAGCAGTACGTCGCCAACGCTGCCGAATTCGTCAAGGCGGCCAACTGGGACGCCAAGAAGACGGTCACGATCGAGCTGGCCGAGATGTCCTTCACGCCCAAGAACATCACCCTCGAGGCCGGGCAGCCGTACGTCCTCGAAATCGTCAACGTGGGCACCGAGAAGCACGAGTTCACGGCCGAGGACTTCATGCGGACGGTGGCTGCGCGCAAGGCCGAGACGACCGAGACCGAGGTGAAGGTGCCGTTCTTCACCGAGATCGAGGTCTTCGCGGGCAAGAAGGCCGAGCTGTTCCTCATCCCGCTCATCCCGGGCACGTACAAGCTCGTGTGCGAGATCAAGGGCCACTTCGAGAAGGGCATGTTCGGCACGATCACGGTCACCGGCCAGACGCCAGCGTCCCCGGCGCTCCAGCTCGCCGACGTCGCCTCGGGGCCGTGGGTCAAGGACGGGTCGGCGCAGGTGAAGGCGGCCAACTGGGACACCAAGCAGGCGGTCACGATCGACATGGCCGAGATGTCCTTCACGCCCAAGGACACGGTCCTCAAGGTCGGCCAGCCGTACGTCATCACGGTCGTCAACGTGGGCACCGAGAAGCACGAGTTCACGGCCGAGGAGTTCTTCACCACGGTCGCCTTCCGCAAGGCGGAGGACGCCTCGGGTGAGTTCAAGGCTCCCGCCCCGCTCGAGGTGGAGGTGTTCGCCGGCAAGACGGTCGAGCTGTTCCTCATCCCCACCGAGGCGGGCACCTACGAGCTCGTCTGCATGATCAAGGGCCACTTCGAGAAGGGCATGTTCGGCACGATCACGGTCGTAGCTGGAAACTGACTGACCGTGATCTGAATCCCGACGCATCGAGAGCGCCAGAGACCCCGGCCGGCCGGGGTCTCTTCATGCCCAGCTGCTTGCGGCCGTACGTACAGGTAGCCGCGCCTGCCCGACCCGCCATCCCACCCGGCCCATGAGGGCCCGGTGGGCGATCTCGTCGCAGCCGGCCTTGATCGGGCCGGTCCCTCCATCGCGGAAAGACACTAGGGCGAGGCGTTCATTCTCGGGCGCGTCTGCTCAGTTGGCCCGATGTGCCTGCCGACCGGCGGAGCGGACAATCGCCGCATGGACGACGACAAGATCGAACCGGCAACGACCGAACGGAGCGATGCTCGCGCCGACGCGACACCGCCGAATGACGCGACGGGCGGACCCCGGCTGACCCGGCGCCGCCTCCTGCGGGTGCTCGGGGTCGGTGCGCTTGCGGTCGTTCCGCTGCCCGTCCTCCCGGAACTCATGCGTGCCGCCGGCCTGGCCGAGGGCCAGACCAAGCCAGCCGGTGGACACGGCGAGGCGGCACGGACGCGCGACGGGCGGGTCCGCCAGTGGACGATGATCATCGACCTCCGCTCGTGCGATGGCTGTCAGAGCATCGGCAAGCCACCGCGCTGCACCGCCGCCTGCATCGAGGGCCACTTCGCGCCCGAGCCGATGGAATGGATGGAGGTCTACGAGGCCGAGCTGCCGGGCAACGGGACGCAGTTCGTCCCGACCCCCTGCCAGCAGTGCCAGAACCCGCCCTGCGTCAACGTCTGCCCGGTGGGTGCCACCTTCTCCACGCCCGAAGGGACGGTCCTGATCGACCAGGATCGCTGCATCGGCTGCCGGATCTGCATGGCCTCGTGCCCTTACGACCGACGCTTCTTCAACTGGGGGACGGCGCCGACACCACCCGAGGCGCTCCTCGCCGACTACTCGCCCGAACACCAGGTTCCTGCCCGCAAGGGGACGGTGATGAAGTGCGACTTCTGCCCCGACATGGCGCGCACCGGGACACTCCCCTACTGCATCCAGGGATGCCCGAACGGGGCCATCTACTACGGTGACCTCGAGGAGGACATCGCCACCAACGGCACGGCGCTCGTCTCCGTGTCCCGCTTCCTGGCGGAGAACGACGCCTACCGGATGAAGGAGGAGCTGGGCACCAAGCCGCGCGTCTACTACATCCCCGGCCACGGTGAGGCGGTCGGGCGGGATGCCTTCACCCCCGACCGGCAACCAACTGAGTGGCCCTGGATGGAACGGGCCGAAGGGGCCGTGACATGGCAGCGTTGAGCGAGTGGCAGGGTCGCCTCGAGGAGACGGCACTGGCGCCGGTGCGGCGGACCGGCCGGCGCTACTGGGCGCTCGTCGCCTTCCTGCTCGCGGTGATCGGCTGGGGCGCCTATGCCTACTCGGTCCAGCTCCGGGACGGCCTCGTCGTGACCGGGATGCGCGACCGGATCTCGTGGGGCCTGTACATCGCCACCTTCGTCTTCTTCATCGGGATCAGCCACGCCGGCACGCTCATCTCGGCGATCCTGCGCGTCTCACAGGCGCGCTGGCGGACACCCGTGACGCGGATGGCCGAGTTCATCACCGTGGTGGCGCTCGTCTGCGGTGCCTCGTTCGTCGTCATCGACCTCGGTCGCCCCGATCGCGTCCTCAACGTCTTCGCCTACGGCCGATGGCAGTCGCCGATCATCTGGGACGTGCTGGCCATCACCACCTACCTGACGGGCAGCATCACCTACCTCCTCATTCCGATGATCCCCGACCTGGCCCTGTTCCGGGACCGGCTGGGCAGTGGCACCTCGCGCTGGCGAGGCTGGCTCTACCGCGTCCTGGCCATCGGCTGGGTGGGCAACGCCGCGCAGCGGCGCTCCCTCGGCTCGGCCATCGGTGTGCTGATGATCCTGATCATCCCGATCGCCGTCTCGGTCCACACCGTCGTCTCGTGGATCTTCGCCATGACCCTGCGCATGCCCTGGGACAGCGCCCTGTTCGGGGCCTTCTTCGTGGCCGGGGCGATCTTCTCGGGCATCGCCGTCCTGATCATCGTGATGGCGATCCTGCGCCGCGCCTACCACCTCGAGGAGTACGTCACGGAGAAGCACTTCATCTACCTCGGCTACATCATGGCGGCGTTCGCGGCGATCATGATCTACGCCAACATCAGCGAGCTGCTGGTCCACGGCTACAAGCTCGGGGAGGGGGTGGAGTTCCACTTCCGCCAGCTCTTCCTGGCGGAGTTCGCCCCCCTCTTCTGGTTCTATCTCCTGGGCGGCCTCGTCGCACCGATCGTGGTCGTGCTGCTCCCCGCGACCCGGAACGTGCGCGGCATGGTCGTGGCGGCCGTCCTGGTCGCCGTCGCCATGTGGATCGAGCGGTACGTCATCGTGGTGACCGGCCTGCGCGTCCCGCTCATGCCGTACGAGCCGGCCAGCTACGCCCCGACCTGGGTCGAGTGGTCGCTGCTGGCGGCAGGGCTCGCCCTCTTCGCGCTGCTGATCACCGTGTTCGTCAAGGTCTTCCCGATCATCGCGGTCTGGGAGGTGGCCGAGGACCACGAGGCAACGATCGCCTCGCCCGACACCGTCCGGCCGGCCGCGCTGGAACCCCTGGAACTGGAAAGAGAGGCCGCGCGATGAACGTGATCACCCGGCGAGCCGTCCGGAGCGCGATCGGCGTTCTCGCGGTCGGAGCGCTCGCCGCCGCCCTGGCAGGCCCCGCCCTCGCGTCGCACGTGCTGGTCCGCACCACCGCCCCCAGCGACGTGACCGTCGGCCAGATGGTCAACATCCCGGTCACCCTGCAGGCGGCAGACGGCGCGCCATTGCAGGGGACGACCGTCACCTTCTTCCTCCATGCATCCTTCGCCGGCGTCGTCGGCGAAACCGAGGTCGGCCGGGCGGTGACCGACGAGAACGGCGTCGCCACCCTCGCCTACAGGCCGCGCCTCGCCGGGCACCATGAGCTTCGCGCGGAGTACGTCGCGCCCGCCGGCAGCGAGGTCGAGGTGGTCACCATGGCCTTCGACGTCACCGGCGGTGCGCAGCTCCACCGCTCCGCGGCAGGCATCGACATCCCGGGCATCAACGTGGGGCTCCTGATGGCGGTCATGACGACCGTCTGGTCGATCCTGTTCTGGGTGGCGCTCCGGCTCGTCGCGATCGCACGCGCGGGCGGTGAGGCCGCGACGCCCGGGCCCGGTCGGGCACGATGAGCCGCTTCTTCGTCCCCCTCGTCTTCGTCGCGCTGATCAGCGGTCTGGCGTTCGGCCTGATCGTCGGCGTCATCGCGCGAAGTCCCGAGACGCATGCCAACGTGCGGCCGGAAGGCTACGACCGGACGCCGATCAGCTACGTGGGCGAGGAGATCCCATTCGCGGGTATCGGCCTGGCCGATCCCCGGCTCATCACCAATGCCGACCAGGTCACGCGCGGCCGACTCCTCTTCCTGGACTACGGTTGCGCCGCATGCCACGGCCTCGACAGCCAGGGGGGAGTCGTCGGTCCCGACCTCGACCTCGAGGAGTTGTGGCTCTCGGACTTCCGGACCACCGTCCGGTCTGGTCCGGGGGGGATGCCCATCTTCGCGGAGGAGACCCTCAGCGATGACGACCTGGACACGATCTACGCGTTCCTGAAGGCGATCCGAGAGGCCTCCATGACGCCCGACGGATCCACAGGGACCCCATAGCGCGACGCTCCAGCCCCGCGACCGGGGACGCCCAGGATGGCGAGGCCGAACGGCCCGACCTCCAGCGAGAGGCGCGCGAGGCCGTCAGCGTCCTCCTGGAGCGCTACCACCGCCGCTGACGATCGGCTCGAGCCGGTAGTAGCGACCGACCGCCCGGACATGACGCCGGGCGAGCCAGTAGATGACGTTCCCGGGGAATGGGTGCTGGCGGAAGGTGGCGTTGATCGCGGCGGCCCGCTCGTCCCCGGGCAGGAGGAGGATCGCCCGGACGGGGACCGGTCCGAGCCCGGCGGCGGCGACCGTCGCCTCCCCCGCCGCATCGAGCGCGCGGGTCCAGCCACAAACGCCGTTCGGGTGGCCGACGTACCAGTCGCCGCGGACCCGGAGCAGCCCGAGCAGGACCGAGCGCAGGCTACCCGTACGCGGCCCGACGATCGTCGCCTCGACCGTGTCGCCGAGGCCGTAGCGCCGGGTCAGCACCCGGATCGGGCGCTCGAGGAAGCGGATCAGCCGGTAGAAGCGGGGAAAGGCCACGGCCCAGAAGCGCGACACCCCCGGAGGATACGGCCGCTCAGCCGCCGCGATCGTCGGGGCGGCGGCCGGCGGGCCGGGCAAAGCGCTCGCCGGGCATGGCCGAGGCGGGACGAGGGACGCGCTGGCCGGCGAAGCCCGGCGCCTGGCGCGGATCGTGGGCCTGCCGGGGGCCGGGGCCGAGCGCCCGATCGTGCACCTGCGCCGGGGCGTGGCCGCTGCGCGGTGCGGCCGGACGCTGGTCCGGCCGCGCGGGAGCGCCGCGGAAGTCCGGCCGCTCCGAGGCGGGCCGGCCGACCGGGCGGGCGCTGGCCGAACGATGCGGCCGGTCGTCCGGTCGTCGGGCGGGGGCGAACCCGCCGATCGACTGCCCCGGGCGCAGCGGCTGACCGGAGCGACCGGGCTGACTCGAGCGGCCGGGCTGCCCGGCCCGCGCCGGCTGGCTCGGACGCGCGTGGCCCGGTCGGGCGAAACCGCCCTGGCGAGCGGGCTGGCTCGGTCGCCCACCGCCCGCGGAGCGCAGGAGGATCGGCTCGGGGCGGATCGAGCGGTCCGGCTCGAAGCCCTCGACGACCTCGCTCGGGATCTTCTTGCGCAGGAGCGACTCGACCGCCCACAGGAGCTTGCCCTCGTCGACGCAGATCAGCGACACGGCCACGCCCTCCGCCCCGGCCCGGCCGGTCCGGCCGATCCGGTGGATGTAGTCCTCGGCGACCATCGGCATCTCGTAGTTCACGACGTGCGGCAGGGAGTCGATGTCGAGCCCCCGGGCGGCGATGTCCGTCGCCACGAGGATCGTCGCCCGGCCGGCCTTGAAGTCGGCCAGGGCGCGGACCCGCTGCGGCTGGCTCTTGTTGCCGTGGATCGCGGTGGCGGCGATGCCGTCGCGCTCGAGCTGATCGGCCAGCCGGTTGGCGCCGTGCTTGGTCCGGGTGAAGACGAGCGCCTGGTCGATCCGACCGGACCGGACGAGGTGGCTGAGGAGCTCGCGCTTGCGCTCCCGGTCGACCGGGTGGACGAGCTGGCTGACGAGCTCGGCGGCCTGGTTGCGCGGCGTGACCTGGACCTGGGCGGGGTTGGCCAGGATGCCGTCCGACAGGCGCCGGATCTCGTCCGAGAAGGTCGCCGAGAAGAGCAGGTTCTGGCGGCGCGGCGGGAGCAGCGCGAGGATCTTGCGGATGTCGCGGATGAAGCCCATGTCGAGCATCCGGTCCGCCTCGTCGAGGACGAGGATCTCGACCCGGGAGAGGTCGATCGTGCCCTGGCTCGAGGTGGTCGAGGAGCCGGCCGGGCGTGGCGACGACGATCTCCGGGCCGGCGCGCAGGGCGCGGACCTGGGGGTCGAAGCCGACGCCGCCGTAGATCGTGGTCGAGCGGATCGGGCGCTGGGCGCCGTAGGTCCGGACGCTCTCCTCGACCTGGAGGGCGAGCTCGCGGGTCGGGGTCAGGATCAGCGCGCGGACCGGCAGGCGGGTCGCGGAGTCGCGGCGGTCGGGCCGGCCGCGGGGATCCCGCGACGGCGGTCCGCCGGCGGACCGGGAGGCATGCAGGCGCTGGAGCATCGGCAGGACGAACGCGGCCGTCTTGCCGGTGCCGGTCTGGGCGCCGGCGAGGACGTCGCGGCCGGCGAGGACGAGCGGGATCGCCTCGGCCTGGACGGGGGTGGGCTCGGTGTAGCCCTGGTCCGCGACCGCGCGGAGAAGCTCGGGCGTCGAGCCCGAGTCGATCGAATGACATGAAGAGACGCTCCTGGCGGGGCCCTCCCGCACGTTCGCGGGGCCCGGTCAGGGCGTGGGTGGTTCGGGATCGAACGGTGTGGAATACCGGGGCGCAGACCGGAGGCGCCCGTCGAGCACGAGGCGCGAAGCATAGCCGACGCGGGCGGATCGTGCCGGTGAGGGCGAGGTGAGCCGGCGCCGTTAGGATGGCCGGGTGTCCACTGTGCCGTTGGCCCGATCCGCGCCGCCCTCCCCCAACGACCTCCTCGCCGACCTCGATCCCGCCCAGCGCGAGGCGGTCCTGGTCACGTCGGGACCGGTCTGCATCCTGGCCGGCGCCGGGACGGGCAAGACCCGGGCGATCTCGCGGCGGGTCGCGTACGCCCTGGCGACGGGCGTCGTGGCGCCCTCGCACGTGCTGGTCGTGACGTTCACGGACAAGGCCGCGGGCGAGATGCGCCAGCGACTGGCGGCGCTCGGCCGGCCGGGCGTCGCGGCCGCGACGTTCCATGCCGCCGCGCTGCGCCAGCTTCGCCACTTCTGGCCGCGCGTCTCGGGGCGAGAGCTGCCCGGGATCCTCGAATCCAAGGTCGGGCTGCTCGTGGACCTCGCCCGGACGCTGCCTGGCGGCTACCGCTACGTGGCGGTCAGGGACCTCGCCGGCGAGATCGAGTGGGCGAAGGCGCGCCGGATCACGGCGGCGGCCTACGAGGAGACGGTCGAGGCGGACGGTCACGACGGCCCGCTCCCCGCCCGCCTGTTCGCCCCGCTCTACGGCCGGTATGAGGCAGCCAAGGAGCGGGTCGGCAGGATCGACTTCGAGGACATGCTCGAGATGACCGTCCGGCTGCTCGAGGACGAGCCCGATGTCGCGACCGAGGTCCGCGACCGCTACCGCTGGTTCAGCGTGGACGAGTACCAGGACACGAACGCGCTCCAGCAGGCGCTCCTCGATGCCTGGCTCGGCGGCCGCGAGGACCTCGCCGTCGTCGGCGACGAGGACCAGACGATCTACACGTTCACCGGGGCCTCCTCCGAATGGCTGACCGGGTTCACCGGCCGGCACCCGGGCGCGCGGGTCGTCCGGCTCGAGACGAACTACCGGAGCACGCCCCAGGTCCTCGCCCTGGCCAACCGGCTGCTCGCCTCCGGACCACGGCTCGCGGCTGGATCGCCGAAGCGGCTGCGGGCGACCCGGCCGGAGGGACCGCCACCGATCATCCGCCAGTTCCCGAGCGGCACGGACGAGGAGGCGGCGATCGCCGCCGAGGTGCGCCGGCTGATCGCCTCGGGCATCGCGGCCGAGCAGGCCGCCGTCCTCGTCCGCACGAACGGCCAGCTCGTCGGGTTCGAGGCGGCGTTCCGGGCGGCGGGGGTCCCCTTCCAGCTCCGCGGCGAGCGGTTCTTCGGCCGGCCGGAGATTCGCCGGGCGATCAGCGCGGCGCGCTCGATCCGGCGCACGGCGGCGGAGCCACGGCCCGACGCGGCGGGCGCAGGGCCCGGTGCGCCGGCGGCCGGTCCGGGAGGCGACGGCTCGGCCGCCGGGGATTCGAACGGTCTCGCCGCCCGACTCGCGGTCGCCTGGGCGCGGGCCCTCGACTTCCGAGCCGACGAGGTCCCCGCGGCCGAGGAGGCCCGCCAGCGCCACGGAGCGCTCCTCGCTCTCCTCGAGGTCGGGCGGGAGCTCGAGGAAGCCGACCCGGAAGCGAGCGTGGACGACTTCCTCACCGAAGTCGAGCGGCGGACGGCCGTCGAGGCGGATGGCGCGGCCGGCGCGGGAGTCGAACTCCTCACCTACCACCGCGCGAAAGGCCTCGAGTGGGATGCCGTCTTCCTGCCCGCGCTCGAGGAGGGCATCCTGCCGATCCGCCAGGCCAGCGAGCCGGCCGAGATCGACGAGGAGCGCCGGCTGCTCTACGTCGGGATCACCCGGGCCCGAGTCCATCTGTGGCTCTCGTCGGCCCGCCACCGGGACGGTCGCGCCACCGAACGGCGGCGTTCGCGCTTCCTGCTCGAGCTCCTGCCGCCGGTGGTCCGGGCCGCGGCCCGTCCCCGACCCGCTCGATCGGAGGCAGGCTCGGCCCGCGCGGTCTCGGCCGGCGCGGGGTCGGCGGGCGCTGGTTCACCGGCGGACGGACGCACGGGCTCGGTTTCGTCGGCGGGAGCGGTGGAATCCGCGCTGGCCAGCCTCTCGGCCGGCGGCTCGCTGTTCGAGGCCCTCCGCGCCTGGCGCCTCGAGATCGCCCGCGCCAACGCCGTGCCGCCCTACGTCGTCTTCCACGACTCGACCCTCACCGCGATCGCCGGGGCCCGACCGCGCAGCCTGGCCGACCTCGCCGCGATCTCCGGCGTCGGCCCCGCCAAGCTCGAGCGCTACGGCCCGGAGATCGTCACCATCGTCGTCCACGCCGGCTGAGGGGTCCGCTGCCAGCCCGATGGCGGGCCGCCGTGCGGTTTGAACGTGGGGCGCCCATCGACGGCGGACCGAGGCCGTCGCGCCGCAGGCCACTCCGCGGAGCGCATCGTGTCACGGTGCCGTGCCTTCTCGCGTGGCGCCGGCCCCCAGGAGCTCGGCGACCTCGTCGTCGTCGACCGGATCGAACCGGGCGTACCACAGGCCGACGGCATGGAACGGGTCGGGCTGCTCCGGGACGACGACCGCGTCGGCCAGCCGGCCGAGCCGAGCGACGGTGTCGACCGCACCCACGGGAGCCGCGACGACGACCCGGCTGGCCCCGGCGGCCCGGGCCGCCAGGACCGCGGCGTGGACCGTCGCCCCGGTGGCGATCCCGTCGTCGACGATGACCACCGGCCGGCCCGCCAACGCAGGCGGAGGACGGCCCGCCCGGAACCGCTGCTCGCGGGCCCGGGCCCGCTCGATCTCGGCTGCCACGGCCGCCGCGAGGGCCGCCGGTTCGACGCCGAGCTCCTCGACGGCCCATGGCTCGACGACGGTCGTGCCGTCGGCCACGACCGCCGCGATGGCGAGCTCCGGCTGGAACGGCGCGCCGACCTTGTGGGCGACGATGACGTCGAGGGGCAGCCCCAGCCGTCGGGCGACGACAGCGGCGACAGGGACGCCCCCGCGCGGGATTCCGAGGACGACGCCGCCCTCGAGCCCGCCGACGTCCGCCAGGGCATCGGCGAGGCGCTCTGCCCCATCGAGCCGATCGCGGAAGGGCGGACGGGACACGACTCAGGGCAGCGGCAGGTCGCCCGCCGGTTCCTCCGGTAGCCACGTCCGGAACTGGCCGTCGGGCGACTCGAAGCTCCCGTCAGGAAGCGCCTGCCAACTCTGGTCCGGCTCGACGAAGTCAACCGGCTGCCAGCCCTCGGCCGTGAGGATGAACGTAGCCCCGTCGGCCGTCTCCTCCTCGGCGTCCTCTTCGATCTCCAGTCGCTCGACCATCGGATCAGCCTCCGCTACGAGGTCCGCTGAGAGCATCCTGCTCCCGGCAGCACGTTCGCGCCAGTGCGATCGGTCACGCCGCGGGGAAGTGGCGAGTGACCTCGTTCGCATACTGGCGGCCCAGATCGTCCCCGCTCCGGCGAAGCCACTCGGCGACCGACAGGGAGCCCGTCGGCGCGATCGAGGAGACGAGCAGCCCATCAGTCAGGCCGGCGAGCTCATGACGCGTGAGGACCACGTCCCCGACGAGCAGGCCGAGCAGCGTGCTGGCCGTGAGCACCGCCCAGCCTGGCATCCGGACGATGCGGGCCCGACTTCCGACCGTCGACCGAACGGCCAGGACGAGTTCCTCGAACGTGAATGTCTCCGCCCCGACGGCGTCGATGACGACATCGTCCGCTGCAGCGCCTGCCTCGACGGCGATCCGTGCCACGTCGTCGACCATCACCGGCTGGAGCCGGTACCGGCCGTCACCGGCGACGCCGAACACGGGTGCCCTGCGGAGCACCCAGGCGATGTTGTGGATGAGGATGTCGCGCTCCCCCACGATCACGGTCGGCCGGACGATCGCGTGCGACACGCCCGACTCACGTAGGGCGCGCTCCACCTGGCCCTTGCCCCGGAAGTACGGCAGCGGGGAGAGCTCGTCTGCGTTGGTGATGCTCACGTGCACGATCCGCCGGACGCCGGCCTCGCGGGCAGCTGTGAACAGCGCTGCGCTCTCGACGACCGCGCGCTCGAAGCTCACCGGTCCGCGATCGAACCGCACCCAGTACGTGTTGTAGAGCGTGTCGACTCCGGACAGGCTCTCCACGAGCTCGGCTGGGCGGGCGAAACGGAGCGGCCGGACCTCCAGGCGGCCAACCAGCGGATCGCCGACATCCGGGTGATTCGTGAGGGTGACGACCCGCCTGCCTTCGGCCAGCAGGCGCTCGGCGATCGCTCGGCCCGTGTACCCGAACGCCCCCGTCACGGCATCGCGCAGCGGCCCTTCGTTGGCGATCATCCGACTCTCCTTGCCACTCAACGTGCTACTTGGGACTAGCACGATAATGGACGGTGATACGAGCACCTGTCAAGTAGCACGTTTGTGGCTCAGCATCCGGTCGGTGGAACGACCGGCTCGGGGCTCGGCTCGGGCTCGGCTCGGGCTCAGCTCGGGCGTCGCCGGTGACCCCGGACCATCGGCCGTTTGACACGGGGACCGTCTGGCCCCATCCTGCTGAGGTCACCGCCCGTGCGGCGTCGCAGGTCAGAGCACCGAATCTCCGCTCCCGCGACGCGCCAGGGCACTCAGAACATCGACCGTTCCGGTCGTGCGCACACGTTGCGCCGCGGAGCGGAAGCCATTCGGGACGGCGCCGGACCCATCACATCCGAGCGACGCCCGGGAAATCAACAGGAACCCATGCTCTCGCGATCCATGACCCAGTCCACCTCCGCCCGTGCCGGCGCCATCCGCCGGATGCGCCGTCGGACCGCCACCGTCGCCACCGACCGCTACTTCTGCTCGACCAACGGCTGCGCCAGCTTCCTCGAGCTCGACCCGTCGACCAGCATCGCCACCTGCCCCATCTGCGGGTACCGCCGCCGCACGAACTGACGTCCCGGACCGGCCCGCGTGCCGGTCGACGTCCCGGGGCGCGGTCCACGGAGCGGCCGCCCGTGCGCGACCCTCCGCCGCTGGGGCAAGATGGTCCGGTCGCCCACGCGGCGACGGCCACGCCAGCCCAATGGAGGACTGCCCCGAGTGCCCGCCATCCGAACCCTCGATCGCGCGCGCCTCGCCCGCCTGATGGAGCGCGAGCTCGCCACCTTCGTCGCCGAGAACCCCCGTTCCCACGCGCTCCACGAGCGGGCCAAGGCCTCGCTCCTCGAGGGCGTCCCGATGAACTGGATGGTCAAGTGGGCGGGCAGCTTCCCGCTCTTCGTGGAGTCCGCCGGCGGCGCGCACTTCACCGACGTCGACGGCCACGATTACGTCGACTTCTGCCTGGGCGACACGGGGGCGATGGCCGGCCACTCCCCCGCCCCGACCGTCGCTGCGGTCGAGCGCCAGCTCCGCCGCGGGATCACGCTGATGCTGCCGATCGAGGACGCGATCGCCGCGGGCGACGAGCTCCGCCGACGGTTCGGCCTGCGCTACTGGCAGTTCACGATCACGGCCACCGATGCGAACCGCTTCTCGCTCCGGCTCGCCCGGCACATCTCCGGCCGCTCGAAGGTGCTCGTCCACGACTTCAACTACCACGGCTCGGTCGACGAGTCGTTCGCCAATGTGGCCGCCGATGGGCGGGTCGTGTCGCGCCGCGGGAACATCGGCCCGGCGGTGGATCCGGCCCAGACGACGCGCGTGGTCCCCATCAACGACATCCCCGCACTCGAGGCGGCCCTCGCCGACGGCGACGTTGCGGCGATGCTCATCGAGCCCGCCCTGACCAACGTCGGGATCGTCCTCCCGGAGCCCGGCTACCTCGAGGCGGTGCGTGAGCTCACCCGCCGGACGGGCACGATCCTGATCATCGACGAGACCCACACGATCTGCGCCGGCCCGGGCGGGGCGACCCGCGCCTGGGGCCTGGACCCGGACATGCTCGTCATCGGCAAGACGATCGGCGGCGGGATCCCGGTCGGGACGTACGGCTTCACCGAGGAGATCGGCGAGCGGATCGCCGCGAGCATCCCGCTCGAGGACTCCGACGTGGGCGGGGTCGGCGGGACGCTGGCCGGCTACGCGCTGTCGATGACGGCTGTCCGGGCCACGCTCACCGAGGTCCTGACGGACGCGGCGTTCGAGCGGATGATCCGGCTGGCCGAGCGCTGGACCGCGGGCGTGGAGCAGGTGATCGCCGGCAGCGGGGCGCCGTGGCACGTGACCCGGCTCGGCTGCCGGGCGGAGTACCACTTCATGCCGACCCCGCCGCGGACCGGCGCCGAGCAGAACGCCGCGAGCGATCCCGAGCTCGAGCGCTTCCTCCACCTCTACGCCATGAACCGGCGGGTCCTCATGACCCCGTTCCACAACATGGCCCTGATGTGCCCAGCGACCACCGAGGCGGACGTCGACCGCCACACGGAGGTCTTCGCCGCAGCCGTCGACGAGCTGTTCGAATAGGAGAACGAGTCATGCCCAAGCACGTTCCCACCCTGCCCGGGATCCAGCCCGGGACATCCGCCTTCAGCCAGGTCGTGGAGGCGAACGGCTTCGTCTTCCTGGCCGGCCAGGTCGGCGAGGACCACGCCACCGGCGAGGTCGCCCAGGGCGGGATCGGCCCGCAGACCCGGGCGATGTTCGCCAACGTCGAGCGCTGCCTGAAGGCCGTCGGGCTGGGCCTCGGCGACGTCGTGAGGGCCACCGTCTACCTCGCGGACATGGCTGACTGGGCGGTCTACAACGACGTCTTCCGCGAGATCTTCCCGACGCACCCCCCGACCCGGGCGACCGTCGCCGTCAGCGGGCTCGTGCCGCCGTTCAGGATCGAGGTCGAGGTCATCGCCGCGCGCTGACCGAAGCGGCCACCAGTCGCGCGAGCCCCAGCCCTTTGCGTGACACGAACGAACGTGACGTGTACGACACGTTCGCTGCCGGTTTCTTGTGTGTCACGAACAGATCGTCACCTTCCGGTCGTAGACGCAAGGATTTGACCAGAACGGCGTCCGGGTGGTCACGTTCGTGCGTCACATGAAAACGGTCCGGGGCCGGGGCGGGCGGTTCGAACGGCAGAGCCAGGGGCCCACCCGGATCCGACCTCACCGGGACGCGGTCAGCCCCGGGGGCCGACCTCGCGCAGGAGCCAGACGGCCAGGGCGCGGGCGCAGGCGGCCACCTCGGCCAGGGGGACGTGCTCGTTCGGGGCGTGGGCGACGGCGACGTCGCCGGGGCCGAAGATGACCGTCGGGGTCCCGCCCTCGTGCACCAGCAGGCGCATGTCCGCGCCGTAGGGCTTGCCCAGGAACGCGGGCCGGCGGCCGAGGACATCCTGGATCGTCGCCGCCAGGCCCTGCGGGAGCGGATGCTCATCGGGCACCTCGGCCGAGGCGAACCGTCCGCCGACGATCTCGACCGACGCGGGGTGGTCGCGCAGCCAGTCGTCGGCAACGCACGCGGCGGCGACGCAGGCCCGCAGGTCCGCCTCGGCGTCAGCGGCCGTCTGGCCGAGTCGAACGCCGTAGCGCCCCTCGGCCACAATCCGGTCCATGACCGTCGAGGCCCAATCCCCACCGGACACCTTGCCGATGATCGTCGGGTACGGGAGGCCGAGCTCGACCATCCGGGGGTGCGTCTCGGCGGCGTTCCGGGCAGCCTCGTCGGCGGCGAGGGCGGCGCTGAGCAGCCCCAGCTTGTCGAGCGCCGAGACGCCCTCCCGGCGCATCGAGGCGTGGGCCGCCTTCCCGGTCACCGTCAGCCGGAACGTGAGCGCACCGGCATGGGCGGTGACCAGGTCCAGCCCGGATGGCTCGGTGATGACCGCGACGTCCCCGGTCGCGCCGCCCCGGATCGCGGCGAGCATCCCCTGGCCGCCGTCCTCCTCCGACGGGACGGCAACGAGGAGGACCTCTCCCTCGAGGGCGGCGCCGGTCGCCACGAGGGCCCGGACCGCACCGATGGCGGCCACGAGCCCACCCTTCATGTCGACGGCGCCCCGGGCGTGCATCGCGCCGTCGATCACCGTGGGCTCCCAGGGCGGCGTGCGCCACAGCGTCTCGTCGCCGACAGGGACGACGTCGACGTGGCCGACGACGAGGACCCGCCGCCCGCCGGCGCGCCCCGCCCGCCCGAAGACGATCGGCAGTCGGGACCGCTCCACCTCCCGGCCCGGGTAGTCCGGGTCGTCCGCCACGGCCGCGGGGTCCGGCTCGAGCCGGGTCACCGCCAGGCCCGCCTCGGCGAGGAGCGCCGCGACGGCGTCCTGGACTGCGCCCTCGTCGCCGGTCACGCTCGGGATGCGCAGGAGCGCGGCGAGGTCCCGTTCGAGGCGGGCCGGGTCGATCGCGTCGGCGAGCGCCCGTTCGGCGGGCGTGAGCCCGCTCAACGACCCGTGTCGCGCAGGATCGGGCGGGTCAGGCAGGTCGGTCCGCCGGAGCCGTTGATCCCGATCTCGGTGGCGGCATACGTGTGGACCTCGCAGCCTGCCGCGGCCAGCGCGGAAGCCGTGACCGGGTTGCCCTCGGCCAGGAGGACGACTCCGGGCCGGATCGCCAGGACGTTGCAGCCGAGGGTCGGGAACTCGCCGTCCGGAACGGCGATCGTCCGGATCCCGAGCTCGCCCAGCAGCTCCCAGAGGCCCACCGGCATGAGCGGCAGGTAGACGACCGCAAGGTCGTCGGCGATCGGCGAGATGACCGACAGGAGGTGGATCAGCTCGGCCGGGCCCTTCCAGTACGGCGCGTCGAAGACCCGCACGTCCCCGCCGACGAGGGCAGCCAGCTGGCGAGCACCCTCGCTGTTCGTGCGCAGCGTCCGGCCGATGCACAGGAGATCCGGGCGCAACCAGAACGTGTCGCCGCCCTCGATCGTGCCGGGCGGCTCGATCCGCCCGATCGTCGGGACGCCCCGGGCGTTCAGCCAGGCCTCGGTGAGGCGCTCCTCGCCGCGCCGGTTCGGCTTTCCGGCGCGAAGCGGGATCGCCCCGCTATCGGTGATGAGGAGCGGGTCGAACTGGTAGACGAGGTCCGGCGAAGCGCTCTCGACGCCGAGCTCGTGGACGGTCGGCCCGAGGCCGGCAAGCAGCTCGACGAAGTGGTCGTGCTCGCGCTGCGCGACCCCCAGGTTCACCGGGTGCAGGAAGCCGTGGGCCGGGTCGTCGAACGCCCGCCCGAAGGCCGCTCCGGGCCGCTTCACGAGGGCCTCGCGGAGCGGCGCGGTCATGCTCTGGGCTCCGAAGCGGACGAACCCGGGGGTCGTCGTCGGGGCGGTCATGTGGGTCATGGCACGAAGGATACGTCGACCGATACCATCGCTCCTGGCGAGGCTTGACCCTGGCGATGAAGCCCCCCACAGTGGGCGGCGATGAGCGCCTACGCCGTCGCGGTGCGTCTCGACCGGTCGACGATCAGCATGCGTCCGGGCGGCCCCGCCGCGGGCTCGTCCGCCGTGCCCCACGCGACGGCTGGACAGGACGCCGGCACGTTCGAGGAACTGCACGCGTTCCGCACGATCGCGTCCGAGGAGGTCCGCGAACGCTGGGAGGCGATCCGCGAGTACTGGACCCAGACGACGTTCTTCCTGTTCGACCCGGACAGCTGGCGCTAGGGATCCGCCTGGGCTACGGCTGGCCGACCCCGACCGAGCTCGAGCAGGGCCTGGCGGCGCTCAGCGGGGCCGGTCATGCGACCCCTGCATGGATCCGCGACTCAGTGAGCGTGGCCACCGGGCCGTTCTGTCGATTCCGAGCCTTGGCCGAGCGTGCCGATCCCCAATTCCATGCGCCAGGTGCGTAGGCCAGGCCCGGCGGAGGCCGCGGGGCGGGGGCCATGCATGGATCCGCCTGGGCTACGGCTGGCCGACCCCGGCCGCGCTCGAGCAGGGCCTGGCGGCGCTCAACGCAGCGACCGTCGTGGCGTGGAACGCCGATCCGGACGAAGAGGGCCAGGCCGCAGCCGGCCCAGCCGCCCTCCGCCCGTGACGGTCAGGCGACGGCGCTGACGGTCTCGGCGATCTCGTCCGCGGCGACGTCGATCTCGAGCTTGATCTCCTTGCCGACCAGCCAGCCGCCGGCCTCAAGGCCCATGTTCCAGATGAGGCCGAAATCCTCGCGGTTCACCTTGCCGGTCAGGTGGAAGCCGGCGTGACGCCCGCCCTGCATGTTCGCGACGGTGCCGAGGTACTCGCCTTCGAAGGTCACCGGGCGGGTGGTGCCGCGGATCGTGACCTCCGTGTGGACGAGATAGCCGTCGCCCTTCTTCTCGATCCCGGTCGACTTCGTGACGATCCACGGATGGTTCTCGACATCGAAGAAGTCGGCGGAGCGCAGGTGCCCGTCGCGCTGTTCGAAGCCGGTCGAAAGGCTCGCGGCGCCGATGCGGATCTCGCCGCTCGCGGTCGTCGGGTCGGCCTCATCCAGGACGAGCTCACCCTCGACCTGGTCGAACTTGCCGCGGACGGTGGTCACCATCATGTGCTTGGTGGAGAACGCGATGTCGGTGTGGGCCGGGTCGATCTTCCAGGTGCTCATCGGTGTTCGGATCCCTTCGGTTCAGGCGCGGCCCGCGGGGACGCGCCATGTCGTTGACTGCGCAACCATAGCTCCTGATAATTGCGTTGTCAACGATGAGCGACCGGGCTATGATCGCGCCATGCCCGAGATCGCCGAACCGAGCGTCGCCGAACGGAGCGTCGCCGTCGACGGCCGCCATCCCCTCTCGTCGCGGGATCCCCGCCTGACGGCGTGGCGCGCCTTCCTGACGGCCCATGCCCTCGTGTGGCGCCGCCTCGACGAGGACCTGCGGGTCGAGGCGGGGATGTCGCTGGCCGAGTACTCGGCGCTCCTCCAGCTCGCCGAGGCGCCGGATCGCCGGCTCCGGATGAACCAGCTCGCGGATGGCGTCTTCCTCAGCCGGAGCGGCGTCACCCGGCTGATCGACCGGCTCGAGACGGACGGCCTCGTCGCCCGGAGCCAGTGCTCGTCCGATGGTCGCGGCGCGGAGGCCGTCCTGACCGACGATGGGCTCGCCCGGCTGCGGGCGGCCAGCCCGATCCACCTCCGCGGGATCGAGACGTACTTCCTCGCCCGGATCACGCCCGACGAGCTCGCCGCGATCGAGCGCGCGCTGGGCGCCGTCGGGGAGCGGATCCGGCGTGACGGTCCGCCGCTCGGTACTAGCTGCGACGCGCCCGCCGACGCGGGACACAGGGTTTCGGGCCCCGCCTGACCTCAACCGGGATCGGCCCGACTTCGCCCGGGCCGGCCGAGGCTCAGCGCCCTGCCGCCAGCAGGGCGGCTCGAGCCTGGTCGAGCGTCGGCTGGGCGGCCGTCCCGCCGATGCCCGTCACCGACAGCGAACCGCACGCGACGGCGAGATCGAGCGTCTCGCGCAGCGGCCAGCCCGCCAGGAACCCACACAGGAAGCCCGCGTCGAACGAATCCCCCGCCCCGGCCGTGTCAACGACATCGACGGGCAGGGCGCCCGACTCCGCGACTTCGTACTCCCAGGCGCCGCGCATCGCGATCGCGCCGGCCACGCCCTGCTTCACGGCGAGCGTGAACGGGCGACCGCTCTCGCGCCCATCGACGGCCCGGCGGACGAGCTCGGAGGCCGCAGCCGGGTAGGCGGTCTTGCCCGAGATCCGGCGGGCCTCCTCCAGGTTCGGCAGGAAGGCGTCGGCCTCCCGGAGGAGCGCGTCGATGCCACCGTCCCAGGATCCGCTCGGGTCCCAGTCGCAGTCGAAGGACGACGTCAGCCCGGCAGCCCGCGCCTCGGCGAAGAGGTCCGGCAGGTCCGGCAGGAGGGCCGGCTGGAGGTATGTGCTGCCGACATGGAGATGACGCGCGGACGAGAGCAGCTCGCGTGGGATGTCGCTCGCCCGAAGTCGGTCGCTCGCGCCGGTCACCGTCAGGGTCGCCCTGTCCGGACCACGACCCAGGCTGACTGACGCGCCCGTGGGGAGCGTCGGGTCGACCCGGCAACCGGACACGTCGATACCGCGGGCGTCGAGCGCGTCGAGCATGAACCGTCCGAGCGGATCGTCGCCGACGACCCCGACGAACGCCGTTCGCAGGCCGAGCCGGGCGGCCCCGCAGGCGACGGTCGCCGACGAGCTCCCGATCTCGAGCCGGATCGCCTCGACGCTCGTCTCGACCCGGCCGACCGGCTCGGGCCGGGGGCCGACGACGACGACGTCCGGGCTGAGCTCTCCCACGACGAGCAGGTCGAATGAGGCATCGCGCACGGCGCGATCGTACGAGAACCGGTGGCCCGCGATATGCCGAAACGGAACGACCGGTCGAGATCGTCCCGGCTGGTCGCTCGCCACCAGTTGGCGGGAGAACGAGGTTCAGCGGACCTCGACCTTCACCTTCTTGATTGGGCTCGGCGCCATCCGCGGGATGGTCAGGGTGAGCAGGCCTTCCTTGAAGATGGCCTTCGCCTCGTCGATCCTGAGGTCGGCCGGCAGATCGACGCTCCGGCAGAACTCGCCGCGCCGGATCTCATGGACCAGGTAGCCCGCCTCGTCGCGCTTGCCCTCCTCCCTGAACTCGCCCTTGATCGTGAGCGTCTCGCCCTCGATCGAGATGTCGACCTCGTCCGGCTTCACGCCGGGCAGGGTCGCCTCCACGATGACCGACTCGGCGGTCCCGTGGATGTCGAGCATCGGCAGGCTCGGGGCGAACTCGTCGGCGAGCCAGGTCCGCGGTCGGGCGAACCACTCGTCGAATATGCGATCCATCATGCTCGGGAGCGCCATCAGCTCCCCGAGCCGCTGCGGTCGGCGGATGATCGTCATCGGACACCTCCTGCACACCGGGCGGGTGCGGTGGCGCGGGGTTGGCGGCCGGGGAGGCATGGCCGACCCGCCGCGCGTGCACGCCGCTCTTCGGGTCATCCCGGATTCTCGGTTCGGCCGGCGGCAACCGCAAGTGCCGCTCGTCCCGTCCGCGGCGGTACGATCCGGATCGATGAGCGGACGCCTCCACGCCGGAACGAGCGGCTTCGCCTACCCCGCCTGGGCGCCGGCGTTCTACCCGGCCGGCCTCCGCGGGGATGACCTCCTCCGGCACTACGCCGCGCAGCTGCCCGCCTGTGAGCTCAACGGCACGTTCTACCGCCGCCCGACGGAGGCGGCGATCCGCGGCTGGCTGGCCGCGACGCCGGCCTCGTTCCGCTTCGCCGTGAAGGCCCAGCGTGGCGGCAGCCTCCGAGCGCTCCTCGGCCCCGATCCGGCCGGCAGCGTCGCCTGGCTGACCGAACCGCTCGGCGCGTTCGGCGAGCGGTTCGGGACCGCCCTCTTCCGGGTGCCGGCCGAGGTGGAACGGAACGACGACCGGCTGCGGGCGCTCCTCGCGGCATGGCCGGCCGGGCTTCCGCTGACCGTGGAGTTCCAGCACGCGTCGTGGCACGTCGACGAGACGTTCGCGCTCCTTCGCGAGCGCGGCGCGGTCCTCTGCGCGACCGAGCTCGGCGCGGACGAGGAGCCGCCCACGGTCCGGGTCACCGGGCCGTTCCTCTACCTTCGCCTGCGCAGCGCCGAGTACGCCCCGGCAGAGCTGGACGCGTGGGCCGCCCGGGTCGTCCCCTTCCTCGACGCCGGGCTCGACGCGTACGTCTTCTTCCGCCACGACGAGACCGGCCTGGCGCCGGCCCGGGCGCTCTCCCTCGCCGAACGGGTCGCGGCGCGACGAGCGGTCGAGGCCACGGACCAGGCCTCCTGATGTCAGCGGACCCTCGCGAGCCGGGTCGGCCTTCGACGAACCATACCGGCTCGACTAGGATGCGGGCCATGGCCCGTCGTCGTCGTCGCCGCCCTCGGATCGTCGGCGGCAGCCCGAGGTGCGCCATCGCCGACCTTGGCGGCCTCGCCCTCCTTGCCCTCCTCGTGGCTGGCTGCGGCACGAGCGCGACGCCCACCGCCGGCCCGAGCCGGGCGCCGGTCGCCACGCCGCAGCCCGTCGCGACCTCGATCTCCACCCCCGCCCCGACGCCGACCGCCACCCCGAGCGGGACCCCGATCCCCACGTTCGACGCCGCCCGCGTGCAGCTGCAGCTGGAGCGGGTGGTGGCCGGGCTGGACGCGCCGCTCGCGATCGCCAACGCCGGGGACGGGGGCGGGCGTCTGTTCGTGGTGGAGCAGGCGGGCCGGATCCGGGTCATCCGCGACGGCCGGCTCGAGACGACGCCGTTCCTCGACATCCGCGATCGGATCGAGGCCGGCGGCGAGCGCGGGCTCCTCGGCCTGGCGTTCCATCCTGGGTTCCCGGGCGATCCGCGGCTCTTCGTCGACTACACGGACCGTGACGGGAACACCGTCGTGTCGTCCTTCGCCGTGCCGTCCGCCACGCCGGACCGGGCCGATCCGGAGAGCGAGCGGGTCCTCCTCCGGATCGAGCAGCCGTACCCCAACCACAATGGCGGTGCGCTCGCCTTCGGGCCGGACGGCGACCTGTACATCGCGACCGGGGACGGCGGCTCGGCCGGCGACCCGCACGGGAACGGCCAGGACCTCGACACGCTCCTCGGCAAGCTCCTCCGGATCCGGGTCGGGCCGGCCGACGGGAGCGGGCCGCCGTACCTCATCCCGCCGGACGCCCCGTTCGCGGTTGACGCGAGGGCGAGGCCGGAGATCCGGGCGTACGGCCTGCGCAACCCGTGGCGCTTCTCGTTCGACCGCCTGACCGGCGACCTGTGGATCGGCGACGTCGGCCAGGGCGACTGGGAGGAAGTCGACCGGCTGTCCGCCTCGGCGCCCCCGGGCGTCGCGCCGAACTTCGGCTGGAACGTCATGGAGGGGGACCACTGCTTCGGGGCGACGTCGTGCCGCGAGGCCGGCCTGGTCCGGCCCGTGGCCGAGTACGGGCACGACCAGGGCTGCTCCATCGTCGGGGGGTTCGTCGCCCGGGATCCGGCGCAGCCGCTGCTCTACGGCGGCTACCTGTTTGCCGACTACTGCTCGGGGCGGATCTGGGCGCTGGACGCGGCGTGGCCGGAGCCCGGGGAGCCGGTCCTGCTCCTCGACTCCGGCCACGTCATCTCGTCGTTCGGGGAGGACGAGGCGGGAAGCCTCTACCTCACCGACCTGGCCTCGGGTGAGCTCCTGCGGATCGTCGCGACGTCGCGCTGATCCGCGGCCGCTCGAGGCCCGCTACTTGATGAGGAACGTCACGGCGACGGTGACCGAGACCTCGTTCATCCCGGGCTGGACGGGCGTCGGGACGCTCTTGTCCGCGAACGCCGCCCTATCGCGACCGTCGTAGTACGGGTACGGGATCGGGGCGCTGGTCTCGCTGATCGAGACGACTCCGCCGATCGAGACGCCGACGCCCTTGGCCAGGGTCTCGGCCTTCGCCTTCGCCTGGACGATCGCTTCCTGGCGCGCCTGCTCCTCGGCCTTGGCCGGGTCGTCGACCCGGAAGGTCACCCCGTCGAGGCTCGTGGCACCCGCGGTCATGGAGTCGTCGACGACGTCGCCGACCTTGTCCAGGTCGCGCACGGTCACCGCGACCGAGTTGGAGAGCATGTACCCGGTCAGGCGCGGCGGGTTGCCGCCGGTCGAGTAGTCGTAGATCGGCTGGAGCGACAGGATCGTCGTCTGGAGATCCCTGTCGGCGATCCCGAGCTTCTTCAGCGCCTTGATCACCCGGGTCATCGATCCGGCGGCGGCAGCGCGGGCCGCCTTCACGGTGGGCTTCGTGATGCTCACGCCGACGCGGACGTCGGCGATGTCCGGGCTGAGCACGATGCGGCCGGTGCCGGTGACGCTGATCGTGTGCTCGGGCGGCTGGGTGTTGGGATCGATTCCGAGGATCGGTCGCGGCACGAACGCCGGCGAGGCGATCGCCGCGACGAGAAGTCCGGTCGCGAGACCGGCGGCGAGCCAGCGCGCGCGGGGGCCGGGATGCGGGATGGTGATCGTCGTCGTCGGCATCGAATCGCTCCTTTAGCGGCCGGCCTGGCGGCCGCGCTGCACTGGAGACGCGATGTCGGGTTGAGCGGTTCCCCGGGTCGGGGCCTCAGGGGCGGGCGGCCTCTCCCGATGAGCGTGCGGCCTCTCCCGCCGGGCGCGCCGCGACGAGCGTCGGCTTCGCCGGACGGATGAACAGGGCGAGCACGACGACGGTGTACGTCGCCCAGGTGACGAGGGTGACGACTTCGGGCGTCGAGCTGTAGCCGAACAGCGCGCGGAGGAACTGGCCAATCCCCTCCTTGTGCGGAAGGATCGAGCTGGCGTCGAACGCCCTCGACGTTCCGATCCCGATGGCGCCGATCTCCACGAACTCGTGGACCGCCCGGCCGAGGAGCCCGGCGGCGATGAACACGAGGGTGATCCCGGTCCAGCGGAAGAAGTGGCGCAGGTCGATCCGACGGCTGCCGTGGTAGATGCCCCAGCCGATCACGACCGCGGCGGCGAGCCCGACCAGCGCGCCGACGAGAACGCTGCGCCGCGCCCTGGTCGCTGCCTCGGCCGGCGGCCTGCGCCTGGCCGACGAGGAAGAGGGCGGTCTCGAGCCCTCGCGGATGACCGCCGTGAAGGCGAGGACGGCCAGGCCCCAGGCGCCGCCCTCGGTGAGGACGCGGTCCACCGCGGCGTGGAGCTCGCCCCGGACGCTGGCCGCCTGGCGGCGCATCCAGAACAGCATCCAGGTGACGACGCCGGCCGCGAGGAGCATCGTCAGCCCCTCGAAGATCTGCTCGTAGGGCTCCTCGAAGCGACCGACGGTCACGAACAGGCCGATCCCGAGCACGACACTGGCCACCACGGCACCGCCGACCCCGAGCCAGATCCGGCCGAAGTACCGGGCGTTACCGGTCTTCGAGAGGTAGGCCAGGACGATGGCCACGATGAGCGCGGCCTCGACCCCCTCGCGGAGACCGGTCAGGAGGCCGGTGGTCAGGAAGCCGGCGTCGAGCGTCACGAGTCAGGTCCTCGGTGCAGCAGGGGTGCGGCCGCTGCGGGCGGCGCGTCGCGCCGATCGTACGCGGACCGGCGAGAGCTGGTCAAGCGCCCTTGCATCCGCTGCTCAGGACTGGTTGAGCTGGCATCGGCGATCCGTCACAGGGCGAGCGGGTCGGCCTTGTCCGGGTCGATCCCGAGCTCGCGGATCGCCGCGGCCGCACGCTTCGGGGCGAGAGCGCCTGCCCGAGCGAGGCCGGCCAGGGCGGCCGCCGCGATGCTCGGCGCGTCGATCTCGAAGAGCGCCCGCAACGCCTCGCGCGTGTCGCTCCGGCCGAAGCCCTCGGTCCCGAGCGTCGTCGTCCCGGGCGGCAGCCACGGCGCGACGAGGTCCGGCACGGCCTTCAGCCAGTCGGTCGCGATCACGACCGGCCCGCCGTCGGGACCGAGCACCGTCGAGACGTACGGGGTCCGCGGCGGCTCGTCCGGGTGAAGCCGATTCCAGCGCTCGGCCTGGAGCGCGTCCCGCCGGAGCAGCTGGAAGGACGGCGCGCTGTACACCTCGGCCGCCACGTCGAACCGCTCGGCGAGGATCCGCTGGGCCGCGATCGACTGCTGCAGGATCGAGCCGCTCCCGACCAGGCGGACGCGGCCGCCCGTGCCGGCGACCCCGTCCGGGGCGGCCGCGAAGCGGTAGAGGCCGCGCACGATCCCCTCGTCGACGCCGTCGGGCTTGGGCGCCATGACGTGGTTCTCGTTGTAGATCGTGACGTAGTAGTAGACATCCTCGCCGCGGACGTACATCCGCTCGATCCCGTCGCGGAC
>CAWJIC010000082.1:0-12287 GCA_963842755.1 uncultured Chloroflexia bacterium | reverse complement strand
GTATTTCCAACCGGCGTCCCAGTTGAAGTAGGACATCGTCAAGTGGACGGGCATGTTCGGGGCTGAACTAGCCGGCGCTGCCGACTCGCTTGCGACAGTCGCTCCCGGCGAGTTCGAAGATCCGGCCTGACACGCCCCTGAGATCACGGCCACGACCGCCGTAACCGCCAAAACCCTCTTCGCGTTCATGGCAAGAAATCGCCTCCTCAGTGAGTGGATGTGTAAACAATAGGCAATCTACAACCCCGTGTCAACGGGTCAGATTCGCCAGAGTTGACCTCCCTCCAACTGGTGGCCTCGATCGCCCACCCTACCGCCGGCGCGATTGTAACAGCAAAGTCAAAGGCTTTGACTTCCAATTGCTGGGCCTCTCCGGGCTCGTTCTACCTATCTCGAAAGCGGCCGTTGGGCACCAGCGCGCGGTCGAGCGATCGTTGCTGAACGCGCTGGTCTCAAGCGGCTCGCCCCTGAACACGTGTCGGGTACTCTGAAGTTCCTCGGTCTCCTCCGAGGTTCATCTGCGGATCTATTCGCAGAGGCAGGGCTTCGCCGACGAATCCGACCTTGGCCGCGCTGTTGTCGAGGCCGCCGACCGGCCGTTTCATCCAGCAAATCGGCGACCTTGCCCAACTCATGGAGGCGAGAAGGACATGCGGGCCGCACTCCTGACAGCGATCCCTGCAGACGCACTCGAGTTTGCAGACGTGGATGCGCCGGTGCCCGGCCCGGACGAAGTCCTGGTGCAGGTGGCTGCCTGCGGGATCTGCGGAACGGACCTGCACATCCTGGACGGGGCGTCGTACCGCCCTGTCTTGCCATTCGTATTGGGACATGAGCCGGTAGGTACCGTCGTGCAGGTAGGTTCGCAGCGGTCCGCCGCATGGCTGGGGCGACGCGTCACGATGACGCTCTTCCGAGGCGATGGCGACTGCCCGGCCTGCCGTGCCGGGCACCAACGGCTGTGTCCCGACCTCAAAGGACTCCTTGGAGTCTTCCAGGATCCGGGGGGATTTGCCGAGCAGTTGGTCGTCCCGACCGGACAGTTCGTGGAGCTCCCAGCCAGCCTGGGCTTCAGCGAGGCTGCATCCCTGGTCGACGCTGGAGCGACTGCGGCGAACAGCGTCCGGCTCATGGGAGAACTGCTCGGGCGGAGTCCGTATGGCGCCGATGGCCTGGTCGTCATCGTCGGGGGCGGCCCGATCGGCGCTCTCGTCGCGGAGCTGGCGCGTCACTCCGGCCGTCGGTGTCTGGTCGTTCAATCGAGCGCCGCACGGCGGCAGATGATCTCGGCGCTGGGTCACCGTGTAGTCGAAACACTCGAAGAGGTGCCGGAACGTCCAGTCGCCGTGATTGACTGCGCTGGCGCGCCCAGGGTTTTGCCCCGCGCGATCGAGATGCTGCTACCTCGTGGCGTATTCATCGCGGCTGGGTACTCAATGGTTCGCGATCTGGACATGGCGACGGTCGCGCGCAAAGAACTCGTTGCCGCCGGCGTGCGCTCTGGCACGAGGGAGGACCTGGTTGGAATCCTGGACCTGGCGTCATCCGGGGCGATTTCAGTGCCGCCGGTCTACACGTGGGAACTTGCCCAGATCAATGACGCGCTCACGGCACTGCGCGAGAAGCGGGTCCCGGGAAAGGCCGTGGTCACCCTGGCGGGACCAGGCTGACTCCACCTCTGATCGCCGACGGCCGGCGAACGGCCGACTCGACGCCGAACGGATGCTACGGCAGCGTCGTCGAGCGGAGCGGTCCGAGCGGGTTCGACATGCGTTCCTACGGGTTGTAGGTTGTTTACAAATGACCCGAGACTTGATATGTTGCGCAAAATGGGGATCCCAATGGTCAGCAGGCCGTCTCCGGACATTCGCCGTGGCGACTTCCGCGTGGCTATCGTCGCCGACGCGGGGGGTTCGGGCGATCAGGTATTCGCGCGTTTGGCGGAGGCCGGGTTCGACCTCATGGACGCCCGATCCGCCGCGACGGGAGCCCTATCGGACCGGACACGAACATTGGCCGGGGCATGGGCGGTGATTGCGGGCGGCGAGCCCTACGACGGTAGTCTCCTGCACGGCCTGCGATCACTGCGGGTCATCGCGCGATTCGGTTCCGGCTTCGACGCGATCGACGTCGCTGCCGCAACGCGTGCCGGCGTTGCCGTGACGGTTGCTCGCGATGCGAACTCCGAGAGCGTGGCTGACTACACGATCGGACTCATGCTGTCGGTCGTCCGGCGCATCGTCATCGCGGATCGCCTCGTTCGTACCGGAGCTTGGCAGCAGGACGCACCGACCGGGGACCTCACCGGGTCGAGAGTCCTGATCATCGGACTTGGCAGTATCGGCAAGGCGGTCGCCCGACGCCTGGCCGCATTCGGGTGCAAGCTGATGGCGGTGGACCCGATCCCTGACCGTGACTTCTGCGAGCGCTACAACATTGCGCTGGTTGACCTCGCGGACGGCCTCGCCCGCGCCGATGTCGTCTCGGTCCACGCTCCGCTGACCGCCGAGACCAGGCGTCTGGTCGGAGCACGCGAGCTTGCGCTCATGTCCCGGACCTCCGTGCTCGTCAACACCTCACGCGGCGACGTGGTCGACCAGGCCGCGCTCGTGGACGCGTTGCGGTCCGGCCGCATCGGTGGCGCAGGCCTCGACGTGTTCGCCTCCGAGCCCCTGGCGGTGGACGATCCGCTCACGTCGCTGGACAATGTCGTCCTGTCCGGACATGTCGCATCGACGTCCCGAGACGCCTACGCCAATCTCATCGACGCCGTCGAGGAGGCGCTGCTTCGCGCTGCCGCGGGAGAGATCCCGGCGACCTGCGTGACCCGGAGGCCTATCGCGATCGCAGAACGGCTCCGTCGGACGCCGCGGCAAGGAGCTGAATGCATTCCGAAGCGGCGCGGCTTGTGGTGCCCTGGTCCGAGATTGACCGAATGCCTGTGGCGGATGGCACGCTGGCAGCGATGTGGCTCTACCAGGCTGGTTTCTTGTTCAAGACGCCGGCGGGGAGTCACGGTGATGGTCGATGGCTACCTGTCTGACGCCCTGTCCCAGACGCACGGCATCCGCCGGGCGGTGCCCGCGCCGTTGGATCTCGCCGATATCCAACCGGACGTGGTGATGGCCAGCCACTGGCACGAGGACCATCTCGACCCGGGACTCGTCGCCCGCCTGCCCGCAATGAGCGAAACAACGTTCATTGGGCCGCCGTCGTGCGTGTCTCGCGTCCGGGGCCGCGGCGTTACGCCCGACCGGTCGATCGCCCTTCGCCATGGGCAGTCCTGGAAGCGTGGCGACCTCACGATCACCGCGACCTTTGCGCGTCACGAATTCGAGGGCTTCCTGACCGAAGACGCCTGCGGCTTTCTTCTCCAGGTCGGCGGGCTCCGTGTGTACCATTCTGGGGATACGGAGTACGACGCTCGACTCCTTCCCCTGAGCGAGGAACCACCGGACTACTCGATGATCTGCATGAACGGTACCAATGGGAACATGAATGCCTTTGAAGCGGCACTGCTCGCCTGGGAGCTTGGTACCGGTGTGGCAGTCCCGATGCACTTCGGGCTCTGGCGGGACGAAGACTACGGCGCCCGACCGACGCTTGATCCCAGCCTCTTCGTCGACACCTACGGCCGGCTCTCCGGACAAGACCGCACCATCGTGCCGGAACCAGGCCGGCTCATCGAGCTACGTGCGCAATCAGGCAGCGCGCATGTCGGCTAGCAATGCGTGGTCGTTCGGCTGGCCGGCGCCATGACGGACGACACGAGCCAGCTTCGACCACTCGCCCGGGCGAGCTTGGGTTCCGATGTGGCGAATCAGATACGCGAGACGATCGTTGCCGGACGATTCGCCGCTGGTGAGCGCTTGGGCGAGGAACGTCTCGCGCAGCTCCTCGGAGTCAGCCGCGGTCCGGTTCGCGAGGCTCTCGCCCTCCTCGAGCGGGAGGGCCTGGTCAACATCAGGCCCCACCAGGGCGCGACGGTTGCCACACTCTCTGCGCGCGACCTCGAGGAGGTATATGGCGTCCGGCTGGTGATCGAGCAGCTCGCCGCGGCCTACGCGTCGCGCCGCGCAACCACCGAGACCTTGGCGGACCTGCGGCTGATCGTCGACCAGCTCCGGGAGGCTGTTGCCCAAGGGATCACCGGTCACGTGGCCGCCGCGCTGGACACATCGTTCCACGACGCGCTGTGCCGGGCCGCCGGGCATTCGCGCCTGCTCGACTGCTGGTCGCTGATTCGTTCGCAGACTTTCCTCTTCCTGCTGGCTCGCAACACGGCCGCCGAAGATTTTCGTATCCGGATCATTCAGGACCACGCAGACCTGGTAGACGCGATTGCCGCGAGAGACGAGCGCAAGGCAGTCCGATTGATGGACGTCCACATCCGCCAGAGTTACCGGACGATCCAGGCAGAGTCGCCGTTCGGCCAGGTTGCCGGCGCGGAGTTGCCAGGACTGGCCGTTCCCACGGATCCGATCGGTCCGGGGACCCGACCCTCCGGCTGATATCGAGCGCCTTGCGCTCAATCAGTCGGGCGCGTTCATCGCTGCAACTTCCTGCTCTGAGACGAGGACGAGGGGGCGAAGGTGGAACCCCCCGTCGACGATGATTTCCGCGCCCGTAACATATGAGGCAGCTACGTCGGACAGGAGGAAGGCGGCGGCGGCACCGCATTCCTCCGGACTTCCGAGGCGGCGCAAGGGCACGGCCTCGAGAAGGCGCGGCCCGAGAGTTGGATCGTTCACGCTCGCCTTCAGGTTCGCTCCGAGCTGGGTCGGGAACAGTCCGGGCGAGAGGAGGTTCACCCGGATGTTCCAAGGACCCAGCTCGAGCGCGAAGGCTTCGGCCAGCGCTCGAAGCCCGAGTTTGCTGGTCCGATAAGCCGCTTCCTTGTAGCCCGGCATGAACTGGATCGTCGATGAGACGATCAGCATGCTGCCGGTCCGCCTTGCGATCATGTGGGATGAAACCGCCCGACACGCCCACATGCAAGCTGTGAGATTCTTGTCGCGAGCGTCCGCTCCCAGTTGGATGTCGAGATTTGCGTGACCGGCTCATGCCAGTGGCCGCCAGCGTTGTTCACGAAGAGGTCGAGCGCGCCAAAGGCGCTGACGGTATCCGCGACCATGGCCCCGACTTGACCCTCGGAGGCGACATCGACCTCCAGGGGCAGACACCGGACGCCGAAGGCCTCGATCTCCGCCGTAGTCAGGGGATCCGTGCTTCGGCTTGCTGTCGCCACGTGAACCCCCTCGGCGGCGAGCGCGAGCGCGATCGCCTTGCCAAGGCCTCGGCTCGCGCCGGTCACGAGCGCCGTCTTGCCCTTGAGACCTAGGTCCATGATTCCTGCCTGCTACAGCGACGACAGGGGGAGCCGGCCCTGGCGCTCGTCCAGTGCCTCACGGCGTTGACCGCGCCTGCGCAAGCTCGACCCCCACGGCGCGCTTGAATAGGGCAACGTCCGATGACACGACAACCTCCCGGAAGCCGAAACGCGCCCAGGCGGCGGCCTGGCGGCCATCGGCGGCGTGCGTGCCTGCCGGAATTCCCGCGGAGTTCGCGGCGGTGACGATTCGATGGAGAACCTCGGCCCACCTGGGATCCTCCGGACTGGCCGGAATTGGCAGCCCGAGAGCGAGGCCGAGATCGGCGGGGCCAACGTGGAGAGCCGAAACGCCTTCGACGGCCGCAATCTCCTCGACGTTTCGGAGGCCTTCGGCCGTCTCGATCATCGGGCAGATACCTGGCGCCACCGCCGATCGATCCGCCGGTTCGTCCTCGATGCCGAGGCGCTGGCCGCCGTAGCTCCGGCGACCGTTTGGTTGATAGCGCGCAAGTTCCACGGCGCGCCGCACGGTCGGCGCGTCATCCACCATTGCCACGATCACGCCCTGAGCGCCGTAGTCCAGCACGCGGGACACCAGGGCGAGCTCGTCGGAGGAGAGCCGGACGCGGACATCCGCCACCAATGCGCCAAGGAGTTGTAGCGGCTCAAACGTTGCGCCGATGTCCAGCGAGCCGTGCTGCATGTCGAGAACGACGAAGTCGAATCCGGCCTTCGCCACGAGCTCTGTGAGCTCGCTCGAGCGGGTCATGATCCATCCACCGAAGCGAGTCCCAACAGAATCGCCCGGACTGGGGTTCCGGCGCGCGCTCATGCTCCGAGGCCTGCAGCGGGTTGCGCATGCGCCTGTCCCAGAATTGCCGACATGCGCGCCAGACACTCGGTGGCGAGTTGCGTGCCCTCCCACTCCCAATGCCGGGGGCTGAAGAGTTCGGCCGTCCACGGCCCCGAGTAGCCCGTGGCAAGTACGGCGTCGACCCACTGAGCCACCGGGATGTCGCCCTCGCCGGGCAGGTACCCACGGCACTGCCCTTCGGTCCATGGCCCATCGGCCGGGATTCGCTTGCCGTCGCACAGGTGCACGTCAAGGACCGTGCTTGGGTCGAGTCGGGCGACCGCATCTGGCCCATCGCCGGCGGCCCACAGGTGCCAGAAGTCAACCACGAGCCCAACGTTCGGCCGAGCCACGCGATCAATCAGTCGGAGGCCTTGGTCCAGAGTCCGAATCGGCGACCATGCGATTGGCTCCACCTGGAAGGCGATACCATAGGTCCGCCCGATGTCCGCGATCGCAGCAACGTTGCTCGCAGTCAACCGAAGGATCTCATCCTCGGCCCGTCCGGCGAGGGCATCGAAGGCGACGAGCTGGATCACCGGACAGCCAATGGCGGCCGCCACCTCACAGAGACGCCGTGTCTCGGCGAACAGTGCGCGGCGGCCGTCCTCGTCGTCTCGCTCGACATCGCGCAGCGCATTGATGGACGTCGCCGTGAGTCCTGAGGTGGACAGGGCAACGGCCAGATCTTCGGCTCGGTACCCGGCATCGAGGAACCGCACAACCTTGCTCGCCAGGAGTTCGACGGCGTCGTAGCCCGTGTCTGCGGCAAGGCGGATATCGGTCAGAACGTTCGCATGCATCGTCGTTATCCCGTGCAACACGCGGAGCAAACTGGCCTCCTGCTTCTGATCAGGGCCGTGGAGGTAGGTCACGCACTGACCCGGCGAACGAACTCGCGATACTCCCCCATGTGTTCGCGCATGGCGCGCCGAGGACCTTCCCACTCGAACAGGTCCCAGGCGACGGCCAGGCCCCGACCAGCCAGGCGCTTGGCAAAGGCGTCCAGATCCAGCACACCGCGTCCGGGCGGGAAGTGCAACTCAGACGTCCGGCAGTCCGTGTCGCAGTAGTGGACGTGGTTCACCGCGTCCACTACTGCGTCGTCGAGCTTCGACAGGAAATCAGGACCCAGTGCGACGCCGAAGTGGCAGAAGTCGAGGCAGATACCTGCTCCGACGCTGCTCAACGCGCTGGCCAGGTCTGCCAGACGACCGTGCTTGAGGCCGAAGGTGAATGGGTGGAGCTCGACGGAGACGGCAGGTGGGCGCTGAAGGCCACTCAGGTTCTGGGCCTCGGCGATCACCCGCGCGAGGATCTCGGGCGCCGTGTCGGCCGCACCGGGAGCATCGGCCCGGCCGTCCCAGATCAAGACGCGAGGAGCACCCATCAGGTCAGCCATGCGCAGATGCTTCGCCAACCCTTCGGCGGTCGAGTGTTCGGCGTTCCGGCCTTCGAACGGTCGGAATGACGGATCGTCGACGGCGTTGAACGAGGAGACCTGAAGACCCGCGTCCCGGACGACCTCGCCGGCGATCTCTCCGTGCCGCTCGTATAGCGGAACCGACAAGATACCGGGTCCAAGTTGGGCAATGTGCGGCTCGACGGCCTCGAAACCGGTGTCAGCAAGCACGCGAACCGCCTGCTCGAGGTCCAATCGGGGCAACCCGATCGACATGCCGACCAAGCGACCGTGGTCAGGGTTGGACGACATCTGGGTACTCCCCTCCGAGATCCCGGAGCAGCTGGTCACGCAGAGGTTCTCATTCGTACGCGATCCTGTCAACTGTTTGCAATGTGGACGCCAGAGCCTGATCCCGGCCGAGCTGCGAACGGACGCGCATAATGTCAATAGGGTTGATATTCTAGTGGTGCGAGCTACCCTTGCACGCAAAGGACGCCAATGGACGGAGGGAATGGTGGTTGCAACGACGAAGCCCGATGCGCGCGGAGGGCGTCGCTCCCTGGCCCGAGTGGGCCTTGAGATCCTGGGCGTCCTCGCGCAGCACGCTTCGGGTGTGGGCATCAGCGATTTGGCTAGAGCTGTCGGGCTGGAGGTTGCTCAGGCCCACCGAACGGTCCGTGACCTCGTCATCGCCGGATGGGTTGCGCAGGATCGGCCGAACGGTACCTACAGCCTCACCGGCAAAGTCCTCGCGCTGGCGGCGTCTCAACTTCGGCACATGGATCTGCGGGAAGTCGCACTGCCAGTTCTGCGTCGCCTGAGGCAGCTTACTGGGGAGACAATCGTTCTGGCCGAGTTCAGATCCGGGCGCCTCTACTGCATCGCGCGTGAACTTGCAGACGCATCAGTGATCAGCTGGGCTCAGATTGGCGATACATGGCCGCTCGGAAGCCCGGCGGCGATGGCCTTGGCTATCGAGGCCGCCGTCATCAGCAGCGGCCAGCAGGCTCTGTTCCCCGCGGACTACGAGCCAACTCCGGACCGGATCGAGGAGCTCGAACTCTGCACCGAGCGCGGATGGAGCCTGGACAATTCCCAGTATCGAGTCGGCGGTTGCGCCGTTGGGGCACCTGTCCTGGACTTCGAGTCTCGACCGGTCGGCGCGATTGCGATCGCCTGGCCTCGTGATCGCATCGACGAAAGCGTCGTAGGCGAGTTCGGAGCGGCTGTTCGGGCCGCTGCCGCGGAAGTCTCATCCGAGCTTGGCTTCAGGAGGGGAAACCTGGCTGCGCCATGGCGATCAATCGCAGACGCTCGAGAGGAGGACTTGGTACGCCACCTCTCCGATCTCCGTACGATGACCTACGAAGGGGCTGTCGGACGCGAGCGTCAGGTTGAGGTGTTCGTTCGGGCGGTCCGCCTCCTGGCGCCGGTGGTGGAAGAGGTCATGGCGACCGTTTCAGACCAGCTGCAGCTTGGCGTAGCGGTTCCCACCCGCGATGAGTCTGACTCACCGGCGGAGGGCCGAGCCGTGAGGTGGTCCCTGAGTTGGCCCGAGCAGCAGGCAGCCCTCATCAGGGCGACCGGCAAGCCGCTTGAACCTGTTTCGGTCGTGGCTCGACTCCGGCCAGTGCACATCCATGGCCATCTGGGAGGGTCCTACTTCGGCGATTGGCCGATGCAGATCGTCTCGCCCGAGGACGCGCAGCGACAGGCGACGGTCGTCCTTGCGATCATCGAGGCTGAGTTCCACCAACGCATCTTCGAAACCGGAGGCGACTGGCGGCTGATCCCGGCATATCGCCGTCGCATTGGCGAAGCGACCGATGTCGAGGTGGCACCCACGGGCGGAGCGATCACCCCGAAACGGGACGAGGTGTGACTGCCCGACAGTTCGGCCCGGGCAGCGACGCGGCGGCTGATCCTCATGCACGCCGAGATCGGCATCAGGCCGGGGGTCTCACAAGTTGACCAGAGAGTCGGTGTCGCTCCTGGACAGCGCCACCGAGGGCAGGGCATTGCTCGGCGCGTGGTGCTCGATACCCAGCAGCGTTGTCGCTGAGGCCATCGGCCGCATGGGATTCGACTGGGTCTGTCTGGATGTCCAGCACGGACTGATCAGCTTCGAGTCGCTCGTGGGGATGCTCCAAGCCCTGGCCATCACCGATACGCCCAGCTTCGTTCGTGTGGCAGAGAACAGCCCCAAGGAAATCGGGCAGGCTCTCGATGCCGGCGCGGCGGGCATCATCGTGCCGATGGTCAACTCGCGCGAGGACGCGCTCATGGCAGTGCGAGCCGCACGGTACCCGCCCGATGGAGCGCGGAGCTGGGGGGCCACTCGACTCGGATTCGGGGAGGCCGGGGGCACCGTTCGGCGAGAGGCCCTTCTCCTCGTGATGCTCGAGACGGCCGAAGCATTCGAAAGCGCTCGCTCGATTGTGTCCGTGCCCGGGATCGACGGCGTCTTCGTGGGTCCCAGCGACCTGGCGATGTCACTGGGCCTTGGCCCGGCCGATGTTCGTGACGAGGAAGTCTGGCGCCGCTGCCGTGACCTCATCTCCCTCTGTCGTAAACAACGAATCCATGCCGGTATCGCTGCGCACTCGGTCGACCAGGCGAACGATTGGCTGGCTGCCGGATTCCGAATGGTGTCCATTGGCCGGGACCTCTCCGTCCTGCTCGAACGAATGCGAGAACGGCTCGACACCGTCCGAGGCGCGATGAGCCGGGATGAGACGCGGCCTCGAGCCTCCCACGTGCGCGACGAATGATGAAATGCGGGTAGGCTCGGGCAGTCCTGTATGTCACGCCGACTGGAGGCCCAACTGGTGCTGAGGGTCGGATTCATCGGCCTCGGGAACATCAGCCACGAAAACGTTCTGGGGTATCTGCAGTCCGCCGACGCCCAGATCGTCGCCGTCTGCAGCCGGAGCGAGGAGCGCGGCCGTGAATGGCTGGCCCGGTACGGGCTCGGGGACGCGCGGTACTACGCGGATTACCGGGCGATGCTGGAGTCCGAGTCCCTCGACATCGTCGAGATCCTGACCCCCCACCACCTTCACTACGAGCATGTCATGGGCTGCGCCCAGGCAAAGGTCCGCGGAATTAGCCTTCAGAAACCGATGGCGGTTCGTCTGCGGGAATGTCGCGAGATGATCGAGGCCTGCAAGGCCAACGATGTCCTGCTGAAGGTGTACGACAACTTTGTCTTCTATCCCGTGTACGAGAGGGCGAAGCAGCTCATCAGTGAAGGCCTGATTGGGGACCTGATATCCATCCGCGTCAACACGATGGCCGGCTTGAGAGAAGGAGCCCCATGGCCGTGGCCGTTCAGCCCAGATTCCTGGCGAGCCGATGTCGACGCAAGCGGAACGGGCCCCCTGGTAGGCGACGACGGCTTCCACAAGTTCTCCCTGGCCCGGTGGTTCATGGAGAGCGACCTCGAGCGCATCGGTGCGTGGATTGATCGCGATTTGGCGCTTGATGCCCCGGCGCTGATTCGGGGACGGTTCAAGAGCCAGCCCGGCCGTGCCGCAAGGTACGCGCAGATCGACTTCTCCTTCTCGCCGCGCATGTCCATACCCTTTGACTTCTGGCTAGATGATTTCGTCGAGATCGTGGGCGAGAAGGGCATCATGTGGATCAACCAGTGCTCAGCCGCAGGAAACCGAGAGCTCTTTCGCGGCAACCGGATGTCGGATAGTCCGGTGTTCCCGCCCATTGCCGTCTACCTGAACGGCGAAGTGACGACGTATCTCGGCTCGCTTGCGCCGAGCGAGAGGAACTGGTCTACCTCGTTTCTGGCCAGCACTCGCCACTTCGTGGGAGTCGTCCGCGACGGCGGGGTGCCTGTCTACACAGGCGAGGACGGCATGGAGATCACCCGGTACGCGATGGCAGCCCTCGTGTCCGCCGAGAGAAATTGCGATGTCGATCTCAGCGAGATCACGGAAGAGGCGGAGGCGAACGGATCCTTCGAGATCACGACGAACTTCCTCAACCTTGGAGCAGCGAGACCATGATCTCTCCGCCTGCGTGATCTCTCTGCCTGGAGGCGGCTGGTCCCGTTCTGGCGCTCGGGGCGTGGGCCGATTACACGTGACCTAAGCCCGGATCCACCGGTGCGTTGGGCCTGAGAGGCGCGGAAACGACGAATCAGACGTCCATGGCCTGCGGCCACCACCACGGATGAGAATGGGCTGTGCCCGGCAAAGCTCGGCCCACCTTGGTGCGAGTGAGCCCGCGAATCAGACTGAGCTGGGACCTTCCCGGCACCACCCACTGTTGCCCCGAGCACGCGTGTCAGCTTCGTTGACTTGGTCGGTCCCGTCGGGCACCTCACCGGGGAGATGCGGAGGTGTCGCTGATGGACGTCATCTACGAGCGCTGTGCCGGGCTCGACATCGGCAAGAACGAGGTCACCGCCTGCGTGCGCACGCCGGGTGAGTCCGGGAGACGCCGCCAGGAGATCCGGACCTACCCGACGTTCACCGGGCACCTGCAGGCGCTGGCCGATTGGCTCACGCACGAGCAGGTCAGCCGGGTCGTGATGGAGGCCACCGGCCAGTACTGGAAGCCGGTCTGGTATGTGCTCGAGGAGCGCGGCTTCGAGCTCTTGCTGGTCAACGCCCGCCACGTCAAGATCCTGCCCGGACGCAAGACCGACGTGGCCGACGCGGCCTGGCTCGCCGAGCTCC
>CAWJIC010000081.1:0-106119 GCA_963842755.1 uncultured Chloroflexia bacterium | reverse complement strand
CGCCCGCCGGAGCGCCTTCATGTGGGCTCGCCAGCGCTCTGCGTGAGGACGCTCACCGCGGGCCTCCGCCATCGGCGCGAAGGCGGCCAGGACGGTGTGCAGGAACCAGCCCAGCCAGACGCTCTCGCCCCGGCCCTCATGACCCACCCGGTTCATGCCGTCGTTCCAGTCGCCCGACCCGATGAGCGGCAGCCCGTGCGCGCCGACCGCGAGGCTCCGGTCGAGAGCCGCCGCACAGTGGTCGAACAGCGAAGCCGACTCCGGTGAGCGTTCCGGCTGGAAGTAGGCGTCCGTCTGGTCCGGCAGCAGGGCCGGTCCCTCGAGGTATGGCACGGTCTCGTCGAGGACCGCCGTGTCGCCCGTGACCGCGAGGTAGCGATCGACTGCGTACGGCAGCCACAGGCGATCGTCCGAGATCCGGGTTCGGACGCCCCGACCCGACGGCGGATGCCACCAGTGCTGGACGTCTCCCTCGGCGAACTGATGTGCCGCGGCCCTCAGGAGATGTTCGCGGGCGAGCTCGCGCTTCGTGGTCAGCAGGGCGATGACGTCCTGGAGCTGGTCGCGGAACCCGTAGGCGCCGCCGGCCTGGTAGAACCCCGTCCTCGCCCACAGCCGGCACGCGAGCGTCTGGTAGATGAGCCAGCGGTTGAGCATGATGTCCATCGAGCGGTCGGGTGTCCGCACCTGGACAGTGCCCTGGGTATCGTCCCAGTAGCTCGCCACGCCGCGCAGCGTCGCCTCGGGGTCGGCCGTTCGCCCGCGCCGGATGAGGTCGGCCGCCGCCGTGGCCCCGTCCGCCTCGCCGAGCAGCACGAGGACCTGGGTCCGCGCTCCGTTGGCGAGCTCGAAGCTGGTCTGCAGGGCGGCGCACGGATCCATGCCGGCACCGGCGGCTCCCTGCAGCCGGTGTCCGCGGTCGAGGCCGGCGGGCCGGTCCGGAGCGCCATTGCGGCCGAGGAACTCGGTCCGATCGGCCGTCCACGCCGTCTGCCGCCCGCCGAGGTCGAGGAAGGCGACCCGGCCGCCGAATTCGGTATTCCACGGGTTGCGCACGAGGAGCGCCTGAGTCTCCGGCTCCAGTGCCGTGACGATTCCCGGGGCGCTGGCCCCGCGCGAGGTGCCCAGCGCCCACTCGGCATAGGCGGTCACGGACAGGCGCCTGGAGCGCCCGGATCGGTTCTCGATGAACAGCACCGAGATCTTCAGGGGGTCGTCGAGCGGGACGAACTGGACGAGGTTGAGGTCGATGCCGTCGTGCAGATGCTCGAACCGGCTGTATCCGGCCCCGTGACGGGCGACGTACGTCGATTCCTCGCAGCGGATCGGCTGGGCCGTCGGACCCCACAGCTCGCCGCTGTCGTCATCCCGGACGTAGATCGCCTCGCTCACCGGGTCGCTGACGGGGTCGTTGGACCATGGGGTGAGCTGGTTCTCGCGGCTGTTCCCGGACCAGGTATAGCCCGACCCGGACTCGGAGACCTGGAACCCGAACGACGCGTTGGCGATCACGTTCAACCAGGGCGCCGGGGTGGATTGTCCCGGGCCGAGGATGGCGACGTACTCACGCCCGCCATCGGCAAAGCCACCGAGCCCGTTGAAGAACTCCAGCTCCGGACGCGGCGCGGCCGCCTCGCTCCTGGTCTGCCTCGAACTGGGCGGAGCTGCGGGCGGAGCGATCCTCTTGGGACGCTCCAGGCGGATGACCTGATCGGCAAGACTGCCCCGGCGGCTCAGCAGGACGGCCCGGGCGGCCGCCTGGAGGAGCGTGCGGTCCTCGGTGGAGAGCAGGTCGCCGCGCAGGATGTACACCCCGCCGTGGCCCGGATGGCCCTCGTGGGCCAGGCTGGACTGGCTCGTCCGCACGAGGGTCTCGAGCGAATTGTGGAGGTCCTGAGCGTAGGTGGCGCCATGCTCGTTGAGGATCACGAGGTCAACGTCGAGGAGCTTTAGCCGCCAGTACTCGTGCGCGCGGAGCAGTTGCCGAACGATGTCGAGGTCCTCGGCTTCGTCGATCCGCACCATGACGATGGGCAGGTCGCCCGAGATGCCGTGGGCCCACAGGCCGGGTGCTCCCCGCTCGTTGCGGGCCAGCAGGCTCGCCGACGGCCGCAGCGACGGGTCCGAGTAGAGGATCCGGTTGGCCAGGCGCTGGAAGAGGTGGGCCTCGTCGGCCTCGATCCCCAGGTGATGGAGCTGGACCTGGGCCTGCGTCCAGGCCAGGGTCGCCGCCCGTTCGAAGGTGGCCGACTCACGGTACTTGTCGGCCAGGTCCAGGACGTCCTCGCGTGACTCGGCGACGACCGTGGAGAAGATCGCGTGGGCGGTCGCGCCGGGGGCGAGCCTGACTCGGCACCGGAGGCTGAAGATCGGATCCAGCACTGCGCCGACCGTGTTCGAGAGTGGACGCCCATCGATGACCGAGACCGGCGAGCGGACCGACCGGCCCCGGCCGAGGAAGCGGGCGCGATCCGTTTCGTACTGGATGACCCCGCCGGCCTCCTCCTCGACCGCCGCAACATGTGCGGCCCAGATCGGCTGCTCGTCCCTGGATCGTGGACGGCGGGTCGCCAGGAGGGCACCGATATCAGGGGCGAACTCGGTCTGCACGAACAGGTTCTGGAAGGCCGGGTGAGTGGCATCCGCCGCCTGCGGCGCGAGAGCGATCTCCGCGTATGACGTCAGCTCGATCTCGCGACTGTGCGAGCCGAGATTGGTCAGCGACACGCGGCGGATCTCCGCGTCGTGCTCCGCTGACACGACGATGGTCAAGCCGGTCACGATCGAGCCGTCGCGACGGGAGAACTCGGCGTGATCCTCCGAGTAGGTGACCTCGTAGCTGTCTGCTTCCGTGCCGCTGGGCTGGTGACCCGCCGACCACACCGCGCCGGAGTGCATGTCGCGCAGGAAGAGGTAGCTGCCCCACGAGTCACGAGTCACGTCCTCGCGCCAGCGGGTCACCGCCACGTCGCGCCAGCGGCTGTAGCCGGATCCCGCGGCCGTCACCATGACCGCGTACCGCCCGTTCGACAGCACGTGCGTCCGCGGGATCGCGTCGTGGGGCGAGGTGAAACGACGAGGGACCGGCGGCACGAGATCGCGCACGTCGGCTGAGCTCTTCACCTCTTCGGCACGGGGCCGGGCCACGAGCACGTCGCGCGGCATCCGCTCCTGGAGCAGCAGCTCCGTCGCCTCGACGATCGGGTCGGCATGGAAGCGCTCCACCATCGCGCGGTCATTGAGGACGTTGCCGAGGGCCACCACCGCCATCCCCTGGTGATGGGCCATGTAGCTCTTCACGATCGCGACCGACGCCCCTTCGGGGAGCCGGCGCGCCGTGTAGTCGAGCGCCTCCCGAAAGCCGTACCGCCCGGCCGCTCCGGCATGGCTCAACCGGGCGAAGTTCCGGACCGCGGCCTCGGGCTGGATCATCGCTCCGAGGGCGGTCGCGTACGGGGCCACGACGACATCCTCGCTCAGGCCCCGTTTCAGGCCGAGGCCGGGCACGCCGAAGCTCGAGTACCGGTACGTCTGCTCGAGGTCACGCGCGTTGAATGCCGATTCGGAGATGCCCCAGGGTACGCCGAGCTTGGCGGCATAGCTCATATGGCGGGCCACGACCAGCTGGTACGTGTGGTCGAGCAGGCTGCGGGCAGGAGCGCGCATCACGAGGGCTGGCATCAAGTACTCGAACATGGACCCGTTCCACGAGATCAGGGCGGAGCCACGACCGACGGGCGTCAGCGCGCGGCCGAGCCGGAACCAGTGGTCCGGGGCGACATCTCCCTTGGCGATCGCGAGAAAGCTGGCGAGGCGGGCCTCGGAGGCGAGGAGGTCGTAGTAGCTCGGGTCTAACGTGCCGTCGCGGACCCGAAACCCGATCGAGAAGAGCTTGCGGGTCGGGTCGAACAGGAAGCTGAAGTCCGTCTCCCGGAAGAGCTGCTGGGCCTGGTCGGCGATCGCCTGGAGTCGTCGAACGAGCATCGCCGCGGCCGGCGATCCGTCGCCAGGTTCGCGGACCGGCGGATCGGACAGCTCGGCGATCGTCGGGAAGGCGGTCACCTGCGAAGGGGGTTGGAGCAGCGCGAGGTCTCGAACATGGCTGCTCACGGCCAGCCGAGCCGCCTCGGCCCAGGTCACCAGTTCGCCCTCCGCACCCTCTCCACGATCTGCGGTGAGGGCCACGGCAACGTCCGACAGCGTCCGGGCGTGCGCGGAGAGCTCGCCCAGGCGGGCCGCCCAGGCCTCGGGCGTCGCGGGGAGGCCGGCGCTGGCCCCTGCGGGCAGCTCGAGGGCTTCGTCGAGGTGCCGCCGGGTGAGCGTCTGGCTTCGCCGGTCGTCGCCGATCGTGCCGGCAGCCTCGCGGGTCAACGCGATCGCGTCACCGATCCCGGCCAGCGCGGCCGCGACCGGAAGCGGCTGGTCGATCATCTGGCGGCAGGCGTTGGACAGCGCGAGCAGGTGGCCGGCGAGATTGCCACTGTCGACCGACGACACGTACGCCGGCTCGAGCGGGTGCAGGTCGCGCGTGTCGTACCAGTTGTACAGGTGTCCGCGGAATCGTTCGAGGCTACCGATGGTCGCGAGCGTCGCCTCCAGGCGCTCCACCATCTCGAGCGTCCCGATCCAACCGAAGTCGCGCGCCGTCACGGTCGCCAGCAGGTACATCCCGATGTTCGTCGGCGAGGTGCGATGCGCGACGACCGGCCTGGGATCGTCCTGGAAGTTGTCGGGCGGCAGCCCATGGCTCTCCGGACCGACGAAGGTCTCGAAGAACCGCCAGGTCCGGCGGGCGGTCAGGCGGAGTGCCCCGACGTCGGCGGCCGAGAGCTGCTCTGCGGCCGATTCGGGGGGTGGCAGGCTGATCCATCGGGCGACGAGGGGCGAGAGCAGCCACAGGACGACGAACGGCGCGGCGATCCAGCCTGAGCCCGGCTTCACGGCGAGGACGAGGGCCGCGGTGCCGGCCGCGATCGCGACGCCACCCGCCATCTGCCGGTAGAACCCCGCGAGATCGAGGTCGTGGTTGGCCTTGGCCTGCGCGGCGGTCATCCATTCGAGGAGGTTCCGCCGGGTGACATACAGCCGCGCCAGGGTTCGCAGGATCGCGTCGACCATCAGCCACGCCTGGTGCGCGAGGAACGTGAAGCCGAGGCCCACCTGGGCCGCGGCGAGGGCGACGTCCGCGCCTACGGCTCGCCAATGGCTGCGCTTGGAGATGCCCTGCCGTCGTGGCAGCAGTCCCGCCAAAACGGGCAGCGCCGTGGGAACGATCACCGAAGCCAGGACGAACGCGGTCCACAGGCCGGCCGAGACCGAAGGGAGCGTCCAGGCCGCGACGAGCGTGACCAGCGTGAGCGGGGCGGACATCGTCCGGCGCAGGTTGTCGACCATCTTCCAGCGGGCGATGCCGGGGATGGAGCTCCGGCTCCGCCCGCCCGTGGCGTCGCGGGCCCGGCCAAGGATCCAGGGCAGGAGCTGCCAGTCGCCCCGCGCCCAGCGGTGCCGGCGGGCCGCCGAGACCAGGTAGTTCGAAGGGAATTCATCGAAGAGCTCGACATCGGTCACCAGCCCGGCCCGGGCGAAGACGCCCTCAAACAGGTCATGGCTCAGGAGCGCGTTCTCGGGTACCCGGTCCGCCATCGCCGCGCCGAAGGCGTCGAGGTCGTAGATCCCCTTGCCGGTGAAGCTCCCCTCGCGGAACAGGTCCTGGTAGACGTCGGAGACCGCGGATGCATACGGGTCGATCCCGGCCGATCCGGAGAAGATCCGCTGGTAGATCGATGCCTCGTGCTCGGCCGGGAGCGTCGAGGTGATCCGTGGCTGGAGCACGCCGTAGCCCTGGGTCACCCGGCCGGCCCGCGTATCGAAGGTCGGCTGGTTGAGCGGATGGGCGATCGTCCCCACGAGGCGCCCCACCGCGCCCCGGGGCAGCCGCGTATCGGCGTCGAGCGTGACCACGTAGCGCACGTCCGTCGGCGGGGTCGACGCGGTCCGCCCGGTGGTCAGGATGCCGGTCGTCGCCGAGCCGCGCAGGAGGGCATTCAGCTCGTGGAGCTTGCCGCGCTTGCGCTCCCAGCCCATCCAGCAGCCCTCGGCCTCGTTCCAGCTTCGCTTCCGGTGGAAGAGCAGGAACCGGGCGCCTCCCCCGGGGGCCTCGCCGTGGCGCTCGTTGAGCCGGTCGATGGCCGCCGCGGCCGCCGAGAGGAGCTCGTCGTCGCCGGGGACATGCTCGGTCGGGGCGTCGAGCCAGTCCGACAGCAGGGCGAACCGAAGATCGCCCTCGCGGTTCCCCAGGTAATGGACCTCCAGGCCGCCGACCTGGGCCTCGACATCCGCCTCGCTGGTGAGGAGCGTCGGCACGACGACGAGCGTCCGCAGCCGGGACGGCACGCCATCGTCAAGATCGAGCCGGGGCAGCGGTCTCGGGTCCAGCACGTTGGTGACTGCCCGGTTGACGAGGGCGATCGCGAGGTCGGAGGCCGGGGCGAGCGCGAGGATCGCGACGACGAGGATGCCGGCACCCGCGGCGCCTCCATCCCCGGACAGCAGGAGTGGTACGGCGAGGATGAGCGCCGTGACCAGCGCGAGCGTCCCGAGGTAGCCACTCGTGGCGGCCCGGAGATAGGCGCGCCGCAGCCGGCCCGCCGACGGCACCCGAACGTGGAGGGCGCGCTCGAACGCGGAGCGGCCGTCGGAGATCAGGTAGTAGCCGGGATCTCGGCGTCGAGCTGCCAGGGACGGTTCGACGTCGTCAGCCGACGGCGGGGCGTCCGCCATCGCCGCGGCCTTCCGGGCGACCTCGACCTCGGTCAGGCCCGAACCCCGGGCCAGCTCTTCGACGACGTGCCGGTAGCGATCTCGAGTCGCGAAGTCCATGTCCCCGAACGAACTTCGCGCACGAAGGACCTCGTCGACCAGGCTGACGCTTTCGACGAACTCGGCCCAGTCGAACCACGAGATGAGGCGCATGCTCGTGATCACGTTTCGGACCGTCACGTTCATCGTCGCCTGGCGCTGGTGCTCGAGGCGGACCATCTCCTCGGCGGTGGTCCCCTGGGCCGCGAGGAGCTCCTCCAGCCAGCGGAGGGCGGGGGTGACCGCAGGGTCCTGATCGCGCAGGCGCTGGAAGAGCTGGACGCGCGCCGCCGTCGGGAGCGCCGCGCGCGAGAGCCGACGCAGGGATGCCGCCGCGACCTCCGGGCTGTCCTGGCCGAGGCCGAGCAGGCCGTCGGCGAGCTCGTCCGCCTTCTGCCGCGCTGCCCGGCTGCGCACGATCTGCTCCGCGAGGCGGCGGAGGTTGTCGACGAGGAGGATCCGGAGGCTGATCGGGATCGCCCATAGCTCGCCGATCGTCAGCGGCTCCACCTCCTGGTAGGCGCTCACCATGCGCCGCAGGCTCTCCGGGTCGAAGCGGCTGTCCGTGTGCGCGATGTAGGCCCAGGCGAGACCCAGGACTCGCGGGTAGCCCGCGAGATGGCCCTCGGCCAGCTTGGGGAGCTCGCGGTAGTAGTCCGGGGGCAGGTCGTCGCGGATCTCGCGGAGCTGCTCGTCGACGATGGGGAAGTTGTCGAGGAGCCATTCGGCGGCCGGCGTGATCCAACGTTCGTCCTTGATCGCACGGGCCAGGACGCGGTACGACTCCAGCAGGACGCGGCCATTCTCGGCGATGCGGGGCCGGACGGCGTGTCCCCGACGGGGCGCGTCGGTGACCGTCTGGGCGGCGGCAAGGGTCTGCGCGTGCTGCTCCAGCCGCTCCACGCTGAAGAGCTCCGCGAGGATCGGCTCTTCGAGCTCGGCCTGCGGGCGAACCCGCCGGGGAACGCGACCGGGCGGGTCTCGGAGGGGTTGGTTCGATCTCATGTTCCGCACGTGTCGATGATAACGACCGCCCCTCGGCCGTATGAGAAGGTCCGCGACGGCGGCCGCATCCTCCGGGATCTGCTCACCCACGTCCCGCGCCACGCCGCGGCGGCGATCCGATCAATGGGACGGCGGGCTCCCGGAGGAACCAGCGCGAGCCCTCGGGGTCGTCGCGGACCTCGACCCCGGCGGCCGCCAGGCGCTCGCGGATCAGGTCGGCGGAAGCCCAGTCGCGGGCGGTGCGGGCGCGGGCTCGCAGCTCGAGGAGCATCGCGACGAGCGGGTCGAGCACCTCCCGGGGATCGCTCGCGCCCGCCACGGCGGCCTCGCCCAGCCGGGCGATGAGGGCACGGAAGGTCGACCGGGCGCCGTCGAGGTCCGCGCTGTCCTCGCCCGCCCGGGTCCGCGCCTCGATCGCCGAGTCGAGGTCGAGGAGTGCTCCGACCGCACTCCGTGCGTCCCGTCGGGCCAGCGCGTCGACGAAGGCGCCCTCCCGCTGGGCGACCTCCTCCCGGAGCGGGCCTCCGGGGCGCGCAGCCGAGCCGCCCGGACGATCGACCCCCTCTGCCCGGGCACGCTCGGCGGCGTCCCAGCCGACGTCGATCGCGGCACCCGTGGCCAGGCTCCGGGCGACCGCGGCCAGCTCGTCGATCGACACCTCGGCGCCGCTCGGGAAGCTCGTGCTCCGTCCGGCGCGGCGAACGGTCACGCCGCCGAGGCCGAAGACGCTCGCGGTCCGCCGGTCGAGGTCGAACACGAGGGCGGTGTGGCTGTCGACGCCGAGCACGAAGCCACCCTCCGGCAGGGTGCGCTCGAGGAGACGCAGCCGCCGCTCGCCGATGTAGCAGAAGCGGGTGTCGTGGTTCCCGCCCTCGGCGTTGTCGTAGTGGGGGACGACGGCCGCCCGGAGGCCCGTCGCCGGGCCGAGGAGGTCGAGGCCCTCCAGCCAGCGCGCCGCCTCGCCGACCTTGTAGATCTCGTAGACCGGGATGGTCACGATCCCCAGCGTGAGGGCGGCGGCGCTCGCCATCGTCACGATGCCGCCCCCGGCGAGCTTCCCGGCGAGAGCATCGGGGATGGGGCCGCCCTGCCACTGGCGGAGGGCGTAGCTCGGGCTGCCCGGGCCGGCGAGCACATAGCGAGCCTCGCGGATCCGGGCGACCGCCGTCGCCGTGTCGAGGGGGTCCAGGTCGCGCGAACGGAATGAGGCGACCGTCAGGGTCCGCCCGATGCTCTCGCGGAAGTACTCCACGACGCGCGCCGTCAGCTCGTCGGCGTTCTCCTGGAAGCCGAACGGCGTGTCGATCAGCGTGCCCGAAGCCGAGGCGTCGCCCAGCCGCTCGAAGAGGGCGCGATGGACCTTGGCCATCGTCGGGGCGGTCTCGCCCGAGCCCATGATCGTGAGGATCCGCGGGCCGCTCAAGCGACGGACTCGTCGATGGTCATCTCATCCGGCATTGTCCTGTACTTCGTCGGGATGCTGCGCCGGTCCGCCGGCCTTGGGCGGCTCGAAGCCGTAGGCGTGCGCAGATGAACGCCCGGACGTTGCTCGCGCGGCTGGAGGACTTCCGCCTGCCGCCGCTCTTCGTGGCGGTGAGCATGGCCGTCGGGATCGCGGTCGGGAAGCTGCTGTCGATCTCCGACTTCACCCTGACCCCGCCGATCGACGCGCTCAAGGCGATCGCCGGCGGGACGTTCCAGCCGACGGTCGCGAACGCGATCTCGCTGGGGGTCCCGATCGGCCTGTTCGCGATGATGTACCCGGCGATGACCAACGTCCGGGTCACGGAAGTCGGGCAGGCGGTCCGGTCGCCACGCCAGCTCGGGACGGTCCTCCTCTTCAACTACCTCATCGCGCCGTTCCTCATGCTCGGCCTGGCGAACGCCTTCGTCGCCGACCCGGAGCTGCGGACCGGCCTGATCCTGTACGGCCTCGCGCCGTGCATCGCGATGGTGATCATCTTCACTTACCTGGCCAAGGGCAACGTGCCGATGGCCCTCGTCTTCGTTGCGGCGAACTCGGTCGTCCAGATGCTGCTCATCCCGGTCTACGCCAGACTCCTGATCGGTGACGTGAGCTTCGACGTGTGGGTCGTCGCGCAGAGCGTCGTGCTCTACCTGGGGCTGCCGCTCGTCGCCGGGGTGCTGACCCGCCAGGCGGTCGTCCGTCGCGGCGGCGAGGCGGCGATGGATCGCCTGAAGCCCGGGCTCAACGCGCTCTCGATCCTGGGGCTGCTGTTCACGCTCGTCGTGATGTTCGCGCTCAAGGGCGACCTCATCCTCGAGCGGCCGCTCATCGTGGTCGAGATGGCCGTCCCGATGGCGATCTTCTTCGTCGCGATGTTCGGCGTCGTCTACCTCGTCGGGGCGCGGCTCGGGTTCAGCTACGAGGACGCCGTCGCGGTCGCGTTCAACTCGACCGGCCGCGACTTCGAGATCGCCATCGCGATCGCGATCACCGCGTTCTCGCCGACGGTCGCGCTGGCCACGGTCGTCGGTCCGCTCATCGAAGTCCCGGTGATGCTGGCGCTGGTGTGGGGCGCGATGCGGCTGCGGCCGCGGCTGTTCGGGTCATAGGCCAACCGTTCCCACCTCGGCCGGGCCGACCAGCCAGCCGCTGCTCCGCGAGCCCGCGGTGCTCCCACGACGGGGCGCTGGGCGAGGGAGCAGCGCCATGGACCGAGTTGGGTCGCTCGCGCCATCGGCAGGGGATCGACGATCGCGATCCTGGCGGTGGTCGCCATCCAGGCGCTCCGGTTCGGGGAGGGCTACGGACGCTACGTCGTTGGGGCGCCCGACTGGGTCGAGGCATCGTTCGGCGGGATCTCCATCCAGAGACGCTCGCCTTCGATCTGCGCCCGCTCACACAAGGCGCGCGCGCCCGCGACTTCGCCCCGGCCCATGTCCGGAGCCGAGCGACACCGACGCGGAACACCCCAGACACGGACGCGGAACACGCGGAGTTCAAACCGTCGGTTCCGACGAATTGCGGATGCAATCCCGCACTTCCGGAGTGCGGAAGCCCGCCGCGCGTCGCCGGATTGGGACCCGATTCGTCCGAACCTGAACGCCCGGCGTGCAGGGCGAAGCCGGCGCCCGCGTCCAACCGCCCGTTTGAACATGGGATGTGCAAGGCGGCCAGGCCCCGACTGGGAGCCGGATGAGGAACGAGGCCACGGCTGGGAGCCGGACGAGGGTTCGTTCAGCAGCCGGGCCCTCGCTGTTGTCGCGGACGAGGGGCCCGACAGCGGCCGGATCATCTCGTCGGAGAGCGGTCCGGTGACCCGGTTCGCCACCTCGGCCGACGTCCACCGGTTCGAGCAACTTTTCCTCGACACGGTCAACGGGCGAGCGAGGTGACGCGGCGCCGCTGACCGGACGAGTCGCCGGACGCGTCCGGGATCAGCGGACGTGGGCTGGCCGCGGCGGCGATCCGATCAGCTCGGGAAGCATGACGACGGCGAGCGACGCCCAGACTACGGCTCGCGCCCCGATGCCAGCCCGTCCCGGCTCGCCAGGACTGCCTCGGCCGAGCCGGGATCCGGCTCCTGGTTCACGCCAGACCAGCGAATGACCCGCTCGGCCGTCGCCCCCTGGACGACCAGCGTGAAGAGGATGATCCCGAAGGTGGTGCCCTGGAGCAGGGTCCGGTTCGGGAAGTCGACCGGGAGCGACAGCGCGAGGGTCGTGGCGACGGCGCCGCGCAGGCCGGCCCAGTTCATGACGTGGAGCCAGGAGACCGGAAGTCGCGGGATCCGGCCGATCCGCCAGGCGACCGCCGCCGTGCCCCCGAGCAGGCCGTAGACGACAACCGCCCGCCCGACGAGAACCGCGACGACGCCCCACGCGATCGGGACGAGCGCGATCTGGAGGGCCTGGAGCGGGATGGCGATCCCGATGAGCAGGAACGCCGTCGCGCTGAGGACGAAGGCGAGGAACTCCCAGACGGTGTCGATCGCCTCCTGGGCCCGCGGGCTCAGCCCGACCCGCCGTCCGTACGTCCCGACCACGACACCGGCGACCACCGTGGCGATGATGCCCGAAGCGTGGACCACGTCCGCCACCAGGTACGTGCCGTAGGCGGCGAGCAGCGTCAGCGTCAGCTCGATCAGGTGGTCCTCGGTCGTCGCCGCGACACGGGCGATCAGCACGCCGCCGACGGCGCCGATCAGCAGGCTGGCGCCGACACCCACGATGAAGACGACGGCGTCCTGGGCGAGCGTCGTCTGGCTGCCGGTCGCGCCGAGCGCGATGGCGAACACGAGGACGCCGGTCCCGTCGTTGAACAGGCTCTCCGCGTCGACCAGGGTGACCAGCCGTCGCGGCGCGCGGACGCGGCGCATCGTCGCCACGACCGCGACCGGATCTGTCGCGGAGACCATCGCCCCGATCAGGAACCCTTCGTTCATCGACAGGCCGGCGGCGACATGCAGGACCACGGCCACGATGACGGCCGACACGATCACGCCGGGCACGGCCAGCAGGGCGACGCCGCCGAAGGTCCGGCGAAGCTCGCCGCCGTCGAGCCGGTAGGCGGCCTCGAAGACGAGCCCCGGGATGAGGATGGTGACCGCCAGCTGGGGCGAGACCTGCAGCTCCAGGCCCAGGGACAGGGCCGAGACGAGCAGCCCGAAGAAGACGAGCGCCACCGTGTAGGGCAGGCGGAGTCGCCGCGACAGGAGCGCCGCCAGCGGCATCGCGGCGAGAAGCGCAACGAAGACGACGAGCGCGGTGGGCGTCGTGGAGCCGGTCATTGCGGCATCGTAGGCGCTGGCAACACGAACGGTGGCTCGGCTGCGTCAGCGCGCGGGGTGGAGGTCGGCCGCCTCACGTTCCTTGAGTGGGGCAGACACTCGGATTCGAACCGTGCAACTGCTGTTTACGAAACAGCTGCTCTACCGCTGAGCTATGTCGGCGCGAGCGCGCGTACAGGCCATGACTTCAGATTGCAGCTGTTCCCACGCTCGTCGCACGGGGTAGGCATGGCAGCGAGCCCGGCCCGGACCCAAACCGGCCCGCGTTGCGCTACACGAACGAACGCGACGTGCGTGACGCTCCCGGTGCCGGTTTCTTTCGTGCCACGCACAGATCGTCACCTTCTGTGCGCGTGACGTGGATCCGACCGATCGGACGGCCGGCTGGTCACGTTCGTGCGTCACGCAAAAACGGCCCGGGGTAGGCATGGCAGCGAGCCCGGCCCGGGCCAGAGGAGCGTCCCCCGGGTGGCGGTAACCTGGCGGGCATGCCGCCGCAAGATTGCCGGAGAGGCGCCGTGAAGACCCGGACCGGAGCGCGCTTGCGGAGTCGGGCCGTCGTGCTCGTGCTCGTGACGCTCATCGGCGCATGCACGACCAGCGGGACCCCGAGCCCGCCGACAAGCCAGGGAACCGCCACGAGCCAGGCCCCCACCGCGAGCGGCGGGCCTCGGGCCGTCGTCATCGACACGGACATGGCCGCCGACGACTGGCTGGCGATCCTCTACCTCCTGGGACGCCTCGAGGTGAACGTGAAGGCGATCACCGTGGCCGGCAGGGGCGAGGCCCATTGCGGTCCGGGTGTCCGCAACGCCCTGGGCCTGGTTGCCCTGGCGGGACAGCCGGACATCCCGGTGGCCTGCGGTCGCGAGACGCCGCTGGCGGGCAATCACGCGTTCCCGGACTCGTGGCGCGATGGCGTCGACACCCTGCTCGGCCTCAGCCTGCCGGCGAACCCGAACCAGCCCGCCTCGGGCTCCGCCGTCCAGCTGCTCGCGGCGACCCTGCGGTCGTCGCCGGGCGGATAAGTGCGCGATAAGGATGGCCGTGTAGGTTCACCGCCTCACGTGGAAGTTCGTCGAGTCGACGAACCCGCCGACGCGTGGCAGCGGAGGAACGGCCCGTGTCAACGGCCCATCCCAGGCTTGACCCGCATCAGCGCACGGAGGCGACCGTGGTCACCGCGTCACAGACGCGTGCCCGGACGCCTCGGGGAGGTTGAGCGTGCACGCCAACAGGATCATTCAAGGTTCCCTGGTCGCTTTCCTGCTCCTCGCCGTCTACGGCGGGACCGCTCTCGCGTTCCATTGGGGGGCGAACGGCTGGTACGACCGCCACTTCGGCTACCCGGCGGTGCCCAGCGGCCTGACGCAGATCAATGGCATCTTCGGTGACAGATGCACGAGCGCCTCGAACCACAACAACTTCGCCTGGGGCGCCGAGGGCATCGTCTACCACCCGCGGTTCCACCGGAAGCTCGGCGGCGCGCCGACGCCCGGCTGGTACGCCGGCAACGGCGGCACGTCGACGAACCTCTTCTACGACGTCCGCGGCCACATCGCGAACAACCACTGGGACGACCGCGTGAAGAAGGGCATCTGGGGCTACAACTGCCGGCTCATCGCCAACTCGACGAGCTGGAGCACCCACGCGTGGGGGATCGCGATCGACATGAACGCCGCGTACGAGCACATCGGCCACTACCACAGCCATACGATCGATCCCGGGGTTGCCGGGATCTTCCAGAACCACGGCTGGACGTGGGGCCTCGTCTTCGCGGACGCCATGCACTTCCAATATGCGACCGGTTACTAGGGAGTCGGCGATGAGCATCCATGGCCACGGCCGGACAATGTTGATGATCACCACGGCGCTCGCGCTCACGGCCGGACTGGCGACCGGGGTCGTCGCGGCCCGACCGTCCGAGGTCGCCCACGACAGCGGATCGATGACGCCCGTGACGGGCGTCGGAGAGACGATGCTGATCGTCGTGGGCGGCGAGTTCCCCACGTACGCCGCCGCTTCCGACGCCGCCGCCGCGCTGGATTTCGGCGACGTGCAGGGTTTCTACATCGACGTCACCGACAACTACCGGACGGTCGGGTTCTACGACCAGACCAGCCCGGACATGAGGACCGTCGAGTGTGCGTCGGCACTCCAGCAGGTCGGGGTCGAATGCCCGCCCGGCCTCAGCCAGCTCAGGGACATCCAGCCCGTCTCGCTCCGCTACGTGCCGCTGTCGGCCGCGCGCGGGTTCCTCAGTGCAGAGGAATCCGGAGGCGAGCGCTGCGGCACGATCGACCGGCCGCCATGTGCGGCTGCCTGGATCACCGGCCTGCTCACCGCGGACGACTTCCAGCTCCCGCCCGGTCGCTTCCTCCTGCTGAGCGCCTTCCGCACGAAGCAGGGTGCGCAGAGCTTCGTCGAGTCGGCCCGGATGGCCGGGGCCGCCGAGTACGCGGTCCTTCGCGTGCGCAAGCTCGGTGGCCCGTACGTCGGGCTCGGCCAGGAGCCACATCCGGATGGGAAGTCGGGGCCGCTCCTTGCGCCGCTTCCGAATCCGGACGTCTACCAGCAGTGAACGCGCCCAGGACGAGGCTCCTTCTCCTGGGAGCGGTCCTGGTCCTGGGGGCCTGCTCGCCGCAGGCCCCCGACCAGATCGCCGTGGCGACCACAGCCTCCGCGGCTCTGCCGACCCCAGCCGCCCTCACCCCATCCGCCCCTTGGCCCGCGATCTGTCCGGCACTCGCCGCGACCTGGGTTCCGGGCGACCTCAAGCTCCGAGATCGATCCCTGACCGGGCCGCGCGACGCCCCCCGGGGAGTCGCCGTGAACTGGGCCAACGGCCCGGCGCCCGACGAGACCCGCGCGCTGTCGCTCCTGTCAGGCGTCGGAGGCGAAGTCGGAGGCGTCCCCGTTGGCAGAAGGTTCATCCGGGGTCACGTGGCGACGCTGCTCGCGGACCCCGATCCGGACATCCGGACGCAGACGGCGATCTGGTTCGAACGGCCCGCGGAGGAGCCCTGCCACCAGTACGTCGTGGTCGCGTTCGGACTCTCTGACGAGGAGTTCCAACGGGTCCTGGATGGGATCCGCTGATCGGGGCCGGCGCGGCGAGTAGCGCTTCGACCAGTGCTGCGAGAAGCTCGCCGGCCGTCCCCGCTCGCCCCGCCCTGCGCGCCCCCGGCGCCCCGCCGATCAGTGTCACTCATCGGATCCGCGATGAGTGAGCGTGACCGGGTGGCCAGATCGGTTGTTTGGGTCGACCGGTCACGCTCGTTCGTGGGCAAGTCGATGAGTCACGGTAATCGCGACCCCGGTCGCGACGAGAGTCAGGGGCCGAGGACGCTCTGGACGGTCTTGAGATCCTCGACGACGTTGACGATGTGCTCCTCGATCGGGAGGCCGATCTCGGCGGCGCGCCACGTCTCGAGTTCAGGATGGCCCATCCCGAAGCGGTGCTCGCCGTACCGACCGACGGTCGCCTCGACGGCGAGCCCGTTGCGGCGGAGCGCCTCACCCGGCGTCTACTCGAGAGGAGCGCCCAGGCGTCGTCCCGCGCCGGGGTCGGCCGCGCCTCGATCATTGGCGCGAGGGTAGGATCGCCGGGAACCGGGCGGCATCCCCGGTCGTCAGTGGGCCATGCGTGTAATTCGCCCGTCTCGACTCGGTTCTGTCGCGACCCTCGCGGTCCTCCTCGCGGCGTTCGGCCTCGTCCTGGGCGCGTGCTCGCCCGCCCCGTCGCCCGTCGCGAAGGTCCACCTGACCGGCCGGGCCACCGCCGGGCCGGTCTGCCCGGTCGAGCGAGTGCCGCCGGACCCGAACTGCGCCCCGCGCCCGGTGGCCGGGGCGGTCCTCGCGATCGTCACCGTCGCCGGCGCCGAGGTTGGCCAGGCGCGGACCGCCGCTGACGGCTCCTTCGCCTTCGACGTTCCGGAAGGCGACTACACCCTCGTCCCGCAACCAGTCGAGGGGTTGATGGGGACCGCCCCGCCGATCCCGTTCTCCGCCCGCCTCGGCGGCCCGCAGCCTGCCCCTTTCGACGTCCAGTACGACACGGGGATCCGCTGACGCCCGACGCACCGCGGTGTGTCATCCTGCCGGCATGACCGCAGCCGCTGACACGCTCCGGGTCGCCCTCGTCCAGCTCGATGCCGGCACGGACGTCGAGGCCAACGTCGCGACCGCGGCCGCCCTGGCGGATGAGGCCGCGGCCGGAGGCGCCCGGCTGGTGGCGCTCCCGGAGTACCTCCAGTTCCGCGGCTCGGACGACGGCTTCCGCGCCTCCGCCCGCCCGATCCCGGGCCCCTGGACGGAGCCCTTCGCGGCCGTCGCCCGGGCAAGCGACGCGTGGATCCTCGTGGGCAGCTTGGCCGAGACGTCGGGCGACCCGGCCCGGCCGTACAACACCAGCGTCCTCGTCGCCCCGGACGGCTCGATCGCCGCCCGCTACCGGAAGATCCACCTCTTCGACATCGACGTGGAGAACGGCCCGACCGATCGCGAATCGGACCGGGTGAGCCCGGGCGACCGGGCGGTCGTGGCCGACGTCGACGGCGTCCGGCTCGGCCTGTCGATCTGCTACGACCTCCGCTTCCCGGAGATCTACCGAGCGCTCGCGCTGGCCGGCGCCGAGGTCCTGACCGTCCCGGCGAACTTCACCGAGCGGACCGGCCGCGACCACTGGGAGGTCCTCCTCCGGGCCCGGGCCATCGAGAACGGCGCCTACGTCCTCGCCCCCTCCCAGATCGGCGGCCCGCCCGGCCAGCCCGCGTTCGGGCGCTCGATGGTCGTCGACCCGTGGGGCACCGTCGTCGCCCAGGCCCCCGACCGGGTCGGCATCGTGACCGCCGAGCTCGACCTCGCCCGCGTCCGCTCGATCCGCCGCCAGATCCCCGGCCCTCGCCAACCGCCGCCCGGACGCCGCCGCGCGGGTCGAGCTCGCCCCGGAGCGCGCCCGCACCCGAGCCTGACAGGCGGAAGAGCCGCCTCCGCTGGGAGGAGACGGCTCTTCCGCGGCTCCCGAGAACCCGAAGTGAGGTGCCGGCCGAAGTAGCGCGAATGCTACTGACCGAGGTGCGGCTCGACCAGATGCGGGACCGACTGGTCCGGGCCGTCGTAGGTCTGTTTGACGACGGTGCCGCCAGCGAATTTGAACGTCCAGGACACGAACTGCCCGATCCCGTCGTGGTCCGGCTGCCCCGCAATCTGGATGTTGTCGCGCGGTGCATACGTGACCCCTGACCACGCGAGCCCCGCCAACGCATTCACCTTGATGACGTCCGTGTTTGCGTCCGACCCTGACACGCCGTACTGGTCGGGCCTCGCCACGTAGATGGCGACACCCGTCCGCGTGTTGTCCGAGTTCAGCGAGGAGTTGTACACCCAGCGACCAAGCCCGGAGTCATACCCGTAGGTGTAGTTGCCATCGGTCATGAACGCAGCCTTCTTCTGGTTGGGCGCACCACCAGCGACGCCATCCGAGGCGCCCGTGTTCAGGTCGATGACGGCACCAGTTCCGCTGGGCTGGAGACGTGCGCCCGGCGGTCGGAGGACGATCGTGACCCCATCCCCCACCAGCAAGGCCCCTGCCTGGACGTCGAGGTTGCCCGTGATATAGAAGATCCCGGGCTGCTGGGTGGACGGCAGGTTGGTCTGACCGCGAAGTGCCGGGTCGGCGTTGTCCGGATCCGTGTAGGTGTGGATCGGATCGAGGACCACGCACTCGTCGATGCGGAGATTGCGATACCAGCCTGGGCCGATGCGAGGGCTGTCCGCGTCGCAGCCGACGCCGGATCTGCCGCCCTCGCGGAGCCGGAGGTCGCCCTGGTTGTCCGTCCCGCCGCCCTTCTGGACCGGTCCGGAGGTCCCGTACGAGAGGGGCAGGCCACTCAGCACGGAGGGGAGCGGGTAGTCTGGGTCGTCCAGGATGAACGGGATCTCGAGGGGCGTCTTCATGACGTTCGGCGGATTGCCGCTCGGGCCGCTGTTGATCTGGTTCGGCGACCAGCAGCTCTGCCCGCAGGTGGTGTAGGTCTGGAGATAGACATCGGCCTCGTTGTCGCTGAGCCCATGGAGCCACAGCTGGGACGAGGAGTTGAGCTTCATTCCCCAGTTGCCGCCGACGTCGCCGTCGATCACCTCCAGGGCGGAGTTGCTGCCGGCGAGGTCGATGTCGGTCGCGTTCGCCGGGCCATCCTGCCCGGGCTGGCGCAGGGTGATGACCGCGAACCGGCTCGGGAACTGTCCCGCGGTTGCCCAGGCGCTGACGGTCGCGTCACCCTGACCGAAGATCCGGGCGAAGAAGGACGGGTTCTCCTTCTCGACCCAGGCGAACAGGTACCGATCCGTATCCCCGCGGTAGTCGCCCGGGTACTTCGTCGTCGCCTCGATCGGCGGCGTGCTCACCCACAGCCGGTAGCCGCTGTCGACGATCGGTGTGCCGGCCGGCGTGCTCGAGCCACCCAGTGTGCCCGGGACCACGGCGCCGGACAGGCCCAGCTGAGCCTTCAGGGATGCCCACGCCGCCTCCCGCGCCTGGGCCCGCTTGTCGTCGTCGATGGGCCGGCTCAGGAAGCCGCTTCCGGCGAGCGCCGCGGAGTCGGCGGCGTTCTGGTAGTCGCGGCGAGCCTTGAGCCAGGAGCCATAGTCGATCGTCAGCGCGGTGAAGCCCACGAAGACGACCAGGAACAGCGCGAACAGCGCGAGAACCTGCCCCGTCTCATTGGTCGTGGCACGGCGTGTGCCCATCGGCTTGGAGTTCACGGTCATCCTCGTCATGGAATGGCGCACTGGGAGAGCCCACTCGGGGGCGACTTGTATGGCATCGACTCGACGCGCATGTCCTCGCGGACGGTCACGGTGAATTGGTTGTCGACCGGGCCATTGATGCCGTCGACCAGGCGTCCCACGAGCGGGATGAATAGCGGATGTCCGTACGTCACGTCCACGTGGATGCGCGCTGAGTAGGTCGGGGTGGCGCTGATGGCGGGGTTGGCGTAGTAGCAGTAGGAATACGCCACGATCGCTGTGCCGGTGTAGCCGGGCACTCCGCCCGCCACCGCGTTCGTGATCTGGGACGTCGGGTTCGAGTTCACCGGGGAGGTCGACGCATAGCGCGCCGCCTCCCGCACGGCGTTGACCAGCGCGATCTGGCCGCCGAACAGCAACCCGAACTGGATGATCCCGAAGAACATCACGATGATGAGCGGCAGCAACAGCGCGAATTCCACGAGCGCCTGGCCGCGCTCCGCCCTGCGCGCCGACGCGGCGATCGGCGTTCCGGCGGGCTTCACGAATTGCACGTCGGGCTCCCGCTGCCGCCGATCCCGCCGGTGCTCGTGAGCGGACCGTTCCCGACGCGGATCTCCTCGCTCGTGCCGAGTCGGTATGCCTGGTCCGGTTGACGCCGTCGAAGCCATCGAGGATTCCGCTGATCAACGGGATGAAGAGGGGATGGCGGTACTGGACCTCGACCCGCGCCATGATCGAGATCCCGTCCGTCGCGTCCTCGTACGAGTAGTAGCAGACCTGCGTTTCGCGGGTCCCGGTCGTGACGAGTGCGCCGCTCGAGTACCCGGAGCCGTTGCGCTGGAGAAGCCCCGTGCTCGAGTTGGTGAGCCTGGTGTAGACCGAGTTGGCCGCCGTCACGGCATTCGCCGAGGTTGCCACTGGGATCGCGGACGCGTTCCTGACCGCCTCCCGGACGGCATTCGTGATCCCGACCTGGGCCGAGAAGAGGATGCCGAACTGGAGAATGCTCAGGAAGAAGAGCGCAAGGACGGGCAGCACGAGGGCGAACTCGACGAGGCCCTGGCCGCGGCCTCGGCCTCGCGCTGGTGTTCCCGGAGATCGCCTCGAATGTCCGAACTTCACCGTGTACCCCGACGGAGTGCGCTGTGTCGCGGCCCAGGATCGCGGGCATGTGGCCCGGGTCGACCCGTGGCGTGCGATGGCTCCGAAGCGTCGCAGCCGTACCTTGCAGTTCAGCTTGCCAAGGAGCCCCACGGCAGTGACCCATTCGTACTATCGAGTCCGGTCCGCTTGCGCGCGTGCAGATCCGGAAGTGGAGACCGGCGCGCTGGGCCTCAGCTCTCGAGCGGGGATTCGGCCGGCAGGATGACGCTGAACGCGGCGCCGCGGCCAGGCGCCGCCGGCTCGAGGACGAGGTCGCCGCCCATTGCCCGGGCGAGCTCGCGCGACACGTACAGGCCGAGCCCGCTGCCGTCCTCCGCGCTCCCGGCGCTGCCCCGGGTGAACCGGGTGAAGAGCCGGGCTCGATCCGCGGCGGGGATGCCCGGTCCGTGATCGGCGATCGTCAGCCGGAGCCGGCCGGCCGCCTCCTCGATCGCGATCGTCGCCTCGATCGGCTCGCGCCGGCCGTACTTCACCGCGTTGTCGAGGAGGGCCCACAGGACCTGGTCGAGCTGGTCGCCGTCGGCGATCGCGAGCCAGCCACCGGCTCGATCGTCGACGGAGAACGAGACCTCCTCCACGCCGAGCGCCTCCCAGGCCCGGCGCACCCGCGGGGCGAGGGCGAGGACCTCCGCCTGGGGCCGGAGGGTCCCGGCCTCGAGGCGGGTCACGGTCAGGAGCTGGCGGACCATCCGGCTGAGCCGCTCCGCCTGCTCGGCGATGATCCCGAGCCGGCGGTCCGGGGTCTCGGCCTCGGCCGCGAGCCGGTCCGCGTAGGCGCGGATGCTCGTCAGCGGGGTCTGCAGGTTGTGGCTCACGCCCCGCAGGAAGTCATCCTTGGCGGCGTCGAGCTCGAGGAGCCGGGCGTTCTGGGCGCCCACCCGCTCGAACAGCTGGGCGTTGCGGACGGCCACGCCGATCTCGCTGGCGAACAGCTCGAGGAGGTCCTGGTCCGCGCGCTCCCAGGCCCGGGTCGCCGGGAAGTAGCCGACGAGAACGCCGAGGCGGTCCTCGCCCGCCCGCAGCTCCGCGCGGACGGGCAGCGGCTCGCCGGGGATCCGCTCCTCCTCCGGCACGGTCGCGGGGTCCACCAGGAGGATCCGGGCATCGACCATGCCGAATGCCGTCCGGGCGTCCTCCGCGGCCCGCCCGACGAGCCAGTCGACGCCGTCCCGGGGCGACGCCGCGACGATCGCGGCGAGGATCCGCCCGAGCTCGCGGTTGCGCCGCTCGAGGTCCGCGGCGAGCCGGTTGTGGCTCTCGGCCAGGCGGGCGAGCTCGTCGTCGCCGGCCACCGCGATCGGGGTGGAGAGGTCGCCCGCGGAGACCCGGTCGACGGCCGCCGCGATCGCCCGGAGGGGCGCGGTCAGGTCGGCCGACATGGCGAACGCGACGAGAACGGCGAGCAGCGCGGCAAGCGCAATCGCGAGGAGGAGGAGACGCGGCACGGTCGAGGCGGGGTCCGGCAGGAACCGCTCCGCGGCGACGAGGACGAGCCCGAACGAGGCCAGGGGAAGGACGGCCGCCGCGACGAGAGAGAACGTGAGGCGGGTCCGGAACGGGAGCCCGCCGCCGACGCGCTCCGGCTCGGACTCGATCGGGGGAATGGGCTCGGCCTCGGGCCTCGTCGGCTCGGGCATCGTCGGCTCGGCCTCGCGCGCCGTCGGTTCGGCCGCCGCCCGCGTGGGTTCGGCTGCCTCTGGTGCCGGCGTCGTCGGCGTCGGCGTCGTCGGTTCGGCCGGTCGATCGTCCATCGTCAGGTGTCGCTGCCGGGCGCCGGCTCGGTCGCGGCCATCTCGGTGGGCACGAGCCGGTAGCCGATGCCGCGCACCGTGAGCAGGTGGGCCGGGTGGTTGGGGTCGGTCTCCAGCTTCCGGCGGAGCCGGCGCATCGTCACCCAGACGTACGACGGGTCGGCGTCCTCGGTCTCCGCCCAGCCGCGGGCAAGGAGGGTCTCCGTCGGGATGACCTGGCCGAGGTTCGCGGCGAGCGCGTAGAGGAGGCGCGACTCGGTGGGGGTGAGCGGGACGACCTGGCCCGCGACGACGGCTTCGCGCCGGTGCAGCTCGAGGACGAGGTCCGGCCCGACGACCAGGCTGCGCCGGGGGACCCTGTCGCCGAGCCGCCGCAGGACGCGGTTGATCCGCGCCCGGAGCTCGGGGTAGTGGTAGGGCTTGGTGACGTAGTCCTCGGCGATCTCGTCGAGGACCTCCGCCTTGCTGTCGCCGGCGTCGATCGCGCTGAGGACGATGATCGGCAGGTCCGCCCGACTCTTGATCTCGCGGGCCAGGGACAGGCCGTCGAGGCGGGGCATCATCATGTCGATGATGAGCAGGTCCGGCCAGCCCCCCTCGAGGCGGCGGAGCGCCTCCTGGCCGTCGCGGGCGGTGGTCACCTCGTAGCCGTCCGCACGGAGCTGCTCGGCCAGGACGACGAGCAGGTTGGGGTCGTCGTCCACGAGGAGGATCCGCGGCGAGACCGCCCCGTACGCTCCGTGCGCCCCGATCGCGCCGCCGCTCAGCATGGCCGGAGTATAGGCAGTGCCGCCGGGCGCCCAGCGGGCCCGTGCGTGTCCGGGGCGCGGATCCGCCGGGCACCCAGCGGGCCCGTGCACGTCCGGGGCGCGGATCCGCCGGGCAGGGGCGTCGTGGATCCACCTCGGCCGGGGCCTCGTCCGGCTCCCAGCTGGGGTCTCGTCCCGCTCCCAGCTGGGGGCCTGGCCACCTTGCGCGTCCCATGTTCAAACGCGCGGTTGGACGCGGGCGCCGGCTTCGCTCTGCACGCCGGGGGTTCAGGTTCGGACGAATCGGGTCCCATCCGGCGACGCGCGGCGACTTTTCGCACTCCGGATGTGCGGGATCGCATCTGCGATCCGTCGGAACCGACGGTTTGAACTCCGGGTGTTCCGCGTCGGTGCCGTTCGGCTCCGGACGTGTTCCGCGTCGGTATCGTTCGGCTCCGGACGTGGACCGGGGGGAGGCGCCCAGGGGTCCTGCCCGAGCTCGGCACTCAGACGCACCGGAACGGAACGGCTGCGATACCGACTCGGCCCGGGGCGCTCCCTATGGCGCCTTCGGGTCGACGAAGCGGCAGCGGGCGTGGAGGGGGCAGCGGGCGCACTCCGGCTTGCGGGCGTGGCAGGTCCGGCGACCGTGGGTGATGAGGTTGACGTGCGCCTCGTACATCTGGTCCGGGTGGAGGAGCTCCAGGTAGAGCTCGTGCGCGTCGTCCGCGCCGGCCTTCGGCGGGATGAGGCCAAGCCGGTGGCCGACCCGCTCGACGTGGCGGTCGACCGGCATGAGCGGCGCCCCGAAGCAGAAGATCAGGAGGACGGACGCGGTCTTCCTGCCGATCCCGTCGATCCGGGTCAGCCAGTCGCGCGCCTCGAGGGTGGGCAGCTCCGCGAGGAACTCGAGGGCGTGGTCGCCGCGCTCCGCACGGATCGTCCGGAGCGCGTTCTGGATGCGGGGCGCCTTCTGCTGGGCGAGCCCACCCGGGCGAATCGCCTCGACGAGTTCCGGGAGGGGCGCCCGCTCGACGGCCAGCCAGTCCGGCGGCGGCGCCTCCGACAGGCCGATCCCGCCCCAGCCGTCGGCGGCTTGGTGCGCCTGGGCCGGCGCGGCGCTCGGGTAGGCCAGCCGGAGCGACTCGAAGGCGCGCTCGGCGTTCAGGTCGGCGCTGTTCTGGGACAGGATCGTGAGGACCAGCTCGCTGGTCGGGTCGAGGCGGCGCTGCCAGGTCGGCCGGCCGTATTCGGCGGCCAGGCCGTCGAGGACGAACCGGACGAACCCGGGTCGGGTCCGCTCGAGGCGGCGCGCCCAGGCCTTCGCAGGGTCCGGCGGGCGGCGCTTCGTCGGGCGCTTCGAGCGGGCCGCCGTCTGGCCGGTGCCCTTCGGCCGCGCGATCCGGCGGGTCGTCACCAGATCGTCAATGAGCCCATCGGGTGGCGAGGCTTCGCTGCGGGGGATCCCGCGAGCCAGTCGTTCCCCGCAGGCGATGAGCGGCGCAGCGCCGGCCGCAATCGCGTCGGCGAGCGGGATCGGGAGCTCGTGGACGGGCACGACCTCGACGCCGAGCGCGGCCAGGGCCGCGGCACCTTCGGGCTCGACGCCGCCGCCGACGGCGACGCACCGGACGCCGGCCGCCTGTGCCCGACGGGCCACGCCGAGGGCGGTCTTGCCGAACGCGGTCTGGGCGTCGATCCGGCCCTCGCCGGTGATTACGAGGTCCGCCCGGGCGAGCTTCCCGTCGAGATCGGTCTCCTCGGCGACGAGGTCGACGCCCGGCACGAGCTCGAGCGAGCGGAACCGATCGCGCAGGCACAGGAGCCCGAACCCGACACCTCCGGCCGCGCCGGCCCCGGGCGTGTCGCGCTCGCGACGGCCGGTCGCGATCTCGAGGAGATCGGCGAAATGGGCGAGAGCCGACGTCGAGATTGCCCACGTCGACCGGGCCGGCGCCCTTCTGCGGGCCGTAGGTCGCGGCCGCGCCCGATGGGCCCAGGAGCGGGTTCGTCACGTCGCAGGCGATCCGGAGATCGAGTTCCGAGAGTGCCGGATCGAGACCGGACAGGTCGATCCGGGCAAGGAGGCCGAGCCTGTTGCCGCGGCCGGGCAGGTCCGCCTGCTCCGCGTCGAGAAGTCGTGCGCCGAGGGCGCGAAGGATGCCGGCACCCCCGTCGGTCGTGGCGCTGCCGCCGATCCCGAGCGTGATCCGGCGGATGCCCGCGCCGAGCACGGCACGCAGGATCTCGCCGGTACCCTCGCGTCGATGCCGCGCCGGCATCGCGCTCGCGTGGTCGCGAGGCGCGACAGGCCGGACGCCTCGGCCAGCTCGACGACCGCGTGCGGTCCGGTCCGTGGACCGCAGCCAGCGGCCGCGATCCGGCGACCGAGCGGGTCCGTGGCCGCGCTCTCGACGCGCTCCCAGCCGCCGGCCGCGGCGATCGCCACGAGCGTCCCCTCGCCGCCGTCGGCGAGCGGCGCCAGGAGCAGCTCGTCGTCGGGCCGGGCCCGGGCCCAGCCCTCGGCCAGCGCCCGCGCGACCTCGACCGAGGTCAGCGAGCCCTTGAACGAGTCCGGCGCGAAGAGGACGTCAGCGCGTCGGCCACGGCCGCGAGCGTGCTACGCCGCCGAGTGAGCTCGGTCGAGCCGCGACGGCCCTGCGCGGCCCGGGCGCCGCTCGAGGTACTCGGGGATGCGGATCATCGGCGGGCGCTCCTGGTCGGCCAGCTCGATGACCTCCAGCGCCAGCCGGCCCCGGCCGGAGCGGGGCAGCTTCATCGTCGAGCCCAGCTCCGCGAACAGGCGGGCCTTGCGCCGCTCCTCGAGCCGCTTCATCACCGCCTGGAGGATGACGAACGACATCCGCGACAGGCCCTCGAGCTCCTGGTTGCGGTGGACCCGCCGCTCGAGGTCGACCTGGCCGAGGCCCTCGATCCCGACCCGCTCGGCGATGTCGATCAGGTGCCCGATCTCGACCGCGTAGCCGGTGAAGAACGGGATCGTCTCGAGCAGCGCCCGCCGCCCGGCGTACTCGCCCGACGAGCGGCTGGATGAACCCGGACAGCTCCGGGTAGAACAGGTTGATCAGCGGCCGCGCGACGAGCTCGGTGACCCGGCCGCCGCCGCCCTCCTTGAGCACGCCGCCCTCGACGATCGGGCGCTGGTAGTAGCCCTTGACGTACTGCAGGCGCGGCTCGTGGAGGAGCGGCCCGAGCGTCCCGTAGACCATCCGCGGGTGCCAGTTCCGGACGTCCGTGTCGGCCCACACGATGATGTCGCCGGTCGTCTCGTAGAGCGACTTCCAGAGCGCCTCGCCCTTGCCCCGGAACGAGCCGTAGCGGGTCAGGACGTCGGGATGCTGGACGACCCGCGCGCCCTCGGCCTCGGCGATCTCGCGGGTCCGGTCGGTCGACGCCGAGTCGATGACGAGGATCTCGTCGAGGAGCGGCACGCGGCCGACCATCTCGCGCATCGCCCGGCGGACGATCGGCCCGATCGTCTCCTCCTCGTTGAGCGTCGGCAGGACCAGGCTGACCGTGACGCCCTGCTTCTCCTTGAGCTGGACCAGGCGGCGCAGGTCGGCGAACTCGGCGTGGTGGAAGTTCGACTCGCCGAACCAGCGCTCGACCCGGGCCGGGACGGCGCGCGCCTCCTCGGCGGCGCGGTCGGCGGCGGCCAGCGTCTCGGCCCGGTCGGCCAGCTGCTCGAACGTCTGGCGGCCGATCGGCTCGCGGGTCTTGACGACGATGACGGTCGGCTTCGCCCGGGTGGCGATCGCCTCCGGCAGCGCGCCGAACAGGTACGTGTCGCCGTCGTCGCCGCCCGGCGACGCCGAGGCGCCCATGACCACGAGGTCCGCCTGCTCCGCCTCGCGCAGGATCGCGTTGCGGACGTTCGGCGCCTCGCGGACGAGCGCCTCGCGCGCGGCCCTTGATGTGCTGCGTGACGAACGCGGCGAGGGCACGTTCCGCCTGCGCCCGGACGGCCAGGGTGATCCCCGGCGGGACGAGGTGGAGGACGACGACCTTGGCGTCGTGGTGACGCGCGATGCGCGTCGGCGAAGCGCAGCGCGAGCTCGGCGTGGGGCCCGCCGCGGACCGGGACGAGGATCCGCCGGATCTCCTTCGTGCCGCGCTGCTTGACGACGGCGATGTCGCACGGCGACTCGCGGACGACCTCGTCGATCGTCGGCGAGAAGACGGTCGGGCCCGCGGCCGTCGCGGCCGCCGGCGACTTGCCGCCCCAGCCGAAGATGATCAGGTCCGCTTCCTGCTCGGCGGAGGCCTCGACGATCCCCTCCGCCGCGTGGCGGCCGATCCGCACGATCGGATGGATCGTCGTCCCGGCCGGGGCGTAGTCGAGGACCCGCTGGAGGAGCCGGCGGGCGTGGCGGGCCCGCGTGGCGCCCTCGGACAGGGGCATGCCCTCGGGGACCTCGACGATGCCGAGCGCGGTCAGCTCGCCGGCGCGGGTCGAGCAGCGCGGCGCCGAGCCGGATGAGCTCCTCGGCCGTGCCCGGGTTGGCGACCGGGATGAGGATCCGGACCGGGAGCGGGGCACGGCTCACGCAGCGGGCGACCTCCGCCCAGCGCTCGACGAGGTACGGCTTGAGCAGCTCGAACTCGCGGGCCTGGCGCTCGACCCGCTCCTCGGCGGCCTCCGTCGAGACCCGCCGGTTCTCGATGACGAAGCTGCCGACCCGCCCGAAGTAGATCGGCACGAGCGCGGCCACGTTCCGCTCGAGCTTCTCCGGCTCGCGCGCGGCAGTCGCCACGAGGTCGTAGATGACGCGCGCCCAGGCGTCGTCCGGGAAGTGGAAGGCGGCCAGCGCGTCGGCCATCGCTCGGTCGAGAGCGTGGTCCCGCCGGGGACGCGGCCGAGGGCGCCGCCGCCGTCGCCCGGGTCGCTCGTCGCGCCCGCCCGGTCCGCCGCCTCCGCCAGCGCACCCGCATCGCGCGCGAGCTCGAGCACGGTGGCCAGCGTCGCCGGGGCGAGCATCTCCGCCCAGGTCGCGGCCATCGCCAGCGAGCCGGCGTGGAACTCGGACAGCAGCCGGACGGTGTTCACCTCGAGCGGCGGCGGCTCGGTGATCCGCTCGAAGCCGTAGGCCGGCACATCGTGCGAGCCGTGAATCGGCAGCCAGCGCTCGGCGTTGCGAACGGCCAGCCGGAGGATCGTCGAGACGACCTGGCGGAACATCGGCCCGAGGTCGGAGCCGGGGTCCTTGGGGTCGTGGACCTTGGCGCCCAGGCGGGCCTGGCAGACCGCGAACCCGCCGGTCAGGGCGGAGGTCGTCATCCAGATGTCGATCCCGAACTTCGAGACGTCGACGTCCCAGTCGTCGAGCGACAGGTAGTGCCGGACGAGGTCCCCGGAGACGCCGAAGTCGCCCCCGATCGGCTGGCGGATCCGCCGCCCGTAGAGCGCCCGCGTCAGCGGGTAGGTGACGGAGTTGGTGATCGTGCCGTCGTACTTGTAGCGGCTGTACAGGGGGGTGACGTAGTCGTAGCCGCCCTTGAGGATCGGCCCGGCGAGGAGCTCGATCCATTCGGGCACGATCGAGCGCAGGTCCGAGTCGACCACGACGAGCGCCTTCACCTCGAGCGCCGCGGCCATCTCGAAGATCGTCCGCAGGGCGGCGCCCTTGCCGCCGACCCCGTCCAGCTCCGGGTAGGTCAGGGCTACCCGCTCGAGGCGGTTCGTCGGCCGGACGAGGAGGATCCGCTCGACGTAGTCCGGCGGCTCGGTCTCGGCGACGACCCGCTGCGTCCCGTCGGGCGAGCCGGCGTCCGCGTTGACCAGCACGGGACGGAGATCGGGGAAGTACTGGACGAGCCCAGCCTGGGCCGCCCGGACGACGTGGCCGATCGTGGCGGCGTTCCGGAAGCTCGGGATGCCGACCATGATGTCGGCACGGCCGAGCCGGCCGATCTGGTCGCGGATCGCCGGCGTCAGGACGGTGTCGGGCACCCGGTCACCGTACCACCGCAGCGCCGATTCGAGTGTCGCCGGGCGACGTGGACCTCGCCCGGCTCTCAGGCGGCCGACCTAACGCTGGGGGATGCGGACGGTGGCCCAGGCGGGGTTCGGCTCGTCGGGGCGGTAGCGGCTGTTGGCCGCCTTGTAGGCGAGGCTGCCGAAGCCGATGCTCCGCCACGTCCCGAGCCAGGGGTCCACCGGCGGGCGGACGAACACAGTCCGGCGGACGAGCTCGCCCTCCTCCAGGACCTGCTCGAGGATCCGCTTCCGCTCGAGGAGCGGGACGTCGACCAGCGGCTCGTCGTCGACGAGGAGGAGGTCGACGGCGACGAAGGCGAGCGGGCCGGCGGCGGCGGCCGCTCGGCGGGAGCGGTCGAGTTCGTGGCGCTTGCGCCGGCCGGCCGAGCCGAGGAAGAGCTGGGCGGCCATGTCGGAGGCGGTCGGCGCCGCGGGGCCCTCGAGTCCGACGCCCTCGCTGGGGCGGGTCGCCTGGCCGGTGAGGTAGCCGTCGAGGACGAGGCTGGAGGCCAGCGCGGCCGCGGCGATCGCCGCCGCGATCTCGGCGAAGTCGGTCAGCGTCCGGCCCGCGTCGTTGACGATCTCGACGGACGGGCCGGGCGATCCCGCAGCCGGGCCGCCGAGCCCGACCCTGACCAGGACCCGGACGCCCTCCCAGAGCGGCTCGATGATCGGGTCGGCGACCTTCCTCGCGTTGCCGGCTCCGAATCGCTGGGGGCGCCAGGCGGCGAGCTCGGCCGGGATCGTCGCGCGCGATTCCATCGTCCGAAGCCTACACCGGCGGCCTATCATCGCCGGGTGACGTGCCAGGTCGTCCCCGCTCCGTGACCACCGCCTCGTGACCCCGGCCGCGCGCCTCGCGGCGCTGAGCCCGGCCGGCCGCGCCCGCGTCCCGGCGGCGTGGGCCCTCTACGACCTGGCCAACACCGTATTCAGCTACGCGATCGTGTCGACCGCGATCGGGCTGTGGCTGACCGCCGACACGCGCTTCGGCCAGGGGCCGGGGCAGCTCATCCAGGGTATCGCGATTGCGGTCAGCGTCGGCTTGAATGCCCTCGTCTCGCCGATCCTCGGCGCGCTCAGCGACCGGGGCGGCCGGCGCCTGCCGTTCCTGCTCTTCTTCACGGTCCTGACGATCGTCCCCTCGGCGATCATCGGCCCCACGCCGCCGCTCGTCGGGGCGGCGCTCTTCACGGTCGCGAACTTCGGCTACCAGGCGGCGCTCATCTACTACGACGCGACGCTGTCGGAGGTGAGCTACCCGGCCACCCGGGGCAGGCTGTCGGGGATCGGGGTCGGCGTCGGCTACGTCGGCACGCTCTTCGTCGGCGGTCGTGCTTCTCGCGCTCGGGATCACCGGAGAATCCGGACCCGATCTTCCTCATCGCGGGCATCCTCTTCGCCGTCTTCGCGGTGCCGATCTTCGTGTTCATCCGTGAGCCGAAGGCCCCGGCCTCCGCGCCGGTCGCCTGGGCGGACCTGCGCGGCTCGCTCACCCAGATCGCGCTGACCGTCCGCCACGCCCGGGAGGTCCCCGACCTGCTGCGGTTCCTCGTCGGGCGCTTTTTCTACTCCGATGCGGTGAACACGCTGATCGTCGTCATGAGCGTCATCGCGGTGCGCGGGATGAGGCTGACCCAGGGGCAGTTCCTGTACGTGTCGCTCGTTCTCGTCGTCGTGGCGGTGCTCGCCAGCTTCGGCTGGGGCCGGCTGGTGGACCGGTTCGGCCCGAAGCGGACGCTCATCGTGGTCCTCGCCTCGTGGGTGGTCGGGCTGCTGCTGGGAGTCGTCGCCCTGGCCCTGCCCGGGACGACGCCGGGCATCGCGATCTTCATCGTGGCCGGGGCGATCGTCGGGAGCGGGCTCGGCGGGGTCCAGGTGGCGGACCGGGTCCTGATGATCCGCCTCTCGCCGCCGGCCCGGCTGGGCGAGTTCTTCGGGCTGTACGGCCTCGTCGGCAAGGGCTCCCAGGTCATCGGCCAGCTGCTCTACGGGGCGATCGTGTTCCTGTTCATCGATTCGCTCGGGAACGGCGCCTACCAGCTGGCGATCCTGACCCTGCTCCTGACGATGGGCATCGGCATGTGGCTGATCTGGCCGGTCAGCGACCGCTGGGTCGGCTCGGACGAGATCGCCGTCCCGGGCGAGGTCCCTGCCGAGCCCTCGCTGTAGTCGCGCCGGCTCAGTAGCCCGCGGTCAGGCCGAAGTCGATCGAGATGGCGGCGCCGGTGATCGGGGCTGCGCGGTCGGAGCAGAGGTAGGCGATCAGCTCGGCGACCTCGTCGGGCCGGATGAACCGGGGCGGCTTCTGGGGGTACGCCTTGAGCAGGTCGCGCAGGTAGCCCTCCGGGTCGCCGCCACCGTACGTCCGTGCCTGGTAGTGGATCATCGGCGACTCGACGTCGCCGGGGCAGACCGCATTCACCCGGACGCCGCGCTCGGCGAGCTCGACGGCAAGCGACTTCGACAGGATCGTCACGCCACCCTTGCTGGCGCAATAGATCGCGGCGCCCTTGCCACCCCACAGCCCCGCGTCAGACGAGACGTTGACGATGCAGCCGCCGGTCGCCTCGAGCGCGGGGATCGCATGGCGGCACATGAAGAACGTGCCCTTGAGGTTGACGTCCACGACCCAGTCCCATTCGCGCTCGGTCATCGTGTCGGTCGGGCCCTCGGCCCACACGCCGGCGCAGTTGACGAGCACGTCGAGGCGGCCGAAGCGCTCGACGGCGGCGGCGACCGCCCGTTCGCAGTCGGCGACCGAGCGCACGTCGGTGACGACGCCGAGGGCGACCTCCGGGCCGCCGAGCTCGCCGACGGTCCGCTCGAGGCCGGCCGCGTCGATGTCGGCGAGGACGATCCGCAGGCCGTCTCGCGCGAGCCGCTCGGCGGTGGCCCGGCCGATGCCGCTCGCCCCGCCGGTGATGAGGGCGACGTGGGCGGGCTTCGCTCCCGATCCCGCGTCGCTGGCCGAACCCGCCGCGGGCGCGTTCGCCTCGCCGTCGCGCATCAGTACCACGCCTCGGACGGGCCCTTGAACTCCTGGATGACGTTGCCGCCGTCGACCACGATCCCCTGGCCGGTGACGTAGCTCGCCCCGTCCGAGGCGAGGAACGCGATGACCTCGGCGACCTCCGCCGGTGTCCCGGACCGCCCGAGCGGGGTGTTCTCGCCGCCGATCGCCTCCTCCGGGAGCTGCGACGCCGTCGCGATCCAGCCGGGCATGACCGCGTTCACCGTCACGCCCTGCCGGCCGACCTCGACCGCCAGGCCGCGCATCAGCCCGGTGATCCCCGCCTTCGCCGCCCCGTAGACCGCGGCTCCCGGGTTGCTCACGATCGGCCCCGTCACCGACGAGACGAACACCACCCGGCCGTGGCCGCCGGCGATCAGCGCGGGCAGGGCGGCCTTCGTGACCGAGAAGGCCGTCCGCAGGTTGCGGGCGATCCCGCGGTCCCACTCGGCCTCGTCCATTTCGAGCACGGAGTGGGACTCCTCATCCGTTCCCACGGCGATCATTCCGGCGTTGTTGACGAGGATGTCGAGCCGGCCGCCGTGGGCCGCCAGCACCTCGGCCACGAGGCGGGCGGGGACGCCCTCGGCCATGAGATCGCCGACGTGGCCGCTGGCCGCGGCACCCTCCGCGGTCAACTCGGCGACCCGCTCGTGGATCCGCCCGGTCGTCGAGGCGATCGCGACGCGGGCGCCCTCCCGGCTCAGGATACGGGCTGCAGCGAAGCCGATCCCGCTGGCGCTGCCGGCGCCGGTGACAAGGGCGACTCGCCCCTCGAAGCGTCCCATGCTCATCCCTCGTAGCCGTTCGGGTGGCGTCGGCGCCACGCCCATGCCGAGCCGATCATCTCCTCCAGCGAGCCGCGCCGGGGCGTCCAGCCGAGGACCTCGCGGGCACGCTCGTTGGCCGCGACGAGGACCGGCGGGTCGCCCGCTCTTCGCGGGCCGTGGGTCTGCGGGATCGGCGCGCCGACGACCCGCTCCGCGGCGGCGATCACCTCGCGGACACTGAAGCCGGCGGCGCTGCCCAGGTTGAGGGCGAGCGCGCGGGCACGGGCCGGGTCGTCGGGCGCCTCCTCCGCGGCCGTGCGCGGGTCGCCGGGGGCCGTCGCCTCCAGCGCGGCGAGGTGGGCGTCGGCGAGGTCCTCGACGTGGATGTAGTCACGGACGCACGTCCCGTCGGGGGTCGGGTAGTCCGTTCCGAAGACGGTCAGCGGCCCGCGTCCCTCGGCGGCGCGCAGGACGTTCGGGATGAGGTGAGTCTCGGGGTCGTGGACCTCGCCGTTCCGCTGGGAGGCGCCGGCCACGTTGAAGTAGCGCAGCGAGGCGCTCCGGAGCCCGTAGGCCGCGGCGTACCAGCGCAGCGCGCCCTCGAACGTCCGCTTCGTCTCGCCGTAGGGGTTGATCGGCGCGAGCGGGGCGTCCTCCGAGATCGGGGTGGCGGCGGGCGTGCCGTAGACGGCGGCGGTCGAGGAGAAGACGATCCGCCGGACGCCGGCGGCCCGGGCCGCCTCGAGGAGCGCGACGCCGCCCGCGACGTTGTCCCGGTAGTACTTCGCCGGGTCAGCGATCGACTCGCCGACGAGCGAGCGGGCGGCGCAGTGGAGGATCGCCTCGATCCGTTCCCGCTCGAGGAGCGCGGTCACGGCCGCGCCGTCCGCGCAGCTCCCCACGACGAGCCGGGCGCCGGGATTCGCGGCGGCGCGGTGGCCGGTCGTGAGGTCGTCGAGGATCGTCACGTCGTGGCCGGCCGCCAGCAGCCGCTCGACCGAGATCGAGCCGACGTACCCGGCGCCACCGGTCACCAGGATCCTCAAGACACTGCCTCCTGCTCGTTCTGCGACTGATCGGAAAGTTCCGCGCCGACGGTCCGGCCTCCGATATCACCGCCATTGTTAGCGAGCGAGGTTCCACGCGTCGAACCGCCGCGCGACCCGCGCCGACAGCAGCCTGTCGCCCCTGACAAGCAATGCCCGTGATAACCGGACGATCAGACACGGTTTCTCGGCCAGATCCACCGCTGCGCGGCCGGATCGCGTGCGACCCCCGGGGGCCAAGCGCGCCCGTCAGCAATGGTCGTGATATCCCGGCGCCCGGACCGGAGTCGCGCCCGGACCGGCTCGACTCGGTGCGCCCGGTGCAGGGAGCGAAGAGGGGATGAGCGCTCAGTCCTCCTCGGCCAGCTGGGCCTGGGCGAGGAGGAGGAGGGTCGGCCGGTCGTTGAGGGCCGGGTCCTCCACGACGGCGTCGAGGAGACGCTCGAGGATCGCCCCGAGCAGGGGCCCGGGCTCCAGCCCAAGCTCGGCGATCAGGTCGTCGCCGTCGACGAGGAGGTCCGCCCGATCGAGGGCGACCTCCGCCGCGAGCTGCTCGGCGACCCGCGCCCGGAGCTCGCCGAGCCCGTGCTCGTCGCCCGGCAGTCCGCTCCCGACGTCGTCCGCCTCGCGCAGCTCGAACAGCTCCTCGAGCGCCGGCCGGCCGATCTTGGCGATGAACCGGCGGACCGCGGCGTCGCCCCAGGTCGATTCGTAGATGAACATGTGATGCCGGACGAGGTGGGCGACCCGCTCCGTCGTCGCCCGCGGGAAGCGGAGCCGGCGGAGGAGTTCCTCGGCCAGGCGAGCCCCGTCCGCCTCGTGCCCGTGGAACTGGCCCTCGACGAACGTCGCCGGCTTGCCGATGTCGTGGAGGAGTGCCGCCAGCCGGACGACCGGCCGATCCTGGCGGCGCCGCGTCGACCGTCCGGACGGTGTGGTCCCAGAGGTCCTCGCCCGGGATCTTGTTCTGGGGGATCCCGCGCTGGGCGGCGAGCTCCGGCGAGATCCAGCGCAGGAGCCCGGTGGCCTCGAGCGGCCGGAGCCCGACCGACGGCTGCGGGCGCCGCGAGCAGCTTCTCCAGCTCGGCCGCGATCCGCTCGCCGGACAGGTGCCGGACGAGCTCGCGCCTGCGTCTCGATCGCGGCGAGGGTCGCCGGCTCGATCTCGAACCCGAGCGTCGCCGCCGAGCCGGACGGCGCGGATCATCCGGAGGGCGTCCTCGCCGAAGCGGGCCTCGGGATCGCCGACCGCGCGGAGGAGGCGGCCCTCGAGATCGGCCCGGCCGCCGTACGGATCGACCAGCCCGAGCGGCTCGTCCCGGCCGCCCTCCCCAGGCCATGGCGTTGACGGTGAAGTCGCGCCGGGCGAGGTCGACCTCGATCGTCTCGCCGAACTCGACCCGGTGCGGTCGCCGGAAGTCGGCGTAGTCGTGGTCGCTCCGGAACGTCGTGATCTCGAACGTCTCGCCGTCGCGGCGGACGGCCACCGTCCCGAACCGGTTCTCGTAGACCGCGCCCGGGAAGAGCGCGACGATCCGCTCCGGGCGAGCGTCGGTCGCCATGTCCCAGTCGGCGGGCGTTCGCCCGAAGAGGACGTCGCGCAGCGAGCCGCCCACGACATAGGCCGAATGCCCTGCGTCGCGGAGGACCTCGATCAGGCCGAGGACGTCGGCCGGGATCTCCCGCCCGGGATCCGTGCCGGTCAGTTCCGGCCCAGGAAGAGGTAGTCGCGCCATGTCTCGTTCCGCTCGTCGGCGAGGTACGGCGTGAACAGCGAGTAGATGTCGCTGCGCGGCTCGAACGGCACGCGGACGAGCCGGATCCGCACCTCGTCGAGGAGCTTGCCGCCCTTGCGGTGGTTGCACGCCTTGCAGGCGGCCACGAGGTTCTCCCAGGTGTGGCCGCCGCCGCGGTGGCGCGGAACGACGTGGTCCAGGGTGAGGTCGTGGGACTGCCGCCTGCAGTACTGGCAGCGGTGGCCGTCGCGGGCGAAGATCTCGCGCCGGGTCAGCTTGACCCGGGGTCGCGGCCGGCGGATCTGGTGCTGCAGCCGGATGACCGACGGGGCGCGGTACTCCCTCCGCGGCGTCCGGATCATCTGGTGGTCGTACTCGACCACCTCCGCCTTCTCCCCGAACACGAGGCGGAAGGCGCGCGGCAGGTTCCTGACGTTGAGCGGCTCGTAGTTCTGGTTCAGCACGAGGACCACGCCGTCCATCTGGCCGCATGCTAGCAGGATGCGGCGGCGGGCCCTTCGCTCAGCCTCGGCCGGTCGGTGCGCCGCTGGCCGGATCCCAGCCGCCTGCCCGGCCGACCTTGCTCCCGAGCGGCCGGCCGAGCTGGGTGGCGATGAACCGGGCGGCCTCCAGCACGCCGTCGAGCCGCACGCCGTGCTCCCAACCCGACGCGTCGAGGAGGTAGACGAGATCCTCGGTGGCCAGGTTGCCGGCCGCGCCCGGGGCGTACGGGCAGCCGCCGGTCCCGCCGGTCGAGGCGTCGAAGCAGCGGATCCCGGCGGCCAGCCCGGCGACGACGTTGGCCAGCGCGGTCCCGCGCGTGTCGTGGAAGTGGAACGCGAGGCGATCCGGCGTCAGACCCGCGGCGGTCGCCCGTTCCGTCAGCTCCGCCACCTGGTCCGGGACGCCGACCCCGATCGTGTCCCCGAAGCAGATCTCGTCGGCGCCGAGCTCGAGCAGGCGGAGCGGCGACCTCGACCGCCTGGTCCGGATCGACCCGGCCGGTGTAGGGGCAGCCGAACGCGGTCGAGACGTAGGCCCGCCGCCACCAGCCCAGCTCGCCCGCCCGCTCGAGGATCGGCTCGAAGGTGTCGAGCGAGTCGGTCACGGTCATCCCGATGTTGTGCTCGGTGAAGGCGTTCGTGGCCGCGGTGAAGACTGCCAGCGCGTCGGCTCCGGCGGCCTCCGCCCGGGCCATCCCGCGCAGGTTCGGGACGAGGACGGGGTAGCGCACGTCCGGTCGGCCTGCCGGAGCGCGGGCAGGAGCACGTCCGCGTCGGCGAGCTGGGGGATCGCCCGGGGGCTGACGAAGCTCGTCGCCTCGATCTCGCGCAGGCCGGCCGCGACGAGCAGCTCGACGAAGCGCGCCTTCGCGGCGGTCGGGATCGGGGCGGCCTCGTTCTGGAGGCCGTCGCGCGGCCCGACCTCGTAGATCCGGACGCGCCGGTCGACTCCTGCGCTCGGCCGGTCGGCGCTCGGCGCGTCGGTATTCGGCCGGTCGGCGCCCGCGCCTCGTCCGCCGTCCGCCATCGGTCGGAGCTAGCCCTTCGGCTGGGGCAGGTGGCGCCGCTCGATCTCCGAGATCCTGACCTCGATCGCGGCGATCTCCTCGCACGCGGCACGGTAGTCCGGACTCTCGAGCGGGGCCGCGGCGCGGCGCCGGCGGGCGGCGGCGTGGAGCGTCATCAGCTCCTCGCGGGTCTCCGGGAGCGTCGGGGTGTCCGCGGACTTGTGGGCCATGGCATCCTCCGTGTCGAACGGCCTGAGCGTACCCGAGCGGCCGGCGTCAGGTTCCACGATCGCGAGGAGCTGGCCGCGGGTGACCTGGTCGGCGGGTCGGACGAGGACCTCGGTGACCGTGCCCGGGCCCGATGCGCTCACGACGTGCTCCATCTTCATCGCCTCGAGCGTGACGATCGGGTCGCCGGCCTCCACGGTCGTGCCCGGCTCCACGTGGACGGCGAGCACGGCTCCCGGCATCGGGCGATGTCACCTCGGCAGGCGCCACCGACATGGTGCGCGGCCGCGGCCGCGGACCGCCCGCTCGACATCGGGCGGCGGCGCGAGCCGGAAGGCGACGCTCCGCCCGGCGATATCGACATGGACGGACCCGTCGGCGCCGATGACGGCGGTCCGCGTCCCCGCAGGCTCGCGCCAGCGAGCTCGATCGAGCGCTCGGTCCCGTCGTCGGCCGCCAGCCTCAGGCGCGGCCGGGCATTGAGCCGCCAGCCCCCGTCCTCGATCGCGGTCGCCAGGAGCCGGCCCGCCGTCGCCCAGGCCTCGGCCGGGAGCTCGGTCGCCTCGGCCCAACCGTCCGGTCGGCCAGATCCGCTCGAGCGTGTCGATCCGGGCCTGGCCGTCGAGGACCGACGGGCTGGCGGACGAGCCAGCGCAGGAAGCGCAGGTTCGTCGTGAGGCCGAGGACCACCGTCTCGTCGAGGGCGCGGGCGAGCCGTCCGAGGGCCTCGGCCCGGTCGCGGCCGCCGGCGACGATCTTCGCGAGCATCGGGTCGAACCGGTCGCCGACGTCGGTCCCGGCCACGATCCCCGCGTCGATCCGGATGCCCTCTCCGACGGGCCAGCGGAGCGCCTCCACGCGGCCGGTCGCCGGGAGGAAGCCGGCCTCGGCGTCCTCGGCGTAGAGGCGGACCTCGACGGCGTGGCCGCCCGCCTCTCGGGCCGCGTCCGCGTCCGCCTGGTCGAAGCCGAGCGGCTCGCCGGCCGCGATCCGCAGCTGGTCGGCGACGAGGTCGCGGCCGGTGACCAGCTCGGTGACCGGGTGCTCGACCTGGAGCCGGGTGTTCATCTCGAGGAAGAAGAAGCGGCCCGCGATCGTCCAGGAGGAACTCGCAGGTGCCGGCGCTCACGTAGCCGACGGCGCCCGCCGAGCGTCAGCGCGGCGTCGCCGAGCCGCCGGCGGAGGTCGGGGTCGACGGCCGGCGACGGGCGTCTCCTCGAGGACCTTCTGGTGGCGCCGCTGGACCGAGCAGTCGCGCTCGCCGAGGTGGACGCCGTGGCCGTGGGCATCGAACAGCACCTGGACCTCGACGTGGCGGGGGCCCTCGAGGAAGCGCTCGAGGATGAGCCGGTCGTCGCCGAACGCCGCCGCCGCCTCGCGCCGGGCCGCGGCCAGGGCATCGGGCAGGGCGGCCGAGGTCGCGGACGACCCGCATCCCCTTGCCGCCGCCGCCGGCCGCCGGCTTGACGAGGAGGGGCATGCCGATCCGCTCCGCCGCCGCTGCGAGCGCCGCGGTCCGACTGGTCCGCCTCGTCGTAGCCGGGGATGACCGGGACGCCGAGCGCGGCGGCGAGCCGGCGGGCCGCGGCCTTGTCGCCCATGGCCCGGATGGCCGTCGGCGGCGGGCCGACCCAGCGCGATCCCGGCCGCCTCGACGCGCCTCGGCGAAGTCGGCGTTCTCGCCCAGGAACCCGACGCCCGGGTGGAGGGCGTCGGCGCCGGCGGCCAGGGCGGCCGCGGACGACGGCATCGGCGTCGAGCAGGTCGATGCGGCGGGCGCCCGTCCGTCGCCGGGCACGGTCGCCCGGATCCCGAGCCGGTCGCAGGTCCGCTGGATCCGCCGGCGATCTCGCCGCGGTTCGCGATGAACAGGCTCCGGATCGGCGCTGGGGCGTGCCCGGACGTCAGCGGCGGGGGGGCCGCCGCCTGCCGCGCTCTCGACGAACGCGCCAAGTGCGTCAGATGCGACACGCCATCGACCACCGACCCGCCGGGCCGGCAGCCGACCTTCGGCGATCCAGCGCTGGACGGAGCGGGTGGAGGCCCCGAGGCGGGTGGCGGCCTGGCTCGGGCTCAGCTCCTCGCCGTCGTGATGGCGTGAGTGTCGCCCTTATGCACGCCTCGCCGCAAGGGGGTGCCATCTGCGATGCGAGTCGGCCCATCAGCGCGGAGCGAGCCAGCGCAGGCGCGGACGGACGCGGACGACGCCAGGGGCAGGCGCGGACGGACGCGGACGAGCCAGGGCAGGCGTGGACGGACGCGGACGCTCGGACCGGCTCGGGCGGGCTCGATCGCTCGGGCGCCCCTCAGTCCGTTCCCTGCTCGGGGGCCCAGCCGGGGCGGCGCTTTTCGGTGAAGGCGCGGAAGCCCTCCTGGGCCTCGGCGGAGCGACGCTGCAGGGCGATGACCCGGGCCGTGTGCCATTTCGAGGAGCCGTGCGGCAACCCCCGGACCTCGCGGACGATCGCCTTCGCGGCGCGCGCGGCGGTGGGGCCCGCGGCGAGCAGGTCGGCGACGGCCGAGTCGACCGCCGCGTCCAGGGCCGCCACCCCCTCGACCACCTCGTGGACGAGGCCGATCCGTTGGGCCCGCACGGCGTCGAACCGCCGCCCGCCCGGGAAGAGCGCGCGGGCATGGGACTCGCCGATCTTGGCGATGACGAACGGCGAGATGACCGCCGGCAGGATCCCGAGGCGTGTCTCGGTGAAGCCGAAGCGCGTGCCGCTCTCGGCGATGACCAGGTCGCTCACCGCGCACAGCCCCATCCCGCCGCCGAGCGCCGCGCCGTGGACCCGGGCGATGACCGGCACGGGGCAGGTGTCGATCGCCTCGAACATCTCGGCCATGGCCATCGCGTCCTGCTCGTTCGCCTTCGTGTCGAGGGTCAGCGCGGCGCGCATCCAGTCGATGTCGGCGCCGGCACAGAACGACGGCCCGTCGCCGGCCAGGACGACCGCCCGGAGCTCCGTCGGCTCCTCGCGCGCCAGGCCGGCGAAGGCGCCCCGGAGCTCCGCGATGAGCGACGCATCGAAGGCGTTGTGGCGCTCCGGACGGCTGAGCGTGACCCGCGCGACGACGCCGCCCGGCCCGCTTCGCTCGAGGCGCAGGGCGTCGCTCATGCGTCGCCGGCCAGGACCGTCAGCACGTCGCCGAGCCGGATCGTGCCCGGGCGCTCGACCTCGCCCCAGACCCCGAAATCGAGCGACGTTCCGTTGCGCAGGCCGCGGTACTCCTTGATCGTCCGCAGGGTGTCGAGGTCCCGCACGCCGCGGTCCGGGTCCTGGGTCGTGATCGCGCAGCGCGGCACCGGTGTGCTGATCCGCAGGGTGACCTCACCGATCTCGACCCGGGCGCCGATCCAGGTGTCCTCTTCGTGCGGCCCGGCGCCCCGGAGCTCGATGAGCATCCGGAAGCGGCGGGCGTCGACTGGGCCTGTGCCGAGATGCCGTCCCAGCTCGGCCAGCGAGCCGTCGCTGACGATGGTCGTCGGATGCTCCCCACGGGTGCCACCCGGGCGATCCGTCCGAACGAGGCGGAGCGGGCGATCGGCCAGCGGCTCGAGTGCCGCGGCCCACGGTCCCTCGACGACATGCCCGTCCACCATTCGCCCGTAGATCGAGGTGACGATCGGCTCCGCGGGGCGGACCGCGTCCTCGACGATACGCCCGTCCGGGAGGGTCAGGCGCAGCGTCGCGCCATCCGGGTCCGTGTGGGCGGCGACCTGGACGAGCGGCCCTGCGACCAGCCCGTCGACCAGCCGGCCGTTGGCATCGACGAAGAAGAAGCGCCGATCCTCAGCGACCCCGGTCTCGGTCAGCCGGATCTCGGTCGGGAACTCGAGCGCGAGGCCCTTGACCGGGGCGATGGCGAAGCGGGCGACATGCGGCATGCCCGGATGCTACCCGAGGTGTCCCGGTCGAGGGCGAACGAGCCTGCTGCGACGAGATGGCGCGGATGCTAGCCGACCGTCAGGGCTCGACGACGATCGTGATCTCCGCGGTCAGCTTCCGCCTGGTCCCGCCGCAGCCCTGTTCCTCGTTGAACCCGGCCATGGCCGTGATCCGCCAGGTCCCCGCTGGCAGGTGGAGGAGCGGGTCGGCGGAGTAGGCCTCGTAGATCGCGGCGTCAGGGTCGTCGCCGGGAAAGGCGATGGAATGGGCGAAGTCGATCTCGTTCTGGCCACGCTGCAGGGTGTATGGGACGCAGTCGGCCTGGCCGACGGCCCCCATGTTGAGCCGACCGTCCAGCTGGCGCAGGCTGGGCAGGACGAGGCCGGAGCCGGAACCGTGGACCGTGACCTCGGACCCCGGGCCGTCGTATGCGAGGCGGATGCTGACGTCGATCGGCTGGCCGGCTCGCCAGCGCGGATAGGGCGCGCGCAGCTCCAGCGAGAACGGCCCGTCCCGGGCGGACGCGACGACCGGCGTCGGGGTCGGAGAGCAGGCGGTCGCCGCGACGACGGCAAAGGCGAGCACGGCGGCGAGCCGTGACTGCCGGAGTCGGCGGGACGCCCCCATGCTGATCACATCCGGAAGACGCCGAAGCGCGTCTCGGGGATCGGGGCGTGGAGCGCGGCGGCGATCCCGAGCGCCAGGACCCGGCGCGTGTCGAGCGGGTCGATGATCCCGTCGTCCCACAGCCGGGCGGTGGCGAAGCAGGGGTCGCCCTCGGCCTCGTAGCGCTCGAGGATGGGGGCCTCGAAGGCGTCCCGCTCGGCGTCGGACGGCCACGCACCGCCGGGCAGGGAGGCGGCGCGGACGGTCGACAGGACGCGGGCCGCCTGGGCGCCGCCCATCACGCTGATCCGGGAGTTCGGCCAGGACCACAGGAATCGCGGCCCGTAGGCACGGCCGGCCATCGCGTAGTTCCCGGCGCCGAAGCTGCCGCCCACGATGACGGTGAACTTGGGGACCTCCGCGCAGGCGACGGCGGTGACCATCTTTGCCCCGTCCTTGGCGATCCCGCCGGCCTCGTACTCGCGCCCCACCATGAACCCGGTGATGTTCTGGAGGAAGACGAGCGGGATCTTCCGTTGGGCACACAGCTCGACGAAGTGGGCGCCCTTGAGGGCGGACTGGCTGAACAGGATCCCGTCGTTGGCGACGATCCCGATCGGGTAGCCCTCGAGGTGGGCGAAGCCGGTCACCAGCGTCTCTCCGTAGAGCGGCTTGAACTCGTGAAACCGGCTCCCGTCGACGAGCCGGGCGATGATCTCGCGGATCTCGAGCGGGCGGCGGAGGTCGGCCGAGATGGCGGCGTACAGGTGGGCGCTGCCATTCCCGCCGGTCGGGCTGACGGCGGGCGGCTCGGGCGGCCGGCGGTCCCAGGGCGGCTCGGGCGCCCGGCGGTTGAGGTTCGCCACGATCGACCGGCCGAGCGCCAGGGCGTGCTCGTCGTCGAGCGCCTCGTGGTCGGCCACGCCGGAGATCCGGGCGTGGACGCTCGCCCCGCCGAGCTCCTCGGCGGTGACGTCCTCCCCGGTCGCGGCCTTCACCAGTGGCGGCCCGCCGAGGAAGATCGTGCCGGTGCCACGGACGATCACCGTCTCGTCGCTCATCGCCGGGACGTACGCGCCACCGGCGGTCGAGGAGCCCATCACGAGGGCGACCTGCGGGATCCCCGCGGCCGACAGCCGAGCCTGGTTGTAGAAGATCCGGCCGAAGTGGTCGCGGTCCGGGAAGACGTCGGCCTGGAGGGGGAGGTAGGCCCCGCCCGAGTCGACGAGGTAGACGCACGGCAGGCGGTTCTCGAGGGCGATCTCCTGGGCCCGGAGGTGCTTCTTGACCGTGATCGGGAAGTAGGTCCCGCCCTTGACCGTGGCGTCGTTGGCGACGATGACGCAGGTCGTGCCCTCGATCCGGCCGATGCCGGTGACGATGCCGGCGCTCGGGGCCTCGTCGTCGTACATCCCGCCAGCGGCGAGCGGGCTCAGTTCCAGGAAGGCCGTCCCGGGGTCGAGAAGGCGATCGATCCGCTCGCGGACCGGCAGCTTGCCGCGCTCGCGGTGGCGCTGGATCGAGGTCTCGTCACCGCCGGCGCCGCGTCCCGCGACCCGGTCCTGGCGGTCGCGCAGCTCGGCGACGAGCGCCGTCATCGCGTCGGTGTTCGCGCGGGCGTCCGCGCTGGCGGGGTCGAGCCGGCTGCGGAGGACGGGCATGGCCGGATGATACGCGGCGCGCTCAGCGCTCCATCGGATCCTTGAGTCTGATGATAGCCTCGTCATCAGGAGGTTGCTGGCATGTCCATGGCCGGTCGGATGGTGCGCCACGCGCGGCGGCATGCGGGCCTGACCCAGCGGGGGCTCGCCGCCAGGGCCGGGATCGCCCAGGAGACGATCGCCCGGATCGAGCGCGGACGGATCGACCCGCGGGTGAACACGCTCGACCGCCTCCTCGAGGCCTGCGGCTTTGGCCTCGAGACGATGCCCCGCCTCGGGATCGGCATCGACCGCACGCAGATCGACGCCCTCCTTCGGCTGTCACCGTCGGAGCGACTGGCCGTGGCCGTCGCGAATGACCAGCACTGGATGCGAAGGTCCGGTTCGTGCTCATCGGCGGCCTCGCGGCACAGGTCCATGGCTCACCGTCGCTGACTGGCGACGTCGATATCTGCTTCGCCCTCGATCGCGACAATCTGCGCCGCCTCGCAGAAGCGCTGACGTCGCTCACGGCCATCCGCCGCGGGATGCCGACGGAGGTCAGCGCGCCGCTGGACGACGGGGCCCTGCGAGCGGAAGACGTGTTCACACTGTCCACCCGCTATGGCGACCTGGACCTCCGGGCCCATCCGGAACCGGGACTGGATTTCGAAACCCTGCTCGGGCGCTCGATCACGGCCGAGATCCTGGGCGTGCCGGTGCGCGTCGCCGGCCTGGATGACGTGATGGCGATGAAGCGCGCCGCGGGTCGCCCCAAGGACCGGATCGAGCTCGAGATCCTGGGTGCCCTCCGCGAGGAGATCGACCGGCGCGGCTGATGCCGAGGACGCTTCAGCGCCGCCGGCTGCGGACCGCGACCGCTGCGGATGCGAACAGGCCGAGCCCGAAGATGGCGAGGACGAAGAGGTACCACGTCGTCAGATCGGGACCGACGCACAGAATCGGGCGTGCAGGCCAGCTCAGCCCGCACCGTGAGGGCGAGCACGCCCCCGCCAATTCCCGTCGTGATCCCCGCCGCCGCCGCGGTTCGCGCCGGTCCCGCGGCCGCCCAGATCGCGAGCAGGAGGAGGGGAACCAGCCCGAGGACTCCGACGATGAGCAGCGCAAGCCCTGCGACGGCACCTGTCATCGCGCCGATCAGCCAACGTCTGCCCACGGGGACGACCCGACTCAGCGGAGGGCATCGGCGACCGCCGCCGCGAGCTCAGGGTGTCGGAAGCGGTAGCCTGCGGCGGCGGCGCGCGCGGGGATCGCCCGGCGGGAGCCCAGGAGCAGCGTGCTCTGCTCGCCCATCAGCGTTCGGATCAGGACCGCCGGCACGCGCAGCCGGGACGGCCGGCCGAGCGCTCTTCCGATGGCCGCAGCGACATCGCCCTCCGGGCGCGGGTCCGGCCCGACGACATTCACCGGTCCGCTCATGCTCGCGTCCTCCACGGCCAGCCGGTAGATGCCCACGACGTCGTCGACGTGGATCCAGCTCATCCACTGCCGCCCGTCGCCGAGCGGGCCGCCGACGAACAGCCGGAACGGCAGCGCGAGCAGGCCCACGATCTGGCTGTCGCGGGCGAGGACGAAGCCGGTCCGCATGAGCGCGACGCGGACGCCCAGCGCCTCGGCCGGCAGCGCGGCGGCCTCCCAGGCGCGACAGACGTCGGCCAGGAAGCCGGTGACCGGCTGGCTCGTCTCCTCGGTCGCGGGCTCGGCATCGAGGCCCGTGTAGAGGTCGGTGCCGGAGGCGTTCACCAGCGCGCGAGGTCGCCGTTCGGGCGGGAGCTTCGCGATGGCGTCGACGAGCGCCGTCGCGGACCGGACCCGGCTGTCGAGGATCGCCCGTCGCCGGCCCGGCGTCCACGGCAGTGGCCCGATGGGCACGCCGGACAGGTTCACGACCGCGGTCGCCCCGTCAATCGCCGACACCAGCGCCGCATCCGGTCGGACCGCCCAGCCGACTGCGCGGACCCCCGCCGGCAGCCGCCGAGCGGTCCGCGCGGGGTCCCTGGTCAGCACGTTCACGCCGTACCCGTCGGCAACGAGCGACCGGACCAGATGCCCGCCGATCATTCCCGACCCACCCGCGATGACGACGTTCCCCGAGCTCATCTCGTCTGCCCTCAGTGCTACCATGATGTAGCAAGTAGTACGCCACAGAACCCGCTACTGTCAAGTCGCATGTTTGGGGTTGCCGACACGGATCGATGACGACGGCCACGACCTCCGCCGCACCTCTGGCTCCCGCCGAGCGCGCCGAGACGATCCGCCTCGAGCTGGCCGACGCCTGGGGGGCGATGGGTGCGTCATGGGGCGTCGCGCCGGCGATCGCCCGGGTCCACGCCTACCTGATGGCACGGGGCGAGCCACTGACGGAACGGGAGGTCCGGGAGGCGCTCGGGCTGTCCCATCGGGCGGCCAGCCTGGCGCTCGAGTCGACCGTCGGCTGGGGGGTCGTCGAGAAGGTGTCGGAACCGCGCCGGGTCGGGCGGCGCGGACCGGCCGGGACCGCGTACGTCGCGGTCGGAGACCACTTCCGCTGGTTCTCGCGGGTGATCGCGCAGCGCAAGGCGCTCGAGGGGGACCCGATCATCGCGGTCCTCGAGCGGACGCTGCGCGATGCCGACGAGGCCGCCAGCGCCCACCCCGACGACGCCGAGCTCCGCGCCCTGCGCGACTGGCTGGGGACATTCCTCGGGTTCGTCCGGCTGTTCGACCGGGCGGTCGGCCTCGTGCCCGTGGTCACGCCGAGCGAGCTGGAACGGATCCTCGGTCTCCTCGGGAAGGTCCCGGACGACACGGTTCTCCGCCTCGTCCGCCTGCTCGGTGAGCTGCCCGACGAGGACGTCCTGTCGCTCATCTCGAGCCTCAGCCGGCTGTCACCTGCCGCGGCGCGTCGTGCCACGAAGCTGATGTCCGGCGTCGTCCGGACGGTCGGGCGGTAGCCGACCCGGCGTCCGGCGCGGCGGCGCCGGCGACGTTCCGGCTCCCGTGCGCGGGCCGCGGCGACTTGGCTCCCGTGCGGCGGCGCCGACGACGTTCCGGCTCCCGTGCGCGGGCCGCGGCGACTTGGCTCCCGTGCGGCGGCGCCGACGTTGCCCGCAGCGCAACCAATGCGGCATGCCTCGACCGCGCGGGAGGGTTTGCCCGAGGTTCCGTTGCCCAGCGTGCAACGAACGGCCCGACAGAGCCCATGTGGGCGGCCCGACAGCACGCCCAGGCCCGTTCTGTTGGATGTCCCGCAACAAGGCCCGGCCCGACGGCACGCTCGGGGCGGCCCGTGGCACGCGCGGCGCGGCCCGACGGCACGCCCACGGGAGGCCCGACGGCCCGCAGCATGGCCCGGCACGGAGGTCCCCGCACGCGGCGTGCGATAATTCGTTCGCGCGAGGCGATCCGAGCGGCTCGAACGGGCGAGGACCCCGGGGCCAGCCGGCTGGCGGACCTCCCGCCCAAATCCTGAGGATCCATTCGATCATGACCGTCGAAACCTCCACCTGGGTCACCAAGAAGGGCCTCGCCCAGATGCTCAAGGGCGGCGTCATCATGGACGTCGTCACGCCCGACCACGCGAAGATCGCCGAGGACGCCGGCGCCGTCGCCGTGATGGCCCTCGAGCGCGTCCCGAGCGACATCCGCGCCACGGGCGGCGTGGCCCGGATGAGCGATCCGGAGATGATCATCGGGATCATGGCTGCGGTCTCCATCCCGGTCATGGCCAAGGCCCGCATCGGCCACTTCGTCGAGGCCCAGGTCCTCGAGGCGCTGGGCGTCGACTACATCGACGAGTCCGAGGTCCTCACCCCGGCCGACGAAGAGAACCACATCGACAAGCACGCCTTCAAGGTCCCGTTCGTGTGCGGCTCCCGGAACCTGGGCGAAGCCCTGCGCCGGATCAGCGAGGGCGCCGCGATGATGCGCACCAAGGGTGAGGCCGGCACCGGCAACATCGTCGAGGCCGTCCGCCACATCCGGGCCGTCAACGCCGAGATCCGCCGCCTCCACGGGATGCGCGAGGACGAGCTGTACGTCGCGGCCAAGGAGCTCCAGGCCCCGCTCGACCTGGTCCGCATGGTCGCGGCGGAGGGCAAGCTGCCGGTGGTCAACTTCGTCGCCGGCGGGATCGCCACCCCGGCGGACGCGGCGCTCGCGATGCAGCTCGGCGCCGAGGGCGTCTTCGTCGGCTCGGGCATCTTCAAGAGCGAGGATCCGGCCCGCATGGCCAACGCGATCGTCCAGGCGACCACCCACTTCGACAACCCCAAGGTCATCGCCGAGGTCAGCAGAGGCCTCGGGGCGGCGATGCGCGGGATCGCCATGGAGCAGATCCCCGAAGGCGAGCGGCTGGCCGTCCGGGGCTGGTAGCCGCCGCGGCGGCGGCGAGCGTCGGCACGAGGTCGATGCCATGAAGATCGGTGTTCTGGCTGTGCAGGGTGCGTTCGTCGAACACGTCCGCGCCCTCCGCGCGGTCGGCGTCGAGCCGGTCGAGGTCCGGCTGCCCGAACATCTCGAGGGGGTCAGCGGGCTCATCCTCCCCGGCGGCGAGAGCACGACGATGCGCAAGCTCGTGGAGCGCTGGGGCCTGCGCGAGCCGATCATGGACCTGGCCGCGACCGGCGCCCCGCTGTTCGGCACGTGCGCCGGGATGATCCTCCTGGCCCGCGAGATCGCCGGCGGCGAGGAGCCGATCTTCCCGCTCCTGGACGTGACCGTGACGCGCAACGCCTTCGGCCGCCAGCTCGAGTCGTTCGAGGCCGAGCTGACCGTCCCGGTCCTCGGCGACGGCCCGGTCCACGGCGTCTTCATCCGCGCCCCGGTCATCGAGCGGGTCGGCCCGAGCGTCGACGTCCTCGCCCGCCTCGACGACGGCCGGGTCGTCGCGGTGCGCGAGCGGAACGTCGTCGCCACCGCGTTCCATCCGGAGCTCGCCGGGGAGACCCGCTTCCATCGCCTCGTCGCGACGATGGCCTCCGAGCACGACGACCCCGGCGAGGGTTCCGGCCGTCGCCCGCACCCCACCCGGCGCAGCCGATCCGAGGCGAACCGATGACCAGCCGGGCGGGCAGGGTCCGCGTGGCGCGCCTGACCGATCTCGCCGCCCTCGGCGAGCTCTCCCGGCTCGCCCAGCAGCAGGCGGCCGACGTCCGCTCGCTGGGGCTTCCGGTGAGCGGACCGCGGATCGGCGTGTTCAGCCTCTTCCGGCTGCCGCTGGGGGCGTTCCGGCCGAATGACCTGCTCTACGTCCACGAGGAGGACGGTCATCTCGCGGGCCTCATCCGGGTGGAGCGTGAGACGGCGCGCGACGAGTGGACGATCGTCGAGCTGGACGCGGTCGGCCAGGCCGAGGCCGGCGACATCCGCTTCCGGCTCGTCCAGTACATCCTGCGCGACGGGGCGAAGCGCGGCGCCATCCGCTTCCACGTCGCCTGCGCCGACGCGTCCGGCAACGTGGAGCTGTTCATGCAGGCGGGGTTCGCCCGGTACGGGCAGGAGCTGGTCCTGTTCCGCCCGCCTGGAACGGCCCTGCCGGAGCCGTGGTCGGACGAGCGCGCGGCGGAGTGCGGGATCCGACCAGCCGGACCGATCGACGCGATCGCCCTCACCCGGCTCTATGCCGCCGTCACGCCGCACCCGGTCCAGCGCCTGGAGGCGTACCGGATCGGCGACTGGGAGCGCCAGGGCACGGGCTGGCGGGTGCCCCGCTCGAGCCTCGCGCCGATCCTCCGCTTCGCCGACGTCGAGGCGTTCGTTCGCGACGCACCGGGCGGCGGGCCCGACGGGACGAAGCTGGACGCGTTCCTCCAGGTCGGCGTCGCCAAGGAGGACCAGCCCCACTACCTCAAGATCCTGGCGCGGCCAGAGGCGGACACCACGGCGCTGGTGGAGTACGGTCTCGGTGTGATCTCCGCCAGGGCCCGGACCGGTGGCACGCCACGACCACGGCGTCATCTCGCCCGTCCGAACCTACGAGGCCCCGATCGACCGGCGGCTCGAGGAGGCCGGCTTCATCCTCGAGTCGACGGTCACCCTGTTGATGAAGGAGACCGTGGTGCGTGTCGCCGAACCGGCGCTCGTCCCGGCGGTCCAATGATGTCTCGCCCCCCGCCGCTTCCGCCGTCTCCGCCGCCCCGAACCGCTGCTCGTCCCCGACCGCACTGGGAGGATCCGTTGAACCCGAAGCGCACAGACCGCGAGGCCATGGACGACCTCGACCTGCTCCTGGCGGCCCTCCCGCCGGAGATCGTCGAGGCGGTCCACGCGCTACCCGAGAATGAGGCCCTCATCGAGGTCGTCCTCGACCTGGGCCGTCGCCCGGAGGCGCGCTTCCCGAACAGCGAGGTGACGCTCCTGGAGCGCGAGATCACCGAGGCGGACATCGCCCACGTCGTCGACCACATCGGCTCGTTCGGCGACGACAACCGGGCCGGGATCGAGCGGACGCTTCACCGCATCAGCGCCATCCGCAACCGCAACGGCAAGATCGTCGGGCTGACCTGCCGGATCGGGCGAGCGGTCTACGGCACGATCGAGATCATCAACGACTTCGTCGAGTCCGGGAAGTCGATCCTGATCATGGGCCGGCCGGGGATCGGCAAGACCACGATGCTGCGCGAGGCGGCCCGCGTCCTCGCCGACGACATGGGCAAGCGCGTCGTCGTGGTCGACACCAGCAACGAGATCGCCGGCGACGGCGACATCCCCCACCCGGCCATCGGCAAGGCCCGCCGGATGCAGGTCCGGACGCCGTCGGCTCCAGCACGAGGTGATGATCGAGGCGGTCGAGAACCACATGCCCCAGGTCATCGTCATCGACGAGATCGGGACCGAGCTCGAGGCCCAGGCCGCCCGGACGATCGCCGAGCGCGGCGTCCAGCTGATCGGCACGGCCCACGGCAACAACCTCGACAACCTGATGCTCAACCCGACCCTGTCCGACCTCATCGGCGGGATCCAGAGCGTGACCCTGGGCGACGAGGAGGCCCGCCGCCGGCGGACCCAGAAGAGCGTCCTCGAGCGCAAGGCCCCGCCGACCTTCGACGTGATCATCGAGATCCAGGATCGCGAGCGGGTCGATGGTCCACAGCGACGTCGCCGACACCGTCGACGCGATGCTGCGCGGCGACCCGGTCGCCCCGGAGCTCCGCTGGCGCGACGAGGAGGGCGTCCACCGCTCCCAGGCCCGGCCGCGGCCGTCGCCTCGCGAGCAGCTCGGCGCGGAGCGCTTCGCCGGGCTCGTCGGGACCGGTGCTCCCGTGGCGGATGGAGCCCGGCTGGCGCGGCGAGGGCCCGTACCGCGGCGGCGGGTACCGCGACGCGGGTCCGGGTGGGACGGGCGCCGGTGCTGGCGTCGGCTACCGGGCCGGCTATCGGCCGGGGGCGACGGGTGGCTGGCGCCAGACCCGCGGAGGCTCCGCGCGGGAATCCGGCCCGCGCGGTCGGATACCTGAGCCCGGGGCCCCGGAGGGCGCCTCGGGGACGATGCCCGGTGAGCGCTTCGCGGCCCCGCCCGGCGAGGTCGGCAGCCGGGACCGGCAGGGGCGGACCGTCGCGGATCTGCCGTTCGTCGCCGGCGAGATCGCCGACCGCGGCCCGCTGGAGCGCGGCGCCCCGCCCGCCCCGGAGCCGCGCGCCCGCGACGCCCGTGAATGGAGCGCCAGCAGGCCTGGCGCGAGCAGGCTGCGCGGGCGATCGGGACCCTCAAGGCGGAGGAGGGGACCGCCCCGGTCAACCTCGAGGACCTCGAGGCGGATGACGAGGCGCTGGCCGACGTCGCCCGCGAACGGGCGGCCCGGGAGGACGAGGGGGCGGTCCTGCGGATCGAGGGCGCGGGCTCGCTGCCCACCCTGCGCGTCCTGCCCCAGGGCATCAGCCGCAAGCGACTCGAGCAGGCGATCCGCGACCTCCAGCTGCCGGTCGTCATCGCCCGCGACGTCGACGAGGCGGACGTCGTGATGACGCTCCGGAACGAGTACAAGCAGAAGACCCCGATGCTCCGCGAGGCGGAGGAGCGGGCGATGCCGATCTACGTCCTGAAGACCAACACGATCCCCCAGATGCAGGCCAGCCTGACCTCGATCTTCTCGCTCGAGATCGATCCCCGCGAGGCCGCCCTGCGCGAGACGGAGGAGGCGATCGGGCTCGTGCGCCGACCGCTCCGAGCCCGTCGAGCTCTCGCCGCAGAACGCCTACATCCGCCGGCTCCAGCACCAGATGGCGGAGCGGGCCAACCTCGTCTCGCGCTCCCGCGGGCGGGAGCCCTACCGCCGGGTGCGGCTCTATCCGGACGCGGCCAAGACCTGGCGATGAGCGAGCCCGAGGCCGCGCCACCGCCCGATCCGACGATCCGGATGCACGCGGTCGTGATCGACTGCGCCGAGCTCGCGCCGCTCGAGATCGCCGCCCGCTATGCGCTGGCGGGTGTGCGGCGGACGCTCGAGCTCGCCGGTCGCGCGCGACTCTGCCCGAGGGTGTTCGCCTCGAGGAGCCCAGCCTAGCTCGTTTGCGCCCGCCCGCCGATCCGGCGAAGCGCGGAGCGGGCGGCGAGGGAACCGCACATCCCGTGCACGCCGCCGCCGGGTGGCGTGGATGAGGAGCAGAGGTACAGGCCATCGACCGGCGTGCGGTACGGGTCCCACCGCACGTCTGGCCGGAAGATCAGCTGGCGCCAGTCCTGGATCCCGCCGTTGATATCGCCGCCGACGTAGTTCGCGTCGTAGGCCTCCATCTCGGCCGCGTTCTTCGTGGCGCGGGCCAGGACGAGGTCGCGGAACCCGGGCGCGAACCGCTCGAGCTGCGCCTCGATGGCGGCCGTCATGTCAGCCGTGGAGCCGTTGGGTACGTGGCAGTACGCCCACGCGGTGTGCTTCCCTGCTGGCGCCCGCGAAGGATCGAAGCGGCTCGCCTGGACGACGATCACGAACGGACGGTCGCTCATGCGCCCGGCGGCGACGGCCGCCTCCCAGGCCGCGACGTCGCCCATCGTGCCGCCCACGTGGACCGTTCCCGCCCGACCGGCCGCGGGATCTCCCCACGGGATCGGCCCGTCGAGCGCCCAGTCGATCTTGAAGATCCCCGGCCCGTAGCGGAACCGCGCGAGGGAACGCCGGTAGCCGGCGGGCAGGCGATCACCGGCGATCGCGACGACCTGGCGCGGGGTGACGTCGAGAAGGACGGCGCGGGCCGGCGGCAGGTCGGCGAGCGACGTGACCCGCGACTCGGTCACGATCTCGACGCCGAGGGTCTCCGCTTCCGCGACCAGCGCATCGGCGATCCGGCCGCTCCCGCCCCGCGCGAACGGCCACCCGACGGCGTGGGCGAGCATCCCCAGCACGAGCCCGAAGGAGGCCGTAAGCGGCCGTCCCAGGGCCACCATCGAATGCGCGGCCAGCCCGGCGAAGAGTGCCCGCGCCGCCGGCTCGCGGAAGGCGAACCGGGCGAGGCCCGTCGCCGGGATCAGTGCCGGCACGCCGAACCGGGCGAGCGCGACCGGGTGGCGCGGGGGCCTCACGACCGGCCCCAGCAGCGACGGCAGGAGCCGGTCAACGTCGTGCACGAGCGGCCCGAAGAGCCGCTGCCAGGCGGCGCCATCGCGACCGAGCCCGGCCGCGGTCTCCTCGAGGGACCGCTCCAGGAGGACGGCGCGGTCCGGCGCGAGCATGTGGGCCACCGGGGCATCCGGATGGACCCACTCGAGCCCGTGCCGGCCGAGGTCCACCGACTGGAAGAAGGGCGACGCGATCCCGAGCGGATGGGCCGTGGAGCACGGGTCGTGGACGAAGCCCGGCAGCGTCAGTTCCGCGGAGCGCGTCCCGCCGCCCGCGGTGGCGCTCGCCTCGTGGATGCGCACGCGCAGGCCGGCGCGTCCGAGCTCGATGGCGGCGGCGAGCCCGTTCGGGCCCGCCCCCACGATGACGGCGTCGAGCGGCGGCGCCGTCATCGGGCGCGGCTGGTCGAGCTCAGCCCTTGCCTCCGGTGGGCGGAGCGGAGCGGCGCCGGAGCCAGCGGACCGGAGCGGTGATCGTGCCGACGGCCATCGAGAGCGCCGCGCTGAAGCGGAGGTTGCGGACGTACCGCCACTGACGCCGCCGGTCCACGCACACCTTCTGCGCGCGGACGTCCGGCGACGCCACCCCGACCGACCGAGCCAGGTTCTCCAGGGTCTGCTCCCAGAACCGGTCGTTCATCCGGTTGGCGCCCAGGACGTAGCTCAGCTCGATGAACGGGTCGGCCGTCCGCTCGAGCGCCTGGGCCTGGGCGACCGTCGTGTCGCCGTCGCGGAAGGCGGAGAAGGTGATCCATGCGGACAGCGCGTGACCCTCGGGCGTCATGAACGTGAACGACTCGCGGTCAGCGTAGATGACCATGACGCCGGTCGACATGCGCAACGGCGCGCCGGGGACGGCCTGGACCTCGAGGAGCGCGACCTCGCCAGGCTTGATCCCGGAGAGCGGCGCGTAGAACCGCGCGCCCTTCGGCCAGAACGTCGGGAAGCGCTCCTTCCAGTGCGCGACCAGCTCTTCGGGGCCCATGTCGACGCCGTCCAGCCGGACGCTGAACGTCTTCTGCCACATCTGGCCGAAGCCCTGGATGGGTCCGGCAACGCGCTTGCCGGTCACCGTGTCCATGCCGGCGCCGGTGGCCGTCGTCGCGAGCCGGTCCACCGGGCGGGCCCAGGCGTCGCGATCGCGGGGAGTCTTGGGTTCGGTCGCGGTCATCGATGGCCTCCTTGTGCCGCCGGTCGTTCCGGTCAGCCCGCCGCCGCGAGGGCGGCCTCTGCCGTGTCGTGGATCCCGATCGCCTCGTCCAGGCGGGTCAGCGAGAAGATCTGGCGGTAGTGCTCGTTCAAGCCAACGGCGAGGAGCCGCTGGCCCCCGCGCTGGACGCGCACGAGAAGCGTGACGAGCAGCCCGATGCCGCCGCTGTTCATGTAGTCGAGGCCGCCGAAGTCGAGGATGATCGTCCGCGCGCCCCCGTTGGTGGCGAGGACATAGGCGTCCATGCTCCACGACGCGGGTCGTCCGGACGACTCGATGGTCCACCTCAAACGGGCGGTCGCCCTGTTCGACGAGGTCGGCGACGGTGCCCCGGAGCCCGAGCCGGGGATCTGGGCGCTCGCCGCCTGGTGACGGTCGCCGGCGTCCAGTGCCGGCTCCTCAGCGCCGACCCGCGATCCGCGCCAGTGCCTCGATCGTTCGATCCACTTCGGCGGCTGTGTTGTAGTGGACGAGGCCCAGGTGGAGCGCACCGCCCGACTCGGCTCTGGTGCGACGTTCTCTACGGCACTCGCTCGGCAGATCCGATCGTGATCCCGTAGCTCGCGAGAAGCTCGCCGAGACGGTGTCGGTTGCGGGGTCCGATGGCACTCTCGACGTCCGTGTGCGTGAAGTCGGCACCCTTGAAGAGGAGTGGCTCACCGGATTCCCTGGCCAGCGCGTACGCGAAGCAGTCACCGAAGTTCAGACCGGCCGGATGGCCGCTGCCCTTCCCGAAATCGCGATAGGCAGCACGGGCGATCCTGGCCTGTGACGCGGTGACCGGCTCGATGGCGAATTCGCCCTCTGCGAGGAGCTCGTCCAGGCGGCGACTGACGACCGGGTCCCGCGCGCGGTCGACGACGACCGACACTTCGAGGTAGGTCCCGGCCGAGATCCGACGGACTGGCGCCGCTTCGATCGCCGCGGCGAACAGCGGTGCATCCGCTTCCTGGTGCACGATCGCGACCAACGCCGACGTGTCGACGATCACGTCGGCAGCCCGTCCTCGTCGTACAGCAGATCGCCGTGCTCGACGTCGAAGAAGTCGTCGGGCAGCCGGGCTCGCATGTCGGCTGCGATCGCGAGGATCCGTACCGCCATGCCGGCCGGTTCGCCCGACTCCCTGCGGACCCGGTCGAGCCGCTCCCGGACGGCCTCGGTGACAGCTCCCGTCATGGATTCGCCGGTGAGGTCGGCCAGCTCCCTGACGAGCCGGTACGTCTCCGCGTTCTTGATGTTCAGGCTCATGGTAGAAGTCTACCATACGATGGTAGAGCGTCTGGCAAGATTCTCAAGCGTCTGGCGGAATTCAGGCGTCGATGGTCGAGTGGTGAGACGATCGTGCGCGACAGCTCCGGATGGAGTCGAATGAGCGCATGACGCTCGGCGCCGATCTCGAACGCCTCGCACCGCTCGTCGGGACCCGCCGCGGCTGGTGGCTGCGCGAGGCGCTGGCCGCCGACGCCGGCGCCCCGTGTCCGCCGCTCCGGGGCTCGGCCGAGGCCGATGTCGTCATCGTCGGGGGTGGGTTCACCGGCCTGTGGACCGCCTGGAACCTCATCGAGCAGGCGCCGGGCATCCGGGTGACGATCCTCGAGGCGGACATCGTCGGCGGCGGCGCGAGCGGGCGGAACGGCGGGTTCCTGACCGGGCTCTGGGAGACGTTGCCGTCACTGGTGCGGCATTTCGGGGAGGCCGCGGCCGTCGCGACCGCGCTCGAGGCGGAGCGGGCGCCCGGCGAGATCCGGGCCTGGTGCGAGCGCCACGCGGTGGATGCCTGGTTCGTGCCCGGCGGCACGCTGGCCGTGCCGAGCTCACCGGCCCAGGACGGCGCGTTCGACGGGGCGGCCGCTCTCGCGACGCGGCTCGGCTACGGCGACCGGTTCATCGCCCTGTCCACCGCTGAGGTCCTCCGGCGGACGGGCGGCCCCCACCTGCGCGCCGGCTACCTCGTCCCCGGCGACGCGAACATCCAGCCGGCACGCCTCGCCCGAGGCCTGCGACGGGTCCTCCTCGAGCGCGGCGTGACGATCCACGAGGAGACGCGCGTCGGACGCCTCCGCGCCGGCTCCGCGGTCCGGGTCGAGACGGGCGCCGGCGAGATCCGGGCGGACCGCGTCGTCCTCGCCCTCAACGCGTGGGCCGCAGGCTGGCCCGGGTTCGGCAGCCGGCTCGTGACGTGGAGCAGCTACATGGTCATGACCGAGCCGATTCCGGATCGCCTTGCCGAGATCGGCTGGACCGGCGGCGAGGCGATCAGCGATGGCCGGTTCACGAACCACTACTTCCGGACGACCGCCGACGGCCGGATCGCGTTCGGCGGGGGCGGCGGGCGCGCCGGATTCGGCGGGCGCATGGGCGACTGGGTCACGCGCGACCTCGGTTCCGTGCGCCTGGCGGCGCGCGGGTTCCGGCGGCTCTACCCCCAGCTTCACGATGTGGCCCTCGAGGACGCCTGGGGTGGCCCGATCGACATCGCGCCCAATCACCTGCCGACCTTCGGGACGCTGCCGGGCGGGAACGTCCACTACGGCCACGGCTACTCGGGCACGGGCGTCGGGCCGGCCACCTCGGCGGGCGGATCCTCGCGGCGCTGGCGCTCGCGAGGGCGGACGGCAGGCGGGCGAACCGGCGGACGACTCGTTCCTCCGCCTCCCGCTCGTCGGGTCCCGGCCGCGACGGTTCCCGCCGGAGCCGTTCCGCTACGTCGGCGCGCGGGTCATCCGCGAGGCGATCGTGCGCAAGGAGCAGGCCGAAGACCTCGGCCGGCGCCCCTCGCCGATCCTCCGGGCGCTCGTGCGGATCCCCCGCTGATGGGCTACGACCTGGGCCCCGAGTAGCGGCCCTGGCGGCAGCGCCCGTCGCTCGTCCGCGTGTATCGTCAGGATATGGTTCAGGACCTGTTGCATGGCCACGGCCGCTTCCGCGCCGAGTACGCGGCCGACGAACGTGCCTACCTCGAGCGCCTGGCGGTCGAGGGCCAGCGCCCGGGCGCGATGTTCGTCGGGTGCTCCGATTCGCGGGTCGTGCCCGAGCTTCTCACCGGCGCCGAGCCCGGCCAGCTCTTCGTCGTCCGGAACGTCGCCAACGTCGTCCCCCCGAGCGGCGGCCAGGCGGTGAGCGTCGGGGCGGCCCTCGAGTTCGCCGTGGGGCACCTCCGTGTCGCCAACCTCATCGTCTGCGGTCATGACCGGTGCGGCGGCATCGAGGCGCTCATCGACGGGATCTCGCTCGTGGGCGAGCCCTCGCTGGCCGATTGGCTCGAGCCGGCCCGCGCCCCGGTCGAGCGGGCCAGGGCGAGCGGCCTGGACCGGGAGGCACAGGTCCGGAGGGCGGTCGAGGAGAGCGTCCTCGAGCAGCTCGCGAACGCACTCTCGTACCCGGTCGTGCGAGCCGCGCGGGCCGCGGGTCGGCTCGATCTCCACGGCTGGGTCTACGACGTCCATGCGCTCGAGCTGCGGGTGTTCGAGGCTGGTCGCGATTCGTTCGTTGCCGCCGGGTCGATCACGTAGCCTGAGGCCTATTCGCCGACGCTAGTGCTCGGTGCCGCCGGTGAACGTCCAGCGCGTCGATCCGGACGGCGGGCACGACGACCCCGCCGAGGAAGCCCTTGCAGCGTCAGCGCCGCTCGCGCCGACCGCCTCCACGCCGGCCAGCGCGTCGAGGTAGCTCTGGGTGAAGCGCAGGTTCTTCACCGGCCCGACGATCCGGCCGCCCTCGACCAGGAACGTCCCGTCGCGGGTCATCCCGGTCACGATCGCGAGCTTGGGGTGGACCGGGTTCGTGTAGTGGAAGCGGGTGACGAGCAGCCCGCGCTCCAGCCCGCCGATCAGCTCCTCGCGTGACGCGGCGCCGGCGGCCATGACCATGTTGAGCGGGAACGGGCCCGTACGGGTTCGGCGCCGGCAGGCCGTGGCCGGTGGACCGGACGCCCGCCTCGCGCCGCGGTCTGCGCGTCGTAGACGACGCCGCGCGCAGACGCCGCGCTCGATGAGCGGCGACGCGCTGCTTCGGCGACGCCCTCGTAGTCGAACGCCATCGGCAGGCCGGCCGGGTCGGCGCCGTCGTCGACGATCGTCGACGAGCTCGCTGCCGATCGCGCTTGCCGATCTCGACGAACGAGCGGCTCCTCCTGGACGGCGAGCGCGCGAACCCGAGGTAGCCGAGCATGTCGAGCAGGTCGACGACGGCGTACTCCTCGAGGACGACCGGCCAGTCGCCGGGCTCGACCGAGACCGGGTTCGCCGTCGCCCGGGCCTTCCCGGCGGCCTCCCGGCCGAGCGCCGCCGGCATCGATCGCCGTGGCGTCGACGGCGGCCGCCTCCGCGTAGCCGGTCCCGCCGCCGGGCCCCATCGACACGGTGAGCAGCTGCGACGCAGGTCCGCTCCCCGGCGGCGCGGATCCCGTGCGAGTTGGCGACGGCGATCGTCTCCGTGTCCGTCGCGAACGAGCCGTAGGCCGTGACGCCCGGCCTCGTCCGCCGCGGCGATGACCGCCCGGACGCCCTCGGCCCGGAGCTCCGGGGTCGCGTCGGCCGTGCCCGCCGACGCACGCCGGCGGCAGGTCCGGCGCGGATCCGCCGTCCGGTCCCGGGAGGCCGCGCCCAGTCGTCGAGCTCCTCGACGTTCCGGGCGATCCGCGGCCGCGGTCTCGGCCAGCGCCCGGAGCCCGTCGGCGTCGAGCCGGCCCGTGGACGCGACCCCGACCCGCTTGCCGACCACGAAGCGCAGGTTGAGGTGGGCGTTCGTCTCGGCGACGTTCTGGTGGATCTCGCTGTTCGCGAAGCGGGTGAGCGCGGCGTCCTCGGCGGTGACGAGCGCCTCCGCCTCGGTCGCGCCCTCGCGCTCGGCGAGCCGCGATCGCCTCCTCGGCCAGGCGCGCGACGCCGGGTCGGCCGCGATCGCCGTCGCCGTCGCGCTACCACTTGCCGACCCCGACCTGGACGTTCCGGAACCGGGCGCCCGCGCACGGCGTGGCCGACGTGGCCGGTCTGGCCGCGGCTCGCCCTTGCCGCAGTTCGGCGTCCCGAGCATCACGTAGCTGCGCTCGTCGCCGACCGCGTCGCACGAGCGCCAGAACTCGTAGGTGATCCCGGTGTAGGTCGGGTTCTTGAAGAGCCGGCCCAGCTTGCCGCCCTTGATCTCGTAGGCGACCTCGGTCGCGAACTGGAAGTTCAGCCGCCGGTCGTCGATCGACCAGCTACCGGTTGGACGCGAGGTAGAGCCCGTCGTCCGTGTCGGCGACGATCTCGTCGAGGCTCATCCCGGGCCTCGGCAGCAGGTTGATGTTGGTCATCCGGATGAGCGGGATCCGGTTCCAGCCGTCGGCCCGCATCGCCCCGCCGCGACCGGCGCCCGATCCGCGGCGCCGTCTCGCGGCTCGAGCAGGTAGCCGACGAAGATCCCGTCCTGGACGAGCGGCACCGCCTGGGCCGCGACGCCCTCGTCGTCCCAGCCGAACGTGCCCATCCCGCCCGGCGCCGTCGCGTCGGCGACGATGTCGATCAGGTCGGAGCCGTAGCGGAAGCCCTCGTCGAGCTTGTCGGTCGTCAGGAAGCTCGTCCCGGCGTAGCTCGCCTCGGTCCCGAAGACCCGGTCGAGCTCGGTCGGGTGGCCGCAGCTCTCGTGGACCTGGAGGTAGAGCTGGCTCGGGTCGAGGACGATCGTGGATCGGCCGCGCGGGCACTGCGGGGCGCTCAGCAGCGCGACGGCCTCCTCGGCGAGCGGCTCGGCGCGGCCGGCCAGGTCCAGGCCGCGGACGTACTCGTAGCCGGCCGCCGTTCCAGCCGCCGCCGGAGTCGGGGTAGCTCCGGCGCTGGTGCTCGTCGCCCTCGATCGCGTTGGCCTCGACCGCCGACGCCGACGTGGGTGATCGTCTGCTCGGTGAAGCTGCCGTCGGTCGCGGCGAACGTCTTCCACTCGCGCTGGGCGGCGTACATCGACTCGGTGAAGGCGATGCCCTTCGACGCTCGACGCCGCGCTGGTCCGCGGCGAGGAGGTCGCCGATCTTCGTCTCGAGCGGGACCGCGAACGGGTCCTCGACGAGCGGGCGTCTCGTAGGTGCCCGTGGGCGGGCGGCCGATCGTCGAGCCGGACCCGGTTGCGCAGCGCGGTCGCGCTAGGCCCGGGCGATCCGGACGGCCTCGGCGGCGACGCGATCCGCCTCGGCCGCCGTCCAGCCGGTGCGAGCTGGCGAAGCCCCACGCCCCGTCGACGAGGACGCGGACGCCGAAGCCCTCGCTCTCGCCGGAGGCCACGCCCTCGACCCGGCCGGTCTTGATCGCGATCGACTCGTCGAGGCGGCGGACGATCGCGGACGTCGGCATAGCTCGCGCCGCGGACGGTGGCCGTGTCGAGGGCGCGGTCGGTCAGCTCGCGCATCGGGCCGCAGCGTATCAGGCGGCCGGGGGGTCCGCTGATGCCGAGCCCGGCCGGGTCGGTACACTCCGGGCGTGAGCGATCGAGAGCGGTCCGCCGAGCGCGGCTGGTTCATCACCGTCGAGGGGCCGGACGGCAGCGGCAAGACGCACGTGGCGGCGGCCGTCCGCGACACGCTTGCTGCGCGCGGGATCCCCGCCCGGCTGACCCGCGAGCCCGGGGGCACGGCCGTGGGCGACAAGGTCCGGGCGATCCTCCTCGAGCACGCCCCGGGCGAGCCTCCGCTCGCGCCGCGCGCCGACGCCCTCCTGTTCGCCGCCGCCCGCGCCCAGCACGTCGCCGAGGTCATCGAGCCCGCGCTCGCCCGCGGCGAGGTCGTCCTGTGCGCCCGCTACGCCGACTCGACCCTGGCCTACCAGGGCTACGGGCTGGGGCTCCCGCTCGACGAGCTCCGGGCGCTCCAGCAGTTCGCGACCGGCGGTCGCTGGCCGGACCTGACCGTCCTCCTCGACATCCCGGTCGAGGTCGGGCTGGCGCGCAAGCAGGACGACGAGCAGACTCGCTTCGAGGCCGCGTTCGACGTCGCCTACCACCGTCGGGTGCGGGAGGGGTTCCTGACCCTCGCCGCCGCGGAGCCTGCGCGATGGGTCGTCATCGACGCCACGGCGCCGGTCGAGACGGTGGTCGAGCTGACGCTCGCGGCGATCCTCCGGCTCATCGGGCGGCGGACCGGGCCGACCGTCGCGGGCTGAGCCCGGGGCGGGGCGCTACTGGCCGGTCGGCGAGAGCGGGGCCTCGGCGAGGCGGCCGCGGCCCTCGGCGCGGGCGGCCTGCAGCGCGGACACGGCGACGTCGAGCAGGTCGTCCGCGGTCGTCGCGTCGGTCGGGAAACGGGCGACGCCGGCCGAGATCGACACCCGTCGACCGTCCTGCTCGGGCAGTGCGGCGATCCCGGCGAGGACCCGTTGCGCGACGGTCACCCCGGCCGAGCCGGGCGCCACCAGGGCGAACTCGTCGCCGCCCAGCCGGGCGACGGTGTCCACCAGGCGGACGGACTCCGCCAGGACGGTCGCGACGGAGCGCAGGACGTCGTCCCCGGCGGCGTGGCCGGCGGCCTCGTTCGTCGCGCTGAAATCGTCGACGTCGAACAGCGCCAGGGAGACCTCGCCACCCTGTCGGCCGGCCCGGGCGAGTTCGAGCTCGAGGACGCGGCGGAACGTCCGGGCGTTGGCCAGCCCGGTCAGCGGGTCCGAATGGGCGACCCGCTCGAACCACTCGGCCCGCTCCCCGACGAGGGAGCTCAGCCGGGCCCGGTCGATCGCCACCGCGGCGAGATCGGCCAGCGCCCCGAGCGTCGCCCGGTCCTCGTCCGTCAGCTCGGTGTCGTCCGGCCACGATAGGGTCAGCACGCCGACCACCTGGTCGATGCCGGCGCGGGTGACGACGAGCGGCAGGTGGATGCGACCGGCCGCAATCCGCGGGGTCCGGTCGGCGGCCACAGCCGCGATCGGGTTGCCGGCCTTCGCGACCTCCGCTTCGAACGCCGACCGCTCGGCCCCGTCCACGCCCACGGTCACCGCGACCTGGAGCTCGGCCCGGTCCGGGTCCTGGAGGGTGACCGCGGCGAAGGATGCTCCGAGCGCGCCGGCGGCGATCTCAAGGAGGCGGGCGACGGTCGCGTCGAGGTCGTCGCTGGCGGCGAGGGCGGCGGCGCTCTCGACGAGAAGCTCGGTCGGTCGATCCATGGCGGAGTCGATCTCCAGGGGTCGGTCTGCGGTCGGTCGACGCATCGTACTACCCCGTGGCCGGGGAATCAGCACCGGGAGGGCCGGCAGGCATCCCGACGTCCGCTCTGACCTGCCGAGGAAGAAGTGAGCCCGATCCATGGGCTCGACCAATCGACACAGCTGACCACTCGCAGATGCGACCCGGGTTCCGGGTTCCGGGTTCCGGGTCACCGGTGCCGGCGCCCACGTCTCATCGCCCACCGCGATGGTATCGGCGCTGGTCCGCCCGGCGCCCACGTCTCATCGCCCACCGCGATGGTATCGGCGTTGCCGGGCCATCGGGCCGGGTCAGGCGCGCCTCTTTGAGCGTGGGATTCCCGCCTGAGGAACCGGAACCCGCGTGGGAGCGGCGTTAGCATCGCGGAGCGCGATATCGCGGGGGCGGCGGCACGCGGCGGGGGCACGAGCCGGCACAGCGAGAGGGATGCCTTCATCAGCGCCGCGAGCGGTTTCGGCTATGGACGAGCGACGCCGCCCGCCTATACTCGCGCCGATGAAGCTCGTCGTCGCCATCGTCCACAACGAAGACGCGGGTGCCCTCGTGGACGCGCTCCTCGAGCGCGAGCACCGGGCGACCCGTCTCCACTCGTCCGGCGGATTCCTCAAGCAGTCGAACGCCACGATCATCGTCGGAATCGAGGACGACCGGGTCGAGGAGATCCTCGGGATCGTCCGCGACACCTGCACGGCCCGGACCCAGACCGTCAACCCGATGCCCCCGATCATGGAGCCGGGCGAGTTCTTCATGCCCTACCCGCTCGAGGTCGAAGTCGGCGGCGCGACCGTCTTCATCCTCCCCGTCGAGCGATTCGAGCGGCTGTAGGGGCGCTCAGCCGCAGCTCGTCGAAGCCGAGGTCGTCGACCGTTGATGTCGGTGACCGTGCCTGTCGACAACCTCTGGGAACCCGCCGGAACGAGAGCGTGAACTGCCGGTGCAGCGACCCCGGCCAAGGGTTCGCGCCATGCCGAAGATGCGAGACGCGACAAGGCTTCTGGAGCACCACGGGTGGGTCCTCGTGAGGACCCGGGGTAGCCATCGTCAGTATCGTCATCCATCCCGACCCGGACTCGTGACGCTGGCGGGCCACCCGAACGATGACCTCGCCCCTGGAACCTGGAGCAGTATCCTCAAGCAGGCCGGGCTCAAATCCGAGGACCGCGAATGAGATACGCCGTCGTGTACGAGCACACCGCACGGAACTACTCCGCCTACGTGCCCGATCTCCCGGGCTGCGTGGCGACGGGCAGGACGCGAGCCGAGGTCGCCGAGCGGATCCGCCAGGCGATCGCGCTCCACCTTGAGGGCCTGCGCAAGGAGGGCCTGTCGGTCCCGGAGCCGCAGGTGTGGACCGAGCTCGTTGAGGCATAACGATCGAGCTCTCTCGCCACCGATGACCGACTGGCTGACCGCCCTCGAATCCGCCGCCCCGGACATCGTGGCCGCGTATCGCGGGATCGACGAGGGGCGGTTCATCGCGGTCCGTCGCGAGGTCCGCCGGCGCGCCGGGGCGGGGACCGTGGACCGGCTCGTCGTCCAGCTCGCCGCAGTCGCTGACGCGATCGCCGCGCTCGTGGGCGCTCTGCCGGAGGTCGCCTTCGGGCTGCCCGGCGGGGAGGGCGACTGGACCGTGGCGGAGTGCGTCGGCCACGCCGCGTCGGCTCGGGCGGGGCTGACGATGGCCGCCGCGCTGGCCGCATCCGGACGCTGGCCGGACGATGCCCCGACGGTCGTGCCCGGGATCCCCGGCCCGGTCGTCGATCGGGCCTCGCTCATCGGGAAGCTGGCCCAGAGCCAGCGGGTGATGGCCAGGTCCGCCCGCTCGATCGCCGGGCACGAGATGGACCCGTGCCCGCTCGACCACCCGCTTGTCGGGCGGCTCCGCTGCGGCGAGTGGCTCCTGTTCGCCGGTGTCCACGACCTGATGCACCTCGACCAGCTTCACGCGATCGCGGCCGGGCTCGGCGCGGCGACGGCCGCGGACCGAGCTGTGTCGGGCACCTGACGTGTTCCGGCCGGACCTCGTCGACGTGTGGATCTTCCGGATCCGGCCCGACGCCGCGGGCGGGATCGAGTTTCTCCTGATGCGCCGCTCGGCCGGCCGGATCCTGCCGGGGCTCTGGCAGGGCGTCTCCGGTTCCCTCGAGCCCGGCGAGCGGATCGTCGCCGGGGCGCTCCGCGAGCTCCGCGAGGAGACCGGGATCGACGCGGACGCGATCGAGGCGCTGTACGACCTCGACCAGGTCAACCAGTTCCACGAGCCGTGCGTCGACGCGATCGTCACTGCCGCGATCTTCGCCGTCCGGGTCCGCCCGGGCACTGCGGCGACGCTCTCCCACGAGCACGACACGGCCCGCTGGGTCTCGCCGGCCGAGGCGCTCGATCTCGTCGTCTGGCCGGCCTACCGCATCTCGATCGCCCGGATCGCCGGCGACCTGCTCGACCCCGAGCGGGCCCGCTGGTTCGAGCTCGGGCTCGACGGTCGGCGGATCCACGGGGCGGTGCCGTAGAGGTGGCGGCCCATGCTCCGGCCGCGGCCCCCTCCGCCGGGCGCCACCGAGTTGCCGCTGCTGCGCCGCCGCCGGACCGTCAAGCCGCCCCGGGCCGCCGGGCCGCCGCCATGGGCCACCCACCAGCCGCCGTTGCGCTGTCGGTAACAGATCGCGGTGGCGACCGTCAGGGACGTCGCCGGCGGGCTCCTCGACCCTGGTTCGTTGTCGGGTGGGCAACAAGACGGTCGAGACCGGCAGGATCGATGAGTTGCACCCCGGATCGGTTGTCCTGGGCGCAACGCCGCGTGCGTAGCGCCACCGAGTGGCCATGGGGTCGCCGCCGGAGTGCCGAGTGGCCATGGGGTCGCCGCCGGGCCACCGGGCCGACAGCCACCGGGCCGCCGCCGCGCCGACCGATGGTAGACTGACCCGCAACCTGCCCCAGCCCGCGGATGGCGACCGCGGGCCGCCTCGGAGGCCAGATTGCTCGATCGGACGGAACCCGTGACGACGAACACCGCGACTGACGCTGCCCAGCGCCGGATCTTCCGCTCCAAGGTGGACACGATCCGGCCGACCTATGGCTTCGAGGACGTCAGCCTGGCGCCCGGCACGAGCACGGTCGAGCCGAACGACGTCGACCTCGCCCAGGCGTTCTGCGGCATCGACCTCGCGATCCCCGTCCTCGCCTCCGCCATGGACGCCGTCGTCGACGCGCGGTTCGCCGGCGAACTGGCCCGGCTGGGCGGCCTCGCCGTCATCAACCTCGAGGGGGTCCAGGCTCGCTACGACGATCCCGATGCGGTCCTCGCCCGGATCGCGGCGGCCCCCGACGGCGAGGTTCAGGACCTCCTCGCCGAGGCGTACGCCCGGCCGATCCGGGAGGAGCTCATCGCCCGCCGGATCGCGGAGATCCGCGCCGCCGGGTCGAAGGTCGCGGTCGCCGCGACGCCGGCCGCCGCGCGCCGGTTCGGGCCGTTCTGCGCCGAGCACGGGGTCGACCTCTTCCTCGTCCAGAGCCAGGTCAGCAGCGCCCGCCACCTCGCGACCGGATACGACCCGCTCTCGCTCGCCGAGTTCACCCGGTTCATGCCGATCCCGGTCGCCGTCGGCAACACGACGAATGCGGAGGCGGCGTTCGCGCTCATGGAGCAGGGCGCCGCGGCGGTCTTCGTCGGCGTGGGCCCGGGTGCCGCCTGCACCACCCGCGAGGTCCTCGGGATCGGCGTGCCGCAAGTCACCGCGATCAGCGACGTGGCCGCGGCCCGCGACGCGTTCCTCGCCGAGACCGGCCGCTACGTCCCGGTCGTGGCCGACGGCGGGATGCGCCGCGGCGGCGAGCTGGCCAAGGCGATCGCGGCCGGGGCGGACGCCCTGATGATCGGCTCGCCGCTGGCCCGCGCCGCGGAGGCGCCCGGCCGGGGCACGAACTGGGGCATGGCCGCCCCCTCGCCGACGCTGCCTCGCGGGACGCGGATCAAGGTCGGGACGGTCGGGCCGCTGGAGAAGATCCTGTTCGGACCGGCCCACGTCACGGACGGCTCCGAGAACCTCGTCGGGGCGCTGCGCCAGTCGATGGCCGCCCTGGGCGCCCGCACGATCCGCGAGATGCAGGCTGTCGAGATGGTCTACGCCCCCTCCACCCAGACCGAGGGCAAGTCCTGGCAGAAGAGCCGCTGAGCGGACCTGCAGGCTCGCCTCGCGACGCTGGCCTGAGTGGGGCCGCTCGATGACCGGGACATCGACTCCATTGAGCGAGATCAGCCTGTACGAGGCCGCCGGCGGGATGCCGTTCTTCGAGGCGCTCGTCGACCGGTTCTACGAGGGCGTCGAGCAGGATCCGGCGCTCCTGGCGCTGTATCCGGACCCGGACGACCTGGCCGGTGCCCGCCGCCGCCTGACGCTGTTCCTCGTTCAGTACTGGGGCGGCCCGAGCACCTACCAGGAGGAGCGCGGCCACCCCCGCCTCCGGGCGCGCCACTTCCCGTTCGAGATCGGCCCGGACGCGCGCGACGCGTGGCTCCGCCACATGCGCGAGGCGATCGCCTGGATGGACCCACCGCCGGCGGTTGCCACCCGCCTCCACGCCTACTTCGACATGGCCGCCGAGGCGATGCGCAACCGCGACTGAGCGCGCCGTAACGCCGTGGTCATGCGGCGATCGGTGGCACCACGGCGCGGGAGCCGATCCCCGCCCGACGCCCGCGCCCTGGGCCGTCTCAGCCGAGCGGCACCGCCTGCCCAGTGGTCAGAGAGCCGGAGCGCCGTCCGGGGGCGCCACCGTAACCAGTCGGGCCAGTCGCTCCTCGTCCAGAATGCTGATACCGCCGGTGCGTTCGCGTTTCACGAGACCGTCGGCTTCCAGCTCGCGCAGTGCCCGGTACATCATCCCGCGGCTCGCACCGATCATGGCTGCCAGGTCGGCTCGCTGCGCAACTGGATGGGGCGTGTCGAAGATCGCCTTCCCGTACCGAGTGAGGATGGCAGCCAGCCGCTGGCGCGCATTCTCGAAGGTCCGTTCATCGAGCCGCACGTTGAGAACCACCGCGAAATCCGATGACCGGTCAAGGAGGCCGACGGCCAGCCCGGCGTCCTGTAGCGCGAGCTCTCGCACGAATTGCGGATCCCATGTCGCCCATTTCCCGTCACTCAGGGCGACCAACTCGTAGAGCGCCTCAGCGTCCGGGTCGCTGATCGAGCGAAGTCCGCCGAGATAACCAGGCCCTGCGATCAGCGCGGCGTACACCTGTCCCGTCTCCGCAACGCGGCGGGCCATGACGTGCCCATTGAGCATGATGAACGGAGGCAGTTCGATCCCCCTCGCGTGCAACAGGTCGCGGCGGCAGAAGGTCTGTTGCTGGGCCGCACGTTCCAGGCGACGCAGCATGCTGGCGTCGGCGCCCGGCAGTAGCCGTGCGACCTGGGAACCAACCGATTCGATCGCGCCCATGGAGGTCCTCTTCGCGTCCCGCCGATCGTACCGCAGGTGAACTCCGGCGGCGCGGATGTGAACTCTGACATTGCTGGCGTAGGAAACTGCGGTAGGTTCGGGTTGCTCGACCATTTCGCCAGAGCCCGCATCAGCGTGGGTCGCGCTGGGCCTCGCGCGCCAGCCTCCGTGGGCCGCGGGGAGCCTGGCTCCGCCCAGACGAGATACGCCAGGGGTCTTCACGGCGGTGGGATCGGGCGCGCCCGCGTGGGCGCTCCGGATCCCAGAGGCAGCAATCGTCGGCAACACACGCTGCGCGGCCGCCCAGCCGAGAACTGGTCGGAAGGGACATGCAGACGCTTCACCAACGTTTTCCACGCAGCGAGGACGAGCCATGACGGTCAGTCACGTGGACGCACCGCGACCAGCCGAGACGCGCCGCGCACTGGTGCTCCACGATCGCCCGCTGGTCGTGGACCTCATTCAGCTGACGCTGAATCACGGCCTCTTCGTCGTTCGGGCTGCGCGCAGCCTGGCAGAGGCGGAGGCGATCCTGGCCGAGTGGCGCCCGCATATGACCGTGGTCGACATGGACCACGACGACAGCACCGCTCTGCTCCAGCGCATCGGCGCCTCGAACACCATGACGCGGAGTGTGACGCCGGTCCTGGGTCTCACCCGGCGCGGCGACCTGAAGACGAAGCTCAAGGCGTTCGATCTCGGGGTCGACGACATCCTGACGATGCCCTTCTCGCCCGAGGAGCTGCTCGCTCGGTCCATCGTCATCAGCCGTCGGGCGTCGGGGACCCATATGCCGATCGTTCCCACGATCAAGCTCGGCGAGATGGAGATCGACATCGTCAATCGCCAGGTGCGCGCCGGTAACTCGGTCGTGCACCTGAGCGGCATCGAGCAGAGTCTGTTGTACCTCCTCGCCAGTCGTGCCGGACGCGTCGTCACGAGGGAAGAGATCCTCGATGCCATCTGGGGCACCGATTTCGTGGCCGAGAGCAACATCGTGGATCGCCACGTCCGGAGCCTGCGCGTCAAGTTGCAGAACGACTATCGGCATCCGCGCTTCATCGCCACGGTCCCCGGCAAAGGCTATCGATTCATACCCACGTTTTCGAATGAGGGATGGGACGGCGGGCGGGACCCGGGCGTACACCCGCGTCGCTGAGCGTCGCCCGATCATCGCCCGTCGCCGACGGCTCGTGAGCGGCAGCAAATGCTGCCGTCCGGACGAGATCGACCACGAGACGCACGCCCAGTCGAGGGGTGTCGTCACCGAAGCACGACGTTGCTCGGGTGGCGACGAGGGGCCACATGACGAACCGTCATGACGCCGTGGTGTCGGGACGACACACTGGCGTCAAGTCCGAGGCCACCGCAACCTTGCGATTCGGGCGACGCAGCAGCTGAACCACATCAGGTCCACGCGCCTGGGGCACGGGGACGAACGGCCGCGGCGACCGGAACGGTCAACTCGTCGGCCATGGTGGAGTGCCGCTAGGCGGCGACTCCAGCGGCAGGATCCCGTCGCACGGGGTTGCTCGGTGAAGGAACCGTCTGGCGCCTGGGGGCAGCAGACGGTCTGACCTGAAGACAAGAGCGGCGGGATCCTGCCGGGTAGGGTTTGACAACAGGAGCACCAGGAGGAAGCCATGACCAACGATCAAATCGACCGGACAACCGTCACCCAGGGACCCACGGTTACCACGGGTCAGGACACGGTACCTGCGGCCGCGGGTCAGGAAACGGTGCGGACGGACAGTCGTCGCATCACCAGGACGGGCCCCGGGGGCTCCGAGATGACCCGGCGCGTCGTCGTCTTCGTGTTCGGGCTGATCCAGCTCGTCATCGGAGTGCGCTTCGTCCTGCTCCTGCTCAACGCCAGAGAAGCCAACGCCCTCGTGTCCGGCATCCTGGACGTCAGCCAGCTGTTCGTGGCGCCGTTCGATGGGATCCTCCGGACGGACTACCTCCATGCCGCGCCGGGTTCAGTGCTCGATATCACCGCCATCGTGGCCTTCGTCGGCTGGACGATCCTCGAGCTGATCGTGATCTGGGCCGTGGGGATCTTCCGGCGCGAGCCGGCCTGACACCAGAGGAGGATCCCGGCGACGCACCGGCCGTGTATTGGTCTTCCTCCGGTCGTATCGGTTCCGCTCCCGTCACCTGATGATCGTCGTCACGATGAGGCCGACGGCGGCCACGCCCATGACGATCGTGGTCACCCACCCGACGACGTTGAGGAAGACGGCCGATCGGCCCAGTCCCACGCAAGATCCGATCCGTGGAGGGCGCCTCAGGCACATGGGTCCCGACCTCAGCCCCATCGCGTCGGCAGCGCTGCGCACCCTCGTGCTCATCGCGATCGCCATGCTCCTGATCCTCGTCCTCCTCCCGGCGGCGCTCGTCGCAGCGGGGACCTAGTCGGCGAGCGCCGCCTGAGTTCGAATCCAACCGTCTCGCGCCTGGGGGCCCGGGACGACCGGCGACGACCGGACGCCATCGCCGAGCCGAGCCTCATTACGGACCGTCATGACGTGGGGGGTGTCGAGACGACACACTGGCACATGGTTCCGGTACGCGTGCTGATCTCGCAGGCGAAGTGAACAAGGCGGTCTCAGATGGCCGCGAACGGACGGCACCCAGTCGTCCGCGACCGACTAGGAGGAGATGGATCGATGGACGAAGTCAAGCGCACCTACCGCAATGTCGAGACCGACGTCAAGAAGACCGCGCGCGACGCGGACGGCACGGATCTCAAGGACCGTGTCGGGAACGCCGGAGACGAGGCCCGCAAGGACCTCGGGAACCTGGGCGACGACGTCCGCAAGGCCGACCGTGAGCCGGAGGACCGCTAGGGCGACCCGGCCACGACACCCGAGCGGCCGACATGAAGCCACGACGCGGCGAGCTCGATGCTCACAAGACGGCTGAATGGCCTTACTGGATACTGAACGGGAGATCGAGATGAACTACAGAAGCGGTGGCATCGAAATCGTCGGCGTGATCGTCATCGTTCTCGTGGTCCTCTGGCTGGTCGGCAAGCTGTGAGCCTAAGAGGCGAGCCGGTGGCGTAGGGCCTGGTCCGCAGACAGCGTCGGCCGGAGCGGGGCCGCGCGACACGGAAGGAACGAGTTCGATGGGCTTCATCGCCTGGATCGTGGTCGGCGCCATCGCCGGCTTCCTGGCCAACCAGATCATGGGCTCACGTGAAGGTCTGCTGCTGATGATCGTTCTCGGCATCGTCGGCGGCCTCGTGGGCGGGTACGTCGCAGCGACCGTGCTCAAGGTCGGCTCCGTCGACGGCATCAACGTCGAGAGCATCGTGATCGCCACGCTCGGCGCGATCGCGGTCGTCTTCCTGGCGAACCTCGCGACCGGTTCGCGTGGTCTTCGCCGCGGCTGAGCGGGCATGTAGGTGATGGCCATGCGTCGTTCCCTCGCCATCCTCCTCACCGGCGGGCTCCTGCTCTTCGGTTCTCTGGCGTTCGCGAGCGGTGCTACCGCGGCGACGATCGCCCCGACTACGACGTGTAGCAACGGTGTCGACAACACGGGCGGCCTTGGCTTGATCTGCGAGGTCACCGTCGTCAACACGATCACCGCCAGCGGCGGCTCCGCGAGGGTCACGGTCCGCGAGTGTCACGGCGCTGCGGGCGCCCCGGAGGCGGCGTGCACGACCAAGACGACCAACCTGACCAAGCCCGTCACCAAGGTCACGCAGTGCAACGACTCGATCAACGGCGGGGGCGGCACGCTCCGCTGCAGCGTCCGGGTCACGAACAACTTCGTCGGCCTCAGCCCCGGTGCGACGGGCGCCACGGTGAACCAGTGCGTCGGTTCGGCCGGCGGCGGCGGCATCACGATCGTCTGCGACCCGTACCCTGCGAACGTGACCGGCGCGACCATCACCCAGTGCAATGGTTCGGCCAATGGCGGGGGCCTGGTCGAGGGTTCGACCTGCACCGCGACCGGCACGAAGTCCTCGGCCCTCAGCGTCAAGATCAACCAGTGCAATGACTCGGCCAATAGCGGTGGAGCCCTGATCATCTGCTCCGCGAACATCACGAACAAGAGGACCACCGGGTCGACCACCGGGTCGACTGGCGGACCGACCATCCCGCCGACTGCCACGCTGGCAACGACCGACGTTCCCGGGTCCGGGCCGACGCCAGTCGTCTTCGTCGGGATCTTCCTCCTCGCCTTCGTCGTCGTCGTCGCCAGCCGGCGGTCGCCGCGCGCGATCCGCACCCGCTGAACCACCGTCCTCTTGGGCGAAATCGGTGGCTGAACTCGCCCCCCGAGAGATTCGTGCCAGCCGATGATCGACGGGACGGCGGGGACAAGTGGAGATGGCGGCGCACGGCCGCCACCTCGCGAAACCGTCTGACGCCCGGCGCGCGCCCTGCACTTGACGGCGCACTCCGCTCCTTCCAGCCGCCCGACTTGGCAACTGGCAATGACGCACAAGCACGTTCATGCGTGTCGCGCAAACCCGACCCGGATCAGGCCGCGCTACCGGCCTCAGTAGACCTCGGGAATGAACGTCTGGTCGGACAGCGGCGGGCGGACGTAGCCGTGGTCGGGCTGGCGCGGCGGCAGGACGATCGTCGGCTCCGGCAGGTCCCGGTACGGGATGAGGCTCAGCAGGTGGTGGATGACGTTGAGCCGGGCGCGCTTCTTGTCGTCCGCGTTGACCACGTACCACGGCGCCTGCTCGATGTCCGTGCCCGCGAACATGTCGTCCTTCGCCCGCGAGAACTCGACCCAGCGCGCCCGCGACTCGAGGTCCATCGGGCTCAGCTTCCAGTGCTTCGCGGGGTCCGCGATCCGGGCCTGGAAGCGCCGCTCCTGCTCGGCATCGCTGACCGAGAACCAGTACTTGACCAGGATGATCCCGTCGCGGACGAGCATCCGCTCGAACTCCGGCAGGTGCAGGAACTCCCGGTCTCGGCCTCCGTGCAGAAGCCCATGACGTGCTCCACGCCGGCCCGGTTGTACCAGCTCCGGTCGAACAGGACCATCTCGCCGGCGGCGGGCAGCTGTGCCACGTAGCGCTGGAAGTACCACTGGGTTCGCTCGCGCTCCGTCGGCACGCCGAGCGCGACGACCCGGGCGAAGCGCGGGTTCAAGCGGAGCGTGATCGTCTTGACCGCCCCGCCCTTGCCGGCGGCGTCCCGACCCTCGAACACGACCACGACCCGCAGGCCCTCGTGACGGATCCAGTCCTGGAGCTTGACGAGCTCGAGCTGGAGCCGCGAGAGCTGGTCGATGTAGTGCTTCTCGGAGAGCTTCCTCGGGTGCCCGGCAGGCTCCCTGCCGCCCTCGGTCTCGCCGGCCAGGACCCCATCGGCCAGCAGCCCGCTCCCCGGTCGTGCCTTCTGTTTCACCGTCCGTGACCTCCCGCCCGGAGTAGACCACACGGACCGGCCGGATGCGAGTCCTCGTCGCGGCCTGCGGCGTTCCGGGCCGTTAGACTTGTCAGCCACGGGCAGGGCGAGCGGAGGGCGGCATTGAGCGAGGCGGAGTCGACGACGGAGCACGAGGCACCCGAGGCACCGGAGCCGCGCGATCGCGGCAAGACCGTCCACGGCGAGGTGGCCAATGCGGGTCATCGCGTGCTGGCCCCCGACGACGCCGAGGTGGAGGCCTACCTCGAGACCGCGCTCAAGGCGCCCGGGCCGGACCGCTCGCCCGAGGATCGCCCCGGTGGCGGCTTCCCGCGCGGGGCGTCCGAGACCGCCGAGCCGGACACCGTCATCGTCCTCGACTTCGGCAGCCAGTTCGCCCAGCTCATCGCCCGGCGCGTCCGCGAGCTTCACGTCTACTCGGAGCTCCTCCCGCACGACACCCCGTGGGCGGAGATCGAGCGTCGGCGGCCGAGGGCGATCATCCTGTCCGGCGGCCCGAACTCGGTCTATGACCAGGACGCCCCGAAGCCGGACGCCGCCGTCTGGAACGGCCGGATCCCCGTCCTCGGGATCTGCTACGGCGCCCAGCTGATGGCGCTCGAGCTCGGCGGCGACGTCCTCCCCGCAGCGAAGCGGGAATACGGCCCGGCGACCATGACGATCACCGCCGACGACGGCCTGTTCGCCGGCCTGGATCGCGACCAGCCGGTCTGGATGAGCCACGGCGACTCGATCACGAGGCTCCCGGAGGGCTTCCACCCGACCGCCCAGACCGACTCCACGCCGTTCGCCGGCCTGTTCGACCCGTCGCGCAACCTGTACGGGATCCAGTTCCACCCGGAAGTCGTCCACACGCCCAGGGGCCGCGACGTCCTGCGCAACTTCGTCGTCGGGATCGCCGGCGCCCGGCAGACCTGGACCCCGGCCAACTTCATCGACTCGACCGTCTCGGAGATCCGCTCGCGGGTGGACGCCCACGCCCGGGAGGTCGGCTCGGACGGGCTGGTCATCTGCGCGCTGAGCGGCGGCGTCGACTCGGCGGTCGCGGCGGCCCTCGTCCATCGGGCGGTCGGCGACCGGCTGACCTGCATCTACGTGGACCACGGGCTGATGCGCAAGAGGGAGTCGGAGCTCCTCCGGGCGACCTTCGAGAAGAGCCTCGGGATGCGCCTCGTGATGGTCGACGCCCGGGAGCGGTTCATCGCCCGGCTGGCCGGGGTCGTCGACCCGGAGCAGAAGCGCAAGATCATCGGCGACGAGTTCATCCGGGTCTTCGAGGAGGAGGCGGCGAAGCTCGGCCGGATCGACTTCCTGACCCAGGGCACGCTCTATCCGGACGTCATCGAGAGCGCCACGTCCGACACGAAGGCCGCCCAGAAGATCAAGACCCACCACAACGTGGGCGGGCTGCCGGCGGACCTCCGGTTCAAGCTCATCGAGCCGCTCCGCTACCTGTTCAAGGACGAGGTCCGGGTCGTGGGGGCGGAGCTGGGCCTGCCCGATGCGATGGTCCAGCGCCAGCCGTTCCCGGGGCCCGGCCTGGCCATCCGGATCATCGGCGAGGTGACCGCCGAGCGGCTCGACACCCTGCGCGACGCGGACTGGATCGTCATCGACGAGATCAAGGCGGCCGGGCTGTACCGCTCCGTCTGGCAGGCGTTCGCGATCCTCACGCCGGTCCGCTCGGTGGGGGTCATGGGCGACGGGCGGACCTACGCCAACGTGGTCGCCATCCGGGCGGTCACCTCGGACGACGGGATGACCGCGGACTGGGCGAAGCTGCCCTACGACGTCCTCGGCAAGATCAGCTCGCGGATCGTCAACGAGGTCCCGGGCGTCAACCGGGTCGTCTACGACATCAGCTCCAAGCCCCCCGCCACCATCGAGTGGGAGTAGGGCCTCTCCGCGCCGCGCCCCATCGCGGCGGCTCGGCCACCGATGCTCCCGTATCGGCAACAGGACGTTCGGGTGGTCCCACTGGCCCGGAGACGAGGTAGAGTTCGGGCCATGGCTGAACCGACCAATGGGGGGTCCTCACCCATGCCCGTCCCGCAGCGCTGTCCGTGGTGCTCGGCCGAGCTGCCCGACCCGGGGGCCGCGACATGCCCCTCGTGCGACGCGAGCCTCACCTCGGACGGTGAGCCGCAGGTCCCGGGCGTCACCGCCGTCGACATCGAGAAGATCGCCCTGCGCCGTTCCGAGCCGCAGAAGAAGAGCCGGCTGATGTCGTGGATCAGCGGTGACGTCGACGACCGGGCGCCCGAGCCGAGCGCCGCGCCGGGCTCCCTTGCGCCGCCACCGCTCGAGGTGCGGCGCGAGATGCTCCGCCTCGAGATGGACGCCAGGATCGCCGACCTCACCGCGGAGGCCGGCGCGATGGCCGCCGAGGAGGCGCTCGAGACGGGCGGCCGTCTCGATGCCGCCGGCGCTGCGGTCGAGCCCGACGCGACGACCGCGCACGATCCGCTTGCGCCCGACGCCGCCGACCCGTCGGACGCGCCGTCCGCCTGACGAACGCCGATCCGCTTGCGCCCGACGCCGCCGACCCGTCGAACGCCGATCCGTGATCCGTCGTCGGACGGCGCAGTCCGCTCGGCCTGACGTCGACGAGTCTTCGGTATCGGCGAACTCGATCTGGCGCAGGTGGGGTCGTGGGGCGCGGCTCGGGTCTCGACGGTGGGTTTCGGGGCACCGCTGGGGCCTCGACCGCGCTCCGGCGCTCCTCGTCGGACGGTCCGCTCGCCGAGCGTGCCCGATCCGATGCGCGTCTGGACATCACGTCGGGCCGGAGCGCGGCAGTCTGTTCGCCGATACCGGAAACCAGCGAACACGTCGGACCGGCGCACCCGACCAGCGCACCCGACCAGCGCCCCGGACCAGCGCCCCTCGCACTCGACCAGCACACCGCGACGACCCAGCACACCGCGACGACCCAGCGCCCCTCGCACTCGACCAGCACACCGCGACGACCCCCCGCACCTGGACGACCCCCCCGCGTGAGCCATCGGGGCTTCGTGTCCGGCACACCGGCTATTCTCGAGCCATGCCCGCCCGCCTGAGCCCGCCCGGCCCGTCGTTCCTGCGCGAGCACGAGGTGCGCGTCGGCGACCGCCGGTTCCGGGCCGGGATGAGCCGCCCGACCACGCTCGACGACGGCTGGTGGCTGGCGATCCTGTGGGTCGCCGATGACGACGGCGTGATCAGCTTCCGTGACGTCGCCCCGACGGCCGGCCCGCCGCCCGAGCCGCCGCTCGCGCGCCTCGGTCCGGCGCTCGCCGGCTCGCTCTCGGGATTCATCGTCGAGGAGGATGGCCGCCTCGCGATCCGCCTCGTCCAGGTCGCCCAGCCGGACGATCCGCTGCGCCCGTGGCTGTCCCCGCTGGCCATCCGGGCGGCCTTCCGCTGGGAGCCGATGCGAGCCGCGACGATGCGCCCCAACGAGCTCGCCGACAGCGTGCTCGCCGGTTTCCGCCGCGCGATCGAGGGGCTTTCCCGGCCATGAGTGGCGCCCTGACGGTCGGCACACTCCGCAGGAGGTAGACTCGGCGTACCGTGCGTGACCTCTTCGACGACTTCATGGAGGAGCTGCGCCGTCGCCAGGAGGCCGCTGCGTCCGGCGACGACCCGGACCGGACTGCCCGCCCTCGGGCCCATGGGGCTGCGACCCCCGACGACGAATCGGAGACCGCCACGACCGACGACGACAGCGCCCGCCAGGACGCGGGCCAGGACGAAGCCGACACCGCCGACGACACGGACGGCACGCACGACGCGGATGCCGAGCCCGAGGACGTCGAGCCGGCCCCGCGCCCGATGGGCCCCGGTCGCGGCGGCCCGCGCGGCCCGCGCCCCCCGCGTCGGCCGGGCGCCGGCGGCCCGGCCGATGGCGCTCCGGGCCTGAGGGACCGCCTGCGGGGCTTCGGGATCATCGGGATCATCGCGGTGCTGTTCGCGATCGTCACCCTCGCCGGGGTCGCCCTCGACCTGTGGACGGACGCGATCTGGTTCCGCAGCGTCGGCTTCGATTCCGTGTTCTGGACCCGGATCGGCACGCAGGGGATCCTCTTCGCCGCGGTCTTCGTCGGGGCGCTCCTGGTCCTCGCGGTGAACCTGTGGCTCGCCGGCCGCTTCGCGCCGCCCCCGGACCCGGAGCGCGCCAGCGCCGTCGGCGGGTTCGCCGCCCGACTCGGCGAGGCCTTCGGCGTGGATGACCGGAATGTCCAGTGGGGCGGCGGGCCGCGCTCCGGCGGCGGCGATCCGCGCGCCCGGCGGCCCGGCGGTCCGGGCGGGCCGGCAACGATCAGCTTCGACGCGGACGATCTCCCGGACCTCGTCCCGCTCGCCCGATGGGGCCTGATCGCCCTGGCCATCCTGATCGCCTTCGGGACCGCGACCGCGGCGGCGAGCCACTGGGAGACGTTCCTGCTGTGGCGCAACCAGGTCCCCTCCGGCCTGGCCGGCGCGGCGCCGGTCGTCGACCCGATCTTCGGCCGGGACGTCACCTACTACCTCTTCGAGCTGCCGCTCCTGCGGACCGTCCAGTCGACCCTCAACGGCCTGCTCATCGCCGCGCTCGTCCTGGGCCTGGGCCGGTACCTGCTCGCCGGCCTGCGCGGGGGCCTCGCGTTCACCACCCAGATGCGGGTCCACCTGGCCGTCCTCGGCGCGCTGTACCTGCTCTCGATCGCCGCCGGCTACCAGCTCGACAAGCTCGAGCTGGTCTACAGCACCCAGGGCGCCATCAGCCCGCTCTTTAGCTTCGTCGGGGTCAGCTTCACCGACCAGAACGCCCGCTTCCTCGCCTTCGACGTCCTGACGGCGATCTCGGCGTTCGCCGGGGCGTTCCTTGTCATCGGCGCGTTCACCAGGATGATGTGGCCGCTCGGGGCGGTCGTCGTCGTCTGGCTGAGCGCCTCGGTCGTCCTGGGTTCGGTCTACCCCGGGCTCGTCCAGCGCATCCAGGTCGAGCCGGACCAGCTCGGCAAGGAGAAAGCGTACATCGCCGCCAACATCACCATGACCCGGGCCGCGTTCCGGGTCGGTCCGGACACCTGGGAAAATCGCCAGTACTCCGGCGAGGCGCCGCTCACCACGTCGGCGGTCGAGAAGGAGGCCGTGACCTTCCAGAATGCGCGCCTGTGGGACTATCGCCCTCTCCGCGACACGCTCGACCAGATCCAGACAGTCCGCCAGTACTACAACTTCACCGACGTCGACACGGATCGCTACATGCTCGACGGCACCACCCGCCAGGTGATGCTCTCGGCGCGTGAGCTCGTCTCGCCCCCGGGCGCGACGTGGGTCAACCAGCGGATCACGTTCACCCACGGGTTCGGCCTGGCCATGGTCCCGGTCAACGAGGCGACCGAGGGCGGCCAGCCCAGACTCGTCATCCGCGACATGCCGCCGGTCTCGTCGGGCGGCGCCAGGGAGATCACCGAGCCACGGATCTACTTCGGGGAGCGGAAGAGCGACTGGATCATCACCGGCACCAGGCAGAGCGAGTTCGACTACCCGGCCGGGACGAGCGACCAGACCACCCGCTGGACGGGCACCACCGGGATCCGGCTTGACACGACCCTCTCCCGACTCCTGTTCGCGCTCCGCTTCCGCGACCTCAACCTGCTCATCAGCGACCAGGTCACGGCGGACAGCCAGATCCTCTTCCACCGAACGCTCGGGGATCGGCTGGGGCTCATCGCCCCGTTCCTGAGGTTCGACAAGGACCCGTATCTCGTCGTCACGGCGGACGGCCGGCTGGTCTACATCCAGGATGCCTACACCACGAGCGACCGGTTCCCGAACGCCCAGTGGTTCGACCCGGCGACCTTGCCCGGCACCAGCGGCCTGGCCGGGGCGCCGTTCAACTACATCCGCAACAGCGTCAAGATCGTGATGGACGCCTACACCGGCGACATGACGTTCTACATCTCCGACCCGACCGACCCGATCGTGCGGACCTACGAGCGGGTCTTCCCGACCCTGTTCACCCCGCTCGAGGCCCTGCCGGCGGACCTGCGGGCCCACCTGCGCGTCCCGGAGGAGCTGTTTAACGTCCAGGTCCGGACCTACGCCCGCTACCACGTCAGCGAGCCCGCGGCCTTCTACAACAACGAGGACCTGTGGACCGTGCCGGCCGCTCCGGGCGGCACGCAGAGCCTCCCGAGCGAGGCCTACTACGTCGTCATGCGGATGCCCGGCGAGCCTGAGCCGGAGTTCCTCCTCCTCCAGCCGATGGTCCCGAGCAGCCGCCCGAACATGATCTCGTGGGTCGCCGCCCGGATGGACGCGCCGAACTACGGCGCCGTCAGGGTCTACCGCTTCCCCCAGGACACGTCCGTCCTGGGCCCGACCCAGATCGAGGCGAAGATCGACGCGGACCCGGTGATCAGCGCCCAGACCACGCTGTGGGACCAGTCCGGCAGCCAGGTCATCCGGGGCAACCTCATCGTCGTCCCGATCCAGGACGCCCTGATCTACCTCCAGCCGGTCTACCTCCAGTCGGCGAACAGCAAGTTCCCCGAGTTCCAGCGGATCATCGTCGCGACGTCCTCGCGGATCGTCTGGGGCAGGACGCTGGCCGAGGCGCTCGACCTGCTCCTCGCCGGTACCGGCCCGACCCCGACCCCGTCGCCCGGCCCGACTCCGACGCCGAGCGGAAGCCCGACGCCGGCGCCTACGACCGGCCCCGGCCCGACGGCGCCGGCGGGCGACGTCGCCGCGCTCGTCGCCTACGCGAACGAGCACTTCGAGAAGGCCCAGGCGGCCCTCCGGAACGGCGACTTCGCGACGTACGGGACGGAGATGGCGAAGGTCCAGGAGGCACTCCGCCAGCTCGACGTGCTCGTTGTGGCGAGTCCCAGCCCGGCCCCGTGATCCCGCGCCCGTGACGGGCGGCCTCCTCGGCACGGCGGCGCTCATCGCGCTGACCCGGCCGCGGCTGTGGGCGCTCGGGCTGGCCGGCTTCCTGGCCCGGGGCGGAATCGCCCTCTTCGTCCTGCCGATCCTCACCCTGCCCAGCGTCGTCGGCGTGACCACGTTCGTGGGCCCGACCGCGATCACCGCGGCCGGCCTCTCGCAGCGGTTCGTGGCACTGGCCGCGGTTGCCGTCGCGATCCTGGCGGCCTGGCTCGTCGCGGGAACGCTCGTCGGCGCGGCGGTGGACGTCGCACTCGTCCGCGAGGCGCTCCGTCCGGACGAGGCGGCCGGCTCGCCCGGCGCCGATCCGGATCGCGGGGGCCGCGGGGGTCGCGGGCTGGTCCGGCGGCTCTTCGTCGTCCGCCTCGTCACCCTCATCCCGCTCGGCCTCACCCTGGCGTGGGGCGCGGCCCGCCTCGTCGACGTCGGCTACCGGGAGCTCATCCTCCCGGGCGATCTCGCCCGTCCGTTCGTCCTGCGCGTCCTTGCCGGTGCGCCGGAGGTCGGCCTCGCCGTCCTCGTCGCGTGGCTCGCCGGCGAGCTCGTCGGCGCCGTCGCGGTCAGACTGGCGATCATCGAGGGCCGCTCCGCCGGGCCGGCGCTCCGAGGCGCGCTCCGCTCGATCGTTCGACGGCCGCTCGGTCCGCTCGGCATCTTCGTGGCGACGCTCGGCGGGAGCATCGTCATCGTCGCGCCGCTGGTCGCCGCCGCGACGATCGCCTGGGAGGCCGTCCGGACGTCGCTCCTCGGGAGCGCGGAGCTCGCGCCGGCGCTGCTCGCGGTGGGCGTCTTCGGCGCGGTGTGGCTCGGCGGACTCGTGCTCGCGGGGATCGCCGCCGCGTGGCGGAGCATCGCCTGGAGCGTCGCTCTCGTCCGGGACCATCGGGGGGCTGGTGCCGGGACGGTGGATGGTGGCACTCTGTAGCCCATCGATGCCGGACATCGTCCGGCCCGGGGGCGAGGGAGGGGAGCGATGACGGCGAACCCGGTGGTCTGCCCGGAGTGCGGCAGCGCGGTCCCATCCGGCCGGTTGTCCTGCACGTCCTGCGGGGCACTGCTCGCGTCGGTGACCGGCGCGGACCGCCGTATGATCGCGCGGACCGCTCCCGACCGCGCGGCCGAGGCGTTCGACGAGGACCGCCCGATCGGCGGCGCCGAGCCCGAGCCGGCGGCCAGCGCCGAAGCCGAGCCCGAAGCCGAGCCCGAAGCCGAGCCTGCGGCCAGAGCCGAGTCGGAGTCCGAAGCCGAGCCCGAAGCCGAGCCTGCGGCCAGAGCCGAGTCGGAGTCCGAAGCCGAGCCCGAGCCCGAGCCGGCGGCCAGCGCCGAAGCCGAGCCCGAAGCCGAGCCCGAAGCCGAGCCCGAAGCCGAGCCTGCGGCCAGAGCCGAGTCGGAGTCCGAAGCCGAGCCCGAGCCCGAGCCTGCGGCCAGAGCCGAGTCGGAGTCCGAAGCCGAGCCCGCGTCCGCACCGGAAGCCAGGGCCGCGCCCGAACCGGAGCCGGAGCTTGAAGCCGAGCTCGAGCTCGTGCCCGAACCGGTCGCGCCGCCGCAGCGGCCGCCGTCCGCCGCAGCCGCCGCCGAGTCGCGGGAGACCCAGGTCGCGCCGTCGATCCTTCACGAGTGGACCGGCCCCGAGCCGGAGGCGCCGTCAGGTGCCGCAGCCCTGCCCATCGCCTCACCCGCCGCTCAGCCCGCCCCGGCCACCGAGCGGCCGCCCGGGCCGGCGATCCCCGGTGCCTACCTCGCTCCGTCGGCGACGTTTGCCGCCCCGATCGCGTCGCCGTCCCGGCCGGCGTCGAGCGCAGGCGTCCCCGGGGTACCAGCCGCGCCGCCGCCTGTCGCATCGGGTCTCCCGTCGGCTCTCGGCGGTTTCGCCGTGGCCATCCCGCACGAGGTGCCGGACTGGCTGGCGATCGCCGGCTCGGCCCTCGCGATCGCGAGCTTCCTCCTGCCGTGGGCCACCGATGGGGTGATCGGTGCCTCGGGCATCGGCTACTTCGCCAACTGGGGCCTGGCCAACCCCGGCCACCTCCTGCTCGTCCTCGCAGCCGCCGTCGTGCTCGTCCTGAACGTCTTCCCGAACCGCCTCCCGGACTGGATCCGGACGGGAGTCCTCCCGCTCGTCGTCGGCGGGGTGCTGCTCGGGCTCGCCTTCGCCTACCATGCCCGACCGTTCGGCGGCGGGACCGGCGTGACCGTGCTCCTCGTCGCCGCGCTGGTGCTCCTGATCGGCGGGCTGCTCAGGGTGCGACCCGGCCGCAACGAATCGGGTCCGCCGAGCGTCTAGGCCCCGCCTTCGGCCCTGCGATACACTGCGCCGGACGCCTCGGCAGCGACCCTGTCGAGTGGATGGAGTGCGTCATCTCCCCGGGAGGCACGCGCCAGGCGGATGGACCAGATCATCCAGCAGATCGGCTCGACGATCGGCGGGTTCTTCGGGAACCCGATCGTCCATCTCGCGCTCCAGGCGATTGCCGCCTACTTCGTGGTGCTCTGGCTGGCCGCCGCCTACTGGGCGTTCCGCGACCTCCAGGGCCGGACGGACAACCCCATCGCCCCGTACCTCGCGGCGAGCCTGATCATCCTCTTCACGCCGGCCTTCTTCCCCATGGCCGTCATCGTCTACCGGATCATCCGGCCGCACGAGCAGATCGGCGAGGTGAACGAGCGATCGCTCGCCGAGGAGGCCCTCCTCAACGAGGTGGAGGCGGTCCCGCACTGTCCGGGCTGCAGCCGCCGGGTAAACGAGGAGTGGCTCATCTGCCCGGCGTGCCGAACCCGCCTCCACCGGGTCTGCCCGAACTGCACCCGGCTCGTGGGGCTGGACTGGTCGCTGTGCGCCTGGTGCGGCAGGGACTTCGAGCGGCGCGAGACGGCTCCGGCCGCCGTGGCTGCGACGAGCGCGACACCCGCTTCGACGCCCGTTGCCCCGACCGCGCCGGTGCGCAAGGGTGGCATCCGAGCCGCCTCGCGGCCGACGCCAGACCCGCTGCCGGAGCGTTGACCGAGCCGACTCCGGTGGGCGACGCCACCCCGCATCCGGGGCCGATCGCCGAGCCCGAGGCGTCCGCCGAGCCCGTGCCCGCCGCTGAGCCGACACCCGACGCCGAGCCAGAGGCCTCCGCCGAGCCCGAGCGGCCGCTCGCCGGCACGTTCTCCCTCGAGGGCCGCAGCGCGCCCGGCCTCTACCTCGTGGGCTGGCTGGCGACCGCCCTGGGCGGCGCAACCCTCCTCGCTGCGATCGTCTCGGCCGCCGGCGGCATCGGTGGGCTGGTCCTAACCCTCGGTGGCTCGCTGGTCCTCGGCATCGGGCTAATCGCGGCCGCCGGCGCGCAGGCGATCGAGCGTCGGGAGCGGGCCGACCTCACCTATCGCGGGCCGTCGCCGTTCCTCGTCTTCACGGCAAGCATCCCCCTGTCGATCCTCGCCACGCTCCCGCTGGTGCTCCTCCGATTCGACGCGAGCAGCCCGGTCACCACCCTCCTGTCCGTCGCCGCGACGGGGGCGATCTGGCTCGTCCTCGTCGGGCTGACCGCCGTCGGGACGGGCGCGCTGCGCTGGGCGGAGATCGGGGCAGGGCTGGCCGGAATGCCCGCGGCCCGGATCGCCGGGGATGTCGTCCTGGGGGCCGTCGCCGCACTGCCGGTCCTGCTTGCGACCCTGGTCGTGTCGAGCGTGCTCGTCCTGCTCATCGGCGTGGCGCCGGAGGGCGCGATCGCGGTCCCGCACGATGCGGCCGGGATCGTCCTCATCCTGATCGCGGCCGCGGTCGTCGCGCCGATCGGCGAGGAGATCTTCTACCGCGGGTTCGCGACGACCGCCTGGGCCCGAGGGATCGGCCCGACGGCGGCCATCGTCCGCGGCGGGCTCTTCTTCGCGCTCGCCCACGTGCTCACCATCGGCGGTGCGGATTTCGGGCATGCGGCGCAGGCCGCGCTCGTCGCGTTCCTCAGCCGGATCCCGGTCGGGCTGGCCCTCGGCTGGATCTTCCTCCGGCGCGGGTCCCTGCCCGCCGCGATCGCCCTCCACGCGACCTTCAACGCGGCGCTCGTCCTCATCGCCGCCGGGGCTGCCGCGTAGGCTCCGGGTCCTGGGTCGGCGGCTGGAGCCGGCAATTCATCCACAAAGTGGCAGTGAAGCCGCGGGTGAGTGCCCGGTGAGCGTGCCGGCGTAGGCTGCGCAGTGTTCCCGGATCCGCACGACGGGGGGAATTGGCGGGCTTCCGTCGTTCGGGTCCGGGAACATCCTTCTCCCGCTCGCATCCAGGGTGCCCCGATGGTGGAACCGATCCTCGCGGCGAGCCCCGCCGCAGTCTCCGCTTCGATCGCACCGGCTTCCCGAGCCCTGCCGGCCAGGGCGATCCGCGAGCTCCCGGCGGCCGAGCGGCCCCGCGAACGGCTCGCCCTCCGCGGCCCGGGTGGCCTGAACAGCTCGGAGCTCATCGCGCTGATCTGGGGCTCCGGCTCGCGCGGCGCGAGCGCCGTCGATCTGGCCGAGGAGGCGCTGGCCCGCCACGACGGGTTGACCGGTCTCGCCCGGGCCACCGACCTCGAGCTCGAGCGGATTCCGGGCGTCGGCGCGGCGAAGGCGGCCCAGCTCGCCGCGGCGTTCGAGCTCGGCCGCCGGCTCCTGGCCGACTGGCCGGCCGGCCGCTGGACGATCCGCTCACCGCGCGACGTCGCCGACCGGCTCATCCTCCAGATGGGCCGCCTCGAACGGGAGGAGCTGCGGGTCGTGATGCTCAACACGAAGAACGTCGTCCTCCGCGTCGCGACGGTCTACCAGGGCAACGTGTCGTCGAGCCTGGTGCGGGTCGGGGAGCTCTTCCGCGAGGCCGTCCGGCTCAACGCGAGCGGGATCATCCTGGTGCATAACCATCCATCCGGCGACCCGACCCCGAGCCCGGACGACCTCCACCTGACCGCCGAGGCGCTGGCCGCCGGCCGGCTCCTCGACATCGACCTGCTCGACCACCTGGTCATCGGCCACGACGCGTACGTGTCGCTCCGGGACCGGGGCGTGGCCTTCGACCGGGCCGGCCCGCGGGCGTCCTGAGGAGCGGCCGGCGTGGTGACCGGGCCGTGGGCGTCCGGGCCCGGGTAGGGCCGCGGGGATCCGGGTCCGGGCCGGACGGCCGGATCGTGGGCCGTGCGGCTCTTGCGCCACGGCCGTCGCGCGCCGATCGTCGTATCCACGCGGGAGACGGGAGCGTCGCATCCGCGCCTCCATCGCCATGTCGGCAGCCAACCGGCCGCGACGCCGGCCCGCAGCGTTGGAGGGTCCGCCATGAGCGGCTCGTCTCGACCGGGGACCACCTCGCGATCGCGCCCCGGATCACTTCTTCGCCGACGCGCCGTGCGCTCCACGAGCTTCATCCTGGTGGCCGTGCTCGTCGGCGCGTGCGGCGGCGCGGTCGTGCCCACGAACGCACCCATCATGACCCCGACGGCGATCCCGACCGCCGGTCCGACTGCGACTCCGTCGCCGAGCGCGACCCCGACGTCCGCCCCGGAGCCGACGCCGATCGTCACCGCCGACCTCGCGATGTCGGCGATGCCACGCGCCGCCGCCGACCCGTCCGCGGCCACCCAGGTCGTGAGCGGCATCAACGAGATGGGGATCGAGGTGCTGCGGCGGATCGGCACGGCTGACGGCAATGCCGTCATCTCGCCGTCCAGCATCGCCTTTGCGCTCGCGATGGCCCGCCTCGGCGCCGTCGGCGAGACCGCGGCCGAGATGGACGCCGTCCTCGGATCCAGCAGTCCGACGGACCTGGCCGCGGGCCTGAACGCGCTGGACAGGGTGCTGGCCGAACGGAGCGGCACGTTTGCCGACGCGCACGGCAAGATGCTGCCGGTGAGCCTCGAACTGACGAACGCCGTGTTCGGGCAGCGGTCGTACGCGTTCGGGACGGCCTTCCTCGATGCCCTCGCCTCGAGCTTCGGCGCCGGCCTTCGGCTGGTCGACTTCCGGCAGGACTCCGAAGCCGCCCGCCAGACGATCAACGCGTGGGTCGCCGAGCAGACGAAGCGGCGCATCCCCGAGCTCCTTCGCGGCGGGGACCTCGACGCTACCGCTCGCATGGTCCTGGTCAACGCCGTCTACCTCAAGGCGCCGTGGCAGGACGCCTTCCGCCGGGCCGACACGAAGACCGGCACCTTCACCCGGGCCAACGGCACCAAGGTCAGGGTCCCGATGATGTCGCTGTCCAGTAGCGGCCTCGGGCCCAACTTCGGGGTCGCCACCGGGAAGGGCTGGCGGGCGATCGAACTCCCGTACCTCGGCTCCGACCGAGATCCCACGGCCCGGCTGTCGATGACGATCATCGTCCCTGACGACCTGGCCACCTTCGAACGCGACCTGACCGCCGCCCGCCTGGCGAAGATCATCGGCGCCCTGGAGTCCCACAAGGTCGTCCTCACGATGCCCCGGTTCGGGATCCAGACGCGGACCGACCTCGTCCCGATCCTCGCCGCGATGGGGATGCGGTTGGCGGTCGACGCGAACAGGGCCGACTTCTCCGGCATCACCACAGAGGACCGGCTGTACATCAAGAAGGTCATCCACCAGGCCAACATCGACGTCGACGAGAAGGGGACCGAGGCCGCCGCGGCGACCGCGGTCGTGATGATGGTCGGCGGTCCCGGGGACACGTCGAAGCCGGTGACCATCCGCGTCGATCGACCGTTCCTCTTCGCGCTGCGCGACGATGCGACCGGCGCGGTCCTCTTCCTGGGCCACGTCACCGATCCGTCGATCGGCCGCTGACGCGGGCCAAGGGCGTCCCGATTCACGGCGACGATACTGGGTTGCCGACGCGCGGAGGATGGTCCACGATAGGCGCGCCTGGATGATCGGCACCTTGGGGAGAGCGAACCGTCCGCGCAACGACCGAGGACCCGATGGACCACGACTCCGGCGTCATCACCCACCCGAAGTTCCGGATGTGGCTGCGGCCGGACGGCATCGTTCAGCTGGCCTGGGCCCCGCGAGTTGCGATGGCTCGAGGACGCCATTGCGGCGACCGAGGCGATGACCCAGCTCACCGGCGGGCGACGCAGCCCCCTGCTGGTGGACACGCACGACATCGGCCCGATGGAACGGCCCGCGCGCACCGAGTTGACACGCCGGGGTGACCTGGTGTCGGCCGTCGCCCTGATCGTCGGTACCCCACTCAGCCGGATGATGGGGAACGTCTTCCTCAGCGTGAGCAAGCCGATGGCGCCGACACGGCTGTTCGACGACGAGGCGTCCGCACTCGCCTGGCTCCAGGAGTTCGTCGGCTGACAACGACGCCTGGGCCAGCGGACGAGGCACCCTCGCGCGTCCGAGGCGCGCCGGTGCCGCCTCTTCCCGGGCCACCGCCGGACCGAGTCGACGGCCCGGTTCGGGTTTTCGAGAGACGCCTGGAAGACGTCGCGGGCACCATCCTGGAGTTCGCCGCCCTCCGGTTCGACGCCCGCGCCCCGATCGGCCCCGACGGGGACATCGTCGATGCCGTCGCGGCCGGCGTGAACGTCCTCGGCGAGGAGCTCAAAGCTTCATTCAGCGAGATCGAGCGCCGGGTCGCTGACCGCACGGCGGAGCTCACGATCGCAACGCGGGAGCTCGGCCGCCGAGCGCTTCACGACGAGCTGACCGGCCTGCCGAACCGCGCCCTCTTCTGGGACCACCTGTCCCACCGTCTGGCGCTCGCGGACCGGCGTCAGACCAGCTTCGCCGTCCTGTTCCTGGATGTCGACGACTTCAAGGTTGTCAACGACACCCTGGGCCATGCCGCCGGTGATCGACTTCTCGTCGACATGGCGTCGCGCCTTCATGCCGCGCTTCGGGCGGGCGACACCGTCGCTCGCGTGGGTGGAGATGAGTTCGTCGTGCTCCTCGATGATGTGGCCACGAAGGAGGCGGCACTGGTCGTTGCTGAGCGTCTCAGCAAGGCGCTCCGAGCACCGTACGAGATCGGGACTGAACGGCGGATCGCGACGGCCAGCATCGGCGTCGCTGTGGGCCCGGAGGGACTCGGGACCGCCGATGAAATGGTCGCCGCCGCCGACACTGCGATGTACGACGCGAAACGGCGCGGCGGGGGACGATACGTGCACTACAGCGAGGATCTGCACGGGCGGCCGGGCCGCCGACCACCAGGCGCGCCGCTCGATGGACCGAGCACGCCCGGCGATGCCGGCCAGGGGCCCCGATCGCAGCCCTGAGCCGCTTCACGATCCACAGCAAGCGGCGGCGGCCCGGCTGCACCACCTGAATCCGTCTGCTGGTTGTCCCGATTCCGACTCGGGCGTCTCGGGCTCGCGCGTCCGGCTCGCCCGGTTCGCCCGGTTCGCCAGCGGCCCGTCCCGCGCCGGCGTGCACTCCGATGCGCCGAGGTTCAACAGGGGGACCGCCCAGCTCGGTCTGCTCGATCGACAGCGTTAGAACCGACACCCCAATTGTCCGGCCCGGGTCACGCCGGCCGGCGCCTCCCGCGGCGTGAGCCCGGTGGGCTCTGGGTCCGCGCCGACTCGTCGGCGGGCGCCGATAACCACCACTCATCAATTCGAGCATGAACGTGCACGACCGGTCGGCCAGATGGACGCTTTCGGCCATCTGGTCACGTTCGCCTGTGACGGATTCGATGAGTAGTGCTGATCAGGGGCTGGAGGGGGCGGAGGGGCCGGAGCGGCCGGCGGAGGCGGAGGAGGCGCGGCTACTTCTTGGCGGGCTGGTAGTAGGGGTTCGTGCCGGAGGCGTGGTCGGTGGTGTCGACGATCGCGACGATCTCGGGGACGGCCCGCCGGATCGCGACCTCGACACCCTGGCGGAGGGTGACGTCCACCTGGGCGCAGCCGACGCAGCCGCCGCCCATCGAGATGTAGGCGGTCGCGTCGCGGACCTCGAGCAGGTCGATGAAGCCGCCGTGGGCGGCGATGCCCGGATTGACCGCGGTGTCGAGGATCTCCTGGATCCGCTGCGCCAGTGGGTCGGTCCAGCCCGAGTTCGGGTTGTCGATCGCGATCGCCCCGCCGAATGCGGCGGTGTCGAGGCCGATCGTCGCGCCGCGCAGGTGGTCCCGGTCGCGGGCGGCGACGAGGACCACGCCATGAGGCGTCTCGACGACGAGGTCCGCCGGGTCGACCCGATCCGGCGGGACGAGCGAGAGGTCGTAGGCGAAGCCCGACCCGCGCCGCCCGGCGATCGCGACGCGCAGCCGGGCATCGGGTTGGCCGGCGCTCCGGGCCGCGGCCGCGACCTTGGCCTGGGCCTCGGGCGTGATCGTGAGCAGGGGAGCGTCCATCGCCGGCATCCTACGCCGGTTCCGCTCCGGGCACCCTCACTCCGCCGGTCGACCCAGCGCGTCGGGAAGCATCCCGTCCCCCGCCCCAGTTCGTCCCCGCGCCCCTCCGCCCCCGGCCCCGTCCGCCCGCGGCGGCACGTCGTCCACTGCCAGTGGTCGCAGATGCATTGTGCGAGCGTGGCCACCCGCCCAGAACCCCATTCGGGCCGCGGGCCGAGCGTGCAGATCAGCCCAGCGTCCGCTGGGAGTGGCCACCCGCGTGTGGCCGCCCGCCTTCCCCGTGATATCGCGGTCGGCGATGCGATCGCGGCTTCCACGTGGGTTCCGGGTCATCAGGCAAGGATTCCACGCTCTGCGGAGCACGCCTGCCCCGGCCAGAGGGCCCGCCAGCGCCGATACCATCGCGGTGGGCGATGAGACGTGGAAACCGGGCGGACCCGCGCCGATAGCATCGCGGTGGGCGATGAGACGCGGGCTCCTGGCACTCGCGACCACGAACCCGCCCGCCACTGGCGACCCGGGACCGGGCGCCTCCGGCACGCGATCGACCGATCGGCCTCGAGTGGCGCAGAATCCGGCGATGACCCGGATCCTGCTGCTCATCCCGTCGCGCACCTACCGGACGAGGGACTTCGTGGAGGCCGCGCGGGCGCTCGACGTCGGGGTCGTCGTGGGCACGGAGCATCCCTCGCCCATCAGCGACCCTTCCGGAGGCCACTCACTGCAGGTCAGCCTGGACGATGCCGTCGAGGGGAGTCGCGCCATCGTCGACTTCGCGCGGGAGCACCCGCTCGATGCGGTCGTGCCGGTCGACGACGGCTCGACCCTCGTCGCCGCGGCAGCCGCCGCCGCCCTGGGCCTGGCCCACAACCGGTTCGAGGCGGTGGCTGCCAGCCGAGACAAGGCGCGCGTCCGTGAGCTCCTGGCCCGCGCCGGGCTCAACGCTCCGCGCTTCCGGACCTGGCCGGCCGACGCCGATCCCGAGGAGGTGCCGACGGCGACATTCCCCGTCGTCGTCAAGCCGGTCGACCTGTCCGGGAGCCGTGGCGTCATCCGCGCCGACGACCCGGACGCGCTGGCGGCCGCGTTCGCCCGGGTGGCCGCGATCGTCCGGGCGCCGGACGTCTGCCCGCCGGGCAGCGAGGCGCAGCGGATCATCGTCGAGGACTTCATCCCGGGCGTCGAGGTCGCGGTCGAGGGCCTCCTGCGGGCCGGCCGGCTCGAGGTCCTGGCCATCTTCGACAAGCCCGATCCGCTCGACGGTCCGTTCTTCGAGGAGACGATCTACATCACGCCGTCCCGCCTGGCGGCCGAGACCCAGGCGCTGATCGTGCGGACGACCGTCGCCGCAACGCGGGCGATCGGCCTGACCGAGGGCCCCATCCACGCCGAGGTCCGGGTCAACGATCGCGGCGCATGGGTCCTCGAGGTCGCCGCCCGGTCGATCGGCGGGCTGTGCGCCCGGACCCTTCGCTTCGGCGCCGGCGTCCCGCTCGAGGAGCTGATCATCCGGCACGCGGCCGGGATGCCGATCCCCTCGCTCGAACGGGAACGGGCGGCGTCCGGCGTGATGATGCTGCCGATCGCGCGAGCGGGGACGCTGCGCGAGGTCCGCGGCCGCGAGGAGGCGTCCGCCGTGCCCGGGATCGAGGGGCTCACGATCACGATCCCGCTCGGCGGGCGGGTCGTCCCGCTCCCCGAGGGCGACCGCTATCTCGGCTTCATGTTCGCCCGGGGCGGCCGCCCGGAGGAGGTGGAGGCTGCCCTCCGAGAGGCGTGGTCGCGGATCGAGGTCGTCGTCGACGCGGCGGACGACTGACCCGGGACCGCTCTGATCCGGGACCCTCGGACACGGCCGGGTATACTGCACCGGCTTCCCCGTGATCCATTTCGGCGCGGCCTGCCACCCGACGCCGCAGGACCGCCGCGCCACGACGAAGGACCCGCTCGCCTCATGTTCGACCGCATCCTCGGCTACTTCTCCCGCGACATCGGGATCGACCTGGGCACCGCGAACACCCTGGTCTGGGTCCGCAACCGCGGCATCGTGATGAGCGAGCCGAGCGTCGTCGCGATCGAGGCGAAGACGAAGAAGGTCCTCGCGATCGGGGCCGAGGCGAAGCGGATGGTCGGCCGGACTCCCGCCAGCATCATCGCGGTCCGCCCCCTCCGCGACGGCGTCATCAGCGACTTCGACGTCACCGAGCAGATGATCAAGTACTTCGTGAACAAGGTCCACGACCGGGTCGGGCTGATCCCGCGGCCGCGGATGCTCCTGGGCGTCCCGTCCGGCGTCACGGAGGTGGAGAAGCGGGCCGTCCGCGACGCGGCGCTCAACGCCGGGGCGCGCTGGGCCCGGCTCATCGAGGAGCCGATGGCCGCCGCGATCGGCGCCGGCCTGCCGGTCTCCGAGCCATCCGGCAGCCTCATCGTCGACATCGGCGGCGGGACGACCGAGGTCGCCGTGATCAGCCTCGGCGGGATCGTCGTCAGCCGGAGCATCCGGATCGGCGGCGACGAGATGGACCAGGACATCGTGGCGTTCGCGCGGCGCGAGTACAACCTGTTCCTCGGCGAGCGGACCGCGGAGGACATCAAGATCGCGATCGCGTCCGCCTACCCCGGCGACTGGGACGCCCAGCGGGTCTCGCTCCGCGGACGGGACCTCCTGACCGGGCTGCCGCGCAGCGTCGAGGTCGGTGCGGACCAGATCCGCGAGGCGATCGAGCCGTCCGTCCAGGAGATCGTCGACACGATCAAGGACACGATCGAGGAGACCCCGCCGGAGCTCGTCGCGGACATCATGGACCAGGGCATCGTCCTGGCCGGCGGCGGGGCGCTGCTCGCGGGGCTGGACCAGCGGATCGCCGAGGCGACCCAGATGCCGGTCCACATCGCGGACGATCCGCTGACCTGCGTCGTGCGCGGGACCGGCGTGGTCCTCGAGGAGCTCGCCAACCCGATCATGCAGCGGGTCCTCGTCGGCGACACCTACGCGCGCGCCCCGCGCTGACCCGCCGGGTCGCACGATGACCGCCGTCTTCGGCAGCCGGATCGCCCGTCGGCGAAGCATCGTCTTCGGCGTGCTCGTCGCGATCAGCGTCCTGCTCATGGCCGTCTCGTCGACCGGCCCGATCGTCGAGGTCCAGAAGGGCGTCGCGTTCGCGTTCCGGCCGATCCAGGCCGCGCTCGACTCGGTCGCCAGGGGCGCGGCGTCCCTCGTCCAGACGGTCGTCGACATCGACACGCTCCACCGGACGAACGAGCAGCTCGCCCGCGAGAACGCCGGCCTCGCGGTCGAGAACGCCCGGGCGAAGGAGATCGAGCGCCAGAACGCACTGCTGACGGATCTCCTCGAGGTCCAGGGCTCGCTCCACTTCGAGACGGTCGCCGGCACGGTCATCGGCCGGGAGAGCTCGCCGTTCCGGCGGGTCGTCACCCTCGACGTCGGGACGGACCGGGGCGTCCGGGAGGGCGACGTCGTCGTGGGTGCGGGCGGTGCGCTGATCGGGCGGGTGACCGGGGCGAACGGCAACTCCGCGACGGTCCTGCTGGTCAACGACACGAGCTCCACGGTCATCGGCCAGCTGGGGGCGGACCAGGCGACCGGTGCGATCGTCGGCGACCCGCTCGCCGACGTCCTGGACATGCAGAACATCGACTCGACCGAGCGGATCCAGATCGGCGACCAGGTCGTCACCGCGGGGATCGACCTCGGTGGCGGGGTCCGCTCGCCGTTCCCCAAGGGGCTTCTCATCGGGACCGTCGTCGACGTCGAGCGAGACGCCAACGCGGTCACCCAGGCGGCGTTCATCCAGCCGGCCGCAGACCTCGCCCGGCTCGAGTACGTGCTGGTGATCACCGACTACGAGGGCGGCCTGCCGCCGGTCGACCAGCAGCCGATCCCGTGCGCCTCCGGCGGCACGCTGCCCGAGGGCGAGCAGCCCTGCGTCACCCCGACGCCGGCCCCGCGCAAGACGCCGGTCCCGAGTGGTTCGCCCAAGCCGTAGTCGCCGCCCGCGCCGTCGGCGCCGTCCCGCCGGCCCGCGCTGGTACGCTACCGCGCGATGAAGGGCATCGTTCTCGCCGGCGGCACCGCCTCGCGCCTGTTTCCGCTGACGATCGTCACCAACAAGCACCTCCTGCCGATCTACGACCGGCCGATGATCTACTACCCGATCGAGACGCTCGCCTCGATGGGCATCCGCGAGGTCATGGTCATCGTCGGCGGCAAGAGCGTCGGCGACGTCGTCGAGCTGCTGGCCGACGGCGCCCACTTCGGGCTGGACCTGACTTACCGCTACCAGCGCGGCGCGCTGGGGATCGCCCACGCCATCGGGCTGGCCCGCGACTTCGTCGGCGACGAGGCGTTCTGCTGCGTCCTCGGGGACAACATCCTGCGCGGGCCGGCGCTCGCCCCGGTGGCGACCGAGTTCGAGGGCGGGCCGTGGGGCGCGGGCACGCTCCTGCACCGGGTGCCGGACCCGGAGCGGTTCGGCGTGGCTGAGCTGGACGCCGAGGGCCGGGTCGTCGGCTTCGAGGAGAAGCCCGCCCACCCCAAGAGCGACCTCATCCCGATCGGCGTCTACTTCCTGCGTCCGGACGCGTTCGACGTCATCGACCACCTCGCGCCGTCCGGCCGCGGTGAGTTCGAGATCACCGACGTGCTCAACCACTACATCCCCAAGGGCGGCCTGTTCACCCGCGTCTACGAGGGTCACTGGACGGACGCCGGAACGGTCCCGTCGCTGCTCCGGGCGGCCGAGATGGCGGCGGCCGACGACTCGGACGGCCGTCTCGACCCACCGCCCCAGCGGCCCCACCGATGAGCGACGCCGCAGCGGGGCGGGAGGCCTCGCCGCCGTCCGGTCCGTGGACCCGGCCCGGTGCCCGGCTCCTGGTCACCGGCGGCGCCGGGTTCATCGGCTCGTGCTTCGTCCGCGAGGCCCTCGCCCGGCGCGACGGGACCCGGATCGTCGTCCTCGACAAGCTGACCTACGCGGGCAATGAGGCGAACCTCCGGCCGGTCCTCGATGACCCGGAGCAGGCCGCCCGGCTGACGTTCGTCCGGGGGGACATCGCCGACCCGGCCGCGGTCGATCCGCTCGTGGCCGAGACTGACGCGGTCGTCAACTTCGCCGCCGAATCGCACGTGGACCGCTCGATCCTGGACCCGGAGGCGTTCCTGCGGACGGGGGTCATCGGCGTCCACGTCCTCCTCGAGGCGTGCCGGCGCGAGTTCGCCGGCCGGCCGATCCGCTTCGTCCAGGTCTCCACGGACGAGGTCTACGGCTCGGTCGAAGAGGGCCGGTCGGTGGAGGCCGACCCGCTCGAGCCGCGCTCCCCGTACGCCGCGGCGAAGGCGGCCGGCGAGCTCCTCGTCCGCTCCTACGTGGTGACCCACGGGCTGGACGCGGTGATCACCCGGGGCTCGAACACGTACGGGCCGTACCACCACCCGGAGAAGCTCATCCCGCTGTTCGTCACGAACGCCATCGAGGACCGGCCGTTGCCGCTCTACGGTGACGGCCTCCAGGTCCGCGACTGGCTGTACGTCGCCGACCACGCGGCGGCGGTGGAGCACGTCCTCCGGTTCGGGACGCCGGGCCAGATCTACAACGCGCCGGGCGGCACGGAGCTGACGAACCGGGAGGTCGTGGCCCGGATCCTCGAGCGGCTCGGGAAGCCGTGGTCGCTCGTCCGGACGGTGGCGGACCGGCCCGGCCACGACCGGCGCTACGCCATGGACGGCTCGAAGCTGGCCGCGCTCGGCTGGCGGCCGCGGACCTCGTTCGAGGCCGGGCTGGCCGCGACCATCGACTGGTTCGTGGCCAACGAGGCCTGGTGGCGGGCCGTCAAGGCCGACGACTGGGACGCCTACTACGAGCGCCAGTACGGCGCCCGGCTGGCCGGCTCGACCGAGGCGGGCTGAGGTGCGGGTGGCCGTTACCGGCGCCGGTGGCCGGCTGGGGCGGGCGCTCGTCGCGGCGCTGGCCGACGCGCCGTTCACGGGGATCGCCGGGCCGATCGCCTGGGGCCGGCCGGACTACGACCTCGACGACCCGGCGGCCGCCGCCCGGCTGGTCTCCCGCGACCGGCCGGAGGTCGTCGTCCACGCCGCGGCCTGGACGGACGTCGACGGCTGCGCTCGCGATCCGGGGCTTGCCCATCGACGGAACGCGCTGGCCGCCGCCGAGCTGGCCCTGGCCTGCGCGACGAGCGGCGCGGACCTTGTCCTCGTCTCCACGAACGAGGTGTTCGACGGCCTTCGCACCGACCGGCGCGGCTATCTCCCCGACGACCCGACGGCGCCGCCGAACCCGTACGGCGCGAGCAAGCTGGCCGGCGAGCTCGCCGCGCGGGAGGCGTTCGTGGCCGTCTCCGGGGGCGGGTCGGCCGCCGGCGAGCCAGCGCTCGCGATCGTCCGGACGGCCTGGCTCCACGGACCGCCCGGCAACGACTTCCCGGCCAAGATCCTCGTGGCGGCCGAGCGGGCACGGGCGGCCGGCGAGCCGCTGCGGGTGGTCGGTGACGAGTTCGGGTCGCCCACCTCGGCGGCCGACCTGGCCGAGGCGATCGTCGAGCTCGTCGGGTCCGGCTCGGTCGGCGGGACCTGGCACCTGGTGAACGGCGGCGCGGCCTCGCGGGTGGACTGGGCGCGGGAGGTCCTCCGGCTGGTCGGGCTCGAGGTCCCGATCGAGGAGGTGTCCGCCGCTACCTGGCCGCGCGCCTCCACGCCGCCGCGCTGGGCGGTCCTCGAGCCGAGCCTCCTGCCGTCCGGGGAGTCGATGCGGCCGTGGCGGGAGGCGCTGGCCGACCAGGCCCCGTGGCTGCGCCGGCTCGCGGCGTCCGTCGCGTCCGGGGCGTCTGTCGCGTCCGGGGCGCCGGGTGCCGGGGTCGGCCGATGAGCGGGCTCGAGGGGCCGCCCTCCGCCCTGCCCGCCGTCCGCTACGGGGCGATCGTCCGCCACGGCGACGCGCGCGGCTCGTTCCGCGAACTCTGGCGGGCGAGCGAGCGACCCATCCTGCCGGCCGAGCTGGCGGGCGCCGAGCGCGCGCGGTTCGTCCAGGCGAACCTGTCGACCTCGGCCCAGGGCGTCCTTCGCGGGCTGCACTACCACCGCCGCCAGCTCGACCGGTGGGTCGTGACCGCCGGACGGGCATTCGTGACCCTCGTGGACGTTCGACCGGCCGTCGCCGGCAGCGGGCCGGCGGTCGTCGAGACGCGCGAGCTCGCCGCGGACGAATTCGTCGAGATCCCGGTGGGGGTCGCCCACGGGTTCCTCGCCCTCGAGCCGCTCGAGCTGGTGTACCTCGTCACCAACGAATTCGACGGCTCGGATGAGCTGGGCTTCGCCTGGGACGACCCGGCCGTCGGCGTGCCCTGGCCGGCGCCCGTCGCCGGCACCCCCGACGGCCGCCCGATCCTGTCCGACCGCGACGGCTCGAACCCGTCCCTCGCCGAGCTGATCGCCCGCCTGCGGGGCTGATGCCCGACCGCGGCCCGCCGACGGCCGCCCGCCGCCCGCGCCTCCGCGCGAACCGCGGCGCGCAAGGGCAACGCACCGGGAAACCGCCCTCACCGCACCGCTCCACCCGGCTCCGTACCCCGACGCTGACGAAGGGGCCATGACGGTCGGGACCATGTCGGCATTGAGGTGGAGGCACCCCGCGGGGAGGCTTGTCCGGACAGACATCCGACCCGCGATGACCGTCCGCGCGCCCGCTGCGCCGAAGACGGGAACGGGTCCCGGCCAGGAGAGTAGCCACCAGTGCGAAGGATCGCGGCAGCACTCGTCGTCAGCCTGCTGGCGCTCGCCACCGTTGCGGTCCCCTCTGTCGGCGCGGCCGCCCCGACCGAGCCGAAGGTCGTGATCATCGTCGGGCCCGTCGCCTCGTCCACCAGCTACTACAAGTCGGACGGCGACGCCGCCTACGCCGAGGCCCTCAAGTACACCTCGAACGTGGTCAAGGTCTACACCCCGACCGCCACCTGGGCCGCCGCCAGGGCCGCCATGCAGGGCGCCTCGATCGTGGTCTACATGGGCCACGGCAACGGCTTCCCGAGCCCCTACCGGACCAGCCCCTGGCCGTACTCCCAGAACGGCCTGGGCCTCAATCCCACGGCCGGCACGGACAACAGCACGACCCAGTACTGGGGCGAGTACTACCTCGCGAAGGAGGTCCGGCTCGCGCCCAACGCGGTCGTCCTCCTCCACCACCTGTGCTATGCCAGCGGCAACTCCGAATCCGGCAAGACCCCGCCGACCCTGGCCCAGGCCCGCCAGCGGGTCGATAACTACGCGGCCGGCTGGCTGAAGGCGGGCGCCCGCGCGGTCGTGGCCGAGGGCCATTTCTCGCCGGCGTGGTACATCCGCCAGCTGTTCACGACCCACAAGAACGTCGACCGGATCTGGCACGACAGCCCCACCTACAACGGCAACGACTTCACGTTCCTGTCCACCCGGACCCCCGGCGCGACCGCCGAGATGGATCCCGACGGCAGCTCGAACGGCTACTGGCGGGCGGTCACCGGCTGGCTGGACACGACGACCGACGAGATCACCGGCGCCCGCTACGCGGCCACCGACAGCGACCCGCTCGAGTTCGCGGTCCCCGGATCTGCCTCGGTCAACGTCGCTGCGGGCGGCGTCTATCCGGACGCGACCCTCACCCCGAACAGCGGCACGGGCATGCCCGACGCCACCCTCCCGCGCGCCACGAAGCTCCGGCTCCTCGCCCGGGGTGGCACGAGCCCCGAGGGCAACCCGATCCTCCAGGTCGCCACGTTCGACGGCGGGACGACCGGCTGGATGTCCGGCGCCGACCTCCTCCCGCGCGACAGCGCCTCGCCGGTCATCTGGACCGTCGACGACGGCGATGGCGCCTTCTCGCCCAACGGCGATGGGAGCGGCGACACGTACCGGCTGACCGGCCGGATCTCCGAGTCGGCCGCCTGGACCGTGCGCTTCCAGGACAGCGTCGGGAACGACCTCGGCACGAAGACCGGATCCGGAAGCTCGTTCAGCGCGAGCTGGACCGGGATCGTCGGCGGGAGCCCCGTCCCGGACGGACACGTACCGCTACGCGATCAGCGCGAAGGACGGCTGGGGCAACCCGGCGGGCACGAAGACCGGCACGTTCAGCGTCGACACCGTCGCTCCATCGTTCGACGACGCGATCGTCGCCGCGCTGGCCGCCGAGCCGACCCCGCCGCCGACGTTCACCCCGAACGGCGACAAGGTCGGCGAGACGATCGGCTTCGCCTATTCGACGACCGAGGCGGGCTACGTCGACGTCAGGGTGAAGAACGCCGCTGGCGCGACGGTCCGCTCCTTCCCGGCCAGGGCGGCGGCCGGTGCCGGCCACGTCGCCTGGGACGGCACGGACGATGACGGCGCGTTCGTCCCGAACGGCCTGTACACGGTCCGGCTCGCCCCGCGCGATCGCGCCGGGAACGTCGGCGAAGGCCGCGACCAGGCGGTCGCCGTCTACCGGTCCCTGAGCTGCGGTGGCCAGCTCGAAGGTGGTCTTCTTCCCGCAGGACCTGGACGCGTACGGCAAGACCACCCGGTTCAGCTTCACCCTGTCGGCGGCCGCCACGGTGACCCTGGTCGTGAAGAACGAGGCGGGCGCGATCGTCGCCACGAAGTACGACGCCGTTCCGCTCCCGGCGGGCGCATACGCGTTCACCTGGGACGGCCGGCAGTCCGACGGGACGATGGCCCCGCGCGGGCGGTACACGGCCTGGGTCACCGCGACCGACGGGACGCTGGCGGCCACCGGACGGGCGGCCGTGGTGGCCGACGCCTTCCGGATCTCGACCAGCGACAGCGACCCCTGGCCGCGGCCAGACGATCACGGTCTACGCCACGTCGGCCGAGGCTCTCGCGAAGCTGCCGCGGGTCACCGTCCGGCAGCCCGGCGTGACGGCCTGGAGCGTGACCATGACGAAGACCGGCACCTACACCTATCGGGTCACGCTCAAGCTCAAGAGGGGCTCGGCCGGGACCGTCCGCTTCTCCGTCTCGGGAACGGATCGCGCCGGTGGGGTCAACCGGGCGGCGCTCGCCCTGCCGCTCCACTGATCCGGTCCGGCCACGCCACCGCCGGCGGCTCTGAGGTGGCGGCGCGCCACCGCACCTGACCGCACCTGACCCCACCGTACCAGTCCCGACCGGGACCATCGGGTGATGGGATCGCTCCTCCTGCCGTCGTACTGTGACCGCCTGACCGCACGCCGCGAGGACCTTGTGACAGACGACCGAGCCCGGCTCCGTCCGCAGCCGATCCGCCGCAGCCCCGTCCGCCCAGGCCACCTCCGCGCGCTCGCCGCGCTCGGGCTCATCGCCGCGCTCGTCCTCGAGCCTGGCCTCGCGACGGCGCGGTCGACCGCGGGCTCGACCCCGGCGCTCGGTGCCACCGCCGGCACGCCCGCGTCGTCACGCCCGCAGCCGGTCCGCCGCCCGGATCGCGGCGAGCCCGGGGCGCCGGCCGAGCCGACCCTCGAGGAGCCGTCGATCATCGCCCTCGAGGCGGCCGCCCACGCCGACGATCGGATCGTCTTCACGCCCGGCGGCGAGGTCAGTGTCCCATTCGTCCCTCGGCCTGACGATAACTGGTCCGTGGGCGGCAGGGCCCCGAAGAAGCTCCCGGCAGGTGCCGCCAGTGGCAGCGAGATGGCCGCCAGCCCCCAGGGTACGGTCTGGGCGCCGAGCTCGGATGCGCCGCAGGCGCTCGTCCCAAATGCGCCCACCGGGGTCCCTCGCCCGGTCGACGGCCCGGTCCCGGACCCCGGCGCGGTGCTCCTCGCCGATCCCACCAGCGCGACGGTGACCGCGTACGATCCGCTCGATCCCCCCGCCGGGACGAGCCTCCGCCGCCAGGTCTTCGGGTTCCTGCCGTACTGGGAGCTGAACGACAGCAGCACGACCCTGAACTACGACCTCCTCTCCACGATCGCCTACTTCGGTGTCGGAGCGGATGCCAAGGGCAACCTCAGGAAGCGCAACGCCGACGGCTCCACCTCGGTCGGCTGGTCGGGCTGGACGAGCTCCAGGCTGACCTCGATCATCGACGCGGCCCACCGGAAGGGGACGCGGGTCGTCCTGACCGTCCAGGTCTTCGCCTGGACGAGCGGCCAGGCCAAGACCCAGGGCACCCTCCTCGACAGCTCGACCGCCCGGCTCAACCTCGCCCGCCAGATCGCCGCCGCCGTCCGCGACCGCGGCGCCGACGGCGTGAACCTCGACTTCGAGCCGCTGGTCTCCGGCCGGGGCGATGAGTTCACCGCCTTCATCCGGACGCTGCGGACCGAGCTCGACAGGATCACCCCGGGCTACCAGGTCACGTTCGACACGACCGGCTGGATCGGCAACTACCCGCTCGAGACTGCGACCGCCCCGGGCGGCGCCGACGCGATCTTCGTCATGGGCTACGACTACCGGACCGCCTCGTCCGCGAGCGCCGGCTCGGTCGCCCCGCTGAGCGGGCCCGCCTACGACCTGACCGACACCGCCCTCGCCTTCGTGTCCAGGGTCCCCGCCAGCAAGGTCATCATGGGCGTCCCGTACTACGGCCGTGCCTGGTCCACCGTGTCCGACGCTCCCAACGCGAAGACCCAGACCGGCACGAAGTACGGCCCCTCCGCCTCGGTGACCTACGGGAACGCGGTCGACCTGGCGAAGGAGCACGGCCGCCGCTACGACACGCGCGAGCAGTCCGCCTGGTTCGCCTACAAGCGGCAGAACTGCAGCGCGACCTACGGCTGCGTCACGACCTGGCGCGAGGTCTACTACGACGACGCCCAGAGCCTCCGGGCGAAGTACGACATGATCAACCGCTACGGGCTGCGCGGCGCCGGGATCTGGGCGCTCGGCTACGACGGGACCCGCCCGGAGCTCTACCAGGCGCTGGCCGACAAGTTCCTCCACGACACGACCCCGCCGGCGACCGGGATCGAGGTCCTTGCCACGAAGCAGCGGGACGAGGGCTTCGCGGTCGGCTGGTCGGCCACCGACATGAGCTCGATCAGGGACTACGACGTCCAGGTCTCGATCGACGGGGGGCCGTGGACGGCCTGGCTGACCCGAACGACCGAGACGGGCGCGATCCACCTCGGCCGGGACGGCCACGCCTACGCCTTCCGGGCCCGGGCGACCGACGTGAAGGGCAATGTCGGATCGTGGGACGTCGCGACGCTCCCGGACACGACTCCGTCGCTGGCAAAGGGCGGCTTCGCCGTGGTCAGGGCGGACAGCCTGTCCGTCCGGACCAGGCCGGACACGTCGGGCTCGCTCGTCTACAAGCTGGCCGCAGGGGACGTCGTGGCCCTCACCGACGGCCCGGTCTCGGCCGATGGCTACACCTGGTACGAGGTCACGGGGCCGCTCGAGACGTGGGCGCCGACGGTGCCCGTTCGGGCCGGCAACTGGATCGCGGTGAAGAGCTCGAGTACGACGTACGCGGCTGCCCGGACCGCGCCGAACACGACCCTGATCGACGCCGGGATCAGCGGGCTGTCCTTCGGGGCCGGCGGCGCGGAGACCGTGGGGACCGCCCCGGCCGCGATCGCCGCCCGGGCGTTCTCGCCGAACGGGGACGGTGCGGAGGACCGCCTGACGATCCGCTGGCGGAACAACGTCGGGCTCGATTCGCTGACGCTCAGGGTCTACGGTCCGGACGGTTCGGGTGTCGGGTCGCGGACGGTCCCGGACATCGCCGCCGGTGCCCAGAGCTGGGCGTGGGACGGGAAGGTCGGCGGGGACGTCCTGTCGGATGGCCGCTACATGATCCAGCTCGTCGGGAAGGACGGGACGAAGACGTACTCCGCGCCGTCCGCGAAGCCCGTGTCGAGCGCCCAGTTGGCGGCTTTCGGCGTGACGATCGACACCGTCGCCCCGACGCTGGCGACCGCCACGGCCTCGGCGGGGCTCCTGTCGCCCAACGGCGACGGCCGCTTCGACACGATCACCCTCGCCGCGACGTCGTCGGGCGGGGCGACGCGCTGGCGGTTCAGCGCGGCCCGGCTCGGATCCGGTGGGCCCGGTGACCCGGTGCGCACGATCAACGGAGCCGGCGGCGCGCCGAAGCTCAGCTGGGACGGGAAGGCCGACGACGGCGCGGTCGCGAAGGACGGGACGTACCGGCTCACCCTGGCCGTCCTCGACGATGCGGGGAACGCCGTCGCGAAGACCTGGGACGTCACGCTCGACACGACGGCGCCCGTCGTCGCGGCCAGCGCCACGCCCGCCGCGTTCTCCCCTGACGGCGATCGGGCGGCCGACACCACCGCGATCCGCTGGTCGGCCGACGAGCCGGTCACGGCCACCGTGAAGATCTACCGCGGGACGACGCTGGTCCGGTCGTTCGCCGTGACGAGGGCGGCCACGACCGGGGCGATCCGCTGGGACGGGAAGGACCGCAGCGGGCGGAAGGTCGCGGACGGGACGTACCAGGCCCGGATCCAGCTCACCGACGCCGCTGGCAACCGGGGTGCCGGAGCAGTCGCCGTGAAGGTGGACCGGACCGCCGGCTGGCTGCGCTGGGGCCCGACCGCGTTCTATCCGCAGGACGGCGATACCCTGGCGAGGACCTCGAAGGTTACGTTCAGGCTGAGCCGGACCGCCTCGACCACCCTGCAGGTCGTCGACGCGACGGGCGCCGTCGTGCGGACCGCCTGGACGAACCGCAGGCTCGCGGCCGGGACCCCCGGCTGGACATGGGATGGCCGCAATGGGGCGAAGGTGTTCGTCGCGCGCGGGACGTACACCGCCGTCCTCACCGCGACGAGCGCCCTCGGGACGACGACGCTGCGGCGGTCGATCGTGGTCGACGCGTTCAGCGTGCGCCCGTCCGCGACGACGCTGACGGCCGGCCAGGTCCTGACCGTGAAGTTCACCACCGTGGAGCCGCTCAAGACCCGCCCGCTGGTCACGTTCACCCAGCCCGGCAGGGCGCCGGTCGCGAAGACCGCCACGCTCGTCTCGACCGGTCGCTACACGGTCAGCTTCAAGGTCGCCGCGGGCGGGGCCGGGGCCGCTACGCTGAGGATTGCCGCGAGGGATTCTTCCGGCCGCCCGAACGTCTCGCTCCGGGCGCTCACGATCCAGTAGGTCGCCCCGGCGGGCTGCCCCGGCGGGCCGCACCGGCGGGCCGCACCGGCCGCCGTCACCTACACTGCCCGGGATGACGACCGAGCCGACCGCCGCCCCGACGCCGGCGTCCCGGGTCGCCCCGCCGCCCGGGGCCGGTGCCTGGGTCGTGCTCCCGACGTACGACGAGGCGGACAACGTCGGGCCGATCTCCGCGGCTATCCTGGAGCACCTGCCGGGCGCCACGCTGCTCATCGTCGACGACGGCTCGCCCGACGGCACGGGCCGGCTCGCGGACGAGCTCGCCGCGGCAGACTCGCGGATCCGCGTCCGTCACCGTGCCGCCAAGCAGGGCCTCGGTCGAGCATACCTCGACGGGTTCGGGGTCGCCCTCGGGGGCGGCGCCACGATCGTCATCCAGATCGACGCCGACTTCTCGCACGACCCGGCGGTCCTGCCCGGGCTGATCGCCCCGATCGTCGGCGGAGAGGCGGACCTCGTCATCGGCTCGCGCTACACGAAGGGCGGCGGGGTCCGGGACTGGGGGATCGCCCGGCGGGTGATCTCGCGCGGCGGGAGCATCTTCGCCAGGGTCGTCCTGGGCCTCCACGCGAACGACCTGACCGGCGGCTTCAAGGCCTGGCGCGCGGCCACCCTGGGGTCGATCCCGTTCGACGGGGTCCACGCCGGCGGCTACGTTTTCCAGATCGAGATGACCTACCGGGCGAGCCGCCTCGGCGCCCGGATCCGGGAGGTTCCGATCACCTTCCGGGACCGCCGCGTCGGCCAGTCCAAGATGTCGCGACGGATCGTCGTCGAGGCGCTCGTCGTCGTCGTCGCGCTGCGCCTGGAGGAGGTCCGCGGCCGTGGTCCGCGGCCGCCCCGCGGGTAGGGAGCCGATGACCGGGCGTCTCGGCGAGGCCGCCTCGAGCGGCACCGTCCCACCTGCGCCGGGGGTCCGTGTCGTCCTCGACGTCCGGCCGCTCCAGGACCCGGACCGCGCCCCGACCACGGCGGCCTATCTCGAGGGGCTCCTGGCAGCCTTCGACGCGGAGCCGCTCGCGGGCGAATTGTTCGCCTTCCTGCTCCAGGCCGGCCTGCCGGACCCGACCCAGCGATTCACCGCCCTCGAGGTCGTCGGCCGGCGGAGGCTGCCGCCGACGCGGCTGCTCCGGTCCGGGGCGCTGACGGTGGACCCGTTCGTCCTGCGCGGCGCGTCCGTCGGTGCGGGCTGGTGGGCGGGCCGGGGCGGGGCGGCCGGGGCCGTCTACCACACCGCGTCCGGAGCGGCGCCGCTCGCGTCGGGACTGCCGCTCGTCGTGACGCTCCTTGACCTCGCGCCGTGGGAGCTCGCGGGCACGTACCAGCGGACGCCCGCGGCCGCGTTCGGGCAGCGGCTCCGCGGCCGGATCCTGCGCGACGCGGCGGCGGTCATCGTCGGGTCGGAGGCGACGAAGCGGGCGGCACGCCGGGTCCTCCACGTAAAGTCGGACCGGCTCCACGTCATCCCCCTCGCGGCCCGGGCGGCGTTCCGCCTCGGGCTAGGGGAGCCGGGCGGGCCGGGCGAGCCGGTCGGACCGGGGGAGCGCGCCGCCTCGGGCCGGGGGAGCCCGAGCATCGGCCCCGACCCACGCTCGGACCGCGAGCGACTCGGTCTGCCCGGCCGCTACTTCGTGTACTCGGGCCGCTACGACGCCCGCCAGGACCTCCGCTCGCTGCTGGGTGCCCTCGGGCGGTTGGCCGCCTCGGGTCGGCCGGCCGCGCTGACCCCGGACGTGGCCTGGCCGCCCCGGGTTCTGCTCGTCGGCGCGAGCCCGGACGACCGCGCCGCGCTTGCCCGGGCGGCCGCGCGCGAGGGAGTCGGCGAGCTTCTCGCCTATGCCCCGGGGCTCCCGCCTGACCGACTGGCCGGGCTCGTCGCCGGGGCACGGGCCGCGCTCCTCTCGGTCCTCAGCGAGGCGGCCGGTCTCCCGGCGATCGAGGCGATCGCCGCCGGGACGCCGGTCGTCGCGAGCGCGATCGGCGCCCTGCCGGAGCTCGTCGGCCGAGCCGGGATCCTGGTCGAGCCGGGCGATCCGCAGCGGCTGGCCACGGCCCTCGCCGCGATCTGGACGGACGATGCCCTCCACGCTGCCCTGCGGGCCGACGCCCTGGAGCGCGCCGGTTCCGGGCGGCGGACCTGGGCGGACGTCGCCCGGGAGACCCGGGCCGTCTACGCCCGCGTGGGGATCGCCCGGGGCTGAGGGACCGGCGCACCCTGCTTGCAGCACTGGCGTTCCAACGCAGTTTCGCAGTATTCGAAACGCGCTGGACACGCGCCAATCCAGTCTCCTAAGGTCGCTGGCACCGAACCACCGGATTGGGGCGCGGCGCTTGCGTTTGCGTTGCGGTGGTCGGAGACTGGCGCGTAGCGTCCCCAGCGCCGCCAGAGGAGGTGGGTTGGCCGGTGGAGGAGGACCTGGCACTGCCCGGCGAGCTGCGGATGCCCGTCAAAGGCTGCGCCGGCCGCAGGCGCCGTCGTCACCGAGCGCGACGTCCGCGAGGACTGCCGGTCCGTCTCTGTGGGCGGCCGACCGGAAGCC
>CAWJIC010000080.1:0-30559 GCA_963842755.1 uncultured Chloroflexia bacterium | reverse complement strand
TCATCGACGGTCAACGGCAGGCGGAGCGCCTCGAGGTCGCCGCCAGCCAACAAGACCGCCAGCCCGTCTGCTTGATGCGCCCAGAACTCGACATCGTCCAGGAGCGCGCGAGCGGGCTTGAGCATGGCGTCGATCTCGGTTGACCGCGCTCCCACCTCCTCGAGCTCGGCGGCCGCGCGGGTGAGCAGGTTCTTCAGCCGGATGGGATCCTGGGCCGTCTCAGACCCAGCCCGATGCGTCGGCAGATAGAGGGAGACCCGGAGGCCCGGGCCATCATCTGCCAGTCGTTTGATGGTCGAGGAAGACAGCATGGTCACCTCCTTGATCCGTCGCGCGTCCCCACGCTTCACATCCCAGGATCCCAGGATCCCGGGATCTCGCGCCACGCGCCACGAGCACGGACGACGGCGCATGAGTCAGGGCGTTGCGGGCGACACTCCCGGGCAGCGGGCGCATCAACCCGGTCCGGCCGTGTGAGCCGATCATGATGAGGTCCGCGACGCCGGCTTCCGTGGAGCCGTGGGTCCCGATCAAGGCTCTCACCTCGTCAGTATGCGACGACGTGAGGTGGTTCGTGACAGCGGCCGGGGTGTTCAAGGTCCAGACCACCCGTTGACGGGCTACGACGTCCGGGTTTCCCCGGTCAGCTCCGCCCGAACAAGGGCCGATACGAGCCGAGGGAAGGTATGGCGCGGCACCGTTTCGGCCAGCGCCTCCGGCGTCGCAGGCAGGCCCAACCGATGTGCCCCATGCAGGGCTCGCTCATCGGCGAATGGATACAGCTCGTTCCACGCGAGCTGCACCTCGCGGAAGAAGATGTCGCAGCCGACATCGCCGATCCCCTTGATCTCCTTGAGCAGGCTCCGCTCGCGGGCCGGATCCTTCTCGGCAAAATCCCGAAGCCTCCGGAGGTCTCCGCCGTAGCGGTCGAGCAGGAGGTGGGCGTCGTCACCGAGCATCCGGGAGGTCCGTTCGTCGTACCGGGCGTAGCCTGCGGCGTTGATGACCTTGACACGCTCCTCCCACGTGGAGCGTGCGAGCTTCTCGGCGGTCGTCCAGCCTCCGTCGAACATGGCTCGCGCGGTGCGCATCCCGATCTCGTGGCTGATCCGCGCCGAGAGGAGCAGCGACATCACCAGCAGCCGGAATAGCGGGGCCGGCGTGTTCGCCTCGACGTCGATGCCCAACTCCTCGGCGAACGTGCGTCCGTGACGCGCCAGCAGCCATTCGATCGTGTCCTGGTCAGTCGTCGCCACCGCCGCCTCCGGTCGCCATTCGTCGCAAGCTACGTCCCACCAGTGGCCGCGGTCCCGGGCTGGCCGCATCCAGCGGCGTGATGTGGGCGCTCGTCATCGGCCGGCAGCCTCATGTCGCTGGTCGCGCAGAGACCATCGGAGCGGCCCGGGCGGCCATCAGAGAATCCGGCGCTCGCAAGCGTCTGACAAGCCGAGTGGGAGGCCGCTTCGCCTGATCCAGAGCCAGACGATCCGAATCAGGCCCGCGAGCCAATCTCTGTGCTCAGATCGACGTCCCGCGCCGTCTGAATCGGGGAGTGTCAGGCGAACGCTCCGGGGAGAGTCTTGCGCACTAGCGAGATCGCAAAAGAATCAGGCGAACTCATTGGTGCTGGACGGATCTTACTCCCGAACCTCGTGTCAATGGCCACGTACAAGTCCACCCACAAGACCCCGGACATCCACCGCTGGCTGGTGCGCCACCCCCGGTTCCACCTGCACTTCACGCCCACCTCCGGGTCCTGGCTCAACCTGGTCGAACGCTGGTTCGCCGAGTTGACCACCAAGAAGATCAAGCGCGGGGCGCACACGAGCGTGCAAGGCCTCGAGCGCGACATCCGCGACTGGGTCGCCACCTGGAACGAGAACCCCCGCCCCTACGTGTGGGTGAAGACCGCAGACCAGATCCTGGCATCCCTCGCCAGATATTGCGCACGAATTAGCAACTCAGCACACTAGTACTACAACGCCGGTTGATCTGGCCAAGGATGTTCCCGTAGCCAGCGCTTCCTGTGGCTGGCCCTGGCGGCGGCCTTGCGCCGTTGCTGGTGCTCGTACCAGGCGATCGCCGCGGCGGCGCTCCAGCGCGCCCATGGCAGCACCACCTCAAGCAGCTGGCGGACTTCCGGCACCGACGCCGGCGCGCCTTTTTTTCCCCCATTCGTGCTGCACCGACTTCAGGAAGGCGAGCGCCAGCAGGGACAGCGTGATGTGGTGGTACCAGCCCCGGTACTTGGTGACCTCGTAGTGATCGAGGCCGACCTCGCCCTTGGCCAGCTCGAAGTCCTCCTCGATGGTCCAGCGCAGGCAGCCCACCCAGGCCATCTCCGCGAGCGCGATCGTCGCGGGAGCGTTACTGAGGTAGCACTTGCTGTCGGCCCCCGGATCGGACCCGACCGGGCGGCGGGCCATCAGCCAGCCCTCGCGGCCCCGGCGCGCGATGGATCTTCTCGATCACCCGCAGGCGCACGAACTCGTACTCGCGGGGACCCTTCTCGCCCTCCGTGACGCGATGCCTGATCCAGTCACCTGCCGGCAGCGACCGCACGATCTCGTCGGCCGTTCGGGCGAGCACCGAGTCAGGCCGAGGCCGGGCCCGGGTCCGTGGCCGCCCCTTGCGACCCGAGGGCGGCGGCCGCTGCCAGCCCGGATCCGCGGTCCACACCTCGGCCGTCCCCCTGACCTCGAAGCAGTACCAGCGGCCCTGCTCCGCCACCAGTCGGCGCAGCTCATGGCTGTCCCCGTAGGCGGCGTCCGCGGTCACCCACTGATAGGGCAGGTGGCCTCGGTCGGCCGCCTCGAGCATCTCGGCGGCCAGCTCCAGCTTGGTCTTGAAGCGGACAGTCGCGGGCACCGCCGCGCGCGGTGATCGCCGCTTCGCAGGGTCCGTGAGCCAGCCCTCGGTGAGGTACAGCCGCCGATCGACCAGGGTGTGCCCGTGGCGGCTGGCATAGCCCAGGAACACCCCCACCTGGCAGTTGTCGACCCGCCCCAGCGTCCCCGAGTACTGGCGGCCCACCCCGGCCGAGTGGATCCCCTTCTTGGCGAAGCCGGTGTCGTCCAGGATCAGCACTCCGTCCGGCGCCCCGAACTGCTCGCCCACGAAGCGCTGCAACTCCCCGATGCAGCCCTCGTCGTCCCACGGCGAGTCGGACAGGAACTCCTGGAGCTTGCGTGGCGGCGCGCCGACCTGCTCGGCGATGTTCTCCGCGTTCTTGCGTTCGATGGGCAGCGTCAGCCCGATCAGGTACTGGCGACCGAAGGCCCGCCCCTCACTGCGGCGGAAGAAGCGACCGAAGCGCGCGTGGAAGCCCTCCAGCGCCGGCAACAGGGCTTGCAGATCGTCGACGTTCATGCAGGCGACCCCTCATCGGGATGGGCCACCGGAACGCACGGCGGATGGGGTTGGCGGCCCTCCGGGGAGCCACCATAGCGGATATCAGACCGATCTTCTACAACCGGCGTTGTAGTACTTGGCCTCTACGCCTGCCGCGGGATCGTCAGTGCGCATGGCGGCACGATCGCGGTCGAGTCCGCGGGTCACGACCGTGGCACGACCGTGGTCGTCACCCTTCCCGCGCTCGACGACGAACCCGGCGAGGGAGAGGTCTAGGACCCGCGAACCGGTTGGGAGAGCACGAAGAAACGAGACGCCCCCTGACGGGAGCGTCTCGTTCGTGCGGTTGCGAATTGATCAGGCGGACGGGCTGGCCGCCGGGCTGACTTCGGGACTCAGCTCAGGACTGGTCACCGGGTTCAACGTCGGCACGGCGCTCCCGCCGGGGTTCGTTTGGCACGGACGCGACCGTGCGAGTCGCACGAGCCAGGTCTGCGGTCAGCCATTTCCGCTGATCGCCGGACCCGGCGCGTTGGCCAGCATCCTGATCCTGACGAGCGAGGCGCGGGGAGAGCCAACGGCCTTCGCGCTCGTTCTTGTCGCGGCCGCCATCGTCCTCATCGTCGCTTACGTCTTCCTCCGTGCATCGGCACGGCTGGCCCGCCTTCTCGGACAGACCGGCATCAACGTCGTTACCCGCGTTCCCGGGCTGCTTCTCGCGGCGCTGGCTGTCAGTACGTCGCCGACGGCGTTGTCGAACTCAAGCTGTCACTAGGTGCATGAAGCGCGGACCCTACGGACCTGTGCCTCCCGGGCGGACGAACCGGATCGATGACGTCGTCGAGACTGGCGCCGGCGAAGGGGCAGATCGTCGAGGATTCACGAGACATCCGGCTTCTGGTCGCGCCCGGGCGCCAACCTCGATGGCGCTGCGGTGCTCGCGGAGGTCGGCCGGGCAGTGACCTGCCTGTTCAACTGGGCCGACCACCGGAACGGCCTCCCTCAGTCCGCGCCGTCGCCAGGCACCACTTGATGCCCGGCTTCACGAGCCGATGTAGGCTCGCCATTGGAGGACACCATGACCGACGGACCCGCGACTTCGACGCTGGAGAGCACTCGACCCCTGTCGGACGAGGAGGTCGAGCGGATCGACGCGTACTGGCGCGCCGCGAACTTCCTGTCGGTGGGGCAGATCTACCTGCTCGACAACCCGCTGCTTCGCGAGCCGCTCCGGCCGGAGCACGTCAAGCCACGCCTGCTGGGGCATTGGGGCACGACACCTGGTCTCAACTTCATCTACGCCCATCTGAACCGGGTGATCAAGGCCCGGGACCTCGATGCGATCTACGTCATCGGCCCCGGCCATGGCGGACCCGCCACCGTGGCCAACGCCTACCTCGAGGGAACGTACTCGGAGGTCTACCCGAACATCACCCGCAGCGAAGACGGGATCCGTCGGCTGTTCCGGCAGTTCTCCTTCCCGGGCGGGATCGGCAGCCATGTCACCCCGGAGACCCCCGGCTCGATCCACGAGGGCGGGGAGCTCGGCTACGCCCTGAGCCATGCCTATGGAGCGGCCTTCGACAACCCGGACCTGGTGGTCTTTTGCGTCGTCGGCGACGGGGAGGCGGAGACCGGCCCGCTCGCGACGAGCTGGCATTCGAACAAGTTCCTCAACCCGAAGACCGACGGCGTCGTCGTCCCGATCCTCCATCTCAACGGCTACAAGATCGCCAGCCCCACGATCCTGGCCCGCATCCCGCACGAGGAATTGACGTCCCTGTTCGAGGGCTACGGCTACCAGCCCCTGTTCGTGGAGGGGGAAGATCCGGCAAAGATGCACGACCGGATGGCGGCCGCCCTCGATGAGGCGATGGACGCGATCGCCGCGATCCAGCACGCGGCGCGGGCCGACGGGAACCAGCGCCGGCCGCGCTGGCCGATGATCATCCTCCGTTCCCCGAAAGGCTGGACCGGCCCGAAGGAGGTCGACGGCTTGCCCGCCGAGGGCAGCTTCCGCTCCCACCAGGTCCCGCTGTCGGACGTGCGTGAGAAGCCGGAGCACCTGGCGATCCTCGAGCGCTGGTTGCGCAGTTATCGGCCGGACGAGCTGTTCGACGCGTCCGGCGCGCTTCGCGCGGACCTCGCCGACCTGCCGCCGCGGGGCGTCCGCCGGATGAGCGCCAACCCGCACGCGAACGGTGGGCTTCTCCTCCGCGACCTCGCGCTGCCCGACTTTCGCGACTACGCCGTCGCGGTCGAGCGGCCGGCCACGACATCCAGTGAGGCGACGAAGGTGCTGGGCGCCTTCCTCCGGGACACTATCCGGCGCAACCCCGAGACGTTCCGACTGTTCGGACCGGACGAGACGGCGTCGAACCGCCTGTCGCCCGTGTTCGACGCGACGGACCGCGCCTGGGACGCGGAAACCCTCCCGACCGATGACCACCTCGCGCCAGACGGGCGAGTGATGGAGGTGCTCTCCGAGCACAACTGCCAGGGCTGGCTCGAGGGCTACCTGCTGACCGGGCGGCACGGCCTGTTCAACTGCTACGAAGCGTTCATCCATATCATCGACTCGATGTTCAACCAGCACGCGAAATGGCTGAAGATGACCGCCGAGATCCCCTGGCGGCGGCCGATCGCCTCGCTCAACTACCTCCTGACTAGCCACGTCTGGCGCCAGGACCACAACGGCTTCAGTCATCAGGACCCTGGGTTCATCGACCACGTCGTCAACAAGAAGGCCGAGGTCATCCGGGTCTACCTGCCACCGGACGCCAACACGTTGTTGTCGGTCGCCGACCACTGCCTGCGCAGCCGGCACTACGTCAACGTCATCGTGGCCGGCAAGCAGCCGGCGCTGAACTACCTCTCGATGGATGAAGCGATCCTCCACTGCACTCGCGGGATCGGCGTCTGGGACTGGGCGAGCAATGACGATGGCGAGCCTGACGTCATCCTGGCCTGCTGCGGCGACATCCCGACGCTCGAGACGCTGGCCGCGGTCGACCTGCTCCGCCGACACCTCCCGGACCTCAAGGTTCGCGTCGTGAACGTCGTGGATCTCATGCGCCTCCAGCCCGATAGCGAGCACCCGCACGGACTGTCGGACCGCGAGTTCGACACGCTGTTCACGACGGATCGGCCGATCGTCTTCGCCTACCACGGCTACCCGCCGCTGATCCACCGGCTGACCTATCGGCGGACCAACCACCCGAACCTCCACGTCCGCGGCTACAAGGAGGAGGGGACGGTCACCACGCCGTTCGACATCGTCATGCTCAACGACCTGGACCGCTTCCACCTCGTCATGGACGTCATCGACCGGGTCCCTGGGCTCGGCTCACGAGCCGCTGGCGTTCGGCAGCTCATGGCCGACAAGCGGGTCGAGGCCCGCGCGTACACGCGCGCGCATGGCGAGGACTCACCGGAGATCAGGGACTGGACTTGGCCGTTCTGACACCCGCCTCCGCGGCGTGACGAGCGATCTGGGTCTCGAGGGACGACTCGATCACCGCTTGCTGCGCGTCCTCGTCCTCAATCCGGGCTCGAGCACGCTGAAGGCGGCGGTCGTCGAGCCGCCCGGACCGGGACGCGCTGGCCACAGCGACCGTCGAGTGGGGTGCCGATGCGACGCGCGTATCGGGTCGGACGTCCGGGGTCACCAACGTCCTAGGCTCGGTCGAGACAGCGGGCGTGGCGCGGGCGTCCATCAACGCCGTCGGCTATCGGGTCGTTCATGGCGGGACCCGCTTCGTTGGCCCAACGCTGATCGAGGATGCAACCGTCGACGCCATCGAGGAGCTCGCCGAGCTCGCCCCGCTCCACAATCGGATCGCCGCCGAGACGATCCGGGCCGCCCGACAGACGCTGCCCGGGATACCCCACGTGGCAGTGTTCGACACCGCTTTCCACGCGGGCCTTCCGCCGGCCGGGTACCGCTATCCGGTCCCGGAGGCCTGGTTCCGCGACTGGGGGATCCGGCGCTTCGGGTTCCATGGCCTGTCGGTGGCCTGGTCGGTGGCGCGGGCGGCCGAGCTTCTCGGTCGTCCCGTGGATGGACTGCGGCTTGTCATCGCCCATCTTGGCAGCGGTTGCTCGGTGACCGCCGTCGATGGCGGTCGGGCGGTCGACACATCGATGGGGATGACCCCGCTCGAGGGCCTCATGATGGGCACCCGCGCCGGCTCGATCGACCCGGGGATCCTCCTGGCGCTCCTTCGCGACCACCGTGCCACGCTGGCCGAGCTCGAGGATGTTCTGGACCATCGGTCGGGCCTGCTCGGCCTCTCGGGACGCTCGGCTGACGTTCGCGAGTTGCTGGTCGCCGAGGCGGCCGGCGACGACGCGGCCGCGCTCGCCCTCGAGCTGTTTGTTCGTCGGGCGGCGGCGGGCATCGCGGCCGCCGCGACGTGCCTCCCTGCGATTGACGCAGTGGTCTTCACCGGAGGTATCGGCGAGAACTCAGGGCGGATGCGGGCGAGGATCGCGGCGTCGCTCGCCGTCCTTGGGATCCCTACGATCTCGGACGCGGACGTCCACGAGGACGAGGTGCTGACCGATGCAGCAGGGACGCCGGCCATCATTCGGATCCAGGCTCGCGAGGACATCGTCATTGCCGAGGCCGTCCGCTCCGTTCTCCTGTGAGCCTCGCCGAGGGTCTCACGGCCCGGGAGGCGACGGCGGCGAGAGGGATCGAAACGAGCGAGATGGCGAGAGCGGCCGCTCGCCGGACGCCCAGTCGTGGAGGACACCGTCGCGGTCGATCCAAGCAGGCGGCGGGCACCAAACCTTCGGGCCGCTGACCCTGGAGTCGGCTCGCGAGGATTGTAGGGAGGGGTCAGAACCTCGGGTGCTGGCGTTGAGGACATGAAGAAAGGCCACCGTGCGGTGGCCTTTTCTGCGCCAGTCGGTTGGAACCGACGGTTGGCACCAGCAGGAGTGATTCCTGCACAATCATTCTACACCCCGCGGTTCCAGCCATCCGCCGTTGCCGTCGTTGCACCTCCCGTGGCCGCAGCGGCGGGCGCGTGTGCATTCGCGGTGGTTCCTGGACGGGACGCAGAAGAACGGCCCCAGGACGTGGAAGGCGGAGGCCTTCGGGACGACTCGGTCATGAGCGCCCAGTCCACCGCCAGGAATGTGCCCGAGCCGGTCGCGATGGGGGCGATGCCCAATCAGGACGAGCAAGGTCTCGGTACTCAGGCGACACTTGGCTGACGGCCGCGAGACGTACACGCCGCACGCGAGGTCAAGGGCGCATCTGTGACACCCACACGACCTGTCGGTATCTACCGGATCCTGCCGCACACTGCGGACGCCGGCTTCGAGGCGACGGCGTCCGATCTCGGAGAGCTGTTCAAGGCGGCCGGGCGTGCCGTGGCCGACCTGAGCGGCGAGGCGCCACCCGGGACGCCGGCAACGGCGGTCGATCACGTGGAGCTTGCCGCGGTCGATCTCCCGGGGCTTGCATTCGCGTGGCTCAATGAGCTCGTCGGGCTCATCGAGACGCGGCACGGGGTCATCGTGCAGGTGGACGTCGAGGCCGTCGGTGAGTCGACCACGGGAGGCTGCTTCCTCCGAGGCCGCGCCGGGACCGCGCCATTCGACTCACCGGCCGTCAGGCCTCGACGCCACGTGAAGGCGGCGACCTTTCACGGCCTTCGCGTCGAACGAGGCGGGCAGACATGGACCATGGTCGCGTACCTTGACGTCTGACGCGCCCGCCGGTGAGCCACACATGACGGTCCGGCCGGCCGGCCGGTTCGATCGCGATAAGCGAGTCTTCATCCCATGAGCAGGTCGACCAGGGCAAGCCAAGGGCCGGAGCTGGCGGTCATCGCCGGCTCCGCGCACCCCGCCCTTGCCTCCGAGATAGCACGCGCACTCGGGGCGCCCGAACTGCCGGTGGCGATCGAGCGCTTCCCCGACGGCGAACTGTCGGCCGTGGTCCTCGGGCCGGTCCGCGGTCGCATCGCCGTGATCGTCCAGCCAACCGGTCCGCCGGTCGATGAGCACCTCGTCGAGCTCCTTGCGCTGACCGACGCGTGCCGGCGGGCGGCCGCGGGACGAGTGGTCGCGGTCGTGCCCTACTTCGGTTATGCCCGGGGTGATCGCAGGGGAGGGGTGCGCCGGCCGATCATGGCCAGCCTCGCCGCACAACTCATCCAGGTTGCCGGAGTCGACCAGATCGTCACGGTCGACCTGCATGCGCCGCAGATCGAGGGGTTCTTCCACATCCCGGTCGACGATCTGACCGCATTCGGGCCGTTGCTCGGCGCCGTACGGGACAGGCTGCCAGGTGACGTGGTCGTCGTGTCACCGGATCTCGGGCGGCTTGGACTTGCTACGCTCTTCGCTGATCAGCTACGCACGACCGCGGCGGTCATCCACAAGCGCAGGACGGGCGGGCGAGAGGCCAGATCGCTCCAGGTCGTGGGCGACGTCCGCGATCGAGCGTGCTTGATCGTCGATGACATGATCTCGACCGGCGGAACGATCGCCACAGCAGTCCGGGCCTTGCTTGACGCGGGCGCGCGCCCGGAGATCTTCGTTGCGGCGACCCACGGCCTGTTCGTCGCTGGCGCGGCGGAGCAGCTGCACCACCGGGCGATCAAGGGCATCTGGGTGTGCGACACGCTGCCACAAGCCGGGGAGCCGGATCGGACGGTCGTTCCCGTCGCGCCGTTGATCGCCGCTGCCCTCGAGCGCATCCGGCACGTCCACGACCTGGAATGAGACGACCCGGAGGGATCTTCGCCATCCGCCGTTGATGTGGTCTCTGGCGTACCGTACCGTTGATGCGATCGCTGGACGCTCCATCCGTTGATGCCATCTCTGGATGGTTCGGCGTTGACCTCTCCGAGCCGAAACTATCGTGCTCCTGAGAGCGAGTGGCGACCAGGGCCGACTGGCCTGTTCCTGTCGCTCCGCGAATCGCCCAGCCCGCTCGCCCGACCGTCGATATCCCGGTGGTCATGGCTCACTCCCCGGCGGGACGTTCGTCCTCGCGGATGAGGAACCGCATGGTTGTCGAGCGCCGCTGGCCCACGCCGCGCTAGACACGCGCGTTGCTTGGGTGCGCGACGTGTTCAAGTGGATCGACGACGCCAGCCGCGAGGAGCGTGCGGTAGTCGTCTGGCAGGCGGCGACCGACGAGTGCGTCACCGCTCGGATTCAGTGGTGGATATCGAAGGAGCCCGGCGATCATCGCCGGGCTCCTTGCGGGATGCTTGGGGCAGGGGCTCAGTAGCTTCGGCGCTGCGGCGTGAAGCAGTCGGAGCAGTAGACGGGCTTCAGACCACTGGGGCGGAAGGGAACCTGCGCCTCGCGGCCGCATTGCGCGCACGTCGCCGAGAACATCTCGCGCGCTCCTCGCTCGTAGCCGCGGCTCGCGTAGCCGGCACCGTCGCCGGCCGCTCCACGAGATGCCTTGCGGATCGCACGGCAGGACGGGCAGCGACGCGGCTCGCTGAACTGGCGATCGGCGTAGAACTGCTGCTCGGTCGCGGTGAACGTGAACGGCTGGCGGCAGTCGACGCAGGTGAGCGCTTTGTCAGTCTGGGTGGTGAACATGAAAAAACTCCTTCTCGTGCGGCCCCAGCGAACCTTGTCTCGCCGAGAACCGTTGAGAGGAAGTGATCGTGCTGCCGCGTTGTCGGCGCCAACTCGACGCCGTCCCAGCAGTCTACCAGAGAAGCCGACGCGCGTCGAACCGGTGTTCTGTTTTGGTGAGTCTCGTTAGCGGCTGCGCCGAGTCGCAACCGGCGTGGATGCTAGGGTGAGGGCGTAGCGTACGGGGCGCGGTCGAAGCTGCCGCCGTCGGGGAGCACGTGGCCGTGGTACCGATCGTATGGCGGCGGAACGCAGCTTCACCGAGGAGGACGGGCTATGAGCTCCCGGAGTCGGCAGCGGGCGGCGAGCAAGGTCGTGCCGGCCCTTCCCCTCGAACGGCTCGATCCGTGGCGTTGGCGCATCCCGCGCGACGAAGAGCGGGGGATGCGGGTCGACGGCATCGTCTTCGCGGACGACCGGTTGATGGAGGGACTTCACGACGATCCGGCGCTCGTGCAAGTCGCGAACGTCGCGACGCTGCCAGGGATTGTCGGGGCATCCCTGGCAATGCCGGACATCCACTGGGGCTACGGGTTCCCGATCGGGGGCGTCGCGGCAATGCGCAGCGACGGCGGCGTCGTCAGTCCGGGGGGCATCGGTTTCGACATCAACTGCGGCGTCCGGATCCTCCGGAGCGACCTCTCGGCCGATGAGATCCGCCCGTTCGTGCCGCAGCTCGCCGACGCACTCTTCGAGGCCGTTCCGTCGGGACTGGGAGCGCGCGGCGGTGTCCACCTCGACGAGCAGCAGATGGAGCTCGTCCTCTCCGAGGGGTCCCGATGGGCAGTCGAGCGAGGCTACGGGTGGCCGGAGGATCTCGAGCGGACCGAGGAAGGCGGCTCGATGGCCGGGGCGGACCCGGCGGAGGTTTCGCGGAAGGCGCGCCAGCGTGGCACCGCCCAGCTCGGAACGTTGGGCTCCGGGAATCACTTCCTCGAGGTCGCGACGGTGGACCGGATCGACGACGCCGCGGCCGCGGAGGCGTTCGGGCTCGCCCTCGGGCAGGTGACGGTGATGATCCACTGCGGGTCGCGCGGGCTGGGTCATCAGGTCTGTACGGACCACGTCATGACGATGGACCGGGCACTCGGGCGATTCGGGATCGTCCTGCCCGACCGGCAGCTCGCCTGCGCACCTCTCGGTACGGCGGAGGCCTCCGCGTATCTCGGCGCGATGACCGCGGCCGCCAACTTCGCGTGGGCCAACCGCCAGGTCATCGCCTCGGCCGTCCGCGACACGTTCGCGAGGACGCTCGACCGGTCCGCGCAGGCGCTCGGCCTGCGCCAGGTCTACGACCTGAGCCACAACATCGCGAAGTTCGAGCAACACCGCGTGGATGGCGTGGACGAGGACGTGCTCGTGCATCGGAAGGGCGCGACCCGGGCCTTCCCGCCAGACCACCCGGACGTTCCGACGGCGTACCGGGCCGTCGGCCAGCCCGTACTCATCCCCGGCGACATGGGTCGCTGCTCGTTCGTCGCCGTAGGGGCGGCGGGCGCCATGACGGCGTCGTTCGGCTCGAGCTGTCACGGCGCCGGCCGGGCCCTGTCCCGACATGCCGCCCACCGAGCGCTCCGCGGTTCGGACGTCGCCGGCGATCTCGCGCGCCTGGGGATCGAGGTCCGAGCCGAGCGCCCCGACCTCCTCGCCGAGGAGGCGTCCCTCGCCTACAAGGACGTTGAGACGGTTGTCGAGGTCTCCGCCGGAGCGGGCCTCATCCGTTCGGTCGCCCGCCTTCGGCCGCTCGCCGTCATCAAGGGCTGACCGGTTGACGGTCGCCCTTCGCCTGCTCGGCGTCGGGGCGATGGCGTCGCCCCGGTTCGCGCCGGCCGGGCTCCTGGTCGAGGCACCCGATGCCAGGGTGATGCTCGACGGCGGTCCCGGCGCTACGCCTGATCCGCCGCTCACGGCGTGGCTCGTCACGGACGAGCGCGCCGAGCTCATCGCCGTGATCCGGCGGCTCGGGCGCTCGATCGGCGTCGAGCCGGCCGCGGCGCCGTTCCGAAGCCCGACGCTCTCGATCGAACGACTGCCGGTGGTCCACACCGCCCGTCCGACCTGGGGCTACAGGATCGAGCACGCCGGTCGGTGCGCGGTGTGGGCGCCCGAGTTCCTCGAGTTCCCGCCGTGGGCGCGACAGGCGGACCTGATCTTCGCGGATGCCGCCGGCTGGGCGCGACCGATCCGGTTCCGGGGCGCGGTCGGCGGGCACGCCGCGGCGCTCCAGGTCGCGGCGGACGCGCGGGCGAACGGCGTGCGCCGTCTCGTGTTCGCGCATCTCGGCCGCCCCACGTTGCGGGCGCTCGATGCCGGCGAGCTGCCGCCGTTCGGCGAGATCGGCCGCGAGGGGGCGACGTACGAGCTCTAGGCGGTCCGGCTGGTGCCGACCACCTCCGCCGGCCGGGACGGCCCGGCCGACTGCTCGACGACCGACCGGCGGGCGCCGGCCAGCAGCGCGACGACCTCGTCGTCGGTCGTCTGGCGGAAGTCGTCGTAGAACAGGCCGATCGCGACGAGCGACTCGGGCGCCAGCAGCGCAACCACCTCGTCCGCGATCGCCCCCATCTCGGCGATCGTCGCCGGCGGCGCCACCGGGACCGCCAGGGCGATCCGGCGGGCGCCCTGGTGGCGGAGCGCCGCGATGGCGGCGCGTGCCGTATAGCCGGTCGCTAACCCGTCGTCGACGACGATCACAACCCGGTCGACCACCGGGAGCCGCTGACGCTGACCCCGGTAGCAGCGCGCGCGTCGCTCGATCTCGGCCTGCTCCCGCTCGATGATCGGCTCGAGCTCGGCCGCCTCGATGCCGAGGTCGTGGATCAGTTGTTCGTGGAGCACGCGGATCCCGCCCTCGGCGAGGGCGCCGACGCCGAGCTCCGGCTGCCACGGACAGCCGATCTTCCGCACGATCAGCACGTCAAGCGGGGCATGCAGACGGCGCGCGACCTCTGCCGCGACCGGGACGCCGCCGCGCGGCAAGGCGATGACGATCGGGTCGAGCGACGCGTACGAGGCGAGGCGTTCGGCAAGCCGACGGCCGGCCTCAGTCCGGTCTGGGAACGTGGTTTCGAGCGTCCTCATCGATCCACCGGTCCCGCGAACGGCGACGTCCGGACGCGGTCGTCGGGCGACACCCAGGACCCGTCCGCGAGGAGCCGCCAGTCGTCGCCCGGCTCGACATAGCCGGAGCCTTCCGAGCCCGTGTTGGTCAACACCATGGTCGTGCCGGCGGCGTCCGCCTCGAGTTCGTCCTCATCGCGTTCGACGTCGTAGTGCACGTTCATTTCGGACCTCCCCGCGGTTTGGTGGGAGTCAGCCGGCTTCGTGTTCGGTGGCGGCTCGCGAGGCCGGCTTCTCGACGACCCGGCGCGGCAGCGGGACGGCAGCCTTGGACGCCCGCCTGGCCGGCGGCGTCGTCCAACGCTACGAGCCGACCGTTCGGCGACGTGGCGAGGCGCCGAGCAGATCCCGCAGCCGTGCGACGAGCTGGCGTTCCGTGAGGCGGCTGGCGGGCTCGCACGTGATCGTCCGGGCCCGTCCCGTGCGATCGTCGTGGTCGCGGAGCGAACGCTCGAGATGCTCCCGGACCGTGCCGGGGCCCAGGATGATCAGGCGCTCCTCCTCGCCCACGAGGTCGGCGACCTGGTCGATGAAGCGTTCCAGGTGCTCGAGGCGATGCGGCTCGCCGGCCGTCTGCTTCGGCCCGCCGCCTCCGTGGCGGATACCCGGCTGGCGAGCCGCCTGGAAGGCTGCGGGACGCGATGGCGCTCCGCGGCTGTATGCCCTGGCCTATTACGGGCATGGCCCTGTCGCACGCGAGCGGGCGACCGAATACCTGGGCGACTAACTGCGGTGACTGGGGTCCCGGGATGGCCGCCGGCATGTCGGTCAGCCCCGAAGAGCTGCGCGTGACAGTCAAGGCCTTCGAGGCCGCCGGCGCGGATGAGCTCATCTTCGATCCGAGCAGCTCGACGATGGATCAGCTGGAGGGTCTCGCCGAGGCGGTCCTCTCCTAACGGGTTGACCCTGCCGCCGGCCGCGCCGAGCCGAGCCGCCGGGCAGTGTCGCCTCGCGCTCGGTAGAGTGCACGCCTCGCCACCGACGGTGCCCGACAGGTTCAGCGAGCCCATCTCCTGCTCACCCTGTTGACGACGCTTGCGGCGTCATTCATCTGGGGGTCAACACGCTTTTCCTGGTGTTGCTCAGCCCGGCAAGCGTCAGGACCGCTTGCGCGCTCGGTCGTGGCCCTCGATGGCCCGCAGGAGCTGCGTCTTCGACATCGACGAGCGGCCTTCGATCCCTTTCTCGCGGGCCTCGTTGTAAAGCTGGTCGTAGGTCCTGCCGCCCGGTCCTTCATGCGATCTCAGGCCGCCGCGGCGGCTAGAGGAGATGTCGTCGACCGAGGATCGACTCACGGTCCTGGCCTCGCCGGACCGGGCCCGCTCCTTGTTCACGGTGCGAGCTGCGATCTCTTCGGCCTTGTCCTCCTTCGTTCCCCGCTCGAGAAGCCCCTCCTTGATGTGCTCGTACTGACGCTCATGCTTCGATGACCAGGCGGATTGCGGCATCGCTCGTCTCCTTCGCGGCTGGTTGCCGCGATCGTCTCGCTTGCACTCGCCGGGCGCGCCATTCAGGCGCTCGATCCCATATCAACGACGTGGAGCCGACGGGCTCCCCACCTCCATCGCAAATTGGATCCAAGATCCAAGATCTGAGAGTAGAGCACGACCGATGCGTAATCAAGATGGGTGACGTCGTCCTGTGTTGATGGGTGACGTCGTCCTGTGTTGATGGCCGGGACTGCGTGCCACGCAACCTGACACGCCCCGAATCCCAGACTTGCAGGCATGGCTGGAGCCCGCGCGATAGCGGCCCGCCCGTACAATCCGGAAGTCCCCGCGTTTTGGGGATGCGCCCGCACGACCACGCAACGGCTGCGAGGATTGTCTTCGCAACCGGTGCCTGGTGGGTTCACCTGCGCCTCTGCCTCACCTACGGGCATGTCGGTTGCTGCGACGAGAGCCCGAATCGCCACGCCACGGCCCACTTCCACCAGACCGGCCATCCGGTCATCCGCTCCTTCGAACCGGGAGAGTCGTGGATCTGGTGCTTCGTGGACGAACTCGACTTCGAGGACGCGTAGCGCGGGCGTCGTCCCCGTAGCGCGGGCGTCGTCCCCAGGATCGCGGCGGATCGCCGCGGAGTTCAGCGGTTCTGACCCGCCTCGCGCACGATGTCGTCGGACGCGGGCTGGCCTGCGCGGTGGCCCTCCGGGGTCTCCTCTTCCGTCGGCGGACCCGATTGGGTCGCCACGGCCGAGGCACGCTCGTCCTTGCGCCCGAGCCCGCCAGGGATGGTCTCCGCGACGCGCTCGGGCTTCCGTCCGATGAAGCTGGCCGGATCAGGGGCCGCGCGACCCGCGTGCGGGTCACCGATACCCGGCGACGTGCCAGTACCAGGCGTGCCAGCCGGCTTTTGCCGTCGTTCAGCCATGGCTCAGTCCTCCTTGCGGCCGCCGCGAGGGCCGCGCTTGGTCGAGGCCGCTCGCAACGACCGGGTCGACTTGCGGATGTTGTCGCCCTCGTCGATCTCGATGCCGTGCTTCTCCGCCGCGGTCAGGATCGTTCGGCGTGCGCGCTCCTTGGCGGCCATGCTCTCGAACTCGGTCTGGTTGAAGCGGGCGACGGCGTTGCGGACATGCGAGGCGTCATTGATCGGCAGATGGCCCTCCCCCTGCTTGTCGACGTAGGCGAACTGGGAGTCGCGCAGACGCGTCGGGTACGAAAACTCGATCATGCCGCCCTCATGTACTCGTGGACGAGCCCGCCGAGGAGATCTCGCCGTTCGATGTCGGGCATGCCGTCGGCCTCTTCGACGGGAGCGAGACCTTCGGGTACCTGAAGCTCCAGTCCCCGATGCGGGCGTCGCCGGTTGTAGTGCTGCACATAGATCCGAAGGACGCGATCGAGATGCCGAGGCCCGAGGATCAGCAGCCAGTCCAGGCACTCTGCGCGAAGCGTCTCTATCGGGCGCTCGGCGAAGGCGTTCGCGTTCGGCGCCCTGATGGGCGTGCGGATCACCCGGATCCCTTCTGATCCGAAGACAGCATCGAAGGAGCGGGAGAACTTGGCGTCTCGGTCGCGAATGAGAAAGCCGACCTGCGTGCCCTCGTCGGCGAGGCTCATCACGAGGTTCCTCGCCTGCTGGGTGACGAAGGAAGAGTCCGGGTTGGTCGTTGCGACCGTGACGTGCACGCGCCGTGCCCCGATCTCGATGAAGAACAGGACGTAGAGCGTCTTCCAGAAACGCCGTCTCCACGGTGAAGAAATCGCACGCCAGGATGCCCGCTGCCTGAGCCTTCAGGAACTGGCGCCACGTCGGGCCCCGGCGGGGGGCCGGACCGACGCCGGAGCGGCGAAGAAGCATCGCGATGCTTGTCGCGGACGCGCGGATCCCGAGCTTTCCCAGCTCGCCTTTGATCCTCATGTAGCCCCACCGGGGGTTCTCCCTCGCCATCTGAAGGATCAGCTTGGTGACCTCCGGATCGATCGCGGGGCGCCCGGGCGGGCGATGCGGCCTCGTCCACGTTCGCGCGACGAGTGACCGGTGCCAGCGCAGCAGCGTCTCGGGACGAACGAGGAACGCGCCCCAGTGCTCTTTGGGAAGGATCCTGCTTGCCGCAGCGAGCAGCGCGCGGTCCCCGTGCCGGTAGACCGGGCGCTTGACCTGCCGGCGTAAGACCTGGAGCTGGTGGCGAAGGACAAGGATCTCAATCTCTGCGGCATGGTCGGAGCGATGGTTCGGTGCGACGAGGGTGAGGAGCCGACGAAGCACCAGATAGAGGAGTGAAGCAAGCATGGCGACGATACTGTCATGCCGGGCGATGCTCAACCACCGACCATTCCGGCGGGGCTGCCTGATCGAGTTCTTGTACCCCACGCGATCTGGTGAGTCTGATTAGCGAGGTCATCGACCGTGAGGTCGCTCTGCCCGACCTGCTGGCCGAGCTCACCACCACTCAGGTTCAACTCAGCCCGAGGCTGCCCACCGGCTGCCGCTTCTGGTTCCGCGCCGGCACGAACGACCGTCAGGTCTTCGTCGCCGAGCAGGCCCCGATGCGGCGCACGATCGAGTACCACGCCAGTCGACGCCACGACAGCGAGCCGACCTCGTATCGGATCGCCCTGCCGTACGTCGTCTTCGTCGTCTCGACCTACGGCGAGCAGATCGAGGGACTGTCGACCTACTTTCGGACGGCGCCGCTGCGCTCGCTCGACGACCAGTTGTGCTCCTCGACCCTGCCGAACACGAACGACGATGGGATCGTCTGTCTCGGGTCCGTCCGGGTCAGCGGGGCCACGGTCGGCGAACGCGTGGACGCGCTGATCGGCGCGTTCTGGGCGAGTCGCTTCAACCAGGACCTGCGGCGCCATCCGCTGCCGTTCAGCGGTGGCTTCCGCTCCTGGGCGTCTCGCTCGCGGCGAGATCCGCTCGCCGCCCTGTCACTGGCCTACGACCCCTATTGGCGGACCCTCCGCCAGGTCGTGGCCCAGATGGCCGGGCTGGCGCCGACGGACCTGCCCGCGGTCGCGCCGATCCCCGAGGAAGCACCCGAGACCGATGTCCGGACGCCGGAACCGCCCACGAGGGAAGGAGATGACGCCGATGCGATCGCTTCCTGACGTCGTCGGGCGCATGCCGATCTGCCGGGGTGACGGATCTCGGGAGCCTGTTGGCACCGCATCTCCGGAACGCCGACCCAGTGAACCCGCTCAGCGGGCTCGAAGCGTCGGCCCTCGCGGTCGCGGTGGCCATCCTTCGGGCATCCGGTCGGCAGTCTGCGCGAGGAGCTGGTCCGCGAGCGATCGCGGTCCCGCCAACTCGAGCAGCTCGTCCACCGCCTGCCGGCGGCTCGAGAGGGGAGGGGAGCTCAGATGTTCCCGATCCTCCCTGCCGGGCTCGCCGGAGGTGACCGATACCCGGCTGCCGGCCTTCGTCGTCGCCCATGACGGGCTGTATCTGCGCAAGCAGAGCCTGCTCGGATTGAGCCAGACGAAGGTCGAGGGGGTCGACCACCTGCCGGCCGAGAAGGAATTCGTCGAGTACGCGCTGCCGAAGGTCCCCGCGGACCTGATGGCTCGCGTCGTGGGCTTCTTCCGCTCGGTCTACCGGCTGCGTCGGACCGAGGCGCTCGTCCTCCTGCTCTGGAAGGCCGAGGGCTTCGATCTCTTCGTACCGGAACAGCAGGTCAGCATGGCGTCGGTCAAGCACCGGCTCGACGAGTCGGCGCTGCCGGACGACCTCCGCGTCATCGGCTCGATCCACTCCCACGGCGCCTTTGGTGCCGGGGCGAGTTCGATCGATGCCGATGACGAGGCCGAGTTCGATGGGCTCCATGTCGTCGTCGGCGACTTCGATCGACGGCGGCAGACCTATTCGGCGGCGATCGCCGTCGACGGTCAACGGTTCGACGTTCGAGCGAACGTCGTCCTCGAGCGACCCGACGGCTCATCGAGCCGCCGGACGACTGGCTGCGGCGGGTCACGCTCCTGCCGCCGCCGCGATGGTCGAAGGGCAACGGGCAAGCCCACCGGGTCGAACGACGCCACGGCGTCGGTCCCGGCCACGATCGGGACCCGAGCGAGCCACGTCGATCTCGACGTCGCGCTCGTCCGGGCAGACCGGCCTCGCTGATCAGCTCGGCTACCACCTCAGTCTACTGGCTCGTCCCGGTCTCCGGGTCGAGTCGGAAGGGCGGTGGCGGCGATGACTGACCGGATCGTGCTGATCGGACTGGGCGGCATCGGGAGCCAGCTCCTGCCGTCGCTCGTCCGCTATCTCGGCCACCGGCCGGAGCCGCGACCGCTCCTCGTCCTCGTCGACGGTGACGCCTACGAGCCAGCGAACCGGTCGCGGCAACTCTTCCCCGACGACGCCCTGGGCACGAACAAGGCCGAGGCCTTGGCCCGGGTGTTCCGAGGGAGCGGGCTGGCGGTCCAGGCGATCGCCGAGTTCGTGGGTCCGGACAATGTCGGGTTCATCGTTCGCGAGGGTGACCTGTGTCTCCTCGCGGTCGACAACCACCCGACCCGGGCGCTGGTGGACCGGCACATCGCCGGGCTCACCGACGTGACCCTCATCAGCGGCGGCAACGACGAGACGGACGGCAACGTCCAGCTCGTCCGCCGCCGCGACGGCTACAGCGTCGACGGCCACCTGGTCGAGATCCACCCGGAGATCGGTCAGGCGGCCAAGTCGGACGTCATGCCGGGCACCGGCTGTGCGGCCCTCGCGGCCGAACGGCCCCAGCTCGTCGTGACGAACCTGATGGTCGCAAGCGCGATGCTCAACTGCCTCTGGGCAGTCACCGAGCAGGGCAGCGTCCCCTACAGCGAGGTCTACCTCGACGTGGTCCACAACGCGGCCCGCAGCCGCTCGTGGTTCCGCGTCCCGGCCGGCGCGCCGTAGGGGAGTGTGGATCAACAGGTGCACAACCTGGCCGGGGAGGCGCCATGCGGCGCTCCCCGGCCTACTCACCTCACGGGACTTTGTTACAGGAATTGAAACAATTGTCACAAACACGTTCGACGAACCCATTCCGACCGGGCAGCGGGATCCTCCCGCCGCTGCTGGCTGGGCGCGAGCGCGAGACGGCCATCTTCGAGACGCGGGTCGTCCGGACGCGCGAGGGTCAGCCACAGCACACTGCGCTCCTCGGCGAGTGGGCGATCGGCAAGACCACGCTGCTGATGCACTGGCGCCGACTGCGGCAGCAGGCCGGCGACGCCGTCGTGCTGTCGATGGCGTACCCGCAGTCGGCAGACGAATTCCTTGCTGGTCTCGTCATGGCGATCGATGCGGAACTCGCCACGGACTGGCCACGGCACCTCGACGTGGAGCTGGGTCTCGACATTGGCGTCGCCAACGCCCGCATCCGTCGTCCGTCACGCGATCCCGAGCGTGAGCTGCGCGCGGCGCTGCGTCGGCTGATCGAACACCGGGCTCATCGGCAACGGGCCGTGATCGTGCTCCTCGACGACGTCGACCTACTCCCGATGACCGGAGACGTGCTCCTGCGACTGCGGGCATGCGCCCTCGAGCTCTATGCGGCCGACCTGCCGTTTGCCTTCCTCGTGGCTGCGTCGTCGGGTCTGTTCGACCCGGTGCGATCGGCCCACGAGCCGCTCGTGCGGTTCTTCGAGCCCCTCTCGCTCGGACCGCTCGAACCCAGCGATGCGACTCGGGCGATCACCGAACCCGCTGGAGGAAACGATGGTCCGGTTCGACCCCGAGGTCGTCGCGGAGATCGTCGACCTCGCGGGCGGACGACCCTACTACCTCCAGAAGCTCGGCTACTTCGCCTTCGATGCGGCGGTCAACGGGCGGGTCACGCGGGCCGAGTTCGCGGTCGCCTTCGAGCGGGCGTTCGCCTCGGTCAGCCAGGAGATCTTCGCCGCACGCTGGGCGGGGATGTCCCCGATCGATCGCCAGGTTGTGGCCGTGGTCGCACGCAGCACGGAGCCACGACCATCGGGCGACATCGAGGCCGAGGCCCAGAGGCTCGGCGTGAGGCCGAGCGCGGCCCGCCAGTCGCTTCGCCGCCTTGCCGCGGCGGGTCACATCGATCGGCTCGCGAGCAGCCGCCGTGGCCGCTACGCCGTGCGGGATCGGCTCTTTCAGCGCTACCTGGGACTGCAGACATGCGAGCCGTAGCCGTCTCGTCTCCGCCGGATCTTGCCCAGGTCCGTTTACGGGACCTGATTGACGAATACTTCGTGGCGCTCAAAGTGGCCGGTCGTAGTCCTCGCACGATCGATTGGTATCGCGACAACATGCTTGAGTACGTCCGTTTCGTCGAGCGAGATGGACGGGCAGCCACGGCGGGCGATCTTCAGGCTCCGGTGGTACGCCGTTGGCTGCTTTCGCTCCAGTCGAGGCCTCGCCCGCTCGCGCCGAGCAGCCTCGCCGGCCGGGTACGGACCCTCAAGGCCTTCGGCACGTGGGTGGCGAGCGAGCTCGACTTGGCCTCGAACCCGCTCCGAGCGGTGCCACTTCCGCGTGTCCCCGAACAACTGATCCCTAGCCTTCGCGACCCGGAGATCATCGCCCTGCTCCGAGCCAGCGAGGGCTCCCGCGATCCGGAGCGTGATCGAGCAATCGTCTTGCTGTTGCTGGACACGGGCGTTCGCGTAAGCGAAGCAGCCGGGCTTCGGGTCGGAGATGTAGACCTCGCCGAGGGTAGGTGCCGCGTGCTCGGGAAGGGTGGCCGAGAGCGAGTCGTTCCTATCGGTCGACGAGCGCGCAAGGCGCTCCGCATCTGGTTGACCCATCGCCGCGGTATCCGGGCCGACGATCCGCTATTCAGCGGGCCTGGCGGACAGCGATTGACGGCGAGAGGTCACTATCAGCTCGTGCACCGCCTCGCTGCCCGCGCGGAACTGCAGACGCGCTGTTCTCCTCACGTCCTGCGCCACACGTTCGCCAGGGCGTTCCTGATGAACGGTGGCGATGTCTTCAGCCTTCAGCGGATCCTCGGCCACAGTCCATCTTCGATCCAAGTCACGCGCCGCTACGTGACGCTGCTGGACGACGACTTGCGAGCTGTACATCGCCAGGCATCGCCAGCCGATCGTCTCGGCGAGTAGAGCGTCGTTAGCTCAGCCGCCGCGCTCGGGCGACCCGGCGCTCAGCACCCGTCACGCCGAGGCGGAAGCGAAGCAGCCGAAGACTGACGTTGTAGATGCGCGCGGCGTCCTCGTACGGCGTACCGTCTCGCGCGATCGCGAACGCGGCTTCGTCGGAGATCAAGAGCGCTGGCCCGAGCCAACCGGCCTCGGCCTCGGCCTCGCCGTCCCAGTCTCGAGAGCCATCGACCTCGACCCCGACGCTGGGTGCATGCAGAAGAAATGCGTGCGCCAATTCATGGGCGATGTTGCTCGCCTGGCGGCCCGGCGCGTGGCTATCGTTGTGCCAGATCGCGCGGCGAGCGCCGCGAAAGACGGTAACGGCCGAGAACGCTTCGGGGTCAAGCGAAGACAGTTGGTACACGCTGTCCGGTTCCGTTCTGGACAGTTCGCTTAGGCCGGTGACAGGCACGTCCAGGTGGTCGGCGAGGGCCCGCGGATCGAGTGGTGCGTCGGTGCGGAGTCCGAGCTCCGCGCGGACCTCACGCGCGATCGCGTGCGCCTCCGTCTTGAACCCCCGTCGAAGTCTCATCGGGTTCCTCGCGAAGCTGCTCGTACGCGGCGGCGATGATCCGTTCCATCGCCGTCGCGCTCGTTGCCGAGAGTTGAGGGTCTGCACGCAGATAGGTCGAGATGCGGGCTAGCGTCTCTGGTTCTCCGCGGCCCTCGGCCTCCGGGTCGCGAATGAAGTTCTCGGCGTCGAGTCCTGACCACGACAACAGGCTCGCCAGCCCGTCGATGTCGGGTCGATGACCCTGCGCCAGCCGGGTCAGCGTCGAAGCCGAGAGGCCCGCCTCACCGGCAACCTGCTTCCACGTCTTCTTCGTGCTGCGGCGCTGGGCATCGAGAGCCGCGAAGAACGCGGCGGCGTCGAAGCTGCGCTTCGCCATGCTACCTCCTGAATTCGACTCTTGCAAGCGGGCGTCTTATGTGTAATCATGCCCGTATCGATTTCACTCTAGCAACCGGACGCCGGAAGCGCAATCAGGAAAATCGCCATGACCGCATCTCAGCCAAGCCAGGAGCCCGCTCTGGCCCACGCTCCACACGTCGTCACCATCACCGTCAACGAGCAGCCCGTGACCATTGCCGGTCCCCGTGTCAGCGGCCTCGAAATCAAGCAGGCGGCGATCAGTGCCGGTGTCCAGATCCAGCTTGACTTCGTCCTGAGCGAGGAGCTTGCCAACGGGCGTACGCGCATCGTTGGCGACGGCGACATCGTCACCGTCAACAAGAACTCTCGTTTCGACGCCGTCGCCGGAGACGACAACTCCTGATGGTCCTTACGCCCGCGGTCCAACAAGCCATCGCCGAGATCCGGAGTGCTATGTCGGATTGTGCCCTCGTCGTCCGTGAGGACGACGAGGGCGGGGCGTGGGTCATTGTCGATGACGTCAAGCTTGGCCGGCAATATATGCACGAGACGACCTGGATCGGCTTCCGCGTCACGTTTGCATATCCCTACGCCGACGTATATCCGCATTTTGTTAGGGGCGATCTGGCGCGAGTCGACGGTCAGCCATTGGGCGAGGCAATGTCGGCATCCACCTTCGAAGGTCGTCCCGCAATTCAGGTGTCCCGCCGAAGCAGCCACCTCGATCCCGTACGGGACACGGCCCTCCTCAAACTGGGAAAGGTCCTCGACTGGCTGAGGCGAAGACCGTGACAAGCCTCCGCATCTCCGGCGAGACCTACGCGAGGCTCCGGACTCACTTGTTTCCGGGCGACGGAGACGAGCACGGGGGCGTTCTGCTCGCCGGCCTAACGGCGACCACACGCGGGACACGTCTTCTGGCGCGGGCGTTTGTGCCCGCGCGCGACGGGGTCGACTATGTCCCGGGTCGTCGCGGCTACCGCGTCCTTCGGCCCGAGTTCGTCCGCGACCTCATCCTCCGCGCCCGTGACGAGCGACTCGTGTATCTCGCAGTCCACAACCACGGGGGCGTGGGGTCCGTCTCCTTCTCGGATACGGACCTCGACTCGCATGAACGAGGGTATCCGGCGCTTCTCGACATTGCCCGCGGACTGCCGGTCGGGGCTCTGGTGTTCGCGGATGGAGCGGTCGCGGGCGACATCTGGTGGCCCGCGGGGGCCCGAACTGAGCTCGCCGACACCACTGTCGTCGGCCCGGTCATCACCCACCTCTCCTCCGACCACATGCTCACGACCAAACGGGGAGGGGCCATGTTCGAGCGCCAGTCTCGGTTGTTTGGCGACGCCGGCCAGGCGACACTCGCGAAGAAGCGCGTCGCGATCGTCGGTACAGGCGGCGCGGGCATGCTTCTGGTTGAGTACCTCGCGCGCCTCGGAGTCGGCCAGCTCGTGCTAATCGACCCGGATCGGGTTGATCTTACGAACCTCCCTCGTCTGTCGGGCGCGCGGCGTCGTGACGCCGGGCTCTTCCTCGATGGACGGTGGCCGTCATGGCTGAACCGCTTGGGCTCTCAATTCGCCGCCCCAAAGGTCAACATCGCGGCGCGCTTGGCGCGTGAGGCCTACCCGCCGATCACGCTGGAGACGCGAATGGCAAGCGTCCTCGAGCCCGATGTGGCCAGGAGACTTGTCGACTGTGACTTCATCATGCTCGCTGCCGATACTGCCCAGGCTCGACTCCTCGTGAACGCAGTTGCCCACCAATATCTCGTGCCGGTGATCCAGGTAGGAGCGAAGGTCAGAGTGGACCAGGCGACCGGCCGACTCATCGACGTCCACGCGGTCGCGCGTCCCGTCTGGCCGGACTCAGGCTGCCTCTGGTGCAACGGGCTTATCTCCCCACGTCGCCTCGCGGAGGAGTCACTCAGTCCGGAGGAGGCTCGTGGCCAGCGCTATGTGGAAGATGTCGAGGTCACTGCCCCGTCGGTGATCACGCTGAACGCCATCGTCGCCGCGCAGGCCGCGAATGACTTCCTATTCGCGATCACGGGTATGCGGCGCGCGTCCGCCTCCCTTGACTATTTGCGCTTCCGGCCCCTGGATCGATCCATTCGATTCGATCGGCCAAGGCGGGACCCTCAGTGCCCGGAGTGCGGCCCCGGAGTCGCGAGCCGGTTCGGGCGCGGCGATCACGTAGACCTGCCCGTGAGGACCGCATGAGTCACGCCGTCGGCTTCCATCTGCAAGATGATGGGGCGGTACCCTTCGCTGGCTCGCTCGGGTCGAGCTGAGGGACGGAACGATGATCAATTGGCGAGATCTGGCGGCGATCCCAGGGTTTCAGCCGAGCCGCGCCCTTGCTGCCGGTGGCCAGGGCCTCGCCGTCCTCGGCATGCTCGACGGCCGGGAGGTCGTAGTGAAGGCCCTCGATCCGATCCTCTTCAATGCTGCCGCCTGGGATCAGGCGAAGGCCGTTACCACCCTCACCCATCCGAATGTCATCCACATCGACGCAGTCGGAACGATCGACATCAATGGGGTTCCTCTTCGCTACACGGTGATGCCGTACGTTCAAGGCCCGAGTCTCCGAAAGCTCCTCAACGGGGGCGTCTTGTTCACGTTGAAAGAAGCCGCAGAGTACGGTGCCCAGATCGCAGATGGACTCGCCGCCCTTCACGAGCTGGGCCGCACGCATCGCGACATCAAGCCGACAACCTCCTCATCGACGCGCCGGCGCATCAGATCAAGATCATCGACCTGGAACTCGTCCACTACGATGGCTTCGACGAGCTCACCGGTCGATGGATGTTCAGCCCGGGCTATGCGGCCAAGGAGGTCGCCGCCTCGAACTCCTACTCATCGAGGAGCGATCTCTTCGCACTGGGTGTCGTCCTGTACGAGCTGATTGCCGGTGTTCACCCATACGCTGCACCAACCCCAGCCGAGAGGCAGAGCCTAATCCTCGCAGGAGGGCGGGCGAAAGCTCTCCTCGCCCGCAACCCGCAGGTACCGCGGGAAATGAGCCAGCTCGTGGCGCGCCTGCTCAGCCCGCGGATCGCCGAACGCCCAGCTTCTGCCACCGATGTCGCCCGGCAACTGCGCGAGGCTTCGATATCCCCGGCACAGCTTGTGAGCGACGTAGCGCTCGGCGTCCGCATGGGGAACCGAGGTGCGAAGCTCCTCGATGCGCATCTCGGCGATGCGTGGATCGACCTTCTCGTCGCCGAGGCTCGTCAGCTCCCCAGTGGATTTAACGGCGCGAACTGGCGGGAAATGGGTCCCGCGTTGTTGATCGACCCGTGCACGGATCGCATTGCTGCTGGAGAAGCGACTCCGACTTTCTTGAGGAGAGTTGCAGTCTGGGGTTGGGCCCCCGGCGAGATCTCGAGCGCTCTGGTCAACGGTGGAGCCGACGACGAGACAACCGCCTACATTCTCGCTTGGCAGATGGGACATTCCGTGTCCGGCCTCATCACCCCTTATTTGCGCATCGCCTCCTTCGACGCGACGGGTAGTAGTGGCCTGCGACGCACCCTCGACCTTGCGAGGGCGTCGATGCGCGCGAGAACCAAGGAGGGCTGGCGGGAGCCACTCCTGGTCGGTGTCGCCGTCGCGGGGGCCATCGTCACTGATGGCCAACGGCGAGACGAAATCCTGGCAAGCCTGACCGAGCTCGACGTTGACGGCTTCTACGTCGTCCTCGAAGCGCGCGGGTCAGAGGAGGGGTATCTCCGTGCCTGCCGGGAGTTTGGCGAGACGGTCGCATCACTATCCTGGCGCATGCTGGTCCGGAACTCGTCCCCTTGCTGGCCGGCGGGTCCTGGGACGTCGCAGTGACTGGCGTTGCGCAGTCCAATCGCCGCGCCGACTTCAAGGGCCAGGGAGGCGGCAACGCCGGCGTGCCCCGGCGGCGCCTCCTGGCCCACGCTCTCCTTGAGGAGCTCGAGGAAGCGCAGCTCTTTGACGTCGCCGATCGAGCGGCCAGTCTCCTCCGCTGCTCCTGCAGCTCCTGTCGCAGGCTCTTTCCCGTTGGAAGGCCGTTCTCCTACGACCGGACCGCGGCTGCTCATCACTACATCGCGAGCCTCCAGGCTTGGGTCCAAGACGTCCGCGATCAGCCGCCGACAGGTCGAGCGTCGTGGATTCGCGGGCTATTCGACGAAACCCGGCGCGAGGTTCGGGAGATCGACCTCCGACTCCCCGCGGGGTCTCGGCTGGGCGGCGTCGCCCACCTCAGGGATTGGCAGGACTGGCTGACTTAGGCGGATGTCAGCGTTGAGCCCGAGACCAGCTCACCCGGGGTCGGGGTGGCGAATTGGGGCGGGAAGGCTGAGATCAGGCGTCGCGGGGTTCCAAGCTCCACGCCGAGCTCTGCCTCTTCGAGCCACCGCCGCATTCCCGGATCGCGTGGCCGACGCATCGGGGCCCGGACGAGGATTCGGCTACGTCGACCGACCGCGACCAACCCCACGCCTGACTCGATGAAGGACGTACGGTCGCGTCCGGCGTTCCGGGCCGTGGCCTCCGGAACGGCGAGGTAGACCTGGTCGGCGAACTCGAGATACTGCCGAGCCTGCCTCAGGCCCGCCGTCCAGTCCGAAAGCTTCGCCTCGATCGCGATGACTCGGTCCGAAAGCGGCCGGACCGACGGGTGACGGCGGAAGCCGTCGCCGTCATCGACGAGGTGGCCGGACGCAACGAGGTCGCCGACAAGTCGCGCGGTGTGCCGAGGAGACCAGGTAGCCAGCTCTAGGAGTTCGGACCGCTGCACGCTGACCGTCGGGACCATCTCGAGGAGACGAGCGTGGGCAGCCGAGAGCGTGGGCGACACGCCGGACCGGATCCGATCGGCCAGCGCTTGCCTATCGAGCGACGTGATGACAAGGTCAGCCACGCCCAGCCCGTAGCCACATTCAGCCGAGAGCCGGGCGAACCGGAGGCTCGGCCACAACTTGTATACCTGCGTCGCCAGGTCCATGACGACTTCATATTCTCGGCGGTAGGACTGGCTCGACGTCGGTCGCTGCATGGGTCGGCCAGTTTACGGGACGCATGCAAGCTCCTACCGCCCCCTCGACCCAGCAGCCGGTCGGCCGGCGACGCCACCCGATGTCGCGCCGCGACGTCCGCGTCCACCAACGAGACATACCGCTTGACCATGTCGAGCGTCGTATGACCGAGGATCCGCTGGAGGCTGAAGACGTCGCCACCGTTGACGAGATAGCTCCGGGCGAACGTGTGGCGCAGTGAATGAGGGCTGCACCGGCCTGTGATCCCGGCCCGTGTCTTGAGCCGCTTGAGGACCTGCTGCATGCCCCGCCAGTCGAGGGCGCCGCGCCGGCCGAGGAACAGCGGCCCATCCGGGACCCGGGCCACGCTGGCCGAGGTAGCGGACGATCGCCCCGCGCGCGGTCGAGCCGATCGGCACGATCCGTTCTTCGGCGCCCTTGCCCATGACCTTGACCGAGCCGTCCGGGCCGTAGGTCGCCGAGCTGGATCCCGGCCGCCTCGGACACGCGCAGGCCGGTATCGAGCAGGAGCAGGAGAATCGCCCGATCTCGCACCGAGGCCAGTCCGAGCAACCGGCGGAGGGTGTCGTCGGGGACGGGCTCGATGAGCTTGACCGGGACCCGCGGCTTACGGAGTGAGCGGAACGCGTTCGCCTCCGCGAGTTCTTCGGCCTGGAGCCAGTTTCCGAATGCCTTGAGTGTCCGGACGTACCCGGCGATACTCATCGGGGCGAGTGTCGTCCGGAGTTCGAGGAGCCAGGCCCGGATCTCCGGGGCCGACAGCCCGTCGACGGGCCGACCAGCCAGTCGAACGCGCGCGTGAGACGGACCAGGATCATCCGATACCAGGTCGACGTCTTGGGCGAGACACCCTCGGCAGCCTTGGCCGCGAGGAACAGGTCGACCGCCTGAATAAGTGTCAGGTGCCCACTAGAGTCTGATGCCCACGCACGGGCACGCTCAGAGTCAGGTGCCCAAAGATCAGTAGGATCAGGTGCCCATTGCATCGAATCGCCTCCTTGACGACGGAGGCCGACACACGCTCAAACCACAAGATGTAGTAGTTGACCCTCACCTTGAGGCCCCCATATCTTGTGGTGGGTAGTTGGCTGGCGAGGAAGGATTCGAACCTTCGATCTCCTGATCCAGAGTCAGGCGCCTTACCGCTTGGCCACTCGCCAGTGGAACCGGTCGGATGATACCCGACGACGCCCAACGGAGCGTGGATCCCTTCTCCGCCGCCCGATCATGGCTCAGACGGACTCGTGTTCACGAGCGGCCCTGGCCGGGCTCTTCCGCCTACGTCAATCGCCGTTCGCCGCAGGCCCGGGCAGGCTGCCGGGAGTTCGAGCCTCGCTGTCCGAGCGCGCCCGATACCCTCCGGCCGGGCACCCGTCTCAGCGGGAACACCGTCATCAACTTGGGGAGGGTTGCCGGCGCGCCAGCAGCAGGAGGACGGCGGTGATGAGGAATGCCACAGCGAGGATCCCAGCCTCGACCATGTCGTCCCACCAAGGGGTGCCCTTCCCGAAGCCGTTGCTCGCAGCCCACAGCCAGAGCGCGCTCAGAACAAGCCCCGCGAAGCTGATGGCCAATGCGATCCCCCTCCCTCTACCGCCGTCGAGCAACGCGCCCCCGCAGCCAATCGCCACGATCACCGCAGCGGGAGTCGCCAGCGGGTTGGGGGCCGCGAGCATCATCGGAGTGACCACGATCACCACGACGGCGATCGCAAGAGCCATGGCCGCGATCAGCTCGGATCGTCGAGGGGTCATGGCCGACGCCTCACCGCCTGGTTCGGGCGTGCGCCTCCTGTGGCACGCCGAAGGGCGAGCCACACGGCGGTTTCTCGCCAGACGGGCATGTGATGCACGACGTGCACGCGGAATCGCCACACCTCCCGGTCCGACGACGGTAGGACTCGGACCTCGGCGCGGACAGGGCCAAACGAACCGCTCCCGGTGCGCGCCGGCACCGAACCGGACCATTCCCGGCCCGCGATACCCCGAACGAACCCGTTCCCCA
>CAWJIC010000079.1:0-47956 GCA_963842755.1 uncultured Chloroflexia bacterium | reverse complement strand
ATCTACGAGCTTCCGTACCACAAGGATCCGCTCGAGGAGTACTTCCGGGTCTTCGGCTGTGCGCAGGACTACGAGGGTCACGTGCGCCGAGCGATTGCGGATGCCACGCGTCACGGCCTGACACCGCAGATCGCGATCACAGAGTGGAACCTGTGGATCCACGCGAACGCCTGGGATGGAAAGGGCTTCTTCGAGCCGTACTCGCTGGAGCATGTCCTCTACTACGCAGAGGTCATTGGACGACTCGTTGGACTGTCGAGCTTCGTTGAACTAGCTGACTTCTATTGCCTCAATGGGCCGATGCGCATCCTGGATATAAATGGGCCAACGGTCGAAGGTACGGACTTGGCGAAGGTGTACCGGCTGTACAGGCCAGCGTTTCCCGGGCGTGTCGCACGACTGGAGCTGAAATCGCCGGTAGTCGACGGTCGTGATCTGCAAGCTGTTGCGGGAATGGCGCTGCTGCAGGACACGTCAGGCGGCCACTTGTTCCTGGTGAATCGCGATCCAGCGAACGGGGTCACCATCGAAACCGATGGCGTCGTCGTCAGCAGGATCAGTGGACTGGAGGCGCGAGGACCGCGAGACAGGGTTTCCGAATTCGAAGAGGACATCGCCTCGGTTGGCATGTCCGGACCGGAGATCCGCCTCCCGCCGTCGTCGGTGAGCCGGCTGGATGTCCGCCTGACGTGAGGCTGGGCAGGATCGAGTCCCTGATCGCCGCGGTCTGCTCACGGCAGCGGTGCACGCTGGTGGGGCCCGAGATCGCCGCCGCCCATGGCGACGCCCACACGACCATGGCCGGATTCTTGGCAGTCCGATCGAGTCCGATGCGCTCGCCACCATCTTTGCTTTCCTGCTGGCGGTCACTGGCGCGCGCATCTGGCCAAGGATCATGACGGGACCCGTCCCGTGATCGCCGTGGGGGCAACCCCGAGCGAGACCGCACTGCGAGGGGTGGCTGAGGACCTCCGCGCGGCCATCCGAGGGGACGTCTGGTTCGACCGGGCGACCCGCGCGGTATACGCCACCGATGCCTCCAACTATCGCCAGGTCCCGATCGGCATCGTCTGCCCGCTCGACGCCGACGACGTGATCGACGCCATGCGCATCTGCGCAGAACACGACGTGCCGGTCTTGGCGCGCGGGGCCGGGACGAGCCTCGCCGGGCAAGCCGTCAATGTCGCGGTCATCCTCGACACCAGTCGGCACATGCGGCCGATCCTGGAGATCGATCCCGAGCGGCGGATCGCCCGCGTCCAGCCGGGGGTCGTCCTCGACGACCTGCGCCGGGCCGCGGAGGTGCACGGCCTGACGTTCGGGCCGGATCCCGCCACCCATGCGTGGTGCACGCTCGGGGGCATGCTCGGCAACGATTCTGTGCGGCACGCATGCGCTGGTCGCCGGCCGGACGGTGGACAATGTCGAGCGCCTGACCGTGGTGACCTACGGCGGCGCGCTCGATGGATGTCGGGGCGTATCCCTCGGCCGCGAAGGCGGGGGGGTCGATCCCTCGCCGAGCCGATCCTCGGCGAGCTCGACCGGTCTCATCGAGGAGCACGCCACGACGCCTGCGCAGCGGGTACCCGGACCTCGCCCGTCGAGTGAGCGGGTACAACCTCCAGGCGCTGCTGCCGGAGCGGGCTTCCACGTCGCCCGGTCGCTTGTCGGCACTGAGGGCACCTGCGTCGTCATCACCGAGGCGACCCTCCGGCTCATCCATATCCCGTCCCACCGCCGCCTGTCGTCCTTGCGTACCCCGACGTGTTCGCGGCGCCGATGCCGTGCCCTCGCTGCTCGAGCATCCGCTCATCGGTCTCGAGGGGTTCGACGCGACGCTGGTCGAGCTGATGCGGGCGCGGCCGCTCAACGTGGAGCATCTTGGGTTGCTACCACCGGGCGGCGCGTGGCTGTACGCGGAGCTCGGCGGCGACGATGACGCCGCAGCCGATGCCGCCGCAGCCGCCTTCACGCGAGCCTGCCGGCCGACCAGGTCTGGGCGCGCGTGGACGACGAAGCCACCCAGCGTCGGCTGTGGCTCGTGCGCGAATCGGGCCTCGGGGCGACCGCCATCCGGGCCGACGGGGTCCACAACCTCGAGGGCTGGGAGGATGCCGCCGTTCCACCCGCACGCCTCGGCGAATACCTGCGCGGATCACCGCCCTGTGGGCGGAGTTCGGCTACTCCGGTGCGTGGTACGGCCACTTCGGCCAGGGCTGCGTCCACACCCGCAACCGCCCAGCAAGTCCGCGCGCGCGCGATCCAGGGCCTCGACATCCAGGTCGGGCTTGCGCGACACCCCGTCGCTTTGTGCGAGCAGCCGCATCCGATGACGGGGGCTCCGCTCCATTGATGTTTCAGTTAACCATTGACAATATCGACTAGTATAGTCCGCTGATGGCGCGCGCCAGCCTCCGTATCCGAGACGATCTCGACCGGCGGATCGAGCTTGTCTCCATGGATCGGTACTGCGCGGACATCACCGTCGCCCTCTACCTCCTGGCCAGCGGATACGCCTCGTCCGTGCTCCTACGCGGCCTCCCAGTGTCCCGGTCGCCTGGCCTGGATGGCCAACGCGATGCAGTCCTGGGCGGCATGCGCCGGGCGGAACGGTCCCCGCCGGGGGTTCGCATGCGGGACTGGCACGACCGGCCGCGCGACGGACCTTCCTGGAGGCCTGCAAGCTCGACCCGAGCCTCCGCCCGCGCGCGCGGCCGCTCGAGGTCGACGACCCGCGGACCGACCAGTACGTCACGGTCGAGCCGCCGGGGCGGCGCCTACCGGGTCACCCCGTCGCCGCGGACGCGACGGCCGCGAGCCGCGCCCCGGCGGTCGCGGCCGGGCTCGCGAAGCTCGCCGACCTGACCTCGACCCGACGATCGACCCGTGACCGATTCACCTGCGGAGCGCCGCACGACGCCCTCGTCGGCTTCTGCTCCGCGGGCGATCAACGTCCGGGCGGCCTCCGCGAACAGGAACAGGCGGCGGTCGAGGCGTGCTCGTCGCCCCAGCCAGCAAGGGTGGCGCATGACGAACGCCGCGGTTCGCCGATGACCAGCCGGCAGCGGGTCATGGCGGCGCTGCGGGGCGACCGGTCGACCGGACCCCGTCCTCAACCCGACCTCTGTCGCGACGGTCGAGCTCATGGATCTTGTCGACGCACCGTTCCCCGACGCGAACCGCGAGCCTGAGCTCATGGCGCGGCTGGCGGCGACGGGTTACACGGAACTCGGCTTCGACTCGCTCATGCCAGTCTTCAGCATCATCCAGGAATCCTCCGCACTCGGCTGCAATATGCAATGGGAGCAGAAGGACAACTGGCCGACGGTCCGGATGCGTGAGCCGATCTACCACTGCCGGACGACATCCGCGATCCCCGACGACCTGCTCGGGCATCCCGACATCAGTGCGTCCTCGACGCGATCCGCTCCTGCGGCAGCGCTTCGGCGACGAGGTCGCGATCATCGGTAAGACGATGGGCCCGTGGTCACTCGGCTACCACACGTTCGGCGTGGAGCCATTCCTGCTCCTTCGCTCGACGACCCGATCGCGACGAAAACGGTCCTCGATCGCCTGAAAGAGGTCACCATCGCGTTCGGACTGGCGCAGATCGAAGCCGGAGCGGATGCCCTCACGCTGCCGGACCATGCGACCGGTGATCTGGTGTCCGGCGACTACTACCGGCGATACCTGCGTGACCTCCACATCGAGTTCGCGCGGCGCCTCCCGGTCCCGGTCATCCTCCATATCTGCGGCAAGACCACGGATCGCATGGGCTTCATCGCCGAAACGGGGATGGCCGCGTTCCACTTCGATTCGAAGAACGATCCCGCGGAGGCGATGGCGATCGTCGCTGGCCGGATCCGGCTCGTGGGCAACATCAACAACCCCGAGACGCTCTATTCGAAAGGCCCCGATGCCGTCCGTGCCGAGGTCGTCCGCGCCCTCGAGGCAGGTGTGGCCATGGTCGGGCCAGAGTGCGCCATTCCCCTACAAACGCCGATCGAGAACCTGCGCGTCATCCGCGACACGGTCCTCGAATGGCAGGCCGCCGCGCTGCCCGCGGCCCGCAGGGCTGACCCCATGGAGGATCCATGCCCGAGCTGAGCGACATCGCCAACGAGTTCCTGCGCGGCGAGGTTGACGAGTACGTGGCGCGGCCGGACGAGCGCCAGCGCCTCATCGCTCTCTTTGCGGGTGCCCCCCCCGAGATGCAGGAGATCTCCGCCGCGCTGATCGATGGCGATCACCTGACCGTGGATCGGCTGACCCGCCAGGCGCTGGACCAGAAGATCCCGGCGACCCAGGTCATGGACGATGGCCTGATCGCGGGGATGGCGCTCGTCGGGATCAAATTCCGCGAGGGCTTCATCTTCGTTCCGGAGGTCCTCGCCTGCGCCCGGGCGATGAAGGCCGGCATGGCCCACGTCGAACCGATCCTGTCGGCGTCGGGAGTCAAGCCACTGGGCCGCGTGGTCATGGGCACGGTCAAGGGCGACCTGCACGACATCGGCAAGAACCTCTGCATCATGATGCTCCGGGGTGCCGGGTTCGAGGTCTTTGACCTTGGCGTCGACGTCTCGCCGGATGCGTTCATCGAGGCCGTCGAGAGCACCAGCCGCAACTCCTCGGGATGTCCGCCGCTGCTGACCACGACGATGCCGAACATGGGCAAGACGATCGAGGCCTTCCTCGACGCAGGGTCTGCGCGACGCGGTCCGGATCATGGTCGGCGGGGCACCCGTGACCCAGGCGTTCGCCGACGATATGGGCGCGGACGGTTACGGTAAGGACGCCGTCGCCGTGCGTGACGCTCGCCGGCCCTCATCGCCGAAGGAGCGGCGCCGTGCCTGAGCGCAGGGTGCCGCGCACCGGCTGCAGCCGGCGATCCCCCCGGGGAGCCCGCGTCGATCGATCCGGCCGCGGTCCAGGCGAGTTTCGATCGGTTGTCGAGATTTCGGCGGGATGATGGTCACGGTCGCGGACATCTCCGGCCGACCGTTGTCCATACAAGAACCGTTTCGACCGCTGCACGGCGGAGTTCGGCTGCCGCAACCAGCGCCGGCCGACCGAGCCCGGCGGTCTACGCGTTTGTGGCGGCGACGACCGGCTCGACTATCGGAGCGCGTGGGAAACTTCGTGATGGCGACCCCGGGCGAGTGCGCTCAGGGACGACGCGCCGCCGGCGATCATCGGTCGCACCATCTTCGAATACGCCGACGAGCTGGCGATTCAGATGCCCGCGTCATGCCAACGCTCCGGTCGCTGCCACGAGTGCTCGTTGAGATCACCGCGGGCGCGTGCCCTCGCGGCGCGACGGAACCTGAGCGTTCCTTCGCCATCCGTTCCGCCTTGCCTGTCAGGCCACGGTCATCGAGGCCGACGCCGAGATCGAGTTCAGGCCTCTCCGTCGGCGCCTGCGTATCCTCCTCGGACACCTGGAGGCGCCCCCGTTGGCGACGGGCCCAGTCGATCGACTCACCGGTACGCCGGTCGGACGGCGCCGTGACCTACGACGGGGAGGCACTGGACATGGACCGCGGCCGGGCGCTGGGCCTCGCGATCGATATCGGAACGACGACGGTCGTCGTCGAGCTCGTCGACCTCGAGTCCGGGCATCCGTGGCCGGCGTCGGCGCGTTCGAGAACCCGCAGGGCGTTCGGCGGCAGCGACGTCATGAACCGGATCTCGTACGACGAACGGCGCCCCGGGAGAGCTGCGCCGGGCCCTTTCGCGGGCCCTGAACCAGGAGATCCGGGACCTCTGCCGAGGTTCGGCGTCGACCGGCGCGTCATCTACGAGGCGTTCGTCGTCGGCAATGCGACGATGCGCGACATCTTCTTCGGCATCGACGTCTCGCCTATCGGGCAGCGACCGTACAAGTCGACCATCGAGATCGACGGGCTGGCTGGCGCGAGCGACACGACGGTCCTGCGCGAGCGGGCACACCGACTGGGCGGCCTGGATGCATCCGCAGGGATTCGTCGTCAGCGCGCCGCTCATCGCCAGCCACGTTGGGGCGGACGTCGCCGCGGACTTGGTCGCGATCGACGTCGCGGCGGCAGCGGGGCGGGATGCTGGTCGACATCGGCACGAACACCGAGGTCGTCGTGAGCGACGGGGCACGGCTGCTTGCCGCTTCATGTCCCGCGGGCCCCGCGTTCGAAGGTGGTCTCGTCCGCTACGGCATGCCAGGTGCCGAGGGCGCGATCGAGCGTATCCGTCTCGACGGCGATGACTGGCGTCTCGAGACGATCGGGGGAGGGCCACCCGAGGGGATCTGCGGGTCCGGACTCATCGACCTTCTGGCCGAGTTGCGCCGGCATGCGTTGATGACCCCCAAGGGCGTCTTCGGTGGCCGAGCCCGCGAGGTGGTGGTAGAACCGACCCGCGGCATCACGCTTTCGCGCGAGGACGCCAGCAACCTCGCCCAGGCCAAGGCGGCCAACGCCTGCGGGCAGGCGATCCTGCTACGCTACCTCGGCATCGCGCCGCGCGACCTCGACCATGTCTTCCTCGCCGGCGGATTCGCCAGCCATGTCGACGTGACCAACGCTGTCGAGATCGGGTTCCTCGCCGATGTCCGGCCTGAGCGCGTGTCGAAGGTCGGGAATGCGTCCATCCGGGGTGCCCGACGCCTCCTGCTATCGCGTCGCCGCCGGACGGAGCTCGAGACCTTGATCCGGCGGATCGAGCATGTTGAGCTCGAGACCACGCCCGACTTCTTCGAGCTGTTCGTCGACGCCTGTCAGTTCAAGCCGATGGAGGCCGCCTGATCCATGCCCCCGCAAGCCCGCTTCGACATCATCGGCGAGAACATCCACACCACGCGCGTCGTCCTTCGATCCGGTCGGCATGTCGTCGCCGAGGGCGACGACGAGTGGCTGGTCTTCACTGATGTCGACGGGGTCGCCCGACGGCTCCCGTCCCCGGTTGGTACCGCGAGACCGATGAGCATGCCGCCGGACGGCTGAAGCACGTGGCTATCGCTGTCCGCACGGCGCTGGACCGGGGTGCGGCCGGGGACGATGCGCTCGCCTACCTGCGGCTGCTCGCGCGTCGACAGGAGGACGCCGGCGCCGCCTATCTCGACCTCAACGTGGACGAACTGTCACCGAAGCTCGCTGACCAGAAGGCCGCGATCCGCTGGCTCGTGCAGAGAGTCCAGGACTGGACGGACCTGCCCCTCGCCGTCGACTCGTCGCATGCGGAAATCATCGCGGAGGGACTGGCAGCCGTGCGGCCAGGGTCGCGTCCCATGCTGAACTCGGCCTCGCTGGAACGCCGATCCGCCCTCGAGCTCGTCGTTGGGGCCGGCGGGCCGGTCGTCGTCACCGCGGCCGGCGCGAGCGGGATGCCCCAGGATGCCGAGGGACGAGTGGCCAATGCCTCGGCCATGGTCGAGGCTGCGCTGGGTCTTGGCATTTCCATCGGGGACGTCTACGTCGACCCGCTGATCTTCCCGATCTCGGTCGATGGGGCGTTCGGCGGCCACGCCTTGGATGCGATCCGCATCTTGCGGGAGCGGTTCGGATCGGAGATCCATATCACGGGTGGCATGAGCAACGTGTCGTTCGGGATCCCTGGGCGCAAGCTGATCAACGACACCTTCCTGCGAATGGCGATGGATGCCGGTGCCGACAGCGGGATCATCGACCCGGTATCGACCGACCTCGATCGCGTCCTCGGGCTGGATATTCACGACGGCGCCTACGCCCTGGCGCGCGACGCGATCCTTGGCGTGGATGTCAACTGTCGGGCCTTCCTCCGCGCGTACCGGGCGGGCGAGTTCGCCGACCACGGCGTCGTGCCACCGGCGCGGCGCGTCGCCTGATGGCCTATTACCGAGTTCTGCGCTGGCGCGAGATCCCGACCTCGGTGAAGGCCCGCGACGACGGCGGGCGGCGGGCGAGTCGCCCCCTACCGGACTGGTTCGGCCAGGAGGTCGACCGGGTGGCGATGCGTGAAGGCACCACCGGCGCGGATGCTTATCTCGAGGCATTCGCGTGGTCCGAGGAGTTCGAACAAGCCGGTTCGGCAGATGCGGTCGCCGACGCCGTGGTGGCGCGTCTCGTGGCTGACTGGGGTCGCGGCGGCTAGAGTGGAGCGATGGCCAGACCGCGCAAGCCGAGGATCGATGCCAACATCGCGCTGACGACGCCCGGGCTCGCCCGTCGCGAGCTGTGGGTGGGGGTCGCTGACGCCTTGCGTGAAGCCATCCTGGCCGGATCCATTCGAGCCGGCGCGAGCTTGGTGGAGGCCGATCTCGCAGCCCGCTTCGAGGTCAGTCGCGGGCCGATCCGGGACGCCCTGCGCGAGCTGGCCCGCGAGGGCCTGGCGATCGACCTGCCGCGCCGCGGGACGGTCGTATCGACCCTCACATTCACCGACATCCAGGAGGTCTACGAGGTTCGCGAGGGCCTCGAGATCGCGGCAGCGAGGCTCGCCGTCGCGCGCGCCGTCGACGTAGAGATCACCGCCCTGGACTCGAGGGTCCGGTCGCTCGAAGCGGCATGGCAGTGTGGCGCGGATTACGGCGAGAGCCTCGCCGAGGACCTCGCCTTCCACCGCGACCTCGTCGCCCTGTCCGGGAACGGGCGCTTGATCTCGTCCTACGAGCAGATGCTGGTGCAGACCCAGCTCAACGCGATTACCGCCGCCGAGCTCAACCCCCGGCTTCGGCGTGGGATGAAGCGTTCGGCTCACCGGGACATCGTTCGCGCGCTTCGGTCGCGCGATGTTGAGGCCTCCGTGGGTGCGATCGCCGACCATTACGCCTACGCGCGCGAGCGTCTGTTCGTCGGGTACCCGCGCGGCAGCCCCACGCCTGATAGCGGTCCTGAGTCTACGGAGCTACGAACCAGTCGAGTTCGATAGCCAGCGATTGGCTGCGTTGTTCCGTGCCTCGTCGGAGCCAGGAATTGCCCGAAGGGGCACATCCCTTCTGGACGACCGATGGCGTTCCGCGGATCCAAGCCGGGTTCTACAACGAAGCAGTCTGTTGTGCGATCGCTCAGAGGTTCGTGGTACATTGCGGTCAATGGTTAACCCAAACAGGATGAACCGACGAACCATGGGTCAACGACAGACGCGGCAACCGATGAGTCGCCATAGGCGCCTTCCAACCAAGATCGCCTGATGCGTGCTCAGGCGCTCTTCGCAACCCCCAGCGTCGGCGTCCGTCTCCCCGCGAACTCCTCCCGGGAAGACGGACTGCCGGTCGGCGGCCATGACTGACGCGACGTCGTTGACCAGGTGCGGGCCAGGGATCGGCGAGGGCAGGGCGCCAGCGGCGTCGAGGAGGGCCCGGAGTCTTCCTGAGTTCGGAACCGGGGAGTGGAGCCGACACGCAAATTTGAACTGCGGACCTGCTGTTACGAACTGTCTGGTCACAACGCGTGCGTCATCAAGGGCGCCGTGCCCGTCGGGTTGCTTGCCGCTAAAGCAGATCTGGCGCCGTCCCCGGGCACAGCTTTTCAGCGGAGGTGGGGCAGCAGGACGGACATCGCCTGCGCGGCTCGATCGTCGAAGGCGGCAAGCGCGTCGGGGTCGGCCAGGCAGCCGGCAGTCAGGACAGGGGCGTCCGTGTCGCCGAATGCCTCGAGTCCGCGCGTCGGGATGGATGCGAGCCCATCGGCCCAGTGCGCGCCGATCGGGTCGGCAACCAGCCGTTCGGCGGTGATGGTCAGCATTCGCGGCCCGGTCGATGAGGGGCGCAACTGGTTCTGGATGGAACGCTCCCGGCGCCCAGACTCCACCACGAAACCCACGCTCAGCGCGAGAGGCGATCGTCCGCCGAACAGCGAACGGTAGCGACGGATCTTGCCGGGCAGGACCTCGCCCCGCTCCGTCCCGAGGTCGCGCTCGATGAACAGCACGATCGCCCGCCCGCCGACGCGAACCCCGGCGATCGCGTCGGGTCGAACATAGCCGCCGAGCAGTTCGCCGGCCGGCCGTTCGGGGATCCAGGCGAAGAGCCCCTCGCTGCGCGTCTCGTCCGCACGGGTCAGGAACGCCGCCAGGAGGTCGTGCGACGCGAGCTGGTGGATCGGTGGCGAGGGCGGCAGGGCGATCGCCCGCTGCGGGCGACCGTCGGGCCACACGAGCCGCTCGATGTCCACTCGTGCGGCCGGCGTGAGGGCGTAGGCGTAGCGGCCCCGGGGGCGCTGCACCCCGGCCGCCCAGAAGCCCGCGACGAGGCCGTACTCGACCATCCGGGCGAGTCGTCGCTGGGCGGTCCGTAGCTGCCAGTAGACAAGCAGCGCTGCCAGCCTGCGCGGTGACGACATCAGCCCCGAGCAGCCAGAGCAGGAGCCGCTGGTCCCGGACGGGCAGCGCGGTCCAGATGGCACCAGCCCGCAGGTAGCGAAGCGTGTCGCGTTTTCGGGTCGGGCCGCGCTGCGCACGCCTGGCTGTCGCGCTCCGCGTCACCCGACTGACGTCCCTGTTGTTGCGGACCGCGTTGGGGACCGCGTCTCGGACCACGACAGGCTCATCCATCACGCATCTCGCGCGGGGCGTGACCGTCGCGCTCGTCGCTCCGGCGCCGGACGGCAGCGGACGAGCCCAGCCGCGGCGGCTCGCGCAGCACATCGGTCGTGAGGATGCGCGTCTCGCCGTCGAGCTCGGTCCGGATGGCCATCCGGAAGCGGGGCAGGTTGAACAGGTCCCGCTCGGTCAGCGGCGCGAACGCATCGGCGAGCATGCGCGCGTCCTCGGGCGAGGGCTGCAGCAGCGCGAGGGTCGCGACGTTCGCCCGGATCGCGCTCTGGAGATCGACCCCGAGACTGCGCAGGTACTGGGTCGCGAGGGTCAGCCCGAGGGCGAACTTGCGGCCTTCGGTGTGGATCCCCCGGAGCGAGCTCGTGTCGAAGTTCTGGACCTCGTCGACGTACAGCTGGTGCGGCCGGCGCTCCGCCAGGCGGGATCGCCTGGCGACCGAGGGCGTCGACGTAGTAGCGGCCGATGAGCATCCCCCCGAAGAGCCGGGCGTGATCGCGCCCGACGCGCGACAGGTCGACCAGGAGGACGTCCCCCGCATCCATGATCCGGCGCGGTCGGATGGTCGAGTACGGGGTCGCCACGATCTCGCGGATCGACGGGTAACTGAGGTATCCGCCGAGCTTGTTGAGGACCGCCTCGACGGACGGCTCGCGGGCCGAGCGATTTCGCAGCGGCCACTCGTTCTCCCAGAACTCGCGCAGGAGCTGGTCGGTCAGGCGGCCGGTGAAGTCCGCCCGCCACTCGCGGTTGACGAGGAGCCTGTAGAGGTCGGCGATCGTCCAGGGGCCGGCCTCCTCGGGCGGCCGGGTGAGGACGGTCATCAGGGCCATCCGCAGGTAGTGGGTCTGCTTCGGCCCCGACGTCGCGAGGTAGAGGTCGCGCAGGGTGTCGACAAACTGGCTGGCGACGAGCTCCGGGTCGGCCCCATCGAGCTCGAGGAAGTTGAACGCCCGTGGCCGATCTCGCTCGGCGAGCTCGAGCAGATGGACCCGCTCGACCTGATCGGGCGGGACGGCGTCGAGCAGCCGCACGACGGCGTCGCCGTGGGGATCGATGAACGTGAAACCGCGCCCGGCGGCAAGGTCGTCGGCGGCGAGGGCGACGAGTTCGGTGCTCTTGCCGGAGCCCGTCCGCCCGATGAGCGCGACGTGGCGGAGGAACAGGCTGTCGGGGACGCAGACGAGCTGGCCGGCCTCGAGCCCGATCGGTCGCTGGCCTGCTTCCTGGGACGCCACTGGCACGCGCAGGCGCCGGCTTCGGATGACCTCCACGGCGCGGCCCTCGTCCGCGGTCCCCGCCAGGCCCCACAGCTCGGCGAGGTTGGCCGCGCTGAGGTTCATCGAACTGCTCCGGCCGCCGACGGCGGCGTCGATCCGCCAGCCCACGCTCCGGAGGGTCGCGACGGCGGCCACCGCATCGAACAGCCACGCCCGCGCCGGCCCTCGTGCCGTGCCGACGACCTCGAGCCTCGCGGTCGCGGCGAAGGACGGACCCGCGAGCACCGCGCGCACCAGCCGGTGGGCGGAGCCCGCCGGACGAGACGGCCGGTCCAGGAGGGAGTCGAGGAGGAGCTCGCCCATGCCCGGCGACGCGTCATCGTGGCTTGCCACATCAGGTTGCGGACGGACGACGAGGGCCCAGCGGGCCGTGGCCCCGGCGGGCAGCCGTGCGAAGAGCTCGACGAGCGCCGGCCCAAAGCGTGGCGGCGTCGATCCGCCGACCGCAGGTTCGGGCGGCGAGCCCCCGACGCTCAACCCGACCGACGGTGCGATCTCGCCGACCGGCTCGAGGAGGTCAAGCTCGCAGTCGGGGAACGCCGCGAACACGGCCGTCTCGACGAGCCGGCGCAGCTGCCGCGGTGCCTCGATCTCCCAGCGGGCGCGCTGGCCTGCGACCGTGACCGCGAGCGTCAGCTCCGGCCAGCCGCTGGCCCAGGGCGAGACGCCGCGGCGGATACCCGGATGCAGCCCGGCGACGAGCCGCCGGCCGGCGTCGGGGTCGCCGGCGGAGCGCGGATCGAGCCGAAGCACCCAGCGCAGGCGCTCGCCAGCGAGGGCGCGGTCGTACGCGCGCTGGCGGAGCAGCCGGAAGATATGCGGCCCGACGGCCAGACCGAAGGTGCCGACGGCGAGGAGGCCGGCGAAGGGCAGAAGATCGGGGAGCGGCGGGAACGGGAAGTCAATGGCCATGGTGCCTTGCGATCAGGGCTTGGGCGGGAGGATGAGGAGCGGATCGACCGGCTCGCCCGAGGCCGTGACCTCGAGGTGAAGGTGGGCGCCCGTCGTGTTGCCGGTCAGTCCGACCGAGCCGATCACGGTCCCCGCGACGACCGACTGTCCGTCGCGCACGGCGAGTTCGGACTCCAGGTGGCCATACAGCGAGAAGATGCCCGGGCCGTGCTCGATCAGCACGACGACCGCGCCGTCGGACACGCGCCCGGCGAGCGTCACCCGGCCTGACGCGATCGCCCGGACCGGCGTGCCGAGCGGGGCGGCGATGTCGAGCCCGTCGTGGAAGTGCGGGTAGCAGGTGCCCCGGTAGCAGGCGGCGGGTTCGGAAATGAACTCGGTCGGCCCGAAGCGCTGCGTGATCCGGCCGCCCTCGATCGGCCACACGACGAGCGCGCCGTAGCCGTAGCGGCGGGCCCAGCCCAAGACGAGCGGCGGGTACCAGTCGGCCGGGTTGTAGCGGTACAGGGCGCGCTGCCAGTCATCGGGCGCGCCATTCGAGCGCAGGTAGGCGGCCGCGGCCGGGATCGCGTCGGCCGGGTCGCAGATGTCGGGATCGGCGATGCCGGCGAGCTTCGCCGCGTGGACGAACGTCGCTTCGAGGAACTGCATCGGGCCGCGGGCGCCCGCGTAGTTTGGGTCGCAGCCGTTGCGGTTCCGGCCGTGGTTCGTCTCGACCCGCCCGACCGCCGCGAGGACCGGCCAGTCAAGCCCGAAATCGCGCGGCCGCCTCCTGGTACAGGACGAGGTAGTCGGCCGGGATGTCGGCGACCGCAGGCGGTGCGTCGGGGATCTTCGGGCGGGCGAGCGCGGCCCAGTTGCCGGCGAAGACGCCGACCGCCCCGACGAGGATGACAAGCGCGACGAGCGGGACGGCGCAGCCAGTGGCCGCGCAGCCGCAACCAGCCCGCCTCACCCCGTATCGGGGGGTTCGTACCTCGAGTGGGACTGGCCGACGAGGTCGGCTGGACGGGTCGTCAGCATGGCGTACTCGCGACGGGAAGATGACCGGCTTGGATGCAACGAGGACGTGACCAACATCTTGTCAAACGTAGCCGCCGTCCGCCGGCAGTTCAATAGTCGAGCTGTACAAAATGTGTATGACACGTGGACCCGCTGCGCCCGATCCCAGCTGTCAAGGGACAGCTCGGAGTCGCCCACTGGCGTCGTCGCCAAGGTGACCGACGTCGTCGGGCTCTATCTTAACCCGCCCGAGCGGGCGATCGTCCTGTCGGTCCACGAGAAGACCCAGATCCAGGCGCTCGATCGGACACAGCCGATGCTGCCCTTTCGCCTACGGTCTCGCGCTCCAGCTGTTCGAGCGGATCCGCGACGACGACGATCCGGAAAGTCTGCGGCTGTACGCCATGACTGCTGCACGGCTCGGCTGCTGGCAAGTGGCTCTGCGGTCGGCGCGGCGCCTCGTTGAGCTCGCGGCCGACACCGATCCGAAATACCAGCACGCGGCCCGGCATATCGCGATGGAGTGCTTCGAGCGCCTCGAGGAACCCGACGACCTCGAGCGTGCCGTCGATGCCGCGGCCGAGTTTAGCCTTGTCGACGACGACACCATCCGCAGTCAGCGGGCCTTCGCTCGTGCGCTCCGCGGCGACTTTGAGCGCGCCGTTGCTGCCCTGGGCCTGACGCCCGATCGTCTGCGCGAGGCGCGCCCCGACGACCAAGTCGGGTGCGCGAGCGCCTTCCTCGCGACGGGCCGGTTCCACGACGCGTACCCGATTCTGTGCCGGAACGAGGCGGAACTAAGCAACCCCGAGGGCCAACTCTTCCTGGCGCAGGCCGCGCTCGCCGCGCTGGATACGACGACGGCGCGGGCCGCGCTCGGCCGTGTGACCGAGGCAACAGTCCCGCTGCGGAGACCGCCAGGGTCGCGCTCGATCTCGTCCGCGTCATCGAGCAAAGCGGCTCGCGCGACATCTTGGCCCAACTCAACTTGATGCCGGAGGAGGCTCGGCGGCCGCGTGTCCTTGGGATCCCCGAGGATCTCCCGGCACCTCGCTCGCCTTGGGAGGGCCCGGCCGACAAGGGCGGGGAGCCGACTCACAGCCCTGAATCGCCTGCCTCGACCGGTTCGCCCGCGAGCGGATGTCGGTTTGGGCGATGAACTAGGTCGCTCGCTGCGACCCATGGCCGCCACCCACCCGGCCCAGCAGATAGCGATCGCGAAGGTCACTCACATCACCATCGTCTCTCGGTGCTGCACTTCGCGAAAGGCCTTCCTCAGAGCGCTCAACTCCTGCCGCGCGCGCGGCAGGAGTTGAGCGCTCTGATGCCACAGATTACCGGATCCCGGTCGAGGGAGCCGAGGGTTGGCGGGCGATCCGACTCCCAGGCACCTAGAGCCGCACCGCCTCGCCGTACTTCCATCTCGTGGATCGCCACGAAATCGGGATCAGTGCACAGCCAGACGGGCTCAGTGCTTGATCATGATGTGCTTGATGACCGTGTAGTCCTCGAGCGCGTACTTGGAGCCGTCCTTGCCCCAGCCGGACTCCTTGACGCCGCCGTGCGGGGTCTCGGACGACGAGCGTGAAGTGCTCGTTGATCCAGACCGTCCCGAACTGGAGCGCCTTGGCGACGCGCATCGCCTTGCCGATGTCGCTCGTGAACACCGAGCCGCGAGGCCGAAGCGGACGTCGTTCGCCCACGCGATCGCCTGGTCCTCGTCGCTGAAGCGCTGGACCGTGACGACCGGCCCGAAGACCTCGTCCTGGATGATCTCGCGACCGCTGGTCCGGGCCGGCGATGACGGTCGGCTCGTAGTAGGCGCCGGGGCGGTCGGGCCGGTCGCCGCCGACCACGACCTCCGCGCGCCGCGCGCGCCCGGTCGACCATGCCCTGGACCTTGTCGGCCTGGGCCTGCGCGATGAGCGAGCCCATCTCGAGGTCGTCGCCCTCGGCCGGGTCGCCCCACTTGATGGTCCGGACCTGGTCCGCCAGGGCGCGCGACGAACTTGTCGTAGACGCCCGGGCCGGCGATGACGCGGGTGGCCGCGGTGCAGTCCTGGCCGGAGTTCCAGTAGCCGGCGAACTTGCAGCGTCTCGGCCGCGAGCTCGACGTCGGCGTCGTCGAAGACGATGACCGGCGCCTTGCCGCCGAGCTCCAGGTGCAGCCGCTTGACGGTGTCGGCGGCGATCGCGGCGATGCGCTTGCCGGTCACGGTGTCGCCGGTGATCGAGACCATCCGGACCTTGGGGTGGCCGACGAGCGTCGTCGCCGATGTCGCGCGCCCGAGCCGGACAGGACGTTGACCACGCCGGGCGGCAGCTGCTCGGCGAGGATCTCGGCGAAGCGCAGGGCGGACAGCGGCGTCCGGGCGGACGGCTTGAGCACGACCGTGTTGCCGGTCGCGAGCGCCGGGCCCGAGCTTCCAGGCCGCCATGTACAGCGGGTAGTTCCACGGCGCGATGCTGGCCACGACGCCGATCGGGTCGCGCCGGATCATCGAGGTGTGGCCCGCGAGGTACTCGTTGGCGGCGAGGCCCTCCATGACGCGGCACGCGCCGGCGAAGAAGCGGAACAGGTCGGAGCTGACGGCCATCTCGTCGATGGCGGCGCCGACCGGCTTGCCCGGTTCTGCGACTCCAGCCGGCCGAGCTCGTCGGCGTTCGCGTCGAGCATGTCGGCGATCTTGAGCAGGATCAGGCTGCGGTCCTGGGGCGTCGTCTGGCTCCAGGTCTCGAAGGCGGTCGCGGCCGCGTCGACCGCGCGGTCGACGTCCTCCTTGGAGCGAGGCGGGCACGTGCGCGATGACCTGGCCGTTGGCCGGGTTCTCGACGGCGAGCGTCTCGCCGGATGCGGCGTCGACGAACTCGCCGCCGATGAACTGCTGGTACGTCCTGATCTGTGAGAGCGCCTGGGTCATCGAAGGTCCTCCTTGGCTCGAGTTGGAAGGTGATCGGTTCTCGCTACCGGAGCAGGTACCGGCGGCTGAGCGGGACATCCGCGACCGGTTCCACCGCCAGCCGCCGTCCGTCGAGGGTCACGGTCCCATCGACGGGGTCCACGTCGATCGGCGTCACGGCTTGGTTGGACCAGAGCGACGATCGGGTCAGGTGGCGGCACCCCTGGACTGCGACGACGCGCCGCCGCGTTCCCAGTCGCGCCGCAATCCCGCTCTCGATCCCGGCCCGCCCGACGAAGGTCAGGGAGACGTCGCTTGGGACCATTCCGTGGCCACTCCAGTCGGCCATATACCGCGTCGGCTCCGCGCGCCCGAGGCTCGCGTTGCCCTCGCCGAGTGGGCCCCAGGCCTGGGCGCCCCCTTTGAAGACCCATTCCGGCTTGACGCCGAAGAACGCCGGCTTCCACAGGACGATGTCCGCCAGCCGCCCGGGCCGGAGCGAACCAACGTGCTCCGACAGGCCGTGGACGATCGCCGGCTCGACCGTCACCTTGGCCAGGTAACGCAGGACTCGGGCATTGTCATCGAACGGGTCGTCGCCGTCGTCCGGGAGGTCCGGCCAGCCGGCGCCCGCCTCGGTCGCCCGCCAGCCCTTCATCACGTGGGCAAGCTGGAGCGTCCGCCGGAGCACCTCGCCGATCCGCCCCATCCCCTGCGAGTCGGAGTTCACGATCCCGATCGCGCCGAGCTCGTGCAGCGGGCCCTCGGCGGCCATCGTCGCAGGGTGGATCCGTTCGCGAACGAGCGCCACGTCCTCGGGAAGCCAGGGACTGCCACCGTGGATCAGGAGGGTCATCCCGACGTGCTCGGCCGCCGCGGCGACGCCCCACGGCAGCGTCGGGGTCGTCGACGAGCACAGGATCGACGGCTCCCGCACGAGCCCGATCAGATCCGGCACGTGACCGCCGCCCGTTCCCTCGACGTGGTACGCGTGCACGGTACGCCCCGCGATGGCGGCGACGGTGTCCTCCAGCTCGGCCGACTCGTGGAGGCCGTCCGTGTGCAGCGACACCGACACGTCGTGCCGGTCCGCGTACGCCAGGGTTCGGTCGATCACCTCGGGGTACGCGCCGAAGTCCTCGTGGATCTTGAAGCCGACGGCCCCGGCCTCCATGAGCTCGTCGAGCCCCCGGTCGTGCTCGGCCCGCGCACCGGCTTGGAGACCGACGTTCAGCGGCCACGTTTCAAACGCCATCAAGCGGCGGAGCATCTGGATCGGCGGCTCCTCGAAGCCGGCGGCGATGAGGGTCGTCGTCCCGGCTGAGAGCGCCGCCGGCAGGAGCTGCGGCGTGACCATGTGGACGTGGGAGTCCACTGCGCCGGGAGTGGCGATCAGGCCGTAGCCCATGATCGGGTCGGTGTGCGGGCCGATCCGGAGGTCGACACCATCGGTGATGTCGGGGTTCCCCGCCCGCCCGATCCCGACGATGCGGCCGTCCTTGATCCCGATATCTGCCTTGATGACACCAATCGTCGGGTCGACGATGAGGACGCCCACGACGACGACGTCGAGCTCGGACGGTGACGCAGCCCGGTCGTCCTGGGTCATTCGACTCCGCAGGTTCTTGGCGTAGCCCCACAGCGGCTCGTCGCCCGGTTCGTGAAGGTCGCGCTCGACGTGGAGCCACAGGTCCGTGTCGCCGAGCCGTATGCGGTCACCGGTGGTCGGGCCGTATCGCGCCCGGTACGCATCGCGGGAGAGGCGGGTCATCGCTGCCCGTCCCGGCGCTCGCCGCTCGCGCTGACCGCACCGATGCGCCCGCCGTATCTCACCAGGTCGACCTCCCGTACCTCGCCCGGCGCCCAGCGAACGGACTCGCCCGCCGGAATGTCCAGCCGGAAGCCCGCGGCGAGCCCCCGGTCGAAGACGAGTCGCGCATTCGTCCGTTCGAACGGGTAGTGCGACGAGACGCGGACGACGCGGCGCGACGAGTTCTCGACGCGGAGACTGAGTCGCTCACGACCAGGCGCCAGCTGGATCGGCTCGTCGGCCAGTCGGATCTCGCCGGGCCTCACCATCGGCCTCTCCTCGTTCGGTCGGCCGGGGCGGGATCCGTCGCGACCCCCGGCAGCCGCTTCACCCTCGGCCAGCGGATCCACGGGCCCCAGTGGATCCGCCAACACGACGAGTCGCGTGCCGTCGCCGAGGAGGACCTCGAGCCGGATCTCGTCAAGCAGCGCCCGCACGCCGTCCATCAGCTCGTCCTCGCGGACCGCCCCGCGACCCGCGGAGACGACCTCGTCGTACGAAGCGTCCCGCGCGTGCCGCCTCGAGCATTGCGTCGCAGATGAGCGCGACCGCCTCCGGATGGTTCATCTGCAGGCCCGCTGCGCGGTGGCGCCGGGCCAGCTCGGCAGCGGAGAAGATGAGGAGGCGGTCCTCCTCCCACGGCAACAGACGCATCGTTCAGCAGACCCTCGTGCCCGCGAGCCACGTTTCCTCTACGGCGATCGACCCGATCTCCTCGACGGGCACCGCCGTCGGGTCGGCGGCGAGGATCGCCAAGTCGGCGAGCTTACCCGGCGCGAGGGAACCGACCAGGTTCTCGCGGTGCACGGCGTAGGCACCGCCGATGGAATACCCCTTGAGTGCTGTCTCGACGTCGACCCGCAGCTCAGGTCCGCCGAGGACGGTGCCTTTGACGGTCTTCCGCTCCACCGCGGCCTGTACGGCGAGGAGCGGGACCGGCGGGTTGACCGGCGCGTCGGACGAGATGACGACCGGGATCCCGGCGGCAGCGAACAGGCCGCTCGGCTCGTACCGGTTCCCGATCTCGGGTCCAAATGCGGCGATGACGCCATCGCCGAAGCTGCGGTGATGCTGAGGCTGCGGCACCGGAATCACGCCGAGCTCGGCCATCCTCGCGATCTGACCGTCGGTCGGCAGCCCGCAGTGCTCGATGCGGTGGCGGATATCGGGCCGGGGCATCGCCCGCTGCGCCTGCTCGATCGCGTCGAGCACGATACCGATCGCCGCGGGCGACTGCGCGTGGGTCCCCGTGGAAAGCCCCGCGCCGTGGGCTCGAGCGACGAGCTCGCTGAGCTCCGCCGGGTCGTGGTAGAGGACGCCGTGGTTGTGCGGCTCGGGCCCATATCCCTCGGGGACATAGGCGGTCCAGCCCCCGATTGTCCCGTCCGCGTAGAACTTGATCCCGGCGAACCCGAGCGTGGGATCGCCGAGAGGCCGCACGAGGCCCAAGTCGAGCACGTCGTCGAGCAGCGAGGAGATCACGAGCATATTGACGCGGAAGCGGAGACGGCCTGCCGCATGGGCGGTGAGGTACGTCTCCATCTCACGGCGGCTCACCTGGGCGTCGACGGTCGTGGTGATCCCCGCCCGCAGGAAGACGTCCTGGGCGAACGCGAGCCGCTGGTCCAGCGCCTCGGCCGAGTCTGGTCTGTGGAAGTTCGGTCCGTGATTCCCGAGCTTCACGCCGGCCGGACCGGTCATCAGGTCGCACGCGGCATCCATGAGCAGGCCATTCGGCCTTCCGTCCGGGTAGCGGCCGATCAGACCGCCGGGCACGTCGGGGGTGGCTTCGGTGATTCCCCACTGCAACAGCGCGAACGAGTTGGCGACGCCGCCGTGTCCGCTGGCGTTCTCGACGTAGACCTCGCGGTCCGTCGCGATCCGGTCGAGGTCGGCGGAGGTCGGGTGGCGGTGGTCGACGAGCCGGCGGTGATCGTAGCCCGTTGCCCGAACGGGTGCGCCCGGCGGTAGCGTCAGGGCATGGGCGGCGAGCACGTCGACAAGCGCGGCGATCGAGGGTGCGATGTCGGGCCCGACGGCGACCCACGACCAAGCCTCGCCGAGGGCGATCGGGTGGGCGTGCGCATCGACGAACCCCGGGACCAGGGTGCGCCCGCCAAGATCGATCTCGTCGCGGTCCGTCCCGGCCGCGCTCCGGCAGTCGTCGAGAGAGCCCGTCCGGACGATCCGGCCCTCCGCGATCGCGATCGCGTCGACCCGAAACGGATCCGCCATGGTGAGGATCGAGCCTCCCGCCAGGACAACCGGCCTAGTCATGAGCGTACCTCCACAACGTGCCCCGCAGCGCCGCAGGCCGGCTCCGGGGCACTCACCGCACCGCCTCGAGGAACTTGCGCGTTCGTTCGTGTCGGGGAGATTCGAAGAACTCCTCCGGGGTCCCGTCCTCGATGATCTCGCCGTCATCCATCATCACGACCCGGTCGGCGACGCTCTTGGCGAAGCCGATCTCGTGGGTGACGACGACCATGGTCATGCCCTCGCGGGCGAGCTCTTCCATCACGGCGAGGACCTCGCCCACGAGCTCTGGGTCGAGCGCCGAGGTCGGCTCGTCGAACAGCATGACCTTGGGGTTCATGACGAGGGCCCGGGCGATCGCAACCCGCTGCTGCTGGCCACCCGAGAGCTCTCCAGGGTAGAAGCTTGCCCGTGGCGCGAGCCCGACCCGTGCGATCATCGTGCTCGCGATGTCGCGCGCCTCGCTCGCCGGACGTCGGCGAACCTCCGTCAGCCCGATCATGACGTTCTCGAGGGCCGTCAGATGCGGGAAGAGATTGAATCGCTGAAAGACCATCCCGATGTCGGTCCGCTGTGTCGCGAGCACGCTCTCGGGGGCAGGGCGCACCCTGCCGCGCCGATCGTGCACGCCGACGCGACGGCCTTCCAGCTGGATTTCCCCGCCGTCGACCGGCTCGAGCAGCGCGAGGCAACGAAGCAGCGTGCTCTTGCCCGAGCCGGACGGCCCGAGCACCGCCTTCACATCGCCACGGTGGACCCCCAGGCTGACCCCGCGCAGGACCTCGTTGTGTCCGTACCGCTTGCGGAGATCGACCGCCTCGAGGACGTACTGGGCGTCGAGGGATGCCGGAGCGGCGCCGATGACGGACTCATCGAGGAGCCGGGGGATCAGCGGCCTGCTGGTCCCGGTCATCGGACCCCCCAGGTCCGAAGCGCTTCCGACGAACCGCCGCTGGCTCCGCCGATGTGACGACCACTCGAACCGCCGCTCGATCCACGCCTGGGCGACCATCAGGATGCTGACGAGCACGAGATAGTAGACGGCTGCCGCCGCGTAGAACTCGGCGAACAGGAACGTCGCCGCGACTTGCTGCTGGGTTACCGCCAGCAGCTCGCGGTACGAGATCACCGCGGCGAGGCTGGTCACCTTCAACATCGAGATGAACTCGTTCGCGGTGGTCGGGATGATCACCCGGACGACTTGGGGAAGGATCACTTTCTGAAACACGCTGACCGGCTGCATCCCGAGCGCCCGGGCCGCCAGACGCTGCCCGGGGTCGATGGCGAGCAGGCCCGAGCGGATGATCTCGGCCATGTACGCGCCCTCGTTCATCGCCAGAGCCAGCGCACCGGCGAGAAACGGGCTGAACCAGCTCTCCTTGAAAACCGGGAACAGCTGTGGAAGGGCATTCCAGACGAACAGGAGCTGCACGAGGGTGGGCACAGCCCGAAATATCCAGATATACATCCAGCTCACCGTCCGCAGGAGCCTCCAGCGGCTGTCCCGCATGACGGCCGCCAGTAGCCCGATCAGGATGGCCATGGCCTGAGCCGCAACGGCGAGGATGATGGTCTGGCCGACGCCGCCGACGAACAACGGCGACGTCAGTGCCTTGAGGAAGACCGCCGGATCGAAGGTCATCTGCCGGGTCTCGCCGCCGAGCTTCGATGCAAACGCTTCACCGCGTGACTGTCTCGTGATGGCTGCAGTTCGACGGCTACCACGTTACGTTGAGGAGTGCCGGAGCGAGCCGGTACTCCTCAACAAGAGCGAGGAGCGTCCCGTTCGCCTTGAGCGCCCCGCAGGCCTCTTCGTGATAGTCCCAGGTTGACGATTACTTGATGGGGTCAAGCGTTGCCGGGTCGAGCTGGTACTTCTCGGCAAGAGCGAGGAGCGTCCCATCCGCCTTGAGTGCCCTCAGGGCCTCGGCCAGCGCGTCCTTGATTTCGGTCTTGCCCTTGCCCATGTAGACCCCAAACACGCCGTCCTTCGGGAAGGCGTAGCCGATCTCGTACTTCCCGGGGTTCGCGAGCATGAAGCCCGCGATGCCCATATCGGTCTCCAGGACGCCATCCACGCGGCCAAGGATGAGCTGTTGGAATTCGTCTACGACCTTCGGGTAGGCTTGGATTTCGATGGCCGGGGTCCCGGCAGCCGTGCACTTCTCGTTGAGGGCCGCGATGCTCTGCTCGACGAACCCGCCGCTCTGGATCGAGATCTTCTTACCGCACAGGTCGGCCTCGGTCTTGATCCCGGCAGCGTTGCCAGCGCCGACCAGCACGGCCAGACCGGTTGCTAGCTCCGGGACGCCTTCGGCGACCGCGAGTCGCTTCTCGCTCAGAAAGAGCCCACGCCCAGACGAGGTCGCAGCGCCCGGCCTGAAGGTCGGGGATGAGGCCCTCAAACGTCGTGATGACGAACGTCGGCTCCAGGCTCCAACGCTTCGCCACGGCCCGGAATGCGTCGGGCTCGAAGCCACTGAAATCGCCCGCCGCGTCCGGGAACTCCAGGGGCGCGTATGCCTCCGCCGTGATACAGACGCTGACCTCACCCGCCTTGAGAAGACCCGCCGGAGCAGGCACGCCGGCGGGGCTCTGGGTCGGCGCTGCGCTCGCCGCCGACGCAGCGCTGGACGGTGTCGCCGCAGTCGGCGAAACCTGCGCGCCCCCCGACGTGCAAGCGGCCGCGACGGCAGCAATTGCGACAACCAGTGCCATGTGCCGTACCGGAGTTCGCGTCACCGTAGATCCCTCCTCGCGCCGGATGCGGCTGGTGCCTTCGGAGCATCCCAGGCATCCAGTACCTTCTCTGGCAGGCCTAGGTCGCGCCGCCATCCAGAATGTTGGACATCCTTGGCAGACCGCCGAGGCGCTGTCAAGGATGAAGCGGACAGTATCTTGGCGACTGCCGATCCTCGCCAAAGGGGAGCCCCGTCCGGCTGTCCGGAGCTTCGCAGGCCCAGCGGCTTGTGTCGGGTACAGAGGCCGTGGCGTCGCCCGCACGGGGGTCGGGCGCAGTCAAGTCGACTCGCCCTGCCCCGCGTTGCAGGCGAAGAGACCGAGCAGTTCGAAGACGATGTTCGCCGCCGCGAGCGCCGTCAGCTCGGCGTGGTCGTAGGCTGGGGACACCTCGACGACGTCGGCGCCGACGAGATTGAGGCCGCTCATCCCGCGCAGGATCATCTGCAGCTCGCGGGTCGTCAGGCCACCTGGCTCCGGAGTGCCGGTGGCTGGCGCATGCGCAGGGTCGAGAACGTCGATGTCGATGCTGACGTAGACAGGAAGATCACCGACTCGATCGCGCACCCGCTCGATCGCCGCGTCGATACCGCTCCGAGCGACATCGATCGTCGAGAGGACCGCGAAGCCGAGCCCTCGATCGTCCGCGAGATCCGATGTCGAGTAGAGCGGCCCCCGAATCCCGATGTGGATCGACCGATCGAGCGCGAGCAGGCCCTCCTCCGACGCGCGTCGAAACGGAGTCCCGTGCGTGTACGGCGCCCCAAAATAGGTATCCCACGTGTCGAGGTGCGCATCGAAGTGGACGAGCGCGACCGGGCCGTGTCGCGCTCTCACGGCCCGAAGCAGCGGGAGCGCGATGGTGTGATCGCCGCCCAGTGACACCACCCACCGGGCGCGCTCGAGCACCGCCTCGGCGGCAACCTGGATCTGCTCGATTGCCTCGCGGATGTCGAACGGGTTGCAGGCGACATCCCCGGCATCGGCGACCTGGTGGACGGTCCACGGTTCAACGTCGAGGAACGGATGATAGGGACGCAGCAACTTTGAGCCGGCACGGATCGCTGCCGGCCCGAACCGGGCCCCCGACCGGTACGAGACCCCGGCGTCGAAGGGGATGCCGAGTACCGCGACGGCGGCGTGCGAAACGTCATCGAGCCGGGGCAGTCGGGCAAACGTGTCGGGTCCCGCGAACCGCGGGACCACGCGTGCGTCGGGTGGCCCGACTGGATCTCCTGGGTGAGATGGGTGGCGGGGCTGGCTCATTGATCTGTCCTTCTCGCGGCTCGTCCTCGGCGTCAGGATACTGGACACGATGATCTCGTTGAGCGAACGTGCGGCGATTCTTCAGTATTGACTTGTCTCCATGCCGGTCGCGAAGATGTTCAACATTCTGGAGGCATCGAGAATAGGGAGTGAGGAAATGTCCGAGTACGCCGGGACGCAGACGCCACCTGCCGACGATCTGCTGCACGAACCGGGCACCACGAGCGCGCTCGAGATCGAGCAGCACGGCTTCGACTACATCGTGGAATTCGGAGCGCTACCTCCGGCCGCGCGGGTTGTTTCCGTTCTGGCTCGGCTCGAACGCCTATGTCATCTACCTCTTCATCGGCGGCCTGCTTGTCAGCCTGGGACTGTCCCTCGTCCAGGCCGCGGCAGCCATTGTTCTCGGCTTCCTGGGTTTCATCTTGATCGGATACTTCGGAGTCGGCGGAGCGCGCTCCGGGTTGCCCACGATGACGTTCACGCGGGCGGCATTCGGCGTCCGCGGCAACCGTTTCAACGCACTGCTCGCGTGGCTGGAGCTGATCGCGTTTGAGGCCCTCAACGCGGTGTTCGGGGTCTTTGCCGTCATTGCCCTGGCCGAGGTGCTCGGCATCAGCGCGTCCAACCCGGCAGGCTACGTCGTGGCGACCCTCATCGTCATCGGCCTTTCGGCGATCGTCGCGATCTACGGCCACCGGCTGCTGTTCGACGCCCAGAAGGTGTTCGCCGCAAGCCTGACGGCGGTGCTCGTGGTGGTCGCGGCGTTCACGATCGGCCAGGTCGACTGGACGTACGCCGGCACCCTTGATCCCGGCGCGGTCCCGGGCGTCTTCCTCATCGCGCTCGCAATCGCCGCGGCGAACCCGCTGTCGTTCATTCCCACCTGCGCGGACTACCCGCGCTACCTGCCGACGAAGACACCGGCAAGCCAGATCACGTGGTGGACATTCGCCGGAGCCGGCTCCATCACCATCTTCCTCGGACTGCTCGGCGTCTTCCTCGCGACAAAGGTCGACATGATGGATCCCATCGCGGGCATCGAGCCGTTGATCCCGGTCTGGCTCTTCATCCCGTTCGCGATCGCTGCCGCGGGCGGCTCGATCGCGAACAACGCGATCACGTTCTACTCCTCGGGCCTGACGATCCAGGCCCTCGGGATCCCGCTGCGGCGGTGGCGGGCGACGCTGCTCGACTCCGTCCTGGCGACCGTGATCGTGCTTTACATCCTGCTGCTCAACCAGGATCTCCAGACGACGATGTCGAACTTCCTGGCGTTCCTGAACGTCTGGGTCGGGCCTTTTGCCGGAGTCTGGGTCGCGGACGGCGTGCTCCGCCGATGGCGATACGACCCGGTGGGCATTCACCAGATCACGCCGGCCAGCCCGTACTGGGGGACGGCGGGCGTGAACATCCACGGGTTCGCAAGCATGGCCGTGGGCATGATTGTCGGCCTGTTGACGATCAATGCTCCGGGCTTCCAGGGACCGATCTCGGTGCTCGTCGGTAACGGCGACCTCGCATGGATCGCGCCACTCCCCGCGGCTGCACTGGCCTACTGGCTGCTTGCCGGCCGCAAGCTGCGCGCTGAAGGGAGCGAAGTACGATGACCGCCACCCAGACCGAGCAGGCCCTGTCAGCAGCCCGACACCTCCTCGAGGCGTTCGGCGCCCACCGCCGCGACGAGTACTTCGCCTGCTTCGCGCCGGACGCCACGTTCATCTTCCACACGACACCGAGCGTGCTCGGTTCCCGCGCGGAGTTCGAGGCCGAGTGGGATCGCTGGGTGCGCGAGGATGGCTTCACCGTCCTCGACTGCACGTCCCGGGACCAGAACGTCCAGATGGCGGGAGACGTCGCGATCTTCACGCACCGGTGCGCCACGCGCGTTCGCAGCAATGGCGAGGAGCTGACGTCCGACGAGCGGGAGACAATCGTCTTCCAGCAGGGAGCAGACGGCCGTTGGCTCGCCATCCACGAGCACCTGTCACCGACTCCCTGATCCGTTCACAGGCCAGCCGTCAGACCTTGGGGAGGGCCGCGTACCGCCCTCCCCTTCACCGCCTCGCCGGGTCCGAGCTGCGGCGGCTATTCTTCGGGAGACATGCGTACGCGATCCTCAGCAAACGACGCGCTCATCAGCGACCGGACGAACGGCGTTCAGGGCGATGAGGAGACAGCGGCCGTCAGGCGCAGAATTGGCCAGGAACTTCAATCGCTGCGCCAGAAGGCCGGGATGTCCCTCGAGGTCGCCGGCCGCGCTTCGGGGCTGTCGCGTTCGTTCATCAGCCTGGTCGAAAATGGGACGACCGGGATCGAGGTTTCGCGCCTGATCAGGCTCGCCAACATCTACGGTGTCCTGGTCGCCGACCTCATCGCCGGCGCACAGTCCATCGTCCGCCCGGAGTTCGTCCCGCGCGACGCCGGTCATCGCGTGCCAAAGTCGGCCCCCGGCGTCGAGGTCGAGTACCTCGGAAGCCCCTCGTGGCCGCTCCAGCCGTTCCGGGTCAGGCTCGCTCCCGGCGCCCGCCTCGAGTCGCTCAAACATCCCGGCGCCGAGTCCATCCACTGCGTCGAGGGGACGCCGACGCTCTTCGCCGAGGGCCAGCGCTACGAGATGTCCCCGGGCGACACGATCATCATCCCCGACCATACCGACCACACGTACCGAAACGAGGGCGACGCCCCCGCTCTCCTCATCGGCTGCGTCGAGCGGCGCGAAAAGCAGGCGGCCGACGTGGCGCGGACGCCGAGCAGGCGCTCGTCGGGGCTCGTGTAGCCTCGCATCCTCGTCCGCGAACCACGAGGATCAGCCGCCTTTCTGGTAGCGGCACTCGCCCCCGCCCGAGGCAGCCCACTCACGACCCGGACGAGCCACTCGAGAAGGTGCGTTGCCGCCACGTCTCGGCTGCCCGCCCCATCGTCTCGACGCGCAGCCGGTCGTCCTGCGTCAGCCGGTCGACGAACTGTCGCAGCATCCGCAGGACGTAGCCCTGACCGGACACCTGCGGGTGCAGCGTCATCACGACGACCCCGTCCGGCACCGACTCGGCCGCGAAGGCCACCTGTTCGCCCCAGATCTCCAGGACATGCGACGGAGGAGTCGGGCCGCCGCCCCCCGCTCGCCGGGCATTGGCGAAGTACGACCAGTCGTCGAAGATCCAGCTCGCCGGGAGCTCGACGATCTGTGTTTCGCGTCCAAGCACGGCACCTTCAGGCGTGATGACGTCGCCGGACCGGGCGCGATATGGGATGAAGTCGGTTCCCATCAGGCTGCTGTCGTACGCGAAGCCATGCTCGGCGAGGAGCCCGATCGTGCGCGAGCTTGGTTCCCAGAGTGGTGCGCGATATCCCTGCGGCACCATGCCCGTGATCCGCTCGAGTGCCCTGATCCCCTTCATCAGCGCCTCCGCCTCGTGTCCGGCCGAGATCTGGGCAGGTGGCTCGTGCAGGTAGCCGTGATGCGCAATCTCGTGCCCGGCATCCCGGACGGCCTCGACCATCTTCGGGAAGCAGTCGGCGGTATGGCCCGGGATGAAGAAGGTCGCGCGGAGCTCGTAGTCGCCGAGGAGCGCCAGGATCCGGGGCACGGCGACCTGCGTGTCGAACTCGCCGCGCGACAGGACGGCCGCGTTCTGGTCGCCTTGGAAGAGGGCGGGGGCGTAGGCATCGATATCGAACGACAGGCATACGGTGGTCGGCATGGGATTCCTGTCAGTCGGTGGGCCGGGAAGGGGCCAGCGCTAGCAGCACGTCGTCCCACCGTTCGGAGCCAGCACCTGGCCGGTCAGGGTCTCCGCGGCGTCGCTCGCGAGGAAGCTCACGAGCGCGGCGATCTCCCTCGGCTCGCCCAGCCGTCCGAGCGGGATCTGTTCGGCGTACCGGCGCTTGATCTCTTCAAGGCTCACGCCGGCGTCCTGCGCGTCGACGATGAGGCCGTCCGTGTCCACCACGCTCGGTGCGATCGCATTCGCCGTGATGCCGTACGGGCCCAGCTCACGGGCGAGAGCCTTCGTGAGCGAGATGATGCCAGCCTTCGACGCGCTGTACGCGGTCGCGCGGGGCCAGCCGATCTGCCCCCACTCCGACGTCATCGAGACGATCCGGCCCCAGCCGTGCTCCCGCATTCCGGGTGCACACGCCTGGGCGCACAGGAACGACCCGTAGAGGTTGGTGTCGATGATCCGCCAGAACTCGGGCTCGGGCACGTCCTCGATCAGGCCCATGCTGATGGTCGCGGCGTTGTTGACGAGCAGCGAAACCGGCCCCAGCTGCTCCTCGACGCGGGTCGCCATGAATCGGACCTGTTCGGGGCTCGATACGTCTGCCGGGAACCCGACATCCGTGCCCGGCAAGTCGTTGCGGGCGACGGCCCAGCCGTCGGCCTCAAGACGTTCGGCGATCGCCCGGCCGATGCCGGTCGCTGCGCCAGTGACGAGTGCGACCTTCATATGACGGTTCCCGAGTTGGGCGAGATCACCTGTCCCGTAAAGAACGCCGCCTCGTCCGACGCGAGGAACGCGACCGTCCGGGCGATGCCCTCCGGCGTGGTGAGCCGTCTCGTCGGCAGTGACTCGAGGTACGCCGGCGTTCGCCACTGATCAGAGAGCAGCGGCGTGTCGGTTGGACCAGGAGCCACCGCGTTGACCCGTACGGTGGGGGCGAGTTCCTTGGCGAGTGCCTTCGTCAAGCCGAGGATCGCGCCCTTTGCGGCAGCGTAGTGCGCGTGCCGCGACGATCCCGTCAACGCGATCTCGGAGGCGATGTTGACAATGACGCCGTCTCCGCGCGACCGCATGCGCGGCGCAAGGAGCCTGCACGTGTTGTACGTCCCGCCCAGATGGACAGCAAGCATCCGCCGCCACGCGGCGTCGTCGATCTCCTCGAGCGTCACCTCATGCGCGATCCCGGCGCAGTTGACGACAACCGAGATCGCCCCCAGGTCAGCCTCGACCTTGTCGATCATGTGCTCGACAGCGGACAGGTCGGAGACGTCTGCTACGGCCGAGTATCCCGGGACCGATTCACCGGGCAGGTGGTTGGCCGCAACCCGATACCCGGCCTCCGTCAGGACGCGTACGATCGCGCTCCCGATCCCACCGGCTGCTCCGGTCACCAGGGCACACCTGTGCTCGGCCGGGCTCATCCGTTCACGAGTTCGAACATGTTCCCCTCGCACCGGGAGAAACGATCGGGTGTCGAATAAACTGGACGACCGCGGTGGGGCGTCCGAGTCGTCGTGCATCACAGTACGAGCGCTGTGGTTGGTCCGTCAAGTAAACTGGACGCGTCGCCGCGCCCGTTCGTGCTGCGGTGGACATCGCCCGGCGGAAGGACGAGGACGACATGACTTGGCGGATCTTCACCGACGGTCGGATCTACACGGCTGACGTCCGCGGCACGTGGGTTCAGGCCGTCGGCGTCAGGGACGGCCGCTTCGCGGCGGTCGGCACGGACGAGGAGGTGCGCGCCGCGGTCCCCGAAGGAACGCCTGAGGTACCCCTCGGGGGCCGCACGGTCGTGCCCGGCTTCATCGATGCGCACAACCACTTCCTCCAGACGTCCCATTCGCTCACCTGGGTCGATGCTCGGTTCCCGAAGGTGGATTCGGTCGACGCGCTCGTCGCGGCGATCGGCGAGGCGGCGAGGAACACGCCGCCCGGTCAATGGCTCCGCGCCCGCGGCCTGGACCACGCGCAGTTCACCGACGGGCGCCTCCCGACGCGCTGGGACCTGGACGAAGCGACGTCCGACCACCCGGTGCTCGTTCGCCACGTGTCCGGGCATCACGCTCTCGTCAACAGCGAAGCGCTGAAGCGGCGGGTCGGTGAAGACGTTCACGATCCGAAAGGGGGGCAGTTTCTGAGAGACGGAGCCGGCCGCCCGAACGGTTGGTGCCTCGACGCTGCGATGGAGTTGGTCCTCCCGGTCGCCACCGATGTCGGCAACCACGGCCCGAACATCCACTTCGAGGCGGAGCTGGACGACCTGGCGAACAGCCTCGTGAAGGGAACGCGCGAGCACCTCTCTGTCGGCGTCACGACGGTCTGCGATGCCCAGGTGAGCCGGCGGGAGCTGGCGGCCTACCGGGAGGGACGCCGGCGTGGGACCCTTGGGATCCGCGTCGTTTGCATGCCGCTGTCGCACCAGCTGGAGGCCCTCCTCGCGACGGGGATCGCCGGCCCCTTCGGAGACGATTGGCTCGCGATCGGGCCAATGAAGCTGTACTCGGACGGGGCGCTGACCGGCGGTACGGCCTGCTTCACCGAGCCGTACGGGGAAGCCGGGGAGTTCTCGGGCACGCTCTTTCATCCGGCCGACGAGCTGGACTCGCTGGTGGCTCGAGCGCTCGGCGACGGATGGCAGGTCGGGATCCATGCACAGGGAGATCGCGCGATCGCGATGACCCTCGACGCGATCGAGGCGGGCTCGCCGGGTCGCGCCGACGGCCGGCATCGGATCGAGCACGCGGGGTACCCGGGCGACTCGCTCGATCGCGCCGCCCGCCTGGGCGTTATTCCGATCAACCAGCCGGGCTACCTGTACGACTTCGGCGACACGCTCCTGAAGACGCTCGGAGAGCGAGCGCATCGCCTTCAGCCCCTGCGCGACGAGCTGCAGCGAGGCATGACGGTCGTGCTGAGCAGCGACTCCACCGTCTCGACCTTCAGGCCTGTCCACCACATCTCGGCCGCGGTCAATCGACGGACGAGAACCGGCCAGCCGATCGGGGCCGACCAGGCGCTGTCGGCCGAGGAAGCGATTCGCGGCTACACGATTGACGCCGCGCGGTCGTTCTTCGCCGAGGACCGGCTGGGCTCGATCGAAGTCGGGAAGCTCGCCGACCTGGCGGTGTTCCAGGAAGATCTGTTTGCGATCGACAGCGATCGTCTCAGCGCGGCCCAGGTCTGGATGACGATTATCGGCGGCGAGGTCGCGTACCGGGCCAGCTGACCGTCGGACCTCAATGGGGCGGCCGGGGGGCCCACGACGTGGCCGTCTACTACGCCTCGAGACGCCGCCTGCGCTTGCTGTGAGTGCGCCATTTGCTCTCGGCGTGAACGGTGGGCTCCGAGCCGGCGTGAGCGACCTATCCTTTCCATACTCGGTCAGGCACCTCGCGCGCTACGGGAGTCGCCGGATATGCGCCCCGACTGATTGCGACACTCCCGTACGATCGGACGTCCAAAGTATCGCGCGCCATTCGGGGGCGCTCGAGCGGCCTGGCAGGACGATTTATCCGATCGAGCGTCGCTCGGAGGAGCGTACCCGCGTAGATGTTCGCGATCCCGCTTGCCACGACCATTCGGGGGGCTCGCCTCGAGGGGGAATGCGGCGTGGCTGAACGCCTCCTTGCTGGCCACGCTCTCCGGGGAACCATGTCGCCCGATAGCCCAGTGACTCGTACCCGACGAGCGCCGCGGCCTGCCTTCCTGCCCGTGGACGTTCCGAGATGCTCTCTCCGAGCCCTCGCGGTGGGCAACGACATCCTAGTGCCCGTAGACGACTGCTCGAGGACCTGCCGCCCGCTCCGCGTCGGAGAGGGCCAGCGGCGGGAGCCGGCGAGGCCGCCGAGAGCCCGGCGGCTTCGGGCTCCGGTGACGATACGCGCTCGTCCGCGACAGGCCGAGGGCCCGGCAGGCCGGGGCTAGGCCGACCTCGGGCGCAATCGCGAAGGCCGTCTCCATCGGGGCCCGCTCGCGTCGTCGTCGCTGCTCCGGGCGAGCCGGATGGCCAAGGCTGGACCATCCTGAGCCCATGCCCGACCCGGAACGGGTGTGATGAGGACAGGGTGTATCGCGCGTGCCTCCATACGGCTGATGCGTTGGCGGAAGCCGGGATCAAGCGTTTGTGGCGTGCTATGATTTTCCCATTGGCGGTTGGGGTCGGGTAACCGGCGTCATACTGGGGTGAGCGTTGCGCGCCCGCGCCAAGGGTTCCACGTGGCACCTCGAGCGACCTCCGGCGCTGTCGCCCGCGACCTGATCCGAGAGGGCGAAACGTGATGAAGCAGTCGGCCTCTCATCTCGCACGCGCGGACCGGCACACGCTCGGGGCCCTGATCGAGGCGCCGCTCGCCCTAGCTCCCGGAAGTTGGGCCAGCGCCAACCAGACTCTGCTCAACGTCGACGACTCCGTGCTCGTTGTCATCGACGTGCAGCGAGCCTTTCTCGACAAGCTCCCTATTGCTGAGTCGACCGCCCTCGTGTCGCGAATTCGCTGGCTCGTCCAGGCGAGCGTGTCGCTCGGCGTTCCGATCGTAGCCACCGCGGAGGACATCCCCCGTCTCGGTTCGGTTGTCGATGACGTGAGGTCCGTCATGCCACCGGCGACGGCAATCCACAATAAGATGGTCTTCGGGCTCGCTTCGGTTCCAGGCATTGTGACGGCAGTGGAGACCACAGGACGCCGGACCGCAGTTCTCGTTGGTCTCGAGACTGACGTCTGCGTCGCCCATTCCGGTATCGGCCTCCTGGAACTTGACTACCGCGTCGCGGTCCTGTCTGACTGCACGGGCTCACCCCATTGCGCCCACGAAGCCGGCCTAAGGCGTTTGGATCATGCCGGTGCGACGGTTCTCCCGATGCGAAGTCTTCTCCATGAATGGCTGCGAACGGTGGAGCGCTCCAGGCGATTCCATGCTGAAGTGATCGAGGCGATCGGATACCCCGACGGCATCGTTTTCTGACGGGGCGTGGAACGTGCTGCGACATCGACGGCATGTGTGGCGTATACGAGTCGCGACAGTGACCCTCTGCGCTTCGGATCGGTTCAATGACTGGTAAGGCTTTCGGCACCCCCTTGCTCAGGAACGAGCGGGTATCGATTTCACTGTGGACCCTGCCGCCGGGAACCTCCACGGGGACTCACCAGCACGAGTTCGACTACGTCGTCCTCCCACTAACCGGCGGATCGCTCCGCGCGACGGCGAGCGACGGGTCGACGATGGTCGTACCGCTCACACCCCGCGTGCCGTATTTTCGAAGTGCCGGGGTGATCCACGATGTCGCATGCGGCGGGGATGAGACGGTCGAGTTCGTTGAGATCGAGCTGCTTTCAGGGGCGCTGCATTAGGATGGGTCGCGTCCCGGATCTGCTGGAAAAGCTCTGACGGCACAGGCTCCCTGGCACGGGTAGGTTACGCGATCTGCTGGGCCGTCTGCGGGGCGGAGCGGGCAGCGACGAGGCCGGCGATCGCATGACGATCGGGCAGCGTCAGCCCGAGGCCGCGGCGACCCGGCAATGACGAGGTCCACGAACGCCCAGGCGAGCGTCAGACAGCAGGTCTCCCTTGCTCTGGACCACGCCGCCGGCAAGATCGCTGATGAGACCTACCTCGCCCGGGTGGCCGTGATCCGGCAAGAGATGGCTGCCCTTGCCACCGGCGAGCCTCCGGCGACTGGTCCTGCCGACCAGGTCGTCGCCAAGCCGTCCTGGGAGCCGTGAAACCAGCGGGCCCGTGGGGTGGGTCGCCTGGGTCACGTCCGATGCCGAGGGCTTGCCGCAATTCTCATTGCGGTTCGTACCTCGAGTGGGACTGGCCGACGAGGTCGGCTGGACGGGTCGTGAGCATGGCGTACTCGCGACGCGAGACGATCGCTTCAAAGCTCACGTGGCTGCGGCCGACGAAGAGGAGCCCTTCACCGGGCCGAGCATGGACGAGTGTCCGTCGCTCGGCGGGCGTGAGATCGAAGTAGCGGGTGAGGGCGTCGGCGCCCTCCGGCGTTTGCCCCAGCAGCACCCGCAGGTCGCACTGCTTGACGATCGCCTCGCCGAAGTCCGAGCGCAGGAACTCGACGATGTCCTGGGTGGCGAGCTGGATGCCGGCATGGTAGTGGCGGGCGGAGCGGGCGAGCTCCTCGATGAAGTCGGCCCCGGACGGCTGGCGCATCACCTTCCAGGCTTCGTCGACGACGACGAGCTTGGGCGCGAGGTCGGCCCGGACGGCGTCCCAGAGGAGGCCGAGCGCGGCGAGCTGGGCGACGTCGCGGACCTCTGGATCGCCGATCCCCGCGAGTCCGACGATGAGGACCCGCCGGTCGAGCGGGAGCGCCTCGTCGGCCGTGAACAGACTCGCCAGCGATCCCGTCGCCCAGCGTTCGAGCCGCTGGGCGAGGGGTGCCCCGCCCGGCGTGCTCGGCGAGCCGCTCGACGAGGTCGGCGAGCGTCGGCGGACGGCGGTCGTGGCGTCGCCGGGTCGGGCCCGATGCCGCAGCCGTCGTAGGTCGGCCCGGAGCGCCCGATCGAGGGCGGGCCGCTCATCGCGCGAGAGGCCGCCGGCCATCGCGCCGGCGAGCCGGCTGAGCATCGCGAGCTTGGCGCGCGAGCGCACCCTCGCTTCGCGGCGCGCGTCATCGCGAAGGGGTTGAGGCCCACGCCAGACGCGCCGAGCTCGACATACGTCCCGCCGAGCGCGTCCGCGAGCCGGCGGTAGTCGCCCAGCGGATCGACGGCGAGGACCCGGATGCCGCGCATGAAGCAGCGGGTCATCTCGGCGCCCGTGAACATCGTCTTGCCGGTGCCGGTCTGACCGAGGACGATCGCGTTGTGGCTCGCGTGGGCGAACCGGTCGAGCACGATCGGCGCGCCGCTCGTCCGGGCGCGGCCGTACAGGTGCCCGGCGGGCTCGTACAGGTCCGACGCGGCGTTCAGGAGGCTCGCCGCGAGGCTGCGCCGAGTCGAGGTTCCGCTCGGCGATCGGGCGGGCGGCCGGACCCGGCAGCGCCGCCCCCCAGGCATGCGCCGACCCGGAACGTCGCCGACTCGACGTCGAGCTCGAGGCTGCGGGCCTCGAGCCGGAGGGCCTCGATCCGCTCGTGCGAGTGTCGCGCGGTCGGGCGCCTCGAGGAGCAGCACGGTGTCGACGAGGTAGATCCGCCCGGCGCCGGCGTGGACGTTCCGCCGTGCCCCCGTGGCCATCTCCGACACTCGCTCGCGCTCGACGTCGGCGAGCTCGCCGCGCTCGGCGGCCAGCCGTTCGGCCGCCCGGACCTGGCGGAGGCGCATCGTCATGAACGTCATCGCCTCGGCGCGCGAGAGCGGGCGGACCCGCATCGAGACCGCCATGAGACCCGGCGTCGCGAGGAGTCCGCTGAGCCAACCCGGCGCCACCTCGGCCGGCCAACGCCTCGAGAACGACAGCCCCGCGACGAGGCCACTGCCGGTGGCGAGCCCGGCACCGAGCCGGTACGGCGGGCCGACGCGGGCGAGCTCGGACCAGCGATCGGCGAGCTCGGCGAGCGGCGCTTCGCGCATCGTGATCCCGCGCTCCTCGGCGACCCGGGCCGCCGTGACGAGCACGCGGCGAAGTTCGGGCTCGGTCGTCCCATCGAGGAGCAGGTACGTCCGGCGGAGCGGCCGGCGGGCGGCCGCGGATAGCTCGCGATAGAGGGCGGCGTAGGCGGAGAAGGCGCCCGCTGCCCGTCGCCCGTCGACTCGCTCCTCGACGAGCGAGAGATGCTCGTGGGGCGGCCGGTCGGCCGGCACCGACAGCAGGTGGAAGGCTCGGGGGATCGCGTCGTACAGGGCGGCCAGTCCCTCGAGGGCGGCCTCGCGCTCCGCCTCCGCCATGAGTTCGAGATGGAGTGGGGCGAGCTCGAACCCGCCGATCAGCCGGTCGCCGCTGCGGAAGCCCGCATCCGTCAGTTCCGCCCGTGGCCAGCTCGCATCCACCACCGCCTCTGTGGCGGGCCGACGGCCGACCCTCGGCAGCGACACGCGGCTCATGGTGTCGCGGCCGGCGGAGCCTGCGGGCTCAGCGCGAGATAGAACGTCGATGACAGCGCCGCCGTCGCGAAATCCAGCAGCCGGTCGGCGGGGATCGCGACGACCACGCTCCCGAGCTTCGGCACGACGAGCGTTCGCGCTCCGTCGCGTCCGGTGTTCCCGTCGGTCAGGGTGTGACCATCGGCGGTTCGGAGGGCGAGGACCGTCAGGCCCTGGCCGAGGATCGTCGGCTTCGGAGCGTCCGCACCTCCGAACGTCTGCGTCTTGAGCGCATTCGGGACGGCGACCACGTCCACCCGAGCGCCGGGCGAGAGCGCGGCCCCGACCGCCTGTGCCGGCTCGACCGGGAGCGCGAACGCGACCTGCCCCGGCCCGAGCGGCGCCCCGAAGCCGAACGCCCGCTGCCCCGGCGTTCGCTCGAGCGCCCGGACATCGACATCCTGCCCGGCCAGGATCGGCAACGCCGCGTACCAGCCGACGACGTCGTTCATCGAGCGCACCGTGTTCGCCTGGGCATCGAGCGGACCGACCCGGACGACCTCGACCATGTCGGCCGTGATCGGCGTCAGCACCGGGACATCCACCCGCGCGCGAACGATCTCCGTCCGCGGCTGGGCGACGTAGTAGAGGCCCGCGGCGAGCGCACTCGCGAGCACGAAGACGATGACGTAGGCCGTTCGCCGGGCGCGCATGGTTGCTCTCCTCCCCTGGTCAGTGCGTGACCGCGGAATAGACGACGGTGACGGCGATCGAGCCGTCGACCTCCGAGGTCCGGACGGTGCCGTCGTCATACGTCGTCTCAAGCTCGAGCACGAGTCGGACCCGATAGGCGGCTTTGCCGGGCAGCGGCGTGTTCCACTGGATCCGGACTGGCTCGGCGGCCGCGTAGGTGTCGGGTCTCGAGGCGTCCGACGCGTCGTTGACACCGCTCTCGTAGCGATACGCGACGAGCCGCGTGGTTGCGCCGCCGATGACGACGCCGCCCGAGCGCATGAACCCCTCCCGCTCGATGATCGGGCGGACGTAGAGGGCGCAGGTCAGGCCGCGTGGCCACCAGATCGCGGCGTGGCCGGCGGCATCCGGCGCGACGAGCGTGCCGTCCGGGAGCGACCCGGACGGACTGCCGCCGACGGTGACGACGGGTGGCACGTACTCGATCGGCAGGGCGGAGACACCGGATGCGCGGTTACTGATGTCGAGCGCGAACGGGACGACGTCCTCGAATGGCGTGCCATCGGGCGCGAAGAAGGCGCCGTACGCCTGCCCCGTGACCCGCGCGGTGACGATGACGTCGAACCGGCCGGGTTCGTACGCATGGGTCGTCGTGAGCCGATCGCCAGACCCCGGGAACGTCCGCCGCGTGCCATCGCCGAAGTCGACGGTCCAGCGCTGGACCGCGATCGAGTCACGGACCACGTAGGCGGAGATCGCGTCGTCGACCCAGTCGCGCCAGCCGGTCGTGAGCTCCGCGGTCACCGTCCGTTCGGAGCGCGCCGGCGCGATCACCGGCTCCACGGCCACCGCGAGGTAGAGGCTCAGATCCCCGAACCCGCTCGGCTGGATGCCGATGCCGGGCTCCCGGCTGCTCGTGAACGTCGCGAATGGGCTGTCGAAGTTGACGGTCGATCCATCGGCCGACCGATGGACCCAGATCCACCAGGCATGCTCGAATGCCGCCGGATCGCCCTGGGGCTGCCACTCGGAGTAGAACTCCGTCCGAACCCGCTCACGGACTTTGTCCGGCGGCGCCCACGTGCCGTTCGCCTTGACACCGACGTACCCGTGACCGTTGTCCGACGACCACGAGGAAACGTAGACGGAGACACTCGGGTCGATCGCGAACGCAGCGGAGGGCAGCGCTCCCAACGAAGCGACCGCGAGCAGAAGGGCCCAGACCGATCGCCTCATTGCTGCGACTCGTAGGCGTCGACGAGCCAGGTCGATCCTTCCTGGCGGAGCTCGACGGTGACCTGAAACGGAGGGACTTCGGTCGGTGACTCTCGTGGCTGGCCGGTGCCGAGATCGATGTCGTACCCGGCCTCCACGAAGGTGAAGCTGACCGTCGCCGTCCCCTGCCCCAGTTGGATGTCCAGGTTGTCGAAGCGCTGTGCCGTGATGACCGTTGCCTTGTTCTGCGATCGTTGGCCGTCCAGAAAGCCGCGAACCGATCGGTAGGCATCCGACTCTTCCGACGTCACATAGGGCCGAACGATCGATGGGTCGTCCGTGCCGCGAGCCCGACCGAACGCCTCGAAGAACGCGCGCGCAGCACCTTCCGGCGTCGATCCGGGATCCGTCGGGCTCGGACTCGGGCTGGCTGGCGTCGGACTCGGAAAACCGCTCGGTTGCGGGCTCCCGCCGACGAAGAGGATCGCCCCGACGACGAGCACGGCGACCAGAACGCTCGCGAGGGCAACGAGGGGCAGCCGGTAGCGCTCGGGGATGGTCTTCATGTCTTTGCCGCCGCGGATCCGGTCATCGTGAGCGTGACGATCGGCGACAGGCCCGCCAGTCCGAGCAGCGGGATCCGTGCCGGGACTCGGACTCGGATGCTCACCGTTGGTGCCTCTATCGACGCTCCCGTGATCGGGTCGGTGCCCCGCTCGTTGGTGACCACGATCTTGGCTCCCGCAGCGATCTCTGCCGCCGATGCCGCTACCAGGTCGCTCGTCGCCGCGAGGTTGCGGGCGAGGTACTCGCGCGCCAGCGCCTCGGCCTGTGATTGGACGAGTCGGGGCGGCTCACCTGCCGCCAGGGCCGACACGTCAAGTGCCTGGGTCGCCGTTAAGGCGGCCATGTCGATCTGCGCCCGGATTCGCGTCCGCAGGACCTCGAGCGAGCCCACGGCGAGCACGAGCGCAAGCACGAGCGTCAGCACCGGGAACAGGAGGACAGCGTAGACGGCCACCTGGCCGCGCTCGCCGCGCCGGTCTCGGCTCACTGGGTCACCTCGCTGCGGGTGACGAACTCGGCGCTCAAGGGGACCGACCAAGAGCCAATGAACGGGATGGACGCCTGCTCGCCGATCTCGACCCGGACCCGGATCGGGTCGCCCCAATCGGCGACGGCCGGCTCGATCGTGACGCGGGCGCGGGCCGGGTCGATCCCGCCGTCGCTGAGCTCGTCCGCGATCCGCGTCCGTACCGTCGCGGTATCGGCGCCGGCGACGGCCGCCTGGCGGGCACCGGCCGCAGCGGCCGCGTCCAGAACGAGCCGGGTGTGCTCGAGGCGCCCGAAGACGACGACCGCGAGCAGGATCGGCACGAGGACGAGGGGCACGACGAGGACCGCCTCGACGGTCGCGACGCCCCACTCGCCGCGGCGGTCGGCCCGCGGCGGCGAAGGCGGCCGACCCGCCCAACTGCGTCTCATCCGCCTAGGAGTTGCTGGACGAGCTCGCCGATCTTGGTCGCGAGCCCGTTGTTCCAGGCCAGGACCGCCCCCGCGAGGACGACCAGGATGATCCCGGCAGCGATCACGTATTCGAGCGTCGTCAGCCCGTGTTCGTCGGACCGGATCGCCGACCAGAGACGCCGCAGCCCGACGCGGATGAACTCGATCACGGTGTGCCTCCCATATGTCAGATGCGCCCCAACGTCGAAATGAACAGGGGCAGGACGACCAAGAGGACGAACTCCGGCAGGTAGATGCCGGCAAGGATCAGGGCGAGCTTCGGCTGGACCGTCGAGGCCGCACCGAGGAGCCGGTTCCGTTCGGCCTCGCGCAGTGCGCGCTCGTGCTCGACGAGGACCTCGGCAACACCCTTCCCGAGGCGACGCGCCTGTTCCACGGCCGACGCCAACTCATCGAGCTCCTCGAGATCGGCGGCCGCGGCGACGTCACGGAGCGCGGCATACAGGTTGGTACCGGCGCCGTAGGCCGCGACGGCCGAGCGGACCTGCGCCGCGAGCAGGCTCTTGCCGCCCGATGCCTCGTGGAGGGCATCGGCGACGTTCGCCACCGCTCGTTCGAGGCCGTCTTTCCCGGCCAGGGGCCGGACCAGCGCGAGGAAGTCGGGCAGCTCCCGACGGAGCTGGCCCTGGCGGCGACGGCCGCGGGCGCCGAGGTACTCGGTCGGGAAGACGTAGCCGATCCATGCGACCGGCAGGGCCAGGAGGACCGCGAGGGGGAACAGCGGGGTCAGCACGACCCCTGCCGCAACCGCGGAGAGCGCGAGGACGAGCTTCGCGGCATAGACCTCGGCCGGCGACAGCGCCCGGGGATCGAGGCCCGCCCGGATGATGTCGCGCTCGTTGACCTGCGACGCGAGCGCCGGCGCGCGGGAGGCCAGCCGGGACGCGAGTGGCGCGACGAGCCGCTCCCAGAACGGCTGCTCGCCCGACACGAGCCGCTCATACCGATGGCGCGGCAGTCCCGCGGCGCGGACCGCGTCGAGCCGTGGCGGCGTCGCGAGTCCTGGCGCGAAGATCGCCATGAGCAGACTGAACACCGCGAGGCCAGTGGCGCCGGCGCCAAGCAGTTCCATGGGCTATGCCTCCAACCGCGTCACGCGCCAGGAGGTGACGATCCCGGTGACCTCGAGGATGGCCGCGGCCGGCAGCAGGACGAACCGACCGAGCGGTGTCTCCATGACCGGGCCGATGAGCTCGTGGTTCGCCACAAGCAGGTAGACAAATAGGAGCGGGATGACGACCGCGAGGATCGTCGCCTGCAGCCGCAGGCCCCGGCTCTCGGCGGCCGCCTGCCGCGCGATCGACTGGTTCGATCGGGCAGCCTCCCCGAGCGACCCCAGGACATCGACCGCCGCCGAGGCGGGTTGGTGGGTGCGGATCAGGACGAGGAGCGCGTCATACAGGAGCGCCAGGTTCCTCCCAGCCTGCCGGCGCCGAATCTCCCCGAGGGCGTCGGCCGGCGGCTCGTTCGCGTAGTAGCGGCCGAGGATCTCCTCGAAGTCCGCGCGGACCCAGCGATGGCGCGCCGCCTCAGCAGCCGCGGAGAACAGATCCGGGTACGTGCCACCGGCGGCGGCCCGGTTGACGATCGCCCGGAGCACGCGTGGTGTGTCGTCGTCGGCCGCGCGCGCTTCGCCGCCGAGCAGGTAGCGGACATAGAGCCGCGGCACGAAGAACCCGACAAGCGCGCCGATGAGGCCCATCGGTGGCGAGAGGACGAAACCGACGAGCGCGAGCACGACCGGCGCCGCCACCGTCAGCGCCAGGAACGTGCGGGGCGACACGTCGAGGCGTGCCTGGGCGAGGAGCGAGCGCGAGGCCTCGAGCCGGATGCGCACCGCCGCCCGCAGCCGATTGCCGAGACCAGGCGACGACTCGGCCGGACTCGGCAGGAGTGCCATGAGCCCCGCGAAGACCGCAACACCCGTCGCGAGCGCGCCGATCAGCTCCATCGCTCGCCCTCCGATTCGAGCCGAGCGGCCAGCCGCGGCGACGGTTGCCAGGCCTCATTGCGCACGAACCGGGGTTCGCCCGGCCGGGCGAGATCGGCCGTGAAGACGTCGGTCAGCCGGTACGTTCCCGCGTCCGTCAGGCCGTCGAGCGCCGCCACCTGGCGGACGACCCGGAGGCCGGTCCGCAATCGGCGCAGGACGACGACGAGATCGAACACGCGCGCGATGTACGAGCGCAGGTCGAGAACGGTCAGGTCGCGCATCGACTGGCGGGCGAGGAGCTCGAACCGGAACAGGGCATCCTCGGCCGAGCTCGCGTGGATCGTCGTCGCCGAGCCGTCGTGTCCGGTGTGGAGCGCCTGGAGCGTGTAGAAGGCCTCCTTCGGCAGACGGATCTCGCCGACGATGAGGCGGTCGGGCCGCATCCGGAGGGCGTTCGCCACGAGGTCGCCGACGTCGAGCAGCCGGTTCTCCGCCTCGCCCGCGACGAGGTCGTGCGGGTGGATCGTCTCGAGGTTGAAGCGGTTGGGGTTCTCGAGGGCGAGCTCGGCCGTGTCCTCGACGACGCCGACCCGCTCCGCCGGATCGAACAGGTCGGTCAGCGAGCGCAGGTACGTCGTCTTGCCCGCGCCGGTCTCGCCGGCCACCAGGATGTTCGCCTTCGCCCGCACCATCCGTGCCGTGAAGTCGGCCATCTCGGCCGACAGCCCGCCCGCCGAGACCCAGTCCCGGCCGTGTCGGCCGCCGGGGACGAGATCGAGCCGGAGGCGGTTGAACTTGCGGATCGAGAGATACGGCCCGCCGACGGGCGGGATGACCGCGTTGACGCGTGACCCGTCGGGCATCCGGGCATCGACGATCGGATGGGCGACCGACAGCTCGCGTCCGGCGAGGGCCGCGATCCGCTCGGCGATCTCGATGAGCTCGCGCGCGGATGCGAGGCGGATCGTCGTCGGCTCGAGACGTCCGGATCGCTCGACGAAGATCGCGTCCGGCGCGTTCACGAGGATGTCCCCCACCTCGATGTCCTCGACCAGCGGCTGGAGCGGTCCGAGCCCGCACACGACGGCTTCGACCGCCGCGACGAGGCCGGGCGCGGGCTCGAGATCGAGTTCGGGATCTTCGAGGATCGCCTCGATCGTCCGGCGCAGGAGCGCTTCCTTCTCGGGCGTGCGATCGAACGGGTTGAGGATCTCGGGCGCGAGGCGGGCGACGAGCATTCTCCGGATCGTCCCGAGGGTCCCGGCGGACAGCGGCGGGCGGGTCAGCTCGTCGGTTCGATCGAGGTTCATGAGCGACTCCCCCCGACATGGCCCAGCGCCCGACGGACCGCCGAAGCCATCCCGCGCACGGGATCGAGGCTGCGCCCGCGCGACCCGGCCATGAGCGGCCAGACGACGTTGGCAACCGGCTGGAGGGCCTGCTCGAACGCGGGATCCGTATGCCAAGCAGGCTCGCCCCGGTCCCCCGCGGTGACCACGCCCGGGGTCGAGGGGATCAGCGCGACGATCGGGACATCGGCCTCGGCCGCGAGGCGCCGGATCGTCGCATCGTCGTCGGCCATGTTCCCGACGACCGCGAGCTTGCGGCCCATCGCCAGGGTGCGCACGTACTCGGCGACCCGGAGGAGGTCGGGCAGCGACTCGATGGTCGGTCGGACGACGGCGAGGACGAGCGAGGCCTGGTCGATGAGATGTCGGTGGCCCTCCTCGTGGAGCGTCCCGAGATCGGCGACGAGGAGCTGGTAGCCGGCGCGTTGGGCCTCGTCGAGGATCGCCTCCGCGTCGCGCGCCCGGAAGTCCGCCGTGGAACGCCCGACGACGAGCGGATGCGGCGCGAGGGTCACGAGGTCCGTCCCCCAGCGGGTCGTCTCGCGCGCCGCCTCGAACGCGCCCGGGTCGGTCCAGACGCGGGGCGCCCGATTCCGTGACACGGGCTCGCCATCGAGCCCGAGACGCAGGGCGCAGGCCGGGCTCGTCCGGCTCGCGTCGAGGAGCAGCACCCCGAGCGGTTGCTCATCGCCCTCGATCGTGCGATAGCGCGCCCGCGACGCAACCAGCGTCGCGACCTCGACCGCGAGCGTCGTCTTCCCGACGCCACCGGCGAAGCTCATCACCCCGACGACCCGGAGACCCGAAAGAACGTGGGGGATCGCGGGAGGACGCTCGAGCTCATCCCGGTCGGGTGCGGCCGGGTCCGGACCTCCCGATCCGGCATCGCTCGGCCTGAGAAGCTTCAGGCGAGAAGCCCCTGTCTGCATCGGCGCTGGCTCCAGGGCACTCGGAGCTTCGCTGGCCGCCGGCTGGTCGTCCGTCCCCGGGGCCCGTGCCGGGCGCGACGAATGGCGCCTCCCATCGTCGGCCTCGAGAGACCCGCCCTGCAATACGGAGGGTTGCGTAGCCCGCCGCATCACGACTCCGTCATGCGAGCCTGTAGCATCCGCTTCCCCGCTTAGCTGCGACTTATCTGGGAGCTGGAGTGTTGCCTGCCAGCACCGCCGACCCCGGACGTGCCGGACCGCGCGGATGAGCCAGCGGTAGGCGGGCTCGCCGCGGACGGGCAGGATCGCCGCGACGATGATCGGCCCCCCGCCGAGGAGGGCCAGGACAAGCCGGATCGGCTCCGGGAGCGGGAGGAGATTGAGGGCCGCGCCGACGACGACTGCGCCACCGAGGATCCCGAGCTGTGGCGCCGTCAGGCCGAACGCGATCGGATCGTCGCGGATCGCGTTCTCCGGAACAACGATCCGGCCGCGCTCATTCACGACTCGGCCCGCAGCGGCCCGGGACCGGACATCGCCAGCGGGATGAGCACGACCGGCAGCATGAGCATGAGTGCGGCGCCGCCGGTCGCGAGGCCGAGCAGGGCGTTCATGTCGGCCACGGTCGGCGGATTCCCGGCCTCGTTGAGATGCGCCAGCCCCTCGAGACTGAACAGGATGAACACGATCGTCCAGGCGAACCGGACGAGCAGGATTGCGCCGAGGACCTTGAGCCAGACGTTCGTCACCCGCTGCGTCGCCGGCAGCGCATACGCCGCGAGACAGATCGGCCCGACGATGACGAGCAGGCGCTCGAGCGCCGACAGCACCGCGTTCATCATCTGGAGGAAGGTCGTGAGGATCGCGGCCAGCAGGCCCGCCGACAGCCAGGCGCCCGAGTTCCAGTTGTTCGGACCCTCGCCGACCCGCGGGTCGAAACCGCCGTTCTGGAGGACCCCGAACACGCCGCCCGAGGCCGGCCAGGTGTCCGCGCCGCCGACGGCGTCTTGCGGCATGGCCACCCCGATCATCGCCAGGTCCGTCGCGATCACGAACTGGGCCATGACGCTGACGAGGAAGATGCCGAGGATCGAGAGGGTCGCGCCGACGATGAAGCGCGGGGTGACAGCGCGGGCGGTGTAGGCCGATTCCCCGGTCGTCCGACTCAGCATGACGAGGTAGCCCAGGATGATCCCGCCCAATGCGAGGAGCGGGATCGTGATCAGCAGGATCTTGCCGTACAGGTCGCGCGTCACCGGATCGGCGAGCGGGTCGATCGGTGCGAGGAACCGACCCCGCAGGTTGTCGATCCCGGCCCGGTTGGCATCGGAGACCCGCCCCGAGTACCACAGGGTCAGGTCGCGGATCGGGTCCCCGATGATCGGCAGGTCGCCGTGCGGAAGATCGGCGGCCTCGGTCCCGAGGGTGGCCGGAGGCGACGCCGCCGGCGTGGTGGGCGGACGGCCCACGACGGCGAGACCGAGGCCACCGAGCGCCAGCGCCATGAGGAGGACGGGCACGGGACCGAGCCGAGTAAGGCCGTGCGGGAGCGTGATCTCGAGGCTCGGGCGGCGGATCGTCGGCAGGACGGCCATCGGCGCACCGTCAGAACGGACGCTCGATCAGCCCGTACGCGATGGCGATCGCGGTGATCGTGCTGACGATGACGCCGGCCAGGATCATCCAGACGAGCCCGGTGATCCCGTTCGTGATCCGCTTCTGGGCGCGGTGCTCCGCGTCCGCGTTCGCGCCCGCGACCGTCTTCTCGATCCCGCCCCAGACGATGACCGCACCGCAGATCGTGACGCCCAGACCGATCGCGATCGCCACCAGGGTCCCGATCATCTTGGTGACCGGCGCCAGAGCCTCCTTGGCGCCCGACGGGACCGACTCCGCGGCGGCGACCGGACCTGCCCAGGTGAGCGCCAGGAGAGCCGCAGCAAACGCCGCGATAAGCGCCAGGTGAGTCGGCGTGAAGGCCCGGGTGAGTCGGCGCATCGATCTCGCTCCTCAGCCGGCTGCCGAGCCCGGCTGGTCCGCTGCCGCCGGCCCCTCGCGGAACCGGCGCACGAACTCGGCGACCTGAGACTCGTCGGCCTCCACAAGGTCGAGCCCGGCGGCGCGGAACCAGCTGACCGTCCGGGTCAGGTCGCGGAGCCTATCGAACTCATCGATGCTGATGAGGACGACCGGGAAACGGCCGTTCAGCGAGATCGTCTGGGGCTGGCCGGCCTGGACCCGATCCATGATCTCGGCGATGACCCGCTGGATCTCACGGACACCGACCGTTCGCAACGGGGCGAGGATCTGCCTCGGCTGTCCGGCCAGTCGACGGATCGCGCTGAGGCTCGGGCGAACGTTGCCCCCGACCACGGCCGCCAGTTCGCTCGTGTCGCGTGCGAGCTCCGGGTACACCTCGAGGCCGTGCAGGGCCGACAGGGCGCGTTCCACGCGGATCCACCGCTCGACCTCGTCGAAGCGGAGCATCGCCGCGGCAGGGTGTCCATGCTCGAGCACGATCAGCGGCGAGCCCTCCTCGGCAAGCTCAACCGCGACCCGCAGCTTCTGACGGACCTCGTTCATCGGCATCGAGCGTAGTTCGCCTCGCAGGGTCATTTGTCAGGCTCCCAGGTGAAGTCGGTGGGCACCGGTGCGACGACGGCCGCTTCTCCGCCATGCCAGGTCAGCAGGACCGGCCGGCTGCGGGCGGTCCGGAGGGCGGATCGGAGGGTGCGTCGAAACGTCGTAACCGAGATCCGGGTCAAGCGCTCGCCGGGGACCGGCGGCCGGAGGAAGGCCATCGGGCGGCCTCGCCGGGTCACCAGGATCGTCTCCCCTGCCGAGGCCCGGCCGACGTACTCGCTCGCCCGGCGCCGGAGGGTGCTGCTGTCGACGACGCATTCCATGGGCGCCACCGTAGCAGCCGGACGGCCCAAGTTCAATACCCGAGATGTACAAAATGTGTACGAGATGCGACCGGTGGATCTCGTGCATCGGCGACACCGCTACGCGGGATGAGCCCCGAGCCCCTCTACTACGCGCGAATGGGATCGGCGCCGAAGTCCATGCGTGTGAGCCGATCGGTTGCAGGCTGTGGCCCGGACAGGACGGGCCGCCAGTCATCGACGCGCTCTCGGTAGCGGCGCTCGAACTCGGTTCGTTCGACCGACGTGGCCTCCGCGGCAACAAGTAGGTTGAGAAGGTTGCGGTCGAGGTCGGCCGCCTCCCCGAAGAACTCGGCGTCGGTCAGGACGAAGCCATCCGAAGTCACCGAGAGCGCAGCGATCTCGGGCTCCGTCCACGACTCACCGAGGATGTAGCCGACAATCGCGGCCATCTCGCACGCGGGCTGGTGCGCGAGGTCGGCACCGGTCCGCAGGATCCCAAGCGCCGCTACTTCTCGACGAATACCGCATGACCCCAGCGATGGCATGGGCGCCCTTGTCAGGGACTCCGAAGGAATGCCAGGCGCTCCTCGCGCCGGCTCGTGGCGTCAGACGTAGCCGCCCTCGGCGAAGGAGATCGCCGCCTGCCTGACGGCGTCCACTCCGCCCTCCCGGAGAGCGTCGACCGGGCGGCGCCCGCCGAGGAGTCGATTACGCGCGGTGAACCACTGGGAGATCCCGCGAGAGGTGAGCGTGTCCTCGAGGAGGAGGGCAATCTCGCGAACCTCGCGGAGTCGTTCGTCGAACTCGGGTCGGATTGCCGACGTCGTCCGCCAGTTGCGAACGGAGCGCTCGTTGGCCCCAGTCGCCCAGGCCAGGGTTTTCTGCGTGAAGCCGACTCTCTCAAGAGCACGAACGACCGCTCCTGCTTCGACTGCCCGCGCGAGCTCGCGCATCTCTGGTTGCCCAATCAGCCTGCGTCATCGTGGCCTATCCAATCAGAGCATCATCTACAATTGCCGCAGTAGTTGCCGGTACGACTGCCGCTCATGTT
>CAWJIC010000078.1:0-42670 GCA_963842755.1 uncultured Chloroflexia bacterium | reverse complement strand
TGCGGTACGGGTCGTTGGGGGCATCGCGGACCGCATATGGTCCGGTTCGGTCAGGAGATCGAAGGTTCGAATCCTTCCTCGCCAGCCAATACCACAACATCTGGTAGCAACGGTCTGATCAGACCACCAGATCCTGTGGTTCGAGCACGGAATCGCCGACCAGCGTGGAGGCATTCCGATGGCTCGTGGTCACCTGACTCGTTCCCCGTCCGGTCACCTGACTCGGCAGACCGGTCGGTCACCTGACTCGCCGTCAGGTTCGACGTTCACCCTCGCCGATGGCCTGGCCGACTTCCTCGTGTCGGGTCGCGCGCGAGGCCTGTCGCCCAAGACGCTCGACTGGTACGCGCATGATCGGCGCGCGGTTCGCCGCCTTCCGGACGAGCCGCGGCGCCGATCCGGCGCTCGGCGCGGTGAGCGTGGCCGAGGCCCGGGCGTTCGTCGTCTCGCTCCAGGAGGCCGGCCTCGCGCCGTCGTCGGTCGCGGGCTTCGTCCGGGGGCTCCGGGCGTTCTCGGCCTGGTGCGCCGCGGAGGGCCTCGTCGCCGAGGATCCGCTCCGGCGTCTGCCCCGCCCGCGGGTGCCGTCGCGGCTCATCGCGACGCTCGGGCCGGTCGAGCTCGAGCGACTCCTGGCGGTCGCCTCGCGCCGCGATCGGCTGATCATCGCGCTCCTCCTCGACACCGGGCTGCGGCTGTCCGAGCTGGCCGGTCTGCGAACGGGTGATCTGCTCCCCGACGGCTACCTCCGGGTCCGGGGCAAGGGCGGCAAGGAGCGGCTCGTCCCGCTCGGGCACCGTGACCGAGGCCCGGCTGCCCGACTACCTCGCCCACAGCCGGCCGCGGCCGATCGGACGCGACGTCGATCACGTCTTCCTCGCCCGCGACGGGCGGCCGCTCACCCCGGTCGCGATCCAGCACGCCCTCCGCCGGCTCGGCGGGCGGGCCGGGCTCGATGGCGTGCGGACGAACCCTCACACCTTCCGCCACACGTTCGCCAAGCTCTACCTGCTCAACGGTGGCGACCTGTTCAGCCTCCAGCGGATCCTCGGCCACACGACGCTCGACATGGTCCGCCGCTACGTCAACCTCGACACCGCCGAAGTCAAGCGCCAGCACGCGCAGGCCTCGCCGGTCGACCGGCTGGCGATCGTCTCGCGGGCCTTCGCTCGGGCGTGAGACGTGCCGGCCTGGGCGGGCGAACCCCGCCGAGCCGGGCGAGATGATCGCCCGGTGAAAAGCGCCTGTGCGCAGCACGGAGATCGGCATCGAGCAGGGTGACGTAGCGCTGGGTCACCTCGAGCGAGTGCGGGCTGTGGCCGAGCAGCCGGGCGAGCGTCAGCAGGTCGCCGCCGAGGAGCAGGTAGCGGGTCGCGAAGGTGTGCCGGAATGTATGGGGCGAGCAGCGGACGCCGCTGATCCCGGCCCGCGCGCCGAGGCTCCGGATGCCCTTGTAGACGGCGGTCGGGCTCAGTGGCCGACCGTCGTCATCGAGGAAGACCGCGCCACGCGCCGGCCCACCCCGGCGCTCGAGATAGCGGCGGAGCGCGAAGAGCGCGGCCGAACCGATCGGAACGAGGCGCTCCTTACCGCCCTTGCCAACGACCCGGGCGCTGCCCACCTCAAGATCGACCCGTTCGAGCGTCAAGCCTGTGAGCTCGCTCAGGCGGAGGCCGGTGTCGAGCAGGACCCAGAGGACGGCCGTCCAGCGGTGGGCCCGGAGGCTGTCGCCTTCGGCGACGCGAAGAAGCGCATCGAGCTGGCCGTCGCTAAACACCGGGAAGAGGCGACGATCCTCCCTCGGTACCTCAAGTGAAGCCAGCGCGTCGCGGGAGAGGTAGCCCGTGGGGTACAAGAACTCGATCAGGCAGCCCCGCCGGAATGGTCGGTGGTTGAGCATCGCCCGGCATGACAGTATCGTCGCCATGCTTGCTTCACTCCTCTATCTGGTGCTTCGTCGGCTCCTCACCCTCGTCGCACCGAACCATCGCTCCGACCATGCCGCACAGATTGAGATCCTTGTCCTTCGCCACCAGCTCCAGGTCTTACGCCGGCAGGTCAAGCGCCCGGTCTACCGGCACGGGGACCGCGCGCTGCTCGCTGCGGCAAGCAGGATCCTTCCCAAAGAGCACTGGGGCGCGTTCCTCGTTCGTCCCGAGACGCTGCTGCGCTGGCACCGGTCACTCGTCGCGCGAACGTGGACGAGGCCGCATCGCCCGCCCGGGCGCCCCGCGATCGATCCGGAGGTCACCAAGCTGATCCTTCAGATGGCGAGGGAGAACCCCCGGTGGGGCTACATGAGGATCAAAGGCGAGCTGGGAAAGCTCGGGATCCGCGCGTCCGCGACGAGCATCGCGATGCTTCTTCGCCGCTCCGGCGTCGGTCCGGCCCCCCGCCGGGGCCCGACGTGGCGCCAGTTCCTGAAGGCTCAGGCAGCGGGCATCCTGGCGTGCGATTTCTTCACCGTCGAGACGGCGTTTCTGGAAGACGCTCTACGTCCTGTTCTTCATCGAGATCGGGGCACGGCGCGTGCACGTCACGGTCGCAACGACCAACCCGGACTCCTCCTTCGTCACCCAGCAGGCGAGGAACCTCGTGATGAGCCTCGCCGACGAGGGCACGCAGGTCGGCTTTCTCATTCGCGACCGAGACGCCAAGTTCTCCCGCTCCTTCGATGCTGTCTTCGGATCAGAAGGGATCCGGGTGATCCGCACGCCAATCAGGGCGCCGAACGCGAACGCCTTCGCCGAGCGCTGGATAGAGACGCTTCGCGCAGAGTGCCTGGACTGGCTGCTGATCCTCGGCCCCCGGCATCTCGATCGCGTCCTTCGGATCTATGTGCAGCACTACAACCGGCGACGCCCGCATCGGGGACTGGAGCTTCAGGTACCCGAGAGTCTCGCTCCCGTCGAAGAGGCCGACGGTGTGCCCGACATCGAACGGCGAGATCTCCTCGGTGGGCTCGTCCACGAGTACATGAGGGCGGCATGATCGAGTTTTCGTACCCGACGGGATGCTCAAGGCTGACAACCCCGACAGTTATCGCGCCTACTTCCGCGGATACCAGACGCCGAACCGGTATTGGGAGGCACCGGACGGCCAGCGCTACTGGCTGACGAAGTTCATGATCAACCGCTGCTGGCCCGACAGCGCCGAGCCACTCCGCCGAGTGAATGAGGGTGCGAAGGCCATCACGGACTGGGATGGCCCGCCGTGGGCGCCGAACGGCATCGGTCTGTACGAGCGCGGTGCGGGGAGCACGTGGTGGCCGACCGAAGCCGCCTTGGCCGATGGCTACCAACCCTGCAGGGCTTGCCAGCGAAAGGCTCCGGCAGTCTCCGCGCGATACCCTTCTTGACGACCAGAGTTGGTGGATGCCGCAGGCATCCGTTGCAAGCACATCGGCAATTGGACCAGCTACGAGCCCACCCTGGGTGCGGAGCGCTTGGCGGCCGACAGCCGTCGGCGGGCAGTCCGGATCTGCAGTTCGACCCCTTCCGTTTGCTGAATTCGTTCGTCCAAGCGGCGGGTGACGTCGGCAATGAACTTGGGGAGCCGGTAGACGAAGTCGTCGTAGTCGGCGTAGGTCGCCAGGGCGATGCGACGCCCCGAACCGGGTTCGTCACAATCACTCGGGTCGAGAACGGCGGTCCGCAGGGCGCGTTTGGCGGCCTCCCCACCGCAGAGGACCGCATAGCGGTAGCGGAAGTTGTCGCCCTCGGGTTCGAGGTAGGCGGCAGCCAGACACACGGCGCCGTCCGCGTCGAAGGCGTGAAGACCGACGCCGATGCGATGTAGGTGCGCCCCCGGCTCCATCAGGCCGGCGAGGCCCTTGGCCAAGACCTGAACCTTCCGACCGATCGCTCGTTCCTTGCGCTGGAGCTCGGCTTGGAGCTGGTTCACCCGGGCGAAGCTCTGCTCGAGCTGGCCAGGGGAAGGGGCCCGCGTTGTCATGCCAGTCCTCGCCGTCGGTTCCTGCTCAGCCCGCTCATCTAACAGCAGTTTGAGCCGTCGCCCCACCGGAGGTAGAATCCAGGCACGGCGCCCGGATGGGCACCTTATTCATCCGGTTTTTCGGATGGGCACCTGACACGTAAATACCCGGTTGCGGTGGGTCACGCGGCTGCCGGCTGAAGGGTGACCTGGTAGCCGAGAGCCTGGAGTTGGGCGACCGCGCGCTGACGGGTCCGGTCGGTGTCGCGGCGGGCGAAGTAGTCGCCGCCGAGATCCTCGTAGTCGCAGTCGCGGGCGAGCAGGTGCCAGGCGATGACCAGCATCGAGTGACCGACCGCGATGGCGGCCTTCTTCTTGCCGATCCGCCGGGCGAGCCGCCAGAACTGGGCGGCGAGGTAGGTGGTGCGCGTCCTGGCGGCGGCCCAGGCACACTCGGTCAGCACGTCGGCCAGCCAGACGTCGCCCTTGCGTGTCTTGCCTGAGCGGCGCTTGCCGCCGGTGATGTTGTTGCCGGGGCAGACCCCGGCCCACGAAGCCAGGTGATCGGCCGACGGAAAGACCGACATGTCCACGCCGATCTCGGCGATCAGGCACTCGGCCGCCCGCTTGCCCACACCGGGGATCGTGTCGAGGTGGTCACGCTCCGTCGCAAAAGGGCCCATCAGCCGGTCGACCTCCGTGTCGAGCTCGGCGATCGAGCGCTCCAGCTGCTCGAGGTGCTCCAGGGCGAGGCGCACCAGGAGGGCATGGTGCGCGGTGAACCGGCCCTCCAGTGCCTCGCGCAGCTGCGGGCTCTTGGCCCGCAGCCTGCCCCGCGCGAGGGCGGCCAGCACCTGCGGGTCCAGTTCGCCAGCGATCAGGGCACTGCAGGATTGCCCGGCCCGAGACGCCGAGGACGTGGGAGGCCACCGAGCCCAGCCTGATGCCGGCGTCCTCGAGGGTCTTCTCGATGCGCTGGGACTCGGAGGTATGGGCCTGGACGAGCCGCTTGCGATAGCGGGTCAGGTCACGCAGCTCGCGGATGGCGGCGGGTGGCACGAAGCCGCCGCGGAGCAGTCCGTGCTCGAGGAGCTCGGCGAGCCAGGCCGCGTCGGCCACGTCGGTCTTGCGTCCGGGCAGGATCTTGACGTGGCGGGCGTTGACCAGCATGAGCTCGAAGCCGCGCTCCTCGAGCACATACCAGACCAGCTTCCAGTACTGGCCGGTGGCCTCCATCACGACTTGGCTGACCCGCTCTTGCGCGAGCCAGTCGGCCAGCGCCTTCAGCTGCCCGGTGAACGTCGGGTAGGTCCGGATCTCCTGGCGGCGTCTCCCGGCCTGACCGGGCGTGCGCACGCAGGCGGTGACCTCGTTCTTGCCGATGTCGAGCCCGGCACAGCGCTCGTAGATGACGTCCATCAGCGACACCTCCTGCATCCCCCGGTGAGGTGCCCGACGGGACCAACCAAGTCAACGAAGCTGACACGCGTGCTCGGGGCAACAGTGGGTGGTGCCGGGAAGGTCCCAGCTCAGTCTAATTCACGGGCTCACTCGCACCAAGGTGGGCCGAGCTTTGCCGGGCACGCCCCATTTTCATCCGTGGTGGCGGCCGCAGGCCATGGGGGTCTGATTCGTTTTCGGATGGGCACCTGACTCACCCGGAAACAGTGAGCGAACGGACCTCGAATCGGACCGTTTGAGCACGACGCATCGAGAGCCGCATCGAGCGACGCGAGTCAGGTGCCCTGACCACGTATCAGCTTCGCGGGTGTCGGAGAACAGCGAGACCGCGAGAAGATGAACGAGCCTTGGGGTCGATATCGGCTTGGACGGTTGTGATCAGGCAGTCTCGGTGGCCTCCTGCTTGACAGAGAGCGGCCTCGACGTCATTGACATGCATTCACTTTTCGGATGGGCGCCTGACTCATTTCGGGATGGGCACCTGACTCACCCCCAATTCGACGGCCGGCTGACGCCCGCCTCTTCGTCGCGACGTCGATCGCATCGACGACGGTCGTGCTCCTCGGTGCCCTCGATTTCGTGGGTCCGCACGAGCGCGTCGGCTGAGCGTTCGTCGAGCGCCTCGTCCCGATCGCCTACGTGGCCTGACCGACCTGGCTCATCATCCTCGGGGCATGCTCGCGCTCTGACCGCGGCGAGCGGGTCGAGGTGACCCGGGGCCGGGGTCGCGAGCTCAGAGCGTCACCCCGCGCTCAGGCGACGACGGCGGGCAGCCGCGCGGCGACGAAGCCGATGAGATCGGCGACCCGGCAGCTGTAGCCCCACTCGTTGTCGTACCAGGCGATGACCTTGACCATCGTCCCGCCGAGCACCATCGTCAACGCGGAGTCGATGATCGAGGAGCGGCTGTCGCCGCGGAAGTCGGTCGAGACGAGCGGCTCGTCGCTGACCCCGAGGATGCCCTTCATCGGGCCGGCGGCGGCCGTCGCGGAAGGCCGCGTTGAGCTCCTCGACGGTGGTCGGCCGGCGAGCGTCGGCGGTGAAGTCGACGACGCTGACCGTGGGCGTCGGCACGCGCAGGCTGAAGCCGTCGAACTTGCCCTTGAGATCGGGGATGACGAGGGCCAGCGCCTTCGCGGCGCCGGTCGTCGTCGGGATGATGTTCAGGCCGGCCGCCCGGGCCCGGCGCGGGTCCTTGTGGGCCACGTCGAGGATGCGCTGGTCGTTCGTATACGAGTGGATCGTGTTCATCAGGCCGCGCTCGATCCGACCAGGTCGTGGACGACCTTGGCCGCCGGGGCGAGGCAGTTCGTCGTGCAGCTGGCGTTGCTGATGATGTGGTGGGCGGCCGGGTCGTACCGCTCCTCGTTGACGCCCGAGGACGATGGTGATGTCCTCGTTCTTGGCCGGGGCGCTGATGATCACCTTCCTCGCGCCGGCGTCGATGTGCGCCTTGGCCTTCGTCGGCGTCGGTGAAGATCCCGGTCGACTCGAGGACGATGTCCACCCCCAGCGTCGCCCCACGGCAGGGCCGCCGGGTCCTTCTCCTTGAGGACCTTGATCTGGCGGCCGTCGATGATCAGGGCGTCCTCGGTGTGGTCAACCGTCCCGGGGTAGGCGCCGTACGTCGAGTCGTGCTTGAACAGGAGGGCGTTGAGCGCCGTGTCGACGAGGTCGTTGACGGCGACGACCTCCACACCCGGGGCGCGCTCGATGAGCGCCTTGAGCGACTGGCGCCCGATGCGGCCGAAGCCGTTGATCCCTACGCGGACGGTCACTCGAGGACCTCCGATGCGTGGCGAGCGAGGATGGGTGGATGCGCGTCCGCGGTGATCGCCGGTTCGGGCCGCCCTGGCTCGACCTGCCGATCGCAGCGATCCTGAGCCGCGACCGCCTTGCCGGCCTGGGCCGGGATTTGCCCGGGTCGGATCGACGCGCGGCGAACCAAGCCGTGGGTAATCATGCCGGGGAGGCCGTCGACGCGGTCGCAGCCGCGGGCATGAGGCGCGCCGAGAGCTCGCCGGCGGCGTAGCGGCGGGCCATCTCATCGAGCGGGATCGGGCGGATGGCGGCGGCATGCCCGGCGGAGCCGAACTGCTCGTAGCGTTCTCGACATAGATCCCGCGTCGCCTGCATGGCGGCTTTCAGGTACTCGCGCGGGTCGAAGTTCTTCCGGTTCCGCGCGAGGTGGACACGGATGGCGCCGGTCATCGCGAGGCGCAGGTCGGTATCGATGTTGACCTTGCGGACGCCGTTCCGGATCCCCACCTGGATCGCCTCGACCGGGACGCCGAAGGTCCGGGGCAGCTCGCCGCCGCTCTCGTTGATCACCTCGAGCCATCGCTGCGGGACGCTCGACGACCCGTGCATCACGAGGTGGGTGTTCGGGATGCGCCGGTGGATCTCGATGAGGCGGTCCATCGCGAGGACGTCGCCCTCCGGCTCATCCGCGAACTTGTAGGCTCCATGGCTCGTGCCGATCGCAATGGCCAGCGCGTCGACACCGGTCAGCTCGACGAAGCGCGCGGCTTCTTCCGGATCCGTCAACAGCTGTTCGCGGGTCAGCCTGCCGACGGCCCCATGCCCATCCTCCTGCTCCCCGTCGCCGTGGCGAGGGATCCCAGGACCCCGATCTCGCCCTCCACGGAGACGCCGACCGCATGGGCCACCTCGGCGACCTTTGCGGTCACCGCGACGTTGTAGTCCCAGGGCGCCGGGGTCTTGGCATCCTCGAGGAGCGAACCGTCCATCATCACGCTGGTGAACCCGGAGCGGATGGAGCTGATAGAGACCGACACGCTGGCCCCGTGGTCCTGGTGGGTTGCGATCGGGATCTCGGGGTACATCTCAAGGGCCCCGAGCAGCATGTGGCGCATGATCGGCTCGCCGGCATATCGCCTCCCGCCAGCCGACACCGCGAGGATCGCCGGGCTCCCGGCGTCCCGGGCGGCCTCGAGGATCGCGTGGATCTGCTCCATGTTGTTCACGTTGAATGCGGGCAGCGCATAACCGTGCTCCGCGGCATGATCCAGCAGCTGGCGCATCGAGACGAGCGGCATCGTTGTCTCCCTTGCGGTCCGGCGGCGGCGGCGTCAGCCGGGACCGGTGTCCGGTGCGGGCCTGTGGACGACGAAGCTCGCGACCTGGCCCTGGCGCCGGGGGTCGTACCCGATGAGCTTCACAAAGCCTCCCGGATTCGCCTCCGCGCAGGCGGTCATCGCGGCCATCACCTCCTCGACGGATCGGACCTCGAACATCGGCAGCCCCCACATGCTCCAGTACACGTTCCGCGGCCCCGGCTCCAGGGTGTACTCGACCGCCGGGACGAGGCCCTGGCGCAGGATGTGCTCGACCTGCCGGGCGACCTGTTCGTCGGACAGGCGGGGAAGATACGAGAAGGTCTCGAGGCGCATCGTCGCCGGCATCGTCATTTCGTCACCTCCTGCAGATCGAGCGCATCGACGCTCTCGAACTTGTCGAACCTGACGTCCTGCCAGGTGTCCAGCGCGGCGCGCAGCTCCGGCGAGTGCCGCGCGGCGGCCGCCAGGATGTCCGGACCCTCGGCGGCCAGGTCCCGGCCTTCGTTGCGGGCCAGGACGGTGGCGTCGAGCGCGACCCGGTTCGCTGTCGCTCCGGCGGCGTTCCCCCAGGGGTGGCCGAGCGTCCCTCCGCCGAACTGGAAGATCGTGTCGTCCCCGAAGATCTCGAGCAGGTCCGGGATATGCCCCACGTGGATCCCCCCCGAGGCGACCGGGAAGGTTGCGGGCAGCGAGGCCCACGACTGGTCGAAGTAGATCCCCCGAGACAGGTCCTCGGCGATGAAGTCGTCGCGCAGCAGATCGTTGATCGCCATCGTCGCGGCGCGATCCCCTTCGAGCTTGCCGACGACCGTGCCGTTGTGGAGGTGGTCGGCGCCGATCATCCGGCACCACTTGGCGAGGACCCGCCAGTGCACGCCGTGGTTCCGCTGCCGGTCGATCACGGCGTGCATCGCACGATGGATGTGGAGCAGCATCCCGTTGCGGCGGCACCAGTTGGAGAGCGTCTGGTGGCTGGTGAACCCGACGACGAGGTAGTCGACCATGATGATCGGGGAGCACTGTTTGGCGTACTCCGCCCGTTCCAGCATCTGCTCGACGTCGGGCGCGGTCACGTTGAGATAGTGGCCCTTGCGTTCGCCCGTCTCGGCCTCCGCCTTGCGGATCGCCTCGGCGACGAAGCTGAACCGGTCCCGCCAGCGCATGAACGGCTGGGAGTTGATGTTCTCGTCATCCTTGGTGAAGTCGAGCCCGCCGCGCAGGCACTCGTAGACGGCTCTGCCGTAGTTCTTGGCCGACATGCCGAGCTTCGGCTTGATCGTGGCACCGAGGATCGGGCGTCCGTACTTGTTGAGCATGTCCCGCTCGACCTGGATCCCGTGGGGCGGCCCGTGGAACGTCTTCATGTACGCGACCGGGATCCGAAGGTCCTCGAGCCGGAGTGCCCTGACGGCCTTGAATCCGAAGACGTTGCCGATGATCGAGGAGGCCATGTTGGCGACCGAGCCTTCCTCGAAGAGGTCCATGTCGTACGCGATGAACGCGAAGAACTGGCTCGGGTCACCGGGCACGGGCTCGATCCGGTAGCACTTGCCCTTGTACCGATCGAGATCGACCAGCCGATCGGTCCAGACCGTGGTCCACGTCCCGGTGGACGACTCCGCGGCGACCGCGGCGCCCGCCTCCTCGGGCGCGACGTCCGGCTGAGGCGTGACCCGGAATGCCGCGAGGAGGTCGGTGTCGCGGGGCACGTAGTCGGGCCGCCAGTAGCCCGCGTCGCGGTACTCCTTGACGCCCGCATCGAACGATCCTGCTTCGGTCATGACTGGCCTCCTTTCGAGGCGCGCTGTTTCATCCAGGGTTGGGCCGCTCATGGGTGCTCGTGGTCATGCGCGATGCCCTCCAACTCGTGGTCGTGATCCGACGACTCGTGGGCGCTCAAGTCGACCCGCAGGAGCATGGACTTCTTCGCGCTCAGGATCCGGTGGACGAGGAGGAGCTGGGTGAGCGCCAGCGGATCGCTGTGGTGCTTCCGAAGCGTGCCATCGGCGAAGTCGCCGAACTGCTCCGGAGCGAGGTGGCGGAGGTGCTGGTGTCGCGCGTCCATGTGGTCCCAGATCCGATCCTCGACATCGCGGACCGTGGCTCGATCGATGCCACCGTCGATCTCGAGGATGTCGGAGGCCTTCCCGTCGTCCTCGCCTGACGCCGCCCGCACGCCTGTCCGGGTCTCGTCGAGGAGACCGTCCAGGTTCAGAGACGGCAGGGTGGAACGCGTGGTGATCCGGACGCTCAGGTGCTCGTCGTCCGCGTTTTCGGGCGGGCGGTAGAACCGGACAATGAGGTCGGCGAGGCGTCGCTGGGGCGCGATGTACGCCTCCACGTCCGGCCGTCGTGCCTCGATCTCCTGGGCAACCGCCTCCGGCGCGTAGCCGCGCTTCGCCACGTCGCGCTGGATCTTCCAGCGATGCCTCAGCGCCTCTTCCGGGTCGAGCCAGACCTTGAGGTCGAAGAGCGCCCGCACGCCCGGGACGAGGAAGGGGTGGAGGCCCTGGACGATGACGACCTCGCGGGGGATCACCTCCTCGGACTCGCCGAACGTCCCGTCGTGATGGTCGTAGACCGGCTTCATGATCGGATGACCCCGTTTGAGGTCGAGCAGCTGACTCTCTATCCGGAAGAAGTCGTTGGCCCGCGGATCGAGGGCCGTGACCCCAAGGAGCTTGCGCTCCCGCCGGTCGAGACTGTGATAGTCGTCCAGACACAGCGTCGTGATCCGGCTCCCGCCGAAGATCCGGTAGAAGCCCGCCGCCAGCGTGGACTTGCCGGTGCCGCTGTCGCCGCCGATCGCGACGAAGATGGGACGCTTCACCTCGGTATCGGTCTTCGCCATCGTCATTCTCGAACCGCTGCCTCTCGAAGTTCGCGAATTGCGACCGCTCGCCCGCCGGGATGCCGGTGCACCGCCGAGCCCGCGACCAGGACGGACACGCCGCTGTGGACGAGCTCGCCCGCCGTCGCAGCCGACACGCCGCCGTCGACCTCGAGGTCGGCCGGCGACTCCGCCGCATCGAGGAGCGCCCGGGCCTCGGCGACCTTGGAGAGCATTGAACGGATGAACGCCTGGCCGCCGTGCCCCGGGTTGACCGTCATGACCAGGATCAGGTCGAGGAGGTCGACGACGTGGGCGATCGCGCTCAGCGGCGTCGCCGGATTGATCGCCACCCCCGCGCGCGCGCCGGAGCGCCGGATGTCGCCGAGAAGCAGGTGCAGATGCCGCGTTGTCTCGACATGGACGATCACGATGTCGGCGCCGGCCTCGACGAAGCTCGACCAGAGGTTCTCCGGGTGGTCGATCATGAGATGTGCCTCGAACGGCAGCGACGTGACGTCGCGGACGCTGCGGAGCATGTCCGGCCCGTGGGTCAGCCGCGGCACGAACCGACCGTCCATGACATCCCACTGAAGTCGATCCGCCCCCGCCCGCTCGAGGTCGACGACCTCCTCCGCGAGGCGCGCGAAGTCGACGTCGAGCATCGACGGCACGATGGCCGGTCGATCGGGGGAACTGCCGAATGGCCGAGTCATGGTCCGGTCCTGCCGTCTCAATACTCGATCGGGCTGAGCTTCATCAGCTTGTCCAGCCGGTGGTCGGCATGGATCGTTCGCCTCGTTCCGCTCCGACCCCGGATGACGATCGAGTCGGTGGTCGCACCATCGCTCGCGTACCGGACGCCCGACATCAGCACGCCGTCGGTGATCCCGGTCGCGGCGAAGAACACGTCCTCACTGGTGACGATGTCGCATTCGGTAAGTATCCGGTCCTCGTCGATGCCGGCCGCCTCGACGGCCTCGCGCTCGCCTGGCTTCTGGGGCGCGAGCCGGCCGATCATCGCGCCGCCGAGCGCGCGCACGGCACAGGCGGCGATGACGCCCTCCGGAGTCCCGCCGATGCCCATCAGCAGGTCGACCCCGGAACCGGGCGTGGCGGCCAGGAGGGCGCCCAGGATGTCTCCGTCGGTCCGCAGGACGAGGCGGGCGCCGGAGGCCTGAACGTCCGCGATCAGGCCCGCATGCCGTGGCCGGTCGATGACGAAGACCGTGAGGTCGCGGACATGTTCGCGCTTCGCCTCGGCGATCAGCCCGAGGACGTCGGCCACCGGAGCATCGAGGCTGGCCGGCGTGATCGCCTCTCGCGCGTCGCGACCCACGACCAGCTTGGACATGTAGAACGCCGGGCCGGGCGACCACATCGACCCCCGCGGCGCGACGGCGATGACGGCGATCGCGTCGGGCCGTCCGTAGGCGAGGAGGCTCGTGCCGTCGATCGGGTCGACCGCAACGTCCATCCTGGGTCCCCGGCCCGTGCCGACGGCCTCACCGTTGAAGAGCATCGGGGCCGCGTCCTTCTCGCCCTCGCCGATGACGACGACGCCGTCCATGTCGACCGTGGCAAGGATCAACCGCATCGCGCCGCACGGCGGCCTCGTCGCCAGCCTCCTTCTGGGAGCGGCCCATCCAGCGGCCCGCGGCAAGGGCGGCCGCCTCGGTGACCCGAACGAGATCGAGCCCCAGGTTCCGACCTGCACGTTCAGTCATCGCGCGTCTTGCTCCATAGCGGGTCGTCGCGGCGGGTCCGACGGCCACACGGGGGAACGTGCAGGAGCTCGGTCAAACTCGGCATCATCGGTCAACGAAGGTTGGGACACGCTTCCTGATCCAACTCGCCGACTCGACAGGCTTCTGCTCGGCAGCCGGTGACCGTCGGACGCTAGCGATGCTAACCCAGGGCGGTCATGTAGGCGAATACATTATGTGGATCGTTGCTATAGGCTTCTCGAATGAAGTCCCCGGGTCACCGCGCCGCCGTCGAGCAGTCCGGCCGCTCGCTGTTCGAGCGGCGCGTGACGGTCCACCAGTTGCGCATCTTCAGGACCGTGGCGGACCTCCGCAGCTTCACCCGCGCCGCCGAGCAGCTGCACCTCAGCCAGCCCGCCATCTCGCACCAGGTGAAGGCACTGTCCGCTGCGATCGGCGCGCCCTTGTTCGAGGAGATCGGACGGCGGATCCAGCCAACCGAGACGGGCCGCCTGTTGTACGAACACGCAAGCCTGATCCTGTCCGAGTTCGAGGCCGCCGGACGAGCCATCGACGAGCACCATGGCCTGGAGCGGGGGCTGCTCCGGCTGGTCGGTGACACCACCGTGGGGATCTACGTCCTGCCCGACGTGCTCGGGGCGTTCAAGCAGGCGCATCCCAACATCGCGCTTCGCCTGGACGTCGGCAACCGCCAGTATGTCTACGAGCGGCTGCTGACCAACGAGGCAGACTTCGCGGTCGTCGGTCGGACCTGGCTTCGGCCGGACGTGCCGTTGACCGTCCGGCCGTTCCTGCCCAACGAGCTGATCGCGATCGCGGCACCGGGGCATCCGCTGGCCGGTGCCCGCCGCGTTTCGCTGGCGCGCCTCGCGGACGAGCCGTTCATCCTCCGCGAGCCGGGGTCGGGGACGCGCGAGACCGCCGAAGAGGCGCTCGCCAAGACCGGACGCCCGGTGCAGGTCGCGATGGTGCTGGCCAGCAACGGCGCGATCAAGCGGGCCGTGGCTCGGGGTCTGGGGGTCGCGATCCTGTCGCGCTACGCAGTCTCGCTCGAACTGCGTCTCGGGGTCGTGGTCGAGCTCCCGGTGACAGGCTTTCCTCTCCGCCGGCAATGGCACCTCGTGTACCCGCGTGACCGCCGACTCGGACCGGTGGGCCAGGCCTTCCTGTCATTCGTCGACGGGCCTCAGTGGCCCGATGCCCTCGGTGAGGCCCTGACGACCGACTGAATGTCGCGCGCCAACGATGGACGCGTGACCGGCGGACAGCGCCAGGTGCGAGGGCCTAGGTGTGCCAATGCACTTAGTGGCCCCACCCGCCCCCGGGTACGCTGCGACTCCGCTGGCGCGGCGACTGCGTCGTCCATGGAGGGCCGAACCATGAGCCCATCCCCGAGCTCGCCGAGAGCTGGTGGGTCGAGGGCGATAGGGCGGTTCACCGCTTCAAGCTCCAACAGGGCGTGACATGGCAGGACGGCCATAGATGATGGTCGATTTCCAGGACCTTCCCAGCGCTCCGATCGTCCCCGCCGAGGCCTGGTCGCCGCGCAGCCGTGGCGGGGAGCAGTCGCCCGTCAGGAACGTGCGCGCCTCGCAGCCTGCCCACCTTCGGACGACGCCAGGAGGACCGGCTGTGGCTCGTCGGCCGTGGTCCAGGTACCTGCGCACGATCGCCCTCTTCGCGCTGACGCTGTGGGCCGTGGTCACATTCGTGTTCCTGTTGCCCCGGCTGATGCCCGGGGACCCGTTGCAGGGCCTCGACAACCCCGACAGCGGCACCTTTGTCTACGACCCGCAGATCCGGGCGAAGGTCGCCGCCTACTACGGCCTCGACCGGCCGCTGGCCAGCCAGTACGGCGCCTACCTGTCGGGTCTGGTGCGCGGCGACCTGGGTTGGTCGATCTCCCAGAACACCCCGGTGGGCACGCTCATCGTGGGACGCCTGCCCTGGACGCTGCTGCTCACGGGCAGCGCCCTGGCGCTGTCGTCGACCATCAGCTTCCTCGCCGGTGTGAGCGCCGCCTGGCGTCGCGGCGGGCTGGCGGACCGGACCCTGATCGTCTCGCTCTCGGCCGCGCGTGCCATTCCGGAGTACGCCATCGCGAGCTTGCTCCTCGTGTGCTTTGCCGTCCTCGTCCCTGTGTTCCCGCAAGCAGGGGGCCAGACGGCATTCGCGCGCTACCCGTCGACGTTTGCCGCGGTGTCCGACGTGCTCCGTCACCTGGCGCTGCCGCTGGCGGCCCTCACCCTGGGCCTCGCCGCCAACAAGTTCCTCATCGTCCGCAACACGGTCATCTCGACCCTCGGCGAGGACTACATGCTGCTCGCTCGAGCCAAGGGACTGCCCCGGCGCCTGCTGAAGTACCGGCATTCCGGCCGCAACGTCTTGCTGCCGTTCATCACCGCTCTCGGCGTACAGGCGGGATTCGCAGTTGGCGGATCGCTGTTCGTCGAGACCGTCTTCGCCTACCCCGGCATGGGCACGCTGATCGATGGCGCGGTGACCGCTCGCGACTACCCCTTGCTCCAGGGAATCTTCCTTGTGCTGGCCCTCGTGGTCCTTCTGGTCAACCTCATCGTCGAGTTGGCCTACGGCTCGATCGATCCCCGGGTGGCGCAGTGACCGCTCCCGCCCTCTCGCTGCCCGTCGCCCGGCCACGCCCACTCTCGGTCCACCGGGCGCGCATCGCGGCGGTCGCCGGTGGAGTCCTCGTCGGCGCCTTCGTGCTGCTCGTCGCCTTCGGTGACCAGTTGGCGCCGTACCGGGCCACCGCGCTGTCCGGCGAGTCGCTGCAACCTCCCGGCTCCGGACACCTGCTCGGCACCAACCTCCTGGGTCAGGACGTGGCCAGCCAGCTCATCCTGGGCACGCGTGTCTCGCTCCTGGTGGCGCTCGTCGCCGGCGTCGGGACGGTCCTCGTCGGCGGACTCGTCGGGGTCACGTCCGGATGGTTCCGGGGCTGGATCGACGCCGTGCTGATGCGCATCACCGATGTCGTCCTTGTGCTGCCGAAGCTCCCGCTGCTGCTGCTCGTGGGCGCCCTCACCGGCGGTTCGGACATCACGCTGGCCATCCTCATCGCCGCGACGTTCTGGCCGGTGACCGCTCGCATCCTGCGCGCCCAGGTGCTGACGCTGCGGACACGCACCCATGTCCGGGCGGCCACCGGCTTCGGGGCCGGCCCGTGGCACCAGCTCCGACGTCACATCCTTCCCGAACTGGCACTGCTCTCAGTCGCCGAGTTCATCCCGGCGGCCGGCCGGGCCGTCGCCCTGCAGGCCGGGCTCGCGTTTCTCGGCGTCGGGGACCCGACCCAGCCGAGCTGGGGCGCAATGATGCGCGACGCGGTGGCCTACCGCGGCCTGTTCGTGACCGCGGCCTGGTCGTGGTGGCTGTTGCCGCCGATCGTGGCGGTCGTGACTCTGGTGGTCGGCATCACCCTGTTCGGCACGGCCGGGGAGCGACGTCTGAGCCCCCGGCTGAGCAGGCACAAGCAGTGACGGCGGGCGTGTCGAAACCGACTATGTGCCGCCCGCACTTAGCGGCTCCGGCCGCGGCCGTCTAGGGTCCGGATGCGGACTTGGTCCTACGGCGCTCCGGGGCCGACCAATGTCCGGGCGAAGGAGGAGAGCGAGTTGTCCCGCCATGTCGTCGCGTTGGTGCTCATCTCGTCGTTGTTCGCCGCTTGTGCGCCAACCGCGTCGAGCCAGGCGCCCGGTACGACATCGGGGACGGGCACAGTCGTACCGCCCACCGAACCGGCCGCCGCAGAACGGGTGACGATCCGCCTGGCCGCCAGCACCCAGGGCGGCGGCTACCCGACGCCGTTCGCAGCCGTTCGCGGCCCCGGACGGCTGATGACCACGTTCATGTTCGACACCCTGGGCTTCCCCGACGTCACCGGTGAGCCCAAGCCGTGGTTGGCGAAGTCCTGGGAGGGGTCTCCGGACGGCAAGACCTGGACGTTCCACCTGCAGGAGAACGCCACATGGCACGACGGCCAACCGCTCACCGCTGACGACGTCGTCTTCAGCTTCGACTACGCGATCAAGGGCCCCGGAGCCGCAACCGGAGTCGCCCAGGGCGTCACCTACATCGACAGCGTCACCTCTCCCGACCCCGCTACCGTGGTGATCAAGCTCAACTCGGTGCGGCCCAGCTTCCTGTCCGACATCGCCGGGGCGTTCGGCATCGCGATCGTCCCGAAGCACATCTGGTCGACGGTGACCGATCCCGCCCACTTCCAGGGGCCCCAGGCACTGATCGGCTCGGGGCCCTACCGGCTGGAGCAGTTCGACCAGACCACCAACACATTCGACTTCATAGCCAATGACGACTTCTACCTGGGCAAGGCCAAGGTGCGGGAGCTCCAGCTGGTGCAGGTGGCAGACCCGCTGCTGGCGCTCCAGCGGGGCGAGCTCTCGGCCGCCAGCACGGGCAACAGCGCGATCCCCCAGTCACAGTTCGACGAGCTGAGCAAGCAGTTCACGGTGCTGACCGCGCCGGGCGAGTACAACGTCGCGCTCTTCTTCAATCTCGGTTCGGGGTTTCCCTACGATCAGGTCGCCTTCCGGCAGGCGGTCGCCTACGCTCTCGACCGCCAGGACATGGTGAAGCGCCTGGTCAGCGGCCGTGGCGTGCCCGGCAGCCCCGGCGCCCTCGGACCCGGCAACCCCTTCCTCAACGAGAGCCTGCCCGCCTACGCGTTTGACCTGGCCAAGGCCACGGCCCTGCTCGACCAGGTGGGGCTGAAGGACGGCGACGGCGACGGCGTCCGCGACAAGCCCGACGGCTCACCGTTCGCGATCCCGCTCCTGACCAGTTCGCGGGACAACAAGGAGGCGCAGCTCGTCCTCGAGTACCTTCGGGCAGCCGGCCTCAAGGTCGAGATCACTGCGGTGGATCAACCGACCTCGGACGCGCGTGACAGCGCGGGTGACTACCAGATGGCAATCGTGCACTTCGGCGGGCTGTCGGCCGACCCCAGCGGGCTGATCAGCCGCTTCAGCTCGAAGTCGAAGAGTCAGTCGTTCACCAGGGTCCACGGGTACAACAACCCGACGTTCGACCAGATCGCCGCCGAGCAGGCCACGACCCTCGACCCGGCGCGGCGCAAGCAGCTCGTCGACCAGATGCAATCGCTCCTGGCAGAGGATCTGCCCCAGCTCTCGCTGTACGTCCCGGAGCAAATTCACTTCGTCGACACGAAGGTGTTCGGCGGGTGGGCATACACCCCGGGCTGCCCGCCCTGTGGCGCCACGATGAACAAGCGGATGCTCTTCACCGGCAGCGCCGATCCTGCGCCGAGCAACTAGCAGTGCCCGGTCGAGTCGAGTGGCACGTGGACGGCAATGACGAGTATCAACCCGGCGCCGCGGCAGGGGCACCGGGTTGACCACCGCCGGCTTCCGGCTCGACCGGGAGCTGGTCGGCATCCCCGGCCGAGCGCAGTCGGTCCTTTTCGCAACCTGAGGGGCGGCGGCAACCCCATGCGTCAGCACCACGAGAGCAGCCCTGTCCTGGAAGTTGGCGACCTCATGGTCACCTATCCAGGACCCCCTGCGGTGCGCGCCCTCGACGGGATCTCACTGACTGTCGGCCCGGGCGAGTGCCTGGGCATCCTTGGCGAGTCAGGCTCGGGCAAGTCCACCCTTGCCCGAGCCGTTCTCGGCCTGTTGCCAGAGGCACAGGTGAGCGGTCGCATGCTCATGGGCGATCTCGACCTTCTCTCGCTCGACGAGGCGGGCTGGCGCGAGGTGCGCTGGCGGCGGATTGCCCTCTCGTTCCAGTCCACCGCATCTCTCAATCCGGTCCTGCGGGTGGGTATGCAGCTGGCCGAGCCGCTCCGGGTCCATCTCGCGATGGGCCACGATCAGGCCGAGCGGCGGGCGGCCGAGCTGCTGGACGAGGTGGGCCTCGGAGACTGGGCCGCTCGTCGGTACCCCCACGAGCTGTCGGGGGGCCAGCGCCGGCTGGTGCTGCTGGCCATGGCCCTGGCCTGCCGGCCCGAGGTGGTCGTTCTCGACGAGCCGACCGCCGGCCTCGACCCTGCCACCCGCAACCGGGTGCTCGAGCTGCTCGGGCGGATCCGAGCCGAGAACCGGACGGCGCTTGTCGTGATGAGCCACGACGCCGACGCACTGGAAGCCGTAGCCGACCGGGTGGCGGTGCTGTACCGCGGTTGGCTGGCCGAGATCGGCCCGGGCCCGCAGGTCCTCGGCGACCCCCGCAACCCCTACACCTGGGCCCTGCTCAACGCCCGCCCGACCCTGGCCTCGGTCAAGGACCTGCGGGGCATCCGCGGGAGCCCGCCCGACCCCACCGAGGTCGCCAAGGGTTGCCCCTTCTTCGGCCGGTGCCATCAGGGCCGCGAGGAGGTGTGTGCGCAGAGCAGGCTGCCGTTGGCTCCCCCCACAGGGGAGAACGGATCGCGCGTCGTGGCCTGCGCCCGCGGTGGCGTCGTCCCCCTGTTGGTCGCCCGAGGTTTGCGCAAGTCCTACCCCGGCCCCGGCGGCCTGTTCCAGCGCAACCGGTTGACAGCCGTCGGCGACGTGAGCCTTGACGTCCGCGAAGGTGAGGTGGTCGGCCTGGTGGGCTCCGTCGGGGCCGGCAAGTCCACGCTGGGGATGCTCCTGGTCCGCCTGCTCGACGCCGATGGGGGGACGGTCAGCTTCGACGGCGTCGACCTGCTGGCCGCCAAGGGGGGCGAGCTCAAGGCGCTCCGGGCTCGGCTCCAGATGCTGTTCCAGGATCCCTTCGAGGCGCTTTCGGGTCGACTCACCGTCGGCCAGGTGGTACGCGAACCGCTCGACGTCCAGGAGGTCGGTGACGCCGAGACGCGCGACGCCACCGTCCGCCGGACAGTCGCCGAGTGTCGCCTGCCCGCCGATGACGCCTTCCTCGCCCGTCACACCCACGAGCTGTCCGGCGGCCAGCTGCAGCGGGTGGCGCTTGCGCGCGCCCTGGTCCTGGAGCCCAAGCTTCTGGTTGCCGACGAGGCGGTGTCGATGCTCGATCCCAGCGAGCAGGCGAAGATGCTCCAGCTGCTCAAGCATCTCCAGGTGCAGCGGGGAATGGCGATGGTGTTCATCTCCCACAACCTGTCAGTGGTGCTGCGGATCGCCGACCGGATCCTCGTGCTGGATGGCGGCCGCGTCGTGGAGGAGGGGTCGGGGGGCACCCTGCTCGTCTCGCCCCGACATCCCGTGACGCGGGCCTTGCTGGCAGCGTCCGGCCGCGACCTCCTCTTCTCCGGCAACGGCACCGGCGGTTCTCATACCCGCGCCGAGCTCGACGACCTCGAGCTCGAGACCCAAGGAGGACATCGAGCATGATCGACGAGCAGACCCTCGAGCGGGTGGTGGAGTTCCACGGCCACATGTGCCCGGGCCTGGCCATGGGCGTGCAAGCCGCCACCATCGCCTTGCGCGAGATCGGCGCCCACGCCCAGGACGAGGAGGTCGTAGCCGTGGTCGAGACCGACATGTGCGCGGTCGACGCCATCCAGTTCCTGACCGGGTGCACCTTCGGCAAGGGCAACCTCATCCACCGCGACTGGGGCAAGAACGCCTACAGCTTCTACCGCCGCTCCGACGGCCGAGCCATCCGGATTTCCGGTCGGCCCGATGCCTGGCAGCGCGATCCGGAGCACCAGGAGCTGTTCGCCAAGGTCCGCTCTGGCCAAGCCAGCGATGCGGAGAAAGCGCAATTCCGGGAGTTGCACGTGGCCCAGTCCCGCAAGCTCCTGGGAATCGATCCCGACGCGTCTGTACAAGCTGGAGGAGATCGCCGGGCCGCCGCCTCGCAAGGCGCGCATCCACGCCACCATCGTGTGCGCGGAGTGCGGCGAGGGCGCGATGGAGACGCGAGTGCACCGCCTCGACGGGCGCGAACTGTGCACCCCATGCTTCGATGTCGCGCTCTCGACGGAACAGGGCGTGCTGACGAAGGCTCCCGGACGTTCCCGACGATGAAGGTGTCAGCGGGCCCGGGCCGCCGACGACCTGGACAAGGAGGGGTTCTTCAGGCGCGAGCGCCCGGATCCAGACTCAGCCTCGGCAGCTGAGGGCCGCGAAGTCCTGGACGGGGCCGCGATCGCTTGCCCCGCGGCGACGATGACCTGGTCGATCACATCGCGAAAGCTCTGGTCCGCGAAGGGCCTGGCGTCGGGGCGGCGGCCGAGGCGCGGCGCGCCCGGTTTGACGATCTCCTCATGCGCCTGAGCGAGTTCTGGCAGGTCCTGCCGCGGTTCTTCCTAGCAGTGATAGTCATCGCGCTCTTCGGTCCTGGCCTGGACCGGATCGTCCTGGCCCTGGGGCTCACCTCGTGGGCGCTCCTCGCGCGCGTGATCCGGGCCGAGATCCTGTCGGTCCGGGAGCGGCAGTTCGTCGAGGCGGCGGGCGCCGTTGGCTGCAGCGAACTGCGGATCCCCCTCCGCCACATGCTGCCCCACGCACTGCCGGCGGCGATCGTCTACTCGCGCTCCTCATCGCCCAGGTCATCCTGGTCGAAGCGAGCCTCGGATTCCTCGGGCTCGGCGACCCGAACGCGATCAGTCTCGGCTACCTCGCCAGCCAGGCGCAGGGTTTCCTGCGGGTCGCCTGGTGGCTGTGGTTCTTCCCGGGCGCGGCGCTGATCCTCGTGGTGATCGGTTTGAACCTCGTCGCGGACGCGATCAACGACTCCCTCCCGCCGCGGCGCTGACACGGGCGGCCGCGTGCGGGGCCGATCGCGCTTGGAAAGATCGCGCTTTACGAGTACTGACTTGGTCGCTACTATGCCGTTGTTGGGATGCTGCCCTATATGTGTGTGACGACCTTAGTCCGGCGTCGCACCCGATTCTGGAGCGACCCGTGCAGCAGTTGCCCGTTCTGGAGGCCGCGGAGGCCGCGCACGATTGTCGCTGCGACGGGGGCCAGCCCGAAGAACTTCGCTCGGCCGTGCCTCCTCCTCCTGCTGTCTGAGGCGCCCGCACACGGCTACGAGCTGATCGACCGGATGCGCCCGTTCGGCTTCGAGGTCGGCGACCCGGCGAGCGTCTACAAGACGCTCCGTCAGATGGAGCGCGACGGGATCGTGTCGTCGCAGTGGGAGCTACCGAACCGCGGTCCCGCGCGCCGGGTCTACGCCCTGACCTCCGACGGCCGCGACCTCCTGGACGCCTGGGCTCACACGCTCGAGCGCAACCGCGCCGTCCTGGACGCCTTCCTGGCGCGCTTCAGCGCCAATACCCGCGACGACGCCGTCCCGCGGCCCGGTTCGGTCGCACAACGGCATGCTCGAGCGCGTTGGAGGTCCGAGTTGAGAATCGCGCTGACCGGCAAGGGAGGCTCCGGCAAGACGACTCTCGCCGCCACCCTCGCCCGCGTCTACGCGCGCCGGGGATATCGCGTCAACGCCCTCGACGGCGACCCGAACCCCAACCTCGCAACGGCGATCGGGGTCAGTGACGAGGGGGTCGCGCGGCTCCGGCGAGTCCCCCGCGAGGCGATCCTCGAAGAGCGCACCGATGAGCGCGGGACACGCGGGGCTGCATCTGACAAAGCCGCTCGCCGAGATTCTCGAGGAGTACGGCGCGATGGGACCCGACGATGTCGGGGTCCTGACGATGACCGGTCTGCTGGGCGCCGGCCAGGGCTGCATCTGCGGCCAGCACAGCGCCGTCCGCGACGTGATGGAGCAACTTGCCTCGACCGACGCGCACGAGATCACGATCCTCGACACGGAGGCCTCGATCGAGCACCTGTCACGAGGCACCGTCCGAAACGTCGATGCCCTGCTCGTCGTGACCGAGCCGTATTACCGCTCACTCGAGACCGCCGGCCGGGTCGTCCCGCTCGCCCAGGAGCTCGGGCTGCCCGCCGTCTGGGTCGTCGCCAACAAGATCCGCGACGAGCGGGACAAGGAGGCGATCCTCCAGTACGGCGCCGGCCATGGCTTCGAGATCATCGGCGCGATCCCGTTCGACGCCCAGGTTGCCGAGGCCGATCAGCTCGGGTCGGTCGGTGATCGACCACGCGCCGGACGCGTCCGGCGGTCGCCGCGATCGGCGCCCTCGCGGACGTCATCGCCGATCGACTCGGTGCCATGAGCCCCCACCGCCTGACGCGGCCCAGAGGAGGTGACGCCATGACCGTCATCGAATTCCGGACACGTGGCGGCAGCCGATGTCGCAGGTCGGCAACGTCGCCGGTATCAGTCAGGAGGCCTGGGCGACCGCGCTCGCCGCCAAGGTCGGCCCAAGGACGAAGATCGGGGCGTTCGATCAGGTCCATGTCTTCTGGCTGGCCGGGATGAGCTGTGATGGCTGCTCGATCGCCGTCCTGGGCGCGACGGCCCCGTCCGTCGAGAGCCTGCTGACCGGATCGCTGCCCGGCGTCCCGATCGTCTTCCTGCACCACACCGCCGTCCAGCTCGAGGCCGGGCGACGCCTACATGGAACCGATGCGGCAAGCCTGGCCCGCGGCGAGCTCGGGGCACCGTACGTCGTCGTCTACGAGGGCTCGCTCGCGGACGAGTCGCTGGCCGGGACACGGCGGCGGCTACTGGTCCGCCATCGGCGAGGAAGGCGAGGGCACAGCCGAGAGCCGGCGCCAGGTGCCGTCGGCCGAATGGGCGCGCCGGCTCGCGCCCGGTGCCGCGGCCGTGATCGCCATCGGCACCTGCGCCACGTGGGGCGGTATCCCGGCGGCATTCGGCAATGTCACTGGTTCGATGAGCCTGACCGACTTCCTGGGGCAGGACTACCGGAGCGCCCTGGGCCTGCCGGTGGTGAACATCCCGGGTTGCGCTCCGGTGGGCGATAACTTCACCGAGACGGTCGCGGCCGTCCTGCTCTTCCTGCAGGGGGTCGGGCCGCTTCCGGAGTTCGACGACCTTGGCCGGCCGGCCTGGCTCTACGGCGAGACCGTCCACCGCGGCTGTCTCCGGGCGGGTTACTACGAAGAGGGCACGTTCGCCCACGAGTACGGCGACAAGGAGTGCCTGGTCGAGGTGGGCTGCTGGGGGCCCGTCGTCAACTGCAACATCACCAGCCGGGGCGCCATCAACCATATCGGCGGCTGCATGAACGTCGGCGGGGTGTGCATCGGCTGCACGATGCCCGGGTTCCCGGACAAGTTCGCCCCGTTCTACAAGGCGCCGCCCGGGACGGTCCTCTCCAGCACGGCGTCCAAGCTCGTCGGCTCCTTCGTCCGGCCGCTACGCCGGATGACCCAACGTGATCGCAACCGCGAGGCGCGCTGGGACCGGACGGGCGACCCACCGAGCGGCTGGGGGGCATACTCGAAGCCAACGTGGGTGGATCGCGTTGTGCACGGCGCCTACGACCACATGCGTCACTCCGATACCGCCGCCAAGGATCGCTAGACAGGAGGAGGAACGGCCGATGGACCTGATCCAGATGTGGTGGATCACCCTGGGGATCGCCGCCGTGGTCGTGCTCGTCGTGGCGGCGCTGCTGCTGTGGATCGCCAGAGCGGCCGAGCGGATCGATGCCCACGCGCTCCAGATCTGGTCGGCGGGAAAAAGCATCGCGGCCAATACCGTGCAGATCTGGCACCTTCACAAGACCAACGAGACGGCGACGGAGATCCTGGGGACAGCCCAGGCCATCGCCGGCGTCGCCGGGTCCATCGACGATCGCCTCGCCCGACTGCCGGCGGCGCTTCGTGGAGACGCTGAATGATCGGCGTGCTGGCCGCCATCACGGTCGTCTATGCACTCGTTCTTGTCGTGGTCGTGGCCGCCGGCCTGATCACGATCGGGCAGGCGCTCTGGAGCCTCGGGACGAACCTGCGTCGGATCGCCGACGGACTCAAGGTCGTCGAACAGCAGACGGCCCCGTTGGGCGGCTACATCACGGCGCTCAACGACGGGCTGTCGACCGTGTCGACCGGGCTCGGGTCGGTTGCCGGACACCTGTCCGCGGCGGATGACGAGCTGGCGATGGCGTTGGGCGAGCCGGTCGCGGGCGCAGCGACCGCCAGGGTCGCGTAGGAGGCTGCCGTGGAGACCGCCATCATCGTCGTCTGGACGATCGCACTCCTGGGCGCGGTCGGCCTGACCGTCATCGTCGTGGCCGAGGTCGTCCGGGTCGTCCATCACGCGCGGGAGGTCGACCGACTTGGCAAGCTGACACTCCCGGCCGCCGTCGGGATCGTCGAGAACACGCAGGTCATCGCCGCACTTGAAGGGGTGCTGCCCGTCGTGGGCCGCCTGGTCGCCGGGGCGGGTGTCATCGATGCGACGTCGGCCTCGATCCAGCGCCGCGTCGCGGCTGTCCGACGCTCCCTGGCCGGAGGAGCTGGCTGATGGAGTTGCTGCTCGCGATCCTGTCCGGGGCGTCACTCTGGCTGTTCCTGATCGTGCTGATCTTGTTCCTCGATCGCATCCGGTCGGCACTGGCTGGCATCGACGTCTCGCTCTCCAAGGTGACGATGGGCGTTCGGGCCATCGAAGTCGAGACGGCGCATCCTGCCGGCCGCGCTGCCGATCACCGCAACCGCTCTCACCCAGATCACCGAGGGCGCTGAGGCGCTGGCCGGCATCCTTGCGTCGGCCGATGGCCACCTGGCCCAGCTCACCCCAGAGGAACGCTGATCATGTGCTTCAAGAATCTCCCGGTCGTCTTCGACGAGGACGGGAAGGCGCACCTGCGCGAAGGGGTCACGGATCCGTATGTCTACAAGCCCGCGCCGACCGCGGCCGAACGCCAGGAACGGATCCAGGGTCTGCTCGCACGCAATGGGCACATCAAGGAGATCAGCATCGATCCGGTCACCCGGGTCGCCGGCGCGCTGGCCTTCCATAGCGTCGTCGACCTCGAGACCAGGACCGTCCACGACGCCCACTCCATGGCGACACTGTTCCGCGGCTACGAGGTCATCCTGAAGGGTCGCGACCCGCGCGACGCGATCTTCATCTCGAGTCGAGCCTGTGGCGTGTGCGGAGGCGTCCATGCCAATTGCGCCGCCGAGGCGATCGAGATGGCGTTCGGGATCGCGCCGCCGCCAATGGGTACGATCGTGCGGAACCTCGGCCAGGCGGCCGAGTTCCTCTACGACCATCCGCTGCACCTGTTCCTGCTCGCCGGGCCGGACTACTCGGAGCCGATCATCCGGGCCACGAATCCGGAGGTCTGGACCCTCGCGGAGGGGACCACGACCCGCCACGGAGCGATCCACGGGTTCGCCCGGATGAGCGACCTGATGACCGCGCTGACGCCCCTCTCCGGATCGCTCTACCTCGAGGCATTCGAGATCACCCGACGGGCACGCGAGATGTGCGCCCTGATCTGGGGCAAGTACCCCCATCCCCAGACGATCGTGCCGGGCGGCATCAGCACGACGGTCACGACGCAGACCCTCAACGAATACCAGATCCGGCTCTTCGAGCTGCTTGACCACTCGAAGCGAATGGCGCTCATCTGGGACGACATCTCCGAGTTCTTCTACGCCGCCAAGCCCGAATATCGACAGGTGGGGATCCGGCCCCGCAGCTTCATCGATCTCGGAATCTGGGAGCACCACGAGGCGTACGACGCGACGTTCGCCAATGCCAACACGTGGGGTGAGCGCCGCTGGGCCACGCCGGGCGCGATCGTCGACGGCGAGTTGCGCACCACGGACCTCCAGCGGATCAACCTCGGCCTCGAGGAATTCGTCGAGCACTCCTTCTACGAATCATGGACGGACCGCGCGCCACACTTCGCGACCGATCCGCTGGGCAACCCGCTGAGTCCGCACCATCCCTGGAACAAGGAGACGCTGCCGGCGCCGCAGGGGCGCAGCTGGAAGGAGAAGTACACCTGGTCCACGGCCCCACGCTGGGACCGCGAGGTGGTCGAGGCCGGGGCCTATGCCCGGATGTGGATCACCGCCGTGGCCGGCAAGATCCCCGCGAACCCCTTCATCGAGGCGACCGGGAAGAGCATGCGGATGACCATCCCGAAGGGCGTGCTGCCAGAGATGACGCTGGAGTGGATGGTGCCCGCCGAGAACAACGCGATCGAGCGGAACCGGGCCCGCGCCTTCGCTCAGGCGTATTCGGCGCTGGTCTGCCTCAACAACCTGCTCGCCGCCTACGACCTGATGAAGAAGGGCGAGACGCGCGTCTCGACGGAGTTCAAGGTCCCGCGCGACGAGCGGATCGGCGTCGGGTTTTGGGGCGCCGGGCGGGGCTACCTTGCCCACCACCTGACAATGGACAAGGGCGTGATCACGAACTACCAGATCAACACGCCCTCGACGACCAACGCCTCGCCGGTCGACCCGTTCGGAAAGCCCGGACCGTACGAGGAAGCGGTGATGAACACCCCCATCCTCGAGCAGTACGCGACCCCGGACGACTTCAAGGCGATCGACATCCTGCGCACCATTCGCAGCTTCGATCCATGCATGCCATGCACGACCCATGTCTACGCGGGTTCAAGGACGATCGTCCAGGAAGTCACGACGTGCGCGTGCGAGCTCGACGAGTGACGTGGCGATCGGTCTGAGCAGCGATATGTTCTGGGAGCCCATGACGGCGCCGACGCGACGCGTGCTCGTGGGCGGCGTCGGGTATACGAACCTGCGCGATCTGTCGTTCGGACCGATCCTCGTCGAACGGCTTCGGCAGGGCGCGGTGCCCGAGGGCGTCGACATCGAGGACCTGAGTGCCGGCGCGATCCACGAGGTCCATGTCCTGCAGGGCCGTGCACCGTACGACCTCGCCGTGCTGATCGCCGGTGTGCGGCGCGGCGGCGAGCCGGGCACGGTCCGCCGCTACCAGTGGACGCACGCTAGCCGCACGGTGGACGAGATCCAGGAGCGTGTCTCGGAGGCGCTCGTCGGGATCATCGGTCTGGACACGCTGCTGACGGTGCTCGATCACTTCCGGGCGCTGCCCGATGACACGGTCGTCATCGAGGTCGAGCCGCGCGATGAGGATTGGGGCGAGGAGCTCAGTCCGCCGGTCGGTGCCGTCCTCGACGATGTCGCCGCGATGGTCCGTCGCTCCGTGGCCGAGGTCTCCCAATGATCACTGACGCTCGCGGCCGCCAGGCGCTCGAAGCCCTGTACTGGCGGTCGGAGATCCTCCAGGCGATGTACTGGATGCGCGGCGAGCGGCTGGCGTCGGATGTTGACCCAATCGAGCTCGCGATGTTCCTCGCCGCCGGAGCGCCCCTCGTCCATCAGCAGCTCAAGCTGCTGATGGCGGATGGGTTCGTCGCCCTGGTGCCCGGCCGGCTTGCCCGGTATGCCCTCACGCCGCTCGGTGCCGATGAGGGTGCGCGTAGCTTCCGGGATGAGTTCGAGGGCATGACGCGAGCCGGGCACGGCGAATGCGGACCCGGCTGCTGGTGCCAGGACCCGAAGCGGTCGGCGGATCCGTGTCCCGGCCGAACCGAGGTCGCCCATGGAGCCTGAGCCGCTGCCGGAGTTCCTGGCCGACGAACTGGACCGCCTGGCCGGCATGATCGCGAGTTTCGAGGCCGACCCGGACGAAGCCCTTCAGGGCCGGGTGTTCGAGCTGCTCACGTCGATCGATCGGGTGCATCGGGCCGGACTCCGGCGTCTCGACGAGCTCCTCAGGGTCGCAGGCCTCCAGGCCCGCGCCGTCGATGACCCGGAGGTGCGCCTCCTGTACGACCTCTACGACCTGGGGGAAGGTGGCGAGCTCCAGCGGGCGGAAGCCGTGCTCGGCACCGTCGCCCCCTACATCGAGTCGCACGGCGGCCGCGTGACCGTTGTCGAGGCGGAGGCGGGCGTCGTCCGTGTCAGCCTGTCCGGGGCGTGCTCGACCTGCCAGGGTTCCACAGCAACCCTGCGCCATGTCATCGAAGGCGCCCTCCGTGATGGTCTTGCCGACTTCGAGCGTATGGAGGTCGTCGACGCGCCGACGTCCGAGGCCGGCCACGCCCCGGGCCACGCCCATGGCCAGACATCGCCGGCGGCGTCGGCACCGGCGGGCTTCATCCCGATCGAGAGCCTGCGGCGTCCCAGTCGACCTGTCCTGACCTGGCGCCGGGCCTTCGACACCGCCGACTTGGTGCCGGGCTCGGTCCGCGTGGTCGAGGTGGCCGGTGAAGCGGTGATCGTCGCCAACGTGGCGGGTGAGTACTACGCGTACCGCGACGGATGCCCGGGCAGCCCGCTGACGCTCGGATCGGGGGGCGTCGAGGACGACGTGCTCGTCTGTCCATGGCACGGCTGCCGCTTCGATCTGCGCGGCGGTCGGCGGATCGGAGCAGACGGGCCGGGGTTGGGGGTCGTCCCGATCGCGGTCGACGCCGGTGAGGTCAGGATCGGCTCCCTGGCCGGAGCCGCGGCATGAGCGGGCGCGTGCTGGTCGCCTGCGTAGGCAACCTTCTCCGCCACGACGATGGCTTCGGCGTGGCCGTCGCCGAGGAGCTCGAGCGGCGGCGCCTCCCGGACGACGTGGACCTCATCGAGACCGGCATCGGCGGCATGACCGTCGTCCAGCAGCTGATGGACGGATACGAGGCGCTGGTCATCGTCGACGCGGTCGAGCGAGGGGCGCGACCCGGAACGGTCTGGGTGTTGGAACCGGATGTTCCAGAACCCTCCTCGATCGATCGAGAGGAATGGGCGACCCTGTTCCAGAACCTGCATCTGGCCGAGCCGCATCGGATCTTCCTCCTCGCCCGGTCGCTGGGAGCGCTGCCTCGGACGGTGCGGATCGTCGGCTGCCAGCCGGCCGATTGCGACACGATGGATGAGCATCTCAGTCCGCCTGTCGCAGCGGCCGTCCCCATCGCGGCGGACCGGGTCGAGGCCATCGTGGGCTCGCTCCTGTCGGCGGTCGCGGCAGGCTGAGGGAGGGAGGCAAAGCGATGTGCATCGAGCTTCCCGGCCGCGTCGTCGAGCTGCCGCCGGACCGCGTCGACGTCGCCCGCGTCGATGTCGCCGGCGTGATCAAGCCCATCCACCTCGGGCTGCTCCACGGCGAGCGACCGGCTCCGGGAGACTGGGTGGCCATCCATCTGGGGTTCGCCATCGCCCGGATCACCGAAGCGGAGGCAGTTGAGGCGATCGCTTTCGCGGAGGGAGATCAGGACGACGGCTGGATCGACCGGCTCCTGGCGAGCGCGGCCGTCAGCTCGGAGGCGTCCCCGTGACCGGCCGGCCGTCGGATCCCCGGACCAATGCATCTCATGGGTTGATTCACAGCGCGGTCCGCGGATGGCGACCGACGGCAAGCGACGTCGACGGCGCGGAGCCCCGGCCGGACACGACGGTGGCCGGGGCGACCCTGTTCGCGCGCTACGCCTACCCGCCGAACGAGCTCGGGTATTGCGGGCCGAGCGACAGCAAGTCGGTGCTCGAGTACGGCGCGGCCGGGGTCGTGGACGGTGGCCTCATCCAGTTGGCTCGCGGGTTCACCGGCGCTTGGCCGTACCTCGAGTTGATCGCCGCCGGCACGGGGATCAAGGACCCGCTGGACCGACGGGTCGTCGAGGCGTACTGGCTCGGGAACGGCCTCCTCGACCAGGTCGACATGACCCTCTTCGGCAACTCGTTGATCGACCGCTTCCGGCGCCGGGCCGGGACGAGCTGGGGATACCTGGCCGAGGCGATCCCCGAGGGCGTGGTCCCCCACCACAGCTTCCATGTCTTCGGCATCTACCCGTGGGTCGGCCTGCTTGGCGCGGATCGCGGTGAGACGCCGTTGCACGTGCTCGATCGGTGTCGCATCCGCTGGGGCGAGGTCGTCGCCGTTCGCGGCGAGCAGGTCGATGTGCTGTCCCGGCCACTGACCTGGGATGGCCACCGGCTTGGCTTCGGCGAGCCACGCCTGGAGACCGCGCGCGGCGCGGCCGGAGGTGTGGCACTGGCGGACGGCTACCGGCCGGGCGATTGGGTGTCGCTCCATTGGGAATGGGTGTGCGACCGGCTGAGCCGCCGGCAGGTGGGCAATCTTCGCCGGTTCACCTTTCGGCAGCTCGACATCACGAACCACCGGGTCGCCCACCCGGGACCAGCGATGGCGCTCGGCTAGGGCGCTCGAGGCGGTCGTCCGAGGACGCGAACGGCCAGAGAGGAGGTGACACCCGCGTCGACGTGACCTCGCAAGCGTGGGAAGCCGGCGGGCAGAGGCCCGGACCGAAGACTTCCGCTTAAGAAGGAGCGCCCCATCATGTCGCCTGGAATCACGCGGTTCGAACGCGTTCACGGCCGACGGCCGGCCAGGGCCGTCGTCGCTATCGTGGTCAGTGTCATGGTCGCCGCGGGCTGCGTCGCCGGTTCCTCGTCCGCTCCGCCGACCAGCGCGCCGCCCGCGACCGCGGCCGCCACACCCGCGCCAAGCGTCGGCCCGACCGAACGACCCAGCCCGACCGGCACGATCCGCCTCTACACCTCGGTCACCCAGAACACCGTCGACGCCGTGGTCGCCGCCTACAAGGCAGCGCATCCAGCCGTGACCGTCGAGGTCTTCCGCGCCCCGACCGGTGAGCTCGCCGGGCGGATCGCCGCCGAGCTGCGCGAGGGTCGGATCCGCGGCGACATCCTGTGGCTGACCGATCCGCTGTCGATCCAGGCCTACGCCGGTCAGGGCCTCCTGCGCGAGTGGACGCCCACCGGGGCGGCCGACCTCGACGCGGCCTACCGGGGCGAGACGTTCTGGGGCACCCGCCTGCTGAACATGGTGATGATCCGCGGCGCGGACGTGACGCCGGTGCCGGCCTCATGGAAGGACCTGGCCGCACCCGGCCTACCGGGACGCCGTCGCGATCCCGGATCCCGGCTTCGCGGGCTCGGCGTTCGGAGCGCTCGGCTACTTCGCGCTGACGGACGGCTACGGGCTGGACTTCTACCGCTCGCTCAAGGCGAACGGCGCGGTCCAGGTGAAGACCCCGGACGAGGTGACGACGGGAGTCGCGGAGGGCCGCTTCAAGGTCGGGATGACGCTCGACAACTCGGCCCGTACCGCGATCAGCAAGGGCTCGCCGATCGAGCTCGTCTGGCCCGACGCCGGGGCGATCGCCATCTACAGCCCGATCGCGGTCGTCGGGGCGACCGAGAATGCCCCGGCTGCCGAGTCGTTCGTCGAGCTCGTCCTGTCCGATGCCGGCCAGCGGGCGATCGCCGGCACCGGCTGGCAGCCGGTCCGGCCCGACGCCGGTGGGCCGCAGCCCGGAGGGCCGCAGGTTGCGCCGGACTGGGCCACCGCGTTCGGACGCCAGGAGGAGCTGCTCGCCGAGTATCGCGCCATCTTCGGTGGCTGACGCGGTCCCGTGGCGGCGCCTGGCCGGCCCGCTCGCTCTCGGCCTCGTCGTCCTCGTCATCGGCCTGCCGATCGCACGCCTCGTCGGTGTCGCCCTCGAGGACGGTCCGGTGGTCCTCGCGACGACCCTGGCCGGGCCGCTCGTCGTCGGCGCGATCGCCAACAGCCTGTGGACCGGCGCGCTCGTCGCCGTGTTGGCGGTGGGTGTCGGGATGGCGGCCGCCCTCGCCACAGAGCGGACGGCGATCCCCGGTCGACGCTGGCTCCGGCTCGGACTGCTCCTGCCGATGCTCGTCCCGCCGTTCGTGACCGCGTTCGGCTGGGCTCGCGCGTTCGGTCCCCGGGGGCTCACCGACCAGCTCGTCGGGGTCACCCTGCCCGGTCTCTACGGGCCGCTCGGGATCGTCGTCGTCCTGACCGTGGCTGCCACGCCGCTCGCCTACCTCGTCGTCGCGGGCGCACTCGCCAGCCGGGTCGAGCCGGATCTGGAACGGGCGGCACGGGCGAGCGGGGCGGGCCGGCTCGAGACGCTCCGGACGATCACCCTGCCGCTCCTCCGGCCCGCGATCCTGTCGGCTATCGTGGTCGTCTTCGTCTTCGCCATCAACGCCTTCGGGGTGCCGGCCGTGCTCGGCACGCCGGCCGGGTTCGCGACGATCACGACGCGTCTCTACCAGGACCTCGCGCTGTCCGCGGACCCGGCCGCGTTCATCCGGGCCGCGACGATGGCCGCGACGCTCGTCGTGCTCGCGCTCATCGTCGTCGGCTCGGCCGACGCCCTGCTGACCGGGCGCGGTGTCGTCCGCACCGGTCTGCCGGCGGGTGGCGAGGCCGGACGTGCCGGCGGACGCGCGGCCGCCGCGCTCATGACGGCCGCGATCATCATGACGACGATCGTCCCGCTCGTCGCCCTCGTGCTCTCGGCCCTCACCCGGGCGGTCGGTCTGCCGCCGGTCCCGGCGAACTGGACGCTCGCCAACTTCGGCGAGGCACTCGACGCGCGCTTCGCTGACGGCCTGGTTCACAGCGTGGTCCTCGCCACATCCGCGGCGACCCTCGTCCTCCTCCTGGGCGGCCTCGTGGCGATCGCGACGCGGCGGCGCTCCACGGTCCTCGGAACGGCGGTGACGCTCGGGTTCGCCATCCCGGGCTCGGCCCTCGCGGTGGCGGTCCTGCTCGCCTACGGCGGCTGGCTGCGCGACAGCCTGGCGATCATCCTCGTCGCCTACCTTGCGAAGTTCTGGGCCCTCGGCCATCGCCAGCTCGCCGGCTCGCTCGACCGCCTGCCGCCCGACCTCGTTCGCGCGGCGCGGGCGAGCGGCGCGGGGACCCTCGATGCACTCCGGACGGTGGTCGTGCCGATCCTGCGGCCGTCCATCGCGGCCGGCTGGCTCGTCGTGTTCGTGTTCGCCCTGCATGAGCTCACGATGTCGAGCCTCCTGTACGGACCCGGGAGCGCCACGCTCGCGGTCGTCGTGCTCAACATCCAGCAACTCGGCGACCCCACGGTCAGCGCGGCGCTCGCCGTCCTGCTGACGCTGATCGTCGCGCTCGCTGCCGCCCCGCTCGCGCTCCTCGGCGGCGGCCGCGCTCGAACGCGGAGGGCTGGATGACCGGCGGCGCGACCGTGGCCGCGGCCGCGAGCCGTGGGACAGACGACCGCCACGCCGTGGAGTGCCGCGGCGTCACGGTCGCGTACGGTCGGCGCGTCGTCGTCTCGGGCCTCGACCTCGAGATCGGTCGCGGTGAGATGCTCGCGCTCCTCGGGCCGTCGGGATCGGGCAAGACCACGATCCTCTCGGCCCTCGCGGGGTTCATCCCGATCCGGTCGGGCGAGATATGGATCGGCGGAAAGCCGGTCGCCGGCCCGCGGCGCCATGACCCGCCCGAGCGGCGCGACGTCGCCGTCGTCTTCCAGGGCTACGCGCTGTGGCCACACCTGACCGCGATCGAGACGGTCGCCTATCCGATCCGCCGGCGCGGCACCGGAGCCGAGGTGGCCCGGCGCGAGGCGGCCGCGATCCTCGACCGGCTGGGCATCGGCCACCTCGGTGCCCGGCGGCCGGCGGAGATGTCCGGCGGTGAGCAGCAACGGGTCGGGCTGGGGCGGGCCCTCGCGCGACGGTCTGGCCTGCAACTCTTCGACGAACCCACGGCACACCTCGACGCCGAGCTGCGCGAGCGGTTGCTCGGGGAGCTGGCGGACCAGCGCCGGGAGTCGGGCGCGGCGGGCATCTACGCCACCCACGACACGGCCGAGGCGCTCGCCCTGGCCGACCGGGTCGCGCTCGTGCGCGACGGCCGGATCGTCCAGCTGGGGTCGCCGCGCGAGGTCTACGACACCCCGGTCGACCTGTGGGCAGCGAGGCTGACCGGGCCCGCGACGGATCTCCCGGCCACGGTCCTCGGGTGCCACGATGGGCGGGCCGATCTGGCGCTCGGCGGGGCGACGGTCGCGGTCGCCGTCTCCGGCGCGCGTGCCCTCCCGGGCAGGCACGCGCCGCGCCCGGTGCGCGTCCTCGTCCGCCCGGACTGGGCGAGCCTAGGGGGCCCGCTCGCGGCGGTCGTCGAGTCCGTCGCGTTCCGCGGAACGCACACGGACTACCGGCTCGCGAGCGCGGTGGGGACCGTCGGGATCCGACAGGGCGGGCCGCCGGCGGCGTCGGTCGGGGATCGCGTCGGCTGGACCCTCGAGCGAGTCTCGCTGATCGAGCCGCCGGACGAGGCACCGGACGACGCGCGATAGGAGGAGCCGGGAGGATCAAGTCGGGACGAGGCTGCCGCTTTTCTGATCGTCGGCCAAGCGGTTGCCCTGTGCAGGCGCCCCCTCGGCGGCCTCACACCACGCGAGGCCGCAGCCGACCGCGCCGCTCGCCCCGAGCTCGAGGCGCTCCTCGACGACGTGGCCTGACAGCAGCGCCGGGCCGGTGGCGGCGGCGGGCTCATGGATCCCTCCCGGGTACGCGCCCTTCTTGGCACCCCCGAGCGGAGCCGCTGAGGACCCTGGCCCAGCGTGGGCCGGCCGGCGCGGTTGAGTCCGCCCGCGAGCCGCGGTAGAATTGGGGTCGCCCAGATAGGGCGACTGACTCTTCCGGTTTTTCGGATGGGCACCTGACTCATTTCGGGATGGGCACCTGACTCACCCCGATTCGGCGGCCGACTGAGGCCCGCCGCACGCTCAAATGACGGCTCGCGAGGCCTGATTCGGGGAACAGACTCTGGATCAGGACACCGTCGCCCGTCCGAACCACTATCCTCCCACCCTCTTGTCGGCCTCCATTACAATTCAGGCTGTCATGGTCACGATTCCTGCCGGCTCGCACGGCATCGTCTACGTCCGCGTTTCGACGGAACACCAGGCGAGCGACGAGCTACCGATCGCCAGCCAGATCGCCGAACTGACCGCCGCCGTTGAGCGTGCGGGCGCGACCTGCGAGGTTGTTCAGGACGCCGGCATCAGTGGCACGGACGTCGAAGGGCGCCGTGGGCTCCAGTCGATCGCCGCCCTGGCCCGCGAGCCGCACCCAACCTTCTCTTGGGTCCTCGTCTGGAAGTTCAGCCGCTTTGCTCGCAACATGGAGGAAGGCCTCGTCTACCGAGCGCTCCTGCGCAAGCGTGGCATCGACATCCTCTCCTACAGGGAGCCTGTGCCGGACGGCCCCCTCGGAACGCTGATCACCCACATCCTGATGGCCGTCGACGAGTTCTACGCGGCGGCGACGGCGGCCGACGTGCTGCGCTCGCAGAAGGAGCTGGTGCGCCAGGGTTTCTCGGCTGGCGGGAGGCCGCCAGTCGGCTACAGGCGCGAGCCGGTGGTGGTCGGAACTCGATATGACGGTACGCCGCTCACCCGTGTGCGCTGGGCGCCGGATCCTAACGTAGCGCCGCGGGTCGTGCAGGCGTTCCAGATGGCCGCCGAAGGCGCTGCGTACGACGACATCGTGGCCGCCACCGGAATCTGCAGGAACAAGTCGAGCCTTGCGACCATCTTCGCCAACCCGATCTACCACGGGATGAAGGTCTTCAACCGAGAAACGCGGGTCGAGGGCGAGCACGGACGGAAGCGCCGACGCAACCCGGAGCAGGAGGTTGTTACCAGCGAGGTCGAGCCGATCGTCCCCGAGCAGCTCTGGGACCGAGTTCAGGAGATGCTCGGACGCCGCCGCGCGAATCGTCTGCCGGTTAGTCGCTATGCGGGTGGTTACGTCCTGACGGAGTTGCTGCGATGCGCTTGCGGCGGCCGGATGGCAGGCACCAACTCCCGAGAGCGGCGGTACTACCGCTGCCTCGCCCACTGTGGCCGACCACATGTCCGAGCCGACCACCTCGAGGCAGGCGTCCTCGATCTCATCCGCAGCACCCTGATAACCCCCGATGCGATCCGCGAAATGGTGACCCTGCTCAACGAGGACATCCGCATGCGCGCCGACCATCGCGGGCCAGACCTGGAGCGAGGCCGCGCACAGGTGCGTAAGCTCGAGCAGCAGGACGAGAACCTTCGTCGCGCCCTGCGCACTGCGGGGCCGCGAGCGGCCGAGCGAATCACCGTCGAGATGGAGAGCGTGGCTGCCGAATTGGGAGCAGCGACCGCCCGCCTGCACGAGTTCGAGCTGCAGGAGCGCCCACTGCGGATCACCGAGAAGCTGGTCAATGAGACGATCGGGGAGTTCAACGGGATCCTCGAGGGCGCGCCGCTCGACACCAAAGTCGCGTGGGTGAGGGACCTCTTTGAGCGGGTGGACGTCGACAGCCGGGAGCTCAACGCCGTCGCCGTCTGGAACGCAACGACCGCCCCGGGTGTTAACCGGTCGGACGCAGTAAGTGAGTGGCTCCGGCGGTAGGACTCGAACCTACGACCAAGCGGTTAACAGCCGCCCGCTCTACCACTGAGCTACGCCGGAGCGATGGACCGCCGTGGGCGATCGCCGCGCGGGGCCGGGGCCGCCGCGCCGCGGGCAGGATAGCACGGAAGGACGGGTGGCCTGCGCCCGGATGGATCGCCCGCGCCCTCTCCGGGCACGAGCCCGGGCGGGCGCGCGGACCCTCGTGGGGGGGCACGGACCGGAGCACCGAGCGACTGGCATACTCCCGTTCGTGAGCCTCATCTCGCCGGAGGACCTCGCCACCCGACTCGACCGTCCGGACCTGCGGATCGTCGACGTGCGCTGGTACCTGGGCCAGCCCGGTCGGGGTCGGGCGGCGTACGAGGCGGGCCATCTGCCGGGCGCCATCTTCCTCGACCTCGACGCGGACCTGTCCGCCCCGACCGGCCCGGGGCGCCACCCGCTCCCGGCACCGGCGGACCTCGCGGAGCGGCTCGGGCGGGCGGGGATCGGCACGGAGCATCTCATCGTCGCGTACGACGACGTCGGCGGCTGGGTGGCGGCTCGGCTGTGGTGGATGCTCGACGACCTGGGGCACGGCCGGGCGGCCGTCCTCGACGGCGGGTTCCCGGCATGGGTCGCGGCCGGGCTCCCGGTCACGACCGAGGTTCCGGCGCTGCCGCCGGCGCAGCTCGAGCTGGCCGACCACTGGACGAAGGTCGTCGATCGGGATGAGCTGCTCCCCCGTCTCGGGCGGATCGTCCTCCTCGACGCCCGGGGCGCGCCGCGCTACCGCGGTGAGACCGAGCCGGTCGACCCGATCGCCGGCCACATCCCGACCGCGCTGAACGCCCCGACCGACGGCAACCTCGGTCCGGACGGCCGGTTCCTCCCGGCCGCCGAGCTGGGTGCCCGCTTCCGCGCTCTCGGGGCGGACCGGGCCGTCGAGGTCGTCACGTCCTGCGGCAGCGGCACCTCCGCCTGCCACAACTCGCTCGCGATGCGCCTCGCCGGCCTCCCCGACCCGATCCTCTACCCCGGCTCCTGGAGCGACTGGAGCCGCGCCGGCTATCCCGTCGCGACGGGCGCGGATCCCGGCGACCCGCCCGGCGCCCCTACTCCAGGTAGTCCTTGAGCTTGCGGCTGCGGGACGGGTGGCGGAGCTTGCGCAGCGCCTTGGCCTCGATCTGGCGGATGCGCTCGCGGGTGACGTTGAACTCCTTGCCCACTTCCTCCAGCGTCCGGGCCCGCCCGTCCTCCAGCCCGAAGCGGAGCTGCAGGACCCGCCGCTCGCGGCCGGTCAACGAGTCCAGCACCGCCTCCACCTGCTCCTTGAGGAGCTGGTGCGACGCCGCCTCGGCCGGCGCCAGGGCGCCGCGGTCCTCGATGAAGTCGCCGAGGTGGGAGTCCTCCTCCTCGCCGATCGGGGTCTCCAGGGAGACAGGCTCCTGCGAGACCTTGATGATCTCGCGGACCTTCTCCGGGGTGACGATCACCTCCTGGCCCTTCGACATCGCCTCGGCGATCTCCTCGACCGTCGGCTCGCGGCCCAGCTCCTGGAGCAGGTTGCGCGAGACCCGGATCAGGCGGTTGATCGTCTCGACCATGTGGACCGGGATCCGGATCGTCCGGGCCTGGTCCGCGATCGCGCGGGTGATCGCCTGGCGGATCCACCACGTGGCGTACGTGGAGAACTTGTAGCCCTTCTCGTAGTCGAACTTCTCGACCGCCCGGATGAGCCCGATGTTGCCCTCCTGGATGAGGTCCAGGAAGGACATCCCCCGGCCGATGTACTTCTTGGCGATCGACACGACCAGCCGCAGGTTGGCCGAGGTCGAGCTGCTCGCGTGCGTCGCGCCCGATCCGGACGAGCTCGCCCTTGCGGTCGCGCAGCTTGGTGCTGAGCGGCACCTCCGGGTCGAAGCCGAACTTCTTGAGCATGTCCGCGTCGTGCCCGGACGAGATCCAGCGCTCGAGCGCCGGGAAGGCCACGTCCTCCCGCGTCCAGTCGTAGATCGCCCGCAGCCCGATGTTGTCGCGCGACTCGAGGTCCCCGTTGTGGACCGCGAGGTACGCCCAGTCGAGGAGCACCAGGAACGAGTCCGGGTCGAGCTTCTCGTTGTACGCGTGAACGAGGTGCTTGGCCCCCTTGAGGAGCGCCTTCGTCCCTTCGGACAGGACGTCCTTGGCGGCCCGGACCAGGTGGAAGTCCGGGGTCGGCACGAGGAGATCCGCGGCGGCCTCGTCGGACACCGCATCGCGGACCATCTGGTGGGCCTCGGGGCCGAACGGCAGGCGGTGCTGCGGCTTGAGGGTCCGGGTCTTGCGCTCGGTGTCGTGGGTGGTCCACTCGTGGAGCGAGACCATGCCCTTGTCGGGCGCCTCGACCAGCCACTCGCCGAGCTCGATCGCCTTGGCCAGGACGACCTCCTCCTCGGCGGTCAGCAGGGCGACCTTGCCGATCTCCTTGAGGTACATCCGGACCGGGTCGTCGATCCCGATCATGTCCGCGGAGAGCGCCTCGAGCTCCTCCGGGGTCGGCTCCTCCAGCTTGACCGGATCGAGCTTGGCCGGGGCATCGACCAGCGCGGCCACGCCGCTGTCGCCGTCCCCCCCGACGACCTCCACCCCGATGTCGACCGCGTCCGCGAGCGGGTCGGCCCCGCCCAGCTTGAGGTCCGGCTCCTCGTCCTCGTCATCGGCGGCGACCGCATCGGCGACGGCGGTCGTGGTCCCGGCGCGGGCCGGGCGCTTGGAGGCGAGCTTCGCCTCCTCCATCTCGACCCGGGTCCGGCGCGGACGACCGGCGAGGACCGCATCGACGAGCTGCTTGTCCAACTTGTCCTGTGACACGAGTGACCTCCGGGTCATGAGCGACCAGCCGCGGCCGAAGTGGCCGCGGCTGGTCGGGTGAGCAGGCGCGTCTGCTCGATCCTGCGATCGAGCGACCGGCGCGCCTCGTTGATCTGGCGTTCTTCGGCGAGGATTTCGAGCCATCGCCTCCTGGTCGACGCGGAGCTCCGCGTCCGCCTGCTCGGCCTGGTTCCAGGCGCTGCGCTCCTCGAGGCGGTCGGCCTCCAGGGTGAGCAGGCACTTGTCCACGTAATAGATGACGCGCTGCTGCGGCAGGTTGCGCGGGTCCGGGCGCTCGAGCGCGTAGAGCCCGATGGCGAGGGCCCGGATCTCGGGGTCGAGCCCGTCGAGGAAGCGGCCGCGCTCGAACCGGCCGGGGCCGTCCTCGTCCCCGGCGGCCGCGGCGCCCGCCCGACGATCGGCCAGGATCGCCCGGTAGAGCTCGCGGGCGACCGTGCTCGGGAGCTCGTCGGGCTTGAGCTCGAGCTCGACCCGCGCCTGCTGGTCCGGCATGAGCAGGAGAAGGCGCAGAAGATCGACCTCGACCGGGGTGATCGAGCGGACGACCTCCTCGGGGCTGACCGACTCCGCCGCGGCGCGCACCGCGTCGAGCGTGATCCGGGCGCCGGCGTGATCGCCGTCGAGCGCCCCTCCCCCGCCGAGCGCCCCGGGACGGCTCGGCTCCGGGCGGCGATGGAGCGCTTCGAGGAGCGTCCGCTCGTCCACGGTGGAGCGCCGGGCGAGCAGCTGCAGGTACGTGTCGCGGATCATCGGGTCGCCGACCCTGCGCAGGGTGGGCATGACCGCGTCGACGAGGCGCTTGCGGCCCTCCGCCGTGCGGACGTCCAGCCGGCCGGCGTGGTAGTCGATGAGGTAGGCGAGGATCGGGTCCGGCGTGCGGACCGCCTCGCGCCACAGGTCGGGCGATTTGCGGATGACCTCGTCCGGGTCCTTGCCCTCCGGCAGCCGGACGACCCCGACGTCGGTCAGGCCGACCCCGCCGTCCGCCTGGACCTCGCTGATGAGGTTGTTCAGCTCGGTCACCCCGAACGTGCCGGCCGACTGGCCCGCCGGGTCCACGTCGTAGGCCAGGGCGACCTTCTTGGCGTAGCGGGTCAGGAGCGCGACCTGGCCCGGCGTGAGCGCCGTCCCGAGGCTCGCCACCACGTTGTCGAAGCCGGCCTGGTGGGCCATCAGCGCGTCCGTGTAGCCCTCCACGATGACCGCCTGGCCGGACTTGCGGATCGCGCCCTTGGCCCGGTCGACGAGGTAGAGCGTGCGGCTCTTGTCGAAGAGCGGCGTCGCCGGGGAGTTGAGGTACTTGGGGCCGTGGTCGCGGGTGTCGCCGTCCGCGATGAGGTAGCGCCCGCCGAGGCCGACGGCATGGCCGTTCATGTCCCGGATCGGGAAGATGATCCGCTCGCGGAAGCGGTCGTAGGCGCCGCCCCGTCCGGTGCCGCGGGCCTGGGTGAGGCCGGCCTCGAGGAGCTCCCCCGGGGTCACGCCGCGCTTCGCCTGGAGCTGCTTCGCACATCGTCTCCCAGCCGCCGGGCGCCCAGCCGAGCTGGAACTTCTCGATCGTCTCGTCCGTGAAGCCGCGGCCGCGCAGGTAGTCGAGGGCGGGCCGGCCGCTCGGGTGGGAGGTCAGGACCGTGTGGTAGAAGGCGATCGCCGCGTCGAGGACCTCGCGCAGGCGAGCCTTGCCGGGCGTCCTCCCGGCTCGTGCGCTCGTCGATCTCGACGCCGGCCCGGGCGGCCAGCCCCTTGAGCGCCTCCGGGAAGCCGACGCTGTCGCGCTGCATGACGAAGCTGAAGATGTCCCCGCCCAGCCCGCAGCCGAAGCACTTCCAGCTCTCGCGGGCGGGCGTGACGTAGAACGACGGGGTCTTCTCGCCGTGGAACGGGCAGAGCCCCTTGTACGAGGTGCCCGACTTCTTCAGCTGGACGGTCTGCGCCGACGACGTCGACGACGCTCAGCTTGCTCTTGACTTCCGCGGCGACGCCGACGGCCAACCGATCCTCCGGTCCACGCTGTGCCCGTCCCGACGCCCCGTGACCGCGCCGGACATGCCTATCGGCGTGTCAAGCCTTGACACGCCGCATCAGAGTGAATACTACCACGTTGTCAAGGGGTCGATACTCCCTGGGGAGTATTGACAGGGCCCGAATCGCGGACGCCCCCTGTCATGTTGCATCCAAGACCGACTGTGAAATCTCAGAGAAATGCTTCAGAAATGTCACCCCCCTCAGAATTTGAGAACCGGAGGACGCTGACCTGGATGGGCACGCCGATGTGCGCGACCAGGAGGGGGTGCCATCCCCGCCCCCATCCGCCTGGGACGCAGGCCTATCAGTGGCCTTCCCAGGGCTCGGCGGCGAATACGTGGCGCAGGCGGACGCACCGGAGTTGGTACTTCCGGGCGACGTCGGGGATGTGAGGGCGCTTCAGGGGGTCTGCCGGAGCCTCGTGGGTGAGGATCACGACCTCCTGGCCGAAGAGCTTCTGGGCCTCTGCTTCGCGCAACTCGAGCGCGAGGGCTACCACCCACGGATCAGCGTCATAGAGCCTCCCGATCTGGAGACTGTCCGGTGTGTCGCGCAGCACGGCGGCGAGGCGTCCAAGCAGTGGGCTGTCTGTCGGATAGAAGAGACCGGTCACTCGGGCCGCCCAAGCCTTCAGTTCGTCCTCGCGGTCGGCCAGTTCGTAGCGGACCTCCTCGGGAGCGATCAGGCGGC
>CAWJIC010000077.1:0-4829 GCA_963842755.1 uncultured Chloroflexia bacterium | reverse complement strand
TCTGGCGGCCACCGGCCTCCGGAGGGACGATCGCACTCTCCGGAGGCCGGACGATGGCTGACTGGCTCAGACCGACCCTCCGCAGACGCGCCCGGATGGCGCAGCCGGTAGTCGCCCAGCGGCGGGACCCAGCGGCACGCGTCTATCTGCCTCCCCAACCGTGCCAGTGGGGCGTTCCTGCAGGGTGCCCGCAGTACCATTCGCTCGTCGAAGTTGGACGTTCAAGTCACTGGCTCCGCCGATCGTGGCGTCCCTGCCCTGCTGCCACCGCCGACCTGAGCCAGGCGTAGTTGGAGGATGGTTCGTTGAAGATCCGCGACGCGAAGCCCGAGGAGTTGCAGCAACCGGCCCAGGCCAAGGAACTCTCGCCCCGGCAGAAGGTCGCGCAGGAACGCGAGGCCAAGTTCCGCAAGCTGCTGGAGAGCCTCAGCGACCCCGCGCAGATCAAGGCCATTGAGCCCGAAAAGGGCGAGAAGCTGGGCACCTTGCGGGCGTCCCTCACGAAGGTTCTCCAGGGGGACCACCGCGGTGCACACATGGCCGTGAAGCGCGGGGTCATCTACGTCTCGCTCGGCCCCATCCCGGGTGCGCGCAGAGCTGGCGGACTCCGAGAGTAGAGCACAGCTCAACAGGCGGACGACTGGGCCCGGCTTCGGCCTCGCACAGCGTCTCGTCGGTCAAGTACCTGGCGCTCAGCATGAGCAGGCTCGTCGTGGCCGTCCTGCAGGAGCTCGCGATGGGCGCCTTGGCGCCTCCAGTCAAGAGTCCGGGAGGCCGCCCGCCGTGACACTATCGCGGGATAGCGCTTACGGGCGATCATCGTCGCGTCAGCAGTCGGTCAGGTTGGCCGCCAGGAGCGACACCTCGCCACGGTCCCGAACGACACTTGTTGCGGACATTCAGGCCGGAGCAGGACGGCTCCGTTCAGTGGCGAAGGCGGCGATCCGTACCGGGAGACGGCGCGAGCCCCAGCGACCGGCAGGCCCGGCGAAGACGCCGGGGATCGGCTCACCGCACGCGCCGCAGTGGCCGTCGTCGGTCACCCGGTACGTGCCGATCTCGTACCCATCACGCTCGATGAGGAGCGCGCCGCAGGCATGGCAGGCCGTCGACTGCCCGCCCCGGTCGTGCACGTTGCCGGTGTACGCGTAGCGGACCCCGTTGGCCAGGGCGATCTCGCGCGCACGGGTCAGCGTGGGCGGCGGCGTGGGCGGCACGTCGAGCAACTTGTAGTCGGGATGGAAGGCGGTGAAATGCAGCGGCACGTGCGGCCCGAGCTCGTCGACCACCCAGCGCGTCAGCCGGTCGAGCTCCTCGTCGGAGTCGTTGCGCCCGGGGATCAAGAGGGTCGTGATCTCCACCCACACGCTGGTCTCGTGCACGAGGTAGCGCAGCGTGTCGAGCACGGGCGCGAGATGCGCGGCGCAGAGATCGGCGTAGAAGGTTTCCGTGAAGCCCTTGAGATCGACGTTCGCGGCGTCGATGTGGCGGTAGAAGTCGGCCCGCGGCGCGGGGTTCATGTAGCCCGCGGTCACCGCCACGGCCTTGATCCCGAGCGCGTGGCAGGCGTCGGCCACATCCATGGCGTACTCGGCGAAGATGACGGGGTCGTTGTAGGTGAAGGCGACCGAGGCGCAGCCGAGCCGCTGGGCGGCCCGGGCGATCGCCTCGGGCGAGGCGGCATCGGCGAGCGTGTCGATGCTCGCGCGACTTCGAGATGTCCCAGTTCTGGCAGAAGCGGCAGGCGAGGTTGCAGCCGGCCGTGCCGAATGACAGCACCGCGCGTCCCGGGCAGGAAGTGGTTCAGCGGCTTCTTCTCGATCGGATCGACGCAGAACCCCGACGAGCGACCGTAGCTCGTCAGGACGATCGCGTCGCCGCGGCGCGCGCGCACGAAACACAGGCCGCGCTGGCCCTCGTGCAGCCGGCACTCGCGCGGGCAGAGATCGCACTGGACCCGGCCGTCGTGGAGACGGTGCCAGTACCTCGTCGGGACCGTGAAGGGATCCACGAACCAATACTAGGCCAGCTCCGCCAGGGGACACCATCGCTTGATCGTGGCGTTCCCGGCGGCGCCGCACTACCTGCAGCCGCGCTCGCCCGCGGCGCAATGGCCTGCGCCCTGCGCCGCGGGCGAACCGGCCGAGTGGCCCTTCCCCAGCGCACCTGCCGCGCGCCACACTGGCCCGTGCCGATTGGTCCGGGGCGCGCTCGGGGTGTATGTCAGCGCGCAGTGAGCGAGGCCCTGTCAGGATGGATCCCGAGACGCGAGTGACCGCCCCGCCGGGCGCTCGTCCTGCCCCGCCCGAGGCCAGGGCGTCCCGCGCACCCGACGCGCAGACGGCCGAGGCGTACCGGCGCGCGGCGGGCCAGCGCTGCTGGGCGTGCAACGCCCCCGACAGCGAGCCCGTGCGGCTGCAGCGCCGGGTGGGGGAGCGCTGGGTCGCCGACGCGACGGTGCAGCTCTGCACGGCCTGCCTCGCCGCCCTGCGCACGCCGCGCCTCGTCCGCCAGCTCGGGCTCGGGCGCTGGACGGCGGCCCCAGCGGGTCCGGCGGCCGCTGGATCGGCGCCCGTGGGTGCTGCCAGCACTGGCGCGGACGCCCCCGGCGAGGGGCCGCCGCCGCTCACGCTCCTCAAGGGTGCCTGAACCCTGGTCGGCTGACGCGCGGCGGCGCGTGGCCGCCCCGGCCACCCCCGCGGCCACGGCCCCGCGGGCCGTGCGTCGGCTGCGCCGCGCGCTGCACGTGCGGCTGGATCGCGGCGCACAGACCCGCCCGCCGCGGCCGGCTCCTGGCATGCGCTCCACCGGCAGCAGTCAGGCGCGAGGCAGGGCACCCTGGAGCATGTGACACCGTCGGTCTCGGCGATCGTGCCGGTCTTCAACGAGGAGATGACCGTCGCACGGGTCGGGGCGGCCCCGCACGCGAGCCCGCTGATCGGCGAGATCATCTGCGTCGACGACGGCTCCACCGATGGCAGCCGCGCCATCCTCGACGCTCGTGTGAGCGGACCCCGGTCGGCGGCGGTCTCGCTGTCAGCACCGAGTCCCTGCGCGGAGCCGGGGTGGGCGTAGAGTGAGGGGCGGCGATCAGCTGGGCGTTGTCGGGAAGGGACGGGATCACGAAACAATTGCTGGGCCTCAGAGCAGGGTCGCTCCCCGGGGTCAAGCTCGCCAGCGCCCGGCCAACCCGCCGTCGTGCCGCGAGTGCCAGCGCCGTCGCGGTCCCTGCCGCCGATAAGGACGACCACGCCGATCTCGACCTGCCCAAGGCGCCCGCCGACGCGGTAGTCATCGGTGTCGAGATGGTCGACGAGGACGGGACCGAGCCGCGCGCGCTCGCCGCCGATGCTCCCGCCAAGCTCGACGCGAAGGAGCGCGAGGAGCCGACCGCCGAGAAGCTCGAGGCGCTCTCCGCGGACATGATCGGGATGGACGACCCGGTCCGGATGTACCTCAAGGAGATCAGCACGGTCGCCCTTCTGACGGCCGAGGAGGAGGTCGTCCTGGCCAAGGCGATCGAACTCGGTGAGCAGCTGGTGGAGGCGCCCGGCAAGGGCATCGTCTCGCTCCACGAGTGGACGACCCACGACGCCGAGCGCAAGACCCGAACGGCCAAGCCGCAGCACCGCCTGCCGTTCGGCCCCGAGGCCCACACGATGGTCCGTGACGCGGTCTCCGACGAGGCCGCGGCCGACCTGCTCGCGCCCTCGCCCGACTTCCACCTGATCAAGGCCGGCCGGGATGTCCAGTCCGAGGGGACGAAGGCGCTCCTCAAGGAGGCTCGCCACCTCGTCACGGCCTACAACAGGGCGCTGACGCCGGATGCCTTCCTGACGCTGCTGGATTTCGCCTACCTCGCGGTCCACAACGGCGATCTCGACTCGCGCGACAACATCGGCCTGCGCGCCCTCTACGACTGGACCCGCGAGGAGGTCGCATTCCCGGCCCTCGAGCGCTGGATCACTCGCCGGCCACGACGCCGAGCTGCTCAAGCGGATGGGCTTCGACCCGGAGGTGCCGCTCAGCACGAAGCTGCGCCCACCGCAAGGGCGAGCTGGTCCGCATCGGCCGTGACGCCCGCGAGCAGCTGACCGTCGGCCAACCTGCGGCTCGTCGTGTCGATCGCCAAGAAGTACATCGGCCGCGGGATGAGCTTCCTGGCCCTCATCCAGGAGGGCAACATCGGCCTCATCCGGGCGGTCGAGAAGTTCGACTACGAGCGGGGCTTCAAGTTCTCCACCTACGCCCACTGGTGGATCCGCCAGGCGATCACCCGGGCGATCGCCGACCAGGCCCGCACGATCCGCATCCCCGTCCACATGATCGAGACGATCAACCGCCTGATCCGCGTCTCGCGCACCCTCCTCCAGGAGCTGGGCCGCGAGCCGACGGTCGAGGAGATCGCCGAGGCGATGTCGAAGGGCCAGGAGGTGGTGGTCACCCCGGAGAAGGTCCGCGAGATCATCAAGGTCCGCCAGGAGCCGGTCTCGCTCGAGACGCCGATCGGCGAGAAGGAGGACGCCATCTGGGCGACTTCATCGAGGACCGCGGCGCGCTGGCCCCGGCCGAGGCGGCCTCGCACCAGCTGCTCAAGGAGCAGGTGGAGGCCGTGCTGGACTCGCTGACCGGCCGCGAGCGCCGAGTGCTCCAGCTCCGCTTCGGCCTCGAGGACGGCCGGGCCCGGACGCTCGAGGAGGTCGGCCAGGAGTTCGACGTGACCCGCGAGCGGATCCGCCAGATCGAGGCCAAGGCCCTGCGCAAGCTGCGCCACCCGTCCCGCAGCCGCAAGCTCAAGGACTACCTGGAGTAGGCCGGCAGCCGGGCCG
>CAWJIC010000076.1:0-67533 GCA_963842755.1 uncultured Chloroflexia bacterium | reverse complement strand
TCATCAATTGCTTGCCAGACGAGCTTGCCCCGGGCGCGGATGCCCGGTCCCCGTCCGGGCGTTGAGGTAGTCGTCGACTGCGCCCAGGGCGCCGACGCCGAGGAGGGCGGCCAGCGGCGAATAGGTGTCGCCACGTGTCGGAGCCGACCGCGCCCAGCAGAACGGCCACCGCGGCCACGACCAGGATGAGCAGGATGCCGCCGCTCGGTCGGCGTGCCCTGCTTGACCTGGTGGCTGCCGGGGCCCTCTTCGCGGATGTTCTTGCCGAACCGGAAGTGGCGCAGCAGCCGGATGTACGGCGGCATGAGGATGACGATGAGGACGAACGCGAGGAGCAGCCCCTGGATGAGCTCGACCGTGCCGATCCTCACGGCTCGAGATCCTGCCGGAGGGCCGTCCACCGACGCCGGTCGAGGGCGATCCCGCGGGAGGCCTTGACGAGGACGACGTCGCCCGCCACGAGGCGCGGCCGGAGCAGGTCGTGGGCCGCCTCGAGATCCGCCGCGCGGAGGATCGCGCTCGGGCTCGAGGCCCGCCTCGCGGGCGCCATCGACGATCCCGCCCGCACCCGCTCCGACCACCACGAGGAGGTCCGCGACGCGAGCCGCCGCCCGGCCGACCTCGCGATGGCCGGCGTCATGGGTCGTCGCCCAGCTCGAGCATCTCGCCCAGGACGGCGATCCGGCGGCCGCGCAGGCCGGCCAGGATGTCGAGCGCGGCGAGCATCGACGCCGGCGCCGCGTTGTAGGAGTCGTCGACGACCGTCACGCCGCCGAGACGGACGAGCTCGCCCCGGTGCGCTGCGGCGGACCAGCCGCCCCGAGGCCGACGGCGATCTCGTCGAGGGACAGCCCGGCGATCGTCCCGACGGCAGCGGCGGCCAGCGCGTTGTGGACGGCGTGCCGCCCCAGCGTCGAGATCGCGACCGGGTGGCGGCCGGCCGGGGTCCGCAGGACGAACCGCATCCCGGCCTCCCCGGCCGACTCGACCCGCTCGGCGCCGATGTCGGCATCGGCGGCGAAGCCGTAGGTGACGATGCGAGCGACCGTCCGAGACGCCATCCGGCGGACCCGCGGGTCGTCGGCGTTGAGGACCGCCGTCGCCGTCCGGCGGCAGCGCCCTCCACGAGCTCGGCCCTTCGCCGCCTCGATCGCCTCGATCGACCCGATCCGCGACAGGTGGACCGGCTGGACCGCGGTCACGACGCCGATCCGCGGCCGGCCGATCCGGGCGAGGTCGGCGATCTCGCCGCCGACGTACATCCCCATCTCGAGCACGGCGGCCTCGTGCTCCGGCCCGAGACGCAGGACGGTCAGCGGCAGGCCGATCTCGTTGTTCTGGTTGCCCTCGTTCCGGAGGGTCCGGAAGCGGCGTCGCCAGGACGCTCGCGACCGCCTCCTTCGTCGAGGTCTTGGCGATGCTCCCGGTGATCCCCACGACGAGCGGCTCGAACCGGCGACGCCACGCCGCGGCGACGCGCGTGGAGGGCGGGGAGCGCGTCCGGCCGACCCGGATGACGGTGACGTCGCCGATCGCGGCCGGAAGCGGCGCCGGGCCGGCTGACGAGGAGGGCCGCCGCACCGGCCTGCGACCGCCTCGGCCAGGTGATCGTGGCCGTCGGTCCGCTCCCCGGGCAGCGCGACGAAGAGGTTCCCCGGGCGGACCCGGCGCGAGTCGACGGCGGCACCGCGGACCGGCCGGTCGGACGATCGCTCCAGCCGGCCGCCGGTCAGGCGGGCGATCTCCGTGCCGCTGAGGCCCACGCCCCGAAGGGCCGGCAGGCAGCGACGGTGGCGGAGCGTCGGTCACGGTCGCCAGTGTCGCACAGGCGCCGTTCACCGGTCGGCGGTCGTGGCGACCGGGGTCGGCTTCGGAAGGTCGAGCATCGTCATCGAGTCCGTGGCGATCCGCCGGAACAGTTCGAACGACTCGACCGCGATCGGGAGGTGCCCCTGGCTGATGTGGAGCGGCGTCGCCTCGTGGATCGTGACCGCGATGACCAGCTCCGGCTGGCCTCGACCGATGTAGCCGACGAACGTGTGATTGAACCGGTTCGCCTTCCAGGCGCCGCGCCCGTGGTTCAGCTTCGTGTCCCAGATCTGGGCGGTCCCGGTCTTGCCGCCGATGGAATACCCCTTGACCAGCGTCTTCTCGGCGTACCACGGCACCGTGTGGACGACGTAGCCCATCAGGTCGACCATCGCCCGGCTGGCGGCCGGCGAGATCACCTGGCCGCGCGACCCAGGCTCGATGTCGCGGTTCGCGATGCCGGCCACGACGTGCGGCTGGACGAGTGTCCCGCCGTTGACCAGCGCCGCGTAGGCCGTCGCGAGCTGGAGCTGGGTGACCGCGACGCCCTGCCCGAAGGAGCCGTTCGCGAGATCGATCTGGCGCCAGCGACGGATCGCCGGGTCGCGGACGATCCCGGCCGCCTCGCCGGCGAGGTCGATCCCGGTCTTCTCGCCGAACCCGACGCGGGCCCACGCGCCGGCCAGGATCGAGGCCGCCTTCGCGGTCGTCTTCCCCAGCCCGAGGGCGACCTTCGCGCCGCGACGACGTTGCGGGAGAAGGCGACGATGTCCTGAACCTCCATCATGCCCATCGCCCGCCGGTCGGCGTCGTCGATCCTGGGCCGCCCGCCGTCGAGGCGACAGCGTGCCGGAGTCCTGGATGAGCGTCGTCGGCTCGATCGTCCCCTGCTCGAAGCCGGCCAGCGCGGTCAACATCTTGAACACGGAACCCGGCTCGTAGACGGAGGACACGATCGGGTCGATGAAGCGCGACGGATCCTTCGAGGCGATCGCGCGGTAGTCGTTCGCGTCGTACGACGGGTAGCTCGCCTCGGCCAGGATCTCGCCGGTGTACGGGTCCATGACGATCGCCGAGACCCGCACCGCGCCTGTCGGCCGATCCAGGCGGCCAGGACCTCCTGCTCGACGGCGAGCTGCAGGCCGGCATCGATCGTCAGCCGGATGTCGCTCGCCGGGGACGCCGGGGCTGACGACCTGGGCGGTGTCGGTGATCGGCCGGCCCGATGGCGTCGCGCTCAGCGAGGAGGACCTGGGGCGTCCCGGCCAGCTCGGCCTGGTAGCGCTGCTCGACGCCGTACTGGCCCTGCCCGTCGCGGTTGACGAACCCGAGCAGGTGCGCGGCGAGCGTGGTACCGGCCGAGCCGCCCTGCTGCGGGAAGACCCGGACCGGCTCGGATTCCAGGGCGATCCCCTTGAGGTCGCCCGACGCGATCGACGCCCGGATCCGGTCCGCGGTCGCCGGTTCGAGGCCGCGGGCGAGGATGACGTAGGCCTTCTTCGCGTCGATCTTCTCGGCCAGCGCGGCGGCGGCCTCCGGGTCCAGACCGAGGATGGACGACACGGCGGCGCCGACATCGCGTCGCTCGCTCGGGGTCAGCTGATCGGGCGCCGCCGCGACCCGGTAGCGCTCGACGCTGGTGGCCAGGACGACCGTCCCGCTCCGGTCGAAGATCGTGCCCCGCCGGACCGGCTGCTCGAACCGGATCGTGCGTCTGGCGCGACGCGGCCGCGGACAGGTCCGCGTACTGGACGACCTGCCAGTAGACGAGACGGCTGACGAGCGCACGCGCCGACGACGACGAACGCCACAAGGACGAACAGGAGGCGGCGCCGGGAATCGGTCCGTCCGAGCATCGTCAATCCATCCGATCGGGCATTTGGTCGATGCGGGCTAGCGCGCGACGACGACGAGCGGCTCGGCCAGCTGGCCGAGGCCGAGGTCGATCGCCAGCTTCCGGACAGCAGGTCCCCGGCCGAGCCGGTTGAGGTCGGTCAGGAGCTCCTGCTGCTTCGCCTGGAGCTGGGCGCGCTGGTTGAGCAACCGATCGATGTCGTAGCCGGTCGCCGAGACGCGCACGCTCTGGACGAGCGAGAAGAAGGCCAGGAGGAAGGCGAGGGCGATCCCGCCGAGCAGAACGCCGACCCGGGTGGGACGACGTCGCGCCCGGACGGTGCTGCGCGATCGGCGGCGCGGGAGCGCCGGCAGCTCGCGACCGCGGGCGCGGAGGCAGGAAGATCGGGCGCGGCCGGGCGCCCTGGTAGACGGCCATCTAGTCGCCGGCCGCGAAGCTGAGCCGGTCGGACCGCAGGTCGAAGTCGAAGCGAACGGATCGAAGCCGTCGCCGCTCCGGCTCGTTCGACCCGGAGACGGCCTCGAGGCCGGCGGCGTCGGGGTGGCGATCCATGCGCTCACGAACCTCGTGCTGGCGGCGGCCGTACGTCTTGCGGCGGCTGGACTGGTGGCGCTTGCTCATCGGGGACTCCTCCTTCTCCGTTGGGCTGTGACTGCGGTCTCGATCCGGGCCCCGGTCCGCCCGGCACGCGTGGGTCTGTCTATGCGGCGAGCCGCTCGGCGGCCCGCAGGCGGGCGCTGCGGGCCCGGGGGTTGGCGGCGATCTCGGCCGTCCGTCGGGGTCAGCGACGGGCGGGTCGACGAGGCGCAGGCGCGGGTTCCGGCCGCAGACGCAGACGGGCACCTCGGGCGGGCAGACGCAGCCGCGCCGCTCGGCCTCGAGGAAGCGCTTGACGATCCGGTCCTCGAGCGAGTGGTAGCTCAGGACGACGAGCCGGCCGCCCGGACGGAGCAGGTCGAGCGCGGCGGCGAGCGCCATCCTCGAGCGCGTCGAGCTCCTCGTTGACGGCGATCCGCAGCGCCTGGAAGACGCGGGTCGCGGGGTGGATCCGGCGCCGGACCGCGCGGGTTCGGCGGGCGCGACCCGCTCGATGAGCGCGGCGAGCTCCTCGGCGGTGGCGACCGGGGCGGTCCGGCGCGCGTCGACGATCGCCCGGGCGATCCGGCCGGCCGTGCGGCTCCTCGCCGTAGCGTGCGGAAGAGCGCGGTCAGCTCGTCGGCGTCGAGCGTCGCGAGCAGCTCGCGCGGCGGGGACGCCGCGGCGTCGTGTCGAAGCGCATGTCGAGCGGGCCGCCGGCCCGGAACCCGAAGCCGCGCTCCGCGTCGGCGAGCTGGAAGCTCGACAGGCCGAGGTCGAACAGGCAGCCGTCGACGGCGCCGAAGCCCGGCCGCCGGCGCGACCGTCGCGAGCTCGCGGAAGTTCGCCTGGCGCAGGACGAGCCGGTCGCCGAACCGGGCGCGAGGCGCTCGCCGACCCTGGCGATGGCCGCCCCGTCGGCGTCGAGACCGAGGAGGCGGCCATCAGGGTTGGTCGCCTCCAGGATCCGCTCGGTGTGCCCACCGCCGCCGAGGGTGGCGTCGATCTGAAGGCTGCCGGGAGCAGGCGCGAGCATCGTCAAGACCTCCTCCGCCAGCACCGGCAGGTGCCCTTCCTTCATCTCTCCTCCACCTCGGTCGAACGGATCCCGAGCGGACCCTGGAAGCGCATGTGGTGGGCGACGGCTCAGATCCCCAGGCCGTCGAAGGCCTCGGCCAGCGCGTCGGGTCCTCGAGCGCCCGGCGGTAGTCGTCCCAGCGGCTCGGGGCCCAGATCTCGGCGTGGTCGCGGGCCCCGACGACGACGGCCTCGCCCTCGAGCCCGGCCAGCTCGCGCAGGTAGGCCGGCACGAGGACCCGGCCCTGCCGGTCGAGCTCGACCTCGAAGGCGCCGGCGAAGAGCGAACCGCTGGAAGCGTGCGGGCGGTCGGGATCGGTCGATCGGCAGCGCCGCGACCTTGTCGGCCAGGGCTCGTCCCAGCCGCCTCGGGATAGATCGCCAGGCAGGCGTCGAGCCAGCGCGAGACGACCGCGCCCGCCGTCGAGCTGGGCGCGGAACTTCGCGGGGACGGCGATCCGTCCCTTGTCGTCCACCGAGTGCCGGTACTCGCCGGTGAACACCTGTCGGGCTTCCCCATCTCTTGTCGATGCGCTGTCGGGGCCGGTCCGCCGGGACGAGGGCCTCGTCTCGACTATCCCGTCCGTCGTGGCACTGCTCCCCACTTGACCCCACTTCGTGCCACTTCAGCGCATTCTACATGACGGAGGGTTCCCGTCAAGGCGGAAAATCTCGACAGGCGGAAGATCTCGACAGGCGGAAGATCTCGACCGGCTCGCGTGTCGGCCTCGCCACGTCGCGCCCTCGGCCACGTCGCGCCCTTGCCGCATCGCGCCCTTGCCGCATCGCCCCTCCCCGGCCACGCCACGCCCACCCGGCCGATCAGCACCACTCATCGATTCCGACACAGCAGAGCGTGGCCGGATGGCCGAAACGGTCCATCCGGCCAACCGGTCGTGCACGTTCATGCTCGAAGCGATGAGTGGCGGTAATCGGCCCCGTGCCGCCCCGGTGCCAGCCGCGCCGGTCGCCGAGTTCCACGACACGCGCCTGCTCCACGGCTGCGCGCCCAGGCCCGGGCGCGGATCGGCTATGCGTGGCACTCATCCCGGGACGCGGGTCCACGCTCATCTGCCGCCCAAGGTCGCCGGGTGGCAGGGCGTCGCCACACGACCCCGAGGGCTCGCATGACTGGCACGCATGCGCGCCCCACGGCTGGGCGCCGGGTACCCGGCACGCGGACACGCGGCGCGCGGCACCGGGTCCCGCCGCAGCGGCGCCGAGTCAGCTGGTCGGCAGCGGGATCCGGATGACGTCACCGACGTGGATGAGGCTGGGATCCTCGATCTCGGGGTTCGCCGCCCGGAGCGTCTTCAGGGTGATCCCGAAGCGCCCGGCGATGGCCGTGAGGGTATCGCCCGAGCGGATCCGATACAGGTAGCAGTCCGGGCGATCCGGGCAGGGCTCGAGGCCCACGTACGCCGGCGGCAGGGAGGCGGCTGGCGTCGACGTGACGGCGGGCTCCGACGTCGGGATGGGCGTGGCCGTCGGCTCCGGGGTCGGGCTCGGGCTGGGGGTCGGCTCGACGGTCGGCTCCGGCGTCGGGCTCGGCGCCATCGAGGTGGCGGCGACGTCGCTCGCGCCCGGTCCCCCGCCCGGCAACGCGAGGCCACCCCGGATCGTCGCGAATGCGAACGCGACGACTAGCGCGGCCACCAGGATCCCACCGGCCACGATCGTCGGGATGGGACGGCTTCCCGGCCGGGCCTGCCGGGCTCCGGTCGAGCGCAGCATCGGGGCGATCGGAACGGGCCGGGCCGCCGTTCCCGGCGGGGTGGTCGGTTCGGACGGGGTCGTCGGTTCGGACGGGGTCGTCGGTTCGGGCGCTAGGTCGGCTGGTCCTCCGGAGACCACAGCGGTCGAAGGGCCCGGCTGGTCGGCATCGCCGGTCGGCTCGCCCGACGACGTCGGCATGATCGGGGCGTGAGGCACGGGCACGAGGCCCGGGATCGGCGTCGAGCGTCCGCCTCGTCCGCCGCCGCCTCGCGTACGGCGGCCCACCCGGACGAAGAGCGGGCAGTCGACGTGAGCGGGGCCCAGGCAGACGAGCCGCTGCTGGGTGACGGCGAGGGCGCGGGCCGGCGCGAAGGCCGCGCACCGGTTCGCAGGGTCAGGCCCTCGGACACCCTCGTCTCCGGTGCGTGCCAGCTCCAGGAGTGGGCAGACGTCGGGCGGCGTCGACGGCCCGGCGGACAGCGCCGCGGACGGGTCGGGTGCGTCCGTCGCGGGGTCGGCCACGGGTCCTCCTGCGCGGTCGGCGGCCGGAAGTCCGGTCCGACGTCGGCGGGAGTCTAGTACCTTTCGCAGGTTGCCGGGGGTCGCGGCACGGTGCTAGGCTGCGGGCCCAACGGTGGATGGGGACCGCCGAGGGACCGCCGACAGCTCGAAACGAGGACCCGGACGCTCCGATGGCCATCCAGCAGCTGCCGATCGCGCCGACCGCCCACGAGGCGTACCGTCTCGCCGACCACCGGATCCGCCGCTGCACGTTCCGCCGGCTGATCGCCGTCGACGCCGGGTCGGAGCGGGTCTACGAGGTGGAGTGCCTCTTCCCGGAGCGGCGCGTGCCGATCCCCCTGGGGGACCTCGACGCCGCCACCCCGATCTGCAACACCTGCACCGCCGCTCACATCTTCCGCCCCGACGAGGACTGACTGAGCCTTCACGCCCGACTCCGCCCGGCCCGACTCCGCCCGGCCCGACTCCGCCCGGCCCGACTCCGCCCGACCACGCTCGGCGTCGCCCGGCCGCGAGGAACCCGGTTCTTGGCGCCGAGTGCACGATTCGGGCCCTGGACCCGCACGACTCCGCCCGCCCAACTCCGCCGAGCCCGGCTCTTGGCGCGGAGTGAACGATTCGGGGCTTGAGCGGCTGCCCCTCGCCCGCCCGGATCGCTCCGACCCGGGTTTCGTGCACTCGGCGCCAACGTTCGGGCGCGGCAGACGCTGGGCGGGTGGCCGATCCCGGGTTTCGTGCACTCGGCGCCAACGTTCGGGCGCGGCAGACGCTGGGCGGGTGGCCGATCCCGGGTTTCGTGCACTCGGCGCCAACGTTCGGGCGCGGCAGACGCTGGGCGGGTGGCCGATCCCGGGTTTCGTGCACTCGGCGCCAACGTTCGGGCGCGGCAGACGCTGGGCGGGTGGCCGAACCCGGAAGGAGCAGGCGAGGTCACCGGGCTGCCAGCCCGACGAGAAGAGCGTCAGCGAGGCGGTCTGTAAGCCGAGTTCTGTCCCGCGATCGCTCGCGGGGATGGCCATCCATCTGGGGCCGCCGGTCGCCCGACGGCTCATGCGGCCGACCCGAGGGCTGGGCAGCGCACCTCTCCCCCGCGATGCCTCACGGCACCGACGGGTTGCGCCCTCCTATTTGGCCTTGCTCCGGGTAGAGTTTGCCGCGTTTCACTCCGCGCCGGCCGAAGCCGGCGGGCATCGTCACTGTGGCACTGGTCCTCGCCTCACGGCGGACGGGCGTTACCCGCTACCCTGCGCTGAGGAGCTCGGACTTTCCTCACGCCGAGCCGGCGCACCGGCCCGACGCGCGACCATCCGACCGCCTCGCTGACCCGACGATTCTACCCCGCCCACCCACTGAGCCCTCGGCCGGCGCTATCGTCCTCGGGATGAGAGCTCGCGCAGCGGTCGTTCTCGGCCTGGTCCTGTTCCTGTTCCTGACCGCCTGCGTTCTGCCGATCGGTCCGACGGCGACGCCCCAGGGCTGGCTCATCCTCCGGATCCGGAACCATCGCCCGACAGAGGTGGCCGTCGGTTTCGACGGTCACTCCCGCTCGGAGGCCTCGAGCATGATCGGGTCCCAGCCCGCCTGCTTCGAGGGCGACATGCAGTTTCACCTCGAGGACGACTGGACGTTCTCCGTCGATGGGACGCGGGTCGTCGGAGCGACCGACCGGCTCGACCTCCGACCGAGCGGACCGCCCCGGACGATGACCGTCACGATCGAGATCGATTCCGGGCGGGCGTGGGTCGCCGGCGTCATCGCCGGGCGCCTGCCCGAGGTGAACGGCCCGCTGCCGGATTGCCCCGCACGCCCGAGCCCGAGCCCGAACCCGAGCCCGAGCCCGAGCCCGAACCCGAGCCCGAGCCCGACGAGCAGCTAGCCGGTCGGCCGCCGGACGACGGAGGCGGGACCACCGGCGGCAACCCGGTCGATCGCCTCGTTGCACAGCGCGTCGGCAGCCTTGTTCTGGGCGCGCGGCACGTGGACGGCGGTCCAGCGGGCGAGGCCGGCCAACAGCCGGCGCGCCTCGGCGTGGAGCGGCTGGAGCTTGGCGTCCCTCACCTTCCAGCGGCCGTGGAGCTGCTCGACGATGAGCTTCGAGTCGAGCATCAGGTGGACCTCTCGCGCCCCGAGCTCCGTCGCCAGGGCGAGCGCCCGAACGGTCGCGACGTACTCCGCCACGTTGTTCGTGCGGACACCGAGGAAGTCGGAGATCGTCGCGATCGGCGGAGCCATGGGGTCGCGCGAGCCAAGGGCGTCGGCGTCGATGAGGACGGCCCCGGACGAGGCCGGGCCGGGGTTGCCGCGAGCTGCGCCATCGGTCCGGATGATGAGCCGGAGCGCCTGAGCGGCCGATGACGACGGCTCAGCGGTCGACGACGAAGGCTCAGCGGTCGACGAAGAAGGACCGCCGATCCGATCATCCGACGCACGAACCGGCCCCTCAGACGACGCCGGAGACGGGGCCCCAGACGGCGTCCCGGCCGGCTTCGATGCGGGCCTCGAATCGGGCCCTGCGGCGTGGGGCGGCTCCTCCCCCGCCGGACCCTCATCGGGCCGGTCGAGATCGCCTTCCCCCCAGAAGCCGCCGCTCAGGCCCGACGCTCCACGATCGCCGACGAGACCTCGAGGATCGCCTGGGTGATGTTGATCCCGCGCGGGCAGGCGTCGGTGCAGTTGAAGATCGTCCGGCAGCGCCAGACGCCGTCCTTGTCGGCGAGGATCTCGAGCCGCTCCTCGGCGGCGTCGTCGCGCGAGTCGAAGATGAACCGGTGGGCGTTGACGATCGCGGCCGGCCCGACGTAGCCCGGCTGGGCCCAGAACGACGGGCACGAGGTCGTGCAGGCGGCACACAGGATGCACTTGGTCGTGTCGTCGAATTGCTCGCGCTGCTCCGCGGTCTGGCGCCGCTCGCGCTCCGGGGCCGGGCCATCGGCCACGAGGAACGGCTGGACGCTGCGGTACTTCGACGAAGAACCCCTCCATGTCGACGACCAGGTCCTTGACCAGCGGCAGCCCCGGCAGCGGCGCGACCGTGATCCGCCGCTTCCCGAGCTGCTCCACCCGGATCTTGCAGGCGAGCCGGTTGCCGCCGGTTGATGAGCATCGCGTCCGACCCGCACACGCCGTGGCCGCATGAGCGGCGGAACGTGAGCGTGCCGTCCTGCTCGTACTTCACCCGGTGGAGGAGGTCGAGCACCCGGTCCATCGGCTCGGACTCGACGGTGATACGACTCCCAGTGGGGCTTCGCGTCGCGCTCGGGGTCGAAGCGGAGGATCCGCAGGTCGACCTGCATGGTTCGGTCGTCCACTAGTAGGTCCGCGGCTTCGGCTCGAAGCGAGTGATCGTGACCGGCTTGTAGCGCAGGGTCGGCCCACCCTCCCCCTGGAACGCGAGCGAGTGGGCCAGGAAGTTCACGTCGTCCCGCTCGGGGTAGTCCTCCCGGGCGTGGGCGCCACGGCTCTCCTTCCGGGCGAGCGCCGCCACCACCGTCGTCTCCGCACAGTCGAGCAGGTAGCCCACCTCGCGCGCCTCGAGCAGGTCCGTGTTGAAGACCGAGCCCTTGTCGTCGACCTTCACCCGCCCGTAGCGCTCGCGCAGCTCGCGCACCTTCGGCAGTGCCGCCCCGAGCGTCGACGCGTCCCGGTAGACGCCGACGCCGTCCATCATCACCGACCCCAGCTCGGTCCGGATCCGGGCGGCCGACTCGCCGTTCGCCCGGTCAGCGATCGCGCGGAGTTCCGCCCGGACCGACTCGGTCGGGTCGCCGGCGATCTCGGGCAGGTCCCCTCCGCGAACGTCGCGCGCCATCCGCCGCCCAGCGCGACGACCGAACACGAGCAGGTCGACCAGCGAGTTCGTGCCCAGCCGGTTCGCCCCGTGGACGCTGACGCAGGCGCACTCGCCCGCCGCGTACAGTCCCGGCACGACCGTGTTCGCCTCGTCGCGGACGACCCGGGTCTCGGTGTCGGTCGGGATCCCGCCCATCGCGTAATGCGCCGTCGGCTGGATCGGGACCGGCTCGGTGATCGGCTCGATGCCCTGGTAGACCCGGACGAAGTCGGTGATGTCCGGGAGCTTCTCCTCGATGACCTTGCGCCCGAGATGACGGACGTCGAGGTAGACGAAGTCCTTTCCGCCGATCCCGCGGCCGGCGCGGATCTCCATGTGGATCGCCCGGCTGACCATGTCCCGCGGGGCAAGCTCCATGGCCTTCGGAGCGTAGCGTTCCATGAACCGCTCGCCCCTGTCGTTGAGCAGGTAGCCACCCTCACCACGGGCGGCCTCGGACAGGAGGATCCCGATCCCGACGATCCCGGTCGGGTGGAACTGGTAGAACTCCATGTCCTGCATCGGGATCCCGTGGCGGTAGGCCAACGCGACCCCATCCCCGGTCAGCGACCAGGCGTTCGAGGTGATCCGGAACATCCGCCCGAACCCGCCGGTCGCGATCAGGACCGCCTTCGAGCGGAACGTGTGGATCTCGCCGTCGGCGATCCGGTAGGCGACGACACCGGCCGCCCGGCCGCCGCTGCCGAGCTCACCGTCGACGGCGATGAGGTCGACGACGTGGTACTCGTCGAAGAAGCGGACGCCGGCTTTGACGCACTGCTGGTAGAGCGTCTGGAGGATCATGTGGCCGGTCCGATCGGCGGCGAAGCAGGCCCGGCGGACGGCCGCCTCGCCGAAGTTCCGGGTGTGCCCGCCGAAGCGACGCTGGTCGATCTTCCCATCGGGCGTGCGGTTGAACGGCAGGCCCATGTGCTCGAGCTCGATGACCGTCTCGATGGCTTCCCGGGCGAGGACCTCGGCGGCGTCCTGGTCGACGAGGTAGTCGCCGCCCTTGATGGTGTCGAACATGTGCCACTCCCAGTGGTCCTCCTCGAGGTTGCCGAGAGCGGCGCACACGCCGCCCTGGGCGGCGCCGGTGTGGGAGCGGGTCGGGTAGAGCTTCGTCAGGACGGCCGTCGAGACGCCCGCGGACGCCAGCTCGAGGGCGGCCCACAGGCCGGCACCGCCAGCGCCGACGATGACCGCGTCGAAGTCGTGCTGCATCGTCAGGTCAGCCTTTCGGAACGACCGGGAGCGTCATCACGACCATCGTCCCGATCGCGAACAAGCCGATCGCGAGCAGGTAGAGAGCCATGAGGACGACCGTCCGGACGCCGCCCCTGAGGTAGTCCGAGGCGACCGTCCGGACGCCGAGGAAGGCGTGGAACAGGACCATCATCAGGAGCGTCCAGTCGAATGCCCGCCAGAAGGTGCTGCTCCAGCGGACCTCGGCGATCCACGTCGCCGTCTGCTGGGACGGGTCGAACAGGACGTGGACGATCAGGAAGTGCGCCAGGGCGAGCACGAACAGGGCAACGCCCGTCAGGCGCATCAGGTACCAGATGAACGCCTCGGCTCCGCCGCCCGAAGGGCGGACCCGGCTGCCCGATCGCGAGTAGCGCGTCGTCATCGTCGGCCTCCTACAGCCCGAAGATCGGCTTGAGGATGACGACCGCGACCGGCAGCCCGACGACCGTGAAGATCGCCCAGTTCAGGTACCACAGCTGGCGGTGGTAGCGGGTGAAGACGGGCCAGAAGTCCATGATGATGATCCGCAGGCCGTTCAGCGCGTGGTAGAGGAGCGCCGCGCCGAGAAGCGTCTCGAGGACCCGCCCGATCGGGCTGGCGTAGATCTGGAGGAGCTCGTTGTACGCCTCCGGGTTGCCGCCGACGAGGTAGATGTCGACGACGTGGAGGACGACGAACGCCCAGATCGCCACCCCGGAGATCCGATGGAACGCCCACGCGAGCATCCCTTCGCTTCCTCGGTAGCGGAGCAGCATTGGGCCTCCAGGGCGGTCGATGCGGGTCGGCGGGCGAGGCCCGGCCGGGGGGCTGGTCCACGGGCCGTCATTCTAGCCCCAAGCGGCCACCGGACGCCGACGACACCGACGCGGGCGCCGGACGTGGGCTCGGCCGGCGACACGGAATCGTCCGGGAGGCGTCGGTCCACAGGGCGCTCCGGTCGCCGCTTCCCGCGGCGCTCCTGTACCATCGAACTTCCCGCCTCGACCCAGGAGCTAGCCGCGCGTGAAGATCCAGGAAGCCGACGCGAAGTCCCTGCTCCTCGCCCAGGGCCTGCCGGTCCCCGCCTGGGAGGTCGCCCGCACGCCGGCGAGGCGCGTGCCGCGGCGGAGCGGTTCGTTCGCCGGCCGGCGCGGAACGGGTCGTCGATCAAGGCCCAGGTGCTCGTCGGCGGGCGGGGCAAGGCCGGCGGCGTGAAGCTGGCCGCCACGCCGGACGAGGCCGAGGCGGTCGCAGCGCGATCCTCGCCATCGAGATCAAGGGCATCCCGGTCCGCAAGGTCCTCGTCGCGGCCGGCCGCGGACATCGTCAAGGAGTACTACCTGGCGCGCGGTCCTCGACCGGGCCAGCCGGCGGATCCTGCTCATGGGCTCGGCCGAGGGCGGCGTCGAGATCGAGCAGGTCGCCGCGGACCACCCCGGAGGCGATCGTCACCGAGTCCACGCCGACCCGCTCCTCGGGCTGCTCGACTACGCAGGCCCGCGAGCTCGCCTTCGCGATCGGGCTCGGCGGCCACCTCAAGGCCGCCGTGGCGATCGCCAAGGGCCTCGTCGCGGACGATGCTCGCGAACGACGCCGACCTCGTCGAGATCAACCCGCTGGCGATCGTCCGCGAGCCCGGCGCCGACGGCGCCGGCGGTCGAGCGGCTCGTCTGCCTCGACGCCAAGATCACCCTCGACGACTCGGCGCTCGCCCGCCACCCGGGCCTCGAGGCGCTGCGCGACCTCGACGAGGAGGACCCGGCCGACGTCGAGGCGCGCGCGAGGCGGCCTCACGCTTCATCAAGCTCGACGGCGACGATCGGCTGCATGGTCAACGGCGCCGGCCTGGCGATGACCACGATGGACCTCGTCAAGCGCGCCGGCGGCGAGCCGGCCAACTTCCTCGACATCGGCGGCGGCGCGCGAGGCGGACAAGGTCGCGGCGGCGATGCGGCTCATCCTCGCCGACCCGAAGGTCGAGCGCGATCCTCGTCAACATCTTCGGCGGCATCACCCGCGGCGACGAGGTCGCCCGCGGCCTGATCGAGGCCCGCGCCGCAGCAGGAGCGCGACGTGCCGATGGTCGTCCGGATCGTCGGGCACGAACGCCGACGGAGGCGGCCGACGCTGCTCGAGGAGGCCCAGTTCGAGACGGCGGCCACCCTCGACGAGGCGGCGGCCAAGGCCGTCGCGGCGCGCGAAGGCGAGCGGCGGCATGAGCATCCTCGTCGGGCGCGAGACCCGCCTCGTCGTCCAGGGCATCACCGGCCGCGAGGGCGAGTTCCACGCCCGCGCGATGCTCGAGTACGGCACCAACATCGTCGCCGGGGTGACGCCCGGCAAGGGCGGCCAGACCGCGCTCGACGGGCGCGGTCCCGGTCTTCGACACCGTCGCCGAGGCCGTCCGCGAGACCGGCGCCAACACGTCGTGCATCTTCGTCCCGGCGGCCGGCGCGCCGGACGCCGTCCTGGAGGCGGTCGGCGCCGGGCATCGCCACGATCTTCTGCATCACCGAGGGCATCCCGGCGCTCGACATGATCCCGGTCGGTCGAGGTCGTGCGGCCGCCGGCGCCCGGCTCATCGGGCCGAACTGCCCCGGCGCCACCTCGCCCGGCCGGGCCAAGGTCGGGATCATCCCGGGCTCGATCCACCGCGAGGGCCGGGTCGGCGTCGTGTCGCGCTCCGGGACGCTGACCTACGAGGCGGTCCAGGCGATGACCGACGCCGGGCATCGGCCAGTCGACGTGCGTCGGGATCGGCGGCGACCCGATCATCGGGACGACCTTCCTCGACGTCCTCCAGCTGTTCGCGGCGGACCCGGAGACCGAGGCGATCGTCCTGATCGGCGAGATCGGCGGCGCGGCCGAGGAGGAGGCCGCGGCCTGGGCGGCCGAGCACCTGCGCGGACGTCCCGATGGCCGCGTTCATCGCCGGCCGGACCGCGCCCGAGGGCAAGCGGATGGGCCACGCCGGGGCGATCATCTCGGGCGGCGCCGGGACCGCCGCGTCCAAGGTCGCCGCGCTCGAGGCGGCCGGCTTCCGGGTCGCCGGCTCGCCGACCGAGCTCCCGGCGCTCCTGCGCGACGCCGGCTACCGCGGCTAGGAGCCACCCGATGGGCGCCGCTGATGGACCTCGTCGCGGGAGACGCCGCAGCGATCCTCATCGCGATCGTCGACGGACGATCTCGCCGCGTTCGACGACCGGACCCGCTTCGCCGCCCACCTGTCGCTCGGCGGCGGGCCTCGACCCGACCTGGCTCGACCTGTTCAGCGAGGCCGCCCGGTCCGTCACCGGGACAGGCGAGCCGGTCGACTTCCTCGACGCGCGGCGCGAGCTCGACGGCCCGAGGATGTCGCAGGGCGAACGATCGAGCGGGTCGACCCGCGCTGGATCGGAGGCGATCGCCCGGCTGTCGGACCATGACGTCCTCGCGGTCGCGGGGCGCTGGATCGACCTCCTCGACGAGGAGCTACGGCGCCCTGCCGCGCGAGGAGAAGCCCTGGATCCGCCAGCTCGCCGGCGAGGTCGTCCAGTTCTGCCGGGCCGCCGAGCGGGCCCCGGACGTCCTCTTCGCCTGGTCGCTCTGAGCGTCGTCGGCCCAACCGGTCGCAGCCCGGTTCGGTGGTCCGGAGCAGTGGTCCCGGTCAGTAGCCGAGGGCGGCCCAGGCCGGCCCGCCCGGCGCCTCGATGAGCTCGACGAGGACGCCGTGGCAGGACCGCGGGTGGAGGAATGCGACGGGACCCTCGGCGCCCTTGCGCGGGGCGGTGTCGATGAGCTCGATCCCGTCGATCGCCAGCCGGGTCAGCGTCTCGGCCAGGTCCGGGACCTCGAAGCAGACGTGGTGGAACCCCTCCCCCTTCGCCTCGAGGAAGCGGGCCACCCCGGTCGTGTCGTCGGTCGGCTGGACGAGCTCGACCTTCGACTCGCCGACGGGCAGGAAGGCGATCCGGACCCGGTCGTGGGCGATGTCCATGACCGTCTCGAGCTGGAGCCCCAGGATGTCGCGGTAGAACCCGAGGGAGGCCTCGAGGTCGCGCACGATCAGCGCGACGTGGTGGACCCGACCCAGCCGGTGGAGGTTGGCGGGAATGGGGGGCGGGGTCGCGGGCATCGTGGAGCCTCCTCGGACGGAGCGGGTCAGACGGTGATCAGCTCGCGGTGCTCGCCCCAGGCGGCCCGCAGGCGGTCGCTGATCTCGCCGACGGTGGCGTAGGCGCGGACCGCATCGATGAGCGCCGGCATGACGTTCTCCTCCCCGCGGGCGCAGTCCTCAAGCCGGGCCAGGGCGGCGGCCCAGGCGGCCGGGTCGCGCTCGGCCCGGACCCGCCGCAGCGCCTCGACCTGGCGGCGCTCCCCCTCCGGGTCGATCCGCTGGAGCGGCGGCGTGGCGCCGGCGCTCGTCCTGGAACCGGTTCACCCCGACGACGACCTGGTCGCCGGACTCGATCCGCGCGCTGGACGCGGTAGGCCGCCTCCTGGATCTGGCGCTGCTGGAAGCCGCCCTCGATCGCGGCGATGGTCCCGCCGATCGCCTCGATCTCGTCGAGGTACGCTCGTCGGCCGCCCGCTCGAGCTCGTTCGTCAGCGCTCTCGACGTAGTACGAGCCGGCGAGCGGATCGGGCGTCTCGGTGACGCCGGACTCGTGGGCGAGGATCTGCTGGGTCCGGAGGGCCAGCCGGGCGGCCTCCTCGGTCGGCAGGGCGAGCGCCTCGTCGCGCGAGTTCGTGTGGAGGCTCTGGGCCCCGCCCAGGACCGCGGCGAGGGCCTGGACCGTCGTCCGGACGACGTTGTTGTCGATCGACTGGGCGGTCAGGCTGCGAGCCGGCGGTCTGGACGTGGAAGCGGCACACCATCGAGCGCGGGTTCGGTCGCCCCGAACCGCTCCCTCACGATCCGCGCCCACATCCGCCGGGCGGCCCGGAACTTGGCGACCTCCTCGAACAGCTCGCTCCAGGCGGCGAAGAAGAAGCACAGCCGGCCGGCGAAGTCGTCGATGTCGAGGCCCCGGGCGACGGCCGCGTCGCACGTAGGCGATCGCGTCGGCCAGGGTGAAGGCGAGCTCCTGGGCGGCGGTCGCCCCGGCCTCGCGCATGTGGTAGCCGCTGATCGAGATCGTGTTCCAGCGGGGCAGCTCGGCGGCGCAGAACTCGAAGACGTCGGTCACCAGGCGCATCGACGGCCGGGGCGGGTAGATGTAGGTGCCCCGGGCGATGTACTCCTTGAGGATGTCGTTCTGGGTCGTCCCGCTGACCTGCTCGCGCGACACTCCCTGGCGCTCGGCCGCCGCGACGTACAGGGCGAGCAGGATCGCGGCGGTCGAGTTGATCGTCATCGACGTGCTCACCTCGCCGAGCGGGATCCCCTCGGAAGAGGGTCTCCATGTCGGCCAGGCTGCTGATCGGCACGCCGACCCGGCCGACCTCCCCGGCTGCCTGCGGGGCGTCCGAGTCGTAGCCCATCTGGGTCGGCAGGTCGAAGGCGACCGACAGGCCGGTCTGGCCCTGCTCGAGCAGGTAGCGGAAGCGCTCGTTCGTCTCAGCGGCCGTGGCGAAGCCGGCGTACTGGCGCATCGTCCAGAACCGGCTGCGGTACATCGTCGGCTGGACGCCCCGGGTGAACGGGTACTCCCCGGGTCGCCCAAGGTCCCGGGCCGGGTCGAAGCCGGCCAGGTCCGCCGGCGTGTACAGGTCGGCGATCTCGATACCGGAGCTCGTCTCGAAGCGGTCGCGGCGTTCCGGGGCAGCCCGGAGTGCCTTGGCCCGGGCGGTCGCCCGCCAGGCGTCCCGTCCCGGATCCGGCGCCGGGGACGGCGGCTCGGAGCCCGCCGGGTCGAGGTCTTCGGTCACGTGATCACCATGAGCAGGTCGCCGACCTCGACATTCTCGCCGACCGCGACGGGGACGCGCTCGATCGCGCCCTCGCGGGGGGCCCGCAGCTCGTTCTGCATCTTCATCGCCTCGAGGACGAGCAGCTGCTGGCCGGCGGTGACCTCGTCGCCCGGGCCGACCGAGAGGGCGACGATGCGGCCCGGGATGATCGCCCGGACCTCGATCGGTCCGCTCTTCCCGGCGACGTCGTGGCCGCGTCGGGCTCGCTCGCGCAGCGCGGCGCGACGCTCGCCCTCGACCTCCACCTCGACCCGCCAGCCGTCCACCACGACCTCCCGGAGCGTCGCCCCGTCCCCGTCCCGGCGCCGCTCGGGGCCGAGGATCAGCCGGGTCCGGAGCGGCTCCTCCGAGACGCCCGCCACCGCGCCCTCGACGAGGATGACGTGCTCGGGGTCGAGCGAAACGAGCCTGGCGTCGAGCGGCTGGCCGTCGAGCAGGAGGCCGCCGCCCTCGTCCAAGGCCTGCGGGGCACCCCCTCGACCGTGGCCATCCGTCGCGGCAACCTCCGGCGAAGGGGCGGGCGCCCCGCCCAGGATCGCCGTGCCCGCCAGGCGCTCGGTCGGGCGAAGGACCGGCACGGGCGCGGGCGAGATCGTCAGCGTGGGGTCACCCTCGGCGCGGGTGGCCGGGGCCACGCCGACCCGGACGGCGCGCGGATCGACCTGCGGGGCAGCAGCCGGAGCGGCCCCACCGGGCGCCGTCCCGGACCCCGGCGGCGGAGAGCTGACGCCGGGGGACGGCGGGGAGGCGTGCCGGGCGCGGGCGGGGCTGGTCATGCGGGCCAACGATCGGCCGAGGCCACCATTCCGGCCATCCGCCAGCGCGAGGGCGCCGGTCGCCCGGTGCCGCCATCTGGGGCTGCCGGGCTGCCGGAGAGCTGTCCCGACGCCGCCTGGCCCGTCGGCACTTCGGCGGCCTCCTCGATCGCGGCGATGCCTGCCGCGAGAAGGGCGCGCCGGACGGCGGTCCCCCGCTCCGCCGGGCCGTCCCAGTGGTCGCCGACCCAGCCGGTCGACAACTCACCGGCTCGGAAGCCCGGATGACGGACGACGAACCGGTCGAACGGGACCGTTGTCTGGACCCCACCGATCTCGGTCTCGTCGAGCGCACGCCGGAGTCGGTCGATCGCGGCCGGGCGATCGGCGGCGTGAACCATCAGCTTGGCGATGAGCGGGTCGTAGTCCGGCGGGATCCGCTCCCCCGCTTCGATGGCCGTGTCGACCCGGACGCCGGGACCGGCCGGCATCGTCCAGCGGGTGACCCGGCCGGGCGTCGGCGCGAACTGGCGGGATGGATCCTCGGCCGAGATGCGCACCTCGATGGCGTGGCTCGTCGGGGTGGCGGCCCGCTCGGCTGCGGCAAGTGCGTCATCGGAGAGCGGTGCCCCGGCGGCCAGCCAGAACTGCTCCCGGACGATGTCCAGCCCGGTCACGAGCTCGGTCACGCCGTGCTCCACCTGGAGGCGCGTGTTCACCTCCAGGAACCAGAACCGCCCGTCCGGGTCATACAGGAACTCGCAGGTCGCGGCGTTGCGCAGGCCGGCGGCCGAGGAGACGCGGACCGCCATCGCGTGGAGATCCCGACGCTGCGCCTCCGTGAGACCAGGGGCGGGCGCCTCCTCGATGAGCTTCTGGTGACGCCGCTGGATGGAGCAGTCCCGTTCGCCCAGGGCGACGACGCGACCGGCCAGGTCGCCCAGGAGCTGGACTTCGATGTGGCGGGCAGGGAGGATCTCACGCTCCAGGTAGACGGAGCCGTCGCCGAACGCCGAGGCGGCCTCGCGCGAACCCGAGACGAGCGCGGCCGGCAGCTCCTCCGGCGTCGTCACCCGGCGCATCCCGCGCCCGCCACCGCCGGCCGCGGCCTTGACCAGGAGCGGGAAGCCGACCGTCCGGGCGGCCGCGACGATCTCCTCGACCTCGTCCGGCCGGTCCACCGGCGCGGGCTCCAGCGTACCTGGCACGACCGGCACACCGGCCTCGGTCGCGGTCCGCCGGGCGGCGAGCTTGTCGCCCAGGGCAGCGATCGACCGATGGTCCGGACCGACGAAGGCCAGCCCTGCAGCTTCCACCGCCGCGGCGAACGATGCCCGCTCCGCCAGGAATCCATAGCCCGGGTGGACGGCCCCGGCACCGGTGGCAAGCGCCGCCTCGACGATCGCCTCGACGCGAAGGTAGCTGTCGGTGGCCGGGGCCGGACCGATCCGGACCGCGCGGTCCGCAGCTCTAACGTGACAGGCATGGGCGTCGGCATCGCTGTAGACGGCGACCGCCTCCATGCCCATCTCGTGGCAGGCCCGGATGACCCGCAGTGCGATCTCGCCGCGGTTCGCGATGAGCACCCGGTCGAACGGCCGTCTTTGCGTAAAGACGCCCGCGGCGTTCACAGCCTCAGAGCGGGATGTTGCCATGCTTCTTCCTGGGATTCGCATCGCGCTTGTCGCCGAGCATCTCGAGCGCCGTGATCAGGCGCGGCCGGGTGTCCGACGGAAGGATCACATCATCGATGTAGCCGCGCGCGGCAGCGATGTACGGGTTGTTGAACTCCGTCTCGTACTCGGCGATCAGCCGGGCCCGCTCGGCAGCCGGATCATCGGCCGCCGCGATCTCGTCCTTGAAGATGATGTTGACCGCGCCCTCGGCACCCATCACGGCGATCTCCGCCGTCGGCCAGGCGAAGTTCATGTCTCCGCGGACGTGCTTGCTGCTCATGACGTCGTACGCCCCGCCGTACGCCTTGCGGGTGATGACCGTGATCTTGGGAACCGTCGCCTCGCAGTAGGCGTAGAGCAGCTTGGCACCATGCTTGATGATCCCGCCATCCTCCTGGCTGACACCCGGCAGGAACCCGGGCACGTCGACAAGCGTGACCAGCGGGACGTTGAAGCAGTCGCAGGTGCGAACGAACCGGGCGGCCTTGTTCGACGAGTTGATGTCGAGCGCGCCGGCGAGGATCGAGGGCTGCTGCGCGACGATCCCCACGCTCCGGCCGTTGAGCCGGGCGAACCCGATGATGATGTTCGACGCCCAGCCGGGCTGGATCTCGAGGAACTGTCCATCGTCGACGATCCGGCTGATGACACCGTGCATGTCGTACGGCTTCTGCGGATCGTCGGGGACCATCGTGTCCAGTTCCACGTCCCGCCGGTCGCGTGGATCACGGGTCGCCACCCGCGGCGGATCATCGAGATTGTTCTGCGGCAGGTAGCCGAGGATCCGACGCGCCAGGTCGAGCGACTCCGCCTCGTCCTTCGCGGCAAGGTGCGCCACGCCGCTGCGGGTCGTGTGGGTGAGCGCACCGCCGAGCCGCTCCGAATCGACATCCTCGTGGGTGACGGCCTTCACCACGTTCGGACCGGTGACGAACATGTAGCTCGTCCCCTCCACCATCACGGTGAAGTCGGTCATCGCCGGCGAGTACACCGCGCCACCTGCGCACGGACCCATGATCACCGAGATCTGCGGGACCACGCCCGACGACAGGACGTTGCGCAGGAAGATGTCGGCGTAGCCGCCGAGCGACGCGACGCCCTCCTGGATCCGGGCGCCCCCCGAATTGTTCAGACCGATGACCGGGGCGCCGACCTTCATGGCCAGGTCCATCACCTTGCAGATCTTCTCCGCATATGCCTCCGACAGCGAGCCGCCGAAGATGGTGAAGTCCTGCGAGAAGACGAACACCAGGCGGCCGTCGATCAACCCGTGACCGGTTACGACGCCGTCGCCGAGGAAGTGCTGCCGGTCGAGCCCGAACTCATGAGACCGGTGGGTCACGAACGCATCGAGCTCGACGAACGACCCGGGGTCGAGCAGGAGATCGAGACGCTCGCGGGCGGTGAGCTTGCCCCAGGTGTGCTGGCGCTCGATCCGGACCGGGCCGCCACCGAGGAGTGCCTCCTCGCGCATCCTGTGCAGGCGGGCGAGACGTTCCTCGTTCGTCGCCACGGTTCCTCCTTGATCCGTTCACCGATCGGACGCCGTCTTTGCGCACGGACAGTGACCGCGCCGGGGGTCGTCACCATGATAGTCGAGCCGGATCACCCAGACAGAGCCCTTCGGCCCGTGGGCTCCGGGCGGGTGGCAGACGCCGCGCTGTCCACAGAATCGGTGAACAACTCCACTCCGCTGTGGATAAGTCCGGCGGTCGCGCGCGAGGAAGGTGGGGTAGGATGTGCTCCCGGTCTCGCTGCACGACGGCACGGCGACCGCTCTCACGCCATTCCATGGATATCGAGGTGATGCCCCGGTGACGAACGTGATCGCGATCGCGAACCAGAAGGGCGGGGTGGGCAAGACCACGACCGCGATCAACCTCGCTGGCGCACTCGCAGAGCAGGGCTTCCGCATCCTGTGCATCGACATGGACCCCCAGGCGAACCTCACCGTCGGTCTCGGGATCAACCTCGGCACGGTCGACCGGTCGATGGCCGATGTCCTCGCGGATGCTCGCGCGTCGATGGAGGAGATCGTCATCCCCACCCAGACGACGGGCATCGACGTCGCGCCGTCGACGCTCGAGCTCGCATCGACCGAGGTCGAGCTGTTCAGCGCCATCGGACGGGAGCACGCACTCCGCGAATCGATCGACGGATGGATCGACGAGAACTACGACTACGCGCTGATCGACTGCCCGCCGACGCTCGGCCTGCTCACGATCAACGGGCTCGTCGCGGCACAAAACGTGATCATCCCGGTCCAGACCCAGTACTACGCGCTCAAGGGCCTGACGGCGCTGGTGAAGGTGATCAACACGATCCGGGCGAAGCTCAATCGCGATCTCCGCGTCCTGGGGCTCCTCCCGACGTTCTACGACGGCCGGACGATCCTCGGACGCGAAATGCTCGACGAGCTGCGCGAGCTGGGCGACCATCATGTCTTCAACAGCATCGTCCGCAACACCGTCAAGCTCGGCGAGGCGCCGCTGACCGGCCGGCCGATCACGACCTACGCTGGCAGCTCCGAGGCGGCCCGCACCTACCGCGAACTCGCCCGGGAGGTCATCGACCTTGGCTAGACCCGACTTCCGTGCGACCGCCGCGCGGCGCCTGTCCGAGGAGCGTGAGCTCGGACCGTCCATCCTCAGCCTCCTTTCCGCCGACGGCGCAACGAAGGCCGTCGGCGTCCGCCACGTCCCCCTCGAGCGGATCGTCGCGAACCCGAACCAGCCGCGGACCGTCTTCGAGCAGGAAGCGCTCGACGAGCTGACCGCGTCGGTTCGAGAGCACGGCATCCTCCAGCCAATCCTCGTCCGCCCGTTCGGCGCGCCGAACCACTACCAGCTCGTCGCCGGCGAACGCCGCTGGCGCGCCGCGACCGCGGCCGGCCTCGCGACGATTCCGGCGATGATCGAGGAGCTCGACGACGACACGGCACTCGAGATTGCGATCATCGAGAACCTCCAGCGCGAGGACCTCTCACCGCTCGAGGAAGCGGTGATGTACGACCGGATGATCCGGGACCACGGCTACAGCATCCGCAGGCTCGCCCAGAAGCTGGGCAAGGATAAGGGCTACCTGGAGAACCGGCTTCGTCTCGCCGGCGCGCCGCCCGAGATCCAGGCCCTGGTGTCCGTGCGCAAAGACACGATCTCCCACGCCTACGAGCTGCTCAAGGTGGACGACCCGCGGAAGCGCCGGCGCCTCGCCGAGCAGGTCGGCCGGGGCGAGCTCACCCTGGTCAAGCTCCGCGAGCGGATCGAGGGCCGGCGGCGGCCCCGGCGCGGCGAGGCCGTGGCCGACGGCGCTGCCGGGCCGGACGGAGTGGAGGGCACGACGGTCTACCGGACCGGCGCCGCCCGCTCGGACCAGCTCGCGACCGAAGCCGAGACGGCCTGGACCGGCACGCCCCGGCCGTCGGCTCCGCCAATCATCCGCGAGGACAGTCTCGTCACCGCGAAGCAGCACTTCGCCGAGGCGATCGAGGGTCTCGTCGACGTCCTCCGGGCGCCGGACGTCCTGGGCTCGATCGGCCAGGTCGACCGGGCGAACCTGGCCAAGTACCTGACGATCGCGAAGCTCCGCCTGGAGAACGCGATCGCCCTCGTCCGGAGCGGCGAGCTCGACTGACCGGGGCCCGGGCGACCCGCCCGGGCAGCCACCCCGAACACGACGAAGCCGGCGCCACAGGAGCGCCGGCTTCTCGATTCTCGGGTGGTCGGCGCGGCTTGGCGCGCCTCTGGCAGCGAGGGGTGATCTCGGATCAGTTGGTGGGCTTGCCCGCGTCGTCCGGCTTGCCGTGGCCGGCCTTCTTCTCGGTGGCCGTGACCTGCCCGTGATTCTGCTTCGCGATCGACGAGACATACGCCCCGCGGTTGTCGAAGCCAGGCGGAAGGGTGTCGAGATGGGCGGCTTCCGAGACGAGCTTGCCGTGGTTGTCCGGATGGGTCGCCGCGTCGGCGTCCTCATCCGTGTCGGCCTCGACGTCCTCATCCGTGTCGGCCTCGACGTCCTCATCCGTGTCGGCCACGTCTTCCTCGGCGGTGCGGACCGGGACGGTCTTGTCGGCGGCCTCCGAGGCGGTCTTCAGGCCGGATTTAGAAGCCGTGGACATCTGACCTACGGCGAACACGGCGCCCGCCGACAGGGCGAGGGCGACGAGAGCGATGAGGATGCTGCGGAATTGGATCATCAGATCGAGTACCTCCTTGGGTCGTGCGTATCCTACCAAACGAGCCATCCCGCGTCGCGTTAGGGGTCCGCCGGCCGGCCGATGGTCCCAAGGTCGTGGCGGGACCCCTCCTAGAGGAGGCCGCGCCCGGCAAGGCCGATCGCCCACCCGGCCGCCAGCAGCCCGAGACCCACCGCCCCGGTCTCCCAGCCCCGCTCCCGAAATCGGGGATCGGCAGCCCGGCCGAGGACGGCGCCCAGCAGGGCCAGCCCGACCCCACCGGCCGTCACCGCGAACGCGACCGCGGAGGCGCCGGCGACGACCAGCGATCCGACCGTCCCGAGCACCACCGCCGCCTGGAGCCCGGCCGCGATCCGCCAGGCGCGGTCAGGTCCCAGGCGGATCGCTGGCGTGTCGAGCCCGGCCGCCCGGTCCCGCTCCACGTCGGCCAGGCCGTTGGCCAGGGCGATCCCCGCGCCCGCCGCGACCGCCAGCGGGATGAGGAGGGCGAAGGCGGGAGGGATCCGGCCAGTGGCACCGACCCAGGCGAAGACCGGCAGGAGCGGGATCCCGACGGCGAACGGCAGCCAGGCCCACGGGGTCGCCTTCAGGCGGAGGTCGTAGAGGTAGCCCGCGGCCGTCCCGCCGATGGCCACCACGAGCGTCGCGACGCCGACCGAAGCCGACAGGGCGAGCCCGAGGAGGAGCCCGACGCCGACGATGATCCGGGCGCTCCCCCGCCCCACCAGGCCGGCCGGGATCGGCTTGCGCGACTTCCGGCCACGGTCCCGTTCCACGTCCACGAGGTCGTTGAGCGCGCCGATGGACACCTGCAGCGCGACCATCGCCCCTCCGAGGAGAGCGGCACGGGCCGAATCCGCGCCGGCGAGCCCGGCCAGCAGCCCGGTGACGACCCCATCGAGGAGCGACGGGAACGGATGTCCGAGCCGGGCGAGGCCGGAGAGGCGGGCGGCGAGGCCGGAGAGGCGGGCGGCGAGGCCCGGCCGCTCGGCCGGGAGACGAACGTCGGGCGGACCCGGCGCCGGGTCAGACGTAGACGAGCTCCTCGAAGCTCTCGACCAGGTACTCGATGAGGCGCTCGCGACCGTCAGGCGTCTCACGCCGGATCCCGGCCACGAGACAGTGGAGGGCGATCGCGGGGACGATCACCCGGCCCCCGGCATCTCGGCCGAGGGTCGCTGGCGGACCGCCGCCGGCCGCGTACACCCGCTCGAGCGACCGATCGTCGAGCCGGGCCGCGGTGCGCAGGTCGGCGAGGACGCGCAGGACGCCACGCCTGGTTGCTGTGTCCCGCATGAGCTCAGAGGCCCAGGCGTCGATCTGGGCGTCGTCCTGCTCCCGGAGCCGCTCCCGATACTCGGTCGGGTTCGCGGCGAGTCCCGTCGCTCCCACTGGTCCTCCTCGACTCGTTCGATCGGCGCGAAGTATCGCAGGTTCAGCCGCGGGTCGGTGGCCCCGGCGGGCGCCTGCCCTCGGGCCACTCGTTGAACGCCTCGGTGAGCCGGGCCCAGGGGCTGCCGGGTACCGGCGGGACGGGATCGGGGTAGCCCTGGCAGAGCTCGCGCAGGGTTGCCCAGGTGTGGTCGGTCAGGGCGGTGACCGCCTCCCGGGTCGGCCTGCCGGCGGTCGGGATCGGCTCTCCGATCCTGACCCGGATCCGTCTCCCGAAGGCGAGCCAGCTGGTTCCGTTGATGGCGACCGGGACGATCGGAACACCGGAGCGGATGGCGAAGAACGCCGCACCCTCGTTGAGCGGCAGGAGCTCCCCCTCCCCGGCGTGGATCGTTCCCTCGCCGGCGATGGCCAGGACGCCGCCGGCGTCGAAGATCGCCTTCACCCGGCGCGTCGCCTCGAGGAGATCGTTCTTGCCCGGCTTGTACGGTACCGGGGTCCCGGTCCAGGCCATCAGCCGGTTCCGCCCGCCCACGGTCATGTCCTCCTCTCTCGGCCCGAAGAAGTAGAGGCGAGGGCGCCACGGCATCACCGCCAGGAGGACGAACGGGTCGATCCAGCTCTGATGGCTGAAGCAGACCAGCGACGGTCCGGCGGACAGCCGCTCGCGACCTTCGACGCGGACCCGGAACAGGACCCGGACGATGACCGAGGCGGCGAGCCGCGCGATGCCGTAGCGGATCGTCCGGCGAATCGGATGGATCGCCGGGCCGGGCAGGTGGGCCTCCGCTGCGGGATGCGGGCTGGCTGTCTTGTTGACGATCACGGCCGGAGTATGGCATGGAGCACATGGCGCGCCGTCACCCCGCGGACCCGCCCGGGAGCCCCGTCAGACGAGGCCGGCGAGCCGCCGCGGATCGACCTGGTCGATCAGGTCGAGGACGATCGAGGCCCCCTCTCGCGCCCCCGGCGCCGGCGGGATCGCCCGGTTCGGCACGAGTGCGACGACCATTCCTGCCGCCCGTCCAGCGAGCACCCCGTTGAGCGAGTCCTCCACGACGAGGCACGCCGCGGGGTCCACGCCGAGCCGCTCCGCCGCGAGGAGGTAGACGTCGGGGGCCGGTTTTCCGGCCGTGACCTCATCGGACGAGACGATCGCCCCGAACAGCCCGGCGATCCCGAGCGAACTGACCGCCGCCCGGATGATCGACATCGGCGCCGACGAGGCGACTGCGACCGGGAGGTCCTCCGACACCCGCCGGACGGCCTCGACCGCGCCCTCGATCCGGGGCGCGCCGGCGGCCCGGTAGCGCTCCTCCATCGCGGTGACGACCTCGTCCTCGACCGCCTCGCGAGCGAGCTCGTGCAGGCCCAGGCGCTCGCGCATGGTCGTCGACCAGCCGACCGAGTTGGCGCCCATGATCGCGGCGCGGTCCGCTTCGGTCCAGGTCCGGCCGTGTCGACGGGCGAACTCGATCCGGACCTCGTCCCACCAGATCTCGGCGTCGACGAGGACCCCGTCGAGGTCGAAGATGACCGCCGCGAACGGCTCGCCCGGTCGCCTCACGTCGTCCGGCGAGCCGGGGTGCGGGTGGTGGTCGACCGAGGGGTCGCGGCACGCTTGGCAGCGGTCCGAGTCGGCGTGAGTTCGGGGAACGGCCGGCCGTCGATCGCCGCGAAGACCCTGCGGATGAAGGCGGACATCGCGTCGCACTCGGCATCGACGGCGCGGAAGACCTGGCTCTCGATCTGGAAGCTCAGGAGCCGGTGGCCGCCGTGCGTCTCGATCTGGAAGTCGCCGACCTGGACCCGGCTCCAGCGGACGAGCTTGCCCGAGGCGCGCGGTCCCTCCTGCGGGACGTTCAACCGGACGCCGATCTCCGCCATACCCTCCGGCGTGGGCACCATCAGGAACCAGCGAATCTGCGGGTCGTCACCCCACAGGACCCAGCACTCGGGATCCGCGTCGGCCCCGAAGCCACCCAGGACGGGACGGATCGCGGCCTCCACCTTGGCCGTCAGGAAATCGCGGTGCGGCGCCGCCGCGCGCCACTCGCTCAGTCGCATGTCGACCTCCCCGTCGAGTCTCGGCTTCCCCGTAGTGACCGGCGAAACGGGTCTTCCGGCCCGGGCGCCGCGGTCGTGCCGAGGCTACCATGCGCTCGGCGTCGGGGCACCCCGAAGGCGAGGGGAGGTTGAGCGTGCACGTCGATCGTCGCTTCCTGAACTGGGGCGTGTTCTTCATCCTGCTCGGGCTCGTCCCGCTCGCCGTCCAGCTCCGCTGGACCGAGGCCGACGCCGTCACCGGCTGGTGGCGGCTCTGGCCGCTCCTCCTGGTCGGCTCGGGGATCGGCCTCGTCCTGCGGCGGACGCCGGTCGCGTTCGCGGGCGGGCTTCTCGTCGCCGCGACGTTCGGGCTGATGCTTGGCGGACTCCTGGCGGGTGGCGGCACGGGCGACTTCGGATTCGCTTGCGGCCCGGGCGCGGCGACCACGCCCTTCGCGACCCAGACCGGGACGGTCACCTCGACCGCGTCCGTCTCGCTCGAGGTCAACTGCGCGGAGGTCACCGTCGGGACCGCGCCGGGCGGCGGCTGGACGCTGTCGGGGACGGCTCCGGACGGCAGGGTCCCGGCCGTCGAGGCGAGGCCGGACCGGCTCGAGGTCCGCCAGGCCCGCCGCGCGTGGTCCGCCCCGTTCGGTCCGGCCGGCGGGCGGGAGACCTGGGCTCTCACCCTGCCGACCGATCCGACGCTTGCCCTGAGCGCGACGGTGAACGCCGGCAGCGCCCGCTACGACCTCGCCGGCGCCCGCCTGTCGTCCGTCTCGATGACGACGAATGCCGGAAGCGTGACGGCCGACCTGAGCGGCGCGACGGTCGGCTCGATGAGCTCCACGCTCAACGCCGGCTCGATGCGGATCGCCCTGCCGGCCGCGAGCTTCTCGGGCTCGTTCACGGTCAACGCCGGCTCGTTCGGGTTCTGTCTGCCGGCGGGAGCCGGGCTGCGGATCTCGACGAACGACAACTTCCTGGCCTCGAACAACTTCGGCGAGCGGGGCCTGACGAAGAGCGGCTCGACCTGGACGACGCCGGGCTTCGACACGGCGACGACGAAGATCGAGCTGTCCGCCACGGCGAACGTCGGGCGGATGGAGCTCGACCCGGAAGGTGGCTGCAGGTGAACGATCGGCTGTTCCGCTCGCGCGACGAGCGGGTCTTCGCGGGGGTCGCCGGCGGGGTCGCCGAGCGAATTCGACATCGATCCGTCGCTGGTCAGGATCGGCTGGGTCATCCTCGTGTTCCTGAGCGGCGGCCTGTTCTTCCTCCTGTACGTCGTCATGGCCTTCGTCGTGCCCGAGGCGCCGGCGGGCCTCGACCGTTGGGCCGCCTGGAGTGGCGCCCCGGGGCCGGGTGCGGTGCCCGGCTGGGGCCCGGCCGGCAGCGGTGCCGGTCCGGCGTCCGCGGGCGAGCCGGGTGGGGCGTTCGCCGAGAGCGAGCAGGGCGCGGCGGGCGGGCCGGCAGCCGGCGGGGCGGCTGGCGCGGCGTTCGCTGGGCCCGAGCAGGGCGCAACACCGCCGCAGGGCGGCCCGCCGTCCGGCGCCTGGACGCCCGGGGGCCCGCCGGGTCCCCCGCCGTGGTCCATGCCGCGACGCCCACCGCGTCGTGAGCGGAGCGGCATCGGGACGGCGATCGCCGGGCTCGTCCTGGTCGTCATCGGCGGGTACTTCCTGCTCCAGACGCTCGTTCCGGACCTCGAGCTGGGCGCGTTCTGGCCGGCCGTCCTCGTCCTCATCGGCGTCGCGTTGCTCGTCGGCTCGCTCCGGCCCGGATCGGGAGACGGCCCGGCGGACTGAGCCGCAGCGGACACGACGGCCGCAGCCGACGCACCCCGGTCCGGCCGCGGGGCCGCTGGTTTGCGCGTGACGAATGAGCGCGACCTCCACGACGCCGAAACGGTCGGAATCATGCGGGTGACGCAACGTTGGTGACGTTCCGTGCGCGTAGGAGGCCGTGAACCAAACGGGTTTCGGCCCTCGTGAGGAGATCGCCAGACCGAGCGGGAGCCTGGTCCGGGCAAGGGCCGTCGCGGGGGCGCGATTGAGGATGTGGGCGGGGGCCAGAGCAGCCCCGAGGGAGCCCCGAGGGAGGCCCGCGTGGGCTCCTCGGAGGGGTCAGCTCGCCTGAGCGGCCGCCCGGAGGGTGATCACAGTGGGCCAGGGCGAACCAGACCAGGACGGCCCGGGCCTTCGCGAGGCCGCGCACCCCGAACGCCCGCAGGCCCCGGTTGCGGGCGATCGCGTTCACGCACTCGGCGCTCGAAGCCCGCTCGCGGTAGATCTCCTTCGCCGCCGGGGTGCCCATCCGGGCCCGCCAGGCGATGACCGCGGGGGTGTCGCGGTAGCGGGGCAGGTGGGGATCGCGGGCCGGGTTGCGCGGTCGAGGGACCGGCATGTAGAGGGTCGTGCCGCAGTCGGGTGCGGCGAGCCGGGTGAGCTCGGGCAGGTTCCGATAGCCGCCGTCGACGAGTGCTCGGCGGGCGCGCGCCCGTAGCGTCGAGCGAGCTGGTCGACCATCGGGCCGAGCTGTTCGGGATCGGTCGTCGGGGCGAGGTCGAGCCCGACGATGATCTGGCTCTTCGTGTCGGTCGCGAGCTGGCCGTTGTAGGCGGGCCGGAAGCCGCCGTCGGACATCTTCATGAACGGCGCGTCGGGATCGGTGGTCGAGACCCGGGGTGCCGTCTTGGGCCCTCGATACGTGGGCTTGGCCTTGCGGGCATCGAGGGCGGGCAGCTTCGCGAGGGCCCGGCGGACTCGCTCGACGCGCTCGGTCGCGGCCCGCTCGCGGGCGGCGGCGACCCGCCGGCTGGTGGCGCCCGGATCGTCCTCGAGCTCGGCCCGCAGGGCGGCCACCTGGGTCTCGGCCTCGACCAGGGCCCGGCCGAGCGCGTCGGCCCGGCGGAACGAGCCGCCCCCGGCCGAGGCCCGCACCCGGACGCCGTCCTGGGCGACCCGGACCAGGCTGACGAGCCCTTCGGCGATGAGCGCCGCGACGCTCTCGGTCAGCAGCCGGTCGAACAGCTCGCCGTGGTCCACCCGGAACGCGGCGAGGGTGTGGTAGTTGACCGAGACCCCGCCAGCGAGCCAGCGGTACGCGTCGTGCTCGGTGCACAGCCGATCGAGCGCTCGGGCGCTGCCGACCCCCTCGAGCGTGGCGTACAGCCAGAGCGCAGTCAGGATCGCGGGGTCGATCGGCGGCCGGCCGGGGTGACCCTCGGTCGCCCGGATCCGGTCATACAGCGGCGCCAGATCGAGTCCGGCCACGAACTCCCAGACCAGGCGTGCCCGATGGTCGCTCGGCAGGAGGGCGTCGAGATCAACCGAGCGCAGTTCGAGCTGGCTCCGGTTCGGGCGCTGGAGCCGCGGCGCCCCCCGGGCCTCCGGGGCTCGCTCGTTCGGCTCGGTGGGCGGGAGCTCGAAGAGGGTGTCGTCCATGCCGGAATCGTAGCTGCGACGCTTCGGTTTGGGAATCCCCCCGGGCCGGATTGATTCACAGGCTCGTGACGCAAGGATCCGACGCGCGGACGGTTGAAGCGGTCACGTTCGTGCGCGTGGCGCAAAGCCCAGGTCCGCGAGGCTCAGGGCTCGGTCAGGGCTCGCTCAGGGCTCGGTCAGGGCTCGGTGAGGCCGACCTCGGCGATCGTCGGGGAGAGGGTCGGCTCGCCGGCTCGCCGCTCCCGCAGCATGACCGGCAGCACGACGACCGCGGCTGCGGCCACCGCTCCGGCGGCGAGCCAGAACACCTCCGGGTAGCCGGCCGCGTGGGCCACCACACCCGCGCCGATCGCGCCGACGAAGACCGCCGCGTCGTAGCACAGCGTCAGCACGCCGAGAGCGCTCCCCCGCTCGTGCTCGCCGACGCGGGACAGCGTGAAGGTCGCGATCGACGGCCACGGCAGCGCATAGCCGAGCCCGCACAGCGCCGCCGCCGCCACCCCCATCGTGGGGCTCGGCGCGACGGCGACCAGCACCAGCCCGCTCGCGAAGACCGTCGTTCCGAGGATCATTCCGAAGGCCGGTCCGCGTCGGTCGACGAGCGTGGGCAGGAGGATCCGGGCGACGAGAACCGCGGCCGCGAACGCCCCGAACGCGGCGCTGCCGCCGCCCCCGGTCTCGGCGAGCCGCAGCACGAGGAACCCGGCGAGCGTGGCATACCCCACGTTGACCAGGCCCAGCGCGATCCCCGGCCGAAGCGCCTCCCGCGGGAGGAGCCGGGGTCGGGGCCGTTCCCCCGGCGATCCCGCGCGATCCGCCCGCCGGCCCCGCGGGCGACCGAGCGCGACGACCACGGGAATCGGCATCAGGCCGACGAACAGCGCGGTCGCGGCATACCCGCCGAGAACCGTCCCGACGGCCGGCCCGAGCGCGAGCCCGCCCCAGATCCCGAGCGCCAGGAGGCCCAGCGCCTGCGCGCGGCGGTCGGACGGAGCGAGATCGATCGTCCAGGCCGCGCCGGCCGTGAACAGGAACGCGTCGCCGAAGCCCTGGACGAGCCGCGCGACGACGACGCCCGGGAGGCCGGCCGGGACGAGGAACAGGAAGCCGCCGATCGAGCACACGGCGAGCCCGACCTGGAGGGCCAGCCGCGGGCCTCTCTGGTCGACGAACCGCCCGGAGATGAGGCGGGTCGCGAGTGCCGCGATCGAGAACGCGCCGATGACGACTCCGAGCTCGATGTCCCCGGCGCCGAGGTCGCCGGTTACGTGGAGCGGCAGCGCCGGCAGGATCGCCCCGATCCCGACGAAGCCGGTGAACATCGCCGCGACGAGGAGAGCGAACCGGCGGTCGAGGCCGCCGCCGAGCGAGACGAACCAGGCGGTCGGGCGGGACGGAGGGGAACGTCGCGAGCGCATCGAGGGGAAGGGTACCCGCGACCCCGGCAGCGTCGCCGCGGCTCGGGTGGTTCCCGATCCCACGCCGGCGATCTGCGACGGTTGAAGCCACGAGCGAACGCGAACTACGGCTGCCGACGACGCACCGATCTTCACGCTTGCCTTGTTCTTCAATGCAATAGAGACTATCAGCATGCCATTGAATCAAGGCGATGGACCCAAGGGGGGTGCGACGCCGGACGCCGATGCAGCGGCAACCGCCGACCGGTTCGAAGTGGTCGCACGCCAGCTCCAGGAGTTGATCGGCGAGACGCCCGCCGACTGGAGCGACGACCTGACGAAGCTGCAGCTGCGGGTGTTGAGCCTCATCGCGCGCCGCCAGCCGATCAGCGTCAGTGACATCGGGTCGGTGTTCGGCATCAGCCCTGCGAGTGCGTCGGCCGTGATCGACCGCATGGCACGTCTCGGGCTCGTGACGCGGCGCGAGGATGCCGCCGATCGTCGCCGCAAGCTCGTCGAGCTGAATGAACGCGGGCGATCGGTGCGCGACCAGCACGAGGCACGCGGCCGGCGGCGGTTGCGCGAACTGACCGAGCGGATGAGCCCGACCGGCCGGGAAGCACTCCTCGCCGCGCTCGAGGACATGGTCCGCGGCTACGAGGAACTCAGGACATGAACATGATCGAGGTCCGGAGCCTGTCCAGGAACTTCGGACAGCTTCAGGCCGTCAAGGGCGTCTCCTTCGAGGTCGCCGAGGGCGAGATGTTCGGCTTCCTGGGGCCGAACGGAGCCGGCAAGACCACGACGATCAACATGCTGTGCACCCTGCTCCGCCCGACGAGTGGCACCGCGAGCGTCAACGGCTTCGACGTCGTCCATCAGCGCAGCGAGGTCCGCCGCTCGATCGGGCTCGTCTTCCAGCAGCCGACCGTGGATGAGTACCTGAGCGCCGAGCAGAACCTTCGGTTCCACGCCTACGCCTACAACGTCCCCTCGGACGTCCGGGAACCGCGCATCCGCGAGCTGCTCACGATGGTCGAGCTGTGGGACCGCCGCAAGGGCAGCGTCCGGACCTTCTCGGGCGGGATGAAGCGGCGGCTCGAGATCGCGCGCGGCCTGCTCCACCACCCGCGTGTCCTCTTCCTCGACGAGCCGACGCTCGGGCTGGACCCGCAGACGCGGCGCCACATCTGGGACTACCTGCTCCGGCTGCGCGACCAGGAGAACCTGACGATCTTCCTCACGACCCAGTACCTCGACGAGGCCGAGAACTGCGGCCGGATCGCGATCATCGACCGTGGCACGATCATCGCGCTCGATACGCCGGATGGCCTCAAAGGCGCGGTTGGAGGCGATCTGATCATGTTCTCCACCGCCGACAACGAGAAGGCGGCGGCCGAGGTCAGGGCCCGCTACCACGTGGAGCCGAGCATCCAGAACGGGACGGTGCGCTTCCACGTCACCTCAGGCGACACGTTCCTGCCGGAGTTCGTCCGGACGTTTCCGGAGCATCTCCTGTCGGTCAGCCTGCAGCGCCCGACGCTGGACGACGTCTTCCTCACGCTCACCGGCCGCGAGATCCGGGACTCGGAGCTCGATGCCAAGGAGATGCTGCTCCACGGTGCGCGGCGGATGGGCCACTGAGCAGCATGAGCGCAGCAGTCGAGGAGTTCCGCTGATGGCCGAGATCTGGCGCGGAACCTGGGTCGTCGCCTATCGCGAGATCCTGCGCTTCGTGAGCGAACGCTCGCGCATGCTGTCGAGCTTCGCGATGCCGCTCCTGTTCCTGGTGATCTTCGGAGCTGGCTTCTCCAACGTGATCGGCCAGCTCGCCCGCGGCGTCAACTTCATCCAGTTCATGTATCCTGGCATCATCGCGATGACCGTGCTGACGAGCTCGTTGTTCGCCGGCATCTCGGTGGTCTGGGATCGCGAGTTCGGCTTCCTCAAGGAGATCCTCGTCGCGCCGATCGGCCGGACCGGGATCGTGCTGGGCAAGGCGATCGGAGCGACCATGGTCGCCCTCCTCCAAGCGCTGATCATGCTGGTGCTGGCGCCGTTCCTGGGCGTCTCGCTCAGCCTTGGCCTGGTGGTCCAGCTCATCCCGATCGTCGTGATCCTCTCGCTGGGCCTGTCCGGCCTGGGGATCCTGATCGCCTCGTTCATGACCAGTCAGCAGGGCTTCCAGGTCCTCATCCAGATCCTGATCTTCCCGCTGATCTTCCTGGCCGGCGTGTTCTTCCCGGTGAATTCCGTTCCGCCGTGGATGGAGGTCATCTCGAAGGTCAATCCGCTGACCTACGGCGTCGACGCGATCCGCCAGCTCTTCATCGGCAGCAACGCGGGCTTGGGCGTCGCGGTGTTCGGGCACACCATGACCATCGTCGAGGAGGTCATCATGGTCGGCGGACTGAGCGCGATCCTGCTCGGCGGCGCCATCGTCGCCTTCAATCGGCAGGAATAGGCCGCACAGCGAGCCCGCGGCGGGCTGGCGCTTCCCGAGCCGCTGGCCCGTGCGCCGCAGTGGCTGCCTTTCGGTGCGCCTGCACGACCGTCACACCGGCGCATGCCAGGACCGGCGACACGAGCTGCCACCCGGCATGCGTGTTAGCTGGATGTCCTGCTTGAAGGTATACCGTGGACGGGCGTTGCTCTCGTTTCGTTGCGGACGGGCCGACCGTCGAGATGCCATCGGCTGCGGGCCGATGCGTCTCCTCGCCCGATCCGCCGGAGGACCACGATGACCCAGGATCCCCGCGACCAGCAGCTCCTCGAGGACGTCCTCGCCGTCGGCAGTGCCGGTCGACACAAGGCCGACCTCGAGGAGGCCAAGCTCGACGCGAAGGAGCGCGAGGAGCCGACCGCCGAGGAGCTCGAGGCGCTCTCCGCGGACATGATCGGGATCGACGACCCGGTCCGGATGTACCTCAAGGAGATCGGCAGGGTCGCCCTCCTGACGGCCGAGGAGGAGGTCGTCCTGGCCAAGGCGATCGAGCTCGGTGAGCAGCTGGTGGAGGCGCCCGGCAAGGGCATCGTCTCGCTCCACGAGTGGACGACCCACGACACCGAGCGCAAGACCCGGACCGCCAAGCCGCAGCACCGCCTGCCGTTCGGCCCCGAGGCCCACAAGATGGTCCGTGACGCGGTCTCCGACGAGGCCGCCGCGGATCTCCTCGTGCCGACCCCGGACTTCCACCTGGTCCGGGCCGCCAAGGACGTCCTGTCCGAAGGGACGAAGGCGCTCCTCAGGGAGGCTCGCCACCTCGTCACGGCCTACAACAGGGCGCTGACGCCGGATGCCTTCCTGACGCTGCTGGATTTCGCCTACTTCGCGGTCCACAACGGCGATCTCGACTCGCGCGACAACATCGGCCTGCGGGCCCTCTACGACTGGACACGCGATGAGGTCGTATTCCCGGCCCTCGAGCGCTGGATCCTCTCCGGGCACGACGCGGATCTGCTCAATCGGATGGGCTACGACCCGGAGGTGCCGCTCAGCACCAAACTGACCCACCGCAAGGGCGAGCTCGTCCGGATCGGTCGGGATGCCCGCGAGCAGCTGACATTGGCCAATCTCCGGCTCGTCGTGTCGATCGCCAAGAAGTACATCGGCCGCGGGATGAGCTTCCTGGCCCTCATCCAGGAGGGGAACATCGGCCTGATCCGGGCGGTCGAGAAGTTCGACTACGAGCGGGGCTACAAGTTCTCCACCTATGCCCACTGGTGGATCCGCCAGGCGATCACTCGAGCGATCGCCGACCAGGCCCGCACCATCCGCATCCCCGTCCACATGATCGAGACGATCAACCGCCTCATCCGCGTCTCGCGCTCTCTCCTCCAGGAGCTGGGCCGCGAGCCGACGGTGGAGGAGATCGCCGAGGCGATGTCGAAGGGCCAGGAGGTCGTGGTCACCCCGGAGAAGGTCCGCGAGATCATCAAGGTCCGCCAGGAGCCGGTCTCGCTGGAGACGCCGATCGGCGCAGAAGGGGACGCGCATCTGGGCGACTTCATCGAGGACCGCGGCGCGCTGGCCCCGGCCGAGGCGGCCTCGCACCAGCTGCTCAAGGAGCAGGTGGCGGCCGTGCTCGACTCGTTGACCGGTCGCGAGCGCCGAGTGCTCCAGCTGCGCTTCGGCCTGGAGGACGGGCGGGCCCGGACGCTGGAGGAAGTGGGCAAGGAGTTCAACGTCACCCGCGAGCGGATCCGCCAGATCGAGGCCAAGGCCCTGCGCAAGCTGCGCCACCCGTCCCGCAGCCGCAAGCTCAAGGACTACTTGGAGTAGGCGCCCGGGCCGCACCGGCCATGCTGCCGCAGGGCAGGCGCCCCCAGGCCTGGCGGGTGCCGCACGGCGCGGCCGAGACCGTGATCGCTGCTGTGTACCGGCGACAGCGCGAGCGTACCATCGAGCACCTCACGCCCTTGGAGGTGCCGTCCGATGTTCGCTCGCGTCCTCACCCGCGCCATCGATGCCCAGGAGCGCTGGGCCAAGCCGCTCGGCGACCGGGTCCATGGGGTCGTCGGCGCGATCTTCGGGCGGATCCTGCCTCTCCGCGACCTGCTCAACGGGACATGGCTCGGGCACCCGCTCCACTCGGTGCTGACCGACGTCCCGATTGGGGCGCTGACGCTGGTCATCGTCTTCGACCTGCTGGGGCAGCAGGTCGCGGCCGACGTCGCGCTCGTCTTCGGAGTGTTGACGATGTTCGCGGCCGCGGCCGCCGGGTACGCCGACTACTCGGTCACCGACGGCAAGGCCCGGGTACGGGCCACCGTCCACAGCGCCCTGATGGTCGCGGCGCTGGTCCTCTACCTCGCCTCGCTCGTGCTCCGCGCCGGTGGGGCACCGGACCGGACGATGCCGGTGGTACTGTCGATCGTCGCCTACCTCGTCCTGGCCGGAGGCGCGTTCGTCGGGGGCGACGTCGCCTATGCCCTCGGCAACATGGTCGACCGCCACGCCTGGCGCCCGGCCGGGGCAACGTGGCAGCCACTCGAGATCGGCGAGATCCCCGAAGGGACGCCGGTCAAGGCGAAGGTCGGCATCCAGAGCCTCGTTCTGGTCCGGCAGGGCGAGGCGATCCATGCCCTCCACGACCAGTGCGCCCACGCGGGCGGACCGCTGAGCGGGGGGACGATCGTCGACGGCTGCGTCGAGTGCCCTTGGCACGGCTCGCGTTTCCAGCTCGCTGACGGCCGCCGGCGGCGCGGACCGACTGTCTACGACCAGCCAGCCTACGAGGTCCGCCGAACTGAGAGCGGCGGCTACGAGGTCCGGCGCGTGTCCTGAGGAGGCGCCCCGAACACGCGCACGCGGGGACAATGAGCGGGGGACAGCCCACCCTCGAGGACAGGAGACATCCGATGGCCGATCGACCAGTCGAGGTCGTCTACTTCTACCGGACGAAGTGGGGGCACCACGACGAATTCCTGGAGCTCTTCACCCGCAACCATCTGCCCGTCCTCCACGAGCAGGTGAAGAGCGGTCGGATGCTCGACGTTCGGGTCCAGGTGCCGCGCTTCCACGGCGACGGCCGGGCCGACTGGGACGTGATGGTCACGATCGTCTACCGCGACTGGGCGGCGATGGAAGAGCACTCCGACAAGGAGATCATCGAGCGGCTCTTCCCCGACCAGGCCCGCTACCGCGAGGATGAGCGACGGCGCTTCACCATCCTGGATGGGCACTGGGACGTGCCGCTCGAGTCGTTCCCGGGCTGAGCCATGGTGTCGACAGACCCTCGCGAAGCAGTGCCCGCCATACTCGGCGCATGAGCACCACCGGCGGGCGTGACCAGGCGCGGAGACTCGCCGTGATGGTGGGCGTCGTGGTTCTCGGGCTGGCGGTCGCGCTTGGCGTCTTCATCCAATACCAGCCTCGCGACTTGCGCCCGCCCGAGGACGTGCCGCGCGCACTCGCGATCCCTGCTGTCTACGCAACGATGGGACTCCTCGCGATCATCGGGGCGTTGCAGCGCCGGCCGGCGATCGTCGTTGCGGCGGGCGTGCTCTGCCTCGTCGGCACGATCTTGTCGGTCGCCACGATCGAGTTCGCGGTTCCTGGTGTCCTGCTGATCCTGCTCGGGTCGCGAATCCAAGCCCTGCCCACGCGACACCGCTCAGAAGCGGTCATCGCCACGGCAGCCGTGCTGCTCGTCGTGAGCGCGGCCATCGCTCTCCTCGTCATGACGGAAGGGCGCTGCTGGCAGGCGACGGGTTCTCCCACCGATCCGACGTACACCGTGATCCCGTGCGGCGGTCAGGCCGTCCTCGTCCCCGGCGGCCAGGCCTTCGCGAGCGGATTCGACAGCGGCGTGCTGACGACGGGTGGTGGCCTGGTCGAGGCAGTTCTGCTCCTCGGTGCACTCACGCTGGCCGCGGTGACCGGTCGAACACCCACCAGCACGGGCTTCCAGCCTTCGATCGATCAGGCGCCGCCACTCTGAGCGCCGCAAGTGCTGTCCGCGATGGCGTCAGGAGCCTGAACGATCGGGTTGGTGGCGCGCTTCGGATGCAACCGTGGCTCGGGCCCTATCCTTGCTTCGACCGCTACCCAGGAGGAAACCGAACGTGGAGTACCGAAGGCTCGGGAAGACCCAGCGCATGGTTAGCGCGATCGGCTTCGGCGCGTGGGCGATCGGCGGCGACTGGGGCACCGTGGACGATGCCAACAGCCTTCGTGCACTCCACGCGGCCGCCGATGCGCGCGTGACGCTCTTCGACACCGCGGACGTCTACGGGGACGGTCGGAGCGAGCGGTTGATCGGGCAGTTCCTCCGGGAGCGGAGCGGCGAGTCGCTCTTCGTCGCGACGAAGATGGGCCGTCGCGTGCCTCTGGATCTGGCTCAGTACACTCCGGAGGCCTTCCGCGGCTGGGTCGACCGGAGCCGCGACAACCTGGGCGTCGATCGCCTCGACCTCGTGCAGCTCCACTGCCTCCCGACGACCATCTACTACCGCCCGGAGATCTTCGCGGCGCTCGATGACCTCGTGTCGGCGGGCGCGATCGCCAGCTACGGCGTGAGCGTGGAGCGCGTCGAGGAGGGGCTCAAGGCCATCGAGTTCCCGGGCGTCGCCTCGGTGCAGATCATCTACAACATCGTCCGGCAGCGGCCGGCGGAACGCTTTCTGGCCGAGGCGGCCCGTCGCGACATCGGCGTCCTCGCCCGGGTTCCCCTCGCATCCGGCCTCCTCACCGGCAAGCTGACGAAGGAGACGGTTTTCGACGGATCGGACCACCGCGACTTCAACCGGCACGGCGAGGCCTTCGACGTGGGCGAGACGTTCGCCGGAGTCGATTACGAGACGGGCCTCGCGGTCGTCGACGAGCTGCGCTCGCTCGTCCCGACCGGCGCCACACTGGCTCAGATGGCGCTGCGTTGGATCCTCATGTCCGATGCTGTGACGGCCGCCATCCCAGGAGCAAAGACGCCCGAGCAGGCCCGCGCGAATGCTGCCGCCGCGGACCTCGACCCGCTGCCGCCTGCGGCGATGGAGCGGATCGCCCGCCTCTACGAGGAACGCGTCAAACCGCTGGTCCACCAGCGCTGGTAGCCGCCGGACCCTCGCTCAGCGCGCGCCGGCTTCGGGACCGTTCCGCGACGGGGTTACGAAGGCTGCAGGAACGCCTCCCTCTCTCTCTCTCTCTCTCTCTCTCTCTCTTCACGGTCATTGGCGGCAGCCGCCGCGTGGCTCCCGTCGCAAGCACGACCTCGAGGGCGTCGGACGTGCCGCCCTTGATGTGCACCCACCTAGCTAGCTAGCGCGTGGTCGACCGTGCTCACCGCGCTGTCCAGCCGCCGTCGATGAATAGGGTTGTTCCTGTTATATACGCAGCTGCGTCCGACGCAAGATAGACTGCCGCTCCGGACACCTCGTCCGGCGTCCCGAAGCGGCCGATCGGGATCCTCGCGATAAGGCTGTCACGCAAGTGCTCATTCCGTCGGAGACCGTCCGTCATCGCCGTTTCGACGTAGGCCGGGGCGATGCAGTTCACCCGCACGCCGTGGGGAGCCCACTCGATCGCGAGTGATCGTGCGAGTTGACGGACAGCGCCCTTCGACGCGGCATAGGCGCTGAGTCGCTCGCCCCCGACTTGCTCATAGATGCTGGTGATGAACAGCAGCGCACCTGAACCCTGATCCAGTAGATGCCTTCCCGCTGCTCGGGCCACCAGAAAGGCGCCGCGCGCGTTGGTGGCGAAGATCTGATCCCATTCATCCACCGTTACCTGGCCGACGCGCTTGTAGATCGGGCTGATCCCGCCGCAGTTGACCACGACATCGAGACCTCCGAGTCCGGCGGCGGCCGTATCGAACCCGGTGTCGACCGAGCGTTCCTCCTGCAGGTTGATCATGATCGCCGACGCGTTCCCACCACCCGCCTGGATGCTTCTTGCGGCCGCATCGAGGCCCTCCCGAGAGCGGCCCGCGAGTACGACATGCGCGCCCGCTGCAGCAAATGCGTGGGCGATCGCGGCACCGATCCCACGGCTCGCCCCGACAACGAGCGTGCGCTTGCCTGAAAGCTCCCTGCTCGCTCCGGTCATCGTCTGATCCTCCAGGAGGCGGTGAGGTATCCGATCGCCTCGTGCCAAGCCCGCGTGCGACCGACAAGATCGACCGGTGCGAGCGGGGCGCAGTTAGTCGAAGGCTCGACTGATGAACCGCGCCCGAAGTCGCTTGCGCCTTGCGCACGGCCTTGGCGAGGATCTCGTCGGCGGTCTTGACCCACTTGAAAGGTGAGGCGCCCCATTCCCGGGTGAAGCGCTCGATCGCGGCGACGAGGGCACGGACGCTCTCGAAGGAGCCGCGACGAATCGCTTGGCGGCTCAGGATGCTGAACCATTACCTGGTTCATCCAGGACGCGGACATCGGGGTGAAGTGGAAGTGGAAGCGCTTGTGGCGGCCGAGCCAGCGCAGATCTCCGGCGTCTTGTGGGTGCTCACGTTGTCGAGGACGAGGTGGAGCCCCTCCGCGGGTACGTCCGAACGAGCAGGTTGAGAAAGTCGAGGAACTCCGTCGGCGCGGTGGCGGGCCGAGGTCTGAGTCGTCACCTCGCCGGTCGCGATCTCGAGGGCGGCCGAGAGCACGAGCGTGCCGTTGCGCTTGTAGTCGTGAGTGTGACGCTCGACCTGCCCGGGCTTCATCGGCAGCATCGGCTGGGTCCGATCGAGCGCCTGGATCTGGGTCTTCTCGTCGACCGACAGGACGACCGCCCGTTCGGGCGGGGCAAGGTACAGCCCGACGACGTCGGTCACCTTCGCCACCAGCTCGGGATCACGGCTGAACTTGAACGTCTCGGTCCGGTGCGGCTTGAGTCGGCCCTCGCGCCAGATCCGCAGGATCGTGTTCGGGCTGACCCCGACCGCCTTGGCCAGGCGGCGGGTGCTCCAGTGGGTCGCTCCCTCCGGTGGGGTCAGGGTCGTGGCGAGGACCCGCTCCCGGATCTCCCGGCCCTAGATCGCCGGCCGGCCGGTCCGGGGTGCCATCGGCGAGACCGGCCAGGCCGCGTTCCTTGAAACGGGTCCGCCACAAGCCAACGGTCGGGACCGAGACGCCGAGTTCGGTGGCGATGGCGACGTTGGCGACCCCCTCGGCCGCCCGCAGGATGATCTTCGCGCGCAGCGCCGTGCGCTGCTCGGTCGTGCCCGCCCGGGCCATCGCCCGGAGAGCTTCAGCTTCGGACTCACTGACAGCCAACGGAGGCGCGGGATGATTGGCCATACCGAGCATCGTAGCTGCGAGCATCCGTTACGATTCGGTCTGTCATGATCAACCTTCCGCCCGGCTAACACGGCATCATCTACGTCCGGGACTCCACGGCCCATCAGGCGGACGACGAACTCCCGGTCGACTCTCAGATCGCGGAGCTGACTTCCGCCGTCGCGAGCGCCGGAGCCACGTGCGACGTTGTCAAGGAGCTTGGCATCAGCGGCACCAAGGGCTTGTGGCTGCGAGTGTGAGGCCCATCGCAGCAGTTAACCACGAGGGCGAGTTAGATGACTCAGACCGCCGTCGGCGATGTCCTGTCGGCGCCGCACCGACGCTACAACCCACTCACCGACGAGTGGGTCCTCGTGTCGGCTGAACGGACAAGGCGGCCTTGGCAGGGCGATCAGCTCGCGCCCGTCCTGGAGGATCGACCGGCCTACGACCCGGACTGCTATCTCTGCCCGGGCAATGCACGAGCCGGCGGGGGCAGGAACCCGAGCTACGAGCGGACGTTCGTCTTCACGAACGACTTCGCCGCCCTGCGACCGGACACCAGACCGGAGCGGGTCGAGGATGGTCTCCTCGTCGCGGAGGGCGAGCGCGGGACGTGCCGCGTCATCTGCTTCACCCCTCGCCACGACCTGACGATGGCGCGGCTGGACCGGGCAGCCCTCCGTGACGTCATCGACCTGTGGGCGGACCAGACCGCCGAGCTCGGCGCGACGTATCGGTGGGTCCAAGTGTTCGAGAACCGAGGTGCTGCAATGGGGGCATCCAACCCACACCCGCACGGTCAGATCTGGGCCGGCTCCGCGATGCCACGGGAGGCTGCCAGAGAGGATGCGGGTCAGCGAAGCCACTATGCAAGGACCGGCCAGCGGTTGCTCCTGGACTACGTCACACAGGAGTCGGGCGGGCCGCGGATCGTCGTGGAGGACGACGACTGGCTCGTCGTTGTGCCCTTCTGGGCTGCCTGGCCGTTCGAGACGATGATGGTTCCGAAGCGGCCCGCGGCCCGGCTTTCGGACCTTGCGTCAGACACGCGCGACAGCCTTGCCGCGGCCCTCATCGCTCTCCTGACGCGGTACGACAACCTCTTCCAGCACCCCTTTCCCTATTCGATGGGCTGGCACCAGGCGCCGTTCGACGACCACGCTCCAGACCACTGGCAGCTCCACGCCCACTTCTATCCGCCCCTCTTGCGCTCGACGACCGTGCGCAAGTTCATGGTCGGCTACGAGCTCCTCGCGGAAGCCCAGCGCGACCTCACGCCGGAGCAGGCCGCGGAGCGACTGCGAGACCTTCCTGAGCGACACTACGCGGACGCCCTGGACGCCACCCCGGCCGGCGAACCTCATCCGGTTGCAGGACGAATCGACCGGTCCTCCGAGGCGCTGCCAGCGCCGGAGTCACGCGACGCAGGTCTCCCGACCGACCATTGAGCAAGGGCGATCGCGTGGCATTCATCCTCGTCCGCCAGGCTCGGTGCCAAGGCCGCGCAAGCCCGACGACGGCCGCGGACGCACGCCCGATCCCCGCGGTGGATCGGCGAGCCGGACGCGCTGGCGGCCATCGGTGACCAGTTCCATCGAACCCGAGGACCTCGCTGCGGCTTTGATCGCGCGCGAACCCTCGGCCGCCGGGCGGGACGCTATCCGGATCGTCCGCGCGCCGGGACGGGTCAACCTCATCGGTGAGCACACCGACTACAACCAGGGCCTCGTTCTGCCGATGGCGATCGATCGTGAGATCCGGATCGCGTACGTCCCAGCCGACGATGGACGAGTCTCGCTGACCCGTCTCGACACCGGCGAACGGTGCGCCTTCGAACTCGACGATGCGCGAGCCGCCGATGGCACGTGGCTCGACTATGTCGCCGGGACGGCGAGCGCACTGACCGAGGCCGGGCTACCGACGGGCGGGCTTCGCGGAGTCATCGGCTCGAGTCTCCCGGAGAACGCCGGGCTATCGTCCTCGGCGGCGATCGAGCTCGTGTCGGCTTGGGCGCTGCTCGATCGGCGGGCGACCGAGATCGACGCCTTGAGACTCGCCCGGATCTGCCAACGGGCGGAGAACGAGTATGTCGGTGTCCACTCGGGCTTGATGGACCAATTCGCCGAAGCCTGCGGCATCGCTGGTCACGCATTGCTTCTTGACTGTCGCTCCCTTGAGTGGCGAGCGGTGGCCCTGCCGGACGAGATCGCGATCGTCATCTGCCATACCGGCTCTCCTCGGCGACTCGGCGGCTCCGAGTACAACCTGCGCCGGGCGCAGTGCGAGGCCGCGGTCGTCGAGCTGGCTCGAGCCGACCCCTCGGTGCGTTCGCTGCGCGACGTGAGCGCCGACCTCCTTTCCGCCGAGCGACACCGGCTGGATCCCGTTGTCGCTCGCCGGGCCGAGCATGTCATCGGCGAGAACGAGCGTGTTCAGACAATGGTCTCAGCGCTCGAGTCGGGCGACACGGCAGTCATCGGCGAGACGCTCTGGGCGAGCCACGAGTCGCTCCGACGACTGTACGAGGTGAGTTCGCCTGAGCTTGATGCCCTCGTCGACATCGCCGACGGGGTGGCCGGCGTTGTCGGCGCACGGATGACCGGCGCCGGGTTTGGTGGATGCACGGTCAACCTTGTCCACGCCGGCGCGGTCGATGCCCTGCGCGTTGCGGTCATGACCAAGTACCCTGCCCGGACCGGGCTCACGCCGATGGTCTTTTCCGTCGAAGCGGGGAATGGAGCCGGGCGCCTTGACTGGAGAAGCTCACCCCGCGGTTCCCGGTCGTGGCGGCGATACTCAGCGCAGCCAAGGAGGAGGTGACCGCGTTCACGGCATTCCCGGCGAGCCACCCCAACGAGGCGGCCGTGCTCCGGCTTGCCGGGGCGGTCCTGCTCGAGGTCCACGACGAGTGGGCGATCGCCGAGCGACGCTATCTCACCGAGGGCTCGATGGCCCTGCCTGACCGGGTCACCGATGGTGGCTCGACCAAGGAGGTGGACGGGGCGAAGAGCCTGCTGCTGGCGTCCTGACCTACGCCGTGGAGGCTCTCCGCTCGGTGATGATCGCCGGCGCCGACCTCGCCTCGGCGACGGTCCGCCTGGACCTGGCGGCGCTCGCCGGGATCGCCGCCTTCTTCGTCGTCCTCGCCGCGTTGACGATCCGCCGCGAGGTCGCATAAGGCGCGGCGACGCTCCGGAGTCAGGGGATGATGACGACCTTGCCGGCGGTCTCCCCGGCGTCGAACACCCGGTAGGCCTCGCCCGTCTCCTCCAACGTGTACCTGTGGGTCACCGTCCGCTCCGGGCGGATCTCCCTGCGGACGAGGAATTCGAGCAGGTCCTCCATCTCGCCGAGTCCCGTCACCCACGAGCCATTCAGGATGAGCTGGTGGTGGATCAGGGTCGGGCTCGGCGCGAACGTCACCTCACCGCCCTCCCCGACGAAGACGACACGGCCCCACTGGCGGGCGGATCCGAGGCAAAGGAGGCGGGCGCTCGTCGCGGCCGAGCAGTCGATCGCGACCTCGACTCCCTTGCCCCTGGTGAGCTGGCGGACGTGGTCGGCCGCTTCCTCCGGACCGAAGACCTCGGTCGCCCCGAGCTTCTTGGCGAAAGCACGCCGGGCGGGATTGATGTCGACCCCGTAGACCTCGGCGCCCGATCCGACCGCGAGCATGAGCGTCGCGAGCCCGACCGGGCCGAGGCCGGTCACCAGGGCGCGGTCGCGGCCCGAGACGCCCGAGCGGAGGATCCCCTGCCAAGCGGTGGCGAAGCCGCACGCGACGAGCGCGCCGTCGACGTAGCTGAGCTGGTCGGGGAGCGGCAGGAGTGTCCGCTCCTCGGCGAGCAGGAAGTCGGCGTGCCCACCGTTCCGCTGCCAACCGTACGCGGCTCGCCGCGGGGAACTGCAGCTGATCATGAAGCCGCCCCGGCAGTCGCGACAGTGTCCGCAGCCGGCGATGTGGTAGATCGCCACCCGGTCTCCCGGCTTGACGCTGGTGACGCCGGGACCGATCTCTTCGACCTGGCCGCACGGCTCGTGGCCGCCGATCGTCCCGTCGACGTAACCCTCGGCACCCGTGCCCAGGTGCTCCCGGTAGATCGCCCGGACGTCGCTGCCGCAGATGGAGGATGCCTTCATCCGCACGACGACCTGGCCGATGCCCGGCTGCGGGTCGGGGAACTGGCGCAGCTCGACGCGCGAACCCCCTGGCAGTACGACTCCGCGCATGCGTATCCTCCTGCTGACGATCCAGCAGCTGCCGGCTGGCTGCCGTCCATCGTTCGTCTCGACCGGCCGGCTCGTCGGGTACGATCAGGCGGGACGCGAGGTGTCGCCGGGCGTCGGCACGAGCCGTATCGTGCGGTCCGCACCTGGCTGTCCGAGAGCGCGGAAGTTCCTCTCCGGTGTGTTCGGCGACTCTTGACGTACCGCGCCATGGTGCTACGATCGAAACGATTGCGCAACCGTTTCGAAAGACGAGGACTGGAGTAGGCAAGGTGGGCACCACGCGGGACGTTGCTAAACGAGCGGGCGTTTCCACGAGCACCGTCTCGCACGTCCTCAACAACACCCGGTGGGTCTCACCCGACCTGCGCGAGCGCGTCCTGTCCGCGATGCAGGACCTCGGCTATGAGCCGAATGCCGTCGCCCGATCGCTCAAGACCAAGCGCTCGAACACGCTCGGCCTCGTCATCTCGGACATCGGCAATCCCTTCTTCACCGCCGTCGTCCGCGGGGTCGAGGATGTCGCCCAGGAGCGCGGGTACACCATCATCCTGTGCAACAGCGACGAGGACCCGGCCAAGGAGGCGGCCTACCTCCGGATCCTTGCGGCACGCCGGGTCGACGGCCTGATCCTGGCACCGGCCGGCGTCCGGCACGACTACCTCGTCCGCCTCGCTCGGGCCCATTTCCCGCTCGTCTTCCTCGACCGCGAGGTCCCCGACCTGCCGATGACGTCGGTGATGCTCGAGAACGAGATGGCAGCGCGGGATGGCGTTCGCCACTTGATCCGCCTCGGTCATCGACGGATCGCCATGGTCGCCGGTCGTCCGCTCATCACGTCGACGATCGATCGCATCGCCGGCTATCGTCACGCCCTCGAGGAGGCGGGGATCCCGGTCGACGACCGCCTCATCGTGTCAGGCGGTTCTCGGACCGAACCGGCCCGCCTCGCGTCCGATGCGGTCCTCGACGTGGATCCACGACCGACGGCGTTCTTCGTCGCCAACAACCTCATGACGATCGGCGCGGTCGCGGCGATCCAAGGCCGTGGCCTGGCGATCCCGCGCGACATCGCCCTCGTCGGGTTCGACGACTTCTCGTGGGCGGACGTCTTCCGGCCACGTCTGACCACGGTCGCCCAGCCGACCTACGAGCTGGGTCGGACCGCCGCCGAGCTGCTCGTCGCGCGGATCGCCGGCGAGCCGGAGAGCCCCCCTGAGCGGGTCGTCCTGCCCGGCCGGCTGGTGATCCGCGAATCGTGCGGGACGACCCCTGGCCGCGCAGCGCGGGTGGAGCCTTCCGTCCACGGCGAGGCGACGGCATGAGCGAAGGGTCGCCCGGTGGCTGGCCGTCCGTCGTCTGCCAGGGCGAGCTCCTCATCGATCTTCTCGCCCTTGGGCCGGATCAGACGATCGACGGGGCGATGACCTTCCGGAAGGCGCCCGGCGGCGCGCCCGCCAACGTCGCGGTCGGACTCGCCCGGCTCGGCACGCCGACGGGGTTCATCGGCAAAGTCAGCAGCGATGCGTTCGGCCGCTTCCTGCGGACGACCCTCGAGGCGGATGGCGTCGACGTTCGTGGCCTCGTCACAGACCCGGATGCGAGGACACCGCTCGCTTTCGTCGGCTTGGACGGGGCGCGGGGTCGGAGCTTCATCTTCTACCACCGCGGGATGGCCGACACGATCCTGCGGCCCGAGGAGGTCGACGCCGAGCTGATCGGGCACGCCCGGGCCTTCCACTTCGGCTCGGTCAGCTTGGCGGCAGAACCCGGCCGATCCGCGACGCTTGCCGGGGCCCGGATCGCGCGCGACGGCGGCTGCCTCGTCTCGTTCGATCCGAATGTCCGCCTGGAGCTGTGGGACAGCCCGGAGGGGGCCCGCTCCTCCATCCTCGCGGCGCTACCGCTGGCGGACGTCGTCAAAGTGAGCGGTGACGAGACGCGGCTCCTGTTCAGCACGGACGACCCAGCCGAGGCCTGCCGAGCCATCCGCGCCGTCGGGCCGACCCTGGCGATCGTGACCCTGGGACCCGATGGCTCGTACTTCCAGGCCGCGGGCGCGGAGGGCCATGTCCCCGGCTTCGCGGTCGCAGCCGTCGACCCGACGGGTGCCGGCGACGCGTTCGTCGCCTGCCTCCTGTCGGAGCTGGTCGCCGCCGGCAACTCTCGGGACATCCTCCGGGACGAGGTTGCGCTCACCGCCGCGATCCGGTTCGCGAATGCCGGCGGCGCGCTCGCCACGACCGCGTACGGGGCGATCCCATCGCTCCCGACCCGTCGCCAGGTCGAAGCGCTTATTGACCGGACGGCCCGCGCCGACCTGCCGCGCATGGCCACCACATCGAGCGACGTTCGGGCCGAATTGGCCTGATCCATCACCGGCGCGCGCCCGCCCGGGTGGCGCGCGAGACACAGGAATCGCCCGGGACAGTGCCGACGCCCTCGCGGGGGCCGGCCGAGGAGGACACGACCTTGATACGAGCGGACGCCCCGGCGGGCATGGTGCGGCGCCTCGGCCGCCTGTTCGACTCCCAGACCGGATTCTCGATCATCGTCGCGATGGATCACGGGATCGTCGGGGTTCCCGGCGGATTCCACGATCCGCGCCGGATCCTCGAGGCCGTCCTCCGCGCCAGGCCGGACGGCGTTCTGCTCAACGCCGGTCTTGCCCGCCGCTGCGCCGATCTCCTCGCCGATCGGACCAGCCCATCCCTCGTCCTTGGCCTCGATCACATCATCCACCGAGCGCAGCGTGGCCAGGGTGCGGGCGTTGCCCACGTGCCCCAGATCAGCGTCGAGGAGGCCATCCGCCTCGGCGCCGACTGTGTCAAGACGATGCTCCTCATGGGCGACCCCGACCGGGCTGCGACGGCCGAGAACCTCGCCTACCTGGCCGATGCTGCCGAGCAATGCCGCCTGTGGGAGATGCCGCTGATGATCGAGCCCTACCTGTGGGGTGAGGACGTCCCGGCCGATGCCGACGCCCGCGCGGAGCTCAACGCCGACGGAGCCCGGATGGCGATCGAGATCGGCGCCGACATCCTCAAGCTCGAGTACGGCGGGAACCCCGCTCGCTTCCGGGAGATCGTCGGGGAGTCGCCCGTGCCGGTCGTCATCCTCGGCGGCCCCAAGCGACCGACCCAGCGGGAGACGCTCGCCGACGTCATCGCGGCCGCCGAGGCGGGAGCGGTCGGCCTGACGATTGGCCGGAACGTCTGGCAGCATGAAGATCCGGCCAAGATGACCCGGGCGCTCACGGTCGCGATGGTGCGTCGGGACCTCGACGCGGCGCTGGCCGAGCTGGCATAGCGGGAGAGGCGTCAGATGGATGGCGTCACCTGCGTCGGTGGGACGGTCGCCGACATCCTGGCCTGCCCCGTGGGGGTGATGCCGAACCCCGGGCGGGTCGAGCTCGTCGATGAGATGCGGCTCGCGCCCGGCGGCTGCGCGGTCAACTCGGCCAGCGCGCTCACTCGCCTCGGCGTCCCGGCCCGCCTCGTCGGCCGGATCGGGCGTGACGGTCTCGGCGACTTCCTCGTCCGAACACTCGTCGACCGCGGGATCGACGTCGCGGGCCTCGCCACGACCGACACCGGGACGTCGGCGAGCATGGTCTTCGTCTTCCCGGGCGGCGAGCGCTGCATGCTCCACACCCTTGGCGCGATGGGGACGTTCGACGCCACCGACATCGATTGGTCGCTGGCGGCCCGCTCCCGGGTCTTCTTCGTCGCCCAGTTCGGGCTTCTCGGCCGGTTCGACTGGTCGGCGGCGAGCGCACTCGCGCAGGCGCGAGACTACGGGATGCTGACGGCTCTGGACACCGTCTGGGACGCGACCGGGAGGCTCTCCGACAAGGTCGCACCGTGCCTCCCGCTGCTCGACTACTTCCTGCCGAGCTACGACGAGGCGAAGCACATCACCGGCCTGACGGACCCTGGCGCGATGGCCCGCTCCTTCCAGGATCGGGGCGTGGGTACGGTCGGGATCAAGCTCGGCGAGGACGGCTGCTACCTGCGCGGCACGGAGGGCGAGGAGGTCACCGTGCCGGCGTTCCCGGTCGCGGCGGTCGACTCGACGGGAGCAGGCGATGCCTGGTGCGCAGGGTTCATTGCCGGAGTCCTGTCCGGGCGCGACCTCGCCGAGGCGGGTCGCCTCGGAAACGCGGTCGCAGCCTGCTGTGTGACCGCCCTCGGTGCGTACGACGGGATCCGTGCCATGGCCGAGACCCTCGCCTTCATGGCCGGCGCGAGTCAGCCCGAGTCGGCCTCCGGCTGAGGCGCGGGAATCAAACGGGGGTTCGGTCAGCTCCTCCGGCCGACCCCCCGATCCCCGAGGCCGCCGAGCTCGCGCCCGGCGGCCTCGGCGCGTCAGGCGAGAACGGTCAGTCGACGTTCGGTCGGACGAGCGTCTTCAGCTCGGTGGCCGTCTTCGGTCGGCCGAGGATGTCGGCGACCTCCTCGAGTCCGGCGACGCGGGTCAGCAGCGGCTTGACCTTGATCCGCCCTGCGGCCAGCAGGTCGCGTGCCTGTTGGAAGGTGTAGTTGATCGCCATCGAGCCCAGGATCTCCCAGTCCTGGTGGTAGACGTCGAATGGGCTGATGCTGATCCGGGCCTTCGGCGACGCGACCCCGAAGAACATGATCTTGGCATTGGGCGCCGCGTACTCGAACATCCCCTCGATGACCGGCGCGACGCCGGTGCAGTCGAGGACGATGTCGTAGCCGCGGCCCCTGGTTCGGTCCATCAGCTGGACCTTGAGATCGGGGCCGTTGATGAACGTCGCGGTGGCCCCCAGCTCGCGGACGACCCGCAGCTTCTCGTCCATGACGTCGACGACCGTGACGTCGGCCGTGCAGCTCAGGTCGAGCATCTGGGTCAGCAGGCCGCCGATCGGACCGGCACCGAAGATCAGGACGTGATTCCCGGGCACGACCCGGAGCCGCTCGACGCCCCAGACCACGCAGGCGAGTGGCTCGGTGAAGGCGGCCTCCTCGAGCGTCTCGTGGTCCTCGACCCGGAACAGGTTCCGGGCTGGGACGCGGACGTATTCGGCGAGCGCGCCGGTCGCCGTGTCGCCGATGGCGCCCCAGTGGTCGCAGTGGTTCGCCTGTCGGCGGAGGCAGTGGTAGCAGTGGCCGCAGTAGAGGGTCGGATCCACGGCGACCCGGTCGCCCTCCTGCCAGCCGTCGACCCTATCACCGAGGGCCGAGATGACGCCGCTGAACTCGTGGCCGTTGACGAGTGGGTACGGGGACAGGAAGTCGCCCTGGTAGATGTGGTAATCGGTGCCGCAGATGCCGCAGTAGGCGACCTTCAGGACGGCCTCTCCCGGGCCCGGGACGGGCATCGGAATCTCGCGGACCTCGCCCTGGTTGGGCGCCGTGATCGTGAAGGCGCGCATGGAACGTGGACCTCCTGTGGACGCTGGTCGGGGGATCAGAGCGTCACCATGACCTTGATCGCCCTGTCCTTCTCGTTGAGAGCCTTGTCGAACGCCATGACCGCCCGGTCGAGTGGGATGCGATCGCTGATCACGGCTTCGACCGGGTACTGGCCGGACGCCACGAGCGCCACGGCGGCCGGGTAGGTATTGGCATACCGGAACACGCCGTGGATCGACAGTTCCTTGTCCACCACCTTGAGCATGTGGTACGTGACGCTGTCGTCCGCGGGGAGACCGACGAGTGCGATCGCGCCGCCCTTGCGCATGAGGTCCGGGGCTGCTTCGATGACCGACCGGACACCGGACGTGTCGAACAGCTCGTCGGCGCCGCGGCCACCCGTGAGATCCATCACCACCCGGGCGAGGTCATCCGTCCGGACGTCGACGGCGATCGCGCCGAGCTGCCGCGCGACCTCCAGGCGGCGCGGATAGACGTCGCTCACGATGACCTGGCCGGCGCCGCGCTGACGCGCGGCGACGATCGCCGTCAGCCCGATCGGTCCCGCGCCGAGGACGACGACCGTGTCGCCCGGCCGAACGCCGGTGAGGTTGCTGCAGTGGACGCCGACCGAGATCGGCTCGCACAGGGCGCCCTGCTCGTAGCTCACCTGGTCGGGGATCGGATGGGCGAAGTCCGCGCGGATCCGGGCGTACTCGGACATCCCGCCCTGGACCGGCGGGGTGGCATAGAAGACGACGTCGGGACAGAGGTTATAGCGGCCGGACCTGCACATCGCGCAGCGTCCACAGGTCACGCCGGGCTCGACCGCGACGCGCGTCCCGACCGCCAGGTGGCGCACCTCAGGCCCGACCGCGACGACATCGCCGGCCAGCTCGTGGCCGACGATCATCGGCTCCTCGACGACGTACTTCCCGATCCGGCCGTGGACGTAGTAGTGGACATCCGATGCGCAGATCCCGCACGCTCGAACGCGGACCAGGGCATCCTCCGGACCCAGCTCCGGGACCGGCACCTTCTCAATACGCAGGTCGTGAGCGGCATGTAGGACGGCCGCTTTCATCGTCGTCGGGTGCATCGCAGGTTCACTCCTTAACGGTAAAGTGCCGGGGGCCGGACGAGGGACGAGGTCGCCGGTGTTCAGTGCGAGGGAACGATCTGGACTTTCATCCCCTGGCCGCGACGAACGACCTCCAGCGCCTCGGGGAATCCCTCGATCGGGAAGGAATGGGTGGCCATCCGCCGTGCGTCGATCGCGCCGGCCGCCATCGCCTCGAGGGCCGGTTCGTAGCTGTCGAAGACCGCCATCGAGCCGATCACGTCGATCTCGCTGTTGTAGATCCGGAAGGCCTCGTAGGCCGCCTTCTCGCCGGGCGGGCAGACCCCGAACAGGAGCAGCCGCCCGCCCCGGATGACCGCATCGAACGCGGTTTCGGCGACCCTGGTCACCCCTGTCGCCTCGATGACGTTGTCGAAGCCGAGCGGGGCGACGGCGCGGACGTCGTCGAGCGAGGCCCCGAGGACCTCGAACCCGAACTCGCGCGCCCGCTCCAGCTTGGCCGGGTTCGTATCGACCAGGGCGACCGTCCGCCCACCGGCGAACCGCGCGTACTGGGCGAGCATCAGGCCCATCGTCCCGGCGCCGTAGACGAGGTAGCTCTGCCCGGCCCGGGGCGCCAGCCGGTGGAAGCCGTGGACGACACAGGCGAGTGGCTCGATCATCGCCGCCTCGGCGAACGAGAGGTGGTCCGGGAGGTGGTAGGCGTGCGTAGGAAGGACGGCGACCCGTTCGGCGAACCCGCCCGGCAACGACGTCCCGAACCCGCCGCCGCGTTCGCACAGGTTCGCCCGACCGTTCCGGCAGAAGTGGCACGAGCCGCAAAAGACGGACGGCATGACCCCGACCCGGTCGCCGAGCGTGAACCCCTCGACGCCGTCGCCGTCAGCCACGACCGTGCCGGCGAACTCGTGCCCGGGGATGCATGGGTACGTGGCGAGCGGGAACTCGCCGGCCAGGATGTGCAGGTCCGTGCCGCAGATCCCGCACGCACCGACCTCGACGATGAGCCAGCCCGGGCGGGGCTCTGGCTCAGGCACGTCGCGGACCTCAATGCTGCCGACCCTCGGGAACACGACCGCGCGCACCGCGGCGCTCCTTTCCTGAATGGGCGATCCGGACCCTCGCCCTACTTGACCGCGCCCATCGACATGCCGCGGACGAGCTGGCGCTGGGCGCCCCAGCCGATGAGCACGACCGGCAACATGGCCATCGTGCCGGCCGCCGCGAGCTTGGCCCAGAACAGGCCCTCGGAGGTGACGAACGAGATCATGAACATCGGCACGGTGGCGGCCTTCGTGGCGGACAGGTTGACCGCGATGAAGAACTCGTTCCAGCCGAAGATGATGCAGATGAAGGCCGTGGCCACCAGGCCCGGCGTGATCATCGGCAGCGCCACCTGGAAGAGCTCCTGGGGGATGTTGGCGCCGTCGACGCGGGACGCGTCGAGGACGTCGCGCGGCACCTCGTCGAAGAACGAGCGGAGCAGCCAGATGGCGATCGGCAGGTTCATCGCCGTGTACATGATCACGAGCGTCGCCATGTTGTCGATCATCTTGAGGTCGCGCGCGATGACGAAGATCGGGACGATCACGCCGACCGCTGGCAGGAATTTCGTGGAGATGAAGAAGAACAGGACATCCTGCTTGTGGGTCGCCCTGCGCCAGCTCAGAGCGTACGCGGCCGGCAGGGCGAACACCAGGACCAACAGGACCGATGCCGAGACGACGATGATCGAATGCTGGAAGAACGGGGCGAAGTTGCGGTCCATGACCGCCGCGTAGTTCTCCAGCGTGGCGTTGAACGAGGCCGGGATGCCGGACACGCCCTGGGGCACCGGGATGATGCTCGGCGGCAGCTTGAGGGCGTCGACCTCCGACTTGAAGCCGGTGACGACGAGGTACAGGACCGGGAAGAAGACGAGCAGGGCGACGATCCAGGCGAGGATCACGCGGAGGGAGCCCGCCTGCTCGATGGTGCGGGCAGCGGACGTCTTGCGCCTGATGGCCTGCATCAGTTGTTACCCTCCATGAGCCGAGCGAGCATCCGGAGCAGGTAGGTCACGGCGACGAGGGTCATGCCGACGACGATGACGGCCATCGCCGCCGAGTGGCCCACGTCGTATCCGAAGAAGACGTTCTGGTAGATCAGGAAGGGCAGGTTGGTCGACGCCGTCCCGGGTCCGCCCTGCGTCGCCATGTAGATGGCGTCGAACTCGTTGACGATGTAGATCGAACCGAGAAGGATGCCCAGCTGCATGTAGGCCTTGAGGTGGGGTAGGACGATGTAGCGGAACTCCTGCCAGTCGGTCGCGCCGTCCACGCGCGCTCCTTCGCGGACCTCCTCGCTGAGGGCCTGCATGCCCGCCAGGAGGATCAGCATCATGAAAGGGGCCCAGCGCCAGACCACGATGACCACGATCGAGGCCAGCGGGTACTGGGCCAGCCAATCCTGGGCCGGCAGGCCCAGCGTCCGGGCCAGCCAGTCGACCACCCCGAACACAGGGTTGAGCATCATGTTCTTCCAGGCCAACGCACCGACGACCGGCATCACCAGAAACGGGGTGATGAGGAGCGTGCGGACGATGCCGCGGCCCCGGAACCGGTGGTTCACCAGCTCGGCGTAGAGCAGGCCGACGAGCAGGGAAATGGCGACCGCCGATACGGTCAGGACGACCGTGTTCAGGAGGGCGTCCAGGAACCGCGAGGTCTGGAAGATGTCGACGTAGTTGGAGAGGCCGTTGAAGCGGCTGTTCTCCGGCCGCAACAGGTTCCACTTCTGGAAGCTGAACCAGATGGTCAGCGCGAACGGAGCCTGGGTGATGATTATGGCGTAGATCAGGGCAGGCGCGATGAGCGGGTTCCGTACGCACCAGAGCACGAATGGGCCCAGGACCGGGACTCGACGGAGGACGCCGCTGGCTTGAGCCATGGTCAGGGTTCCCGAGAGGTCATGGTTCTGGATCCCAATCGCATTCGTCCTGCGTCCCAAGTCCGCCAGGCAAGGACCATGCCGCCCGCGGTCAGAATATCAGTCACGTGGATAGGTCAAGGTGGAAGGGGGACCGAAGGTGGTGGCGGCCCGCAGCGCAAGACTGCGCGGCCGCCACCACGTGATCGGTGAGATCCGAAGAGCGGGATGGCTACTTGGCGTAACCGCCTGTCTTCGCGACGTCCTCCGCGTAGGTATTGCACTTCGCGATCGCCTCGTCGGCCGTCTGGCTGCCCGAGATCGCGCCCGCGAACTCCTGCGTGCACTTCGTGCCGAGGTCCTGGAACTCCGGGATCTGGACGAACTGGATGCCGGTGTAGGGGGTGTCGGCGAAGTTGGTGGCCGTGAGCGGATCGACCGTGCCCAGGGAGTTGACGACGACGTCGTTGAAGACCTTGCCGTACTCCTTGTAGCCGGGGTCGTCATACAGGGACTTGCGCGCGCCGGACGGGACGGAGCCCCAGCCGAGCTTGTCGGCGGCAAGCTTGACGTAGTCCATGCTGGTCGCCCATTCCAGGAACTCGTAGGCGGCCGGCTTGTTCTTCGAGGTGGACTCCATCGCGAAGGCCCAGGCCCACAGCCAGCCGCTGGGGCTCTTGACCTTGGTGGGAGCGTAGGCGATGCCGATCTTGTCGAAGAAGTTCGGGTCCTGCTTTTGGTCGAAGATCAGGTCCGAGGCGGACGTGGCGTCGTACCACATCGCGACCTTGCCCGTGGTGAGGAGGGTCTCGCACTCGGTGAAGCCGGCCTGGGTGGCGCCGGGCTCACCGTAGTTCTTGACGGTGTCGATATAGAACTTGATCGCGGCAGAGGTCTCAGGCGACGAGATCTGGGCCTTCCAGTTCGCGTCGTACCAGCGGCCACCGAACGTGTTGATCACCGTGCCCAGCGGGGCACCCATCTCGCCCCACCCCGGGAGGCCGCGCAGGCAGATCCCGTACTGGCCCTTGCTGGGATCGTGGAGTGCCTTCGCCGCCGCGACCACGTCGTCCCAGGTCGGCTTCTCGGGAAGGGTGATCCCGGCGGCCTGGAGGAGGTCCTTGCGGTAGAAGAGGCTGGAGCTCTCCCCGTAGAACGGGGCTGCATAGAGCTTGCCGTTGTAGCTGAGGCCGTCGCGGATCGACTTGAAGATGTCGGCGCTGTTGTAGGCCGGGTTCGCGTCCAGCGTGGTGCCGACTTCGTCGATCCAGCCCTGCTTGGCCCAGAGCGGCACTTCGTACATGCCGACGGTCACGAGGTCGAAGGTGCTGGCGCCGGTGGCGACGTCAGTGGTGACCTTCGCCCGGAGCTCGTTCTCAGGGAGGATCAGCAGGTTGACCTTGATGTTCGGATGGGTCTTCTCGAACTCGCCCTTGAGCGACTCGAGGGCCTTCATCTGGGGGTTGCCGACCATCGCGACGGTGACCGTCCCCGATGCGCCACCCGGAGGCGGCGTGACGGCGGTTCCGCCGCCGGCGGGGCTTGGCGAACTGCCGCCCGAGCTGCAGGCCGCGACCGCGAGGACCGCGGTCATCGCGGTCGCCAGCAAGCGCGGCCGCTTCACGTCAGAAGACATCAGGTGTGCTCCCTACCAATAGCTAATGCCGTTACCATCCGGCCTCCGGATGGTGGTCTCCAGCCGTCCGGGGGAAGAGACGTTCACCCGAGCGGTGAGCCATAAGCACGGTCGAAGCGGATGGGGCAGGCCAGCCCCGCGACGCGGCAGGTTCCTCTCTTCCTTTTCGGTCCGGCGCACAGGCGGGTTCCCGTGACAGGACCAGCGATCGATCTCGCCGGGGCGGTTCGATCGCCCCTGCGCCACGCATCTGCCTCAAGGGTCCATCCGACTGCGCCACTATCTCCATCGAACCGGTTGCGCAATCGTTTCGATGCTAGCCGCACCCGACCCACCGTGTCAAGAGTCTGCGGTCCCGGACTCGACTCGGCGGCTGATCTTGGTTCCGATCGTCCGGCAGCACCCGTCTCTCAGCCAGCCTCGAATCGACGGAGCGAGGTGAAGGCAGTGCGGTTGGCTGCGTAGGCGTCGCGGAACAGCTCGAGCAACTCCAGGTAGCGGACGTGGCGCGCGTCGTCGGGTTCCACGACTCCGCCGAGCCGCGCCCAGGCGCGCGACGCGGTCGCCGGATCGACCAGGTCGACCGCGGCCCCGGCGAGAATGCAGGCGCCGATGGCCGCCTGTTCGTCGACCTCGAGCCGCCGGAGGGGCGTACCGAAGACGTCGGCGACGATCCGCTGCCAGAGCGGGCTGCGCGCCCCGCCGCCGGCCAGGACGAGGCGGTCCGGCAGCGCGTGGGCCTCCGCCAGGACGCGCGAGGCATCGAAGCAGGCGAGGGTCACGCCCTCGAGGACCGCCCGCACGAGCTCCGGCTGGCCGTGGCGGGCCGTCAACCCGAGGAAAACCCCGCGGGCCGTTGGGTCCATGTGGGGGCTCCGCTCGCCAGTCAGGTAGGGCAGGAAGACGAGACCGCGAGCGCCGATCGGGACATCCTCGGCCCAGGCGACCATCCGGTCGTACGCGTCCGGCGTGTCGAGCGCGAAGACCGCGTCGCGAAGCCAGCGCAGGGCCATGCCGGCCGAGAGCGTCGCGGCGAGACGGTACCAGCCGGCCGTGGTGGCCGAGGGGGCAAGCGCGGCGCAGAAGGTGTGGGTCCGGCCCAGGTGGTCGACTGCCGGCTCGGTGGCCGGGACGGCGAGCTGGCCGCCGGTGCTGATCGACAGGAAGAACACATCCGGTGCGATGACGCCCGCCCCGAGGAGGCCGGCCGGTGTGTCGCCGGCTCCGGTCGCGACCGGAATCCCGGCCGGCAACCCGAGCGCCGCCGCCGGCTCCGGCAGGAGCGTCCCCGCCGACGCGCTCGCGTCGCGCAGCGGCGGCAGTCGGTCCAGCTCCAGGCCCACAGCCGCGAGGATCTCGTCCGACCAGCGCCGCGTGGTCTCGTCGAGCAGGCCCGTCCCCGAACCGTCGCTCGGATCCGTGGCGAGCTCGCCGGTGAGGCGCAGGCGGAGGGCGTCCTTCGGCGTGACGACCATCCGCACCTCCGCCCAACGGGCTGGCTCCTCGTCGCGAAACCAGCGGGCCGTGGCGGCCTGGAAGCCGGTCGCGAGCGGTCCGCCGACGATGTCGATGAGGCGCTCCCGACCGACCTCGGCGGTCAACGCCTCGACCTGACGGGCGCTCCGCTGGTCCGGCCAGATGATCGCCGGCCCGAGCGGCCGAAGATCGCGGCCGAGCAACACGGTCCCATGCATCTGTCCCGACAGGCCGATGGCCGCGACGCGGCTGGCCGGATCCGGAGCGCCGGGGTCGGTGGCCCGCGCGCTCGCGAGCGCCTGGCCGACGCCCGCGGCGAGCGCGTGCCACCAGGCTTCGGGATGTTGCTCGGCTCGGTCGGGCCCGGGCCGCTCGATCGGGTAGCCTGCGCTGGCTCGACCCACGATCCGACCGTCCAGAGCGACGAGGAGGACCTTCAGCGCGGACGTGCCGAGGTCCAGCCCGAGGAGCAGGGGCTCGCCGCGCTCGACGCTCGGGCTGCCGATCGCGCTCACGCCCCGCCAGCCTGGAAGACCGGCCGGAGCCTGGGGTACAGCTCGGCGTACGTGGTGAAGGCGGGTTCGAGCGCCGCCGCCCCTGCCGGATCGGGTGCCTGGATCGGCTGACTCGCCCAATCCATCCCGACGTCGACATCGTCGTAGACGCCCGTCCCGAGCCCCGCCAGCACGGCCGCGCCACGGGCCGCCCCGATCGCCGGTCCGGCAAGCTGGAGGCCCACGCCGAGCGCGTCGGCGAGGATCTGACGCCAGAGAGGACTCGACAGGCCGCCGCCCGCGCCCCGGGCCATCACCGCTGCTGCTCCCGCCTCGCGCATCAGGTCGAGCCCCTGGCGCTGGCTGAACGCGACGCCCTCGAGGACGGAGCGAACCATCTCGTCCAGCCCGATCCCCATGTGGAGTCCGTAGAAGACGCCTCGCGCGGCCGGGTCCGCATGGGGCGTGCGCTCGCCGCTGACGTACGGCAGGAAGACGACCCCACCCGAGCCCGGATCGGCCGCCGCGGCCCGTGCCATGAGCCAGTCGTACGCCGCGTCATTGCCGACCGGGAGAAGTGGCGCCAGGAGATCGCGCAGCCAGTGGAGCGATCCGCCGGCCGCCATCGTCACCGAGATCAAGTGCCACCGGTGCGGGACCGCGTGGCAGAACACGTGGAGCCGTCCATCGACCTGGTCGGGATAGCGGTCGAGCGGGGCGAAGATGACGCCGGAGGTCCCCACGGACAGGGTCAGGACGCCCGGATCCACCGCTCCAAGGCCGACTGCGGCGGCCGCGTTGTCACCACCGCCGGCGACGACCGGCGTCCCCTCGTCGAGGCCGAGCAGGCGAGCGGCCTCGGCATGCACGATCCCCGTCACCACGTCTCCCTCGACCGTCGCCGGCAGGAGCGCAGGGTCGATCCCGAGCTCGGCGATGATGTCGTCGGCCCAGCGCCGACGGCGGACGTCGAACAGGAGTGTCCCGGAGGCGTCGGACATCTCCGTCACGAATGCGCCGGTCAGTCGTTGTCGGATGAAGTCCTTGGGCAGGAGCAGATGGGCTGCCCGCGCGAACGCCTCCGGCCAATGCCGCCGGATCCACAGGATCTTCGGTGCGGTGAAGCCTGCCAGCGCGACATTTCCCGTCCGCTCGAGCAGCCGCTCCGCCCCGATCCGCTCGGTGATCTCGAGGCACTCCGCGCCGGTCCGTTGATCGCACCAGAGCAGAGCCGGGCAGACGACGCTCCCGTCCGCATCGAGCACGACGAGGCTGTGCATCTGCCCGGTCAGCCCGATCGCCGAGACCTGCGACCCGGCGTAGCCCCTGGCCCAGAGCATCGCGAGCGCGTCGCGGAGTGCCGCCAACCATCGATCCGGATCCTGCTCCGCCCAGCCCGGTTGGGGGCTGCGCAGGTCGTACTCCGATGTCGCCTCGTCGACGAGGCGACCGTCGCGGTCGAGGAGCACGGCCCGGAGGCCGCTGGTTCCGACGTCGACGCCGAGCAGGAGCGAACGCGGGGTGGTTTGCATCGTCAACTCCCAGTGCGGCGAGTGATGGTCAGCCCGATCGGAGTTCAGCCACGCGGGACGGACTCCCGAGATGGATGGAGAGGTCTGCCGCCGGCGGCTCCGGCAGGTGCAAGACGTCCGGGAAGAGACCGGCGGCGACCCCGCCGATGAGCGCGGCGCCGCGCGCCCCGGCCTCGGCCACGACCGGTACCTCCAGCGGTCCGAGGATCGCTCGCTTGACCTCCACGAGGGCAGGGTCCCGCGACCACCCACCGACGACGACCAGGCGCTCGGCCGCGCCGGCGACCGCCTCGACCGCGCCCAGCAGGCGGGCGGTCTCGCGCTGGACGTATTCGAGCGCCGCCCGCCAGACAAGGCCGGGCGTGGCGTCACGGCCGATCCCCTCGAGGGCGGCGACTTCGTCCGCGCCTCCCCGGACGATCATCCCGCCGGCGCCGGGAGGGGCGGCGATCGCCGCGCGACCGAGGGCGGCGCGGTCCGACTCGGGAACGCCAAGGAGATCTAGGAAGCGCTGCAGGACCATCCCGCAGCGCGACCCGGCGAGCAGCGCCTGGCGGTCCGGGACGACGTGGATCCCGACCGAGACCCCGGTCGCCACGGCAGCGCGCACGACTTCCTCGGGCAGTCGGCCCGGAACGGCGCGCACGAGCGCCTCCGCTGTGCCGCACGAGTTGAGGATGTCGCCGTCGCGGATGGCGCCCGCTCCGACGGCGGCAGCGAGGTGATCGTGTCCGGCAACGGCGAGCGCGGCTCCCTCCGCATCCACGAGCCCCCCGCCAGCGACCCGTCCGACCGGCTCGCCGGCGTGGACGAGGGGAGGGAGCCGATCGACATCCAGGTCGGCCCAGGCGAGCGCCTCGGGCCACCAGCGACCGGTCTGCTGGTCGAGGAATCCGGTCCGCGAGGCCAGCGACCGCTCGGCGACCTCCGCTCCACCGAGGGCCCGGACAACGAAGTCGGCGACATTCAGCCAGCGTGCGCCCTTCGCCGTCGCTGGAACGTGATCCCGCAGCCAGCGGTACTTGCCGATCGTCGGCATCGGTCCCGGCCCGAGGCCCGTCCGGCCGCTGAACCGGTCTGCACCCAGCTCGTCGAGCAGCCGCTCGCTCTCGGGCGCCGACCGACTGTCATACCAGGCGATCGCCGGGAAGAGGGGGCGACCCGCGGCATCGAGCAGGAACCCGGCCTCGGCCATGCTCGTCACCCCGACGCCGACGATCGTCCCGGATGGTCGTTGGTCGATGGCGGCCCGGGCCGCGGCGGCGACCGCGCCGAGGAGGGCATCCGCAGCGATCTCGGCGCCGGTCGGAACCGGCTGCCACGGCGTTCGTTGACGTCCCTGGCTGAGTTCGACACCTTCGGCCGAAACGATCGTCGCTTTGCAGAAGGTCGTACCGACGTCGATCCCGAGGAGCACCGGCTCCTTCATGTGCTCCTCTCCGGGCTGAGCCGGCCGGGCAGGCTGAGGGATGTCTGGCATGCGGCTCAGGCGCACTACGGATGGTAGGCAATCGTTTCGCTTTCGTACACGGGCCAGATGGCCCGGCTCGGCCCGGGGCCGTCCAGACGGAGCGGCGCGGCCAGGCCGCCGCGCTGCGCGCTCGGCGGAACGTGGCCTGGCTGACCGCCGGCGCCGACACGCACGTCGTCCGCGCGGCCGAGGACGGCGTCGTCACCCTGCTCGTCACCCGGCGCGACGTCGTCGCCCTGACCGCCGTCAACGAGGCCGGGCGCATCCGCGGCGAGGAGATGGCCGGACTCGGGATCGAGGTCATCGAGCTTCCCTGGCAGGACCCGGCCGCGCTCGAGGCGGCGATCGCGGCGCGGGCAGGCGGCCCGGTCGCCGACGATCGATCTCTCGAGCCGGAGCTCCGGGCGATCCGCTCCCATCTCCTGCCCGCCGAACAGGACCGGCTCGCGGCGGTCGGGGCCGACACCGCGCGGGTGATGGACGACGCTCTTCCAGACCGTCCGCCCGGGCGAACGCGAGGCGACCGTGGCCGCCAGGCTGGCCGAGATGCTCGCGGAGGAGGGGGTCGTCGCGCCGGTCCTGCTCGCCGCGAGCGACGAGCGGATCGTCCGTTACCGCATCCGATCCCGAAGCCGAAGCGGATCGATCGATCGCTCATGCTCGTGGTCGTGGGCGAACGCGGCGGCCTCCATGCGGCGCTGACCCGGACCGCCTGGCTGCGCGGACGGCCGGACGACGAGACGCTCCGGCGGCACGAGGCGTCGTGCCGGATCGACGCCGCCCTGCGTGACGCCACCGTCCCGGGCCGCACCCTGGCCCAGGTCCTCGAGGCCGGCATCCGGGCCTATGCCGAGGTCGGCTTGCCGGACGAGCGGCGCCTCCACCACCAGGGTGGCACGCTCGCCTACCAGCCTCGCGAGACGATCGCGACGCCCGCCTCGTCCGAGTCGGTCGAAGCGGGGATGGCCTTCGCCTGGAATCCGTCGGTCACCGGGACGAAGGCCGAGGAGACGTTCGTCCTCCGGCCGGACGGCCGGCGGGAGATCGTGACCCGCGACCCGGCCTTGCCGTCGGGCGAGGATGGGACGCCGTCGATCTGGGTCGCCGAGCAATAGCGACCACCCGCCGGGAGGAGGTCGCCCGACGCTCGGTGTCGCGCCTCGCAGGACGCCGGGGCGCATCAGGCGGGCCGCTCGGCCCGTCCGGGGAACCCCATCTGTAGAGTGCCCGGTATGGGTGGGCCCGTACTTCATGAGCTTCTCGGACGGGAGCGGCGTCGTGATGTTCGAGCGAATTGAGGTCGACAGCCGCGAGAGCCACGCAGTCGCGGTCTGGAAGGCCGCGACCGATGAAGGTGTTAACCGGTCGGATTCAGTACACGAGTGGCTCCGGCGGTAGGACTCGAACCTACGACCAAGCGGTTAACAGCCGCCCGCTCTACCACTGAGCTACGCCGGAGCGATGGACCGCCGTGGGCGATCGCCGCGCGGGGCCGGGGCCGCCGCGCCGCGGGCAGGATAGCACGGAAGGACGGGTGGCCTGCGCCCGGATGGATCGCCTGCGCCCTCTCCGGGCACGCGCCCGGGCGGGCGCGCGGACCCTCGTGGGGGGCACGGACCGGGGCACCGAGCGACTGGCATACTCCCGTTCGTGAGCCTCATCTCGCCGGAGGACCTCGCCACCCGACTCGACCGTCCGGACCTGCGGATCGTCGACGTGCGCTGGTACCTGGGCCAGCCCGGTCGCGGTCGGGCGGCGTACGCGGCGGGCCATCTGCCGGGCGCGATCTTCCTCGACCTCGACGCGGACCTGTCGGCCCCGACCGGCCCGGGGCGCCACCCGCTCCCGGCCCCGGCGGACCTCGCGGAGCGGCTCGGGCGGGCGGGGATCGGCACGGAGCATCTCATCGTCGCCTACGACGACGTCGGCGGCTGGGTCGCGGCTCGGCTGTGGTGGATGCTCGACGACCTGGGGCACGGCCGGGCGGCCGTCCTCGACGGCGGGTTCCCGGCATGGGTCGCGGCCGGGCTCCCGGTCACGACCGAGGTTCCGGCGCTGCCGCCGGCGCAGCTCGAGCTGGCCGACCACTGGACGAAGGTCGTCGATCGGGATGAGCTGCTCCCCCGTCTCGGGCGGATCGTCCTCCTCGACGCCCGGGGCGCGCCGCGCTACCGCGGTGAGACCGAGCCGGTCGACCCGGTCGCCGGCCACATCCCGACCGCGCTGAACGCCCCGACCGACGGCAACCTCGGTCCGGACGGCCGGTTCCTCCCGGCCGCCGAGCTGGGTGCCCGCTTCCGCGCTCTCGGGGCGGACCGGGCCGTCGAGGTCGTCACGTCCTGCGGCAGCGGCACCTCCGCCTGCCACAACTCGCTCGCGATGCGCCTCGCCGGCCTCCCCGACCCGATCCTCTACCCCGGCTCCTGGAGCGACTGGAGCCGCGCCGGCTATCCCGTCGCGACGGGCGCGGATCCCGGCGACCCGCCCGGCGCCCCTACTCCAGGTAGTCCTTGAGCTTGCGGCTGCGGGACGGGTGGCGGAGCTTGCGCAGCGCCTTGGCCTCGATCTGGCGGATCCGCTCGCGGGTGACGTTGAACTCCTTGCCGACCTCCTCCAGCGTCCGGGCCCGGCCGTCCTCCAGCCCGAAGCGGAGCTGCAGCACCCGCCGCTCGCGGCCGGTCAGCGAGTCGAGCACCGCCTCGACCTGCTCCTTCAGGAGCTGGTGCGACGCCGCCTCGGCCGGCGCCAGGGCGCCGCGGTCCTCGATGAAGTCGCCGAGGTGGGAGTCCTCCTCCTCGCCGATCGGGGTCTCCAGCGAGACCGGCTCCTGCGAGACCTTGATGATCTCGCGGACCTTCTCCGGGGTGACCATCGACCTCCTGGCCCTTCGACATCGCCTCGGCGATCTCCTCGACCGTCGGCTCGCGGCCCAGCTCCTGGAGCAGCTGGCGCGAGACCCGGATCAGGCGGTTGATCGTCTCGACCATGTGGACCGGGATCCGGATCGTCCGGGCCTGGTCGGCGATCGCGCGGGTGATCGCCTGGCGGATCCACCACGTGGCGTACGTCGAGAACTTGAAGCCCTTCTCGTAGTCGAACTTCTCGACCGCCCGGATCAGCCCGATGTTGCCCTCCTGGATGAGGTCCAGGAACGACATCCCGCGGCCGATGTACTTCTTGGCGATCGACACGACCAGCCGCAGGTTGGCCGAGGTCAGCTGCTCGCGCGCGTCGCGCCCGATCCGGACGAGCTCGCCCTTGCGGTGGCGCAGCTTCGTGTTCTGAGCGGCACCTCCGGGTCGAAGCCCATCCGCTTGAGCAGGTCGGCGTCGTTGCCGGCCGCGATCCAGCGCTCGAGCGCCGGGAAGGCGACCTCCTCGCGGGTCCAGTCGTAGATCGCCCGCAGCCCGATGTTGTCGCGCGAGTCGAGGTCGCCGTTGTGGACCGCGAGGTACGCCCAGTCGAGGAGCGGCAGGAACGTGTCCGGCGTCGAGCTTCTCGTTGTAGGCGTGGACGAGCTGCTTGGCCTCCTTGAGGAGCTCCTTCGTGCCGTCGGACTGGGCGTCCCGGCCGGCCTTGACGAGGTGGAAGTCCGGGCGTCGGGACGAGCAGGTCCGCGGCGCCCTCGTCGGAGATCGCGTCGCGGACCAGCTGGTGGGCCTCGTCGCCGAACGGCAGACGGTGCTGCGGCTTGAGGGTCCGGGTCTTGCGCTCGGTGTCGTGGAGGGTCCACTCGTGGAGCGAGACGATGCCCTTCCACGGCTCCTCGACGAGCTGCTCGCCGAGCTCGATCGCCTTGGCCAGGACGACCTCTTCCTCGGCGGTCAGCAGGGCGACCTTGCCGATCTCCTTGAGGTACATCCGGACCGGGTCGTCGATCCCGATCATGTCGGCCGAGATGGCCTCGAGCTCCTCGGCGGTCGGCTCCTCGAGCTCGGCCGGGTCGAGCTTCGCCGGGGCATCGACCAGCGCGGCCACGCCTCTGTCGCCGTCCCCGCCGACGACCTCCACCCCGATGTCAACCGCGTCCGCGAGCGGGTCGGCCCCACCCACTTCGAGGTCCGGCTCCTCGTCCTCGTCATCGGCGGCGACCGCATCGGCGACGGCGGTCGTGGTCCCGGCGCGGGCCGGGCGCTTGGAGGCGAGCTTCGCCTCCTCCATCTCGACCCGGGTCCGGCGCGGACAACCAGCGAGGCCCGCATCGACGAGCTGC
>CAWJIC010000075.1:0-399076 GCA_963842755.1 uncultured Chloroflexia bacterium | reverse complement strand
CTACTGGCTTGGCGGGCCGAGGTTGGGCGAGCTCTCAGCCACCCTCGGTCTCGATCCCGCAATGCATGGCCAGCTTGCGGCCCAGGGCGGCCACCGCCTGGGCCGCGGTCATCCTCCTCGTGGGGCTCCTGCTCCGGCTCCGACCCCACCTGGTCCCTGCGAGCGATCCCGAGCTCGTCCGTCGGTTCGCCCTGCCTGGAGCGGCCGCGTTCGCCGTTCCGGTTGCACTCGGGCTCGCGTACCTTGCAGGCACCCGTCTCGGCCTCTGGTCGCTCGTCGTCCTTCCCGCCCTGGGTGCTTGGCCGCTGGTCGACGCCGCGGGTGGGATCACAGACGGCGGGAATCCGGCCGATCGCGGCCGTAGTGCTCGTCGCGACCGCGGTGGCCTGGCTTGGCGAGTTGACCCTGCAAGATCTGCTGGGGTACGTTCTGACGGCCCACGGGCCTGTTGTCGGGTACGTTCTCATCCTGGTAACGGAGCTCGTGGCGATCAGCGCGGCGATCCTCACCCCATGGCCAGCCGTGGGGCAGGACTTCGAGGCGCGCCTCCGGGCGGCCATCCGCTGGTTCGACCTCTGGCTTGTCCTTGGAAGTTCATCTCCGGTCTCGCTGCATTCATCCTGAGTGCGATCGCACCGAGGGACTGGGCCAACGTCGCCTACCTCTGGTTGGCCTTGAGATCGTGGCCCTTCGACTCGTGGTCGTCCCGTTCATCGCCTTTGCCCTCGGTGCGCGGACCGCGCGCGATTCCACGCTGGACGCGGTCGAGGCCGAGCGGGTCCGGATCTCGAGCGAGATCCACGACGACGTCATCCAGGAGCTGACGATGCTGGTCCGGCGCCTCGATGCGGCCGACGACCGCGAGAGCGCGACGATCGCCCGGGAGGCCGCCGACCGACTCAGGGAGATCACGGGCGACGCCAGGCTGCCGGTGCTCGACGACCTCGGCGTCGCGGCGGCGCTCGATTGGCTGGTCCGACGGATGAGCGCGGTCGACAGAGGGGAGATCGCGCTCGAGGTCGACGAAACCGCCCGGCCGCCGCGTCCGGTCGAGGTCGCGGTCTATCGGGTCGCGCAGGAGGCGGTCGCCAACGCGCTCCGCCACGGCGAGGCGCCGGTGACGGTCCGCTACCGTGCCGACGCGGATCGCGCTGCCCTGGAGGTCGAGGACGCGGGGCCGGGGATCCCCGAGCGCGCCGAGGAGATCGCCGACGGCGCCGGACGGCTCGGGATCGCCGGGATGCGCCGGCGTGCGGCCACGATCGGGGCGACCCTGCGGATCGATCGCCGGGACGCGGGCGGCACGCTCGTGACGCTGGACTGGTCCGCTCCGTGAAGGTTCGAGCCGACGCCGGCTCCGCCGAGGCCCCGGGCGCGGCCATCGGCTCGACTGCCGACCCGATCGTCGTCGGGATCGTCGAGGACCACCCGGTCGTTGCCGCCGGGACCGCCCACGTCCTTGGCGCGGCCAAGGGGATCCTCGTGGCCTGGACTGCGGCCGACCTCGGCGAGGCGAGAACGCGGCTTGCCGCCGACGATGTCGATGTCGCCGTCGTCGACATCCGGCTCGGCACCGAGTCCGGGCTCGAGCTCATCGCCGACGCGCGCAAAGGGACCTCGGCGACGATGACCAGACCTGCCTTCGTCGTCCTCACCGGGTACGACTATCCGCAGTACCGGGCGGCGGCCGCTCGGCTCGGCGCCGCGGCCCTCGTGGCCAAGATGGCGCCGATCGACGAGCTCATCGCCGCGATCCGGCGTGCTGCGTCGGGCGCTCGAGATGCGGTGGAGCCGGGCAGACGGCCCCCGACGTCACGCGACCTGCGGGTCCTGCGGCTCGTCGCCGACGGGCGCACGAATGCCGAGATCGCCGGCACGCTCGGAATCGCCGAGAAGACCGTTGAGGGTCGGCTCGGCCGCCTGTTCGAGCGATTCGGCGTCGTCTCTCGCACGGAGCTCGCCACGCGGGCGATCCGCGACGGCTGGCTCGATGTCCCGGCCGAGGGCTGAACCGAGCTGAAGCGCTACCCGCGGACGACGATGTTCACCAGGCGGCCGCCGGCGTGGATCACCCGGTCGGGCGCCCGGCCGGCGAGGAGCTCGACGATGCGCGGGCGGGCGAGGACGAGCCGCTCGAGCTCGGCCTGGTCCAGGCCGACGGGCACGACGACCTTGTCGCGCACCTTGCCGTTGACCTGGACCGGGACCTCGCGGGTCTCCGCGGCGATCGCGGCCGCGTCGACGGCCGGCCACGCCTCCGTGTGGATCGACGACCACTCGGCACCGGCCCCGGCCGCGCCAGCCGGCGCGACCAGAGCTCCTCGGTGATGTGCGGCGCGGCCGGCGCGAGCATCAGCAGCAGCAGCCGGATCGCCTCGTCCCACTCGGGGCCGCCGGCGACGGCCGTGCCGCGGTAGCGGAACAGCGTGTTCGCCAGCTCCATGAGCTTGGCGACCATCGTGTTGAAGCGGAAGCGCCTCGTAGTCGCGCGGTCACGTCGCGCAGCGTCCGGTGGGCGGCCGCGCGGATCGCGCGCTCGGCGCGCCGCCTCGTCCTCGCCGGCCGGCAGCGTGCCCGCGTCGGGTCGCCCGGCTCGCGGCCGTGCGGGTCCAGCGCCAGCGTCCAGACCCGGTTCAGGAACCGGTGGACGCCGCCGATCCCGGTCGGGCTCCACGGCCCGCCCTGGTCCCACGGGCCCATGAACATCAGGAACAGCCGGACCGTGTCCGCGCCGTAGCGCGCGACCAGCTCGTCGGGGTCCTGGACGTTGCCGCGCGACTTCGCTCATCCGCTCGCCGTCGGCGCCCAGGATCTGGCCCTGGTTGAACAGCCGCCGGAACGGCTCGCGCTCGCCGACCAGGCCCAGGTCGCGCATCGCCTTGGTGAAGAACCGGCTGTAGAGCAGGTGCATGACCGCGTGCTCGGCGCCGCCGGTGTACTGGTCGACCGGCGTCCAGTCGTCGACCAGGTCCGCGGTCGACCGGCGCCGTCCGTCGTCGTCCGGGCGACAGGTAGCGGATACCAGTACCAGGACGAGTCGATGAACGTGTCCATCGTGTCCGTCTCGCGCCGGGCCGGGCCGCCGCAGCTGCGGGCAGGCGACGTTGCAGGAACGCCTCGTCGCGGGTCAGCGGGTTCTCGCCGCTGCCCGGTAGTCGACGGTCTCCGGCAGCAGGACCGGCAGGTCCTCCTCCGGGCACCGGGCACGATCCCGTCGGTCGGCGCAGTAGATGACCGGGATCGGCGTGCCCCAGTAGCGCTGGCGGCTGATCAGCCAGTCGCGGAGGCGGTAGGTGACCGCCGGCCTTGCCCTGCCCGCGCGCCGCCAGCGTCGGCGACGATCGCCGCGACCGCCCTCGTCGGCCGGCAGCCCGTTGAACGCGCCCGCTGTTGACCAGGACGCTCGTCGCCGGCGTGCGCGACGTAGGCGGCCTCGAGCTCGCGCGTCCTCCGCCGTCGCCGCGGCGGCCGGACGACCTCGCCGGATCGGCAGGCCGAACTGTCTGCGCGAACGCGAAGTCGCGCTCGTCGTGGGCGGGGACGGCCATGATCGCGCCGGTGCCGTAGCCGGACAGCACGTAGTCGGCGATGAAGATCGGGATCCGCTCGCCGTTGACCGGGTTGATCGCGTCGGCGCCGATGGCGACGCCGGTCTTCTCGCGGTCGGTCGACAGCCGGTCGATCTCCGTCTCGGCCGGCGGCCTGCGCGACGTACGCGTCGACCTCGGCCCGGCGGTCCGGGCGCGGTCAGCTCGCGACGAGCGGGTGCTCCGGGGCGAGGACCATGAACGTCGCGCCGAACAGCGTGTCCGGGCGGGTCGTGAAGACGCGCAGCTCGTCGCCGCCCGGCGTGGTGCGTCGTACGGGCGCGGTCGTCGAACACGATCTCGCGCGCCCTCGGAGCGCCCGATCCAGTTCGTCTGCATGATCCGGATCGGCTCCGGCCAGTCGATGCCGCGTGAAGTCGAGCAGCTCGTCGGCGTACTTCGTGATCCGCAGGTACCACTGCTCCAGGTCGCGCTTCTCGACCTTCGCGCCGCAGCGCCAGCAGCGCCGGTCGGCGCCCTCGACCTGCTCGCGGGCGAGCGTCCCGTCGTTGGGGCACCAGTCGACCGGCGACGTTCGCGCGGTAGGCCAGGCCGGCCTTCGAGGAACTGCAGGAACAGCCACTGGTTCCAGCGGTAGTACGTCGGGGTCGCAGGTGACGACCTCCGCCGTCCCAGTCGAACGTCGCGCCCATCGTCCGGAGCTGGCGGCGCATGTTCTCGATGTTCGCCATCGTCCAGTCGCGCGGGTTGATGCCGTTCTTGATCGCGGCGTTCTCGGCCGGCAGCCCGAACGCGTCGAAGCCGATCGGGCAGGAAGACGTTGTAGCCGTGCATCCGCCGGAAGCGGGCGAGCGCGTCGGTCGGGGTCTTGATGTACCAGTGGCCGATGTGCAGGTCGCCCGACGGGTACGGGTACATCGTCAGCAGGTAGTACTTGCGGCCGCGAGTCGTCGTGCAGGTCCGTCTCGTACAGGCCGAGCTCGTCCCAGCGCGCCTGCCAGCGCGGCTCGATCGCGGTCGGGTCGTAGCGCTCGATCCGGGCGCGGTCGGCCCGCTCGGCCCGGTCGGCCCGGTCGCTCCGCTCGGTCTGTCGCTCTGGCCCTGGTCGGTCACGGTCACGCCTCGGAAACGGCGCACCCCCCGCCGGGGCGAGGGGTGACGGGTCGGCGGTCGGCTGCGGATGGTGGAGCTACGGGGACTCGAACCCCGGACCTCCTGCATGCCATGCAGGCGCTCTTCCAGCTGAGCTATAGCCCCACGACGGAGCGGCAGTATATCGCAGGGGAGTTCGGTAGGTCCGGCTCCCGTCGGCTGCGGTCGGCCCGTGGCGCCCGGCATGACTGGCAAGACTGCCGACGGGCCCGGCGGCCCGGCGGCGGCCCGGCGGCTCGTCCTTCCAGGCCCCGATCTCGCGGCGTTGCGCCCAGGGCAACCGATCCGGGGTGCGGCTCGTCCTTCCTGCCGGTCTCCACCGTCTTGTTGCCCACCCGCCAACGAACCAGGGTCGAGGAGCCCACCGGCCACCATCCCGACGGTCGCTACCGCGATCTGTTGCCGGCAGCGCAACGGCGGGCTCGCGGGTGGGTCCGGCGGGTCCGGTCGGGCGGCACCGCGGCTCGCGGGTGGGTCCGGCGGGTCCGGTAGGCCCGGGGGTAGGCCCGGGGGCGGCGTCGCCACGGCGGTGGGTCGACCGCGCGGCGGCGCAGCAGCGGCAACTCGGTTGCGCACGTGGGAGCGGGCCGTGGCCGGAGCATGGACCGCCCCCTGCGGCACCGCCCGGGTGGACCCGCCGACCGTCGTGCCCGAGTTCGAACCGCCGGGCACGCTCCGACAGCAAGCTCGCCCGGCAGCGACTGACAGATTCACTCGGCAGTCGAGCTGACGGAAACACTCGGCTGCGACATCGGCCAGGGCCGGTCGTTCGGCCACGGCCGGTCGGCTGTGTCACCATCGCGGGGATGACCGCGTTCGACCTGCTCATCCGTGGTGGGACCGTGATCGACGGGACCGGGGCGCCGGGCGTCCGGGCCGACGTCGGGGTCGCGGGCGACCGGATCCGGGCAGTCGGCGACCTGTCGCACGTCGATCCGAGGGGCGTCCACCGCGTCATCGACGCGACGGACCGGGTGGTCTGTCCCGGCTTCATCGACCCGCACGGGCACTCGGACGCGACGATCCTGGTCGACGGGGCGATCGCCAGCCACCTCCACCAGGGGTTCACGACCCAGCTCTCGGGCAACTGCGGCGACTCGCTGGCGCCGGTGACCAGGCGTGGCCGGCCGCTCGTCGAGCTGTCCATGGCGACGATCGAGCGCGGCCCGACCTGGCGCACGTTCGCCGGCTACCTCGAGGCGGTCGAGCGCGAGAAGCTCGGCCCCAACCACGCCTTTCTGGTGGGCCACGGGACGATCCGCGGAGCCGTCGTGGGCACGGATGCCCGTCCCGCCACGGACGCCGAGCTGAAGGCGATGGTCCGCCACCTGCGCGAGGCGCTCGACGCCGGGGCGATCGGGCTCAGCTCGGGGCTGATCTATCCGCCGGGGATCCATGCCCCGCCCGAGGAGCTCGTCCGCCTCGTCGCCGCGACGGCGAAGCGGGGCGCCCTCTACGCCACCCACATGCGCAACGAATCGGCCGGGCTGTTCAAGGCGCTCGACGAGGCGCTCGCCACGATCCGTGCGGCGGGTCCCGGCGCCCGGCTCCAGGTCTCGCACCTGAAGGCTGGGGCGCTGGCCGTCCACGGGCGCGCACCGGAGGCGCTCGCGCGGCTCGAGGCCGCCCGCTCCGAGGGGCTCGACGTTGCCGCGGACCAGTACCCGTACACGGCCGCCGCGACGACCCTCCAGGTCGTCCTGCCGCCCGCGCTCCTGGCCCTCCCGCACGACGGCATCGTCGCCGCCCTCGGGGACCGGGAGATCCGGGCGCGGATCAAGCGGGAGGTCGCGACCGGCGCGCCCGGCTGGGAGAACACCGCCGCCGACCCGGGCTGGCAGGGGATACGCATCGCGAGCTCGCGGACCCACGCGGACTGGGCGGGCCACAGCCTGGCCGAGCTGGGCGCCGAGATGGATCGCGACCCGGCGGACATCGCCTTCGACCTGCTGGCCGACGACCGGCTCGACGTGTCGATCGTCATCGACTGCATGAGCGAGGCGGACGTCGAGGCGATCATGCGGGTCCCCTGGATCGCCGTCTGCACGGACGCCGGCGGCCACCGGCCCGGACACCCGATCCTGGGCACGGGCGTGCCCCACCCGCGCGCCTACGGCAGCGCCCCGCGCGTCCTGGGACGCTACGTCCGCGAGCGCGGCGTCCTCCCGCTCGAGACGGCGATCGCCAAACTGACCTCTGTCCCGGCCGAGCGGCTGGGGCTGCGCGACCGCGGGGCGGTCCGGCCCAAGGCGTTCGCGGACCTCGTCGTCCTCGACCCGGCCACCGTTCGCGACGAGGCGACGTACCTCGACCCGCATCGCCACCCGACGGGGATCGAACACGTCATCGTGAACGGGGTCGCGGCGATCCTCGACGGGCGCGAGACGGGGAAGCGGCCCGGCCGGCTCCTCCGGCGCGCCGGGTGATCCCGGGCCGCGCCCGCCCACCGGTGGCGATCGAATCCTCGGAGCGGATCATCCTCGCGGGCGGCTCGCTCGACTACACCCTCCGCCGCTCGCGCCGGGCGCGCCGCCTCCGGCTCGTCGTCGATCCGCGCCGGGGCGTCGTCGTCACGATCCCGGCGGCCCGGCCCGGGGCCCGCGATGCCGCCGCGCACGTCGAGCCGTTCCTGCGCGATCGCGAGGGATGGCTGCGCGGCCACCTCGCGCGGCAGGCGCGGCAGCGGTCCTCGGTCGCCGGCGCGGGGCTGGAGGCGCTCGTGGACGGGGCGCGCCTCCGCTATCGGGGCGCCCTCCACCGACTACGCGTGGAGACCGCCGCGGTCGGGACCCGCCGCTCGGCCGTCCTCGTCGGATGGTCCGCCGCGGCGGGGGATGGGCACGAGCCGGACGCCCCGGGCGTCCGGGAGCTCGTCGTGCGCGTGGCCCGGGCGGATCGCCGGCCGCTGGCCCGTGTCCTGGAGGCGTGGCTGTGGCAGCGCGCCACGGACGACATCGACGCCGCGATCGCCCGCCACGCTCCCGACCTGGGCGTGCGACCCGCCAACGTCGCCGTGCGCGATCCCCGGACGCGCTGGGGGAGCGCCGCCCGGACCGGCCGGCTGGCCTTCTCGTGGCGGCTCGTCCTCGCCCCGCCGGAGGCGCTCGAGACGGTCGTCGTCCACGAGCTGGCGCATCTGCGGGTGTTCGGTCACGGGCCGGCGTTCTGGGCCGTCGTCGCGTCGCGCCGCCCGGACCACGTGGCGTGGAGGCGGTGGCTCCGCGAACACTCCGTGGAGTTGCATGCTGCCCTCGCGGCGGCCGCGCCGGACGGACCGACCGACGGTCAGGTGCCGGGCACGCAGGGCACGTAGGGCACGTAGCGGGGCCACCACATCGCCTGGTCGATCTCCGCCTCGAGGTCCGTCGAGGCGGGCACTCCGGCGAGGCCCGAGGCGACCGCCTCCCGGGCGACGGCGAGGGCCACGGCCCGCGACACGCCGCGGAGCGTGCCGACCGGCGGATAGAGCACGCCCTCCGCCAGCCGCTCCGGCGTCACGGCACCGGCCAGCGCGCGGGCGGCGGCCAGGATCATCGCGTCGGTGATCCAGCGGATTTCGGCGACGATCGCGCCCAACCCCACGCCCGGGAAGACGAAGACGTTGTTCGCCTGGCCGACCTCGCGGGTCCCGCCCCCGACGATCGTCGGCGGGAAGGGGCTGCCGGTCGCGACGATCGCCCGACCGTCCGTCCAGGTGGCGATGTCGGCCGGGGTGGCCTCGGCGGCCGAGGTCGGGTTCGAGAGCGGCAGGATGATCGGGCGCGGCGTCCCGGCGGCGACCGCGCGGATCACCGCCTCGCTGAAGGCGCCCTGCCGGCCGGTCGTTCCCACCAGGACCGTCGGGCGGATCGCCTGGACCGTCTCGAGCAGGTCCGCCGGGCGCCCGTCGCGCTCGACGACCAGGCCGTGGGTCGCCGCGACCTCCGGCGCAAGCGCCACCGCGCGCTTCGTCGCGTCGAGATCGGTCCGCCCGGCATGGACGAGGCCGCTGGAGTCGACGAAGACGAGCGCCCGGTTGGCCGCCTCCGGCGCGATCCCCTCGTCGAGCATGGCCGCCCGAAGGAGCCGGCCGATGCCGATCCCCGCGGCCCCGGCCCCGGCCAGGACGAACCGCTCCGCGGCCAGGCTTGTGCCCCGTGCCCGGATGCCGGCCAGCACACCGGCCACGACGACCGCGGACGTCCCCTGGACGTCGTCGTTGAAGCTGCACACGCGCTCGCGGTACCGGTCCAGGATCCGGAGCGCGTTCTGCTGCTTGAAGTCCTCCCACTGGATGACGCAGTTCGGCCAGACCTCGGCGACCGCGGTCACGAACGCCTCGATCAGCGCGTCGTAGGCCTCGCCCCGGAGGCGCGGCGCCCGGTGGCCGACGTACAGCGGGTCGGCCAGGAGGGCCGGATTGTCCGTGCCCACGTCGAGCGAGACCGGCAGCGTCAGGGCCGGGTGGATTCCGCTGCCTGCGGTGTACAGGGCGAGCTTCCCGAGCGGGATCGCCATCCCGCCGGCGCCCAGGTCGCCCAGCCCGAGGATCCGCTCGTTGTCGGTCACCACGATCAGCCGGACGTCCTCGTAGGGACTGTTCCGGAGGACCTCCGGGATCCGGTCCCGGTCGCTCGGCGTGATCCAGGTGCCGCGGGTCCGTCGGACGATGTGGCTGAACTCCTGGCAGGCGCGCCCCACCGTCGGGGTGTAGACGATCGGCATGAACTCCTCGAGGTACTCGGCGAGGAGCCGGTAGAAGAGGGTGGCGTTGCGGTCCTGGAGAGCCGCCAGGCCGATGTACTTCTCGAGGTCGTCTCCCTTTCGGCGGATCCGCTCGAGCTCGAGCAGGACCTGCTCCTCGATCTGGAGGACGGCAGCCGGCAGGAGGCCGTGGAGGTGGAAGGCATCCCGCTCGTCGGCCGGGAAGGCGAGCTCCTTGGTGAGCAGGCGGCTGCTGAGGAGCGCGGCGCCGCTCCGCTCGATCATGGCGGGTCCCCCGGCGACGATCGCATCGAACGGGGCGGGAAGCGGTCGCATGCCTCATAGGGTACGACCCGGACCATCGATCGGTCCCGGCGTACGTCGTCGATGCCATGACGCTTTGCGACGGGCTGAGATATGCTGCGTCACCTTGCGGCAGGTTTAGTGAGGTTTCGACGTGACTCCGGTCGATCGACGCCACTCCGCTGACTGGATCGGCCTCGGCGAGGCCTGCATTCTGCTGGGCATCGCGCCGGGCACCCTGCGCCGCTGGTCGGATGCGGGTCGCGTCCCGGTCTTCACGACCCCGGGGGGCCATCGCCGCTTCTCACGGACCGCCATCGCCGCCCTCCTGCCGGCCAACCGGGCACGCCGTCCGTCGCTCGCCCGCCTGGGTGCCTCCAAGGAGCGGATCACCCGTGCATACCACTCGCGCCGATCACGGCCGCAGCCGCCCGGCAGTCCCTGGATCGAGGCCATGTCCGAGGAGGACCGGCTGACCTTCCGCGAGCGGGGACGGCTCCTCGTGTCACTCCTCCTCGAGCACCTCGACGCTGCCGATGCGCAGCACGCCGACCTGAAGCTCCAGGAGGCGGCGCGACTCGCTGCCGACTACGGCCGGCAGGTCCGCGCCCTGGGATCGTCGATGAGCGAGGCGGTCCAGGGCTTCCTGCGCTTCCGCAGCCCATTCATCGACGAGCTCGCGTCGACCGCCCGGAAGCGTGGGCTCGACACCCGTGAAGCCACGGCGCTCCTCTCCGATGCCGAGAACGCGATGGACCGGCTGCTGGTCGCGATGATGACCGGGCACTCGCTGGAGACCGGCCCCCGAAGGCACCAGGCACGCCGCCCCGGAGGACCGGGAGAGCGTTCGTCGGGTGATCCTCGCTCGGAGTTCCGCCCATGACCCTGATCACGCCCGAGCTCGCGACCCCCGTCGCGTCGCCGAACCGCCTGCGGCGGCTCCGCACGAACCCGGCGATCCGGGGCCTGGCCGGCCTCGGGGAGACCGGGCGATGACCCGCCCGTACGTCCACGCGCTGGCCCTCGGCCTCGACCCGGCCTGGCGCCGCCTGCCCGCCGACGCCCGAGGGGAGACCGCAGCCGCCTTCGCCGCCGCGCTCGACGCGGATCCCGACATCGTCACCGTGGCCTACTCGATGATCGGCCTGCAGGCCGGCATCGACCTCCTCGTCTGGCGGCTGGCCCCTTCGCTCGACGCGCTCGAACTCGCCGCCGCGCGCACGCTGCGGACGGGCCTCGGCCGGTGGCTGACCGTCCGCGAGAGCTTCCTCGGGCTCATCGGGGACTCGCAGTACGTCCGCCGGCCGACCAGCCAGGAGCAGTCGCTGTTCGAGGGCGAGCGCAACCGCTACCTCATCGTCTATCCCTTCACGAAGTCGGCCGACTGGTACCTCCTCTCCCCCGAGGTCCGCCAGGGGTCGATGAACGAGCACATGAAGGTCGGGCGGGACTACCCGCAGATCCGCCAGCTGCTCGCCTACTCGTTCGGCCTCGACGACCAGGACTTCCTGGTCGCCTACGAGACGGACGACCTGCCGGCCTTCGGGGCGCTCGTCCGCGCGCTCCGGGGGACCGAGGGCCGCCGCTCGACGGTCCGCGACACCCCGATCCTCACGGCGATCCACCGCCCGATCGGCGAGATCCTCGAGCTCCTCGGCGCCACCGGGCAGGACGTCGCGGCCGAACCGGACGGCAACGCCGGGCCGGACGCCGACGCCGGGCCGGACGCCGACGCCGGGCCCGTCGCGACGGCCGGGTGACGCGTCCCGCGAGCGCTGGCGCGGAACTCCGGGCGCGGGCCGATCGGTGCTTCCCCGGTGGGGTCAACAGCCCCATCCGCGCCTACCGGGCGCTTGGCTGATCGAGATCCCGAGCCGAAGAGGGAGATGGTGGAGATGAGGGGACTCGAACCCCTGGCCTCCGCGATGCGAACGCGGCGCTCTTCCAGCTGAGCTACATCCCCACCGAGGGGTCTCACCGGGCGGCGTCGCCGCTGCACCCGGGACCGGGGCCCGAGTGTAGCACGCGTCCCGGGGGCCAATCACCGACAGACCAACCACCGCGCCTCTCGATGCTCAGTGCCCGGCCGTCCGGGTCAGCCGGGCCGGGACTTGGCGCCCGCTGAATGATTCCGGGCCCTGGGCGGTCCAGCTCGCTCGGATCGTGAGTGCTCGGGGGCCGGAGCCCGACCGACCGGGTCAGCCGTGACCGGAACTTGGCGCCGGCTGAATGTTTCGGGCCCCCGGGCGATCCGGCTCGCTCGGATCGAGGACGCTCGGCGCAGCAGACCCCGGACTCATTCACTCGGCGCCAACGCGCGAGCACAGCCCCGGCTTACGACCTACCGACCGGGTCAGCCGTGACCGGAACTTGGCGCCGGCTGAATGTTTCGGGCCCCCGGGCGGTCCGGCTCGCTCGGGCCGAGGGCGCTCGGCGCAGCCAACCCCGGATTCATTCACTCGGCGCCAACGCGCGAGCACGGCCCCGGCTCAGGCCCCGCCGACCGCCCCGCCGCGCTCCCACGGCGCGAGCCGCCCCGCCGGGCTCCCGCGGGGCGAGTCGCGCGGCCCACGGGGTGAGCCTGTCCGCCGTCGCCGGCCGCGCGACGGGTACAGTCGCCCGATGCCACTCGGACTCCTGTACGGCCTCGGCGCCGCGCTGTGCTGGGGCTTCACCGACATCCTCGCCGCCCTGGCCGGACGCCGCTTCGGCAGCCTCCTGACCGTGGCGGTCAGCCAGACCACCAGCCTTGTCCTGCTCGTCGTCATCGGCTTCCTGCGCGAGGGTCGGCTGCCGCTCGACGAACGGATCCTCCTGCCCGCGATGGCGATCGGCGTCGTCAGCGGGGTCTCCTACCTGACGTTCTTCACCGCGCTCCGGCTCGGGCCGATCACCGTGGTCAGCCCGGTCGTCTCGGCGTATGGCGGCCTGACGGTCGTCCTGGCGGTCGTCCTGCTCGGCGAGACGCTGTCGGGCGTGCAGGCCCTGGGCGCGCTCGTCTCGACGATCGGCATCCTCCTCGTCGGGGTCCGGTTCGCGAGCGACTGGCGGCGCACAAGGTTCGTCGGGCCGGGGGTCCCGTTCGCGCTCATCGCGCTCGTCGCGTTCGGGTTCCTGACCGTCGGGCTGACCGGACCGATCGCGATCGCCGGCTGGCTTCCGGTCGTGTTCGCCTCGCGGATCGCCAACACGTCCACGGCCTGGCTCGCGGTCGGGGCCGCGCGGATGGCTTCGGCGCGGTCGAACGCCGGTCGGCCGGCGTTCGCGGATGGAGACACCCTGGATGCGGAGCTCGATGCCGAGTCCGACCTCGTTCTCGGGCGGAGGCGGGGCCGCGTGTCGTGGCGCGCGATCGCCATCCTCCCGGCGGCCGGCCTGCTGGACCTCGTCGGGTTCCTGTCCTTCGCCGTGGGGCTGCAGGAGGCCGAGGCGTGGCTCGTCGGCCTGGCCAGCTCGTTCGGGCCGGCGATCGCCGTGCTGGTCGCGGTGGCGCTCCTTCACGAGCGGCTCCGCCCGATCCAGTGGACCGGCCTCGCCATCCTCGTCGGCGGGATCCTCCTCGTCAGCCGCGGCTGAGGGGCCCCGCGCCGCCGCGTCGTGCCTCTTGACGGATAGAACGTTTGTTCTATCATGAGACGTCCGATGACGGACCTTTCCCCTGACGTGACGGCGGCACTGGCGTCCCTCCGGACGCGCTGGGGAGCGGCCGCGCCGCGGCGGTTCGGAGAGTCCGTCGGCGGCACGCTCGGCGGCTCGGTGGGTGAGGTCGTCGGAGCGCTGGCGACCGTCCCGCTCCCCGATGAGACGGGGCTCCCGGGAGCCGATCCGGCGGTCCGCCCGCGCCCGATCGAGGAGGACCGGGTCGTCCGGACCGGCTTCGCCGCGCTCGACGCGATCCTCGGGCCGGGCGGCGTCCCGCGCTCCGCGGCGCTCGCCCTGCGAGGGGGCGCCTCGAGCGGGAAGACCACGCTCGCGCTCCGACTCGCGGCGGAGGCCCAGGCGGCCGGCTCGATCGTCGCCTGGGTGGACCTCGGTCGGAGCCTGGACCCGGTGGAGGCGGTCGCCCGCGGGGTCCGCCTCGAGTGGCTCGTCGTCCTCGAGCCGGCCACCCTGGAGGAGGCGCTGGCGATGGCCGGCGCGCTCGTCGCGGGACGGGCCGTGGACCTCCTCCTCGTCGACCTCCCGGCCGAGCGCGGGAGCCCGACCCCCGGGCGACCCCGCCCCCATGGCCTCCGGCCCCGACCTCCCGACCGAGCCCTCGCCCGGGGCGGGATGGCCGCCGCCCGCCATCGGTCGCGGATCGGCTCGGACGGCTCGCCGCGCTCGCCCGCCGGTCCGGCGTCCTCCTCGTCGTCCTCGAGCCGCCGGGCCTCCCGACGCCGGTCTCGAGCGCGATCGCCGAGTCGGCCGGCCTCCGGCTCGAGCTCGTCCGGCGATCGTGGATCCGGCTCGGCCGGGACGTCGTGGGGCAGCGGACGGAGGTGGTCGTCGCCCGGAACCGCTTCGGCCCACCGGGGAAGCGGGCGGAGCTCCGGATCCTCTACGCGGAGGGTGGGGGCCGGGACGCCTGCCTCCTCCGCGAGCCGCTCCTCATCGATGCCCCCGCCATCCCCCAGCCACGGACCCACGATCGTGCGACTTCTCCACCTCCTCTGGCCGCATCTCCCCCTCCGCCTCGCCCGGGCCCGCGCGACGGCCGACCCGGGCTCCGGCTCGTTCCCGACCGGCCCGCTCGTCCTCGGCGGCCAGCCCTGGACGAACGGGACTGTCCTCGACGCGAGCCCGGCGGCCCGCGCCCTCGGCGTCGGGCGGGGGATGCCGCTGGGGACCGCCCATCGCCTCGCCCCTGAGGCGGCGTTCCTCGACCCGGATCCCGCGGCGGACGCGGCCGCGGTCGAGGACGCCCTCGACGCGCTCGGGGCGTTCAGCCCGGGGGTCGCCGGCGCGACCGACCCGGCGGACCCGGCGTTCGGCCTGCTCGAGGTCCAGGTCGACGGCCTCGAGCGGCTGTGGGGCCCGGAGCCCGTTCTCGTGGAGCGGATCACCGCGGCGCTCGCCTCGATCCTGCCCGGAGCGCCGCGGGCCGGGATCGCCGGGACCCGTTTCGCAGCGACCGTCGCCGCGGGCACGGTTGAGCCGGACAGCCCGGGTGCCCCGCCCCGCCCACGAATCGTCGAGCCGGGCGGGGAAGCCGCGTTCCTGGCCCCGCTCCCGGCGGCGCTCCTCACCCCGGACCCGGACGTCCGGGCCCGGCTCGCCCGGTTCGGCCTGCGTCGGATCGACGCGGTCGCCCGGCTGCCGCGCTCGGCGCTCGTCGCCCGGTTCGGAGCGGAGGGGGAGCGGATCCACGCCCGGGCGAATGGCGAGGAGATCGTGACGTTCCGGCCCAGACGCACCCCAGAGCGGCTCGTCCTGGGACTCGGGCTGGAGCCGTCGCTCGAGTCGCTCGAGTCGCTCCGGTTCGTCCTCCACCGGCTCGCCGGCGCCCTCGCCGACCAGCTCGCCGCCCGGGGCGCCGCGGCCGGCCGGGTCGAGCTTCGGCTCGCGCTCGACACCGCCTTTGCCAGGCGCGGGACGCCGGCCGCGCTCGCCCTCGAGCAGCGCTTCCCCGAGCCGACCGCAGAGGCGGAGGCGATCGAGCGGCTCCTCCTCGCCCGGCTCGAGCGGGACCCGCCGCCGGCGGCCGTCGCCCGCCTCGAGCTCGAGCTCACCGAGGTCGCCCCGGCGATCGGCCAGCAACTCGCCCTGTTCGTCCCACAGGCGGCCCGGGCCGCCCGACTTGGCTGGCAGCTCGCCCGGCTCGCCCTGACCTACGGGGAGGACCGGATCGGGCGGGTGGAGCTGACGGACCCGGAGGCTCCGCTGCCAGAGAGGCGCTGGTGCCGGCAGCCGATCGGCTCGGGCTCCGAGGGCGGCTTCCGACCGCTCCTTCCCGTCCGATGACCCGGCTCCTCCGCGAGCACCCGCCGATCGACGTCGAGCTCGATGCCGTCGGCCGGATCGTCGCGATCCGCTGGGCGGGCCGGCGCGAGCCGGTGGAGGTCTGCAACCGCTGGCGGATCGACGAGGCCTGGTGGCACGACCCGATCGCCCGGGACTACTTCAAGGTCGTGGGGTCGCACTGGCTGGCCCTCGTCTACCTCGACCGGGTCGACGGGACCTGGCACCTCGAGCGGGTCTACGACTGACCGATCGCGGTCAGCGGATGCCCGGGTGCCCCAGGGTCAGGCTGACGACGAACAGGATCGCCAGCATCCCCACGACGAGGACCAGCGCTCCCAGATCCCGTGGCTGCGTGGATTGCACGGACGCGACCCCACCTACCGTGACCGGTACCCGGCCGGTCCGACCGAGTGTAGCTGCGAGGTGTCTCGCCCGTGTCGCGTTCTCGTGGGGGACGCCCGTGGCTCGGCGCTACTTCGGGATGTTGCCCACGAGGAGGATGGCGATGAGCCCGACGAGGACGACCGAGAGCAGGATCGGCCCGGCGAGGTCGCGTGGACGAAGGTGCATGGACAGCGACTCCTGAGCGAGGCGGCGGGTCAGTGGAAGGGGCACGCGGCGGCAAACAGGATCGTCGCGATCGCCTGGTTCCCGTGGGGCACGAGGCTCGCCTGGACCCGACAGTCCGGGTTGCCACCCCCGACCGAATCGATGACGACGCTGCCGTCCTCGAGCGGTCCGCTGAGCGCCTCCGTATCGTACCCGGCCCGCGTGAGCGCCCCGCGGTACCAATCGGCGGCCGCGTTCGCGGTGGCCGGGACGGCGAGCGTGGCGGAGGCCGGCCCGCCGCCGGTCTCCGCGGGCTCGGCGCCCGGGTAGTGCGGGAAGCTCGGCGGGAGCTCGTCCCAGATCCGGCCCCAGGCGGTCTCCGTCGTGGTCGGCTGCGACGCGCCCGGCTCTGCGGTCGTCGAGGAGCCGCCGGGGACGTCCGTGGGGCCTCCCGCGGTCGCGGGCGCGGCCTCCGTGGGCCGGGGGGTCGACGAGCCGGTCGAGACGCAGGCCGCCAGCACGGCAGCGAGTGCGAGTGCGAGTGCGAGTGCGGCCGCGGGGAGCCGGGCAGCGGGTCGGGGCAACGGGAGTCCTCCGGTTGGTGGGCGCTGGGCAGATGCTACCGGACGTGCCGGGGCCCCGCCGCTCGCGCGACGGGGCCCCTTGGGTCGCCCCGCCCGCTCACCAGGCCAGCGACCGGGTCGTCGGGTCGGCCATCGCGGTCGACCGACGCCGTTGCGCGTCACGCGCCCCCAGGCGCACGACGATCGGGTGACAGGGCTGAGACGCCATGGATGGTCAGGATGTTTCACCCGCGGGACGGCTCGGGCGGATCAGTACGGTTGGCGGAACTGGAACGCGGGCGCCCGCCAGGTGCCCGTCGGCGCGACGAACTTGGCGAGCAGCCGATACGTTCCGGCGCGGAGGCCGGCGGCGCTGCCGAGGAGGGTCGACGCGGAGATCTTCCTCGTCCTGCCGGGGTAGACCGTCAGCTTCGTCGAACCGCGGCGGATCACATGGCCGAACCGGTCGACGATCCGCCAGGACAGGATCCCGGTCTCCGGCACGTTGCCGGTGTTGCGCACCCACTCGGCGTGATAGGCGCGGACGTAGCCGCTCCGGAGCGACACGGTCCCGACCTTCGCCACGACGATGACGGCGTGGATCGGCGCGTAGAACTTCGCCCGCAGGACGTCCTGCATCTGGTTGAAGCCGCGGTCCCCGTCGAGCGTCCAGATCCCGACGCCCGCGAGCGCCGTCGCGATGGCGTAGTCGTACTTCGCGGCGGCGCTCAGCTCGTCCTCGAAGTAGACCTGGCGGAAGGTGCTCTCGTCGGCGTCCCAGTAGGTGAAGAAGCCGCTGCCCTGGCTGGTGTCCTCCTGGCGTGCGACATCAGGATGGTCGGCGAGCCAGCGCATGGCGGAGCTGTAGGTGACGCTCCAGACGCCGCCGAACGCCGACCGGTTCGACTGGACCGTCGCGTTCGGGACGTCGCTGGTGACCGGCCAGTCGTAGCCGTAGAAGGGCACGCCCATGATCAGCTTCGACGGCGGGACGTGGCTGAGGAACCGGGTGATGTGACGCTTGACCGTCCGGGTCGTGTTGTCCAGCGGGGCGATCGCGCCGGTCACGGTCGAGCCGGACCAGCGGTAGTTGTAGGTCATCACGAACATCTGGTCGACGATCGGCGCGAGCCCGTCGATGAGGTTGCTCGGGGCGCCCGCGGAGGTCGCGACGACGAGCGTCGCGGTCGGGAAGCGCACCCGCAGCGCGGTCCGGAACTGGCCGATGAACGCGACGAATGAGGGCGCGATGGTCGACGGGACCGGCTCGAAGTCGACGTTCGCGCCATCCGCCGAGCGCCTGGCCATGAGGTCCAGCGCCTGGCCGATGAACCGCTCCCGGGCGGCGGGGCTGTTCAGGAACGCCGACATCTTGGTCAGGCTGCTCGAGTCGAACAGCTGGAACGTCGGAACGACCCGGACGCCCTTCGCGTGGGCGGCGTTCGTCACGGCCGCGGCGTTGGCCGAGGTGTAGGCCGCGTACCCGCGCCACGCCGTGTCGAGGTTGCCGTCCGCCTTGATCCCGAGGCCGAAGAAGGCGATGGTCGAGACGAGGTCGTAGTCGAGCCGGTCGACGGTCCCCGAGTCGAGGCGCCAGTACGGCAGGTAGCCGTAGACCTGGTGGCTGAGCGGGGCGATCCCCGTGACCCGGGGCTGGATCCCGGGGTCGGCCGCCAGGACGGCCGGCGCGGCGATCGGTGCCGGGGCGACCGGGCCGAGACCCACCAGGGCGGCGGCAAGGGCCATGGCGACGAACAGGCCCGTCGCGCGGCTGAGGGTGCGGTGGCTCGATCGGGTGAGGTCGTGCATGAGCTTACTGAACCCCACCCTACCACCCCGGCGCCAGCCGTACCTTGGGGGCAGCGACTGGGCCCCATGGGACCAGTCGCCTGCCCGTCGCTCGGTTGGACGTGCTTCGGCTCGTTCCGCCGTTGCTGCGGCGGCCCGAGCCGAAGCGGCGACGGCCGAGGATGCCGGAGGCGGTGGCTCGCATGGCCCCGCCGAGCGCTCCCGCTGCGCCTCTTCCAAGAACAGAACGAATGTTCTATCATCGGCGAGGCCCCCAACCACCCTCCGGGGACCTCGCGATGACCGCCCAGCCATTCACCACTCGCCCATTCGTCGAGCTTCACTGCCACACGAACTTCTCGTTCCTCGACGGCGCCTCGTCGGCCGACGAGCTCATCGAGCGGGCGGTCGAGCTCGGGCTCTCGGGGCTGGCGGTCACCGACCACCAGGGCCTCTACGGGGTCGTCCGGTTCTCGGCCGCGGCGCGCGAGGCAGGGCTCCATCCGGTCGTCGGGGTCGAGATCGAGCTCCTCGACGCGGTCGGACCGGATCCGGATCGGATCGTCGTGCCGGCGCGCCGGTCGGTCCGGCGCAGCGGGCGGCGGTCGGGCGCGGATGGGCGGGCAGGCTCGGTCCGCGTCGGCTCGGCGGGCTTCGGCTCGGTCGGCGTCGGTTCGGCAGGCGCCGGAGGCTCGGTCGGCGCCGTCGAGGGCGTCCCGATCCGGCCGCGTCCGGAGCGCGCGCGCCTCCCCGGCCACCGGGACCCGGTCAAAGAGGATCTGCGCGGGATCGGCGAGGGGCAGCGCGGGCCCCACCTCGTCCTCCTCGCCCGCGATCCGATCGGCTACCGGAGCCTCTGCCGTCTCGTCAGCCGGGCGAACCTGGCCGGGACCAAGGGCGTGCCGCGGTTCACCCAGGCGCTCCTCGCCGAGCACATCGAGGGGCTCGTCGCGCTGTCGGGCTGCCGCGATGGGGAGATCGCCCGGCGGCTCCGGGTCGGGGACCGCGAGGGGGCGCGGGCGGTCGCCGAGGGCTACGCCCGGCTGTTCGGATCGGCGGCGAGTGTCGGCTCAAGCGGCGGCTCGGGCGGCAGTTCAAGCGGCGGCTCGGGCGGCAGTTCAAGCGGCGGCTCCGGCGTCGGCTCGGGCGGTCGGCCGAGGGTTCGGCGGGCCTCGGGGGTCGCGGCGGCCGGGTTCGTCCTCGAGCTCCAGCATCACCTCCTGCCCGACGACGATTGGCTCGTCGCGGAGACGGCGCGCCTCGCCGAGGAGCTCGGCCTGCCTGTCGTCGTCACGAACGACGTCCACTATGCCGAGCCCGAGGGCCGCGAGCTCCAGGACGTCCTCACCGCGATCCGCCACGGCCGGACCCTGGACACGCTGGCGGACCTGCGCCGGCCGGACGGCGAGTCGTGGCTGAAGTCGGCCGAGGAGCTGATGGCGCTCCCGCCGGGCGAAGCGGCGACGGCGGCCGACGATCCGCGGACGGCCCGGGCCTGGGCGGAGGGGATCGCCAACGCGGGCGAGCTCGCCGCCGCCTGTCAGGTCGACCTCGGGTTCGAGGCGTACCGCTTCCCGGGGTTCGAGGTGCCGGGCGGGGAGACGCCGTTCTCGTACCTCGCGGAGCTGTGCCACGAGGGCGCCCGGAAGCGCTACTACCCGACGACCCCGGCGGTCGTTTGCCAGCTCGCCCACGAGCTCGAGGTGATCGAGCGGACCGGCCTCGCCGAGTTCTTCCTCATCTGCTGGGACCTGATGCGCTTCGCGAAGTCGCACGGGATCCCGGCGCAGGGGCGGGGGAGCGCGGCGGATTCGATCGTGGCCTACGTCCTGGGAATCACCCGGGTGGATCCGATCCGCCACAACCTCCTGTTCGAGCGGTTCATCAACGAGGGCCGGACGAGCTACCCGGACGTCGACATCGACTTCAGCTCCGAGCGGCGGGAGGAGGTCATCCAGTACGTCTACTCGCGGTACGGGCCGGAGCACACCGGGATGGTCTGCAACGTCGTGACCTACCGGGCGCGGTCGGTGGTGCGCGAGGTGGGGGTGGCGCTCGGGTTCCCGCGGCCGCTCGTGGACCGCGTCGCGAAGGCGCTCGAGACGTACGACTCGGTGATGGTCCGGCGGGACCTCGAGGCGGACGGCGGCTTCGCCGAGTTCTTCCGCCGACCCGGCGAGGAGGCCGTCCGGGCCGTCCCGCCGACCCTGCCCCTCCGGATATCACCACCATCACTAAGCGGGCCGGTTGTGGCCAGATTCGGGTTCCTGACCGAGGTCGGCGGGCATCCTGCGACCGCAAGTCGTGCGGGAACGAGCACGCGGCCGATGCTGGCCGACGGTCCTGGCGGCCGATGGGGCACCGGAAGCACGTCTGCTAATCATGGTGGTGATAACGGGGGCCGCAGAGGGGCCGGTGGCCCCGGTGCGGGCCCGGTGGGCGGTGGGGGAAACGCGGCCGCGACCGGCGGTGGGGGAAACGCGGCCGCGACCGGCGGTGGGGGACGGCCGTCGATCCGGGCAGGCGGTCGGTCGGACGACGAGGGCGGGCCGGGGGACACGCCGGCCAGCGTCGCCTGGCTCCGGACCGAAACCGAGACAGCGAAGTCGTCCGGCACGACCCGGGGCCTCTCCGACTGGGAGCGCTGGCTCGAGCTGTGCGCCCGGATGGACGGCTTCCCGCGCCACCTGAGCATCCACAGCGGGGGGATGCTCATCACCGCGGCGCCGCTCATCGACATCGCGCCGCTGGAGCGGGCGACGATGAAGGACCGGGTCGTCGTCCAGTACGACAAGCGCGACGTCGAGACGCTCAAGCTGATCAAGCTCGACCTGCTCGGCCTGGGGATGCTCGCCGCGATCGACGAGACCCTCCGGCAGATCGAACGGGACTGCGCCACCTGCCTGGACCTGGACCGCCTCCCCGAGGAGATCCCGGAGGTCTTCGCGATGCTCCAGACCGCCGACACGGTGGGCGTCTTCCAGGTCGAGAGCCGGGCCCAGATGCAGACCCTTCCGAAGAGCCGCCCGGCCAGCCTCGACGACCTCGTCGTGGAGGTCGCGATCATCCGTCCCGGCCCGATCCAGGGCAACGCCGTCCACCCGTACCTCCGCCGGAAGCAGGGGCTCGAGCCGGTGACCTACCTCCACCCGAGCCTCGAGCCCGTCCTCCGCGACAGCCTGGGGGTGATCCTCTACCAGGAGCAGGTCATGCGGATCGCGATCGAGGTCGCCGGGTTCAGCGCCGGCGAATCGGACGGGTTCCGCCGGGCGATGGGCACGTGGCGCTCGACGCGCGAGATGGAGAAGCTCCACCGCCGGTTCGTGGACGGCTGTCTCCGCCAGCCCGGAATGGACGAAGCCACGGCCGAGGAGCTCTTCCGGCGTGTCGCCGCCTTCGCTTCATTCGGCTTTGCCAAGAGCCACGCTGCGGCGTTCGCGAGGACCGCCTACGAGTCGGCCTTCCTCAAGCTGTTCTACCCCGCGCAGTTCCTGGTCGGGCTGATCAACGCCCAGCCGATGGGCTTCTACCCGGTCGAGGTCCTGGTCAACGACGCGAAGCGCCACGGCGTGGCCGTCATCCCGGTCGACGTCAACGCGAGCGCCTATCGGACGACCGCGGAGTGGGTCGGCGTGGACCCCGACCCACTTCCGCCGGATGCCGGGATCGACCGCCGCCCCCAGCCCGTCCGCTCGCCGGCCTGCGTCGTCCCGTCGACGGAGGCGCGCGCCCGCTGGGCGGCCGAGAGCGCCATCGGCTGGGGCGTCCGGCTCGGGCTCCACCTCGTGAAGGGGATCGGCGAGGTGCACGCCGGGCGGCTGGACGCGGAGCTCGCCCGCGGCCCGTACCTGGGCCTCGCCGACGTCGTCGAGCGGACGGGACTCCCGGAGGAAGTCGTCGAGCGACTCATCCGGGCCGGCGCGCTCGACTCGCTCGGGCGGCCCCGGCGCGAACTCCTCTGGCAGCTTCGCGAGGTGATGGGCTCGAGCGGTGGGCGGATCGACCTCCGCCTGCCCCCGACCGAGCCGCCCGAGCTCCCGCCGATCGGCGAGCTCGAGCGGCTCGGCGACGCCTACGCGGTCCTCTCGCTGGATGCCCGAGACCAGGTCATCGGGCTGTTCCGGCCGGCGCTCGAGCGACTCGGGGCCGTCCCCAACTCGGCGCTCCCGGAGCACCCGCTCGGGCGGGTCCGGATCGGCGGCCTGGTCGTCACCCGGCAGCACCCGATGACGGCGAAGGGGACGGTCTTCCTGGCCCTGGAGGACGAGACGGGGATGGTCAACGTCACCCTCTGGCCGGACGCCTGGGCGCGGCTCGGGGGCGTCGTCCGCCGGCACGCCCTCCTGCTCGTCGACGGGACGCTGCAGCGGGAGGGGAACGTGGTGAACGTCGTGGCCCGCGAGGTCCGGTCGCTCCCCGAGGCCGCGGCGGAGGTCGGCGGGCCGGGGCGGCCGCCGGGGGTCCGCCAGCTCGGCCATGCCGGCATGCGCCGGATGGGCTGACCGGGGACGATCGGGCGGGCGGGGGAGTGTCGGCGGGTCCCGTTTGCGCGCCGGAGCCAGGACGCGACCCCGTTTGCGTCACACACATGAACGTGACCCGCGCGGCGGCGAATCGGTCAAAGGTTACGCACGTCACACGCAAACGGGCGGGGCGCGGCTGACGGGCTGGGCGGGGCGGGGCTGACAGGGCGGCGCGGGCCCGGCGCGCGGGGGCAGGCGTGGGTGCCGGCTGCACGGTGCCGGCGGCGTGGGTGCTAGCGGCGCGGGCCCGGCTTGGCGCCCTTGCCGCGCTGAGCCTGGCGGTTGCGCGGCGGGTTCGAGAACCGGAGGAACCGGCGGTAGAAGCCGGCGAACCCGCCGATCGCGAGACCGGACAGCGGCGAGACGCCGAGCGCGTAGAGGGCGTAGCCCTGGCGCGTCTGGATGGTGAAGTCCCCCCCGGCGAGCGGCCCGACGAGCATGTAGACCGAGAAGATGATCGCGGCCACCACGCCCACGAGGCCACCGGCGAGATAGCTCATCCGGTCAGTGAGGATTCCCGCCAGGAACGCCGCGGCGAGCGGCGGCGGGAAGACAAACAGGTTGAAGACGAGACCCGACATCTCCTTTGCGTTGCCGCCGCTCGCCGCGAACCAGATTGCCGAGATCGCGACGATCGCGCTCGGCAGCCAGACCGCGCGCGTCTTCGTGACAAGCCACGGAATCTGCCGGAGGTCGGCGCGGACGTTGATCGGCCGGGTCGCCAGGCGGAACGCGCTGAAGAGGCCGGGGCGCCTCGCCGGGGCTCCCGCGGCAGGCGGCGTGCCGGCCCCCGCGGCGGCCCCCTCGGCGACGAGCGTGCCCTCGGCGGTCAGGCCCCGGGTGCGGCGACGCGCATCGGCGCGGTCGGTCTTCTTGGCGCGGGCCACGGTGTCTCCTGCATCTCGGAACGACGGGGACGGGGTGCGGAACATCGTAGACGATGAGGCGCAGCTAAGCCGCAGGTGAGCCCCGGCCAAGTCGCCGGTGAGCGGCACCTGCTACAACCGACGCCCCGCCAGCCACACGTCCCCGCCAGGAGGTCGTCGATGGCTCGCGTCCGGCGCGCGGCAGGCGCTGCGCTCGTCCTCGTCATGTGCGTCGCGGCGCTCGCCACCGGGGCGCCACCGGATCGACGCCTCGTTGCGGCCGCGGCGCCGGTCGTGCTGGCGCCCGTCGGCTGGCCGCCGTCGACCGCCATCCTCCTCGCCGAGGTCGTGACCGGCGGCGCCTCCGCGTCCGACGAGTACGTCGAGATCACCAACGCCTCCGCGGCCACCGTCGACCTCGCCGGCCTCGAGCTCGTCTACGTCACGTCGAGTGGTTCGACCGTCACCCGGAAGGCCACCTGGTCCGTGACCCGGTCGCTCGAGCCGGGACGGCACGTGCTCGTCGCCAACGCCAGCGGGACGTTCGGCGGCATTGCCGACGCCACCTACAGCGGCGGCTTCGCGGCGACCGGCGGCGCGCTCGTCCTGCGCCCAGTCGGCGGGGCGCCGATCGACGCGGTCGGCTGGGGCGATGCAGTCAACGCGTTCGTCGAGGACCGGGTCGCGCCTGCGCCGGCGGCCGGATCCAGCCTCGAGCGGAGACCTGGCGGGACGGACGGGAACGTCGTCGACACGAACGACAACCTCGGGGACTGGATGCTGAACGCGGCCCCCGTCGCGCAGAACCTCGCCGCCACGCCGATCCCGACGCCCACGCCCGATCCGACGCCCGAGCCCACGCCGATCCCGACGCCCACGCCCGATCCGACGCCCGAGCCCACCCCGACCCCGACCCCAGTGCCGACGCTCGAGCCCACGCCCGAGCCCACGCCCGAGCCCACGCCGATCCCGACGCCCACGCCCGAGCCCACGCCGATCCCGACGCCCACGCCCGAGCCCACGCCGATCCCGACGCCCACGCCCGAGCCCACGCCGATCCCGACGCCCACGCCCGATCCGACGCCCGAGCCGTCGCCGACCCCGGCGCCGACCCCGACCCCGACGCCGGAGCCCACCCCGACCCCGACGCCGGAGCCCACCCCGACCCCGACGCCGGAGCCCACCCCGACCCCGACGCCGGAGCCCACCCCGACCCCGACGCCGGAGCCCACCCCGACCCCGACCCCGGTGCCGACGCTCGAGCCCACGGTGCTCGAGATCGCCGCGGCGCGCTCCCTCGCCGACGGCTCGCCGGTCACCATCGAGGGCGTCGTCACCGTCGGCCTCGGCGCGCTCGAATCGGGGCGTACCGGGTTCGTCCAGGACGCGACCGGCGGCATCGCCCTCTACCTCGACGCCGCTGCGGGCGCGATCCTTCCGGCCGGTACGCTGGTCCGCGCGACCGGGACCGTGGATGACCGCTACGCGCAGCGCACGCTCCGGGTCGCGGAATCGGACATCGTCCCGCTCGGGACGGGTCTGCTGCCAGTGCCTGCGGCGATCGCCACCGGGTCCGCCAACGAAGGCGCGGAAGGTTCCCGGATCGAGATTCTCGGCACGGTCGTCGAGGCGCCGAGCGCCTACGCCGATGGGCTCGGCCTGCTCGTCGACGACGGCTCGGGGCCGCTCCGCGCCATCGTCGCGCCTGGGGCGCTCGGTGGCGCCGGCCCGGTCCACGGTGACCGCGTGTCGATCGTCGGACCGCTCGGCCAGCGTGACTCCTCGGGGACCGGAGCCACCGGCTATCGGCTCCTGGCCACGATCCCGGGCGAGTTCGCCATCCTGCCACCCACGCCGACCCCCGCGCCCGCGCCGACGCCGAGCCCCAGCCCGAGCCCAAGCCCGAGTCCGAGCGCGATGCCGGAGCCGACGCCCGCGCCGACGCCCGCGCCGACCCCGGACTTGACGCCGACGCCCACGCCGACCGACAGCCCGACCCCGACCCCGGACCAGACACCCACGCCCACACCCACGCCGACTCCGACCCTGATTCCGACCCCGACCCCGGCTCCCTCTCATCCGTCGATCGCGTCGGCTCGCGCCCTTCCCGTCGGGACCGCGGTGACCGTGGTCGGGACCCTGACTGCGGAGGCCGGCCGGCTCGGCCATCCGGCGCTCATCGCGATCCAGGACGCGTCGGCGGGGATCGTCGTCCGACTCCCGGACGGCGTGACGGCGCCGACCCGCGGGACGCCGATCGTCGTCAGCGGGATTCTCGCCGCCCCGTACGGCCAGCTCGAGATCCGCCCTGCTCTCGGAGGGATCGCGCTCGGCGTCGCCCCGGAACGGCCGCCCGAGCCGCTGCCGGTCGACTCGGCGGGACTGGGTGAGGCGACCGAGGGGCGCCTGGTGGTCATCGTCGGCACCGTGCCGCGGACGCCGGCCCGGGTGAGCCATGGCGACCTCGTGGCAGTCCTCGTCGACGACGCGGGCGGCGAGGCCCGGATCCTCGTCGACGGCTCGAGCGGGATCGTCCGGGCGGACCTCGTCGCGGGGACACGGTATCGCCTGACCGGGATCGTCGGCCAGCGGGCGAGCCGCAAGGGCCGGCTCGACGGCTACCGCCTCTGGCTCCGGGACCGGGCCGACATCGTGAAGCTGGCCACGCCCACGACCACGCCGACGTCGAGCCCGGCGCCGGGCTCGACCCCGACTCCCACCTCGGGCACGACCTCGACGCCGTCGCAGGGCGGGGTCGAGGTCAGCCCGATCGCCCACGCGCTCGCCGCCGAGCCGGGCACCCCGATCCGCGTCGAGGGCATCGTCACCGCGCCATCGACGCTGCTCGACGCGACCGGTCGCCGGATCGTCATCCAGGATGGGACAGGCGCCATCGAGGTGCGGATCCCGGCCGGAGCGGAGGCACCCGCGCCCGGCCAGCGGGTCCGGGTCGGCGGCCCCGTGGCGCGCGCCTACGACGCCCCGCGGCTCCAGGCGACGAGCCTGGAGGTCCTCGGTGCGGCGCCACTCCCGGGCCCGCTCGTCCTGACCCGAGCGCCGGGCGCCGTCGTCGAGTGGCGGCTCGTCCGGATCGCCGGCGTGGTCGTGGATGTGCATCGGCTCGGCGAGCGCTGGCGGGCCGAGCTTCGGACCGGCGATTCGCGCGTGGTCATCGTGGGGCTGCCGGGCGCGAAGATCCCTGCCGGTGCCCTCGTCGAGGGGCGCCGCGCCACGATCGTCGGGATCGTGCGGCGGCCCTACCCGGGCGCGGCGGACCGGAGGTTTGCGATCCTGCCGCGCTCCGTGGCGGACGTCTCCCTCGGTGCCGCCGCCGGCGTCGGGTCCGATGGCTCGGCTGCCGGATCGAGTGGCGGCCCGGGCACGGTCACCGGCGGCGGCACGTCCGGCGGATCGGGCACGTCAGGCGGCACGCGGGACGACCGAGGCGGCGGGCTCGGCGGCGGAGATTCGACCGCGGCTCCCGTCGACGTCGACCTCGACCGCCTGGCCCGGCACGGCGGCGAGCGCGTACGGGTCGGTGGCCTCGTCGCGGCGCTCGAGACCGACGGCTTCGTCCTCGACGACGGGACGTCGACCGGCCGGATCGTTCTCCGCGGCGAGGCCGCCGCCTTCCTCGGGCTGATCGAACCGGGCGACGCGCTCGACGCCACGGGCCTGGTCGAGGCCGATGGGCCCGACGGCGCGCACCTCGTCGTCGATGCGCCCGCCGGCATCGTCCGTGCCGGCGACCTCGGCGAGCCCGGATCATTCCCGGACGTGCCGACAGGCGACCCGATTCGCGGTGCCTCCGGCTCGGCCGCGGGCCTGGATTCCGCCCCCTCCTCGCCGTCGACGACCGCGCGGGCGGCGGGTCTGGCCGGGTTCCCGGACCCGACCGTGGCCGGCATCGGCTGGCTGATCCTGGCCTCGGCCGCCTCGGTTGCGATGACCCTCCTCCGGCGGCGTCACCTCCAGCGCCGGCTCGCGAGCCGGGTGCTCGAGCGCCTCGCCGCCCTGGCCGCGCCCCCCGAGCGAGTCCCGTGACCGTTTCTGTGAGCGTGGCCCACGCTCGGCTGAACTTGACGCTCGTGAGAACGCGGGGCTATCCTCGGCCGAGTTTCGCGCCAGCGAAGCGCCACATGGAGCGAGGGGAACGGTCTTGCCGAACGCGGATCCCCGCGTCGCACTCCCGGTTGGAGAACGGCAGTACCACATTGGACTCGGCCCCGGAGAACTGGCCGAGTACATCCTCCTCCCCGGCGACCCTGATCGGACCGCCCGGATCGCCACGCGTCTCGACTCCGTCGAGCTCGAGCGGCGGCACCGGGAGTTCGCCACGGTCACCGGCACGTATCGCGGCGAGCGGATCTCGGTCGTCTCGACCGGGATCGGCACCGACAACGTCGAGATCGTGGTGGCGGAGATCCTGGCGATCACGGAACGGCCGACCTTCATCCGGGTCGGTTCCTGCGGCTCGCTCCAACCGGAGATCGGGCTGGGGGACCTGATCGTCACGAGCGGCGCGGTTCGTCTCGAGGCGACCACGAGCTTCTTCGTCCACGAGGGGTATCCCGCGGTCGCCGACTACGAGGCGGTCGTGGCGCTCGTCGAGGCCGCGGCGGGGCTCGGACATCGGGCGCATGTCGGGGTGACGGCCACGGCGCCGGGGTTCTTCGGGGCGCAGGGGCGTCCCATCCCGCAGCTCCCCATCCGCTACCCTGACCTCGCCGAGGAGATGGCGCGCCAGCGCGTCCTCAACTTCGAGATGGAGGCATCGGCACTGCTCGTCCTGGCCACTCTCGCGCGCTGTCGAGCGGGGGTCGTCTGCGCGGTCTATGCGCAGCGATCGACGGGCGACTTCGTGACCGAGGAGGCCAGGGACCGCGCGGAGGCGGCCTGCGTCGAGACCGGGTTGGAAGCACTCCGGATCCTCGCCGTCATGGAACGCCAGAAGCGCGACGCGTCGACGGACCGCTGGCGGCCGTCGCTCTGGACTGGATCGTGAACAGCGTATGCGGGACGTGCGTCCCGTGACGCCACGCTGAGAAGAGGAGGAACCCAGCCATGGCCGAGGCCTATTGCGTCAAGGACAAGATGAAGGTCGAAGTCAAGAACCCGCAGAAGATCACGATGAAGAACGGCAAGCCGGCCCTCTCGGGTACCTGCCCGAAGTGCGGAACCAAGGTCTTCAGGATCGGCGGCTGACCGCTTCGCGTCCCTGACGCAGCGTCCGACCCCCGCCGGCGACGGCGGGGGTCGCCGATTCCCCGGTCCAGCGCATGACGTTCGTCGCCGTTCCACAACCTTCGGCACGTTCGGAGCCGGGACCGGGCTTTGCTAGAATGCGGGCAGGTCCCCGATCTGCAACCCAGAGGTCCCGCCCTGTCTCCACGACCGGTTCTCGCGCTCGACCTGGGCGGCACCCAGATCCGCGCCGCCGCGATCCTCGCCGACGGCACGCGGATCGCCCGCCAGGCGGCCGGGACCCCCATCCCGGAGGGTCCCGCCGCGGTCGTCCGCGCCTGCGGAGACGCGCTCGAGGCCGCCCGGGCGGTCGCCCCCGCCGATATCGCCGCCGCCCTCGCCGGGGTCGGCGTCTCGGCGCCCGGCCCGGTCGATCCATGGGCCGGGACGCTGGTCGAGCCGCCGAACCTCGGCCCGGGGATGCGTGACCTGCCGCTCGCCGCGGAGCTCGAGGCCCGCCTCGGCCTGCCGGCCTACCTGGAGCGCGACACGAACGTTGCCGCGCTCGGCGAGCAGGCCTTCGGGGCCGCCCGCGGCGTCGCCGACTTCCTCTATCTGACCGTCTCAACCGGGATCGGCGGCTCGATCGTCGTCGACGGCCGGCTCCTCCTCGGCCCGGACGGGATGGCCGGCGAGCTCGGGCACGTCCCGGTGGAGCTCGACGGCCCGGCCTGCGGCTGCGGCGCCACCGGCCACCTCGAGGCGGTCGCGTCCGGTCGCGCCCTCGCCCGCGACGCGAGGACCGCGGCGGAGACCGGGCGGAGCCCGTTCCTGGTCGCCCGGGCAGCCGCGCAGGGCGGTCTCGACGCCCTCTCCGCGCGGGACGTCGCCGATGGCGAGGCGGCCGGCGACGGGACCTGCGCCGGGCTGATGAACCGCGCCCGCCACGCAGTCGCGACCGCCTGCGCGGGTTTCGTCAACACGTTCAACCCGAGCCGGATCGTCATCGGCGGCTCCATCGCGGAGCACGAGGGCGAGCGGCTCCTCGGCCCGATCCGCGCCGAGATCGCCCGTTCCAGCTTCGCTCGGCCGGGCCGTCGCGTCCGGGTCGTGGCGGCCGAGCTCGGCGCCGACGTCTCGCTCGCCGGTGCGCAGCCCCTGGTGACCGCCCGGCTCGGCGACGATGCCTGGCGCGGCGGCCGTCCGGTCCCCGCAATCACGACCATCGCGGCGAGCGGCTGAGCCGGCCGCCGCACGACCACCACGTCCATCGAGCGGGGCCCGCGGCCCCGGAACCAGGAGGAACCAGCCATGACCGTCCGCGTAGGGATCAACGGCTTCGGCCGCATCGGGCGCCAGTCGCTCAAGGCGCTCATCGAGCGCGCCCCGGATGTGGAGGTCGTCGCCGTCAACGACCTCGTCGACACGGCGCTCAACGCCCTCCTGTTCAAGCACGACTCGACGTACGGCGCCTACCCCGGGACCGTGGACCACACCGAGGACGCCCTGATCATCGACGGGCGCCAGATCAAGGTCCTCAAGGAGAAGGACCCGGCCGCCCTCCCGTGGGGTGCGCTGGGGGTGGACATCGTCCTCGAGTCGACCGGGATCTTCACCGACGCGACGAAGGCGAAGGCGCACATCGACGCAGGCGCGAGGAAGGTGATCATCAGCGCTCCGGCGAAGAACGAGGACATCACCATCGTCCTGGGCGTCAACGAGGAGCGCTACGACCCGGCCGCCCACCACATCATCAGCAACGCCAGCTGCACGACGAACTGCCTCGCCCCGGCGGCCAAGGTCGTCCACGACAACTGGACGATCGAGCGCGGCCTGATGAACACGATCCACTCGTATACCAACGACCAGCGCATCCTGGACGTGGCCCACAAGGACCCGCGTCGGGCCCGGGCGGCCGGCCAGAACATCATCCCGACGACCACCGGTGCCGCGAAGGCGCTGGCCCTCGTCATCCCGTCTCTCAAGGGTCGGTTCGACGGTTTCAGCCTGCGCGTCCCGACGCCCACGGTCAGCGTTGTCGACTTCACCGCCGAGCTCGCCAGGCCGACCACCGTCGAGGAGGTCAATGCGGCCTTCCGCGAGGCAGCCGCCGGCCCGCTCAAGGGGATCCTGGGGGTGAGCGACGAGCCGCTCGTGTCGAGTGACTTCCGCGGCGACGCCCGCTCCTCGATCGTCGACTCCGCCTTGACGATGGTCCTCGGCGGGACGATGGTCAAGGTCATCGCCTGGTACGACAATGAGTGGGGTTACAGCTGCCGGGTCGCGGACCTCATCCGCTACGTCGCCGAGCGGCTGCCCGCCGTCGTCGCCTGAGCGCGGGGGCACCACGATCATGGACAAGCTGACCATCCGCGACGTCGACGTCTCGGGCAAGCGCGTCTTCGTCCGGGTCGATTTCAACGTCCCGCTCCAGGACGGCAGGGTCACCGACGACTCGCGCATCCGCGCCTCGATCCCGACCATCCGGGCGCTCCTCGCCCAGGGCGCCCGGGTCATCCTCGCCAGCCACCTCGGCCGGCCGGATGGCAAGGTCCAGGACGGGCTCCGGCTCCGCTCGGTGTCGGAGCGCCTGAGCCAGCTCATGCGCCTCAACATCCCGTGCACGGGCGACGCGCTCGGGATCGGGACCGAGGACGCCATCCGCCGGCTCCGCCCTGGCGAGGCGCTCCTGCTGGAGAACCTCCGCTTCCACGCGGCGGAGGAGAAGAACGACCCGGCCTTCGCCCAGGCCCTCGCCGCCTACGCCGACGTCTATGTGAACGACGCGTTCGGGACGGCCCACCGGGCCCACGCCTCGACGGTCGGGATCGCGAAGCTCCTGCCGGCCTACGCCGGGCTGCTCATGGAGGCCGAGATCAAGGCCCTCTCCAACCTCCTCGAGAACCCTGCGCGGCCGTTCGCTGCCGTCGTCGGCGGGGCGAAGGTGTCGGGCAAGATCAAGGTCCTCGAGCACCTCACGGACAAGGTCGACCTGTTCGTCGTCGGCGGGGGCATGGCCAACACGTTTCTCGTCGCCCAAGGCAAGTCGGTCGGCAAGAGCCTGGCCGAGTACGATCGGGTCGACGACGCCCGGCGGATCCTCGCCCTGGCCGAGGAGAAGGGCGTCCGGATCGTCCTGCCGGTCGATGTCATCGTCGCCAAGGAGGTCACCCAGGGGACCGAGTACAAGACGCTCCCCGCGGAGAAGATCCCGGCGTCCTGGCACATCGTCGACGTCGGCAAGCAGAGCCTGGCCCTCATGGAAGAGGCGCTCGGGCCGGCCAGGACGGTCTTCTGGAACGGGCCGCTCGGGGTCTTCGAGATCCCGTCGTTCGCCCACGGCACGAAGGCGCTGGCCCGGTTCCTCGCGGACAAGGCCGAATCCGGCGCGACGGTGGTCGTCGGCGGCGGGGATTCGGTGGCTGCGGTCCAGCAGCAGGGCCTGGCCGGGAAGATGACCCACATCAGCACCGGCGGCGGCGCCAGCCTCGAGTTCCTCGAGGGCCGCGAGCTGCCCGGGATCGCCGTCCTCCAGGACCGCCCGGCCGAGGGCGCGCCGGCGGCCGCGGCCAGCTCGAGCACATCGGAGGCCTCGTGAGCACGTTCATCGCCTACATCGACGCTCGCGAGATCCTCGACTCGCGGGGCAATCCCACCGTCGAGGTCGACGTCGTCCTCGAGGACGGCTCGGTCGGCCGGGCGGCAGTGCCGTCCGGAGCCTCCACCGGCGCCCACGAGGCGGTCGAGCTGCGCGACGGGGACCGGGCCCGCTTCGGCGGCAAGGGCGTCCTGCGGGCGGTGGCGAACGTCGTCGAGACGATCGCCCCGGCGCTGGAGGGGGCCGACGCGTCGGACCAGGCCGGGATCGACGCGACCCTGCTCGGCCTCGACGGGACCCCGAACAAGGGGCACCTCGGGGCGAACGCGATCCTCGGCGTCTCGCTCGCCTGCGCCCACGCCGCATCGGCGTCGTACGACCTGCCGCTCTACCGCTACCTCGGCGGGGTCGGCGCGCGGGTCCTGCCGGTGCCGTTCTTCAACATCCTCAACGGCGGCAAGCACGCCCAGGATTCCACGGACTTCCAGGAGTTCATGGTCGCCCCGGTCGGGGTCGACACGTTCGCCGACGCCTTCCGGGCCGGGGCGGAGGTCTTTCACGCCCTGAAGGGGATCTTGCATGACGGCGGGTTTTCGGTCGGCCAGGGTGACGAGGGCGGCTTCGCTCCCTCGCTGCCGTCGAACGAGGCGGCCATCGAGGTCATCCTCCGGGCGATCGAGAAGGCCGGCTACCGGCCGGGCGAGGACATCGCCCTGGCGCTCGATCCCGCGACCAGCTCGATCCTCGTCGAGGGCACCGGCACCGATGGCGTGACCGGCCGGTACCGCCTGGAGCGCGAGGGCCGGACGCTCGACTCTGGCGAGATGGTCGATCTCTGGGCGAGCTGGGTCGAGAAGTACCCGATCGTCTCGCTCGAGGACGGACTGGCCGAGGACGACTGGGCCGGCTGGCGCGAGCTGACCGCCCGCCTCGGGTCGAAGATCCAGATCGTGGGCGATGACCTCTTCGTGACGAACCCGGCGTTCATCGCCCGGGGGATCGACGAGGCGGCCGCGAACTCGGTGCTCATCAAGCTCAACCAGATCGGCACGCTGACCGAGACGATCGAGGCGATCGACCTGGCTCGACGCGCGGGCTGGACGGCGATGGTCAGCCATCGCTCGGGCGAGACCGAGGACACCACGATCGCCGACTTCGTCGTGGCGATGGGCACCGCCCAGATCAAGACGGGCGCACCATCGCGCTCCGAGCGGGTCGCCAAGTACAACCGGCTCCTCCGGATCGAGGGCGAGCTCGGCGAGACCGCCCTCTATCTCGGGCGCGCGGCGCTGTCGGGGGCCCGGTGACGACACCGACGGGGGCGGGACTCGTCGCGCCGGGTGCCACGGGAGCCGCTGGGGCCGCGGCCGGCCGTCGCCCGTTCCTCAACCGCGGGGCGATCGTCGCGGGCTACGTGGGGATCGGCATGGCCGCGACGATCGCGGTCAGCTTCCTGCTGGTCATCCCGATCGAGCCGATCTACTGGCTGCTCACCCCGTTCGCCGGCCTGCTCATCGGCTACTACGCGGACCAGCGCTCGTTCGTCGGGCGCGGCGAGTGGCGCCGGACGCTCGTCGGCGCCGTCTACGCGGGGCTGGTCACGGGCGTCACCCTGGCGCTCCTCCTGCTCATGGTCAAGGCGCTCTTCTTCTCCGCCGACAACGGCTACCGCGACGGCAGCCTCGGGTCGCCGCTGCCGTGCGCCGGCGGCGCCGATTGCGTCTACGCACGCTACCTCGCCGACGGCCGCGGTCCCCAGCTGGAGGCCGCCGGCGTCACCGACGTCGCCTCGTTCAGCGGCTTCTACTGGCAGCAGCAGCTCAGGAGCTCCGGCATCCTCCTTGGCCTCACCGTCATCACCGGCGCCCTCGGCGGCGCCGTCTACGGCCTCACCCGCCCGAAGGACGCCTGAATCGACAACGAGACCGGAGTCGACACCGGCTGGCGCGAATCGAAACGCCCCGGGTGGTCCGGGGCGTTCGTCGTTGCTGCGGGAGGTCCGGCGGGGCCGGCGTTCGGTGAGCTAGACGTCGGCCTTCTTGGCGGCTGGCTTCTTCGCCGGAGCCTTGGCGGTCGCCCTGGCCGGTGCCGCCTTCGCGGTCGGGGCCTTGGCGGTTGCCTTCGGCTTGGCCGGGGCCTTCGCGGCGGGCTTCGCGCCAGCGGTTGCCTTCGCGGCGGGCTTCGCGGCGGCGGTCGCCTTCGGCTTGGCCGGGGCCTTCGTCCCCTTCGCCGCCGCCTTCGGCGCGACGGCGGCCTTGGCGGCTCGCGCGGTCGCCTTCGCCTCGGCGTGCGCGGCGGCCACGGCCGCCTCGGTCCGAGCGGTCTTGCTCAGCGCGGCGCGGGCCTTGCCGGCTGCCGTCTGGGCGCCCTTCGCCTTGCCGGCCTTGCCGAGCGCGATCCGGCTCTTGGCGGCCTTCGCGGCAGCGGCCTTGCCGGTCGTCTTGGTGACCTTGGCGGTGGTCTGGACCTGCGCGCCACCGAGGGCGGCGTTCACCTTGCGGGTGAGGCGCGACTTGCGGCGGGCGGCGGCGTTCGCGTGGATCGCCCCGGCCTTTGCGGCGCGATCGAGCGAGCTCAGCGCGGCGGCGAGGGCCTCGGCCGCATCCCCGGCGACGATGCCGGTGGCGACCTTTACGGCCTTCGCGGTGAGGGTCTTCGCGGCGCTGCGGCGGGGCTGGTTGATCTCCGTGCGGCGCTCCGCGGTGCGGACCCGCTTCAGGGCGGACGGCGTCCTGGCGCCGGTCCAGCCTCGGGGCTTACTGGCCAAGTTCGAACCTCAGTGTGTTGACTGGATGGCGGGCGCGGGCGTGGGCGCCCGACACGGAACGACGATGGTAGCAGAAGCCCCGCCGAACGACCAGAAGCGCCGGCCCGTCACAGGAGGCCCTCGCGCACGGCACACTTCGCGGGTGATCCCCATCCTCGGCGGCCTCGGCGCCGCGCTCGCGTTCACCGTCTCGATCCTCGCCTCGGCGCGAGCGAGTCGGCTGGTCGGTGGGCCGTCCACGCTCGCCGGGGTGATGGCGATCGGCCTCGCGGTGGCGCTGCCGTTCGCGCTGTTCGCCTCGCCGGCTCCCGACCTTGGTGGCGACGCCCTCCCGTGGGCGGCCCTGTCCGGGACCGGGAACGTGATCGGGCTCTTCCTCACGTACAGCGCCTACCGGATCGGGGCGGTCGGGATCATCGCCACGATCGTGTCGACGGAAGGAGCGCTCGCCGCGCTCATCTCGGTCCTGGCGGGCGAGGCGCTCGTCCCGGGTTCCGGACCGGCCCTCGCCCTCGTCGCCCTCGGGGTGACGCTCGCCGCGGTCGGCGGCGGCCAGGAGGTCGAAGAGGGCGTGCGCATCCCGCGCGAGCGCTCGCTCCGGGCAGCGGGGCTCGCGCTCGCGGCGGCCCTCTCGTTCGGGATCGGGCTGTACGCGACGGGCCGGGTGGGCGGCCTGCTGCCGGCGGCCTGGGCGATCCTGCCGCCACGGGTCGTGGGCGTCCTCGTCGTCGCGATCCCGCTGGGGCTCGCTGGCCGGGTCCGGATCACCCGGGCCGCGTTGCCGCTCGTGGCGGCCACGGGGCTGGCGGAGATCGTCGCTTACCTGTCGTACGTGACCGGGGCCAGGGAGGGGATCGCGGTGGCCTCCGTGCTCGCCTCGATGTTCGCCCCGATGGCCACGCTCGCCGCGTTCGTCTTCTTCCGCGAGCGACTCGGGCCACGCCAGCTCGCCGGGATCGTGCTGGTGGTGGCCGGCATCGCGCTGCTCGGCGCGCTCCAGGGCTGACCGGTCGCGGCATCGCCCCGTGCTAGACTCCGGGCCATCCACGGATCGGCCCAGCCCGGTCCCGCCGCGCCCGCCACGCGCCGTCCAGCAACGCCCCGAGGACCCCCGGTGATCCCCCAGGATCGGCTGCGCAACTTCTCGATCATCGCCCACATCGATCACGGCAAGTCGACCCTCGCGGACCGCCTGCTCGAGTTCACCCACACGATCGACGCCCGGCAGATGCACAGCCAGGTGCTCGACTCGATGGACCTCGAGCGCGAGAAGGGGATCACGATCAAGGCCCGCGCCGTCCGGATGGACTACCTGGCGAAGGACGGCCTGGTCTACGGCCTGAACCTGATCGACACGCCCGGTCACGTCGACTTCTCCTACGAGGTCAGCCGCAGCCTGCAGGCCTGCGAGGGGGCGATCCTCGTCGTCGACGCCGCCCAGGGGATCGAGGCGCAGACCCTCGCCAACGTCCACCTCGCGCTCCGCGAGAACCTCACGATCGTGCCGGTCATCAACAAGATCGACCTGCCGTCCGCCCAGCCGGAGGTCGTCAAGGAGGAGCTCGAGAACGTCCTGGCGATCCCGCGCGAGGAGGTCATCCTGGCCAGCGCCAAGGAGGGGATCGGGATCGAGGAGATCCTCGAGGCGGTCGTCGCCCGGATCCCGTCACCGAAGGGGGACCCGAACGCCCCGCTCCAGGGCCTGATCTTCGACTCGCACTACGACGCCTACAAGGGCGTCGTCGTCTACGTCCGGCTCGCGTCGGGGACGCTCCACGACCACGACACGATCCGGCTGATGGCCTCGGGCGTCGAGTCGGATCTCTTGGAGCTGGGCGTCTTCCGGCCGCAGCTGGTGCCGATGAAGAAGCTCCGTGCCGGCGAGGTCGGCTATGTCGCGACCGGCCTGAAGAGCGTCCGCGACGCGCAGGTCGGCGACACGCTGACGAACGCGAAGGCCCCGGCGGGGACACCGCTGCCGGGCTACCAGGAGGCGAAGAGCCTCGTCTTCGCGGGGATCTACCCGATCGGCGGCGAGGACTACCCGCTCCTGCGCGAGGCCCTGGAGAAGCTCCACCTCAACGACGCGAGCTTCACCTACGAGCCGGAGAGCTCGATCGCCCTCGGTTTCGGGTTCCGCTGCGGGTTCCTGGGCCTGCTCCACATGGAGATCGTCCAGGAGCGTCTCGAGCGCGAGTTCAACCTGGACCTCATCGCCTCGGCGCCCTCGGTCAAGTACCGGGTCGTCCTCACCAACCTCCGGGGGACGATCGAGGTCGACAACCCGGCGCTGATGCCGAACGCCGGTGAGATCGAGGCGATCGAGGAGCCCTGGGTCAAGGTCGGGGTGGTGACCCCGAGCCAGTACATCGGGGCGCTCATGGAGCTCTCGACGAACCGGCGCGGGACGTTCCTGGACATGGAGTACCTGGATCCGCAGCGGGTCCTGATGACGTTCGAGATGCCGCTCGCCGAGCTCATCGTGGACTACTACGACCAGCTCAAGAGCCGGAGCCAGGGCTACGCATCGATGGACTACGAAGAGGCCGGCTACCGCGCCGCGAACCTGGTCAAGCTCGACGTCCTCGTGGCCGGCGAGCCGGTCGATGCACTCAGCCTGATCGTCCACCGCGACAGCGCCCAGTCGATCGGCCGGCGGCTGACCGAGAAGCTCAAGGAGCTCATCCCGCGCCAGATGTTCGAGGTCCCGATCCAGGCGGCGGTCGGCTCGAACGTCATCGCCCGCGAATCCGTCCGTGCGATGCGAAAGAACGTCCTTGCGAAGTGCTACGGTGGCGACATCTCGCGCAAGCGCAAGCTCCTCGAGAAGCAGAAGGAGGGGAAGCAGCGGATGAAGCGGGTCGGCTCGGTCGAGATCCCGCAGGACGCCTTCCTCGCCGTGCTTCGCATGGAAGAGGGATGACGCGCAACGCGGCGGGGCCCGCCGGCGTCTAGGGGGGACGATGGAAGAGACGATCCGGCCGCTCTGGGCGCTGGGCTTCACCGGGCTGCTGGTCATGCTCCGGATCGAGGCGGACCGGTTCGGGGCCGCCGAGTACGCCGAGGTGGACCGCTACGGCCAGCGACCGCGCCTGCGCTGGCGGGTCGCCTGGTATGGCCTGGGGCTGGGGCTCATCGCGGCGGTCTGGTACGTCAACCCGGACCGCGAGGGCATGCTCTTCCTTCGCCCCGGCGACCGCGCCGGGGCGATCCTGGGCGGGCTCGCCTACGGCGCGATCGGCGTCGGCCAGGCGCTCGCCTTCGCCTGGCTGCGGTACCGCCACCTGCGGCTGCCGGCGACGCGCTCGTACCCGGCGGCGCTGCTCAACGCGATCGGGACCGCGTTCGTCGACGAGCTGGCATTCCGGGGTGCGGTCCTCGGGTTCCTCATCCTCATCGGGATGGATCCGGGCACGGCGATCGTCAGCCAGGCCCTGCTCTACGGGCTGGCGACCCGGCTCGGGGCACCGGGTCGGGACAGGTACGTGTTCGTCCTGGCGATCATCGTCGGGCTCGCCTCCGGCTACGTCACGCTCAAGACGGGCGGGATCGGGGCGGCCTTCCTGGGCCACGCGATCACCCGCTTCGCGGCATTCGTCGCGACCGGCCACGCCGGCCAGCCGGCGCCCGTGGGCCGCGAGGAGGAGGACATCGAGCGGAAGCGCCGGCCACCGGAGGGCTGGGCGACCGTGGGGACCACTCGAGCGCCGCTCCGCCCGAAGCGCTGACCTCGCCGCCCCTGCGCTTCCCGCCTGCCGCGTCCCGCCGCCTCCGCGTCCCGCCTGCCGCGTCCCGCCGCCTCCGCGCCGCGATGAGTACCACTCATCGCTTTCCGCACGAGGGAGCGTGACCGCGTGGCCGAAATCGGCGCAAACGGCCCGCCGGTCACGCTCGTTCATCGCCGGATCGATGACTGGTGGTGATCGGCAGCCCGGACCGGGCGCTGGATCCCGATCCGGCGCATCATCGGACGGTGAGCGCCACCCTCCTCGTCGACCCGCAGCCGCCGGTCGGGCTGTACGTCCACGTTCCGTTCTGCGTCTCGGTCTGCCCGTACTGTGACTTCGCGGTCGTGGCCGGTGCGAAGACGCGCGGGCCGCGCAACCGGATGGACAGGTTCGTGGCGGCCCTCCTCGCGGAGCTCGACCTCCGGGCGGACGCGCTCGACGAACGGTTCGGACCGCCTCGAGACGAGACGTCCGTCGACTCGCCCGAACGCGGCACGGCCGTCGACCGGCCCGGTCGCGGCACGGCGATCGGGCCGCGAAGCGCGTCCGCCGGCCCCACGCGACCGCCACTCCGATCCGCCTACCTCGGCGGCGGCACGCCCTCGCTCCTCCCCACGGATGCTCTTGCCGAGATCCTCGCCCGGATCCAGGAGCGGTACGGGCTGATCCCGGACGCCGAGGTGACCCTCGAGGCGAACCCGGGCCCGGACGAGCGGGGCGACGCGGCCGCCCAGCGCCTGGCCGGCGTCACCCGGATCTCGCTCGGCGCGCAGAGCCTGATCGCCGAAGAACTCCCGCGGCTCGGTCGCCGCCACGCGCCCGGAGACGTCGTCGATGCCGTGGCAGCAGCTCGGGTGGCCGGGATCGGCTCGGTCAACCTGGACCTCCTGTACGACATCCCGGGCCAGACCCTGGCGACCTGGACGGAGAGCCTCGAGCGAGCCCTCGAGCTCGCGCCCGACCACCTCTCGCTGTACGCCCTCACCCTCGACGACCCGGACGCCGAGGGCCTGACCGGCCCGACCGGCGACCACCTCCCGACGAGCCCCGGCGCCCGACGCTGGCGCGAACGCGCTCGACCGGCCCAGGACGACGATCGAGCCGCCGCGATGTACCACCTCGCCGTCCATCGGCTGGCCGAGGCCGGCCTGCGCGGCTACGAGCTGTCGAACTGGGCGCGACCCGGCCACGAGAGCCGGCACAACCTCGCCTACTGGGAGCGGTTGCCTGTGGAGGCCGTCGGGCCCGGAGCGCACGCCTTCGACGGAGCCGTCCGCCGCTGGAACGCCGCCCGGCTCGACCGGTACGTCGCGGCGCTCGCACTGCCCGACGGTTCCGGCGACTCGTCCCGGCTGCCGCCGGGCGCCTCCGAGCCGCCGCTCGACCCGGCGGCCGCCGCCGCGGAGGCGCTCATCCTCGGCCTGCGTCTCGACGTCGGTGTGCCGATGACCGCGCTGCTCGATCCGCCCTTCGCCGACAGCCTGACCTGGGCGTCCGAGGCGGGCCTCGTGGAGGAGATCGCCCACGGCCGCATCCGACTCACCACCAGCGGCCGCCTCCTCTCCAACGAGCTCTTCGCCCGACTCGTCTGACGGCGCGATCCGCGTTGACACTCGCCGCTCACGGCTGCTACGATGCGGCGAGCACCGTTAGCACTCGACCTATGAGAGTGCTAACAGGAAGGAGCCATCGCCCTTGGCGCGACGGAGTCGCCCAACCGCCGGCCCCCTGGACGCCCGATCGCAGGCGATCCTGCGGGCCGTCATCGAGGAATACGTCGTCACCGCCACCCCGGTCGGGTCGCTGGCGCTCGTGGCGCGCTATGGCCTGGGCGTGAGCAGCGCGACCGTCCGCGGCGTGCTCGCCGACCTCGAGGCGGCCGGCCTGCTCACCCACCCGCACACCTCCGCGGGGCGGATCCCGACGGATGCCGGCTATCGGTTCTACGTCGAGACCCTGGCCGATAGCCTGCCCATCCCCCCGGTGGAGCAGCTGATGATCCGCCACCAGTTCGGCCAGGTGGAGTACGCCAGCGAGCACTGGTTCCGGCTGGCGGCGACCACTCTCGCCAGCGTCACCGGCTCGGCCGGCCTGGCCACCGCCGCCAAGCCGAGCGCCGCGCGCGTCCGGCGGATCGACCTCGTCGGGCTCCAGGACCGCCTTGCCAGCCTCATCCTCGTCCTCCGCGAGGGGACGATCAAGCAGCAGCTGATCACCCTCGACCGCCCCGCGGACCAGGCCGACCTCAGCCGGGTCGCGAACCGCCTGAACGCCGAGCTCGTCGACCGGACGGCGTCGCAGATCGAGGCCCGCCTGCCGGGCTTCGTCGCCGCCGAGGCCGACGCCGACGCCGACCGAGAGGGGACCCCCGCGGCCGCCCACGCCGCGCTCGCCCGCCGGGTCGCCGAGCGCATCGCCCGGACGATGCGCGAGTTCGACGCCGCCGCGGTGGAGGAGGTCTACAGCGACGGCCTGCTCAACGTGATGGAGGCGCCCGAGTTCGCCCAGAGCGAGAAGCTCCGGCGCGTGTTCGTGGCGCTCGAGAACCGGACCATCCTCGGCGAGCTCCTGCGGATCGTCGCCGGGAGTGGCCGGATCCACGTCTTCATCGGCCACGAGAACCCGACGGCGGAGATGCAGGAGGTCTCGCTCATCCTCGCCCCGTACGGCCGACCGGGCCGGGCGGTCGGCGTCGTGGGCGTCCTCGGCCCCACCCGGATGGCGTACTCCCACGCCATCGGGACCGTCGGGTTCGTGTCCGGCCTGATGAACGAGCTCGTCGACCACCTCTACGCCTAGCAGCGAGACCTGAGACATGCCCCACCGGACCCGCGCCCAGCAGCGAGCCGACGAGATCGACCTCTCGCCGACGAAGCTCCTGGCCGAGATCGACGAGTTGAAGACCGAGCTCGAGGCCGCGAAGGTGCAGGCTGCCGAGTACCTCGCCGGCCTCCAGCGCGAGCGCGCCGAGTTCCAGAACTACCGGCGCCGGACCGCCGAGGAGCGGGAGCGCGATGCGGGGCTGGCCGGCGACTTCCTCCTGGCCAAGGTCCTGGGCCTGGCCGACGATTTCGACCGCGCGATCGAGGCCCGTCCCGCCGCCCTGGCCGGCGACCCGTGGGTCGAGGGCGTCACGGCGATCGACCGGAAGCTCCGCCTGCTGCTCGAGAGCGAGGGCGTCAGCGCGATCGACGTCGAGCCCGGCACCGCGTTCAACCCGCGCGAGCACGAGGCGCTGGTCAACGTCCCGAGCGCCGAACACCCCGAGGGTGTCGTCGTCGCCGAGCTCCAGCGTGGCTACCGGATTCGCGATCGGGTCCTCCGGCCGTCCCGGGTCGCCGTGGCCAAGGCTCCGGACGAGGGGAACGGCCCGAGCGGCCCCCTGAACTAGCCACGGCCTCCTGAACCAGCCAGCGAACCGTCACCACTGCACACTGACCAAGGAGAACCGAACAGCGATGGGCAAGATCATCGGCATCGACCTGGGCACGACGAACAGCGTCGTAGCGGTCATGGAGGGCGGCGAGCCGACCGTCATCGCCTCCGCCGAGGGCGGCCGGACGGTCCCCTCGGTCGTGGCCTTCACGAAGACCGGCGAGCGCCTCGTCGGCCAGCTGGCCAAGCGCCAGTCCGTGACCAACGCGACTAACACGGTCTACTCCATCAAGCGGTTCATGGGCCGCCGCTGGGACGACGCCGAGACGAAGCGCTCCAGGGAGCTCGTCCCGTACAAAGTCGAGAAGGACCCCAAGAGTGACGGCCTGCGGGTCTCCCTCGCCGACGACAAGCACTACACCCCGCCCGAGATCAGCGCGATGATCCTCCAGAAGCTGAAGGCGGACGCGGAGGCGTACCTCGGGGAGAAGGTCACCGAGGCGGTCATCACCGTCCCGGCCTACTTCGACGACACCCAGCGCCAGGCGACCAAGGACGCCGGCCGGATCGCCGGGCTCGAGGTCAAGCGGATCATCAACGAGCCGACCGCGTCGGCCCTCGCCTACGGCCTGGACAAGACGCACGACGAGAAGATCGCCGTCTACGACCTGGGCGGCGGCACGTTCGACATCTCGATCCTCGAGCTAGGCGACGGCGTCTTCGAGGTGAAGGCCACCAACGGCAACACCCACCTCGGCGGCGACGACTTCGACCAGCGCGTCATCGAGTGGCTGCTGGCCGAGTTCAAGCGCGACCAGGGGATGGACCTGTCGAAGGACCAGCAGGCCCTCCAGCGCCTCAAGGAGGCCGCCGAGAAGGCCAAGATCGAGCTCAGCTCGACCTCCCAGACCGAGATCAACCTGCCCTACATCACGGCCGACGCGTCCGGTCCGAAGCACCTCGTGGTGAACCTGACCCGGGCCAAGCTCGAGGAGCTCGTGCGCGACCTGGTCGGCAAGACGAAGGACCCGGTCGTGGCCGCCCTGAAGGACGCCGGGCTCTCCGCGTCGGAGATCGACGAGGTCATCCTGGTCGGGGGCATGACCCGGATGCCGGCGGTCGTCGAGGCGGTCAAGGCGATGTTCGGCGGCAAGGAGCCCCACAAGGGCGTCAACCCGGACGAGGTCGTCGCCATCGGCGCGGCGATCCAGGCGGGCGTCCTGGCCGGCGACGTCAAGGACGTCCTCCTGCTCGACGTGACGCCGCTGTCGCTCGGGATCGAGACGCTCGGCGGGGTGATGACCAAGCTGATCGAGCGCAACACGACGATCCCGACCTCCAAGAGCCAGGTCTTCTCGACGGCCTCGGACAACCAGGGCCAGGTGGAGATCCACGTCCTCCAGGGCGAACGCGACTTCGCCCAGGACAACAAGACCCTCGGGCGGTTCATCCTCGACGGCATCCCGCCCGCGCCGCGCGGCATCCCCCAGATCGAGGTCACCTTCGACATCGACGCGAACGGGATCCTCGACGTCAAGGCCAAGGATCGGGCGACCGCCAAGGAGCAGCAGGTCCGGATCACGGCCAGCTCGATGCTCTCGAAGGACGACGTGGACAAGATGGTCCGCGACGCGAAGGAGCACGCCGACGAGGACCGCGTCCGGCGCGAGGAGGTCGAGACCCGCAACCAGGCTGAGCAGCTCACCTACCAGGCCGAGCGGACGCTCAAGGACCTCGGCGACAAGGTTTCGGCGGACGACCGGGCCGAGACTGAGCGCAAGATCGAGGCGGTCCGGGAGGCGCTCAAGGGCAGCGACATCGACGCGGTGAAGTCCCGCGTGACGGAGCTGGCCGAGGCCCTCCAGAAGGTCTCGACGGCGGCCTACCAAGCGGCCGCCGCGGAGGCCGGTGCGGCGTCCGGTGCCGGCGAGGGCGCCGGCCCGGAGTCCGGCGAAGGCGCCGGCCCGTCGGGCACGCCCGAGGGCGAGGAGACCGTCGAAGGCGAGTTCAAGGAAGTCTGATCGGGTCCGGTGGACGGGAGGCAGGCCATGCGGCGGGTCATCTTCGGAGCGGTCGCGCTCCTGGCCGCGGCGCTCGCGGCGGTGGGGATCACAGGTCGGCGGCGGCGCGTCCGCGTGGACGAGTGGCTGCCGGTGGAGCCCGCCCCGCCGCTCGGGGCGACGGGTGCCGGCGATGCGCCGACCCCGGCCGGCGACGCGATTGCGGGCGAGCCGACGGGCGCAATGGAGGCAGCGGCGTCGGCCGAGTCGGTCGAGCCCTCGGTCGAGGCGGACTACGGGCCCGTCGGTGCAGCCGCTCCCAAGGAGAGGTCGAAGCCCCGGACCCGGCCTCGGCGCACGTCGGCCGCCGCGGCAGCTCCGTCCAGTGAGGGCGACGCCGCGTCGTCGTGACGCTCGGCGCGCCGTAGTCGCGCCGCGGCCACGTGGCCGCCGGTCCGGTCATTTCGCCCAGCCGCTCGGCCCGGCCCGCATGGCCACACGCATGTCCGGTCCAAGGAGACCGCCCAACGGTCGGGGTCGGGGCCGGGGTCGGCGCGCCACGCGCGGCCGTGCACCGGTCATGCGGTAGGATTCGGCGCCCATGTCGACGTCCCGCGACCTCCCGCTCATCCATGCCCGCGGGCTGACGAAGCGCTTCGGCGCGTTCACGGCGGTGGACGCGATCGATTTCGACGTCGCCCCCGGGGAGTCGTTCGGATTCCTCGGTCCGAACGGCGCGGGCAAGACGTCCACGATGCGGATGATCGGCTGCGTGTCGCCGGTCACCGAGGGGACCCTCGGCGTGCTCGGCATGGATCCCGCGGTCGAGCCGGCCCGGATCAAGGCCCGGATCGGCGTCGTGCCGCAGCAGGACACACTCGACATGGAGCTGACGGTCCGCGAGAACCTGGTCATCTACGGCCGCTACTTCGACCTGTCGCGCCGCGAGGCGGGCCGGCGCGCCGACGAGCTGCTCGAGTTCGTCCAGTTGACCGACCGAGCGAACAGCCAGGTCGAGCCGCTGTCCGGCGGGATGAAGCGGCGCCTGACGATCGCCCGCTCGCTGGTCAACGAGCCGGACCTGCTCCTGCTCGACGAGCCGACGACCGGTCTCGATCCGCAGGCCCGCCACCTCCTGTGGGACCGGCTCTACCGCCTCAAGCAGCGCGGCGTGACGATCGTCCTGACGACCCACTACATGGACGAGGCCGAGCAGCTGTGCGATCGGCTGGTGGTCATGGACAAGGCCAAGATCGTGGCGGAGGGCTCGCCGCGCGAGCTGATCGAGCGCCATGCGACCCGCGAGGTCCTCGAGCTGCGCTTTCCGCCCGGCGTCCAGGACACCCTCGACGGCCAGCTCGACGGCCTCGCCGAGCGGATCGAGCGGCTCCCGGACCGCGTCCTGCTGTACACCGCCGACGGCGATGCGGCGGCCGTCGCCGCGCACGAACGGGGCCTCAAGCCGGAGACGGTCCTCGTCCGCCGGTCGACCCTCGAGGACGTCTTTCTCAGGCTCACTGGCCGCAGCCTGATCGAATAGGCGAGGTCCGACCGCGATGACCGCCGCGCTCCGCGTCCTGGAGTACAACGCCCGGGTCTACCGGCGGAACTGGCGCGGGACGCTGTTCACCACGTTCCTCGCGCCCATCCTGTTCCTGTCGTCGATGGGGCTGGGGCTCGGTCGGTTCGTCGACCAGGGTGGCGGCGCGAGCGCGCTCGGGGGGATCGCCTACGCCGCGTTCCTGGCGCCGGGGCTGCTCGCCGCGCAGGGGATGCAGACCGCCGCGTTCGAGTCGACCTACCCGATCATGGGCAACATCGTCTGGGACCGCATCTACCACGGGATGCTCGCGACGCCGATCACGGTCCCGGGGATCGTCCTGGGACAGCTCGCCTGGGTCTGCGCCCGGCTCATCCTGGTGACCGGCGTCTTCTTCGGCGTGATGGTCGCGTTCGGGCTGGTCAGGTCGCCGCTGGGCGTCCTCGGCGTGCCGGCGGCGGTCCTGACCGGGCTGGCCTTCGCGGCGCCGATCATGGCCTTCAGCGCGTCCCAGCGCAACGACACCGGGTTCAACGCCATCTTCCGGTTCGGGATCACGCCGCTCTTCCTGTTCAGCGGGACGTTCTTCCCGATCGAGCAGCTGCCGGCCGTCATCCGGCCGATCGCCTGGCTCACCCCGACCTGGCACGGCGTCACGCTGGCGCGCGGGCTGTCGCTCGGGACGATCGACCTGGCGAGCATCATCGTCCACGCGGGCGTGCTGCTCGCGTTCATCGCCGCCGGGGTCGTCGCCTGCCTGGTGATGTTCCGCCGGGCGCTGGTGAAGTAGGGCTCGATGACCGTCCTCGCCCGGATCGCCCCGCCGTTGGCGTTCGGCAGCCGCGCCGGCCGCGTCATCGAGCGGAACCTGATGGTCTACCGGCGGACCTGGATCGTGATCGTGTCCGGGTTCTTCGAGCCGCTGTTCTACCTCCTCGGGATCGGCTTCGGGCTCGGCGCGCTCGTCGGCGCGGTGACCGGCCCGGGCGGCCAGCCCGTGCCGTACGGCGTGTTCGTCGCCCCGGGGCTCCTGGCGTCCTCGGCGATGAACGGGGCGATCTACGACTCCACGTTCAACGTCTTCTTCAAGCTGCGCTACGCCAGGACGTACGACGCGATGCTCTCGACGCCGCTCGGGATCGGGGACGTCGCCCTCGGCGAGGTCGGCTGGGCGCTCATCCGGGGCACGCTCTACGCGACCGGCTTCCTCGCGGTCATGGCCCTGCTCGGGCTCGTCCGCTCGCCGTGGATCGTCCTGGCCCTGCCCGGCGCGATGCTCATCGGGTTCGCCTTCGCGGCGGTCGGGATGGCCGCCACCACGTTCATGCGGTCGTGGACGGACTTCGACTGGATCTTCGTGGTGATCCTGCCCCTGTTCCTGTTCAGCGCGACGTTCTATCCGATCGAGACCTACCCGGAGGCGCTCCGCGCGGTGATCGGTCTCACCCCGCTCTACCACGGCGTGGACCTGCTCCGGTCGCTCTCGCTCGGGGTGATCGGCCCGGGACTGCTCGTCCACGTTGCCTACCTCGTGGCGATGGGGCTGGCGGGGCTGTGGGTCGTGTCGCGCCGGCTCGACCGGCTCCTGCTCAAGTAGCGATGGGCCTGGCCGAGCTCGACGCGGAGGTCGCCGCCTGCCGGCGCTGCCCGCGCCTGGTCGAGTGGCGGGAGCGGATGGCCGTCGAGAAGGTCGCCCGCTTCCGCGACGAGACGTACTGGGGCCGCCCGGCGCCGGGCTTCGGCGACCCGGACGCGCGGATCCTCATCGTTGGGCTCGCCCCGGCGGCCCACGGCGCGAACCGCACCGGCCGGGTCTTCACCGGCGACCGTTCCGGGGACTTCCTGTATGCGGCACTCCACGACAACGGCCTGTCGAGCTCACCGATCTCCCGGCGGCGGGACGATGACCTGACCCTGACCGACGCCCGGATCAGCGCGGTCGTCCACTGCGCGCCACCGGCCAACAGGCCGACGACCGAGGAGCGGGACGCCTGCCTGCCCTACCTCGGCCGGGAGCTCGCGCTGCTGCCGGCGGTCCGGGTGATCGTCGCGCTCGGCGGGTTCGGCTGGGACGGTGTCCTGCGCGCGCTCGGCGGGCTGGGGCACCAGGTCCCGCGGCCGCGTCCGCGGTTCGGGCACGGCGCGGAGGCGCGGGTTGGGCCGTACGTGATCCTGGGCTCGTTCCACCCGAGCCAGCAGAACACGTTCACCGGCCGGCTCACCCCGGCGATGATGAGCGCGATCCTCGCCCGCGCCCGCGACCTGGCGGGTATCGATCCGCTCTGAACGCCGGCCGGGCCCACCTGGCGCTCCGGGGCGGGTCTCGGTTCGGCAGGTGCCGGGCGGTGGCGGTCGGCCCCCGTGCGGCGGGGTCCGTGCGGCAGGCGTCGTCGGGCCGCGGCATGCCGACCGTGATATCACGACCATTGCTGGGGGGCGCATTGGACCCGCCGATCTTGCCCTGGCCGAGGGCTGGGCGCCCGCGGCGAACTCCGGAACGTACCGTCGCGAGCGTGTGCCGGGACAGGTCCCGCGAGCCTTCGGAGCTCGGATCGCCTGCTCTCTCCGGCCGGCCAGCGCCGGAACCGCGGCTCCCATCATTGCTGGTGATAACGGACGTGCTACGACGGGCGCCGCGCTCCGACGTGCTGCCGCGTGCGTCCACTCCCAGTGGACGCTGGGCTGATCTGCACGCTCGGCCCGTGGCCCGGATGGGGTCCTGAGCGGATGGCCCCGCTCGCTGAATGCATCCGCGACCACTGGCAGTGGACGACGTGCTGCCGCGGGCGGCCGCGCGCTCCGACGTGCTGCCACGGGCGGCCCGGTGATCACGGGCGTGCCGGGCCCGCCCCGAGGCCGAGCCAGAGCGTGCCGAGGGGGGGCGCAGCGGGCGTTCGGCGACTCGAGGCGGCCCGGGGCGGACACGGGCGGCCTCCCGTATCCTTCACGGTCGGATGGTGACTGAGCGCGACTACTACGAGGTTCTCGGCGTCGAGCGTGGCGCGAGCGACGCCGACATCAAGCGGGCGTTCCGCAAGCTCGCCCAGACGTGGCACCCGGACGTCAACGCGGAGCCGGGCTCGGACGAGCGCTTCAAGGAGATCAACGAGGCCTACCAGATCCTCTCCGACCCGCAGAAGAAGCAGGCCTACGACCTGTTCGGCCGGGCCGGCCTGGGCGGAGCGGCGGGCGGTCCCGGCGCGGGCGGCTTCGAGGCCGGCTTCGGTGGCTTCGGCGACATCTTCGACGCGTTCTTCGGCGGGACTGCCGCCGGCGGCGCCCGCCGGGCTCGACCGAACTCCGGCGCCGACCTCCGCTTCGACCTGCGGATCACCTTCGTCGAGGCGATCAAGGGGACCGAGAAGGAGATCGAGTTCCCGGTCCTGGACCGCTGCGCGACGTGCACCGGGACCGGCTCGAAGCCCGGCACCTCGGCGACGGCCTGCTCCCAGTGCAGCGGCCGTGGTGAGATCCGGACCATCCGCAACACGATGCTCGGCCAGATGGTCAACGTCACCGCCTGTCCGCGCTGCCGGGGCGAGGGCAAGGTCGTCGAGGCGCCCTGCGAGACGTGCCGCGGCGACGGCCGGTCGGAGCGGCGCAAGAAGCTCCGGGTGGCGATCCCGGCCGGGATCGACGAGGGCCACCAGATCCGGCTGTCCGGCGAGGGCGAGGCCGGGCCGCGCGGCGGTCCGCCGGGCAGCCTCTACGTGGCGGTCCACCTCCAGCCCCATCCCGAGCTGAAGCGCGACGGGACGGAGCTCTACCTCGAGCGCGAGATCTCGATCGCCCAGGCCGCCCTGGGGACGACGATCCGGATCCCGACGGTCGACGGCGAGGAGGAGCTCGAGATCAAGCCCGGGACCCAGCCGGGGGCGGAGATCCGCCTGCGCGGGAAGGGCGTCCCGCACCTCCGCCGTCCGGGCCAGCGCGGCGACCTCCACGTGTTCGTGCAGGTCGGCGTCCCGACCAGGCTCTCGAAGCGCCAGCGCGAGCTCCTCGAGACGTACGCGGCCGAGTCGGGCGAGGCAGTCCATGGCGGCGCTGGCGGGATCCTGGACCGGGTCAAGGACGCGCTCGGGTGACGGAGCCGTCCCCGGCCGACGACGAGGCTTCGCACGGATCCACGGCCGAGCACGGAGCCGGCGGTGGGCCGGCCGACGACGAGGGCGTCTCGGCCGAGGGCGCCTGGCTCGAACTGGCGGTCGCGGCCGACCACGAGGCCGTCGAGGCGGTCAGCGAGATCCTGTCCCGCCACGCGCCGGGCGGGACGACCGTCGAGCCGGCGTTCACGCTCATCGACGACGGGCTCGGGGCGCGGGTCGATCTCGACCGCCCGGCGGTCGTCCGGGCCTACCTTCCGGCACGGGATCGAGCGGCGACGCGGCGGGCGGTCGCCGGCGTGCGCGAGGCGCTCGGCCATCTTCAGGCATTCGGCCTCCGCCCGATCGGCGAGCTCGAGACGCGGGTCGTTCACGAGGAGGACTGGGCGCACGCCTGGAAGGCTCATTTCCCGGTCCTCCGGGTGGGGCGACGGCTCGTCATCCGGCCGACCTGGCGCCGGCACCGGCGCGGGGAGGGCGACGTCGTTCTCGCGCTCGACCCGGGGATGGCCTTCGGGACCGGCCTGCACCCGACAACCCGGCTGTGCCTCGCCGGGATCGAGCGCTGGGCGGACGAGGGCCGGTTCGCCCATGGCTCCGGGCCGGCCGCCGGGACGCGCGTCCTCGATGTCGGATGCGGCTCGGGGATCCTCGCCATCGCCGCGGGGCTGCTCGGGGCCAGCGAGCTCGTGGGGCTGGACACGGACCCGATCGCCGTCGAGGCGACCGTCGCGAACGCCCGGCGGAACCGGCTCGGCCGGCGGATCCGGGCCCGGGCCGGCAGCCTGCCCAGCGGCCAGCCACCCTTCGACCTCGTCCTCGCGAACCTCATCGCGTCGGTCCTCGTGACGCTGGCGCGCGAGCTTGCCGCCGAGCTCCGGCCGGGCGGCCGGCTGCTGGCCTCGGGGATCTTCGTGGACCGGGAGCCGGAGGTGCGCGAGGCCTTCGCCGCCGCCGGCCTGGCGGTCGTCGGCCGGTCGGTGGAGGGGGAGTGGGTCGCCCTCGAAGCCGTCCCCACGGAGTGATCGCGACGTCCCGGGTCCGTCTGTCCCCGGTCCGTTGGGCCGGCGGCTCGTACAATCCGGCGCGTGCCCCTCTACGCGCTCGTCCTGCCCATCCACGTCGGCCTCGCGATCGCGCTCTTCCTGCCGGCGCTCCTCCTCCCGTTCGCGCTGCGGACGAACCGGGCCGCGACGGAGTCGTCGAGCGGGCTCGTCCGGTTCCTCATCGGGTTCCAGGACCGCGGGACCGGCGCCGCCGGCGCGGGGCTGGCGATCACCGGCGTCCTGCTCATCGGCAGCCTCCAGGCCGCGATCGTCGATCAGCCCTGGCTCCTCCTCGCGCTCGTCGTCTACGCGCTCAACCTTGGCCTGGCGTTCTTCATCCAGCGGCCGAACCTCCGGGTGCTCGTCGGGATCCGCCCGACGTGGGACGATCGGACGTGGCAGGCCCGCGCCCGCCGGCAGCGCTACGTGTCCTACGCGATGGCCGGGCTGGTCGGGATGATCGGCTGGCTGATGAGCGCCAAGCCGCAGCTCTGATGAGGAGGTGAGCCCCGTGCCCGACCCGATCGCCGCCCGGGCCGCCGGCCCGGACCGTGACCCCGGCCCGGACCGCGACCCCGGCTGCCTGTTCTGCCGGATCGTCGCCGGCGAGCTGCCGGCGACGAAGGTCCACGATGACGAGGTCGTCATCGGGATCCGCGACATCGCGCCCCGGGCGCCGACCCACGTGCTGTTCATGCCGCGGACCCACATCCGCTCCGTGGCCGAGCTGACCGAGGCGGACGGCCCGCTCCTCGGGCGGCTCTTCGCGGCGGCGGCCGAGTTCGCCCGGGCGGAGGGGATCGCGGCGCACGGCTACCGGCTGGTCCTCAACGTCGGGACGTGGGGCGGCCAGACGGTCGACCACCTCCACGTCCACCTGCTCGGCGGCCGGTCGATGGCCTGGCCTCCCGGATGAAGCGCCCGCTCGCGTCCGTCGCCGCCTGGCTCGGCCTCGTCGGCCTCGTCGTCGGTCTCGTCGTCCCGCTGGCCGGCTGCGGGATCGCGGCCCGGAGCGTGCCGATCCCGACCGCCGAGCCGACGCCGGTCATCACCCCCTCGACGACGCTCCAGGTCACCCGCGTCCAGGTCGAAACGGCGCTCCGTGCGGCGAACCTCGCGGTCATCGTTCCGCAGGTCCCGTTCCGGCCCGGTGAGTCGCCCGCGCTGGCCGCCGCGCCGCGGCTCGTCCTGCAGGCCGTCCTGGCCGAGGACCCCACCCACGGGTTCATCGTGGTCTACGACTTCCCGGACGCCGGGACGGCCTGGGGCGCCGGCACCGAGATGGCGCAGTACCTCGCGTCCGGACCGGGTCGGGTCCAGTTCCCGCCGGACGCGGAGCACGTCCTGCGCCAGGTCGGTTCGACCCTCGTCTTCTTCACCTGGTCCACGGACAACTCGTCCGACCCGCGCGCCGCGGACGTCGTCACGGCGCTGTCGAGCCTGGGCGCCGGGATCCCGGTCCGCCGCTAGGTAGCCGCCCGCTCAGTCTGGCTGTTCGACCCGGTCGGCGTCCGCTGCTCCGTCCTCGGTGACCGGGAGAGCCTGCTCGACGACCGCCCAGGCGCGGATCCGGTCGCGCTTCACCTTCAAGGTATGGGTCCGCGGGAAGTCGGCGTCCGGCCAGAGGCGCCACGCGGCGACCCGCTGCGCCGGGGCGAGGGTGAGGTTCGCCGCCCTGACGACCCGGTCGATCTCGGCACCGAGCTCGACCGGGTCCCGATGGAGGCCCTCCACGCCTTGACCTGGCACGTCCCCACCGCGCGGCAGGACGGGCGTGCCGGGCGCCAGGACGACCGCCTCGATCCGTCCGGGCCGCGTCTCGATGACCACCGAATCGCGGATGCCGGCGGTGCGCAGCGCGTTCTCGACGTCCTCTGGGTAGACGTTCAGCCCGTTGGGCAGGACGATGATGTCCTTCTTGCGGCCCATCAGGATGAGGTGCCCGGCCGGGTCGAGGCGACCGATGTCGCCGGTCCGGTACCAGCCGTCCTCGGTGAACGCGGCGGCGGTCGCCTCGGGATCGCGCCAGTAGCCCTGGAAGACGGTCGGGCCCTTGACCAGGATCGCGCCGTCCTCGGCCAGCTGGATCTCGACCGGAGGGACCGTCCGGCCGACCGTGCCCAGGCCGTGATCGGTCTTCGAGGTCGCGCTGGCTGGGCCGCACTCGGTCGCCCCGTAGCCCTGCATGACCACGACGCCCATGTCCTCCCATCCCTGCTGGAGCGCCGGCGGGAGGAAGGCGGCCGCGCACACGAACAGGTTGAGGCTGCCGCCGAACTGCCGGTGGGCCCGCCGGAACAGGAGCCGTCGGACGCCGTACGGGAGGAGCCGGGCGATCCGCCGGAGCCGGTCGAAGGCCGCCTTCCGGCCGGACTTCTCGACCTCGCGCTCGATCAAGCTCCAGATCAGGTCGAGGACCTGGGGCACGACCAGCATCGTCGTGACCCGATGGTCGCGAAGCGCCTCGACGATGACCCGCGGGTTCCGGCTCCGGACGTACAGGATGTCCGCGCCCACGGTGAGGCAGTAGAGCAGGCCGATCGCCTGCTCCATGATGTGGGACAGGGGCAGGAGCGAGACCATCCGGTGCTCCTGCGGCGGGATCGCGTTGTGGGCCGTCACGATGGTCGCGACGACGTTGGCGTGGGTGAGCATGACGCCCTTCGGGGCGCCGGTCGTGCCCGACGTGAAGATGATCTCGAACAGGTCCTCGGGCCGCGGGCGTGGCCAGGCGGCGACCTCCTCCGCCCAGTTCGCCGGCCAGTCCGGGTCCGGCTCGGCCGCAAGCTCCTCCACGGTCGAGGTCGGGAAGCGCTCGAGGCGGCCCTCGCGCGGGTCCGGGGCGTCGCGCCCGGTGCCGATTGCGAGCCGTGCGGTGTCCGCCCTCGCGGCGATCCGCTCGATCGCGGCGGGCGCCATCCGGAGGTCGAGCGGGACGATGACCACCCCGGCGCGCATCGCGCCGAAGAAGACGGCCGGGACCGCGGGAGTCGACGGAGACCAGGTGAGCATCCGGTCTCCGGGGGTCAGGCCGAGGGCTCGCAGACGCCATGCCACGGCGCGGCTCCGTCGGTCCAGCTCGAGGTAGCTCCACACCTCGCTCGTGCCATCGTCCCGGCGCAGCGACAGCGCGGGCCGGTCGCCGTACTTCGCGACGCTTTCGTCGAGGACGTCGAGCAGGGTCTCCATCGGTCGAATCGTACTCCCAGGGTGGTAGCGGGCCGATTCCGCGGCCAGCGGGCCGCCGGCGCGGGCAGGTAGCGGACCGCCGGCGCGGTACTCTCCGGAGCGTGGAGACATACACGGCCCTCGGCGCCGAGAATTCCCCGGCGATCGTGTTCGTCCATGGGACGCGGCTGTCGCGCGGGATGTGGCAGCCGCAGATGGCCGCGCTGTCCGGCGCGTTCCGGGTGGTCGCTCTCGACCTGCCCGGGCACGGCGCGCTGCGCGACCGGCCGTTCCGCTGGGATGACGCCGTCGCCGAGGTCGTCCGGGTGATCGACGTGGCGGCCGGTGGCCGGGCGGTCCTCGTCGGGCTGTCGCTCGGCGGGTACGTGGCGATGGACGTCGCGGTCCGCCATCCGGACCGGGTCGCCGGCCTGGCGATCTCCGGTGCATCGGCCGACCCGCGCGGCCTCCTCGGGCCACCGATCCGTGCTCTCGCCGCAGTCATGGACCGGACCCCGGCGCGGTCTCTCGAGGGGGTCAACCGGTTCTGGTTTCGCCATCGCTACCCTGCCCGGGCCGCGAACGCGATCATCGCCGGAGGGTTCGCCTTCGGGGCCGGCGCCGCGGCCCTTCGCCAGCTCCGCGGCCGGCGCTTCGCCACGACCCTCGCCGCCTACCCGGGCCCCGTCCTCATCCTCAACGGCCAGCTCGATCCGCCGTTCCTTCTCGGCCAGCGCCGGTTCGGGCGGGCGCTCCCGGATGTGCGCTTCGCGGTCCTGCGCGGCGCCACGCACCTCGCCAACCTCGACCGCCCCTCCGCATTCAGCGCCGCCGTCGCCCGGTTCGCCGCGAGTGTCGTGGTGGCGCCGGATCGGGCCACCGGCTGACGCATCGCCATGGTCCGGCGGACCTGCGGGATCGGCCCGCCCCGCCGTTCCCCCGGGATATCGCGGTCCGCGATGCCATCGCGGTTCCCACGCGGGGTTCCTCGCGTCGCGGGGCCAGTTCACGCTCGGTCCACGCTCTCTGAAGCGGAGCGCGCCTGACCCGACCCGAGGGCCCGCCAACGCCGATACCATCGCGGTGGGCGATGACACGTGGGCAACTGGCTCGTCCCGGCCGATACCATCGCGGTGGGCGATGAGACGCTGGAACCGGGCGATGAGACGCGGTAACCGGGGCCTCGCGACCGGGTCACGGCCCGCGACCATGCTCGGCGAGCCGTTTGACCGCGTCGGAAGCCTCGTCTACACTCCGGCGGCCCGTCGACGAGCGCGCCTGATGCGTGTCGCCGAGGGTCCGCCCGGCCGACTGGCCGACGAGCACGGGCGCGAACAGACGAGACCAGGCCGCGGGAGGTGAACCGGGATTGGCAGAAGTCCGAGTGGGTGAGAACGAGACCTTCGAGAGCGCGCTGCGCCGCTTCAACAAGAAGATCCAGCAGAGCGGCATCCTTGCCGAGGCTCGCCGCCGCGAGCACTACGAGAAGCCGAGCGTGAAGCGCAAGCGCAAGGAAGCCAAGCGCAAGAAGGCCGCCCGCACGCCGCAGGGCTAGGTCGCCGTCCGGCGACCCTTCCGTGAGCCGAGCCGGGTCCTCGGACCCGGCGCCCTGGCCCCACGGCAGCCCGCAGGGCGGCTCCCCGCCCGAGGTGCCAGACAACCGGTGACCATCAGGGAACGCCTCCAGGCCGAGACGACCGCCGCGATGCGGTCGGGTGACGCGCTGCGTCGCGACGTGCTCCGGATGGCCAGCAACGCCCTCTACACCGTCGAGAAGAAGCAGGGCAAGCCCCTGTCCGCCGACGAGGAACTGCAGATCCTCAGCCGTGAGGTCAAGACTCGGCGTGAGTCGATCGAGGCCTTCCGCCGGGGCGGCCGCGAGGACCTCGTCGCGAAGGAGGAGGCGGAGATCGCCATCCTGTCCGACTTCCTGCCCCAGGCGCTCTCGGAGGACGAGGTCGTCGCCCTCGTTCACGAGGCGATCGCGGCGACCGGCGCGTCCTCCGCCCGGGACCTCGGCAGAGTCATGGGCTGGCTCGCCCCGCGCACCCGCGGCCGAGCCGACGGGAAGCGGATGAGCGAGCTCGTCGCCCAGGCGCTCGCCCGGGCGGATCTCGCCGCCCACGACGCCGGCGACCCGGGTGGAGCCCGCTAGGCCATGCTCGCCCAGCGGGCGGACCGGCAGGCGCCGTTCCGCCGGCGCGACCTCGGCCGGCTGGTCGTCGCCTCCGCCCTGCTGATCGTCGCGATGACGGCGATCTTCGCCGTCGACGTGGTCCCCACCAGGGTCGACCTGAAGGTCGGCGACGTCGCCGGGGCGGACGTCGTCGCGCCGCGCGCCCACAAGTACCAGAGCGCGATCCTCACCGAGGAGGCCCGCGACGCAGCCCGCGCGGCTGTCCCTCCGCAATACGACTTCACCCCGGAGAAGGCCTCGGCGGTCGCCCGCCAGCAGGCGCTCGCGCTCACCTCGGTCGTCGCCCCGGTCGACGCCGCGTTCGACGCCGGCGTGTCCGACAAGGACCGGATGGAGCTCCTCAAGACGGTCCTGCCGAGCCTCTCCGCCGAGGCCCGGTCGACGCTCGTCACGATGCCCCCGGCCCGCTGGTCGGCCGTCCGGGCCGAGGGCGCCCGGATCCTCGATCAGCTCGAGTCGGACGAGCTCCGCGACTCGGACCTCGCGGAGCACCGGCTCCGGCTCGCCGGCCGGATCCTTGGCGGCCTGGACCAGGCCGAGCGCTCGCTCGTCGCCGAGATCGTCGGGCCGCTTCTCGTGCCGAACTCGTCCTACAGCCAGCGTCTCTTCGACCAGGCTCGCGAGCGCGCCGCCGAGCTCGTGGCCCCGACCATGATCGCGTTGAGCCAGGGCCAGACGATCGTCCGCAAGGGGGACCCGGTCACCGCCCTCGCGCTCGAGCAGATCGAGGCATTCGGGCTGACCGACGCCCGCTTCGACGTCGTCCGGCTCGCTGGCTGGGCGCTCTTCTCGACCCTGCTCGTCGGCCTCCTCCTGGCCTGGGTGTGGCGGTTCCGACCGGAGCTGTGGCACCGCTCGAACGTCCTGGTCCTCGTCGGGCTGCTCCTCGTCTTCTCGACCTTCGCCCTCGAGCTGACGGCCGGTCGATCGATCCTGCCGTTCTTCGTGCCGACCGCCGCGGTCGGGATCCTGGTCGCGTTGCTCCTCGATGCCGGTATGGCGATCGTCCTGAGCGCGGTCATCGCGATCATCGCCGGCACCGTCAACGGCAACTCGCTCGAGATGACCGCCTACGCCTTCCTCGGTGGGTTCGCCGGGATCGTCGCCGTCCGGCGCGGGGACCGGCTCAACTCGTTCGTCCAGGCGGGTGCGGCCGTGGCGGTCGTCGACGCGCTCGTGGTCACCACGTTCACGCTCCTGGGCCAGCACGACCTGACCGGGATCCTCCAGCTGTGGGGCGCCTCGGCGGCCACCGGCAGCGGTGCGGCGGTTGCGGCGGTGGGGACCTTCGCGGTCCTCGGCAACGTCTTCGGGATCCTCACCGCGTTCCAGCTCCTCGAGCTGGCGAACCCGTCCCAGCCGCTCCTCCGGCGGCTGCTCATGGAGACGCCCGGGACGTACCACCATTCGATCATGGTCGCGAACCTGGCCGAGCGGGCGGCCGAGGTCATCGGAGCGGACCCGCTCCTCGCCCGGGTGGCGGCGTACTACCACGACGTGGGCAAGCTGGCGAGCCCGCTCGCCTTCATCGAGAACCAGGCCGGCGGGGAGAACGTCCACGATGAGCTCGACCCGGAGATGTCCGCCCAGATCCTCAAGGGGCATGTCGCGGACGGGATCGACATTGCCTACCGGGCGCGCCTCCCCAAGCCGCTCATCGCGTTCATCCCCCAGCACCACGGCACGGCGCTCATCAGCTACTTCTACGCGAAGGCACGGGAACTCGCCGCGGCGCCCTACGGCGGGCTCTCGACGGCCGAGGGCGAGAAGGCGGCCAACGCGGTGGGCCACGCGCGCTACCGCCACGCGGGTCCGAAGCCCCAGTCGCGCGAGGCCGCGCTGATCATGCTCGCCGACGGGGTGGAGGCCTCCGTTCGCTCCCTCTCCGCGCGCGACGAGACGGCCATTCGGGCGATGGTCTCTCGGATCATCGACGAGCGGCTCAAGGACGGCCAGTTCGACGAGTGCGACCTGACCCTGCGCGACGTCGAGCGGATCCGCGAGGCGTTCGTCGCCCAGTTCCTGGGGATGTACCACCAGCGGATCGCCTACCCGCAGAGCAAGATCGTGGAGCTCGAGGCGCGCCGGGCGGCCGGGGGCATGGGTGGCTCGGGGGGCGGTTCATCCGGCGGCGGCGCGGGCGGCCCGTCCGGCTCCGCCGGCCCGTCCGGCTCCGCCGGCCCGAGCGCGTGACCCGAGCCCTCTACCGCCCACCCTGGCGAGTCGACCTGACCGTCCGCGACGGCGTCCCACGGCTCCTCCCCGCGACGATCCTCGCCGCCGCGATCGTCCGAGCACTCGAGGCGTCCGGCGGGCCCCGGCCGGCCTCGATCGGGCTGATCCTGTCCGATGACCGAGAGCTTGCCGAGCTGAACGCGGCATACCTGGGCAAGGCGGGACCCACGGACGTCCTCTCGTTCCCGCTCCTCCCGCCGGAGGCGTTCCCGGCACACGAGGGCGGACCGTCACCTGACCAGGCCGGCGCCACCGCCGGGGCCGCCTTCCCGCTCCCGCCGGGCGCCCGGCCGCACCTCGGCGACATCGTCGTGTCGGTCGAGCGGGCGATCGAGCAGGCCGAGGAGGGCCGCGGCGGCTGGACCGGCGATGTCCGCTGGGCGCCCGCCGACGAGCTGCGCCTCCTCGCCACCCACGGGACGCTCCACATCTGCGGCTGGGACCATGCCCAGCCGGCGGAGGAGGCGGCCATGCGCAGGCTCGAGCGCGAGCTCCTGGATCCGGCAGCGGCCATCCGATGACCCGCGACGGGCGGTGAGCCGGTGGGCGACTTCGGCGCGTCTCTTGCGAAGATCGATTGGGGACTCGCGGTCCTCGCCGCGCTGGTCGGGGTGGCGGTTGCGGCCGTCGCCCGCCGGTTCATCCTGGCGGTCGCCGAGGACATCCTGCGGGCCCTGCCCGGGCTCGGCGATCGGCTCGGCCGCCGGGCGATCGGCTCGGCCGCCGGGCGATCGGACGCCTGCCGGGATCGGACGCCGCACCCTGGTTCTGCGCCGTCTGCCATTCGCTGAACCCGCCCTCCGCGGCGGCCTGAGCAGTACGCGGGCGTGACGATCGCCGGCGGGGACGCTGGCGGGGACGTCCGGAGCGCTCCGCGGAATTGAGACGCCGAAGCGGAGGCCGAACGCCTGCCGCGAGGATGCGCCTCGACGCTCACCCGGGCCTTGTCCGGGCGGTCGGTGGCCCCGGGACCGGGCCGCGGGACGGCTCGGCTGATACCATCGCCGCGGGCCCTCCCGGACGGGATCGGGCCCGTTCGGCGTGCGATCCGGGCGCCCATCGGGGGCGAGGACCGAGTGGCGCGCCACGGTGCGGAGAGCCAGTGAAGATCGTCGTCGGCCTGGGGAACCCGGGCGAACGCTACGGGAAGACGCGCCACAACATCGGCTGGATGGTCCTGGACCGGCTGGCCGACCGCGCCGGCTGGGACGGCAGGGGCCGGGAGCGCGACGCCTCGAGCGATCGTCCATGGGCCGCTTCCAGGGCCTCGACCTGACGCTCGTCAAGCCGCTGACGTTCATGAACGAGTCCGGGCCTCGCGGTCCGCAAGGTCCTTGCCCGCGAGCACGCCCCGCTCGGTCGACCTGCTCGTCGTCGCCGACGACTTCGCGCTGCCGTTCGGCAAGCTCCGCTTCCGCGAGGGCGGCGGACCGGGCGGCCACAACGGGCTCCGCTCGATCATCGACGAGCTCGGCACCGAGAAGTTCAGCCGGCTCCGGGTCGGGATCGGCGAGCCGGGGCGCGGCGCCATCGACCACGTCCTGAGCGAGTTCGCGCCGGACGAGCGCCAGCGCCTCGACGAGCTGCTCGACGCCGCCGCCGACGCCGTCGAGGCCTGGGCGCGGGAGGGGACGAACAAGGCATCGAGCCGGTTCAACAGCTTCCAGCTCCGGCCGGCGGACGAGGAGCTGCTGGCCGCGCCGGGCGAGGTCGACGGCCCGGCCGGTCCCGACGGAGTCCGCCGCACCCGGACCGGCTGGCGGAAGCCGAGGCCGGCCGGGGACGAGCCCGAGTGACGCCGCCGCCCCTCCGCGGGAAGCGCGGGCCGGAGCGCCGGCTGGCCGAGCGGATCGCCGGCGAGCTCGCGGCGCGCCATCCGGGAGCCGGCGGCGCGCATCGACTTCGACGTCGCCGAGGTCGACCGCGAGGTCGAGGACGCCCGCCGAGCCGAGGCGCAGGCCGGGCCGCGATGGGCGGCCGATGCCGCGCGTGCCGGGGCCGGCCGGGCACCCGGACCGAAGCCGACCGGAGCCCCGGCCGCCGCCGCGCCGCCGAAGGCCGGGCGACGCCTGCCGGACCTGTCCGCGCTGCCGCCGCTCCTCGCCGCGACCGGCTCGTTCGAGGCGCTCCGCGAGCGGCTCGGAACCCCGGACGGAGCCGGCTCGCGAAGAGCGGGCGCCATGCCGGCCTGACCGCCGTGCCGCACGGCGCGAAGAGCTACCTCGCGGCCGACGCTCGCCCTCGGCGTCGACCGGGGAGCGGCTGGTGTGGGTCGCCCGCGACGCCGAGATCGGCGATCGCGTCGCCGAGGAGCTGGGGGCCTGGCTGGGCGATCCGGACGCGGTCGCGGTCCTCGAGCCGCGGACGCGCGCTGGCCTACGAGCGGAGCGAGCTCGTTGCCGACGAGACGGCCGCCCGGGTCGCGGCGCTCGCGGCGTGGCGCAGCGGCCGCGCCCGGATCCTCGTCGCCAGCGTCCAGGCCCTCCTCCAGCACACGATCGCACCCGACGACCTGCCCGACAGCGCCGCGCGTGCTGCAGCTCGGCGTCCGGATCGGCCTCGACGCCCTCCTGCGCGAGCTTCTCGGCCTCGGCTACGCGCCCGCCCTCGAGGTCGCCGGCCGCGGCGAGTTCGCCCGGCGCGGCGGGATCGTCGACGTCTTCCCGCCGTCGGCGAGCGCCTCCCGGTCCGGATCGAGTTCTTCGGCGACGAGATCGACTCGCTCCGCGCGCTTCGACCCGACCGACCAGCGAACCGTCGGCCCGGTCGCCGCGGCGACGCTCCTGCCCGCCATCGGAGTTCCTCGCTCCCGACCGGGGGCGCGGCCGCGCTCCGGGAGCGGCTCGGCCGCGAGCGGCTCGGCTCCCCGAGCGGCTCGCCGCGGACCTCGCCCGGTTCGAGGGCGCGTCCGCCGCCGGCCCCGGCCGGAGTCCCGCCGCCAGTCCCGCCGCGACGGCCGCGACCCGCGCCCTCGCCGTCGGCGACGCCGCCGAGGTCTGGGCCGCCGCATCTCGCCCCGGCGACCGGCCTCGACCACCTCGAGCCGGGCACCCTCCTCGTCCTCGACGAGCCGGGCGACCTCGCCGAGGCGGCCGAGTTCCTGTGGCGCCAGGCCGACGAGCGCCGCGCCGAGCTCGTCGAGGCCGGCGAGCTGCCGAAGGACTGGCCCGTCGACCTACCTCGCCGCCGCGCGACTGGAAGGCGCCGCCTCGTCGCGGCCCGGACGCTCGAGCTGACCTGGGAATCGGAGTGCCCGACGGAGCCGCGATCGCCGCGCGGCGGCCTGAGCTCGGGCGACCTGTTCGGCTGGCGCGAGCCGTCGCTGCCCGGCCTCGCGCTGCGGCCGGCTGGCCGACGCCGTCGAGCGCTGGCCGGCCGACGGCGCCCGGATCGTCCTCGCCAGCGACCAGGCGCCGCGCCTCGCGGAGCTGCTCGGCGAGGCCGGCCACCCGGTCGCCGTCGGTCAGCCGGATCGACGCGCCGCCACCGCCCGGCGCGGTCGCCCTCGTCGAGCGGAGCCTCAACGGCGGCTTCATCCGGCGGCCCCGACGGACTGGCCTTCGTCACGGATCGCGAGCTGTTCGGCACCGTCCGGGTCCGCCGGCCCAAGGCGATGCGGCGGGTCGTCCCGCGCGACATCCTCGAGCGGCTCACCCCGGGCGACCTCGTCGTCCACATCGACCACGGCGTCGCCCGCTACGAGCAGATGCTCCGGCGCGGCGGCGGCGGGGCGAGGAGCGCGACTACCTGGAGCTGTCGTTCGCCGGCGGGCGACCGGATCTTCGTCCCGGTCGAGCAGATCAGCCGCGTGATCCGCGCTACTCCGGCGGCGAGAACCCCGGGCTCTGCCAAGCTCGGCGGCACGGAGTGGCTGCGCACCAAGCAGCGCGTCCGCAAGGCCGTCGACGACCTGGCCGAGGAGCTGCTCGCGCTGTACGCGGCGCGGGCCGAGGCGCGCGGCCACGCCTTCGCGCCGGACACGCCCTGGCAGGCAGAGATGGAGGCGTCCTTCCCGTACGAGGAGACCGTCGACCAGCTGCGCGCGGTCGCCGAGGTCAAAGCTCGACATGGAAGCCGAGCCGGCCGATGGACCGGCTCGTCGTGGGCGACGTCGGCTACGGCAAGACCGAGGTCGCGCTGCGGGCCGCGTTCAAGGCGATCCAGGACGGCAAGCAGGTCGCCGTCCTCGTCCCGACGACCGTCCTCGCCGCCCAGCACCACCAGACGTTCGGCCAGCGCTTCGCGGCGTTCCCGCTGACGGTCCGGCTCCTGTCGCGGTTCGTCTCGCCGCGCGAGCAGGAGGCGGCCGTCGACGGGCTGGCCGACGGGCTCGGTCGACCTCGTCATCGGGACCCACCGGCTGCTCTCGAAGGACGTCCGGTTCCGCGACCTCGGGCTGGTCGTCGTCGACGAGGAGCAGCGCTTCGGGGTCGCCGCCAAGGAGCGCCTCAAGCAGCTCCGCAACGAGGTCGACGTCCTGACCCTGTCGGCCACGCCGATCCCGCGGACGCTCAACCTGGCCCTCGCCGGGATCCGCGACCTGAGCGTCATCGAGACGCCGCCGGAGGACCGCCTGCCGATCCAGACCCGGGTCGCCGAGGCGTCCGCGGGGCTCGTCCGCGACGCGATCCTGCGCGAGCTCGACCGTGGCGGCCAGGTCTTCTACGTCCACAACCGGGTCGAGACGATCGAGGCCCAGGCCGAGCAGCTCCGCCGGATGCTCCCCGGGGCGCGGATCGTCGTGGGGCACGGCCAGATGCCGGAGGGCGCGCTCGAGAGGGTGATGATCACCTTCGCCGACGGCGCGGCAGACGTCCTGGTGTGCACGACGATCATCGAGTCCGGCCTCGACATCCCGAACGCGAACACGATCGTCATCGACCGCGCGGACACGCTCGGGCTGGCCCAGCTCTACCAGCTCCGGGGCCGGGTCGGCCGGTCGCTCGCGCCGCGCCTACGCCTACCTCCTCTACCGGCGCCGCGAGCGGCTGAGCGGACGAGGCGCGCAAGCGGCTCCAGGCGATCTTCAACGCCGTCGGAGCTGGGTGCCGGGTTCCAGATCGCGCTGTCCGACCTCGAGATCCGGGGCGCCGGCAACATCCTCGGCGGCGAGCAGTCGGGGCACATGGCGGCCGTCGGCTTCGACCTCTACTCGCGGCTGCTGGCCGAGGCGGTCGAGGAGCGCAAGGCCGCGCCGCGAGGACCGCGCGCCGGTCGATCGAGACAGCCGCAGGCCGTCGTCGACCTGCCCGTCGAGGCGCACCTGCCCGACGACGTACGTCCCCGACGAGGCCCAGAAGCTCGAGCTCTACCGGCGGCTCGCCCGGGCCCGGACGGCCGGCGACCTGGCCGCGTTCCGCCAGGAGGTGACCGACCGGTTCGGGCCGATGCCGCCGCCGGTCGCCCGCCTCGTCGAGGTCGCCGAGCTCCGGCTCGCGGCCGAGGCGGCGGGCGTCGCCGTCGATCTCGCGCGAGGACGGCCAGCTCGTCGTCCGCTTCGGGGCCGGGCTGTCGCGGGCGCACGGCGATGCGGCTCCTCGCGCCGGTCGGCGGCGGGCTGCGGCGGCGGCGATCGGGCTGCCGGGCGTTCGGCTGGGCGACCTCACGTTCGCCAGCAACCAGGTCCGGATCCGCCTCCCGCGCGACCCGAAGGCTTCGTGGCTCCTGACCCGGGCGGTGGTCGCCAGGCTCGCTGCGGCCGCCGAACGGTGACGTCAGGGGTGGCAGACGCCCCCCTCGATCAGGTCCCGCAGCGCGGTCAGGGTCGCGGCCTCGTCTTCGCCCTCGGCGGTCACCCGGATGGCGTCGTTGTGCCTGATGCCCGCGCTGACCAGCGAGATCATGCTCCGGCCGTCGACCGACGCGCCGCCCCCGCCCTGGCCCCGGATGGCGACCTTGGACTTGAAGGCGGCCGTCGCCTGCTGGATCCGCATCGCCGCCCGCGGATGAAGGCCGTATCGATCTCGGAACACGATGTCGATGGATGCCATCACGCTGTCTCCTCGTGTTGCCGGGCCCGGCCGCTCGCTCGATCGCGCAGGACCGCCCGAGCCGCGTCTGCGACGTGGCGCGCCGTCAGGGCGTACTTCTCCAGGAGGGCGTCGTTCGGCCCGGATTCGGCGTAGACGTCGCGCGTTCCGACGCGGCGCATCCGTGTCGGCAGCCATTCGCCGAGGACCTCGGCGACGGCGCTCCCGAAGCCGCCCATGATCGAGTGGTCTTCGGCCGTCACGACGGCACCGGTCCGACGGGCCGCCTCCACGACCGCCGCCTCATTCAGCGGCTTGACCGTGGGCAGGTGGAGGACGAGCGCATCGATCCCGTCTGCGGCGAGCAGGTCGGCGGCCGCGAGCGTCCTGGGCGTCTGGAGGCCGGTCGTCAGGAGGGCGACGTCGCCTCCGTCGCGGAGGAGGACCGGATCTCCGATCCTGAACCGGTAGCCGTCACCGAACAGGACCGGGCCCGCGTCGCGGGCGAGGCGCAGGTAGATCGGCCCGCCGTGCTCCGCGGCGCGGAAGACTGCTTGCCGGGCCTCGACCGCGTCGCCGGGTGCGATCACCGTCATGTTCGGCAGAGCGCGCATGAGCGCGAGGTCCTCCAGGCAGACGTGGCTCTTGCCCGGCCGCCCCGCGAGGAGGCCGGCGTAGCCGCCGACGATGACGACGTGCAGCTTCGTCTGGGCGACGACGAGGCGGACCTGGTCGAGGTCGCGGAAGGCCGCGAATGCGGCGAACGTCGTCGCGAACGGAACGAGACCGGCCGAGGCGAGACCCGCCGCCACGCCGATCATGTTCTGCTCGGCGATCCCCATCTCGAAGAAGCGCTCCGGGAACGCATCGGCGAAGCCGTCGACCTTCGTCGAGTTCGCGAGGTCGCCGTCGAGGACCACGACGCGCCGGTCGAGCCGGCCGAGCTCGACGAGCGCCTCGCCGAACGCGATCCGGGTCGACTGCTCCGACCTGTCGCCCGAGCGTGGGGCCAGCCCGCCGAGCACTCCACCGGACGAGCCCGCCGGGCCCGACGAGCCCACCGAGCCCACCGAGCCCACCGAGCCCACCGAGCCCACCGGGTCCGCGCGGTTCGCCCGCGCCGTCATCCGCCGAGCTCCGCGAGGGCCCGCCGGAGATCGTCGTCGGTCACCTGCCCGGCGTGCCAGCGGTATTCGCCCTCGATGAACGACACGCCCTTGCCCTTGACGGTCCGGGCGACGAGGATCGTCGGACGCCCGGACGTCGCGCGCGCGTCGTCCAGTCCGGCCGCAAGTGCGCGCGGATCGTGGCCATCGAGCTCGATCGCCCGCCACCCGATCGACTCCCAGCGGCCCACCGGGTCCTCGATCGGGTTCATCCGCTCGGTGGCCGGCCGGCCGGCCCGGCGCCAGCCGTACTGCTGGAGGCCATTCCAGTCGAGGATCGCGCAGAGGTTGTCGAGGCCGTACCGGGCGGCGACGAACGACGCCTCCCACACCTGGCCCTCCTGGGACTCGCCGTCGCCGAGAACGACGTAGGTCCGCCAGTCCGCGCCCAGCGTCCGCGCCGCGAGCGCCATCCCGACCCCCACCGACAGGCCCTGGCCGAGCGACCCCGTGGACATGTCGAGCCCGGGCAGGGCGGTCATGTCCGGGTGGGCCTGGAGGCGAGAGTCGATCGCATCGAACGTGGTGAGCTCGTTCACCGGGAAGTAGCCGCGCTCGGCGAGCGTGGCGTACAGCGCCATCGCCGCGTGGCCCTTCGAGAACACCAGCCGATCGCGGTCCTCCCAGCGCGGCCGAGCCGGGTCGAGCCGCAACTCGCGGAAGTAGAGGACGACGAGGATATCGGCCACCGACAGCGGACCACCGACGTGGCCAGAGCCCACCGCGTGGACGGATCTCAGGACGTGACGGCGGACGCGTCCGGCGAGCTCGACGAACTGCGCCTCCTCGGCCGCGGAAAGGCCCGTGCGCCGATCGTCCGGCGACGGATGCATGTCAGCGAGCGTGGGCGATCGCCGACACATCGCCGACGATCGGCCCGCACGAGCTCGCCCCGAGGCGGTCGACGGCCCGGGCGCAGGGCTCGGGCCGTCGACGTGCGTGACTAGGCGGCGCCTTCACGACCTGCCTTGGCTTCGCCGCCCGGGACCCATCCCGTCTCGACGTAGCGCTTCTGCCACCAGCTCGCGACGGCGAGCAGGACGACGCACAGAACGACGACGCCGAGCCGCCGCGGCGATACCTTCGAGGCGGGCGATGTTGCCGACGGCGAAGCCGAACCACTGGAAGTCGGCGTCGCCGAAGGTCGTGCCCTGGAAGCCGATCGCGCCCATCACCGGCACGAGGAATGCCGCGAAGAGCGTGATGATCAGGCCGTTGACGAACCCGCCGGCGACGGCGCCCCGCCGACCGCCGGTCGCATTGCCGAAGACGCCCGCGGTCCCGCCCGTGAAGAAGTGGGGGATCATCCCCGGCAGGATCAACGGGACGACGAGCGCAGCGCCGACACCGGCCCACAGGATCGCCGAAGCCGACGAGGCCGCCGACGACGCTGGCCAGGAAGCCGACCAGCACCGCGTTCGGGGCGTACGGGAAGCTGACCGGGCAGTCGAGCGCCGGGACGGCGCCCGGGATGACGCGCTCGGCGATGCCGGCGAACGCGGGCACGATCTCGCCCGAGGATCGTCCGAACGCCGAGCAGGATGACCGCGACGCCGCCGCCGAAGACCAGCGCCTGGTTGAACATGACGGTCAGGAAGCCCAGGATGCCGCCCGATGCGCCGGCGGCATTCCCGCCCATCGCATCGCGCCACGGTCTTGAGGGCGGTCGCCTCACCTGCCCGGATCGCGAACACGGTCGGCGAGAGCCAGGTAGATGAAGATCATCGCGACGGCCGTGCCGACCATCGGGTCGCGCAGGAAGCGGAGTCCCTGCGGGAACTCCATCTCCTCCGTGCTCTTCGAGCCGCGACCCACGATCTGGCCGGTGAATGCCGGCCGCGATGTAGCCGAAGGTGCCGAAGTGGCCCATGGCCAGCGGCTGGTTGCCGGTCACCTTCTTCATCCACGGCTGGGCGAAGGCCGGCATGACCACCATCATCGTCGCCAGCCCGAAGGCCGCGACACGCGATCTGGACCGCCGACTCGACCTTGGCGTTGTACAGGACGACCGTGAGCACGGTCGCCATGAACAGCATGTGGTGGCCGGTCAGGAAGACGTAGCGGAGCGGCGTCAGGCGAGCGATGACGAGCGATCCGATGACGCCGAAGAACATCGCGAACGCGACGTTCTGGCGCGACGTCGGGGATGCTGTTGACGATGGCGGTGATCGCCTCGTTCGTCGGGACGACCCCCTCGACCCCGAACGAGCCGGTGATCAGGGCGCCCAGCGGGTTCAGCGCGCCGATGACCGCGCCGGCGCCGATGCCCAGGATGATGAAGCCGAGCGTCGCCTTCAGCGTTCCGCCGACGATGTCGCCGAGGCCCTTGCGCGATGCGATCAGGGCGATCAGCGGTCATCAGCCCGACGAGGTACGCCGGTACCCCGAAGACGTCCTTGGCGATCCATTGGACGATGTAGGTCAACTGCTCCAAGACGTTCACCTCCAACTCCGACGCCGCGTTCGCGGCGTCCTCCCGGGCCCCTGCCGGGGCCGCTGCCGCGTCAGCGTTTCTCCATCGCCACCCCCAGCTTCGTGACCATCTCCGCGAGGTCGATGAAGTTCGTGATCGTCACGATCCGCGGCCTGACCGTGCCGAGCTGTTGGGCCAGCTCCTCGGAGGTGATGATCAGGTCCGCAGTGGCGGCGAGGGCGCGGGCGGTGCCGATGTCGGCGACCTCGACGTCCGCCTGGACTCCGAGCTGCCGGAGCGCCTTCTCCGCCTGCATCCGGAGGAGCAGTCCGCTCCCGAGGCCCATGCCGCACACCGCGAGGATCTTCACGTTCGTTCCCTGCCTCCCTGTCGACTCTGATGCGCTGCCCGGGATCCGACCGGATCGGTCATGGCGTCGACCGCACCTGCGCTTCGTAGGCGGCGATGAGCGAGCGCACCGCGGCGCCATCGGCGGCGCGGCTCAGGGCGTCACGGCGGTCGTCGTCGGCGATGAACTCCGCGAGGGTCGCCAGCGCGTTCACGTGGCCGTCGGCGTCCGGGGCCGCCAGGCCGATCACGAGCCACACCGGATCGTTCTGCTTGTGTCCGAACGGGACGGGCGTGGCGAGCGTGACGAGGCTGAGGCCGGCGCGCAGGACCGCCGGGGAGGGTCGCGCGTGGGCCAGGGCGACGCCCGGCGCGATGACGATGTACGGCCCCAGGGACTCGACGGTGCGGATCATCTCGTCGGTGTACGCGTCGGTCGTCACCCCGCTCGCGACGAGGGCATCGCCGGCGACGTGGACCGCTTCTCGCCAATCCGCTGCGGTCGCGCCGGTCTGGATGGCTGTCGGCGAGAGTAGATCCGAGAGGGAGCCTGCCCTCACGGCGTCACCCGTCGCCGCAGTTCGCACAGAATCTCCCCAGGTGCCGTCTTTACGCTCGTCCAGTATCCGCTCCAATGATGCGCACCGCAAGGGCGCACTCGCCAACCCCCGCGCGGTCATAATCGACAGGGCCATGAGGACTCTGCTCGGTACTCCCGCCTCATCGGGCGTCGCTCGAGCCCGGTGGACGATCGTTCGCCAGGAGGAGCCTCCGACGGGAGGATCGATCCCACCGGCCCAGATCGAGCCCGAGCTCGAGCGCGCCGCGGCCGCTCGAGAGGCCGCGGCCGAGGAACTCTCCCGGATCGCGGCCGACCTCGCCCAGGCGGGTCATCCTGCCGAGGGCGACATCTTCTCCGCGCAGGCGGCCATGGCCCGGGACCCGACGCTGGCCTCCCTCAGCGGCGAACGCATCCGGGACCGGCTCGAGGATGCCATCGCCGCTACCCTGGCGGCTGGCGGCGAGATCGAGGACCAGCTTCGCTCGCTTGGCGACGAGCTGCTCTCCGCACGGGCGGCGGACGTCGCCGACGTCGCGCTCCGGATTGCCCGTCACCTCGCCGGCCGGGGCGGCGAACCGGGCCCGCTGCTCGAGGCGCCCGCGATCGTCGTCGCGCACGACATCCCCCCGTCGGTGGCCGCGACGCTGCCCCGCGGGCGCCTGCTCGGGTTCGCGCTCGAGACGGGCTCGCCGACCGCCCATGCCGCCATCCTCGCGCGCGCCTACGGGATCCCCGCGGTCGTGGGCGTGGGCGGGCTCGTCGAGGCGCTCGAAGGAGCGGCCCGGGCCGTCGCCGATGGGCGGCCGCCAGAGCTCGCGATCGACGGCGACTCCGGCGAGGTCCTCATCGATCCCGATGAGGCGGCGATCCGCCGCCTGGACGAGCGGGCGGCCGAGTTCGCGCGGGCGGCCGACCGGGCGATTGCCGAGGCGGGCCGGCCCGCCGTGACGCGGGATGGCGTCGAGGTGGTCCTCCTCGCCAACATCGGCACGCCCGAGGAAGCGGCTCGGTGCGTCGCGCTCGGGGCCCACGGCGTCGGCCTGTTCCGCACCGAGTTCCTGTTCCTGGAGCGTCCGTCCCCGCCATCGGAGGACGAGCAGGTGGCTGCCTACCGATCGGTCGTCGAGGCGTTCGCGCCGCACCCGGTGACGATCCGGCTGCTCGACGTCGGCGGCGACAAGCCGATCCCGTACCTGCCGCTCGAGCCCGAGGCGAACCCGTTCCTCGGCGTGCGGGCGCTGCGCCTCGCCGCCGTTCGGCCGGAGATCTTCGTGACCCAGCTTCGGGCCGCGTACCGGGCCGCGGCCGCCGGTCCGGTCAAGGTGATGGCGCCGATGATCGCCGACGCGACGGACGCCGAACTGCTGCTCTCGCTCGCGGATCGGGCGAGGAGCGAGCTCGAGCGCGAAGGCGCGACCCATGGGTCGGTCGACCTCGGGGTCATGCTCGAGATCCCGTCCGCCATTCTCGTCGCCGATTCGTATTTCGGGCGACTCGCGTTCGGCAGCCTGGGCACGAATGACCTGCTCCAGTACACGGTCGCGGTCGATCGGGGGAACCGGGTACTCGCCCGCTACCAGGACTCGCTGCACCCGGCGCTGCTGCGGCTCGTGGCGGAGGCCGTCGCGGCCGCCGAGCGAGCCGGCATCGAGCTCTCGGTCTGCGGCGAGATGGCCGGTGACCCGGTCGCCGCGCTGGCCCTCGTCGGGCTCGGGATCAGGAAGCTCAGCATGGCGGCCGGAAGCCTGCCGATGGTTCGCCGGGCGATCCGCGCCAGCACGGCCGCGGAGCTCCGCGCGACGGCCGAGGCGTCCCTCTCGGTGGCGTCCGCGAGCGTGATCCGGGCCCGGTTCGAGGCGCTCGGAGTCCGAGCCTAGTCGGCCTCCGTCCCCTCGCCGAGGCCAGCCTCGACGAGCGCGCCGAGGCTGGCCAGCGCCGCCTCCTCGTCGGCTCCGTCCGCCGTCAGCCTGATGCGCTGCCCGCACTGGACCCCGGCCGTGAGGATCATGAGGATCGACTTCGCGTCGACCGGCCGGCTACCCCGATCGAGGTTCTCGACGGTGATCCGCGACGTGAACCGGGCGGCCGACTCCCCGAACAGGTTCGCCGGTCGAGCGTGCAGCCCGCTCCTGTTGGCGACGGTGAGCTCGAGCGTTCGCATGCCCGGAGCCTACTCGACGGCGCCCGGCTCCGGGAGACGATGGCCTCGGGCGCGATGTCGGCGGCCGGTGCATCCTTCGGTCGATGAGCGACGTGGCCCTCGAACCGTCCATCGCCGACCCGGCGCCGCTCGGCGGCGAGGTCCCGATGGAGGGCCCGGGCGAGCCCGCGACCGACCCTGCGGTCGTCGGCGGCCTCTTCTCGGCGGGGCGGCGGGCGCTGACCGCGGGGCTGGTCATGACGGTCACGCTGATCGCCTTCGAGGCGCTGGCGATCTCGACGGTCATGCCGGTCGTGGCCGCGGAGCTCGGCGGGCTGGACCTCTACGGCTGGGTCTTCTCGGTGTTCTTCCTTGGCAACCTGATCGGGATCGTCGTCGTCGGCGGGCTCATCGACCGGGGCGGGCTGATCCGGCCGCTGGCGGTCGGGCTCGGGTTGTTCTCGATCGGGCTGGTCGTCGGCGGCCTGGCCCCCTCGATGCCGGTGCTCGTCGCCGGGCGGCTGTTCCAGGGCCTCGGCGCCGGCGCGATCCCGCCGATCGCCTACGTCAGCATCAGCCGGGCGCTCCCGGAGGACCTCCGGCCGCAGATGTTCGCGGTCCTGTCCACCGCCTGGGTCCTGCCCGGCGTGATCGGACCGGCGATTGCCGGCCTCATCGCCGAGCACACCAGCTGGCGGGCCGTGTTCCTCGGGCTGCTGCCGCTCATCGCGCTGGCCGCGGTCGTCACGCTCCCGGCGATCCGCGCGGCGGTCCCCACCGGGGCGGAGGCGAACCGCGGCGAGTTGAACCGCGGCTCGGTGATCAGTTCCGCGGAGACGGAGATGCGCCGGCGGCTGCCCCTGGCGCTCGTCCTGGCGCTGGGCGCCGCGCTCCTCGTCGCCGGCCTGGCCAGCGGCACGCTCGTGCCGGGCGGTCCGGTGGCCTTCGGCGGGATCCTCCTCGTCCTCCCGACGTTCCGGCGGCTCACCCCTCCGGGAACGCTCCGCGCGGCGAGGGGCCTGCCCGCCGCGGTCCTCCTGCGCGGCGTCCTGACGTTTGCCTTCTTCTGTGCCGACGCGTATGTCCCGCTCGCGCTCCAGCACTGGCGCGGCCTGAGTCCGTCCGTCGCCGGGATCGCCCTGACCGGAGCGACCCTGTCGTGGGCGGCCGGCGCCTGGGTGCAGGCCCGCCGGTTCGAGGCGCTGGGCGCCCGCCGGCTCGTCCGGTCCGGCTTCGCCGTGGTTGTCGTCGGGATCGCCGGGTTCGTGCTCGTCCTCGTCCCCGCCGTGCCGGTCGCGATGGGCCTGGCCGCCTGGACCGTGGCCGGATTCGGGATGGGCCTCGCCTATGCACCGCTCTCGCTGGCCGTGCTGCGCGAGGCGGCGCCGGGAGGCGAGGGTGCCGCCGCCTCCGGGCTCCAGCTCAGCGACGTGCTGGGGATCGCGCTCGGGACCGGGGTCGGCGGGGCGCTCGTGGCGATCGGCGCGCGGGCCGGCCTCGATACGTGGGTCGGGCTCCTCGGTGCGTTCGCCGTCGGTGCCGCGGTCGGGCTGATCGGCCTGGCGGTCGCCGGCCGTCTCGACGGCCGTCGGGCGCGGGGCGTCGGCTGACACGTCGCGAGGGCGGCACCGCGGTCGATGCCGCCCTCGCGGAAGGACGATTGCCCGACGCGATCAGCGGGCCGCGCCGACCAGCTCCCCGAGCGCGGCACGGGCCCTGGACGGGTTGTCCGTGGCGAACCCGACGGTGACCTTGTTGCCCGACATTCCGGTCGGCAGGATCGCCTCGATGTTCACCCCGGCATCGGCCAGCTTGCGGGTCGCCGCGGCGAGCGTGCCGGGCTTGTCCTCGAGGGTCGACGGCACGACCTCGATGTCCCGGTACGTGTAGCTGGCCGATGCGAGGGCCCGGCGCGTGCCCGGCTCGTCGTTGGTCAGCATCGCCACGCTGCCCTTCGTCCCGCAGGTCGTGCCCGACACCGACATGATGTTGATGCCCCTCGCCGCGATCGCCTCGGCCATCTTCGCGAAGCTGCCCGGCTTGTGCTCGAGCTCCACGATGAAGGCGTTCATGGACACCTCCGCCTGTGCGCCGCCCGCCGCCGGTGGACACCTCCGACGGGAGGGGTCGGAACTTCTAAGTATACGCCCCGCCGCCAGCCCCTCTCGCGACACCCCTCTCGCGACACCCCTCTCGCGACACCCCTCTCGCGACACCCTCCGCGCCAGCCCCCACCGCGACATCCAGCCGACGCGGGGACGCGGGGGTCGCCGACCCCGGCCGGTTGTCCCGGGCATCCATCCCGCGCCGGTTCCCGTGCAGTTCGCCGCGGGCATCGACCACATCGATCGGTTCCGGGGGTTCCAGCGCCCTGCCCGCGGCGCACGGCGCGGAAGTCGCTGGCATCATCGAGGGCGTCGATGTACGGAGCGGGTTTGGCTCGCCGAGGGAGGATCCGGCTCCGCGAACCCCTGGAACCAATCGACCACGTCGATGCCCGGCCCGTCGCACGGGCGAGACGGTCCGTCCGGGCGCCACCCACCCGCCTCCGCCCCGCTTCGACCCCGCGCCAGATGAGTACCACTCTTCGATCCAGGCACGAATGAGCGTGACCGAATGGTCGGGAACGCCGATTCCGCTGACCGGTCACGCTCCGCAATGCGCGATTCGATGAGCAGCGGTAATCGCGGGGGCTGTGCGGGCGCGGCGCCGAGCGCGCGGGCATTCGGGACCGAGCCTCGGCCCATCCGTGCGCCGCCCGTGCGGGCGCGGTGGTCGAGGTTCGCGGCTGGGGTAGACTTCAGCCTGCCCATCGAGGCCGCCCTGGAGGAGCCCGTCCCGCATGACGCTCACCGCCGAGGACCTGCGCGCCAGGATCCGCGAGATCCCTGACTTCCCGAAGCCCGGGATCCTGTTCTACGACATCACCACCCTGCTCAAGGATCGGGAGGCCTATCGGGCCGCGATCGAGCTCATGCTCGCCCCCTATCGGGACGAGAAGATCGACCTGGTCGTCGGGATGGAGTCGCGCGGGTTCATCTTCAGCGCGGCGATGGCCTTCGAGCTGGGGGCGGGCCTCGTCCCGGTCCGCAAGCTCGGCAAGCTGCCCGCGGAGACGATCACCGTCGAATACGCCCTCGAGTACGGCTCGAACACGCTCGAGATCCATCGCGACGCGATCGAGCCCGGCCAGCGGGTCCTCATCGTGGATGACCTCCTCGCGACCGGCGGAACGGTCCGCGGCACGATCGACCTCGTGGAACGGCTCCAGGGTGAGGTCGTCGGTCTGGGCTTCCTCGTCGAGCTGGGATTCCTCAAGGGCCGTGACCGACTCCAGGGCCAGCGGGTCGAGAGCGTCATCCGCTACTGATCGGGACGATGAGCGAGGGCGTGCGGGAGGACGAGACGGACCGGGTCGAGCCGACGACGCCGTCCGAGGCGTCCTCCGCAGTCGCCCCCGGCGCCCCCGCCCTCGACCGGTCCGCCCCCGTGCCGCCCACCGCCGACGCGGTCGACCTCGGGCGCCGGCGCTTCTTCCGCAAGTTCGCGGCCGACGTGTTCCAGGCCACGGCGACGGTCGTCGGCGCCGCCGGCGCCCTCCAGCAGACGTCGATCCAGGCGGCCAGCGCGATCCTCGACCCCGACGCCGCGTTCGGCACGGCCGCCACCGTCCTGCCGGGGCCGGGCGGCCCGACCGGCTTCCGGACCGCGTTCCGGATGGAGGACGACCGGCTCGTCCTCGTCGACCAGCGACGGCTCCCGGGCCAGCTCGTGGAGTTCGAGTGCCGGACGGCCGCGGACGTCGCCTGGTCGATCCGGGAGATGGTTGTCCGCGGCGCCCCGGCCATCGGCCAGGCGGCCGCCTACGGCCTGGCGATGACCGCCCGACGCATGGCCGGCACGAAGCCGTACGCCCGCCGGGCCACGCTCCGCGGCGGCGCCAACGCCCTGATCGGGGCCCGCCCGACGGCGGTCAACCTGCGCTGGGCGGTGGATCGGATGCTCGCCCGGCTGGACGCGGTCAACGACCTCAACGACGACGGCACCGTCATCGCCGACGCGCTCCGGGCCGAGGCGGACGCGATCTGCTCCGAGGCGACCCGCGACCACGGCCTCCTCGCCGAGCATGGCCTGACGCTCCTGCCGGACCCGTTGGACCGGGCGATCCGGGTCCTCACCCACTGCAACACCGGTCCGCTGGCGTGCGGCCAGTTCGGGACCGCGCTCGGCGTGGTCCAGGCCGCCGTCCACGCCGGTCGCGAGATCCACGTCCACGTCGACGAGACCCGGCCGTACCTCCAGGGCGCCCGGCTGACGGCCTGGGAGCTCGAGCAGGCGGGCGTGCCGTACACCGTCCTCCCGGACGTCGCCGCCGGGGCGCTCCTCGCCTCCGGCACGATCGACGCGGTCCTGGTCGGGGCGGATCGGATTGCCGCGAACGGAGACACGGCCAACAAGATCGGGACGTACCCGCTGGCGGTGATGGCCGCTCGCCACGGGGTCCCGTTCTACGTCTGCGCTCCGCTCAGCTCGGTGGACCTGGAGACGGCCGACGGGTCCGGGATCCCGATCGAGGAGCGCCGCGAGAGCGAGGTCCTCGAGCTCGGGGGCGTTCGCATCGCGCCGCCCGGGGCGAGCGCCTGGAACCCGGCCTTCGACGTCACCCCGGCCGAGCTCGTCACCGCGATCGTCACCGAGGAGGGCGCCCTCCGCTCGCCGTACGGCCCCGCGCTCGCAGCCGCGGTCGAGGCGAAGCGGGCCCGGTCCGTCCCCCCGCCGCCGTACGCCGGCTTCGTCAGCGACGCGGAGCCGGCCGGCTGATGGCCACGATCGCGATCCACGGCCGGCGCGACGCGCTCGTCGCGCGCACGATCACGGATCGGGCGCTGCTCCGGGCGTTCCTCGAGCGGGATCGCCTGTTCGCCGCCTACGCGATCTGCGACCTGGACGACCGGGAGTTCTCGAAGACGCGCTGGGGGGCGGCGTTCGACGGGGACGATCTCGTCGCGGTGGGCCTCGAGTACGGCGGCCTGTCGCCCCAGCCGCTCTTCGCCATGGGCTCGAACGACGGGATCGCCGCGATCCTGCGCGAGGTCCTCAAGCCGCGCGCCGCGTACGTCGCCGCGCTGTCCGAGGCGCTGCCGCCGATCGCCACCCAGTACCGCATCGATTCCGGCCCGCAGATGGTCCGGATGTGGGTGGACCGCTCGACGTTCCGGCCGTACCCCGCCGACGTCCGGCGCCTCCTCCCGGTCGAGATCGGGGACCTCAACCGGCTCTACCAGCTGGGCTTCGCCTCGTGGCTCCCGTCCTCGGCGGTCGCCGACGGCGTCTACTACGGGATCCGGGTCGGCGGCCGGCTGGTCGCCGCGGCCGGGACCCACGTGATCAGCCACGAGGCCCGGCTGGCCGTCGTGGGCAACGTCCTGACCCAGACCGACTACCGCGGCCGCGGGTTCGCCACGGCGGCGACCGGGGCGGTGACCGCGGAGCTCCTGCGGGCCTGCGACCAGGTCGTCCTCAACGTCCGCTCGGACAACCCGCCGGCGCTCCAGGCGTACCGCCGGCTCGGGTATCGCGAACACGTCCGCTTCGAGGAGCGACTCGTTCACCGGCTGGGCTCGCCCTGGCCGGGCATCGCCGGGCCGTTCCGCCGCTTCTTCACACCCACCAAGGAGACCCACCAGCGATGACCGCCACGACGAATTTCCGCCGCACGACGTGACCGATCTCGGCCTGGCCGCCGAGGGCGTCCGCCGGATCGAGTGGGCCGAGCGGGAGATGCCGGTCCTCCGGCTCATCCGGGAGCGGTTCGAGCGCGAACGCCCGCTCGAGGGCCTCCGGATCGGAGCGTGCCTCCACGTCACGACTGAGACCGCCAACCTGATGCGCACGCTCAGGGCCGGCGGCGCGGAGGTCTACCTGGCCGCCTCGAACCCGCTGTCGACCAAGGACGACGTCGCGGCGGCGCTGGTGTCCACCTACGGGATCGCCACGTTCGCCCGCCGGGGCGAGGACCGCGACACGTACTACGCCCACCTCAACGCGGTCGCCGACACCCACCCGCAGCTGACCATGGACGACGGCTGCGACCTCGTCTCGCTGCTCCACTCGGAGCGGCCGGCCCAGGTCGCGCGAGGTCCTGGCCGGGACGGAGGAGACGACCACCGGGGTCATCCGGCTCAAGGCGATGGCCGCCGACGGCGCGCTCCGCTTCCCGGTCGTGGCGGTCAACGAGGCCCAGACCAAGCACCTCTTCGACAACCGCTACGGGACCGGCCAGTCGACCCTGGACGGCATCCTCCGGGCGACCAACATCCTGATCGCCGGCCGCCAGGTGGTCATCGCCGGCTACGGCTGGGTGGGCAAGGGGATCGCCTCGCGGATGGCCGGGCACGGCGCCCACGTGGCCATCGTGGAGGTGGACCCGGTCCGCGCCCTGGAGGCGCTCATGGACGGTTTCCAGGTGAAGACCCACACCGAGGCCGCCGCCTGGGGCGAGCTGTTCGTGACTGCCACCGGCAACCTCAACGTCTTCCGGCGCGAGCACTTCGCGGCGATGCGCGACGGGGCGATCATGGCCAACTCCGGCCACTTCGATGCCGAGCTGGACCTCGCCGCGCTGCGCGAGATGGCCGAGGGCCACGTCCGTGAGGTCCGCGAGAACGTCCAGGAGTTCGACCTTGGCGGGAAGCGGATCAACCTCATCGCCGAGGGCCGGCTGGTCAACCTTGGCGCCGCTGAGGGGCACCCGGCGGCGGTCATGGACATGAGCTTCGCCAACCAGGCCCTCTCGGCCGAGTACGTCGCGCTCCACCACGCGGAGCTCGAGCCGCGGGTCTACGTCGTGCCCGAGGCGATCGACGCAGAGGTCGCCCGCCTCAAGCTGGCCGCCCTGGGCATCGAGCTCGAGCCGATGACCCCCGAGCAGGCCGCCTACGTCAGCTCCTGGCAGCACGGGACCTGATTCGGCCCTGACCGTCGGCGGCGCTCCGGGCGACCCCATCCGCCTCGGTGGTACCCTCCACCGGACGCAGCGAGGAGCCCAATGACCAGCATCGTCGACGCCGACGCACTACCTGTTCACGTCCGAGTCGGTGACCGAGGGCCACCCGGACAAGATGTGCGACCAGATCAGCGACGCGATCCTGGACGCGATCATCGAGCGAGGACCCGGACGCGCGCGTCGCCTGCGAGACGGCCACGACGACCGGCCTGGTCATCGTCCTCGGCGAGATCACGACGTCGACCTACGTCGACTTCCAGGCCGATCGTCCGCGACACCGTCCGCGACATCGGCTACACGCAGGCCGACTACGGCTTCGACTACCTGACCTGCGGCACGCTCGTGTCGCGTCAAGGAGCAGTCGCCGGACATCGCCCAGGGCGTCGACGCGGCGCTCGAGGTCCGCGACGACGCCGCGCCGGCCCACGAGCTGGGCGCCGGCGACCAGGGGATGATGTTCGGGTTCGCCTGCCGCGAGACGCCGGAGCTCATGCCGCTGCCGATCGCGCTCGCCCACCGGATGGCCCGCCGGCTCGCCGAGGTCCGCAAGTCCGGCCAGCTGCCGTACCTCCGGCCGGACGGCAAGACCCAGGTCACCGTCGAGTACGAGCACGGCGTGCCCGAAGCGGGTCCGGACGGTCGTCGTCTCCGCCCAGCACGACCCCGACGTCCGCGCCGAGCGGCTCCGCGAGCGACATCGTCGAGACGGTCATCCTGCCGACGATCCCGGCCGAGCTGCGCGACGACCGACCCGATCATGCACGTCAACCCGACCGGCCGGTTCGTGACCGGCGGCCCGATGGGCGACGCCGGCCTGACCGGCCGCAAGATCATCGTCGACACGTACGGCGGGATGGCCCGCCACGGCGGCGGCGCCTTCAGCGGCAAGGACCCGACGAAGGTCGACCGCTCGGCCGCCTACGCCGCGCGCTGGGTCGCCAAGAACGTCGTCGCCGCCGGCCTGGCCGACCGCTTCGAGGTCGAGGTCGCCTACGGGATCGGCATCGCCCGGCCGATCAGCCTGAGCGTCGAGTCGTTCGGCACCGGCCGGATCCCGGACGAGGCGATCCAGGCCCTCATCGAGCGCCACTTCGACCTCCGCCCAGCCGGGATCATCTCCGCCCTCGACCTGCGCCGGCCGATCTACCGCCAGACGGCGGCCTACGGCCACTTCGGCCGACCGGACCTCGACCTGCCGTGGGAGCGGACCGACAAGGCCGCTCTCCTCGCGGCCGAGGCGGGGATTCCCGTGCCGGAGCCGGTCGCCAGCGCGAGTTGACCGGGGCCGCCGGTCCGGGCTTCGGGTTGGGCCTCGGCAGCGCGCGCGGATGAGCACCCCGGCGATCCGGCTGGCGGCGGTCCGGCGGACGTTCACGGCCCGCAGCGGCCTGCCCCTCGTCGCGCTCGACGGGCTCGACCTGGAGGTCGCCCCGCGCGAGGTCGTCGCGATCATCGGCCCGAACGGCAGCGGCAAGAGCACGCTCCTGCGGATCGCCGGCGGGCTCCTCCGGGCCGATGACGGAACGGTCGAGGTGGACGGCCGGCAGGTCGTCGGGCCGGACCCCGCGGTCGGCTTCGTCTTCCAGGAGCCGCGCCTCCTGCCCTGGCGCGATGCCCTCGCCAACGTCGCCTACCCGCTCGAGCTGGCGGGCAGGACCAGACCGGCGCGAGAGGCGCGCGCCCACGAGCTCCTGCGCCTCGTCGGGCTCGACGGGTTCGCGACCGCCCGGCCGCACCAGCTCTCGGGCGGGATGCGCCAGCGGGTGGCGATCGCCCGGGCGCTCGCGCTCGGCCCGTCCGTGCTCCTCCTCGACGAGCCCTTCAGCGCCCTCGACGCGCTCGCCCGGGAGCGCTTCGACATCGAGCTCCTCAGGCTCTGGGAGCGGACGGAGACGACCGTCGTGCTCGTCACCCACAGCATCCCGGAGGCGGTCCTCGTGGCCGACCGCACGGTGGTCCTGTCCCACCGCCCGGGGCGCGTCGTCGGCGAGGTCGCCTCGCCGCTCGGCCGTCCCCGCCGGCTCGAGGATCTCGCCCGGCCCGAGCTCGCCGAGGCGGCCACCCGGATCCGGGGCCTGCTCGGCCCGCTGGGCGATCCCGATCCCGACCCGGCCGAGGTCCTCGGGACGCGCCACGGGAGCCGGCCGTGAGCGGCGGCCGCCCCGGACGCCTCCGGACGATCGTCCCGATCCTCCTGGGCGCGGTCGGCTTCCTCGGACTGTGGCAGCTGGTCGTGGTCGTCGGTGCCTACGAGCCGTGGATCCTGCCCGACCCGATGACGGTCGCGCGGCGGTTCGCCGCCGCCTGGACGGACGGGACGATGGGCCCGCACGCCGCCGTCACGCTCCAGGAGATCCTCCTCGGGTTCGCCGTCGGGGTGGCCGTGGCGCTCCCCGTCGGCTACCTGCTCGCCCGCTCGCGGCTGGCCAACCTCGTCCTGTCGCCGTACCTCGTGGCGGCCCAGTCGACCCCGATCCTCGCTCTCTCGCCGCTCATCACCCTCTGGTTCGGGAGCGACCTGTTGAGCAAGGTGGTCATCTGCTCGCTGATCGTGTTCTTCCCGGTCGCGGTCTCGACCCTCGTCGGGCTGCACTCCGTGGACGGCGACCTGCTCGAGCTCGGGCGCAGCCTGCGGGCAACCCGCCGCCAGGTCCTCACCACCCTGGAGGTCCCGGCCGCGCTGCCGTCGGTGATGGGCGGGATCCGGGTCGGGGTCACGCTGGCGGTCGTCGGCGCGATCATCGGCGAGTGGGCCGGCGGCGAGAAGGGCCTCGGCGTGCTCATCAACCTCGCCCGGGGCAGCCTCTTCGACACGCCGCTGCTGTTCGCGACGCTCCTCACCGTGGCGCTCATCGGGGTCGGCCTGTACGGGCTGACGGTCCTCGTCGAGCGGCGGCTGGTCGGCGACCGCGGCTGACGGACGGACCGGACGGCTGACCGACGGCCCGCAAGGCGCCTCGGGCGGACCGTGCTAGGATGGCCGCGGTCTTCGGGGCAGGGTGCGATTCCCGACCGGTGGTAGGGTCCCGCGCGAGCGGGGCGAGCCCACGAGCGGCCCGTCATCGCGACGGGTGTCAGCAGATCCGACGGCGACGCGACGCGTCGCCGGGCCGGAGCCGACGGTACAGTCCGGATGGAAGGAGACCGGGTCCGCGCACGTCCGCGTGCCCAAGCTTCCTCCGTATGCCCCGGCGAGCGAATTGGCCTGGATCGGCCTTGATCGCCTGGTGTTGGAGGAACCCGTGAACCCGTCCCTGAAGCGACCCGTCGTCGCCCTCGCCCTCGTCGGGGCCCTGGTCCTGGCCGCCTGCTCCTCCGGAGCCGGCCCGTCCGCCTCGACGGCGCCCGCCTCCTCCGCGCCCGCGCCCTCCAGCACCGCGCCGACGCCCTCCCCGGAGCCGGCCAGGCTGACCGTCGGGCTGGGCTACATCCCGAGCGTCCAGTTCGCCCAGTTCTACCTGGCGCAGCAGGCGGGCTACTACCGCGAGGCGGGGCTCGAGGTGACCTTCCAGAACAAGATCGACCCGGAACTGATCACCCTCGTCGGGCAGGGCGCCGTGGACGTCGCGATCGCCGACGGGACGAGCCTCATCCCCGCGGTCAGCCAGGGCATCCCGGTGCGCTACCTGGCGACGATCTACGCCAAGTTCCCGAACGTCGTCTTCGGCAAGGCCTCGAGCGGGATCAGGGCGACCGCGGACCTGCGCGGCCGCAAGATCGGGACGCCGGGCAAGTACGGCTCGGGCTGGATCATGCTCCAGGCGCTCCTGGGGTCCGCGGGCCTGACCACAGACGACGTGAAGATCGTGCTCTACCCGGACTACGGGCAGCTCGTCGGCGTCCAGCAGGACCAGGTCGACGCAGCGACGGGCTTCGCCAACAACGAGCCGGTCCAGCTCGCCCGGAGCGGCGCCGAGCCGGTCATCCTGCGGGTCGACGACGTCGTGCCGCTCCAGGGCAACGGCCTCATCGCCGGCACGAAGACGATCGAGGCGAAGCGCGACGCGGTTGCCCGGTTCATCGCGGCGACGCTCCGGGCGATGGATGACATCGCGGCCGACCCGCAGAAGGGTCTCGACGCGGCGATCGCCACGGTCCCGGAGCTGGGCCAGGATCGCGATGGCCAGCTGGCGGTGCTCAAGGCCACGATCGACGGCTGGCAGAACGCCCTGACCGCGAAGCAGGGCCTCGGGGCGGTCGACCGCGACGGCTGGACGAAGTCGATCGAGTTCATCGCCGGGCTGCCGGGCGGCCTGGTCCCGAACCCGGTGACCGTCGACCAGCTGGTGGACGACTCGCTCCTCCCGGCGCGCTGACGCCGACGAGGTGCGGCCGGCGGGCTGGGGCCAGCCTCAGCTCTGGTCGGCGACGATCCCGGCGATCGACGCGCCCGAGCCGGACTGGCCGCTCCGGCGCGCGTTCCGGCTGACCAGGATCTGGCCGATGACGAGCGTCCCGAGGGTGATCAGGAGCATCATCGCGGCGACCGCGTTGGTCGCCGGGGTGACGCCCTTGCGGATCGTCCCGAAGACGTACAGGGGCAGGGTCGTCGTCCCGGCGCCCGATACGAACGTGGTGATCACGTAGTCGTCGAAGCTGAACGTGAACGACAGGAGGAAGCCGGCGACGATCGCCGGCAGCAGCTGCGGGAAGGTGATCTGCCAGAACGTCCGCCACGGCGACGCATAGAGGTCGTAGCTCGCCTCGACGTGGGTCCGGTCCATCCCGTTGAGACGGGCCTGGACCAGGAGCAGGACGAGGCTGATGTTGAACAGGGCGTGGGCCGCGATGATCGTCGCGTAGCCGAGCTTCAGCTTGATCCCGAGGATCGGGTTGAGGATGTCGAACGAGGTCGAGAAGAAGACCAGCGTGGCCAGGGCGATCACGATCTCCGGGACGATGATGCTGATGTAGGTCAGCGACTCGAACGGCCTGCGCAGCCACCTCGGCGCCCGCTGCAGGCCGAGGGCCGCCATCGTGCCGAAGACGGTCGAGATGACGGCCGTGAAGCTGGCCACGAGCAGGCTGTTGAACAGGGCGCTCTGGACGACCCTGTCGCCCAGGACGCGCCCGTACCACTTCAGGCTGAGCCCCTGCCAGTCCGTCACCCGCCGATCCGTTGCATTGAAGCTGAACACGACGACGACGACGATCGGGATGTACAGGAACAGGTAGACGAGGGCGGTGTGGCCGCGCAGCCAGGTCTCGACGAACGCCGCCGCGCGATCCTTCCCCGGCCCTCGCCGGCCGGTCGACGTGGTGGCGCTCACAGGACGCTCACGTCGCGGCCCCGCCGCCCGCGGTTCGTGAACCACAGGTAGAAGGTGATGCTCACGAGCATGATCAGGATGAGCATGACCGCCTTGGCCGCCCCCTGCGGCCAGTCGCGCGCTTCGAGGAACTGCAGGACCAGCTGGTTCCCCACGAGGAAGACCCGGCCGTAGCCGAGGATGGCCGGGACCACGTACTCACCCATCAGCGGGATGAACACGAGGATGCTGCCGGTGATCAGGCCGGGCAGGGTGATCGGCAGGGTGACCTGCCGGAACGTCGCCCAGCGGCCGGCTCCGAGGTCCTTCGATGCCTCGACCAGGGTCCGGTCCATCCGCTCGAGGGTGACGTACAGCGGGAAGACCATCAGCGGCAGGTAGCCGTACACGACCCCGATGAGGACGGCGACCGGGGTGCCCAGGATCCGGAACGAGGGGTCGCCGATGAGGTCACCGATGATGCCGGCCAGCCCGTACGGGCCGAGGATCGTCAGCCAGGCGTAGGTTCGGATGAGGAAGCTCGTCCAGAACGGGATGACCAGGAGGACGATGAGGAGGGCCTTCCGCGGACCCGCCCGGGTGGCGATGAAGTACGCCATCGGGAGGGCCGTCAGGAGGCACAGCACGGTCCCGGCCATGGCCAGCCAGAGACTGGTGATGAACGGCGTCGAGCGCGCGACCGCCGACGAGTAGTTCGACAGGGTGAAGCCCGGCGCATAGCCGCCGTACGCCCCCCGCTCCCCGAAGCTGAAGATCACCACGATCGCCAGCGGCAGGACGAGCAGGACGAGGTACCACAGCCCGGCGGGCAGCAGGAGCACTCCCGTCAGGCCGGCCGACCGCAGCGAGCGGCGGGGCTGCGCCGACGCGGTCGGCGCAGCCGGCGTCATGGTCGCCATGCCGACCGGTTCGTCGATCGGTGCGGGTCTAGCCCTGCCCGATCTTCGACTTGAATTCCTCCCAGATCTCGATCCGGAGCGGATCCGTCGAGACGTCCTGGGCTCCCTCGAGCCGGCTGAGGACCTCGTCGGAGACGAAGATCGCCGGGTCGTTGAGGATCGCCGGATCGACGAACTTCTTGGCCTCGCTGCTCGGCGTGGCGTAGCGGTTCGTTTCGGTCTCCTTGGCCTGGATCTCCGGCTCGTGGATGAAGTTCAGGAAGGCGTAGGCGGCCTCCGGATGGGGCGCGTCCGCGAAGATGACCCAGGTGTCCAGCCAGAAGAGCGTTCCGTCCGCGGGGATGTGGTAGACGGTGTCCTTCGTCTCCTCCTCGTCGCGCAGCTCGAGCACGCCGCCGGTCCACACGAGGCCCAGGACGGCCTCCTCGCTGCGGATCTTGGCGTCGTAGGTGTCCGAGTCCAGGGCGAGGACGTGCGGGGCAAGGTCCATGAGGAGCTTGCGGGCCGCCTCCAGCTCCGTCTTGTCGGTGGAGTTCAGCGAGTAGCCCAGCGCCTTGAGCGGCGCGGTGAAGACGTCACCGGGCGAGTCCACGATGACGATCCGCCCGGAGTACTTGGGGGCGACCTCGAAGAACGCCTTCCAGGTGCTGACGTCCTCCTTGACGACCTTCGTCCGGACGGCGATCCCCGTGGTTCCCCAGTCCTTGGGCAGCTGCCATTCGTCGGTCGGATCCCACCACTGCTTCTTGAACGCGGCCTCGATGTACTTGGCGTTCGGGATCTTGGACAGGTCGAGCTTCTGGATGAAGCCCTGGTCGCGCAGAGCCGGGACGAACTCGGCGGTTGGCGCCCCGACGTCCCACTGGCCCTTGGCCCCGCCCTGGAGCTTGGTCAGGAGCTCCTCGTTCGAGGCGTACGTGTCGTAGGTGAACTTCTCGACCCCGAAGGCCGTCTTGAACGCCTCGATATTGCCTGGGTCGACGTAGTCGCCCCAGTTGTACATGAACAGTTCCTTCTCGACGGCCACGGGCGCCGCCGTGGGCGCCGCCGAGGGTGCTGCGCTCGCCTCGCCGCCGGTGGTCGGTGCCGGGGCGGACGGAGCGGTCGTGCCGCCACCGCTCCCGCAGGCGGCCAGGAACGCGGCGCTGGCGGTCAGGCCGCTCGCCGCGAGGAAACCCCGCCGGTTGACGCGCGTTCGCGAGATCTGCCGCAGGTACCCTTCGAGATCCTGGTTCGCCACGCTCGAGCTCCTCCTCCCGGTCACCCGGGTCTCCTGGCGAACCTCATCCAACGAGGACGAGGTTCGCCTCCTCGTGCCATCGGACGACGACCGGGTCGCCCGGACCGACCCCCTGTCCGGATGCCGCACCGAAGGCGTTCTGCCGTCGGGCGATGAGCTCGCCGGCGAGCTCCGTCTCGATGCGATACTCGGTCTGGTCCCCCAGGTACGTTCCCTGCCGGATCCTGCCCGGGACGGACGTCCAGCCGTCGGCCTCGGTGGCCTCCGCGTTCGCCGGCTCCACCCGGAAGCGCTCGGGGCGGACCGCGACGGTGACCCTGTCCCCGATCGACGGCCTGGCCGCCGGGTCCGTCACGACGCCCCGCAGCACGAGGCCGCTGTCCGCCTCCACCTTTGCCCGCCGGGTGGCCAGATCGAACGCCGCGAGGCGACCGTCGATCGGGTTGGAAACGCCGATGAAGTTCGCCGTGAAGCGGTTGACCGGGCGCTCGTAGAGCTCCTCGGGGCTGCCCTGCTGCTGGATCCGCCCGTCGCGCATGACCACGATGACGTCGCTCATCGTGAGCGCCTCCTCCTGGTCGTGGGTCACGTAGACGAACGTGATCCCGACTTTCTGCTGGAGGGCCTTGAGCTCGAGCTGCATCTCCTTGCGGAGCTTGAGGTCCAGGGCGCCGAGCGGCTCGTCGAGGAGGAGCACTGTCGGGTGGTTGATCAGCGCCCGGGCGAGCGCGACCCGCTGCTGCTGGCCTCCGGACATCTCCCAGGTCCGGCGCTCCTCGTAGCCCGACAGGCGGACGAGGCCGAGCGTCTCGGTCACCCGGCGGCGTTCCTCGTCGCGGCCGACCTTCTTCTGGCGCAGGCCGTAGCCCACGTTCTGGGCGACGTTCATGTGGGGGAACAGCGCGTAATGCTGGAACACCGTGTTGACGTTGCGCCGGTACGGCGGGACTCCCGCGATCGGCTGGCCGGCGAGGAGGATCTCGCCCGACGTCGGCTGCTCGAATCCCGCGATCATCCGCAGGGTGGTCGTCTTGCCGCAGCCCGACGGCCCGAGGAAGCTGTAGAACTCGCCGCGCTCGATCGACAGGCTCATCGCGTCCACCGCGGTGACGGCGCCGAAGCGCTTGGTCACCTCGAGGATCTCGACGTCGGGGGCGCCGGACCCGATGACGGACGGCGCGGCGGTAACAGGAGCCATGGAAGCGGTCAACGGAGCCTCGCAGGGGTTGGCGTTCGACGCTGGCCAGAACCCTGCAGCCCTCCTGCAGGTGGGCGCATGGTACGGGCGCGACAGGGCGGCGTCAAAGCTGTTCCGCGTGCCGGTCGCGCGGCGGCCCGTAGAATGGGCCGCGCATGTACGCCGTGATCATGGCGGGCGGCGGCGGGACCCGCCTCTGGCCGCTCTCCGCTCCCGAGCGGCCGAAGCCGTTCCTCCCGCTGCTCGGCGATCGCACGCTCCTCCAGCTCACCGCGGATCGGTTGCTGGCCGGCCCGGAGCTCGGCCTCGGCCCGTCCGACATCGCCGTCGTCACGGATCGGCGCTATGCCGCGCTCGTTCGTGAGCAGCTGCCGGGCGTCCTCGTGCTCGAGGAGCCGATGGGCCGGAACACGGCCGCCGCGGTCGCCCTGGCGACCGTGGCCATCGAGCGCCCCGCCGACGAGGTGATGCTCGTCCTGCCCGCGGACCAGACGATCGAGCGGGAGGACGTCTTCCGGGCGACGCTCGCCGCCGCGGCCCGCGGCCTCGCCCGGGGGGCATTCGGGATCGCCTCGCCGCTGGTGACCCTGGGGATCGAGGTATCCCGACCTGCGACCGAGTACGGCTACCTGATCCCCGACCTACACGCCGGCGCGGAGGTCGACGGGCTGATGGCATACCCGCTCGAGCGGTTCCAGGAGAAGCCGTCCGTGTCGGTCGCGTCCGAGCTGCAGCGTCGCCCGGGAGTCGCCTGGAACGCCGGGATCTTCCTGTGGCGTCGCGGGGCGATCCGCGCCGCCCTGGAGGAGTTCGCTCCGGACGTCCTCGGCGCCATCACCGCCGCCCACGCGTCGGCGACGCTCGAGGCGGCCTACCGGACGGTCCGCTCGACCTCGATCGACTACGCGGTGATGGAGCCCGCGGCGGCCGCCGGGCACGTGGTGATGGGCGCGATGGACGTGGGCTGGAGCGATCTCGGCAGCTGGACGATCCTCCTGGAGGCGCTCGGCGGGGCGGGAGTCGGGCGCGTCATCCAGCCCGGGGAGTCGGCGGACGCGGGCCCGGACGACCTCATCGTCGAGCGGATCGACGGTCGGCTCGCGCTGGCCGGTGGTCCGCGCGGTATCCTCGGCCCGTCGCCGAGCGCACTGCTCGCGGGCGCCCGACCGGCCCGCTCGATCGTCGAGGCCCTCCTCGAGCGGGTCGCCCAACAGGAGACGAGACCGTGACGAACATCGCCGAGGCGCCCACGCCCACCCGGATCGTCTTCGGCACGGACGGCTGGCGCGCCAGGATCGCCGACGAGTTCACCTTCGAGAGCGTCCGCCGCTGTGCCGACGGGGTCGCCCGCTACGTCGTCGACCGGGGCGAGCAGTCGAAGGGCGTGGTCATCGCCTACGACCGGCGCTTCGCCAGCGAGCACTTCGCGGTCGCCGCCGCGGAGGTCCTCCTCGCCCGGGACATCCCGGTCGCGTTCGCCGTCCACGCGGTCCCCACACAGATGTCCAGCTACGAGGTCGTCGAGCGCGGAGCCGCGGCCGGGATCGTCATCACCGCCAGCCACAACCCGTGGACGGACAACGGGTTCAAGGTCAAGGCTCCGACCGGGTCGGCCGCGGGGCACGACATCCTGTCGGTCCTCGAGGGGACGATCGCGGCCAACGGCGGGACCGCGATCGAGCGCCGGCCGTTCGCTGACGCCGAGGCCGCCGGGCTCGTAGAGCGGTTCGACCCGTTCGAAGGCTACGAGCGCTTCCTCCGGCGGACGGTCGACCTCGACGCCCTCCGGGCGGCCGACGTGTCCATCCTCGTCGAGCCGATGTGGGGCGCCGGCGCGGGCTGGATCAGCCGGCTCCTGGCCGGGGGCCGGATCCGCGTCCACGAGCTCCACCAGGAGCGGAACCCCTACTTCGGAGGGGTGAACCCGGAGCCGATCCGGCCGAACGTCGACGAGGCGCTCGGGATTCTGGCCGGGGGTGGCTACGACCTGGGCCTGCTCCTCGACGGCGACGCCGACCGGGCCGGCGCGGCCGACGAGCGGGGCACGTTCATCCACCAGCTCGAGGTGACCGGCCTGCTGATGTACTACCTGGCCGAGCATCGCGGCTGGCGCGACCCGGTCGTGGTCAGCGTGAACAACACGTCGATGACGTCCCGGCTCGGCGCGCACTACGGGATCGACACGTACGAGACGTCGGTCGGGTTCAAGTACATCGGCCCGAAGATGATCGAGACCGGGGCGATGATGGGCGCCGAGGAGTCGGGTGGCTACGGCTTCGGGATGCACCTCCCGGAGCGCGACGGGATCTACGCCGACCTGCTCCTGCTCGACCTCTTCCTGCGCGAGAAGGCCGCCGGCCGCTGGCCGGTCTCGACGGCGCTGGCCGCCTTCCACGAGCTCGCCGGCCCGTCGTTCTACCGTCGCGTCGACGTCCACGTGGACCGGGCCCTCTACCCAGGGCTCAAAGAGCGGCTCCTGGTCGACCTGCGGGTCCACGCCCCCACCGAGCTGGCCGGCGAACCGGTGACCCGGACCGTCGCCCTGGACACGAACGACGGGTTCAAGTTCTTCGTCGAGGACGGCTCGTGGCTGCTCGTCCGGTTCAGCGGCACCGAGCCGCTCGTGCGGGTCTACACGGAGGCGACCACGCCGGACATCCGGGAGGCGATGATCGCCGCCGGGGAGCGGCTCGTCCGTGGCGCCTGACCCTTCCGGGACGGGGGCCGCGCCGAGGGCGGAGGAGGGCCGCCGGGTCGACAAGCCGTGGGGCCACGAGCTCATCTGGGCCCACACGGATCGGTACGTCGGGAAGATCCTCGTGATCGAGGCCGGCCGGCGGCTCTCGCTCCAGGTCCACGAGCGCAAGGACGAGACGATCCTGGTGATCTCCGGCCGGCTGCGGCTCCACCACGGCGGACCCGACGGCGCCCTCACCACGAGCGAGCTGGGACCGGGCGAGCACCGCCGGATCCCCGTCGGGACGGTCCACCGGTTCGAGGCGATCGAGCGCTGCGAGCTCGTCGAGGTTTCCACCCCGGAGCTCGGCGACGTCATCCGGCTTGAGGACGACTACGGCCGCGCGGGGACCTCCGCGCCCTGACCGCGGCGGGTCCCACCGGCACCGCCCACGTGCCCCCGCCCACGTGCCCCCGCCGCCGCACCGCCCGCGTGCCCCCGCCGCCGAACCGCCCGCGTGCCCCCGCCGCCGAACCGCCCACGTGCCCGCGCCCTCGTGCCCCGCCGCCGCACCGCCCTCCCGCCCCCGCTTCCGCCACCTGCCTCCGCCACCTGCCCCGGCCCAGGCTTCCCGGGACATCGCGGTCCGCGATGGTAACGCTGCTCCCACGCGGGTTCCGGCTCCTCAGCCGGGAATCCCACGCTCAGCGTGCGTGCCTGCCCCGGCCAGAGGGCCCGGCAGCGCCGATACCATCGCGGTGGGCGATGAGACGTGGGCAGATGCCGGTCCACGGCCGATACCATCGCGGCAGGCGATGAGACGAGGAACCCTGCGTCCGCCCGGCGCTCGTGGATCGTCCCAATTCGGGGTTCCCGGGCGCGGCGCCGGGGGTGTATCGTTCGACCAGCGACCGCCACCACCGGTCGACGGTGCAGGACCGGACGGCGGCCTCGTGAGCGCCATATTGGCGACGGAGGTACCTCGACGATGCACAGCTCCCTGATCGGCAAGGTCGAGAAGGCGAATCGCTACGCGCGCGAGCTCGATCGGATCACGATCGACCGCCTGTCCCTCACGTTCCGCGGTGACAACGACACCCATCACGTGAGCCTCGACGCCGGTAGTTGGCACTGCACCTGCCACTACTACGAGAGTTGGGGATCGTGTGTCCATCTTCTCGCCCTCCAGAAGATCCTCGGGGTGATGCTGCCCGAGGAGGCCCAGGTCTCCATCTTCAGCGCGCGGGAGGCCGTCACCGCGTGACCCGGGCGGTCCACGGGACTGCCGACCGCACAGGTCCGAGGCCCGGCCGAGCGCCGGGCTTCGGCGCGCTCAGGGCAGCCAGGCGGCGACCGCCCGGTCTGCGCCGACCGGGAGCGGGATCCGCCGGACCTGGTGCCAGCCGGCCGAGCGATCGTGGATCGTGACCGCGACCGACTCCCCGTCGAGGTCCGTCCGCACGATCGCCAGCGGGTCACCGCCGGGCGACAGGGCGAGCCACGGGCCGGCAGCGTCCACCTCGACCCGCTCGTCCAGCCCCGAGGCGACCGCAAGGGCCGTCCCGTCCGCCGCGATCGACAGCCCGGCGATCGGGTCGATCCACCCGCTGAGCCCCGGTGGGCGCGGGCCGCCGATCGGCCCGGGCCCCTGGGCGATGGCGCCCGCGACCGGGTCGACGACGACCGAGCCCACTTCGTCGGCGCGCTCCCGGGTCAGGACCACGAGCCGATCGCCGAGCCAGGCAGGCGGCGCGCCGTCCGCCGGGAGCCGGATCCGGGTCGGGCTGCCGGCCCCGCTCGCAGTGTCGACGAGGACGACCTCGAACGGCCCGGCTGCCGCGAAGTCGGCGGCGATGAACGCCGCCTGCCGGCCGTCCGGGGAGAGCGTCCCGAAGGCGAGCGGCCCGGCCAGGCGCTCGGGGTCGAAACCCGACGGGACGAGCGGATCCCAGCCCAGATCGCGGCCGGCGAGGACCGGCTCGCTCAGGAACGCCCGGCCGTCGAGGGTCGTCGCCAGGATGCGCCCGTCCCGCGCGGCCGAGACCCAGGCGATGGCCCGGTCCGGGGTGGCCAGCGGCCGGGTCGCGCCGTTCGGACCGATGAGCTCGAGCCGGGTGTCCCCGACCCGGCCGGCCAGGACGAGGAGCCCGTGTGCGAGCTCCGCGCCCGGCACGACCACGGACGCGCCCGCGGACGTCGAGCCGTCCGGCCTCGGGGGCGTCCCGTCCGGCCGGGGCCGGGCCGGCGCGGCACCCGCCGAGGACCGCCGCCGCGAGCGCGACGGCCACCGCGACGAGCGCCGGTCGGCCCGGCCGCCGATGCCAGGTCACCGGAGGACGTCGCCCCCGAGGAGCGAACCGTCGCCGACGTCGATCGCGACCTCGAGGCCGCGGAGGACCTCGGCGAACGCCCCGATCGAGCGGACCCGGACGACCCAGGCCAACCGCCGGACCTCTTCCGGGGCATCCGGTCGAGCCGCGGCGAACGTGTCGTTCGGGGCGACCCAGGCCAGCGCGCTGCCGTCGATCCAGACCTCGCCGCGGCCAGCCGCCGGGATCCACCGGTCGAGGAGCCGGGCGACCGCCGTCTCGGCGACGCTCGCCTCCAGGACGGTCGCCGGCCGGTCCGCGAGCGGGTGCTCCGCGCGGCTCAGGCCGTGGAACGAGCCGTCCGCCCAGAGCTGGACGCGGACGCCGTCGCCGGGGACCGGGACGCCGTCGACGGCCCGCTCCCAGTTGACGGACCAGCCGTTCGCGCCGCGCCCCCGGGCCACCGCCTGCCCGACCGGCTCGATGCCGTTCGCCTGGAGGACTTCGAGCGCCGCCCGGATCGCGTCGGCGTCCGCCGCGACCGCCTGCCCGCGGCCCTCGTGCCAGCCGAGGTGGACCGCGGCGATGAGCCGTCCATCCGGCGCGTAGCGCAGAACCGCCGTCGGGCGGCCCTTCGCGTCGAGGTCGGACACCTCGTCAAACGTCGCATGGCCGCGGCGGTCCTCGACCCGCTCGACCGTGCGGCGGGCCGCCTCGGGCAGACCGAGCGCGCGCCCGGTCCGGGCGGCCCGTCCGATGACCGCGCCGGCCAGCCCGGCGGGCAGCCGTGTGATGCGGGTGGCGGCCTGTCCGGCCACGTACGGATCGGTCCCCGCGGCCGGACCGGCCAGGCCGGTCACGAGGAGGCCCGCCGCGACCGCGACGAGAAGGATGGTCCCGGGTCGACGGCCCGGGCGGGGAAGACGAGCGGGGAGAAGAGAGAGGGACATCGGATCGCTCCTACAGGCACTTGGGGCAGAAGCTGCCCGGCCCGGCTCGGCCGGACCAGACGTAGCTGCCCCACCAGTCGGCGTCGAAGGGGTGGGTGAAGTGCTCGAGCAGGGCGAGCTCGAACGCGGGCCCCACGCCCCTGCCGCGCTTGAGGGCGTCCCAGAAGGTCGTCTCGAACGCCTCCTCGTCGTTGTCGAAGGCTTCCCCGAGGTAACCCACGTAGAACTTCGGCCCGTTCCACTGGAGCTCGCCGGCCTTCGACTTGGCGATCCCGAAGGCGCCCGGCAGGGTCGTGTTCGAGTCGCCGTTGAAGCAGGTGGAGATGACCACGAGGTTCGTCGCCCGGCCGGCCCGCTTCAGCCGCGATCTCCTTGGAGAAGACGACGCTCTGGGCGCAGTCGCCGGAGTCCTCCCGGAAGCCCGAGTAGCGGCGTGATTCCGGTGCGTACCAGTAGTAGTCGCCATGCGAGTGGACGTAGTAGGACCAGTCGTTGACGGTCCGGCTGAGGGTGTGCGCCTTGGTGAACGCCGCCCCCTTGTAGCCCTTGACGTCGTAGCCCAGGGCGGCCATCCCGTTGACCGCCAGGGTCAGCATCCGCTCCGGGCGAGGGTCGTCCCAGCCCAGGCACGGCGGCTCGAAGGCCGACTCGTTCGAGTCGGCCGTGGCTTGGTAGGCGGCCAGGGCGATCGCCGGGCGGACCGGGCCGACGAGGCCGGTGAGCAGGGCGAGGACGCCGATGAGGGGTGGGATCCACGCTCTCCACCGATTCGCGCGCCAGTACATGGACGAGACCTCCTCCGGCGGGGTTCGGATGGTGGCGGGAGGAGGGCGAGGCGGGCAGTCTCCCAGCAGCCGCTTAGCGGCCGCTTAGCTGCCGCTTTTCCGGGCGCGAGGTCGCCGCCGGGGTCGCGTACCCGGGGGCGTGGTACGCTCCGGCGGTCAACACCAATACGCACCAGACCGCTGGGTCGCGAAGCCGGTGAGATCCCGGCACAGTCCCGCTACGGTGGTCGCGGCGCTCCCTCGAGGAGCGACCGCGCGAGTCCGGTCGCCGGCCCTTCGGTCCTGCTCGAACCTTCGAGAGAAAGGGTAGGCATCCACGTGAACCCGTCTTCGACCCCTCGGCCAGCGACCGGCGAGGGGTCTCGCGCTTGTCCGGGCCAGCCCGGACCGCGCGCCTCGCCGCCGCCGTCCTCGCCGCCGTCCTCGCGCTCGCGGCATGCACCGGCGGGCCGGCTGCGCTCGGCGTGCCGGCCGCAGCCCGACGCGACGGCCTCCTCCGCCCCGGCCGCGACCGGCAGCCCCGAGCCGAGCGCGACCGCCACGCCCGTGCCGGCCGCGACGTTCCCGCTCACCCTGACCGACGACGAGGGCAACGCCGTCGCCCTCAAGGCCGCCCCCCGGAAGATCGTCTCGCTCACCCCGGCCACGACCGAGATCCTCTTCGCGATCGGGGCCGGCCCGCAGGTCGTCGCCACGACCGACTTCGACGACTACCCGCCCGAGGTCGCCGCGCTGCCCCACGTCGCGAACTTCTAGGGCGTCGACGTCGAGAAGATCGTCGGCCTCGGCGCCGACCTCGTCGTCGCCGGCGGCAACGGTTTCAACCCGCCCGACGCGATCGCGCAGCTCCGCTCGCTCGGGCATCCCGGTCCTGGTCGTCTACGCCCGCGACCATCGCCGGCGTCCTGACGACATCGAGCTCGTCGGCGAGGCCGTCGGCCGGCGAGCCGCCGGCGCGCGACCTCACCGCGTCGATGCGCGCCGGGTTCGACCAGATCTCGGCCGCGGCCGCCGGCCCTGGCGAAGCCGCGCGACGTTCTACGAGATCGACGCCACCGGTGGGATCTACGGCGCCGGCCGACGATTCGTTCCTGGCCGAGATGATCTCGCTCGCCGGCGGCGAGCCGATCACCACCGGCGACCCCGACGGTGTTCGACATCTCGCTCGAGAAGCTCGTGGCGGCCGACCCTGAGGTCATCGTCCTCGGCGACGCCGCCTACGGGACGACCCCCGACATCGTCAAGGCGCGACCCGGCTGGGGCACCATGACCGCGGTCAAGACGGGCGCCATCCGCCCCGCCAACGACATCCTCGTCACCCGTCCGGGCCCCCGCCTCGTCGAAGGGCCTGCGCGACCTTGCTCGCGGCGATCCACCCGGAGCTTGCCTCGGCGCTTCCGGTCCCGGCTCGCGTCGGTGGCCATGGCGATCTCGCCGGCGGCGGCCCTGCGGCGCCGTGACGATGGCCATCCGGGGCGCGGCCCTGGGCGCGCCGCGGTAGCCGGGTGAGCTGGCTCGAGCGCGCCCGGACGCGCCCGGGCCTCCTTCTCGTCGGTGGTCTCGCCGCGCTCGTCGCCGTGCTCGTCCTGGGGGTCGGGCTCGGCAGCGTGTGGGTCGCCCCGGACCAGACGGTCGCGATCCTCGTCCGGCGGCTCCTCGGTCTCGACCTCGGGCTGAGCTGGAGCCCGGCCGCCGAGACGATCGTGGTCGACCTGCGCCTGCCGCGGGTCCTCTCGGCGATGGTCGTCGGGCTCGGCCTGGCGATCGCCGGGGCAACGTTCCAGGGGATCCTGCGGAACCCGCTGGCGGACCCGTACGTGCTCGGGACCGCGTCGGGAGCCGCGCTCGGGGCGGCGATCGCGGTGCTCATCCCCGTCCGGCTCCTGCTCCTCGAGTTCGGTCTCGTCCAGGCCCTCGCGTTCCTCGGGGCGCTCCTGCGCGGTCGCCGTGGTCTACCGCTTCAGCCGGACCGGGCCGCCTGGCGCCCGCTGACCAGCCTCCTCCTCACCGGCTACGCGGTCGGCTCCCTGCTCGCGGCCGGCCTGGCGATGGCGATGTACCTGTCCGGCACGAACCTGCGCCAGATCTTCTTCTACCTGCTGGGCGGGTTCGACGGCTCGTCCTGGCTCCGGCTCGGCGCCGCCCTCCGCCCATCGCATCGCGGCGGCGGCGCGATCCCCGTCCGGGCCCGCGTGCCTCAACGGCTTCCTGCTCGGCGAGGAGGCCGCGGCCCACCTCGGCGTCGACGTTCGCCGGGAGCGGGCGATCCTGCTTGGCCTCGCCTCGCTCATCACCGCGGCGGCGGTCGTCGATCAGCGGCCTGATCGGCTTCGTCGGGCTCGTCGCGCCGCACGTCGTCCGGCTGGTCGTCGGGCCCGAACGCGCGGCGGGTCCTGCCGCTCTCGGCGCTCCTCGGGGCGAGTCCTCCTGGCCGGCCGCCGACCTCGTGGCGCGGCTGCTCGGCGACATCCCGGTCGGGGTCGTGACCGCGATCATCGGGGCGCCGTTCTTCCTCGCCCTGCTGCGCCGGACGCGCTCGGGCTACGAGCTGTGACGCCGTGCGCGGACCCGATCGTCGCGCTGATCGGCGTCGAGGCCGCCTACCGTCGACCGGCCGGTCCTGCGCGGCGTCGACCTCGTCGATCGGGCGCGGCGAGCGGGTCGCGCTCCTCGGCCCGAACGGGGCCGGCAAGTCGACGCCTGCTGCGCGTCGCTCGCCGGGCTCGCTCCGGCCGACCTCGGGCACGGTGCGATCTGGCTCGGCGGCCGCTGATCGGCGCGCTCGACCGGCTCGCCGTCGCGCGGCGGCTGGCCGTCGTGCCCCAGCGGCCTCGCTGCCGTTCTCGACCCGGGTCGAGGAGGTCGTGGCGCTCGGCCGGCTGCCCCACGAGCACCCGCTCCGCGGCCTCCGCCCGGCCGACCGCGCGGCCGTCGCGGCCGCGATCGACCGGGTCGGCGTCGGGCACCTCCTCGGGCGCGACGCCCGCGAGCTCTCGCTCGGCGAGCGCCAGCTCGTCCTGCTTGCCATGGCCGTCGCCCAGGCGGCGCCGGTCCTCGTCCTCGACGAGCCGACCGTCCACCTCGACCTCCGCCACCAGGTCGAGGCGATGGAGCTCCTGGCCGACCTCAACGAGCGCGACGGCACGACGATCCTCGGCCGTCCTCCACGACCTGGGCCTGGCCAGCCACTTCTTCCCCCGGCTCATCCTCGTCGCCGGCGGCCGGATCGTCGCCGACGGCGGGTCCGGGGAGGTCCTCGCCGACGAGCGGATCCGGGACGTCTTCGGGGTGGACCCCGGCTTCGTCCGGCGAACCGGCAGAGCCGGGGTCGAGACCGGGCCGGGAACAGGGATGGGAACCCTGCGTTGACCGGTCACGCGTCCGAGCGCTAGTCTCTCCGGGTGATCCGAGCGCGCCCGGGGATGCCCACGTCGGTCCGCCGCCGCCCGAGGCCGATCCGCTCGGCGCTCGCGCTCGCGGGCGCCCTTGCCTTCCTCGTCGCCGCGTGCGGGCTGGCCAGCCCGTCCTCCGTTCCGCCGGCGAGCCCTGGCGAAACCGTCGCGCCGCCCTCCTCGTCGCCCCCGGCCCCGACCGCCAGCGCGGAGCCGACTCCGACCGATGAGCCCACGCCCACGCCCGAGCCCACGCCGACCGACGCGGTCAGCCCGACGCCCTCCGGGAGCGCCGCGGCCGGCACGACCGCCGCGTGCTTCGGCTCGTCCGACACGAAGGACTTCTTCTCCTCGTTCGCCCACTCCGTCCCGTGGCCGGTCTACTGCGCGGTCCTGCGGGCGGGCTGGTCAGTCGAGAAGGGGTCGTACCGGCTCAGGGATGGCGGCCGCCTGACGATCAGCTACCGCCGCCGGGTGGACGGGGCGCGCATCGTCCTCTCCGAGGGCGCGATGTGCCACGACCCGACGCCGTGCGTCCCGTCCGGATCGAGCGTGGGAACGACGCCCTTCGGGGATCGCGAGGCGGAGCTCATCGCCACGACCGACCCGGCCGGCTTCGCGGCGGTCGTCGACGAGGACCAGGACCCGAGCTGGCTGCTGACCGGGACGGCGATCGACGAGGCCGACTTCCGCGTGATTGCGGCCGCGCTCCACCTCGTCGACGAGTAGCCGGCCTCCCGCCGAACCGGACGGCGGCAGAACCGTCGGTCCTACGCCCCGAGGGCGGCCTCGGCCAGCACGGCGATCGCGTCCGCGGTCCGCACCGGGTCCCCGCCCCGACCGGTCATCATCGCCGTCGCCCCGAAGCCAGTGACCGGCCCGGCCGTGGCGATCGCCCGGACGGCCGCGACCGCGGTCTCGAGCGACATCCCGTCCGGCTCGGGCATGGTCAGGGCCCAGCCGCCGGCGGCGTCGAGCGCGTCGAGATCGAACGCGACGTAGAACGCGTCCACGCGGCCGGCCACGGTCCGTGCCCATGCCGCCAGCGCCGCCTGCCCCGCCTCCGTCCCGAGCATCCCGGCGCCGAAGTGGGCGACCGGCGAGGCTGCCAGCATCCGCGATTCCGTCTCGTCGAGGACCTGGCCGCCCAGGAGCGCCGCGTCCTCCTGGCGAACCGTCGGGCCGTCGCAGGCGGCGAGAAGGTCCGCGTTGCCCCGGCCGCAGATCATCGCGAAGGGCATGCCCCAGACGTTCCCCGACGGGGTCGTGTCCGGTGTGTTGAAGTCGCCGTGGGCGTCGAACCAGGCGAGGCCGACCCGCAGCCCGGGACGGGCCCGGCGGATCCCGGCGAGCGAGCCCGCGTGGGTCGTGCAGTCCCCGCCGACGACGAGCAGCCGCGCCGCCGAGGTGGCCGTGTCGGCGGCCCGGAGCGCCCCGGCGACGTGGTCCGCCAGCCGCGGGAGGTAGGCGCAGATCAGCGCCCGGTTCTTCGCCCGGGGGTCCGGGTCCGGCGCCCAGCCCGGGTCGTTGGCGGCGTCACCCACATCGCGGAGGTCCATGTCGGCCAGTCCGCGGCGCGCCCGGAGCCGGTCGACGAGACCCAGCCGGCGGAGCTCGCCCGGCGTGCGTTCCATGCCCCCGAAGTGGCCGCCGAGCGCGGTCGGCGAGCCGGCGATGACGATCGGCGAACTCATGGCACCGAGGATAGCCGGTCCGCAACTCGCGACGTCAGGCCGCGAGGTCCCGCTGGCGGAAGGCCAGCAGCGCGACGCCCCAGGCGACCGCCGCGACGGCGAGGAACAGGGCGAGGTCCGCCAGGGGGAAGGTGCCGTCGTCGATGATCGGCCCCGGCTGGAAGTGGTCGAAGATGCTCAGGCGCGCCAGCCCGCCGAGGTCCGTCCGGATCTTCGACACGACCTCGAGCAGGTACATCGCGATGATCACGCCGCCGGCGATTCCGCCGGCCATCCCCCGGCTCAGGGTCGCGACCGACAGGAGCGTCGTCACCGCCGCGATCGGGCAGCCGAAACCGAACGCGAGCAGTCCCGCGAGCGCAAACCGGCCGCCGTCGAACGGCGCGCCGAGCGCGCGCCCGACGAGGAAGATCCCGGCGACGGTCGCGGCCGCGAGGATCGCCATCGCGACGAGCTGCCCGCCGATCGCGCCGGCGAGATAGCGGACCCGCGACAGGCGCGTCGAGATCGGCAGCTCGAGGAACCCGCGGTCGAGGTCCGCGGCCACCGGGCGGGTCGCCAGGAGGATCCCCGCGACGGTGGCGAGCACCGGCCAGAGCATCGACCCGATGTACGTGTTGAAGAAGACACCCGGGTCGGCGAGGCTGCCCTCCATCCCGAATGCGGCGAGGAACGCCTTCGGGAAGACGGCCATGTACTGCTCGATCAGCGCGCTATTGTCGCGGATCGTCGGGTAGAAGCCCGCGATGACGCCGCCGTAGGCAAGCGCGACGACGGCGCCCCAGATGACGATCGACCGATTGCGGCGCAGCTCCAGGCGGAAGGTGGCGATCACCGCCGCACCGCCTCGGAGCCCGATCCGGGTCCGGTCAAGGTGACCGATCCGGCCGCGGCGGTCGCGCCGGCGTCGTTCCCGGCGTGATAGTGGCGCAGAAAGACGTCCTCGATGTCCGGTGTCGTGATCGCGATGTCGGCGACGTCGAGGCCCGCGATCCGGTCGAGCAGCGGATTGACGTCACCGCGGACCATGACGTGGACCTCGCGCCCGGTCAGGGCGACGATCTCGACGTTGGGCAGCTCGAAGGTGCCGGGCGGCGGCGACGACGTCAGGACCAGGTTGACCGAGCGCCAGTGCTCCCCGAGGAGATCGCCCACGGCCCACACGTCGACCAGTCGCCCGTCCCGGATGATCCCGACCCGGTCGCACGCCCGCTCGATCTCGGGAAGATTGTGGGAGGACAGGAAGACTGTCCGGCCGTCGGCGCGGACGTCGGCGACGAGCGCGAGGAATTCGCGCTGCATCAGCGGATCGAGCCCGTTCGTCGGCTCGTCCATGACCAGCAGCGGTTCGCGGCCCATGAACACCTGGACGACACCGACCTTCTGCCGGTTGCCGTGCGACAGCTTGCGGATCCGGACAGACGGGTCGAGCTCGAGCCGCTCGGCGAAGGGTCGCCAGGACCGCTTCGGCAGGCCGCGGAGCTCGGCGAGGTAGTCGAGCTGTTCGGCGGCCGTCAGCTCGCCGAGATAGGCCGGATCGCTGCCGAGGTAGGCGAGCCTCGTGTGGACGGCGGGAGCATCCTGCCAGGCGTCGAGGCCGAACACGGTCGCGCGCCCGGCCGTCGGCCGGAGGAAGCCGAGCAGGAGTCGGATCGTCGTCGTCTTGCCGGCGCCGTTCGGACCGAGGAAGCCGAACACCTCGCCCTCGCGGACGGTGAAGTCGACCTCATCGATCCCGCGCCGCGAGCCGTATCCCTTGGTGAGGCCGACCGCCTCGATCAGCTCGGTCATGTGAGCCTCGCGCTCAGGTGGGTGCCTCTCGGCCAATCGAGCCTGCGCCGGGCGGGCCGGGCGCGACAGGGGCCGTTTCACCCGAACGCGATGGGCCGGAGGCCGCATCATCTGGACATGCAGATGCCCGACTTCGAGCTCGAACGCTACTTCGCCCGCTGGGAGTTCGCCGTCCGGCACCTCCTGTGCGCCTCGGACGTCGAGGGCTACCCGATGGCCGAGCTGCTCGCCCTGGCCGACGACGAGACCCGGGCGCTGTGGGACGGCCTGCGGCTCGGCTACACGGAATCGACCGGCCACCCGCTCCTGCGCCGGGAGATCGCCGGGCTGTACGAGCAGGTCCAGCCGGACGACGTGCTCGTCTTCGCCGGCGCGGAGGAGGCCATCTTCTGCCTCTCGAACGTCATGCTCGGGCCGGGCGACCACGCGATCGTGACCTGGCCGGGCTACCAGAGCTCGTACGAGGTCGCCCGCGCAACCGGCGCCGAGGTGACCCTCCACGAGCTCCGCGAGGCGGACGGCTGGGCGCTCGACGTCGAGCGGCTGCGGGCCGCCCTCCGGCCCTCGACCCGGCTGGTTGCCGTCAATGCGCCGCACAACCCGACCGGGATGCTGCCGACCCACGCAGAATGGCGGGCGCTCACCGAGCTGTGCGCCGAGGCCGGCGTCCACCTGCTCGCCGACGAGGTCTACCGGTTCCTCGAGTTCGATCCGGCGGACCGGGTCACGGCCGGGGCGGACGCCCTGGAGCGGGGGATCAGCATCGGGGTGATGTCGAAGTCGTTCGCCATGGCCGGCCTCCGGATCGGCTGGCTGGCGACCCGCGACCGAGCGCTCCTCGCCCGCGCCGCCGCGTTCAAGGACTACACCACGATCTGCTCATCCGCCCCGGCCGAGATCCTGTCGATCGTCGCGCTGCGCGCGCGGGACGCCGTGCTGGGCCGGTCACGCTCGATCGTTGCCGCGAACCTCGCCCAGCTCGACCGCTTCTTCGCTCGCCGGGCCGGCACGTTCGACTGGGTCCGCCCGCGAGCCGGCTCCGTCGGCTTCCCCCGGCTGACCGCCCCCGGCGTGTCGATCGATGACTTCGCCGCCGAGCTCGTCGAGGCCGAAGGCGTCCTCCTCCTCCCCGGCTCACGCTTCGGCCACCCCGGCAACCACTTCCGCATCGGCTTCGGCCGCACCGACCTGCCCCAGGCCCTCGACCGCCTTGAGGCGTTCGCCGACCGCCGGCTTAGGTGAGGTAACGCCGTCCAAGAACAGGGTGTGTTGGGGTTTCGGGGGTGGTACTCGATCCGGTTGAGCGACCGGTGAGCCTTGGTCTGACGAGCGCGCCGTGCCTTTCACGGTGTCGGCGCGGCCGAACGGCCGGAGCGGCTAGCCATCCGCTTGGACGACCGCCCGAATGAACGCCGACCCGGGTCGGCGTTGTACCCTTCTGGTGTCATGGATGCACGCGAGATGATGAACGTGGGCCTCGGGCGCACGTCGCTGGTGGTGGCGGCCGGCGACGGCCCGGGTGGATGAGGCAGGACCGAACTCCTTCTCGCTCACCGCTGCTCCCGTCCGTTACCAACCGGCTCGACGTCGCGGATGACCTTCCAGCCCACCTGACGCCGCGCTCGCGCGCGTCCGAGGCAGCCTGACCGTGGACGTCTTCCTCGCCGGCGGCATCTTCATCGTCGCCTACGGCCTGATCGCGTCGGAGCGATTTGACCGGACGCTCGTCGCCCTGCTCGGCGGCCTCCTCGTCGTCGCCCTCGGGATCATCGACCAGGAAGAGGCCTTCGCGGCCATCGACTTCAACGTCATCTTCCTATTGGCCGGGATGATGGTCCTCGCGGGAGGCCTCGCCCAGACCGGCTTCTTCGAGTACGTCGCCGGCCATGCCATCCACCTCTCGCGGGGCGAACCCTTCCGGCTGCTGATCATCCTGTCGCTCGTCACCGCCGCCCTCGCGGCGCTGCTCGACAACGTGACGACGGTCGTCCTGCTCACGCCGGTCACGCTCTCGATCGCGCGAACGCTCCGGGTCTCACCCTTCCCATACCTGATCAGCCAGATCTTCGCCTCGAACATAGGCGGCACGGCGACCCTCATCGGCGACCCGCCGAACATCCTGATCGGCTCGGCCGCCGGTCTCGACTTCGCCGACTTCCTGGTCAACCTGACGCCCGTCGTGCTCGTGATCATGGTTGCGTTCCTCGGGATCATGCGGCTTGCGTTCGGCGGATCGATGCAGGACGACGCCGACCGTCTCGACGTCCTCGCCAAGGTCGATCCCGCCGCCGCGATCAAGGACCGGCCGCTGATGATCCGGGCACTCGTCGTCCTTGGCCTGACGATCGTCGGCTTCCTCGCCCATTCGGCGCTCGGGCTCGAAGCGGCCACTGTCGCGCTGCTCGGTGCGACCGTCCTGATGATCGTCGGCCCGCTCGACCCGCACGAGACGCTCCGCGACATCGAGTGGAACACCCTCTTCTTCTTCGTCGGGCTGTTCATGCTCATCGAGGCCGTGGTCCAGGTCGGCATCGTCGGCGGCATCGCCGACGCCCTGGCCGACGCGACTGGCGGCCGGCTCGACGTGGCGACGATGGGGGTCCTCTGGTTCTCCGCGCTGGCATCCGCGATCGTCGACAACATCCCGTACACGGCGACGGCCATCCCGATCGTCGAACGACTCATCGAGAGCGGCCTCCAGGCGGACCCGCTGTGGTGGTCCCTCGCGCTGGGCGCCTGCCTGGGCGGCAACCTGACCATCGTCGGCGCCTCGGCGAACATCGTGGTTGCCAACCTGGCCGCGCGTGATGGCCACCCGATCACGTTCATGCAGTTCTTCCGCTATGGGCTGGGCGTCGTGGTCGCCTCGCTTGCGATCTCGACGGTGTACCTGTACGTGAGGTACCTACTGTGAGCCAACAGTCGCGCGGGTCATTGGTGGAAGCCGCCAAGCAGCAGGCCAGGCACTACGTCCGGCGGGCGCTCGACGATGACGCCGTCCTCGTCATCGGCCTCTTTGCCGGATGCGTCCTCGTGAACGGGATCCTGGCCATCCTGCTCATCGAGTTGCTGCAGTCCCTGGGCCTGTGGTCGCCGATCTCGGGTGGCGAGCCCACATCCATGGCCGACTGGCGACCTCATCTTCCTGGGCGAACGTGAGCCCCCCGGACGCCGCCGCGTTTCACTAGCGCCGCTCACCTTGGTCGACAATGACTCGAGCGCGCCGCTCATGAGGCGTCTTCGATCGCCGGCGGCTCTGTGGCGCCAGGCTCGATCGCGCTCAGGTCCATCGGCGCGGTGTCGCCCTCCGGCGCGGCAGCAGCGCCCTTCAGTCGACCGCCCTTCTGGGCAAGCCGGGCAAACGACGGGCAGCCCGACCCGTTGGTCGTCCGTGAGTTGATCTTGGCCGGCCAGACGTGCGTCTTGTCCTTCGGGCACTGCCAGACCAGCTCGATGTCGGACCCGTATAGGAACCCGCGATGAGTGTGATTAGCGCACGCTCATCAACGTCGCCGTCCCGTTCCTCCGCTGCCTGCCCGGACACGCTGAGGCGGCAGGTAGAGCGAGGGAGGGCAGACTCGGGCGAGATAGCCGCCACGTGCGCGCCGCAACCGGGCCTAACGGTTGTGGGGGCGCCAATCCTTCCTCAGCGCGCGTGGATAGAGCGTAGGCTTGCTCCACCTTCGGATTCCCGAAGGGACGCAAGCCAGAGGGAGGGCTCCATGACCCGAAGCGGAGATCTCCATGTGACCAAGGAGTGCTCGGCGTACAAGGGCCTCGCCGGTGACTTCTGCACGATCACATCCTCGAACCTCGAGGAGATCGAGGTCGGCTCGAGGGTCGTCTACGCCAAGGCGGCAGGTGCCGGCTCGCTGGACACGGACGTCGTCCTCGACGCCGGGCCCGGCAACACCGCGGCCGGCCATGTCGTGCTCGATCTTGGGGCGGGGACCGGCGTGGTGACGCTCTCGGGCGGGACCGGGAAGTTCACCGGGCTCCAAGCCCGGGCCGATGTCTCGGCCGATTTGGCCGGACTGTGGCACTGGGAAGGGACGTACAGCTTCAGTTCGAGCGACTGAGCCGAGATCTGCTTCCAGCCCAGACCGCGCCTCCGTCGCTGGACCGACAGGGAGAACGCCGAGTCTTGGGCGAGTAGGGAACGCATCGCTCAGGAGGACTCCCGCCAGCCTAGGGCCGGTAACGGGTGACATTGGCGCACGCCGTCCAACGACACGGTCACTTCCCGGCTATACGATGGGCCAGTGGAAGTCGTGTTCCCGGTCTTGGTCGGACTCGGTCTTGTGATCGTAATCTTCTGGTTGGTGAGACAGGGCCCGCCTGACGGCGGCGTTGGGCCCCCACCGCCTGGCGACAACAGTTGGCTCGCGGGCGGCTGACCAGTCGAGCGACATTGACGCACATCGAGTAACGACGCCGTCCCGTTCCTCCGCTGCCTGCCCGGACATGCTGAGGGGCTCTTCTGCTATTCCGTGAGGAATGGCTAGCGGACGGGCGGGAGCGCCTCTGCGATGTGATCCGGAACAATGATCCGAGTGGTGGGACCAGGAGGTTCAAATCCGCCCGCACCGGCGCACTCCGCGGCCCGGCGGCGGGCCACACGGCTCTGGCCGGGAGGGGCGACCGCGCGCACGATGACGGACGTCGACACACATCGTGGCGCACCCGGGACGGGGGTCGACCGGTGAAGACCAGGTGGCTGGAGGCCGTGGCAACGCCGGTGCTGTGGCTCGGCGTCGCCGGCCTGCTGTGGGCGCTGGGGGCGTGGCTGCTTTTCGCGACCATGGACGGCGTCAGCGGCGAGATGCTGCTCGACGTGGTCGTCCGCGTGGCGCTCGTCGCCGCGCTCGTGGCCGGCACAGCCCTCTCGCGCCGGTCGCCGAACGGGTACCTGGTCCTCGCCCTGGCGGGGGCCGCGTGCGCGGTCCTGACAGTGGGCCCGCTCGTCTACGGCTCCTTCATGGGGACCGTGACGCTCCTCATCGCCGCATTGACGGCCGTGGCGGCCTTCGTGCGGTGGCTGACCGGCAGGGCGACCGAGAGCGTGCAGCCGGTCGATGCCGGGAGCGGCGCCGGGGCGGCGCCGAGGTCGCCGGTCGAAGCCGCCGCGGCCTGGTCGCTCGCGATCGCCGGCCTGCTGGTGCTCGCCCGCGCCCTCTTCGAGCTCGTCGGGGGCCTCGCCGAGCTTCCCGGCGCCGGCGAGCACTGGGCGGGCGACGTGGTCATGTGGCTCGTCTTCGTCCTGCCCATCCCCATCCTGGCCGGGGGGACGCTGCTGGCGGCCGCACGGTGGCTCTGGCGTCATCGCATCGGCGCCCGCGGGGCGACGGCCACCTGGCTCGTCCTCGTCGGGATCGCCACGATATGGATCCTCGTGGACGTGGCGTTCGTGGTCGGCCAGGGGAACTACGTCCGGCCGCTCGAAGACCCGCTGCTCTGGGCCCCTATCGCCGGGTTGGCGGGTTCGATCGCCGGGGTCGTTCTCCTGGTCGCCATCGAGGCCCGGCGTCGCGTCGCGCGGCCGGCGCATCTGTCGCACAGCTGAGCTCAGCTGAGAGGCAGGCCCCCCGTGACTGGAGTGACGGTCAGATTCTTGTCCGCGCGCCCGAGGCCCTGCGGGCGCGCCATGCCAACCTGACGCGAGTCCCGACGAACGTAGCTCGGAACGTTCGTGACGGGGATCAGCAGGGAAGGTGACGGTGTGTCGGCGCTAGGTGTTCTTCCCCGTCGGGTTGTTGACGGGCGTCCGGCTGATCGGCGGCTGTCCGGCGAGTGACCAGTGCGGTCGGGCGCGATTGTAGAAGTCGAGGAACACCGGCAGGAGCGAGATCCTCTCGGCGGTGTCGCGGAACGGCCGGGCGTAGGCCCATTCGCCGAGCAGGGTCCTGACCATCCGCTCAGCCTTGCCGTTCGTCTGGGGCCGGTACGGACGGGTGAACCGATGGCCGATGCCGAGCTCGTCGCAGGCCGCCGCGAAGTCCCGGCTCCGATAGCAGCCGCCGTTGTCGGTCAGGATCCGCTCGATCGTGATGCCGTGGGCAGCGTAGAAGCGCCAGGCCCGCCACAGGAACGCGGCGGTCGTCACCGGGGCCTCGTCGGGCAGCTCCTCCGCATACGCCAGGCGGCTGTGGTCGTCGATCGCGACGTGGACCCGGTCCCAGCCGATGTGCCGGGCCCGGTGATGCCGGTCGCCCGTGACGCGGTGACCGCCGCCCTCCCCGATCCGCCCGAGCATCGACGGCGGGGGCCTAACCCTTGTGGGCCTCGGGCGACCCCGCGACAGACCCCCCTACCCCTATCCCGCGGGTGTGTGCGTGAGGGCGTGCGGTCTTGCTCGGGCGACCAACCCGCCACAAAAGGCCGTCGGGCGTTTCCGTACAGAGATGTCGGACCTGTTCAGGGGCGGAATCCCTTAGGACTTCGCTTTCTTCGAAGGTTTCGACTTGCCAGAACTGTTGAGGGCGACCGCTTGGCGAACGAGCGCCTTGAAGGCGGACTCGTCAACTTCTTCTCCTTCGTGGATGTCGATCGCGCGGCGTACGTTTCCGTCGAGACTCGAGTTGAAGAGACGGGCCGGATCCTTCAGAGACGCGCCCTTGGCGAAGGTAAGCTTCACGACATTCTTGTAGGATTCGCCAGTGCAGATGATGCCGTCGTGCGACCAGATCGGAGTGCCCATCCACTTCCACTCCTCGACGACGTCCGGGTCTGCTTCCTTGATGAGCTTGCGCATTCTGCTGAGGGTTTCCCCGCGCCAGTCCCCGAGTTCGGCGATTCTTTTCGAGATGAGCTCCGATGCCGACTGGCCTTGGCTCGCGCCCGACTTTTTCATGTTCTCATCCTAGAAGTTCCAGAGACAAAACCGGGAAGCCCGCGCGGTCTAGAGCTAGCCCGCCCGCACCGTCCACTTGGGGCCCCGTGTCGAGTGACATTCGCGCACGCTGACGAAGCAAGGCGTGGCCTACCCAACGTGTTGGCGACCGATGGGTCTCGGCAGGGACCGCGGCCGTTCGCCTCTCGCATTCGACACCCGCCCGGCCAATCCTTTCCTGCGTAGCGGGAGGCTCTGACGCGCGGCCCACACCCTGGCCGCCGTGGCCGCGCACTTGACCGTGCGAACGGGCGAGCGGGCCCTTGATCGGGCCACGAGCCGCGCTAGACTGGAAGTACGACAGCCGGGGTGACGAAGATGCATGGTGGATCCGCCCGATCGGAGGCGTCGGCTCCCCGCCCTGCTCCTCAGCGCGGTGGGGGTCCTAATCCTCGGGGCGGACGCTGTCATCTCCGTCCCGTCGGTGATCCCCGTTCTGCGCGACCCCATGAGTCACGAGGCGCGGGACGCCGGGATGACGGCGATCTTCCTCCTGATCCCGATAGCGACCGTCGGGATCGCCTGCCTCCTGCTGGCTTACCTGCTCTGGAAGACACGAGCGGGCGGCGTGGCGCTCGCGACCGCATCGTCGGTAGTCGCGATGGTGGTCCTCAACATCGGGGGGATCCCGTTGCTCGCCCCCGCGATCGGAGTCGCCATCGCCGGCGCGCTGCTCGTTCTCTGGTTCGTCTACCGCGACTGGGGAAGAGGCTCGACCGACTGAGAGGCGGCGGGTCCCGCGGTCTGGTGTTATTGACGCACCCTCGCTAATATCGGCGTGTCTTGGTCCGATTGGAGGGCCGGCGAGGGCCATCTGTCCCCGATCACCCATTGGCGCGAGTTGCTCGCCGCTCTGCGGTGAGCAGGGCAAGGGCCCGGACCCGTGACCTCGGCCTGCGACGACGAGGAATTGATCCCGTCCGCGGATCCGATCAGGTGACATTGACGAATGCTCGCCCACGCCAGCTTGACTCACCGACCGCCGCCCGCCTGCGTCGGCCCTTGATCGACTGCTCCGGGAGCGTGCACGGCGCTTCGGTACCGCCCAGAATGCCGGTGTGGTCCCTGAGACGCGCTACGCGAAAAGCTTGGATGGCGTCCACATCGCCTATCAGGTAATCGGCGATGCCGATCTGGACCTCGTGCTGTCGCCCGGCTTCGTGTCTCACGTGGAGCACTCATGGGAAGACCCATCCATGGCCCGGTTCCTGCGGCGGCTGGCCTCGTTCACCCGCCTGATCGTTTTCGATAAGCGAGGGACGGGTCTTTCGGATCGCGCCCCCGACGGTCGGCCTGGGTTGCTCGAGGACCGGGTCAACGACATCGCCGCCCTGATGGACGCGGTGGTATCGAAGCGGGCCGCGATCATGGGCGTCTCGGAGACCGGACCCGTGGCCCTCCTGTTCGCCGCTACCCATCCCGAGAGGACAAGAGCCGTCGTAGCCTATGGCACGTTCAGTGGCAAGGGCGACACCGGTCCGACCTACCCATGGGCGCCGACGCCAGGCAATCGGGAGTGGCTCGACCACCTCGAGCGAAACTGGGGCCGCGGCGCGTTATTCCTGGAAGACATCGTGCCGTCGCTCGTGGGCGACAGGCGCTACGTGGAGTGGTTCGCCAAACTCGAGCGACTTGCCGCGAGCCCCGGCGCCGCGGTGGCCCTGGCTCGGATGGTCCAGCAGATCGACGTCCGTGACATCCTCCCCACCATCCGTGTCCCCACGCTCGTGCTGCATCGGCGAGACGATCAGGCGGTTCCGCTCGAGGAAGGCCAGTACATCGCCGATCACGTGCCCGGGGCGAAGTTCATCGCGCTTCCGGGCGCGGACCACTGGCCGTGGATCGGAGATCAGCGGGCCGTCGAGGAGATCCAGGAGTTCCTCACCGGGATGCGCGATAGCGCCGAGCCGGAGCGCGTCCTGGCAACGGTGATGTTCGTCGACATCGTCGACTCCACGAAGCGAGCTGCGGAGATCGGCGACCGGCGATGGGCGGACCTGCTGGAGAGTTTCTACGCCGTCGTCCGGAACGAGCTCGCTCGGTACCGAGGACGAGAGATCGATACGGCGGGGGACGGCTTCTTCGTGACATTCGACGGACCAGCGCGGGCCATCCGATGCGCGATGGGGCTCATTGAGGTCGTCGAGAGGCTCGGGCTCCAGGTCCGAGTCGGCATCCACACGGGCGAGGTCGAGCGAATCGCCGACAAAGTGGGTGGGCTCGCAGTTGTCATCGGGGCGCGCGTTGGCGCGCTGGCCGGGCCGGGGGAGATCCTGGTCTCGCGGACCGTGACGGACCTCGTCGTTGGCTCGGACATGGTCTTCCAGCAACGGGGCAAGCACGAGCTGAAGGGCGTTCCAGGGGAGTGGGAACTTTACGCAGTCGATCGAGACCAGGGTGGCATCGCGGCTTGAGTGACGCGCTCCAAAGGCGCGACGCTGGACTCGACGGGCACCCGCCGTTCTGGCGCATCCGGTCAAGCTTCGTTCCCGAAATTTGGGGCGCAAGCGCGAAGTCGAGGCGAGGTTTTCGACTGCAGCAACCTATCATCGGGGCGAGTTCGAAGCTTGTGTCTGGTGACATTGGCGCACCCTCGCCAAGGAGGACGGCCCGGGTCTCGGCCCGGTGGGCCGGATGCCGCGAAGGAGCAGAATGCTGGGGTGCGCCGACGGAAGCTGCCGGTCTTCGCAAAGGTTGCCAGCGGGGTCGTCATCCTCCTTGCCGCAGCGGCGCTGAGGCTCAGCCCTCTGTGGCCCGGTCCGGCACTCCCGGCGGGAGCGACCCGCCTGCACATCGCCACCGCGCCTCCGCATCTGGTGCCCAACTTCGCCTGCCAGACAGCACTCATCGCGCCGGCTCGCGTCGCGACCTCCAACAACGACCTCATCCTCCTCTCCGTGGCAACGGGCGAGCCGGTCCAGGTCGTCTGGCCGAGCGGATGGGCGGCCTGGCGCATCAGTGGACGGGCGGAACTCGTCGCACGCGATGGCTCGGTCGTCGCTCGCGAGGGAGACGTGCTTGACGACCTCGGCGGGGGCGTGGGCGTCGACGATGCATTTCACGTGTGCGTCATCGGCGGATAGGCGGACGAGACGAGTCCCTGGCCGGAAGGCGCCGGACCAGGTGACATTCGCGGACGCCGACCAACGACGCCATCATTTCGCCGCGTCAGCGGAGGACGAATGGCCCTTGGCAACAGGTGGCTCAGCGCCCGACCCTCCGAGGGTCGCCAAGCGCTGGCGGTTCCGGGGGACGCACCAGGGCTCGTTCCGTGGGATCGCCCCCACGAACAAGCTGGTGGAGTGGACCGGGATCACGCTCTACCGCATCGTCGACGGGAAGATCCTCGAGACCTGGTGGAACCACGACATGCTGGGCGCTCTCCAGCAGATGGGCGCCATCCCCGAAGCGGCCATGGCCGGCGCGCGGTAAGCGCCAGGCTGTCGCCGACGTTGCAGTTCGAAGCGCCGCGGGAGCGATTCCGCGGCGCTTCTTCTCCAGCCCGAACGGGCGAGACCGCGAAGGCCTGGCTGCCCGCCACAGCCGCGCAGTCTGGCGGGCGGCCATACCGGTAGACTCGCGCTGGTTGGCGTCGTGCACAGAGAGGGAGGGCAGCTCGTGTCCCAGGCAGTACGTGCGTTCGTGGTTCCTCCGGGCGGGGGGACGGCGATCCGCGGGCCGGTCGGCGGACCGACCGTGATCAAGGCCCGGACCGAGCAGACAGGCGGAAGCTTCGCGCTTCTCGAGAACGTGGTCGCCGCCAGGCAGGGGCCACCGCTCCACGTCCACGCCCGCGAGGACGAGATGTGGTACGTCCTCGACGGCCACTTCCGCTTCAGGGCTGACGACGAGATCCTGGATGCGCCGGCCGGTTCCTTCGTCTTCGTGCCGCGGGGCACGCGCCATTGCTTCCAGAACATCGGCGATCAGGCGGCGAAGATCCTGGTGATGTTCACTCCGTCGGGCATGGAGCGCTTCTTCGAGGAACACGCCGCGCTTCCGCCCGGCCCGGTCGATCCCGATGTCTACCGCGCCATCGCCCGCAGCAACTGGATGGACGTCGCCGGCCCGCCGCTCGCCGAGTCGGACCCGCTCTAGGGTCCGGTCCCGCGCGCACTCGCTGGGCCTGGCCCCCGGCAGGCTCACGACCCCCGCCGGGCCTAGCCTATGCAGCCGGTGCATGGAATCGCGGTCGGGCACGCTCGGCCAGCGTCCCGAATCGACAGAACGGCCCGGTGGCCACGCTCGCTGGGTCACGAATCCATGCATGGGCCGCATGACCGGCCCCCTGGAGTCGAGAGCCGATGGCCGCCTGCGTCAGACGGCCATTCCCTGGTCGGCGAGGGCCGCCTCGACGGCCGCCAGCAGCTCCTCCGGCGTCGGCTTGCCGACGAGCGGGGTGACGCGATGCGGGCCTTCGGTCTCGATCCAGGCGAGGCGCCGGTCGACCGACGTGAGCACGACCGGTAGATCGGCATACGTCTCGCGGAGGTCGGCGATCAGCTGCCTGCCGCCATCGCTGCTGCCGGTGATCCAGGCGTCGTAGACGAGCACGTCGGCGCGATCGACCAGCGGGCACGGAAGACTCTCGAGGACCGGGCATGGCTCATGCTGGGGGCCTCCGCACAGCTCGACCTCGTAGCCGGCGGCCCGCAGCACCTCGGCCTGCTGCCCGGCGAGCCCCGGATCGCGGTTGACGACGACGGCCTTGACCATGGCGCGACTGTCGAGGCTCTGGCGGACAGGCATCAGCGGCATTTGTCATCACCTGACGGGCCGAGTGGCCCGCCACTCCGTCTGGCGTGGAGTGGCCGCCAGCGGTCCTCGACTTCACCCCCCATCGATGCCCATAGTTGGCGCACTGGCGGAAGGCGTCGACGCGCGGCCCTGCGTCCCGGTCACCCTAGCCGCGCCGAGCCACTGGTGAGCCCGCTCCGCCGGCCCACGGGAGGGCTGCATGCCCAAGTACATGGATGTCCATCACGGCATGGTCGGGATCACGCCTGAAGGACTCACCGAAGCGCACAACGCAGACCTGGCCATCCAGGGCGACGAGCAGGTCTCGTTCGACCACGCCTGGGCGGACCCGGTCTCCGGGAACGTCTTCTGCATCTCCGAAGCGCCGAACGCCGAGGCGGTCCAACGGGTCCACATCCGGGCCGGTCACCCGGCGGACGAGATCTACGCCGTCCCGGTCGAGGCCTGACCCCCGCGCCCCGGATGGGTGCCGATCCCGCCGGCCGGTCACTTGACTGATGGTGATGCATGCAGCACCATCACGGAATGAAGCGGATCACGACGTCGGTTGACCCGACGACCTACGCGGCTCTCGAGGATCTTGCTCGCCGTGACGGCGTCTCAACGTCACGCCTGCTTCGCGAGGCCATGGAACGCTACGTCGCGGAGCGAGACCGGACGCTCGAGCCGGGCCCGCTGCCCGATTGGGTCGGCATGCTCGAAGGCGACGGGCAGCCGTTCGCCGAACGGGACGAAGCACTCCTGGACGAGTGGTGGGCCGCCGAGCTCGAGGCGCGGCAGACCGAGCCGGTCGGCAAGCCTGCGCAGCCCGGGGCCCGAGCCGCTGGGTCAGCCGGCTGATCGGTGCCTGCGCTCGTCGACTCCAGCGCGGTGATCGCGGCGTTCGATCGCCGCGATCCGGCTCACGCGCGGGTGACCTCGGCGCTGGCGGCCGAGCGCTCGACGATCATCATCCCGGCTGCGACCCTCCCGGAGATCGCCTTCCTGCTCGGCCGTCGGCATGGTGCGGTGGCGGCCGCCGAGGCGATCCGTCGACTTGGTGCGGGCCCCTGGCCGCTCGAGCCGAACGATCAGGCGGATCTCCTCCGAGCCGCGGACCTGATGCGCCAGTACGCAGACGCGCGCCTCGGCTTCGTCGACGCAGCGATCGTCGCCATCGCCGAACGGCTCGGCGCCACGCGGATCCACACGCTCGATCGACGCGACTTCAGCCTGGTCCGGCCTCGCCACCTCGAAGCCTTCGAGGTGCTTCCGTAGCCCCCGTCTGATCGACAGCTACCCCAGCGCGGCGAACTCGTCGAGGAAGCGGGCGGTGACCTCGACGGCCTTCGCGGCGTAGTCGAGGCGCACGTTCTCGTCGGGGGCGTGGGCCCGGCAGTCGGCGGTGCCGCCGCCCAGGCTGGTCATCGGGATCCGGTCCCGGCCGCAGACCTGCCACATCGGCGCGACGCCCGGCATCGACACGTAGCGGATCGATCGCTGGCCGAAGACCGCCTCCGAGACCCGCGTGGCCGCGTCGAGCATCGGGTCGTCCGCCCGGGTCCAGTAGGCGGGCTCGCCCTCCTCGCCGACGATCTCGATGTCGGCGAAGCCCGCCCGGTCGAGGTGGGCCCGCAGCGCGGCGACGATCGCGTCGGGCTGCTGGTCCGGGACGATCCGGATGTCGAGCCGGGCGTGGGCCTCGGCCGGGGTGATCGTCTTGTCGCCGGGGCCGATGAAGCCGGACCACAGCCCCTGGATGTTCAGGGTCGGGGCGAACGTCATCGCCCGGATCGCGGCGATCCCGTCGAGCCCGCCGATGAGCGCGTCGACCTTGTACTCCCGGCGGATCTCGTCGACGACGTCCGGCGGGGTCGCATCGACGATGGCCAGCTGGGCGGCCGTCGGTGGCACGATCCCGGCGTCGAGCCCGGCCACGGCCGGCGTCCCATCCGCGTGATAGCAGCTGGCCAGGGCCTGGGCCAGGCGGACCGGGGCGCTCGGCAGGACGGTCGCCATGCTCGAGTGGGCGTCGTAGGCGATCGTCCGGCAGATGAGCTCGAGGACGACGATCCCGCGGACGCCGCCGACGATCTCCGGGCGGCCGCTGAGGTCCACCCCGCCGCCCTCGATGAGCGCGCCGTCGACCTGCCGGATGCCCGGTCGCTGGTCGAGGAGCGCATCGAGATGGGCGCTGCCGTACTCCTCCTCGCCCTCGACCAGGAAGCGGACCCGGCAGGGGAGCGGCCCGATCGTCGCGAGGTACGCCTCGATCGCCCAGATCCGGGGCAGCAGCTCGCCCTTGTTGTCGGTGGCGCCGCGGGCGTAGAGCCGACCGTCGCGGATCGCCGGCTCGTACGGAGGCGTCGTCCACAGCTCGAGCGGCACGGCAGGCTGGACGTCGTAGTGCTGGACCGCGTTGAGGGTCCTCGGCCCATCGCCGATCTCGCCGACGACGAGCGGCGGCACGTCCGGCTGGCCGGGCAGCTCGACCACGTCGACCCGGGCGCCTAGCCGGCGCAGGCGCTGGGCGATCCAGTCGGCCGCCCCGCGCAGCCCGTCGGCGTCGCTCTGCTCCGAGCGGAACCGGCAGAACTCGACCAGCTCCTCGATCCAGGCCGGCATGCGCTCCTGGATGTGTTGCTCGAGCGCAGCGTAGTCGGTCATCAGGCGCGCTTGCGCGGGAGGTCGAGGAAGGGGGTCGGCACGACGGTCGCGCCGACGCGGCCGCGCTTCGCCTCGACGGTCCACTCGACCTGGACCTTCGAGCCGACCTTCTCGTGGGACGGCGGCACGGAGGCGAGCGCGATCGGCTTCTTGAGGATCGGGCTCCAGCCGTGGCTGGTGACCCGGCCGATCTGCTTCCCGGCGCCGTCGAACACGGGGATGTGGCTGCGGACGACGGCGGCCGGCGCGGTCGGCGGGAGGCCCTGGGCGTCGTACAGCGCGTTGATGTCGTCCCACCACAGGTCGAGCCCGACGAGGCGCCGGGACGGGCCGCCGGCCTTCACCTCGGCGGCGAGGGCGCGCTTGCCCACGAACTCGGTCTTGCCGAAGTCGACCAGGCGGCCGAGGCCGATCTCGAACGGCGAGTAGGCCTGGTCCGCGTTCATCGCGTGGCGGGCGCTGGTGTAGTCGACCTCGAGCAGGATCAGCCCGGCCTCGAGCCGGACGACGTCGAGGGCGACCATCCCGGCCGGCCGGATGCCGTACGGCTTGCCGGCGGCGATGAGCGCATCCCAGACGTCGATGGCCTTCTCGGCGGGGATCCACAGCTCGTAGCCGAGGTCGCCGGTGTAGCCGGTCCGGCTGACGTCGATCGCCGCGCCGGCGACCGTCGCCTCGCGCCAGCGGAAGTAGCGCAGGTCCGCGAACGACTCGCCCGCGGCGCTCTCGAGGACGGCTCGGCTGAACGGCCCCTGGAGGGCGACCGCTGCGAGCTGCTCGCTGACGTCCTCGATCTCCACCTCGAGGCCGGCCGCGTTCATCGTCAGCCAGCGGTACTGGGGGTCCGCGGCGGTCCAGCGGAAGCGGTTCTCGGCCAGGCGGTGGACGGTCCCGTCGTCGACGACCTTGCCGTCCTCGTCGCACCACGGCGTGTAGTAGACGCCGCCGACCCTGAGTTTCGTCGCGTCGCGGGTGATCACCCGGTCGACGAGCCGCAGGGCGTCGCGGCCGCGGACCTCGTACTTGTAGAGCGGGCTGACGTCGATGAGCGCCGCCTGCTCGCGGATCGCGTTGTACTCGATGTCGTGGAAGTCCGCGTAGACGCTCGCGGCGAAGTAGCCGGACCACTCCCGCCACTGCATCTTCCGGTTGTGGGCTTCCGTCCGGGGGTGGAATGCGGTCCCGACGCTCAAGGTGTGCTCCTCCGCTGCTGCGGCGCGTCCCGCCGCCCGCGGTCGCCAGTATGCATGAAGCCTATGCAGGCTGGATGCCCCGGCGCGCCGGCCGGGACGGCTCAGCCGTAGGTGAGGACGGGCACGCCCAGGCGCTCGAAGTCCTTCGGTCTCCGGGTCACGACCGTGGCATCGAGCGACCACGCGACGCCGGCGATGATGGCGTCAGCCAGCGACCGTGGACCGGCCGCCCGGCGCGTCCATCGAGCGTCCGCGGCCCACGCTGCGGCGTCCGGGTGGGTCGCCACGTACTCGAGGACCCTGATCAGCGCCCGGATCACGTCGCGCTCTTCCTCGGTCCCGCCCGACAGCGCCTCCGTGACGACGATGTCGCAGGTGTAGAGGTCATTCGGCTCGTTGAACAGCGACGCGACGAGTTCGGCTGCGCCGGGGCGGCCTCGACCGTGGTCGATCAGGATGTTCGAGTCCAGCAGGTAGCGCATCCACATCCTCCCAGATCCACGGGCGATCCCACTCCTCGCGGAGTCGCCGGAAGTACTCGTCGACCTCCTCATCGGTGCGGCCCCAGGTCGTCGAGTCCTTCAGCGCGCCGGCGTATTTCTCGAAGACGAGCCGGGCCCGGTCGCGCCGAGCCTGCTTGCCGACGATCTCCGCGATGTAGGCACTCCGGCCGCGCGGGCCGGCGACCTCGTCGATCAGGGCCATCAGCTCCGCCGGCAGCGTGATGTTGGTCCGGACCATGCCCATCGGTGTGTCTCCGTGTGTGACGCGCACGACACACAGCCTAGCACACCGCCTTTCGCGGCCGCCGCTGGACCGGCCGCCGCTGGACCGGCCGTCGCGGTCGGGGTTTGCGCCAGACGAACGAACGCGACGGATCGAACGCCGTGGACGCCGGTTTCTTGCGTGTCACGAGGACTCGGTGACGTTCCGTGCGCGTAGGAGGCCGTGAACCAAACGGGTTTCGGCCCTCGTGAGGAGATCGCCAGACCGAGCGGGAGCCTGGTCCGGGCAAGGGCCGTCGCGGGGGCGCGATTGAGGATGTGGGCGGGGGCCAGAGCAGCCCCGAGGGAGCCCCGAGGGAGGCCCGCGTGGGCTCCTCGGAGGGGTCAGCTCGCCTGAGCGGCCGCCCGGAGGGTGATCACAGTGGGCCAGGGCGAACCAGACCAGGACGGCCCGGGCCTTCGCGAGGCCGCGCACCCCGAACGCCCGCAGGCCCCGGTTGCGGGCGATCGCGTTCACGCACTCGGCGCTCGAAGCCCGCTCGCGGTAGATCTCCTTCGCCGCCGGGGTGCCCATCCGGGCCCGCCAGGCGATGACCGCGGGGGTGTCGCGGTAGCGGGGCAGGTGGGGATCGCGGGCCGGGTTGCGCGGTCGAGGGACCGGCATGTAGAGGGTCGTGCCGCAGTCGGGTGCGGCGAGCCGGGTGAGCTCGGGCAGGTTCCGATAGCCGCCGTCGACGAGTGCTCGGCGGGCGCGCGCCCGTAGCGTCGAGCGAGCTGGTCGACCATCGGGCCGAGCTGTTCGGGATCGGTCGTCGGGGCGAGGTCGAGCCCGACGATGATCTGGCTCTTCGTGTCGGTCGCGAGCTGGCCGTTGTAGGCGGGCCGGAAGCCGCCGTCGGACATCTTCATGAACGGCGCGTCGGGATCGGTGGTCGAGACCCGGGGTGCCGTCTTGGGCCCTCGATACGTGGGCTTGGCCTTGCGGGCATCGAGGGCGGGCAGCTTCGCGAGGGCCCGGCGGACTCGCTCGACGCGCTCGGTCGCGGCCCGCTCGCGGGCGGCGGCGACCCGCCGGCTGGTGGCGCCCGGATCGTCCTCGAGCTCGGCCCGCAGGGCGGCCACCTGGGTCTCGGCCTCGACCAGGGCCCGGCCGAGCGCGTCGGCCCGGCGGAACGAGCCGCCCCCGGCCGAGGCCCGCACCCGGACGCCGTCCTGGGCGACCCGGACCAGGCTGACGAGCCCTTCGGCGATGAGCGCCGCGACGCTCTCGGTCAGCAGCCGGTCGAACAGCTCGCCGTGGTCCACCCGGAACGCGGCGAGGGTGTGGTAGTTGACCGAGACCCCGCCAGCGAGCCAGCGGTACGCGTCGTGCTCGGTGCACAGCCGATCGAGCGCTCGGGCGCTGCCGACCCCCTCGAGCGTGGCGTACAGCCAGAGCGCAGTCAGGATCGCGGGGTCGATCGGCGGCCGGCCGGGGTGACCCTCGGTCGCCCGGATCCGGTCATACAGCGGCGCCAGATCGAGTCCGGCCACGAACTCCCAGACCAGGCGTGCCCGATGGTCGCTCGGCAGGAGGGCGTCGAGATCAACCGAGCGCAGTTCGAGCTGGCTCCGGTTCGGGCGCTGGAGCCGCGGCGCCCCCCGGGCCTCCGGGGCTCGCTCGTTCGGCTCGGTGGGCGGGAGCTCGAAGAGGGTGTCTCCATGCCGGAATCGTTGACTGCGACGCTTCGGTTTGGGAATCCCCCCGGGCCGGATTGATTCACAGGCTCGTGACGCAAGGATCCGATCAGGACGCCGTCAGGAATGTCACGTTGATGCGCCACGCGCAAACGCGGGCGACCAGGAGGTCCTGCCCACGGAGGTCCCGAGCCCGGGACGGGCCTATCCGGCCCAGGTCCCCTTCTGCTGCCGGGGCCGGGGACCACGGAGCGATCGTCTCCGTCGCTCGGTCAGCGCCAGGGACACGAGCATCAGCTCGTTCACCTTCCGCTCGAACTCCGCGACCGTCGCCTCCGGGATCGTGACGCACACCTCGCGCAGGGCCGTCTCGAGCTGGTACCAGAGGTCGCCCCGGCGGACCTCGTAGAGCGGATAGCGCGAGTTGATGACGATCCGGCGAACACCGTCCTCGATGACCATTGCGCTGCGCATGCGCGGGTCGAGCGCCCGGACGACGACCTCGCCGACTCCACGACCTGCCCCCGATCCGCCGGTACGCGGGGCGCGTGGCGGCCTGTCCGGCTCGTGCGACGGCGGCTGCTCGGTCGACTCCTCGATGGCGCCCGCGACCTCCGGCTCCGGGGTCCGAGCGCCCGATTCAAGCGTCAGCTGGCCCTCGCTCCCCGCACCCCCACCGGTGCCCTGCTCGCTCTCGAAGAGCCGTCCGGACTCGAGCAGCCGAAGCGCGCGACCCAGGATCCGCCGGACCTGCTCCGCCGTGCGCAGCGCGCCCGGGCTCGCGGCCGAGCCTTCCTCCCGGGAGAGGCGCCGGACCATCGGGGCCAGCAGGCGATGGAGGCGGGTCTCGGCGGCGAGCCACTCGGGACTGTCGCGGTCCACGTCGGACTTGTTCATCGTGACGGGCACGTGCGGCAGCTCGACCTCGCCGACGAGCCGGTTGAGTGCCGGGTGGAGCGCCGGACCGGGATGGCCGAACCAGTCGGGCGAGCCGACCAGCCGGCCCAGGTGGTAGATCCGCAGCCCGGGCTCGACCGACGGCGGGGCCGGGTCCGGCAGGAGGCCGAACCAGCCGCGGACGAGGCGCCCGCCGCCCCGGACCGTGAAGTCGTGGCGCTCGGCGAGCGTCCACGCGACCGGCATCACCGGGGCCCGGTTGACGGTCAGCACCAGCTCACCGGCCTCGAGGAGCGGTCGGTAGACCTCCGCGAACCGAGCCGGCAGTCGTCGCGGGTCGGCGCGCCGGTCGACCTCGCCGATCTCGATCCGGATGTAGCCGAGGCTCGCCTCGACCGGCTTCGGGTGCTCGCGCAACTGGTAGGTCCGCAGCACGCGGCGATCGCGGTAGGCGTCGTCCTCGAAGCCGGTCGCCCGCTCGTCGCCGGCGCGCGACGCGACGATCGAGAAGCGGTTCCCGAGGTGGCCGATCGCCGCCTTGCCGCCCTGGCCGAACCGGCCGATCCGCTCGCCCGCGCGCTTGCGCGACGAGCCCCAGCGGAGGTAGTCGCGCTCGAGCTCCGCCGGCCCCATGCCGGTGCCGCCGACTGAGGTCAGCGTGATCGTGCCCGGTCGGAGGACGACGTCGACCCGCAGCGGCCGGTCCGGCACACGCGAGTCCACGGCATTGTCGACGAGCTCGAGCAGCGCATCCGTCGCGGATCGGTAATTCGCGAACAGCGACGCCGTCAGCCGGGGATCGATCCGCTCCCGAACGACACGGCCGGTCATGGGTTCATGGCTCCCCGAAGATGTCGTGCGTGCCGACACGCCGCCAGATCACGTGTGGCCCCGAGCCGTGGCTCCGCCCGTATTGAAAGGTCGCCCGACCATTCGGCGCCCAAGTCATCTCGAAGATTCCGGGCGCACCCTCCACGCCTCGAACCCGCAGCCCGGGCCGGAACGTCCCATTGGCGAGGTCGCAAACGAACCTGCGAACGGCTTCGCGAAACCGTGCGCGTTCCGCGACATCGAGCGCGGACAGGTCACGGTCGAACCGGCTGGTCCGCTCGTAGGTCGGCACCGATCACTCGAGGGAGCGGAGGAGCTCGTCGTCGGACTGGTAGCGTGTCACCCGGCCGGCGTCGATGTCAGTACTGGCCTCCCGTTCGCCGGCCTGCCAGGCATCGGTCCAGAACCATGCCTGGGACGCTTCGATCAGCCTCTTCGGGCGGAGGACGATCGAGCCGTCCTCGATCGTCACCTCCACCAGGTCGCCCTCCTCGAGGCGAAGGGCGCGCCGAACTTCCTCGGGGATCGTGATCTGGCCCTTCGGCCGGATCCGGGTGAGCGTCATGGCAGGCTCTGGTTCGAAAGTGCGACAGTTGGACCATCCCACTGTTCCGCGCACGCGTCAAGAGGTCGGGCCCGACGACTGCCGGCGTGCGGAGGAGCGCACCGCGCGGAACGGCCAGCGCGTCAGGCGGGACGTCGGGTAGAGTGATGCATGAAACCTATGCAGCGTGCATGGCGCCGCGCGAGGCGCCGGAGCGGGCTGCCGCGACCCGAACACGACGCACCGGACGGAGGAGCACGTGGCGGAGAGCTACGACGCGGTCATCATCGGCGGCGGCCACAACGGCCTCGTCAGCGCGGCCTACCTGGCGCGGGCCGGGATGAAGACGCTGGTCCTCGAGAAGCGCCACGTCCTCGGCGGCGCGGCGGTGACCGAGGAGGTCTTCCCGGGCTTCCGCTTCTCGGTCGCCTCGTACGTCGTCAGCCTCCTCCGGCCGGAGATCATCCGCGAGCTCGACCTGCCCCGCCACGGCCTCGACATCCTGCCCCTCGACGGCACGTTCACCCCCCTCAAGGACAACTACCTCTGGCGGGTCAACGACCACGGCCGGACGATCCGCGAGCTGCGCCGATGGTCGCTCAGCGACGCCGAGGCGTACGAGGAGTACGGCCAGCTGATGGTCGAGATGGCCAAGTTCATCAAGCCGATCCTGAGCATGGTCCCGCCGGACATGACCGGCCTCGATCCGCGCCAGTTCGCCCCGCTCGGTGGTCTCGTCCGGGCGTTCCAGAAGCTGCCCGAGAAGCAGCAGGCGGTCTTCGTCCAGCTGATGACGATGAGCGCCACGGACTTCCTGCGCCAGTGGTTCGAGACGGACCCGCTCATCGCCACGATGTCCGCGTCCGGGATCATCGGCACGTACCAGGGCGTCCAGTCGCCGGGCACGGCCTACGTCCTCCTGCACCACTACATGGGCGAGATCGACGGCGCCTTCCGGGCCTGGGGCATCCCCAAGGGGGGGACCGGGGGCATCTCCAACGCGATCGGCAGCGCGGCGCGCGAGGCCGGCGCGGAGATCCGGATGGAGGCGCCGGTCGAGCGGATCCTGGTCAAGGACGGCCGGGCCGTCGGCGTCGTCCTGGAGTCCGGCGAGGAGATCCGGGCGACGTCGGTCCTCAGCTCGGTCGACTCGAAGCTGACCTTCCTGGGGCTGATCGAACCCGGGACCCTCGAGCCCGAGTTCGAGGCGGAGGTCCGCCGGTTCAAGTTCCGCGGCTCGTCGGGCAAGGTCAACATGGCGGTCGATCGGCTGCCGGACTTCACCTGCCTGCCGGGCGAGGGTGAGCACCTGCGCGGCGCGATCAGCTTCAGCGCCAGCGTGGACGACATGGAGCGCGCCTACGACGACGCGAAGTACGGCCGCTGGAGCCGGCGCCCGTACATGGACATGATCATCCCGACCCTGGTCGACCCGTCGATGGCGCCCCCCGGCAAGCACGTCATCAGCTGCTTCGTCCAGTACGCCCCGTACAAGCTCGACCCGAGCCTGGGGACCTGGGACGACAACCGCGAGGCGTTCGGCGACGCGGTCATCGACCGGATCGCCGAGGTCGCCCCCAACATCCGCGACATCATCCTGCACCGCCAGGTCCTCACCCCGCTCGACATGGAGCGCACGATCGGCCTGACCGAGGGCAACATCTTCCAGGGCGAGCTCAGCCTGGAGCAGCTCTTCTTCAACCGCCCCGTCCCCGGCTACGCCCGGTTCAGGACCCCGGTGCGGGATCTCTGGCTGTGCGGCTCGGCGACCCATCCGGGCGGCGGGATCATGGGCGCCAACGGGCGGATCGCCGCGATGGAGGTCATCAAGGCCCGCGGCAGCCGGAAGGTGGCCTGACCGATGCGCTCCCCGCCGACCCCGCCGACCCCGCCGACCACCCCGACCTACGACGCCGTCGTCGTCGGCGCCGGCCACAACGGCCTTGTCGCCGCGGCTTACCTCGCGAAGGCCGGCCTGCACACCCTCGTCCTCGACCGCCGCGAGCGCGTCGGCGGGATCGCCGACACCGTCGAGATCGCCCCCGGCGTCCGCGCGCCGGGCGTCGCCCAGACGGTCGGCCGGCTCCGCCCGTCGATCGTCCGCGAGCTCGACCTGCGCGCCCACGGGCTCAGCCTCGTCGCGCCCGATGTCCGGGTCTTCGCGCCTCAGCCGGACGGCCGGGCGATCACCCTGTGGTCCGACCTGGCCCGCACCGCCGACGCCCTCCGGCCGCTGTCCGCGCACGACGCGGGGGCCTACGCCGACTTCGACCGGCTCGTCCGCTCGCTCGGGAAGTTCCTCGCCGAGCTGAATGCGGCAACGCCGCCCGACGTGAAGTCCCCGGGCGTCGGCGACGCCCTCACCGGCCTCAGGCTCGGCCGGGCGTTCAAGGGCCTGGGCAAGGCCGATTCGCGGGCGGTCCTGCGGGTCCTGCCGATGGCCATCGCCGACTTCGTGGCCGAGGCGTTCGAGACGGACGCGCTCCGGGGCGTGCTCGCCGCCCGCGGCATCCAGGGCACGGCGATGGGCCCCTGGTCGGCCGGGACGACCAGCGTCTTCCTCAACGACTCGGCCGGCAACGACGGCGGCGCGGCCGGCCAGACGGTCTACGCGAAGGGCGGCCCCGGCGCGCTGGCGAGCGCGCTGGCCGGCGCGGTCCGGGCGGCCGGCGGCCAGATCCGGACGGGCGCGGAGGTCGTCGCGATCACCACCGTCGACGGCCGCGCGACCGGCGTCACGCTCGCCTCGGGTGAGGAGATCGCGGCCCGCATCGTCGTCGCGGGCGCCGACCCGAAGCGGGTCCTGACCACGCTCGTCGACCCGGTCGTCCTGGGGCCCGGGCTGGGCTGGCGGGCCGGCAACATCCGCACGCCGGGCACGGTCGCCCGGGTCAACCTCGCGCTGTCCGGCACGCCGCGCTTCACGGCCGCCGGCGACGGCGCGGACGCGGAGCAGCGGCTCCGGGCCCGGATCGTGGTCGCCCCCGGGATCGACTACGTGGAGCGCGCCTTCGACGCCTCCAAGTACGGCCGCCTCAGCGACGCCCCGTACCTCGAGGCGACCATCCCGTCGCTGGTCGACCCGAGCCTCGTCGCCGGCGCTCCGGCCGGCACGCAGGTCATGAGCATCCACCTCCAGTACGCCCCGTACGCCCTGCGCGAGGGGAGCTGGGACGACCGGCGGGACGAGCTCGGCGACCTCGCCGTGCGGACGCTCGAGGCCTACGCGCCGGGGCTCGGCGCGCTCGTCACCGCGCGCCAGGTCCTGACCCCGCTCGACCTCGAGCGCGATTACGGCCTGACCGGCGGCCACCTCTACCACGCGGAACCGTCGCTCGACAGCTTCTTCGTCTGGCGGCCGCTGTTCGGCCACGCCCGCTACCGGCTTCCGGTTGACGGCCTCTACCTGGCCGGCTCGGGCGCCCACCCGGGCGGCGGCATCACCGGCCAGCCGGGCCAGAATGCCGCGCGCGAGATCCTGTCCGACTGGAGGAAGCGCCGGCGCTAGATGCGATCGGTTCGATCGGATCGATCGGATCGCCGGTCGGCCCGGTCAGCCCTCTTCGGGGACGTCCGCGTCCACGCCGGGCTGGGGCTCGCGGGGGACCCGGATGGGGCGGCCCTCGCGGCCCTCGAGACGGCGCGCCGCCCGCTCCGCGACGGGGGGCCGGCCGCCGTAGATCTCGAGGTAGTGGAAGAAGAGGGACGCCGCCACGGCCGCGATCGGGATGCCGAAGATCGCCCCGGCCACGCCGCCCACCTTCGAGCCGACGATGACCGCGCCGAGGACGACGATCGGGTGGAGCCCGACCGCGCCCGACATCAGCCGTGGCTGGAGGAGGTTCATCACCACGAACCAGCCGATGCCCATGATCGCCAGGGTCGGCACGATCAGGCCGGGGCTGGTGAACACCGCCACGATGACCGGCGGCGCCCAGGCCACGAATGGCCCGAAGAAGGGGATCGCCATGAGGATCCCCGCGGCCGCCGTGGTGACCGCGATGAAGTCGAGCCCGAGGAGCGCCGAGGCCGCCAGGGCCACGGTTCCGTACAGCACGCCGATCAGCGCCTGCCCGCGCAGGAAGCCCCCGAACGAGCGCGACACCGCCTGCTCGAGATGCCCGAAGTCCTCGCGCTGCCCGACCGGCACGAGCCGGAAGATGAACGCCTGGATGGCCTCCTGGTCGATGACCATGTAGACCGACAGCATGGTCACGATGAGGAGCGTCCCCACCGCGCCCAGGCTAGCCACCGCGAACGACTGCAGCGGGCCCACGAGGGCGGACGCCGACTCGCTCAGGTAGCCCAGCACCTGCCGGGCCGCCGCGACCACGTCGACCTGCCCGAAGCCGAACGCCTGGAGCCGTTCCTGGACCGGCCGGAGGATCGTCGGGAGGTTCGCGACGAGCTGTGGGACGGACGCGACGAACTCCGAGATCGAGACGACGAGCGTCTGGGCGACGAAGATCGTCAGGCTCAGCGTCACCCCGATGAGCACGACGTAGACCACGGCCACGGCGACGACCCGCGGCAGGCCGGGAATGAGCCGGATCATGCCGCGCACGACCGGGCTGAGGATGAACGCGATGAGCCAGGCCAGGAAGAACGTCAGGATGACGTCGCCGAAGTCGAAGAAGATCCGGCCGAGCAGCCCGACGACGACGATCGCCAGGGCGACCGCGGCGAGCCCGAGGAGGAGGTCGACGAGGCGCGCCTGCCGGCCCGACAGGGGGAAGATCGCCGCCGGACGGGCGAGATCCTCGGGGCGGTCTCGCTCGGCGGGACCCGGCTCGGTCACCGGAGGCCCATCCGCTCGCGGACCTCGGCCATCGTCGCCTCCGCCTTGGGGCGGAGGCGCTCGGCGCCGGTGGCCAGGATCTCCTCGACCCGGGTCGGGTCGGCCATCAGCTCGAGGTAGCGCTCCCGCGGCTCGCGCGTAGTGCGCCGATGATCCGCTCGGCGAGCAGCTTCTTCGTGTCGACGCAGCCGGTCCGGGCGGTCCGCTCGCCGTCCCAGATCTCCTCGTAGTCGTCGCCGAAGGATCGATGGAGCTGGCAGACGTTGCAGACCTCGGGGCGGCCGGGGTCCGTGCGCAGGATCCGCTTCGTGTCGGTGACCATCGACATGACCTGCTTGCGCACGACCTCCGGCGAGGCGAAGATGTCGATCGTGTTGCCGACCGACTTGCTCATCTTCCGGACGCCGTCCGTGCCGAGCACGATGGGCGCCTCGGTGAAGACGGCCTGCGGCTCCGGGAACGTCTCGCCGTAGCGGGCGTTGAACGCCCGGACGATCTCGCGGCGACAGCTCCAGGTGGGCCGCCTGGTCCTTGCCGACCGGCACGAGCGAGGCCTTGTAGATGACGATGTCGGCGGCCTGCAGGACCGGGTAGGTGAGCAGGCCGTGGTTGATGTCGTCGGGCTGGAGCTGCTTCTTCTCCTTGTAGGTCGGGCGTCCGCTCGAGCCAGCTGACCGGGGTCACCGTGGCGAGCAGCCAGGCCAGCTCGGTGTGCTCCGGGCGGTGGCTCTGGACGAACAGGGTGCAGCGCTCGGGGTCCAGGCCGAGGGCCAGCAGCGAGCAGGCCATCTCGCGGGTCCGGGCGCGCAGGGTGTCCGGATCGTGGGTGCTCGTCAGCGCGTGGTAGTCGACGATGCAGTAGATCGCCTCGTACTCGTACTGCAGCTTGACGTAGTTCCGGATCGCCCCCAGGTCGTTGCCCAGGTGGACGATCCCGGACGGCTGGATCCCGCTGAAGATCCGCGGGCGTGGGGCGGGCGCCGCGATCGGAGCGGGCGCGGGGGCAAGCTGGATGGTCATGGCTCGCGAGTGTAGCGGACGACCTTGTCCGGTCGCCGGTCGGCTCGCCACAATCGCCTCGGGGGCATCACGCTCGAGTGAGGACTGCGACCGATGCCCGACGTGGAACCCGGGCCGACGGCCGCCCCGCGCCGCCGCCTCCCACCGCCTCCGCCCCGCCCCCACTCCCGCCTCTGCCCGGACCCGGCCGCCCGTGGCAGCGCGTCGTCCACTACCAGTGGTCGCGGACGCATTCAGCGAGCGTGGCCATCCGCCCAGAACCCCATCCGGGCCGTGGGCCGAGCGTGCAGATCAGCCCAGCGTCCACTGGGAGTGGCCGCCCGTGGCAGCACGCCGGAGCGCCCCCGCCCCCCGCCCCGCCCCCACCCGACCCCGGCTCTCGCCCCCGCCCCAGGCCTGATGAGTACCACTCATCGGTCTCGGCATGAAAGAGCGTGACCGGGTGGCCAGGAACGCCGATCCGGCCGACCGGTCACGCTCGGCTGTGCGCGGTTCGATGAGTGGTGGTGATCGCGGGCGGGGAGGGAGCCGGAGGCGCCGGGGTTGCCCGGGTCATCACGCGCCGCCGCCGCGCCTGATCCGCGCCGCCGATCGGCGTCGGTCGGCTACCATTCGGCCGATGTCCAGCCACGTCCGAGCCAGCCGATGAGCCGCGCGCCGCTGCGGGTCGGCGTGCTCGGCGCGGGGACGGTCGGGCGCGAGGTCGTCCGGGCGTTCGAGGCGTTCCCGGAGCGGCTTGCCTCGGCTGACGGGGCGCCGCTGACGCTCGTCGGGGTCGTCGTCCGGGACGTGGAGCGGGCCCGCGCGCAGGGCCTCCCGGCGGAGCTCCTGACCGACGCCCCGGCCCACCTGGTCGCCTCGCCGGAGGTGGACGTCGTCGTCGAGCTGATGGGCGGGGACGAGCCGGCCCGGACGCTCATCGCGGCCGCGCTCGGGGCGGGCAAGCCGGTCGTCACCGCCAACAAGCACGTCATCGCCCACCACGGGCCGGCCCTCGAGGCGGCCGCCCGGCGGTCCGGCATCCCGCTCCGGTTCGAGGCGGCGGTCGCGGGCGGCGTCCCCGTCCTGGGCCCGCTCGCCGCGGAGCTGGCGGCGAACCGGATCGACGCGGTCCGCGGGATCGTCAACGGCACGACGAACTTCATCCTCAGCGCGATGGCGGACGAGGGCCGGGCCTACGTCCACGTCCTGGCGGCGGCCCAGGCGGCCGGTTACGCGGAGGCGAACCCGGCCGGCGACGTGGAGGGGGACGACGCGGTGAACAAGCTCGTCATCCTCGCCCGGCTCGCCTTCGGCGCGTGGCTCGATCCGGCCTCCGTGGAGCGCCGCCCGCCGGCCGTCGACGGCCCCGGCCGACCGGGGATCACCGGGGTCACGGTCGAGGAGGTCGCCGCGGCCGCCGCCCATGGCCTCGTCCTCAAGCTCATCGCGACGGCGCGGCGCGGCCCGGACGGCTCGATCGCCGCGTCCGTCGTCCCGACCGCCGTCCTCGCCGCGAGCCCGCTGGGGCAGACAAGTGGCGTCCTTAACCGGGTCGAGATCGACGGCGAGCCGGTCGGCCGGGTCGCGTTCTCCGGTCCCGGCGCCGGGGGTGGCCCGACGAGCAGTGCGGTCCTGGGAGACCTCCTCGCGGTGGCCCGCAGCGATGCCAGTACCTGGGCGGGCCTGCCGCCCGCGATCGGCCCCGCCATCCCGGCCGCCGTCGACGACGCCCCGCGCCGTCGCTTCTTCGCGACCACGCTCCCCGAGCAGCTCGTCCGCGACCAGGTCGAGATCGAGGCGGCCCGTGCCGGCGGCTTCATCGCCACCGCCCAGCCGCTCGACGAGCTCCGCGCCGGCCTCGCCGCCGCGGGCGTCGACGCGACGCTCTTTCCGATCGATGACTGACGGGCCAACGCCGATGACCGACTTCCGCTCCGCGTCCGCCGCCCGACCGCGCCTGGTCGAGCGCTACCGGCGCTTCCTGCCGATCACCGACGCGACTCCGTCGCTCACCCTGGGCGAGGGGTTCACGCCGCTCATCCACGCGCGCAACCTGGGCCGGGTGCTCGGCCTGCCGAACCTCCACCTCAAGTTCGAGGGCGCCAACCCGACCGGCTGCTTCAAGGACCGCGGGATGGTCGTGGCTGTCGCCAAGGCGCTCGAGGCGGGCGCCCGGTCGATCGTGTGCGCCTCGACCGGCAACACGTCGGCCTCGGCGGCGGCCTACGGCGCGGCGGCCGGGCTGGAGGTCGTCGTCGTCCTGCCCAGGGGGCAGATCGCCATGGGCAAGCTTCTCCAGGCGCTCATCGCCGGGGCGCGGGTCGTGGCGGTCGAGGGCAACTTCGACGCCGCCCTCCGGATCGTCCGCGAGCTCGCCGAGCGGGACGACCACCCGATCACCCTGGTCAACTCGGTCAACCCGCACCGGCTCGAGGGCCAGAAGACCGGCGCGTTCGAGGTCTGCGACGACCTCGGCCGGGCGCCGGACGTCCTGGCGATCCCGGTCGGCAACGCCGGCAACATCAGCGCCTACTGGGCCGGCTTCGGCGACTACGCGCGCGGCCGGGATCATCGGACGCGCTGCCGCGCGATGTTCGGGTTCCAGGCCGCCGGCGCCGCGCCGATCGTCCTCGGCCATCCGGTCGAGGCGCCCGAAACGATCGCCACGGCGATCCGGATCGGCGAATCCGGCGTCGCTGGGACGAAGGCGATCGCCGCCCGCGACGAGTCGCGGCGGGCGGATCGAGGCGGTCACCGACGACGAGATCCTGGCCGCCTACCGCGACGTCGCCCGGCTCGAGGGCGTCTTCTGCGAGCCGTCGTCGGCGGCCAGCCTGGCCGGGGTGGCCAAGCTCGCCCGGGAGGGCCGCCTGGGGGTCGAGCGGGACACGACGATCGTCGTGCGTCCTGACCGGCAACGGGCTGAAGGACCCACACACGGCCGAGGCGCAGGTCCGTGGCGTTCTCGAGGCGGGGCCGACGACCGACGCGGTCGCCGCCGTGCTCGGCTGGTAGGAGGAACGATAACGATGGTCGCGAACTGGCTGGCGGAGCTCGACGGGCGGCGGATCGCCGTCGAGGTTCCGGCGACGACCGCCAACCTCGGCGCCGGCTACGACTGCCTCGGCGTGGCCCTCGACATGATCAACCGGATCGAGGTGGAGGTCCGCGGCTGGAGCCGGGGCGAGATCGAGCTGGACGATCGAGGGCGAGGGCCGGGACGAGCTGACCGAGGACCGCGAGAACCGCTTCGTCCGCGGGCTCGAGGCGGCGCTCGTGGCGGCGCGCGGGGAGCTGCCCGAGGGCGTCGGCTGGCGGATCTCGATGCACAACCGGATCCCGCTCGCGCGCGGCCTCGGGTCGTCCGCGGCGGCGACGGTCGGCGGCCTCGTGGCGGGCAACGCGCTGTCCGGGGACACGCTCTCCCCGGGTGAGCTCGTGCGGCTGGCGACGGAGATCGAGGGTCACCCGGACAACGCAGCCGCGGCACTGTTGGGCGGTTTCGTGGTGAGCGCGGCGGCCGACGGGGCGGTCGAGTCGATCCGGTTCGACGTCCCGCGCGACCTGCGCTGCGTCGCCTTCATCCCGGACCTTCGGCTGCCGACCGAGGCCATGCGCCGGGCCCTGCCCGAGACGGTGCCGCTCGCGGACGCGGTGGCCAACCTGGGGCGGGTCGCCATCGGGGTCGCCGGGATCGCCGGCCACCGGATGGACCTCATCCGCCTCCTGACCGTGGACCGGCTCCACGAGCCGTACCGGGCCGCCGTCTACCCGCAGCTGCCGCGACTCGTGGAGGCGGCCCGGGATGCGGGCGCGCTCGGGGCGTGCCTGTCCGGGGCGGGCTCCACGGTCATCGCGTTCACCGACCGGGTCGGGGCGATCCACCGGATCGAAGCGGCCTTCTCCGCCGTCGCCGCGGACATGGACCTGCCCGGTCGGGTCGCCGTCATCGCCCCCCGCAACGCCGGCGCCGCGATCGTCGCGCGGACCTGACGCCGGGCACCCAACCCGCCGCTCCGCCGGGGCACCCAACCCGCCGCTCCGCCGGGGCACCCAACCCGCCGCTCCGCCGGGGCACCCAACCCGCCGCTCCGCCGGGGCACCCAACCCGCCGCAGCCCCCGGCATGAGTGGCACTCATGCGAAGCCGGGAACCCGTGCTGATCTGCCCGGGCACCCGCGGCGTCGCGCTGCAGGCACGCACGGTTCGGTCTCCCGGCATGAGTGCCACTCATGCGAAGCCGGACGGTGCCGCTGGATACCGGGGCCGGGCCGCTTGACGCCATGACCGACACTCTGGGCATGGGCGACTTCGTCGACGCGATCGGGCAGGGGATCGGTGGGCTCGTCGCGAACTCCATCGCAGCCATCTTCAGCACACTCAACACGATCGGCCGGATGATGCCGGGCGGCCTCCCGATCTTCTTCGTCCTCGTCGCCATCACGATCCTGGTCGGCTGGGCCACGTTCAAGCGCTGATCGCCCGGCCCATTCCCCCGAGCCCCCCCGGGGCCGCCCCCGAGCCACTCTCCGAACCGCCCGGTTTGCGTGTGACGTGCGTAACGGTTGCGACCAATACGATGTCCGACACGTCACGTTCGTGTGCGTGACGCAAACGGCGAGGGGGACCCGCCCCGGACCCACCCGCGAGCTGCCGTTGCGCTCCCGGCAACAGATCGCGGTGGCGACCGTCAAGGACGTCGCCGGCGGGCTCCTCGACCCTGGTTCGTTGCCGGGTGGGCAACAAGACGGTCGAGACCGGCAGGATCGACGAGCTGCACCCCGGATCGGTTGTCCTGGGCGCAACGCCGCGTGCGCAGCGCCACCCCCCGAACGGTCCCCGAACCGGCCACTCGGGGACCCGCTGGTACAATCCCGCCGTGTCAGCCCCCCTCGTCGTCCAGAAGTTCGGCGGCTCGTCGGTCGCCGGAGCGGACCGGATCAAGCGCGTCGCGCGACGGATCGCCCGTGAGCGCGCGAACGGCTCGGACCTCGTCGTCGTCGTCAGCGCGATGGGCGACACCACGGACGAGCTGCTCGCCCTCGCCGCCGCGATCACGGACGACCCGGACAGCCGCGAGCTGGACATGCTGCTCGCCACCGGCGAGCACCAGAGCGCCACGCTCGTCTCGATGGCCCTCCATGCGCTGGGCATCAGGGCCATCAGCCTGACCGGGGCCCAGGCCGGGATCAAGACGGACGGCCGCTACGGCAAGGCCAGGATCGCCAACGTCGACCCCGCCCGCGTCCGCCGGGAGCTGGAGGACGGCAAGGTCGTCATCGTCGCCGGGTTCCAGGGCCAGAGCGCGCCGGACGCCGACAAGGCGGAGACGACCACCCTCGGCCGCGGCGGCTCGGACACGACCGCGGTCGCCCTCGCGGCGCGACTGGCCGCGGATCGCTGCCAGATCTTCACCGACGTGAAGGGCATCTACACCGCGGACCCGCGCATCGTCCCCGACGCCCGCCAGCTCGAGGTCATCGGCTACGAGGAGATGCTCGAGCTGGCCCACCAGGGCGCCCAGGTCATGCAGGTCCGGGCGGTCGAGCTCGGCTGGGTCAACGACGTCGTCATCGAGGTCCTCAGCTCGTTCGAGGACGCGCCCGGGACGCTGATCAAGGAGGACCCGCTCGTGGAGCAGCGCAACAAGGTCCGCGGCCTGGCCCACGACCGAAACGTGGCCAAGGTCACCGTGGTCGCGGTGCCGGACCGGCCGGGCATCGCCCACGTCATCTTCGCCCCGCTGGCCGAGGCCGGCATCAGCGTCGACATGATCGTCCAGAACGTCAGCCACGGCGGGATGACCGACATGAGCTTCACGATCGGCCGGGGCGAGCTCGCCCGGACCAAGCGGATCCTCGAGCCGGTCGCCCGCGAGCTCGGCGCCCGCGAGATCACCACGGACGCCTCGGTCGCCAAGGTCACCATCGTCGGCGCCGGGATCCAGAACGCGCCCGGCTACGCCGCCGCGGATGTTCGGCGACCCTGGCCGACGCGGGCGTGAACATCGAGATGATCTCGACCTCCGAGATCCGGATCACCTGCATGATCGCCGAGGACGACACTCGAGACGGCCCTCGGCGCCCTCCACGCCGCGTTCGAGCTCGAGCAGCCCGAGTCGATCGCCGGGACCGCGGGAGCATCGGCGTCGGCCGCGCGCGCGGGCTGATCCTGGCCGTGGCCGCAGACGCCCGTTCCATCTCCCGCACGGAGCGCTTCGCGAGCGTCGGCTCGACGAACGACGTCGTCCGCGCCTGGCTCGAGGCCGGGACGCCGGAGGTCTGCCTGGCCGTCGCCGACGAGCAGACCGCCGGCCGCGGCCGGGAGGGCCGGACGTGGACCGCGCCGCCGGGCGCCGGCGCTGCTCTGCTCGCTCGGCTTCCGCCCGACCTGGCTCGCCCCGGACCGCGCCTGGCGGCTGGCCGCGACCGTCGCGCTGGCGATGGCCGACGCGGCCGAGGAGGTCGCCGGGCTGCGGACCGGCTCGATCCGCCTGAAGTGGCCCAACGACCTCGTGGTCGAGATCCGGCGGCCGGCGACGTGCGCAAGCTCGCCGGCGTCCTCGGCGAGACCGATCGGGCCTCGGGACGGACGACCCGCGCGCGCGTCGTCGGGATCGGCCTGAACGCCGACTGGGCGCCGGCCGACTTCCCGCCCGAGCTGGCGCCGACGATGACCTCGCTGCGCGAGGCGTCGGGCGGCCGGCCGGTCGACTCGCGCGCTCCTGCTCGACGCCTTCCTCGACCCGGCTCGAGGCCCGCATCGAGGCCCTCCGCGGCGGGGCGGTTCGACGTCGCCGACTGGATCGAGCGCCAGCTGACGAACGGCCGGCCGGTCCGGCTCGACGCGCCGGACGGCACCTGGGCGGTCGTCCGCGCGCTCGGCGTCGACGTCGCCGAGCGGCGGCGCTCGTCGTCGAGGATCCGGCGGCGCCGGGCGGCGAGCGACCGTCCTGGCCGGCGAGATCGTCCACCTGCGCGGCTCGCGCGACGGCGATCGCGCGCACGGCCGACCGCGCGACGCGCGGGACGGGGTGTAACGCGATGGCCCGTCCGGTGTTCAGGAAGGTGACGGCGGGGGAGGACCGCCGGCTCGTCCATCTCGACCGCGACCGACCGCTCGTCGAGGCCGCCCTGCGCGACCCGGCCCGGTTCGACGCCCTCTATCGGAAGTACCTCGCCCAGGTGTACAGCTACGCCTACTACGAGCTCGGCGACCACCACGAGGCCGAGGACGCCACCGAGCGGACGTTCCTGCTCGCCCTGGCCGCCCTGGCGCGCTTCGAGGAGCGAGCCCGGCCGGCCGACGGCGAGGGCGCGTCCACGTTCCGGGTCTGGCTCTTCCAGATCGCCCGGAACGTGGTGGCCAACGCGCGGCGCGGCCGGCGCCGCCATCCGGAGGCGCCGCTCGAGGCGGCCGCGCGTCGTGGCCGACCCGCTCGACGTCGAGCGCGGCGCCGCCCGACCGCGACGAGGCCGCCGCCGCCTGGGCGGCCGTCGGGCCGGCTGCCCGACGATCGGCGCCGGGCGCTCGTCCTGCGCTTCGTCGAGGAGATGTCGACCGCCGAGATCGCCGGGATCCTCGGCCGCTCCGAGGGCGCCGTCCGGGTCCTGATCCACCGCGGCCTGCGCGCTGTCGCGCGCGACCTCGGCGGCCGCGCGTCGGTGACCTGTCCGTGCCGGCGCGACGGCGCCGAGATCGAGGCGCTCGTCACCGACCGCTACCTCGAGTCGCTGCTCGTCCGCCCGGGACCGGCGGCGCGACGGACGCGCCCAGCCGTCCGTCGGCCTCGACCCGGCCGTCGCATGGCCGCCGCCCGCCTGCGCGCGCGACCTCGCCCGGGTCCACCCGTCGTTCCGCTTCGAGGAGCGCCTGGCCGCCCGGCTCGCGCGAGGCCGCCGCGCGGATGCGCCTGGCCGCGGCCGCCGGCGCGGAGCGTGACGCCGCGCCGATCGGGCTGGCCCGACCGGGCCGGGCTCCCGGACCTCGCCCGCCCGGACCTCGCCGACGTTGACCTCGCCGACCTCGACCTGCTCGACCCGACCCGGCCGGAGGCGCCCGGGGGGCTGCCCGCCGGCCGCTCCTCATCGGCGGGGCGCTCACCTCGGCCGCCCTGTCGATCGCCGGCGCCGCCTTCGTCGCCTGGCGGCTCAGCCGGCCCGCGGACCCGATGACCCGAGCGCCCGCGCCGCCCGCGCCGTCGCGACCGGCCGAGGCTCGCCTGATGCCGATCAAGCTGCCGTCGTTCCGCCCGCGCCGCGACGTCTACCCGCCGGACCTCTGGACGAAGTGCCCGTCGTGCGAGGAGATGCTGTTCAACAAGCAGCTCGACAAGGCCCTGCGGGTCTGCCCGACCTGCGGCCACCACTTCCGGCTGTCGGCGGCGGCCCGCCTCGAGCAGCTCGCTCGACCCGGGCACGTTCGCAGGAGCGCGACGCCGGCCTCCAGTCGGTGGATCCGCTCGGGTTCGTCGACCAGAAGGCGTATCCGGACCGCGTCGCGGCCGCCCAGCTCGCGACCGGGATGCGCGACGCGGCGGTCTGGGGGACGGCCACGATCGGCGGCCGGCCGGTCGCGATCTGCGTCATGGACTTCGGGTTCATGGGCGGCTCGATGGGCGCGGTCGTCGGCGAGAAGGTGACCCGGGCCGCCGAGCACGCCCTCGAGGCGCGCATCCCGCTCATCATCGTGTCCGCGCGTCGGGCGGCGCCCGGATGCAGGAGGGCACGCTCGCGCTGATGCAGCTGGCCAAGACCGTCGCGGCGCTCGAGCGGCTGCGGGCCGCCGGCGTCCCGTTCATCTGCGTCCTGACCGACCCGACGACCGGCGGCGTGTTCGCCTCGTTCGCGGCGCTCGGCGACGTCAACCTCGCCGAGCCGAACGCGCTCATCGGGTTCGCCGGCGCGCGGGTGGCCGCCGGGACGATCGCCGCAGGAGCTGCCGGCCGGCTTCCAGCGCGCCGAGTTCCTGTTCGAGCCACGGCTTCGTCGACCGGGTCGTCCACCGCGCCGAGCTCCGGGCGCGAGGTCGCCGCGCTCCTCGCGTTCCTCCGCCCGCGGGCACCGCCGCGCCGACGGCCCTCGGACGACGGCCGTCGGTGCCGGCCTTCCGGCCGCTGTCGTTCCTGTGCGACGCTCGCCGACCGGGTCATGCCGGACGACGGCTCGAGCGAGCGGCCGGTCGGCACCGCCGGCGGCGAGCGCGGCCGTGGTCGACCGGCATCGCTCGGCCGGTCGGCGCCGGGACGCGGTCGCGGCCGGGCGCCCGGGGCGCGCCGCCGCGACGCGGCCGAGCCGACGCGTCACCGACCCGACGCGAGGCCGTCTGGGCGCGCGTCCAGCTCGCCCGCAACCTCGCGCCGGCCGCGCACCCTCGAGCTCGTCGCGGCGCATGGCCGACGAGTTCGTCGAGCTCCACGGCGACCGCCTGTTCGGCGACGACGCGGCGATCGTCGCCGGCTTCGCCCGGATCGACGGCCGGCGGGTCGTCGTCATCGGCCAGCAGAAGGGCGCCGACACCGAGGAGAACATCCGGCGCAACTTCGGGATGCCCCACCCCGAGGGCTACCGCAAGGCGATGCGGGTCATGGAGCTCGCCGAGCGGCTTCGGCCTGCCGGTCGTCACCTTCGTCGACGTGCCCGGGCGCCCATCCCGGCCCGGAATCGGAGGAGCGCGGCATCGCCGAGGCGATCGCCCGCTCGATCGGCCTGATGAGCCGCCTGCGGACGCCGATCGTCGCGGTCATCACCGGCGAGGGCGGCTCGGGCGGGGCGCTCGCGATCGCCGTCGGCGACGTCGTGATCGCGCTCGAGAACGCGGTCTACTCGGTGATCAGCCCCGAGGGCTGCGCCTCGATCCTGTGGCGGACGCCGGACGAGGCCGCCGACGGCCGCGCTGGCGATGAAGATGACGGCCGCCGACCAGCAGGCGCTCGGCGTCGTCGACCTCGTCGTGCCCGAGCCCGGCGAGCGGCGCCCAGGCCGACCACGCCGAGACCGCCGCGCCGCCTCAAGGCCGTCGATCGTCGAGCAGCTCGAGCGCGCTCGAGCGCTCGGCCGCTCGACGAGCTCGTCGAGGCCCGCTACCGTCGCTACCGGGCGCTCGGCCCGTACACTGAGTCGCGGCCGTCGCCGAGGGGCCTCCGCCGCCGGAGCGGCCGCGGCCTGGCCGACCGGCTGCGCGACCTGTCGATCCGGGCGGCCGGCCGGCGCTGCCGTATCCCGTCGCCGGTCGCTCGCGCGACGAGCCGCCCGCCCGCGAGGAGGTCTGATCCATGGACCATCACGAGACGGGCCATCACGAGCCGGGCGATCACCAGCCGGGCCATCGCGAGCGCGACGCCGCCGAGCGGCTGGCCGACCATGCCGCGATCGACCGGCTGGCCGGCGAGCTGCTGCCGGCGCTCATCGCCAAGCTCGGGGCGAGCGGCCTCGGCGAGATCGAGGTCCGCGAGGACGACTGGCAGGTCCGCCTCCGCCGCCCCGCCGACGACGGTCCCGGTTACGGGCGACGGGCGACCGACCGACCGGGTCGTTCCGCCGGGGCGACCCGGGGCGCCCCGGCGGAGCCCGCGCCGCCCGACGCTGACGCCCGTGGGACCGGGACGGCTCGGCGACGCCGCCACCGGCCGACGCCGCGGACGGTCACGGCCACGGCCGCTCCGCGACGGACCACGCCTCCGGCCGTGACCCGTTCCGCGCCGTGGCCACCTCGCCGGCCGTCGGCTTCTACCAGCCGAAGGCGGACATCCGCCCCGGGATCGCGGGTGCGGGCCGGCGATCCGACTCGGCGCGGTCGACATGCTCGGCATCCCCCAGGAGGTCGTCGCGCCGGCCGACGGGATCGTCGGCGCCAGCCTCGTCGAGCCCGGCGAGGCGGTCGAGTACGGCCAGGAGCTCACCTGGTCGAGCTCCTGTCGACGCCGCCGGCCGCGGGCGACGGATCGGCCAGGGAGGGCCGAGGGTGGGGGACCGCTGATGTTCCGGAAGATCCTCATCGCCAACCGCGGCGAGATCGCCCTCCGGATCCTGCGCGCCTGCCGGACGCTGGGCGTCGAGGCGGTCGTCGCCTACAGCGAGGCGGACCGCGACAGCCTCGCCGTCCAGCTCGCCGACGAGGCGATCTGCATCGGCCCGGCGGACGCCAAGCGGCAGCTACCTGTCGGCGCCGGCGGTCATCTGCGCGGCGATCGTCACCGGCTGCGACGCGATCCACCCCGGCTACGGCTTCCTGTCCGAGGACGAGGGCTTCGCCGAGGTCGTCGCGCGCCCACGACCTGACGTTCATCGGGCCGCCGGCCCAGGTCCTCGAGCGGTTCGCCAGCAAGGAGGCCACCCGGCGGCTGCTCGGCGGCTACGGCCTGCCGACGATCCCGGGCTCGAACGGCATGCTGCGCGACGACGCTCCACGCGCTCGAGGAGGCGGAGCGGATCGGCTATCCGGTCCTGATCAAGCCGTCGGCGGGCGGTGGCGGCAAGGGCATGCGGATGGTCCGCATCGCAGCGCGAGCTCGAGGCGGCCATGAACGTCTGCCGGTCCGAGGCGAAGGCCGCCTTCGGCGACGACTCGCTCTACCTCGAGAAGTGGCTCGACGACAACCGCCACGTCGAGGTCCAGGTCGCGGTCGACCGGTACGGCCACGGCGTCCACCTCGGCGAGCGCGACTGCTCGGTCCAGCGCCGGCACCAGAAGATCCTCGAGGAGGCGCCCGACGCCGGCCCTCTCCGCCGCCGCCCGGGCGGACCTCGCGGAGCGGGCGATCCGGGCGGTCGTGGCGGCCGGCTACGAGAACGTCGGGACGCTCGAGTTCCTCGTCGACGGCAAGGGCGACTTCTTCTTCATCGAGATCAACTGCCGGATCCAGGTCGAGCACCCGGTCACCGAGATGCTCACCGGGATCGACCTGGTCGCGACCCAGATCCGGATCGCCGCCGGCGAGCCGCTCGGGTTCAGCCAGGCGGACGTCGAGCTGCGCGGCCACGCCATCGAGTTCCGGATCAACGCCGAGGACGTCGAGCACGACTTCCGCCCCAGCGCCGGCGTCGTCGAGCGCTACCTCGCGCCCGGCGGCCCGGGCGTCCGGATGGACTCCCACCTGTACGCCGGCTACGAGGTCCCGCCGTTCTACGACTCGCTCCTGGGCAAGCTCATCGTCTGGGGCCCGGACCGCGCGGCGGCGATCGAGCGAGCGCGGGCGGCCCTCGACGAGCTGGTCATCGACGGCCTCGTCACGAACGTCGTCGATCCACCGCGCCCTCCTGCGCAACGAGGCCTTCCTCGAGGGCCGGATGACGACCAACCTGCTCGACCGGGTCGGCAGCGCCGCCTTCCTTGCCGCGGCGGAACGCCGATGACAGCGGCCCGCCCGAGCCGTCAGACTTGCCCTTCCCTTCAGCGCACATGGAGCCGCCCGTGACCGACCAGGACGCCGCCGAGGCCTCGACTGCCCCCGCCGACCCGCTCGCCTCCGCCTCCGCCTCCGGCGGCCCCGCGCCGACGACGATCCACACGACCCGCGAGATCGAGGCGCTCATCCCGCATCGCTGGCCGTTCCTGCTCGTCGACCGGATCGTCGAGTACGACCCGGAGGCGAAGCGGATCGTCGGGATCAAGGCCGTGACCGCGACCGAGTGGTTCTTCCAGGGCCACTTCCCGGGCCTGCCGGTCATGCCCGGCGTCCTCCAGGTGGAGGCGCTCGCCCAGACGATGGCGCGTCTACGTCGCCAAGCAGCCCGGGTTCGGCGATCGGATCGGGCTGTTCGCCGGGATCGACGACTGCCGCTTCAAGCGGGTCGTCACGCCCGGGCGACACGCTCCGCCTCGAGGTCACGATGGAGAAGCTCGGCGGCCGGTTCGGGCGCGGCCGCGGGCGTCGCCAGCGTCGACGGCGAGGTCGCCTGCGAGGCGACCCTCAGCTTCATCATCCCGGACGCGCTCGGTGCTCCGCTGATGGCCCGGCATCGCGCCTGTTCGGCGACGTGCACGGCAACGTCCGTGGCCCTCGAGGCGGTCCGCGCCGCGGTCGAAGGCAGCCAAGCCGGACGCGGTGCTGATCGCCGGCGACCACGTCCTCAACGGCCCCGAGCCGGCCGCGACGATCGACGCCCTCCGCGAGATGGAGGCGGACGGCGCCCGTCGTCGTCCAGGGCAACACGGACATCGCCGTCGCCGACTTCGACTACGCCGCCGCCTTCCCGTGGATGACCGAGGGCGTCCCCGAGTCGTTCCGCGCCGCGGCCGAGTGGGCCCACGACGCGATCGGGCCCGAGCGGGTCGACTGGCTCCGGCGGCTGCCCGCCGAGCGCCGGCTCAGGACGGACGACACGCTCAGCCTGGTCTGCCACGCGCTCGCCCGGCTCGCAGACCGCCGGCTTCGACCAGGCGCTCGACCCCGGGATCGTGATCGAGCGGCTGGCCCGCACCGACGCCCGGATCGTCGCCTGCGGCCACACCCACCTGCCGGAGGTCCGCGACCTCGGCTGGAAGCTGATCGTCAACGCCGGCAGTCGGCCGGCTACGTGTTCGACGGCGACCCGACCGCCTCGTGGGCGCTCATCGACATCGACGGCGACGAGATCCGGGCGGAGATCCGCCGGACCGAGTTCGACGCGATGGCCGTCGCCAACGCGATCTCCGCCCGCGGCCTGCCCGGCGACGTCTACCGCGCCGCGACGGTGCGCACCGGGAAGCTGGTTCGATGACCGCGCCGCGTCCCTGGCCGGCCGACTCCCCGGCGGGTCGTCGTGACCGGCATGGGCGCCGTCACCGCGCTCGGCAACGACGTGGCCTCGCACGTGGGCAGGGGCTCGTCGCCGGTCGGTCCGGCATCCGCACGATCGAGTCCTTCGACCCGTCCCGGCTCGACCTCCCGGATCGCCGGCGAGGTCGCGCGACTTCGACCCGAGCGGCGTCCTCGACCGCAAGGACATCCGGCGGACGGACCGCTACATCCAGTTCGGGCTCGTCGCGGCCCGCCAGGCGCTCGACCAGGCCGGGCTGCCCGGCCGGCTCGAGGGCGAGCTCGCCGAGCGGACCGGGGTCATCCTCGGCTCGGGGCTCGGCGGCGTGACACCCTGTTCGACAACGTCCTGCTCATGGCCGAGCGCGGCCCGGACCGGATCAGCCCGTTCTTCATCCCGATGGGCATCGCGCAACGTCGGGCGCCGGCCAGGTCGCGATCGCGTTCGGGCCGCTCGGGCCGAACTTCGCGACGGTGTCCGCCTGCGCGACCGGCGGCCACGCCCTCGGCGAGGCGTGGGAGACGATCCGGCGCGGCGATGCGGACGTCGATGCTCGCCGGCGGCGTCGAGGCGGCGATCCACGAGGCCATCGTCGGCGGCTTCTGCGCCATGCAGGCCCTGTCCACCCGCAACGACGACCCGGCGGCGGCCTCGCGGCCGTTCGACCGGGCCGCGACGGCTTCGTCATCGGCGAGGGCGCGGCGGTCCTCGTCCTCGAGGCGCTCGATCACGCGCGAGGCCCGCGGGGCGACGCCGCTGGCCGAGATGGTCGGCTACGGCGCGACCGCCGACGCGTCGCACATCACCCTGCCGGCGCCGGGCGGGATCGGCGCGGTCCGGGCGGCCTGCCGGGCGCTCGAGAAGGCCGGCCTGACGCCCGCCGAGGTCGACCACGTGAACGCCCACGCGACGTCCACGCCCGAGGGCGACAGAGCCGAGCTGCAGGCGATCCGGACGATCTTCGGCGAGCACGCGCCGAAGGTGGCCGTGACCGCCAACAAGTCGATGCTGGGGCACACCCTCGGGGCGGCCGGAGCGATCGAGGCGATCGCCACGATCCAGGCGATCCGGACCGGCCTGATCCCGCCGACGATCAACCTGGCCAACCCGGATCCGGCAGGGGAGGGCCTCGACCTCACCCCCAACCGGGCCGCGTCGCGCGAGATCCGGATCGCGATGTCCAACTCGTTCGGGTTCGGCGGCCAGAACACCGCGCTCGTGTTCGCGAGGTTCGACGGGTGACCGACGAGCTCGAGCGGACGGCTCCCGATGCCGGCGACAGCAGCCTCCTGGCGCTGCTCGACCGGCTGACCGGGCTGCTCGAGCGGAGCGACCTGACCGAGCTCGAGATCGAGGTCGGCGGGACCGGGCTCGTCCTGCGCAAGCCCGCGGCGATCGCCCTGCCTGCAGCCGGCGCCGCCCCGGTTTCGGCCGCCCCCGGCGCCCCCGGCACCTCTCCGTCCGGCGGCGTCTCGCCGGCTCCGGGCGCCGCGCCGGATGCCCCGCCGAGCCGCCCGTCGGTCAAGGCGCCGCTGACCGGGATCTTCTACACCGCCCCCGGCCCCGGCTCGGCGCCGTACGTCCGGGTCGGCGGGGAGATCGTGGTCGGCCAGGTCATCGGCCTGATCGAGGCGATGAAGCTGTTCAACGAGATCAAGAGCGACCTTGCCGGTCGGGTCGTCCGCGTCGTGGCGGAGACCGGCCAGCTGGTGAAGGCGAAGCAACCGCTCATCGAGGTGGAGCCACTGTGAGCACGGACCGAGCGCGCTATGCGCACATCACGGGTTGGGGCCGGTACGCGCCGGCCGGCGTCCTGACCAACGCCGATCTGGAGCGGATGGTCGACACGTCCGACGAGTGGATCCAGTCGCGGACGGGGATCCGCGAGCGGCGGGTCGCCGCGGCTCACGAGACGACCGCGTCGATGGCCGCGGTCGCGGCCAAGCGGGCGATCGCCGTGGCCGGGCTCGAGCCGGACGACATCGACATCATCCTCCTGGCCACCCTCACCCCCGACTACTGGATGCCCTCGACGGCCGCCCTCGTCAAGGAGGCGATCGGCAACACCCGGGCCTTCGCCATGGACGTCTCGGCGGCCTGCTCGGGCTTCGTCTACGCCTACTCGGTGGCCCAGGCGTACATCACCAGCGGGATGGCCCGCACGTCCTGGTCATCGGGGCGGAGCTCCTCACCCGCTTCCTCGACTACACCGACCGGAACACCTGCATCCTGTTCGGCGACGGGGCCGGGGCGGTCGTCCTGTCGGCGGCGGACTCGCCGGGCGGCGGGCTCGGGATCGAGCTGACGACCGAGCCGCAGGGCGCCTACATGATCTGGCTGCCCGCCGGCGGCGCGAAGAGGCCGCCGTCCCAGGCCACGGTCGACCGGCGCGAGCACTACATCCGGATGGAGGGTCGCGAGACCTACCGGTTCGCGACCCGGACGCTGGCCTCGACGGCCCTGGCGGCGATCGGGAAGGCCGGCATGACGCCGGCCGACATCGACCTGTTCATCCCGCACCAGGCGAACATCCGGATCATCAGGGCGGTCGCCGACGGGCTCGGCCTGCCGATGGAGCGGATGTTCATCAACCTCGACCGGTACGGCAACACCTCGGCCGCTTCGATCCCGATCGCGTTGGCTGAGGCGGTCAATTCGAGGTCGGGTGAAGGTCGGCGACCGGATCGTCGTCGTCGCCTTCGGGGCCGGCTTCACCTCCGGGGCGGTTGCGATCCAGTGGACCGCCGATCCGGCCCGGGGCGCGCTGGCCGAGGCCGTCGGGCCGGAGGACGTCACCGTCCGCCTGCCGGTCAACTGGGACTCGGTCGACCCGACCCCCGCCGCGCTCGCCGAGGTCCTCGCCCGGCCGGTCGTGCCGGGGGTCGAGCTGGACCTGTCCGACGTCGTCCCCGGCGAACCGGAGCACGCCCCGGTTCCCTGCAAGAATGGTGACCGTTCTTCCGCCTGACGCGCAGGTGTGACGCGATCCGTGTCGGAGACGTCACGTTACGCACATCACACGCAAAGCCGGCGCCGGATCCCGGCGCCGGCTTTGCGGGCCAGTCTCCTCCCCGCCAGCGGATTCCTACCGCTGCGTAGTTCAGGCGTGAAGTACGCCTACGTGGCATGCGCAGGACGGCGGGCCATCGAGGCGCCGCCGGGCCAAGGCGATGGTGGCATCGGCCCCGCACGTCCTGCGGATCTCGGCGGAGGATGGGAGCGCGGATCCCGGCGGTGCATTCCGGCGTCAGCAGGACCGAGCGAGGGAGCCCGCACCAGGCTCCGGTACCGATGCCCTTGTGCGTCACAGCCGATTGGAAACTCGGTCAGAAACGGCGCTAGGGCGCGGTAAGGATGGCCTTCGCGGCTGTGACGATTCGCTTGGCCCGAGCCACTGCGGACCGAGCTTCCTTCTGGGCCACGCCGAGGACGCCGTAGTGGGCGTTGTCCTTGAGGTCGAGGAGACGGTCCACATCGGATGCCATCGCTGACCCGTCAGGGACGACAGTTCCGAGGAGGACGGCAGCTTGCCTGTGATCCTGACCGCGGGAGCGCACTCCCAGGCTGTGGCAGCACGCCGCATCGGCAGCGGCGATTCCGGCGAGGACGGCAAGCGCCGCCGCCACGCCAGAGAGATTGATGGCGTCCTCGTTCTCGTCGGCCGCAACCTCTTCGCCCAGGACGAGATCGGCGACGTAGAGGAACGCCTCGGCGCGCCGGAACCTGTTCTGAGCGTCCGCCCGGGAACATGGCGCGGTCCTGCCGCTTGGCCGGCTCACGGGACCGGAAGTCGTCGAAGATCACCGGTCAAGTCCGTGAGCGGCGTTCCTGCCAGCTCGACCCCGTCGCGGAGCCAGGCATCGACCAGCGGATCTCGAGCAGCGACGTGCTCCAGGAGCCGCGCGCGGTCAACCTGGAAGGTCTGGCAGTTGTTCCCGGTCCAGCGGATGACGGCCCGGCGCATCTCGGACACCTGCTCCTCCCACGCGTCCTCGTCGTCCTGACTGAGGCCATCGGGGCGAACAAGGAGGAGATCGATGTCGCTGTGGGTGTCGCCGTCTCCTCGTGCCGTTGACCCGAACAGAGAAGCGTGGCGAGGCTGGATGGCCCATGCGCTGATCGTCTCGGCGAGGCGCGCAATCAGCTGGGCGCGAATCCGCACGAGGACCTCGATCGCCGGCCATGCCAGATGATCACGGTTGGCGGTGTAGTAGATGGCCGTGCCGCGGTGGTCGGCGGAGACGATGCCCTGTTCGGTCAGCCGCCCAAGGGTTCGCCACATGCTCGCCACGCCGCCCTGTCCCGCGAGCCGGTGGATCTCGCGGCCCGTGAGCGGCCGCGTGGTGCCGGCGAGCACCTCGAGGGCGCGCGCCATCGTGGGGGGCTGAACGCGGACAGCGGGCTGCCGAGGTTCATGTCAGACACCGTTTCAAGGATGAGGCGAGTGGTCCAGTTCTGGAACACGTGTTTCAGTATGGGAACACACCCCGCCCCTGTCAATCCTCTGCAAGGCGGACTCTCCAACCGTCTGTGACGCACAAGCCGATGCCGATACCTGGACAACTTCGGTATCTTGTCGGTTGTGAGGAATCACGAAGTTGTCCTGCCAGGACTTGCCGATCTGTCGAGCGAGCTGAACCAGCCGTTCTACTCACCGGCCGAGGTCGCCCGCCTCGCCGGCCTGCACCCGTCCACGATCCTGAGCTACATGCATGCCGGACGGCTCCAAGCGATCAAGCTCTCCGAACGCACGTACAGGATCCCCAACCGGGCGGTCCGCAAGATGCTCGCCCCGGAGACCGTCTCGCCGCCCCGGATCATCGAACAGCCCCATGGGCATGTCGACATGAGGGCAGCCGATCGCGAGCCCGAGTGGCCATGGCCCGAGGAGTGACGCTCCGCGACGACCACGGCCGGCGTCTCGTCAGGTACCAGTACGACTACTTCGACCGTGTTCATCGAAGCCGGTTGGCTTACCATCGCCACGATCTGGCCGGCCAGCCGGACCTTCCGCACATCCACTGCGAGCCTTCGGGCAGGCCACCTTCGGCCCGGCATTTCCGCTCGTACGAGGTCGACCTGCTCGAGGCGCACGAGGAGTTCGCTGCGCTGTATGCGAGCGGCCGAGCGATCGACTGCGCGGGGCTCCGCCCCCTCCACCTCGACTGAAAGGAGCAGACGCCCATGATCGACCTGACCGGCAAGAGTGCCCTCGTCACCGGGGGGGCGCGCGGGATCGGCCGGGCGATCGTCATCCGCCTGTCGACCCAGGGGGCGGACGTCGCGTTCAGCTACCGGGGCAATGCCGAGGCTGCGGCCGCGACGGCCGGTGAGGTCGAGGCGCTCGGGCGGCGGGCGCTCGCGATCCAGGGCGACGTGAAGGACCCGGAGACCGCCGAGGCGATCGTGAAGGCGACGCTCGAGGCCTTCGGCAAGGTGGACATCCTGGTCAACAACGCGGGGATCACCCGCGACGACCTGATCATGCGGATGAGCGTCGAGGCCTGGCGCGAGGTCCTCGAGACGAACCTGTTCGGGGCGTTCTACATGACCAAGGCGGTCACCCGGCCGATGCTCAGGGCGCGCGGCGGGCGGATCGTCAACATCACCAGCGTCTCCGGCCAGGCCGGCCAGACCGGCCAGGCGAACTACTCGGCGGCGAAGGCCGGGCTCATCGGCCTGACCAAGGCCACCGCCCGCGAGCTGGCCAGCCGGGGCATCACCGCCAACGCCGTGGCGCCCGGGTTCGTGGACACCGAGCTCACCCGGGACCTGCCCGAGGCGCTCAAGGAGCAGATCCGGGCGGCCACGCCGCTGGCTCGCTTCGGCACGACCGACGAGATCGCCAGCGCGGTTGCCTTCCTCGCCAGCGACGAGGCCGCGTACATCACCGGCCAGGTCCTCGCCGTCGACGGCGGCCTGGTGATGATGTAGGGATCGACGTCACGCCCGAGACGCGCCCGGGGCGCCGCCCGACACGCGCCCGAGACGCGCGTGCCTCCGCGGGAGCGCGGGAGCGCGGGAGCGCGGCTGGCCGGCTGGCCGGCCGGCTGGCCGGCTGGCGAGGCGGCCCGCTCCGCGAGGCGGCCCGCTCGGCCATGAGGCGGCCCGGGCCGTGCCCGCGCGTTGGCGCCGAGTGAATGAATCCGGGGTTTGCTGCCCCGAGCGGCCTCGATCCGAGCGAGCCGGACCGCCCAGGGCCCGGAATCATTCAGCCGGCGCCAAGTTCCGGCCCCGGACGACCCGGACAGCCCGGTTCCACCCCCGAGCGGCCTCGACCCGGGCGAGCCGGACCGCCCAGGGCCCGGAATCATTCATCCGGCGCCAAGTTCCGGCCCCGGCGACCCGGACGGCGGGGCACTGAGCAACGAGAGGCGCGGCGGTCGGCCTGTCGGTGGTCGGCCGTCGCGGGACCCCCTCGGGGCGCCCGCCCGGGCGCCGGAAGGGTTCCGTGGTAAATTCGTCCGACCTTGAACACTGACGTTTCGCGGGGGGGTCGAGCGAAGCGCTCCCCTTCTCTCGCCGCCTTCCTGTCGTTCCTCTGGCCCGGGCTGGGCCAGTGGTATGCGGGTCGGCGCGGCTCCGCCCTCGTCTTCGCCGTCCCGGTGGCGCTCGCCTTCGCGGCGATCGGGGTACAGGCATCCCAGGGCATCCCGGAGCTCGCCCTCGAGCTGTTCACGCCGTCCCTCGCCCTGACCGCGCTCATCCTCGTGGCGCTCCTCGGCGCGTGGCGGCTCATTGCGATCGTGGACGCGGTCGGGGCGGCGGGCGGCAGGCGGGCCATCCGCACGCCCGCAGTCGGCGCCGTCGTGGTCGTCCTGCTCGGCACCACCCTGGCCGTCCACGCCGTCATGGGCTACTACACCTGGACGTTCTACCAGGCCGGCACGGACATCTTCCGGGGCGTGCCGGATCCGGACGGCGGGGTCGCGGCGGCACCCGGCACGACCGCGAAACCGGGTCCCATCCTCGTCGCGACGCCCACCACGGCGAAGTCCCGGATCAACGTCCTCCTGACCGGGATCGACTCCGGTCCCAGCCGGAGCCAGAAGCTCAACGACACGCTGATCGTGGTGAGCATCGACCCGGAGACGAAGGACGTCGCGATGCTCAGCTTCCCGCGCGACCTCTCGCGGCTGCCGCTGTGGGACGGGCGGACCTACTACGGCAAGATCAACTCGCTGATGACCTACGCTCAGAGCCACCGGAGCGAGTTTCCGGACGGCGGCCTGCCCACGCTCATGAAGGAGCTCGGGTTCCTCCTCGGCGTGCCGATCCACTACTACGCCGCGATCGACCTCGACGGGTTCGTGAAGATGGTCGAGCTCGTCGGCGGCATCGACGTGGACAATCCCAAGGCGATCGACGACCCGGGCTACGGCGGCTGGACGAACGGCCATCCGATCGGCTTCCACCTGTCGGCCGGCAGGCACCACCTCGACGGCCAGGAGGCGCTCGCCTACGTCCGCTCGCGGAAGGGCGTGGGCGACAACGACTTCACCCGGTCGCGCCGCCAGCAGCAGGTCCTCGTCGCCCTGGGCAGGAAGCTGTCCGATCCGACGATGCTCCCGAAGATCCCGGACCTCGTCCGCGCCGCCGGGGACACGATCCGGACGAGCTTCCCGCCGGACCGCCTCCACGAGATGCTCGACATCGGGCAGGGCGTGAGCGACGACGCGATCCAGCGCTTCGTCCTCGGGCCCCCGTATGCAACCTACCCGAGTCCGTCGAACGGCACCTACGAGCTCATCCCGGATTTGGACCGGATCGCGAAGCTGTCGATCACGCTCTTTGGCGCCGAGAGCGCCTACGCCCAGTAGCGGCGCCGAATCCCCCGCTCAGCGGCCCTGGAGCATCGCCGGGACCGTCCGCAGGATGATCTTCAGGTCGAGCCAGAGCGACCAGCGGTCGATGTAGTCGAGGTCCAGGGCGACCCACCGGTCGAACTCCTGTTCGCGCCGGGCGGCGACCTGCCAGAGCCCCGTGATCCCGGGCTTCATCGACAGGCGTCGTCGATGCCAGATGTCGTAGTCGGCCACCTCGTCGGGCAGCGGTGGACGCGGACCGACGACGCTCATCTCACCGCGCAGCACGTTCCAGAACTGGGGCAGCTCGTCGAGGCTCGTCCGCCGGAGCGTCCGACCCGTCCGCGACAGGCGCGGGTCGTCGGTCAGCTTGAAGGCCGGGCCGTTGATCTCGTTGTGGGCGGCCAGCGCCTCGAGGCGGTCCTCGGCGTCGGGCACCATCGAGCGGAACTTCACGACCTCGAACCGGCGCCCGTGGACCCCGACGCGGACCTGGCGGAACAGGATGGGCGATCCATCCACCGCCCGGATCCAGAGGGCCACGCCGGCATAGACCGGGCTGAGGACGACCAGCGCTCCGGCCGCGATGGCGATGTCGAGCAGGCGCTTGAGGACGAGGCTGATCGCCCGATCCGGGCCGTAGACGAGCGACAGGATGGGCAGTCCGTCGAGCTCCTCGACCCGACCGCCCGGCAGGGCGAAGCCGAGATCGTCGAGCGGGATCCGGACGACCCGCCCCTCCTCCTCGCACAGCCGCGCGATCGGTTCGACGAGCCGGAGATCGGCGGCCGGGACGCAGATCGCCACCTCGTCGACGACCCGGTCGTGGAGGATCGCAGCGATCTCCTCGGCCCGCCCCAGGACCGGCCTGGCCGGCGGGTCGTCGGCCGTGGTCTCGTCGCCCCAGGCCAGGTGACCGACCACCCGGAGGCCGAGCTCGACGTGTCGCTCGAGCAGGTCGGCGAACGCCTCGGCGGCTGGACCCGACCCGACCACGAGGACCCAGCGCGTGTTCCGGCCGTGCGAGCGCGCCCAGGCGAAGACCAGCCGGATGGCGATCCGGACCGCCACCGAGAGGACGATCTGGGCCGCGAACAGCTCGACGAGGAAGAGCCGGCTGACGTTCGGGAGCTTGAACAGGAAGAGCAGGGCGAACGTCGCCACCGCGACGAGGATGTCCGCCCGGACGAGGTCGACGAGCTCGCTCCGGACCGACCAGCGCACCCGCAGGCGGTAGAGGCCCAGGAGCCACGTGGCGACGACCCAGGCCAGCCCGTAGGCCAGCGCGAGGAATCGTCCGTCGATCCCGGCCCCCGTCCACACTGTCAGCCAGTCGGACGAGCCGAACCGAAGGACGGAGACGGCGACGAACAGAGCTACGGCGCTCAGTCCGTCGGCGGCCATGAACAGGAGCCGCAGGATCGTGACGTGGCGGCGGATCATCGCCCACAACAGTACCAGCCGACGATCGCCTCGGCGTCGCGACTCGGGCGCGTCGCCTGCCGACGCGGCTGTGGTACGGTCAGGCCATGGCATCCGTCCGCGAGACATGGGGCGCGATGAGCGTCGCGAGCCGGGTGGGCTCGGTGGTGCTCGCCGTCGCGCTCGTCGGCGGCGTCGTCGGCGGAGGTCTTCTCGCGCTGAACGGGCTCGCCCCGTCGGCCACGCCGGCCCCCGACGGCGGTGACGTCGAGCCCACGGCGCTCCCGCCGGGCGCGAGCCTGCTCCCGCTGCCGCCGGTGCCCACGCTTGATCCGAACGCGACGCTCGTCGCCCCGTCGCCAACCCCGCTCGGCAACGACGAGCTGCTCGGGGCGGACGGCCGGTTCACGGTCCTCCTGCTCGGGTCGGACTACCGCCCGGCCCACCCGGGCAACCGGACGGACGCGATCATGGTCGTCTCGGTCGACCCCGCGACCGGACAGACCGGCGCCTTCAGCATCCCGCGCGACACCACCGGCTTCCCCCTGCCGGGCGGCGGCCGGTTCGGCGCGAAGATCAACGGCCTCTACCAGTACCTGCTGAGCTCGACCTCCAACGGCTCTGTGGCGATGAAGGCGGCGATCTCGAAGGCCTTCGAGATCGAGCTCGACGGCTATGTCTTCATCGGCTTCAGCGGCGTGAAGGAGCTCGTCAGCGCCGTCGGCGGGGTCGACGTGACGCTCGACCACGCCTACTACGACGCGGAGTACTGGGTGACCAGCAAGCGCCAGGGCTGGGGCCTGCCCGCGGGCAAGAGCCATCTCAACGGAGCGAATGCCCTCATCTTCGCCCGCTCGCGGAAGGGCGACAACGACTTCGGTCGGGCGCGCCGCCAGCAGATCCTGGTGGCGGCAGCCCTGGACAAGGTCCGGACCCGCGGGCCGGCGGTGCTGCCGAAGCTGCTGGCGATCGCCCGTGACACCGTTCGCACGGACCTTCCGCTGGACCGGGCCGCCGACCTCTTCAAGCTCCTGGCGACGGTCGACCTCAAGGGCGCGGACAAGACCGTCTTCGGCCCGACGACGTTCGCCGACGGCGGCGAGGGGTCGGGGTTCACCCTCCGGCTGGACACCTGCCGGCTGTGGATCAAGCGCCACTTCCCGCCGGCCCGGCCGTTCGGGACCTGGCCACCGGCGCCCAGCCTGGCTCCGTCGCCGTCCGCCTCCCCGGTGCCGAGCCCGAGCCCGAGCCCCACGCCGACCCCGTAGGTCCGCCGGGCGAGCGCTCGCCCCCGGTCAGGGACAGGCGGCCGAGCCCGCCGGCTCGAGCCGGATCGCCGCTTCCGCCAGGCCCAGGCCCAGGCCCGCGGCCGGGACGGAGCAGGCCGCGCCACCGAGGCGAGCGAGCAGGGGCCCGACCGCCACGGCGTCGCCCACGACGATCGGCCGCGCGGCCGCCAGCCGACCGGGCGCCGAGGAATCCGCCCCGAGGAGGTCGAGCCAGGCCAGCGCGGCATCCGCCCGCAGGACGAGCGGCAGGCGGTCCGCCTCGGCCGAGACGGCGGCCGGGTCGACTGCGAACAGCGCCGCCTCCGGCCCGCCCGGCGCGAGGGTCGCCAGCGCCGTGAGCCCCGTGCCGGGAAGGCCCCCGCCGAGCATCGCGACCAGCTCCGGCGGGGCGAAGTAGTGGGGCGTGACGATCGCCAGCACCCGCGTCCCGGGCGGGTCGAGGTCCTCGGTCCACGCCCGGCGCGGATAGCCGAACAGTTGCTGATCGCGGAGCCCCAGCCAGGCGAACCAGGCCGGGTCGTCGGTCGGCCCGACGCGCCGCGGGCGGAGCTCGGCGACCTCGTTGCGCCCGTACAGGAGGAGCGCGACGACGGCACGGTAGCGGAACGTCATCGCGATCCGCTCGCCCGGTTCGGTGTGGGCACGGAGCCAGGCGGCGAGGAGGTCCGGCAGCGGCGGCCGACTGGCCACCGGCGCGGCGACCTGGCCGGAAACCGCCGCCCCCAGGGCCACCACGAGCGTCGCGACCAGGAGGCTCCGGCCCGCCATCCGCGCGGTCAGGGCCGGCCGCTCCAGGAGGTCCGCCGCGACCAGCCCGACCGCGATCGCCGACAGGACCGCGAGGGCGGTGTAGTTCCGGGCGTCGAGCCCGTTGAGCGTGGCGTACAGGGCGGGCGCAGCGAGGAGGAGGCCGGCGAGCAGGAGTGGCCGGACGGCCGGATCCCGCCGCGCCCGGACGGCCACCCCGAGCCAGCCCGCGACCGCGACCGGGAGGAGGATCGCCCCGACGAGCCCGATGGACAGGTCCGTCCCGACCTGGCGCCGCTCGATGACGGCCAGCGCGTTCGCCGGGAAGATCGCGCCCGCCTCCCGCCACACGACGAGCCACCACCAGCCGGCGGCCACGACGGCGGCCGCGAGGTACGCCCCGGCCAGGCCGGCCAGCCGCCGCCGGCCGATCGTGCCGAGGAAGGCGCCGGGCAGCAGGATCAGCGGCAGCGCAGATTCCTTGACGAGCACGGTCAGCCCCAGGAGCAGGCCCGCCAGCAGCCAGCGGCCGGGCGTCGGGCGGGCCAGGACGAGCAGGATCGCGACGACGCCGGCGGCCTGGGCGAGGTCGATCCGGAGGGTCGGGACGAGCGCCCACAGGAGCGGGGTCGCGGCGATGGCGACGGCCGTGGCGACACCCGCGCGTGGCCCGCCGAGCCGCCAGCCGAGCGCGACCGCCAGCGCGAATCCGGCCAGCGCGACCGTCGTTGCCGCGAGGTGCGCCCCGCCCACCGCGTCCCCTGGGGCCAGCCGCGCCCCCAGCCCCAGGACGAGCGAGTAGATCGGCGAGCGCAGGAGGAAGACGGCGCCGTCGGCCGTCAGGGGACCGCGGCCGTCGAGGAGGGAGAGGCCGACATGCAGGTAGCGGGCGTCATCCGGCGCGACGCCGGACCAGCCAAAGGCCAGGATCCGGACGGCCGCCAGGACGCCGAGGCCGGCGGCGAGACCGAGCCAGCCGGCGACCGCCCGACCGCGGCTCATCCGGCGGGTCCCCGGGCGGCCCGCCAGGCGATCGCCTCGCGGGCCGCCCCGACCAGTCCCGCGAGGGGCCCGGCAAGGATTCGCCAGGCGACGACGAGGCCGATCAGGATCGCCAGCCCGCCCAGGCCCAGCGCGTGCGTCCTGGCCAGGAAGAGGATGGCCAGGGCGCCGGCGACGACGTCCACGGCCGAGTCCCGTCGCCGCGCGACGAGCGCGCCGAGGCGCTCCGCGAGCGCCCCGAGGGCGACGAACAGGGCCAGGCCCGCCGGGCCGAAGTTCGCCCAGGCCTCGCCGATCAGGCCGGGGGCCGCGTAGCCCGCCGTCTCCTGCGGCCCGGTCACGACCTCCGGGTAGATCCAGTACCCGAGGTTGGGGATGTCGTCCCGCCCGAGGAGCGGGCCGAGCCGGCGGAGCCAGGTCAGCCCGAGGAAGTAGGGCTCCTCCGCGGGGACGACCCGCTGGAGCGCGGCGACGGTCCGCGGCTGGACGAGGACGATCCGGTTGACCGTCCGCCCGACCGCGAAGCCGAGCTCGTTGCCCGCGGCCCGGTCGTACGCCCGCAGGACCTGCAGCCCACCGAACGCGACGATCCCGGCCGCGACCAGGGCGAGGGCGACCCGGGCCGGCACCCGTCGGCCGGCGAGCAGCCAGGCGATGAGCAGCACGGCGGCCAGCTCGACCGCGAGATAGCGGCTGGCCAGGATGAGGGCGAACGCGGCGATGGCGAGGATCGCGATGATCGTCAGGCAGGCGCCGGCGGCGGTCGGTCGCCCGCAGGGCGTCGAACAGGAGCAGGCCGGCGAGGCCCGGCAGGGCCACCCGGACAAGCTGGATCGGGAGCCCGATGAGCTCGCTGCGCGAGCCGGTGATGTCGGCGGTCAGGAACGGGATGCCCGAGCGGACGAGGGTCGGGGCGATCGCGCCGACGGCGAGCGCGGCGAGCGCGAGCGGGACCCAGCGCCGGGCGCCGGCAGGCGGCACGCCGGCGGGCGGCACGCCGACCAGCGCGCCGGTCACTGCCCCGGGGGCGCCCACCGGCCCGGCCGGGGTCCCCGCGTCGCCGCGCCGGACGGCCAGTCCGTCGCTCGCCCGGAGGCCGAGCCCGAAGGCCGCGACCGAGCCCGCGACGTAGAGGGCGGGCCCGGTCGCCTCTCCGGTGACCGCGAGGAACGCCGAGCCGAGCCCCAGGAAGACCGCCGCGAGCAGGAGCCAGACCGGGCCGGGATGGGCGAGGCCGAGGCCGCGGCGGAGCGCCACCGGCCGGACCAGGAGCGCCGCCGCGACGAAGGCGCCCAGCAGCGCGGCCGCCGCGAGGAGCCCGGACGCCGTCACGCGTCCGCCTCCGCCCGATCCGCCCGATCCGCGCCGGGCGCGTCGAGGGCCTCGGCGGCGGCCCGCATCGCGACGCCGGTGCCGCCCGCGGGCAGCGTCGCGGACAGGAACGCATAGGAGAGCGATCCGGCGAGCGCCAGCGGGACGGTCGTCGCCAGGCGGTAGCCGAAGACGATCGCGGCCGCCGCCGGCGCGTCCACGCCGAGCGTGCCCAGCAGCGTGGCGAGGACGAGGTCCGTCGCGCCGAGGCCGAACGGCAGGAACGAGAGCACCCCCACGGTGATCGCCAGCCCGAGGGCGCCCCACGCCGCCAGCGGGTCCAGGTCGACGCCGAGCGAGGTCGCGACCAGCCACAGCTGGGTGGCGTAGATCGCCAGGACGAGCGCCGTGGATCCCGCAAAGACGACCAGCCGGACCGGGTCCGTGAGGAGCCCCCCGACCGTGGCGTCGACCCGGCCCAGCGCCCCGGTGGCCCGCGCCCAGCGGCCCCGGCCCGCGAGCCGTCCGAGCGGGACGGCGGCCACGATCGTGGATGGCCGGAGCCCCAGGGCGTACGGGACGGCCGGCAGCAGGGCCAGCACGACGAACCCGATGCGCGGTCGACCGGGCCGGGAATGCCCGCGAGGTGGGCCAGCCAGGCGATCGCCCCGCTGCCGGCGAGGTATCCGATGGCGACGAGCCGCTCGATGAGGACGACGGCGGCGCCGGTCCGGTAGTCCACGCCGTGGCGCTCGCGCAGGAGGTAGAGCCGGAGGAGCTCGCCGACCGAGCCCGGCGTGAGGTTGTTGACGGTGTTCGCCAGCGCGGTCATCGGGACGAGCGGGCCGGACCCCGACCGGGCGTCCCGCCGCACCGAGCAGGTCGGCGGAGCGGACGGCCCACAGGACCATCACCGCGCCGTTGAGCGCGATGGCGACGACGAGCGGCGCGGGCTCGATCGCCCCGAGCCGGCTGCCGGCCTCCCACAGCCGCGCGCGCCAGGCGACGAGGGCGAGCAGGCCCAAGGTGATCGGGATCCAGACGACCGGGCGCCGCAGCCAGCGCGTCACCGGACTGGCTCCAGAACGACCGCGTCTGCGGTGACGACGGACACCCGCCAGCCGGGGATCGGCTCGGAACCGACGGCGAGCGCGCCCTCGGCGGTGGCTGAAGCCGCGGATCGACTGGACGGTCAGCGGGTCCTCCGCCTGGAGCACCAGGCGGTCGCCGGGTCCGAGGTCGACGTCCGCGGTGACCAGCTGCCAGGGGTCGGTGCGGGTGGCCGGGACCTCGATCCGGATCGGGCGACCGAACGATCCGGAGGCCGGCGCGACCCGGACCATGAACCGTCGGGCGGGGGCCGCGATCCCGGCCTGGGCGCCGGCGACGCGGATCTCCAGGTGGATGGCGCCCGTGCCCCGCACGGGCAGCTCGAGCGCCGCGTTCGCCTCCATCGAGAGCGCATCCCAGCCGTTGCCGGTCACCGCCTCCGCCGTGCCCCTCAGCGCGCCGGGGACGGCCGCCGCGGAGACGGCCATGGCGTCGAACCGCCCGAGCAGCTCGCCCCGGCGGGCGAGCACGACCGACGTCGCGCCGTACGTGGAGGCGACCGCGGCGAGGTCTGCCGGGTCGCCGTCGAACGCCCGCAGCAGGTCCGCCCGTCGCTCCGCCTGGCCGTGGCCGGTGAAGACCGCCGGATCGTAGGCGAGCTTCGCGAACCCGGCGGGGAGCAGCCCGACGACGGTCGCGCCGGTCTGGTACCAGGCCAGCGACGACCAGTCCTCGTAGGTCAGGGCCGTCGCCCGTGGGCCCCGAGCGGGAAGGAGCTCGCCGAATGCCGGGACGCGATCGGCGCGCAGGTCGAGCGCGGCATACGTCGGGGTCGTCCACGTCCCGGCCAGGAGCCGGGCGGTGGCGAACGTCGTCGGGACGCAGGCGGCCAGCGTCGCCGCACCGACGAGCGCGACGATCGCCGTGCGCGGGGCGATCCGCCAAGGCCGGATCCGCCCGACGAAGTCCTCGGCCGCGGCGACCAGCCCGATCGCGGCGAGGGCCGCCATCGGCTGGCCCGCGATCAGCCACATCCGCTGCGGGCGGAGCGCGTCCTCGAGCGGCCAGTCCGGCCGGTAGAGGACGCCGAGCGCGAAGGCCAGCCCGAACCAGGCGACGAGGACGAGCGCCTCCTCCGGACGGGTCGGGCGCCACGGACCGGGCTCGCGGCCGCCGGGACGCGGTCCGTCCGGGCGGCGCAGGAAGAGCAGGGCCACGCCGGACCCGAGCAGCCCGAAGGGCAGCAGCAGCCCGAACTCGCGCGGGTAGCTCCACGGGCCGAAGCGCGCCGGCAGGAGCGTCTCGGACGACTCGAGGGCGACCCCGCCGTTGCGCCGGATCGCCTCCAGCTGGTCGAGCAGCCACGGGGCGAGGAGCGCCAGGCCGACGACCCCGGCGACGACGAGGACGCCGAGCGCGCGGAGCCGACGCTCCGGCCGGCGGATCGCGACCGCCAGGGCGACGGCGGCCAGGGCCACCGGGATCGGCAGGAGGAGCTGGACCTGGACGAGGGCGCCCGCCCCGAGCAGCCCGCCGGCGAGGACCGCCCAGCCGAGCGCCACCCGGGCCCGGACGGCCGCCAGGCCGCGGAGGAACGCCAGGAGCGCGAACGGCACGATCGCGAACACGACGTCCCGCGGATAGAGCGGATACGCCTCCTGGCCGGCCATGAACAGGCTGTTCACCCACAGCCGGCCGGCGTTGAGGTCATAGGCCCCGCCGAAGGCGGTCAGCGTCGCGGCGAGCACCGCCACCCAGGCCCGCCCGGTGAGGCGCCGCACGAGGAGGAACGTGCCGAGCGGCAGGACCGGCAGCCAGGCGAGCGTGAGCAGCTGGTCCGCCCTGACGGCGTCGAGGCCGAGCCCGCCCATGACCGCGGCGAGCATGACGTGGAAGCCCGGCGGGTAGTAGGTCGGCAGCCCCGCGTAGGGACCCCCGGGCGGCAGCTCCCCGCGCAGGACGGCGTTGGCCACGGCGGAGTGGTAGAGCAGGTCGCCGCCCTGCCAGGCCGGGCCCAGGATCCGGATCCCGTGCACGATCTCGACCGCCACGAGGAGGAGGGCCATGGCGACGAGCGGCCGCGCGAGGGCAGCCGGTCCGTGCCGTACACTCCCGGGCGACCCGCCCTCCGCCCGCCCCGGTCGATCGGCGGCGGTCACGCGTCCGTGTCGAGGTTCACGCGTCCGTCCATGGACCCCCTGCAGCTCGTCGCGGCGACCGGCCAGACGGCCATCGTCCTCGCCCTCCTGTTCGTCCTCCCGGGACTCGCCTGGGGGCCGCTCCTCGTGCCGGGGACCGGCTCGCCACTCGAGGTGGCCGGCCGCGCCGTGGGCCTGAGTCTACTGATGACGGCCGCCGCATGCACCGGCCTGGCCGTGCTCGGCCTGCTCCGCCCGGCCTTCGTCGTGGCGGCCCTCGCCCTGCTCGTCGCGCTCCCGATCGCCGTCCGCTGGCGGTTGCCGAGCCGTCGGGCGCGCTGGACGCCGAGCCGGCGCCGCTGGGCGCTCGGGGCCGGGATCGGCACCCTGCTCGCCGTCGTCGCCGTCCTCGTCCGGTCGCGCCTGGATGTGGGGCCCTCTCTCCTCCCGTTCACCTCGACCGTGTGGTACTACGCCAACCTCGCCGCCCGGGTGGCCGCGGCCGGCGGGATACCGGCGACCCTCCCGGAGTGGGGGACCGAGCGGCCGTTCCAGGCCGACTACCTGCCGGTCACCGCCCACACCGCCGCGGCCCTCCAGCTCCTGCCGGGCGACCTCCTCGTGGAGATGGAGGTCTACCGCCTCGCGCTCCTGGCGGTCGCGGTCATCGTCGCGGCGGCGCTCCTGCGGCGCTGGGTCTCGAGCTGGCTCGCCGTCCTCGGGGCGGTCCTCCTCGTGTCGACCGTCCGGCTCGACTTCAAGCTCCTCGCCTACAAGCCGGAGACGTTCGGCCTCGTCCTCGTCCTGTTCACCCTGTGGCTGGCGGACCGGGCGATCGTCGAGCGGAGCGGCCGGCTTGCCGCGCTGGCCGCGCTGGCCGCCGGCGTGGCGTTCCTCAGCCATGCGGAGGTGTTCCTCCTGCTCGGCCCGGGGATCGCCGGGCTCATCGTCGGGCGGCTGTTCGTGGCGCCCACGGGCGGTCGGGTCGGCCTGGCGCTGCCCCGGCTGCGCGCGGCCGCGGCGGCGGTCCTGCTCGGCGCGGCGATCCTCCTCGGCGGGCTGGCCGTCGGGGCGCTCGGGAACCTCGCCGCCACCGGCCAGCTGCGGGTCCTGGGCTACGTCGCGGGCGCACCGCCGACCGAGACGCCGGCGCCGCCGCGCCCGGACGAGATCCCGTCCGGCTGGACGTTCACGGACGATCCGACCTGGGACTTCTACGTGGCCGCGGTCGCGCCCGGGCAGCTCGGCCGAGAGGCGCCGGCGAGCTTCCTCGACCGGCGGCTCCTGCCCCGGGCGATCCTCCACGTCTGGCCTGGCCTCGACGGCCGCTCCGGGGCGCTGCTCGTCGTCCTCGGCGGGCTCCTCGCCGTGCCGCTCCTCGCCTGGCCGTGGCTCGATCCGCGGCGGCGCCGGGCCATCGTCGGGGCCTGGGTCTTCGCGGTCGGCCTGCTTGCCGGGTCGTACCTCCTGTTCGCGATCTCCGATACGTACGTCCCGGCCCGCAGCGGGCCGCGCCGGCTGATGCCCTACGAGCTGCTCCTGCCGGTCGTCTCGCTCGTCGTCGCCCTGTGGGGCCTGGACCGGCTCCTGCGGCCCGCCTGGCGGGCGCTCCTGCCGCGCCGCGGGGCGGGCCTCGCGGCCGGCGCGCTCCTGGCGGTCCTCACCGTCGCGGCGGTCATGCCCGCGCCCGACCCGTTCGTCGACGACGACCCGGAGCCGGGCCTCACGAGCACCGGCTATGAGGCCTACCGCTGGCTGGACGCGAACCTGCCGGCGGACGCCCGGATCCTCGCCAACGCGTACACGGACGGCAGCCTCGCCGCGCTGGCCGGGCGGGTGGGCATCGTGGACGGGCGCGCCGTCTACCTCGAGGACCGCGCGTTCCTGGCCGAGTCGACCGCCCTGGTCCTCGGGGCCCGGGTCGTGTTCGCCGAGCCCACCAGCCCGGGCGCCGCTTCGTACCTCGCCCGGGAGCGGGTCGACTACCTGCTGGTCGCCGGGCCCGGGGCGTCCGGGGCGGACCTCGGCGGCTACCTCCCGTTCGGGACGAACCTCGGTGCGCTGCGCTCCGGCGGGGGCGGTCGGTACACGCTGGTCCGGACCTTCGGCGACGGCCGCCTGCTCCTGTTCCGGGTCGGACCCGCCACCTGACCACCCTGCGCTTGAATGGCCGCGAGCTCATCCCCTCCATCCCGAGCTCGAGATGGGTGGGTTCCATCGGAATGATGCATACGATTGACAATAACGCCGGTAGTGATCATTGTATGATGCATGAGCAAGGTTACGCGGCCTGTCTTCCCTCGCGCCCAGCGGCGCACTGAGGCACTCGGGGAGCGTCTGCGCATGGCGCGCCTTCGCCGTCGCATGTCCGCGAGCGAGATGGCGGAGCGAGCAGATATCTCGCGAGTGACCCTCCAGCGGCTTGAGCGGGGCGACCCGTCCGTAGGCATGGCAGTCTTCCTGCGGGTCCTGGGTGTGCTGGGCCTCGAGGATGACATCGACGCGGTCGCCCGCGACGACGAGCTCGGGCAGCGGCTCCAGGACGTGATGCTCCGGCGACCGCGTCGCGCGTCGCGCCGCGAGGTCGGCCGATGAGCGACATTCCAGATACGGTCACCGTCCACCTCGACGCGGCCGAGCTCGGGCCGCAGCGAGCGATCGGAGAGCTCCGTCGAGTTGGGTCGGGTGCGCGTGGCGCCGTCTCGTTCGCGTACGACCCCGCCTGGTTGGCCGATCGCCACGGGTTCGAGATCGACCCGTTGCTGGGCTTCTATCCGGGCCCCCAGTACGTGCCCAGTGGTGGTCTGCCAGGGATCTTCGCCGACACCGCGCCAGACCGTTGGGGCCGAATGCTGCTCGAGCGCCGCGAGGCGCTGGCCGCAAGACAGGAGGCCCGGTCTCCGCGTCGGCTTGACGACTGGGACTTCCTGCTCGGGGTTAGCGACCGGATGAGGATGGGCGCACTGCGTTTGCGCGACGGTGACGATGGCGCGTTCATCGAGGACGGGCCAATGCCGATTCCGCCGCTCACTCGTCTGCGTGCCCTCGAGCATGCCGCCCGCGAGGTTGAGCGAACGTCGGACGGGTCGGTCGACGACGAGGCCGCGATGCTCGCGCTCCTGCTCGCACCGGGCAGCTCGCTCGGGGGCGCTCGCCCAAAGGCGACCTTCGCTGACGAGGGTGGGGCGCTGTGGATCGCGAAGTTCCCCTCGCGCTCAGACCGTGACGACATCGCTGCCTGGGAATACCTTGTGACGCGCCTTGCTGAACGGGCCGGGATCGCTATTCCCGAGATGAGGCTCCTGCAGCTGACGGTGGAGCAGCGGACGTTCTGTGCCCGCCGCTTCGATCGGGAGCATGGGTCACGCGTGTTGTACGCCTCCGGGATGACGCTGACCGGCAAGACTGACGGCCTGGGCGCGAGCTATCTCGACCTTGCCGAGGCAATTGCCGACCACGGGGCGCCCGGCTCCATCGATGAGGACCTTGAGCAGCTCTTCCGACGGATCGTCTTCAACATCCTCGTGAGCAACCGCGACGACCACCTGCGGAACCACGGGTTTCTGCGCTCCGATCGTGGTTGGCGACTCGCGCCGGCCTTCGACCTCAACCCGAGCCCGGCAAAGGCCGAGCACGAGCTTTCGATCAACGAGAACCTCCCGGTCCCTGATGTCGCGCTCGCACTCGAGACAGCGCCGTTCTACCGGGTGTCGGAGACGCGTGCCAGGCAGATCGTCGACGAGGTCACAGAGGTAGTGCGCTCCTGGCGGCAGCTTGCCGCCGAAATTCGCTTCCCCGACCACGAGGTCGAGCTGATGGCGCAGGCGTTCGTCGCGGCCGAACGCGGTTCCGCCCCATAGACGAAGCCAACTGATCACTCATGCCCTTGACATTGAACACTTGGAGGACAAGATTGACCAAGTGTTCAATCCTATGGCGCGAAATGAACGGTTGAGGTCCCGATGGCCCACTTCGTGACGCAGCGCTGGAAAGGAGATCCCGGAGCAGATCGGCGGCGGGACGTACGACCGCACGTACGCGGCGGACGAGCTTTTCACCCTCGTTGAGGCGTATGAGCGCCTGGTGGCGTACCCGGACGACGATCGGGCCCGGATGCTGATCCTGGCGGAAGACACGGCAGCGCCGGGCCGGAGGTGACCGCCGGGCCGGCCCGGGTGGCCGGGCGTCAGGGTCGCCGCCCGTTGCCCGTCACGCAACCGACCGGCCCAGCCAGGAGCGGACCGATCGCGACCCACGCGGTTCGTTGCCGGTCCCGCAACGAACCCGGCGAACGGGGGCCCACTGCCGCGTTCGACGGGCAGGGCTCCAGCCATCAGTTGCACAGCAGGCAACGCGGACGAGCCAGCGACCCGCCAGCCTCGCCGGACGAGCTGGCGGGACGCTCGTGCCCTATTCCGAACATCATGATCGGGGCACCAGGCACCGGAGCTGCCCAGGGGCTGAATGCGTTGATGGCCCGGGGTCTGGACGGTTGCTCCAAACGGTTCGTACTACAAACCGTTGGTAGTCCATCTCGGGGGCAGGCTTGAGGGTCCGGTGATCAGCCGCGCTTGACGAGCGTTTGAACGCATGTCAACATGCGTTGCAACGCAGGAGACCTCGAATGACGCGCCTCGCCACCATCCTCGATGAGCGGAACATGAGCTACACGGCCGTGGCGGAGCGCGCCCATCTCCAACCACGCACGGTCCGACAGCTCGCGAGCGGCGAGACGCCCATCGACAACGTGGCCGTCGGCACGGTGCGCAAGATCGCCTCTGCGCTCTCGCTTCCCGTTTCTGCCCTGCTGGAACCAGAGCTCGCGCACCCCGGCGACGCGTCGCTGTCGCGCGCCGCCCGCTTGTCCGCGGCGATCCGCGAGGTCATGTGGCCGGGCGCGCCGGTGGCCTACGCCTCGCCGGTGGAAGACACCGCGCCGGATGACATCGCCACCCTGTCACCGGACGAGTTCTTTGCCGATATGCCGGCCATCGATGCCCGTCGGGGCTGAGGTCTATCGCGCGGTCGACGAGTCTGACGAGCTGTCGTCGGGCGACATCGCCTTCCTCTCGCTCGCTCGGACCCGGCTCGTCGGCGAGACCCCGCCAGGCGACTCGTTCGACCCGATCGGCCGGATCGCGGCGTACCCACGCCCGGGCCTGCTGCCGCTGCCCCACGATCGCGAGGTCGCGGTCGACACCATGTTCGCCCTCGTCATCACCCACTCGTGCGAGATCGACCGGCAGAGAAACATGGACGCCACCGCCGACCACTTCGACTGCCGGCTGACGGTGGCGCCCATCGTGCCCGAGCCTGCCGTGACGCTGATCGGGCCCGACGGGGAGGAACAGACCGTGAACTGGGCGGCCATCGAGGCCAATGAGCCTGTCGCCTCGCTGTTCCTGCCCTGCGATCCCGGACGTGTCGGTGCTGGCGCCGGGCGTGGATGCCCTCCCGTGGCCCCGAGCGTTCGCCGACCTGCGGGGTCTCACGACCGTGTCGCGCGGGATGGTCCAGGCCGACCGTCTGTGCGGGCTCGCGCCCGACTACCTGGGGATGCTGCAACGCCAGCTCGCCCGGTTCTTCACGTGGCGAGACCTGGCGCGCCACGAGCTCGTGGAGGCCATGGTCGGTCGACGCGTCGTCGACGCGATCCCGCTGAACACGAAGGGCGACCGTCTGCGCGTCGCGCTGACGGCTGACGATGGATCGTCGGTGACTGTCGAGTTGCGGGCTACGTAAAGCGACCGCCGGACCGCGCGCTTCTCGCCTGCGGCGCAGCGGAACGGACGGCCACCACGGGAAGGCGCCCGTGCCGCCGTCGGCCGGCCCCTCATGATCTTGCTCGATGACGAGAGGTCTTCCCTCGACACTCCGGGGCGGCGCGGGTTCCCACGTCGAGATATCCCGGCGGTGAGTAATCGGCGCGTTTCGAGCCCTCGACGGCGCGCCATCCGGTTCTACTGCCGGCGCTACAGGTCGCGGTACTCACCGGCGTGATGATCCGGGCCTCAACGACGCTCATCGACTCCGGCGCGGACCCGAGGATGCACCGTTGCGGGCCTGCTACTCACCGGTGTGATATCGGAGGGGCCGACTCGGAGCGGCCTGCGCTTGACTGGCGCGCATGTTCGTCTGATACTGAATATAGGCCGAATATTCAGTAGGATGGATGAACGATGCTGAAGCGAGAGATCCTCTGGCGGCAGATCGCGGACGACGTCCTCGAGGGCCGCCGAACCACCTTCCACCAGCGAGCACTTGCGGCCGAACTCGGCATGTCTCCCGGCAACGTCAACCTGGCGCTCGAGCCGCTTCGGGCTGTCGGAGCCGCCAGCGTTGTGGGCAAGAACCTGGTCGTGCGCGACGTCAGGAAGATCCTGCTGCTGTGGGCCGCTCGCCGTCAGCCGTCCAGGCCGCTCGCCGCGTTCACGTCCATGGAGCACGCACGCGACCTCGTGCGCGTGCTGCCCCCGGGGCTCGCCCTGACGTCGTTCGCCGGGTTCGTGGCGCGCTACGGGGACGAGCCTGCCCCCTTCTCGGTGGCTCGAGCCTACGTGCGCGCCGATGACCAGGCGACGCTCGTCGAACTTCGGCGTCGGTTCAGCGAGTTACCCGATGTGGGTGCCGCCACGCTCATCGTCCATGAGGCAGACAGCGTGCTGGCCCGCAACCTGCCCGAGATCGTCGGCCCGGCGCAGCTCTACGTCGACCTGTGGATGGAGGCCGACTTCTTCGCGTCGGACTACCTGCGAGCACTGGAGGGGAGGCTGGCCCTGTGAGCGACTTCTACCGCGACGCGCAGGTTCGCGGCGCGCAGGCCGTCCTCGCACGCCTCCAGAGGGTCGTTCCGAACGCGGTCATCCTCGGCGGGTGGGCGGTCTACCTCTACGCCCGCGGCCAGCGCTCGACCGACGTCGACATCTTCGTCGACTTCGCAGGTCTCGGCCAACTGCAGCGGGAGTTCGGGCCGGCCCTGACCAGGAACAACAACCTCCGGAAGTACGAGCTGATCATCGACCGCGTGGAGGTCGACGTGTTCGTCGACCATCTCTCGAACTCCGGGGTGGCGATCGAGGAGCTGGTCGAACCCTCCAGGACGATGATGGGGTTCCGGGTCATCAACCCCGAGGGCCTTCTCGTCCTGAAGTTGTGCGCCTGGATCGACCGCCAGGGTCGCACCAAGGGCGACAAGGACGAGGCGGACGTCCTCTCCCTGCTCGCGGTGACCCCGATCGACTGGACGCGCTACCGCGCGATCATCGCGAAGGCCCACGGCAAGTACCTGGCGCTCCTGCCCGGTGCCCTCGCCCGCCTGGTGTCCTCGGCCGAGGTCCGCAGGACGTGGCAGTTCATCAAGGTGAACGGGGAGGCGACGGTGACGTCGGCCCCGCAGTGGAAACGACTCAAGGAGGAGATCGCCGGAAAGGTGCCACGCGGACTCTGACCGGTCCGGCTCGCTTGGCCCGCGCAGTCCGCCGCCGGGTTCGCGGGCCGGGCGCCTCCCCGCCAGCGGATTCCTGCCGCTGCGTAGTTCACGCGTGTAGTACGCCGGCGTACGAATCGCAGGGCGGGGGCCGGCGAGGCACCGCCCGCCGCCCGCCGCGCCGGGCCTCAGGGTCGCCACCTGTTGCCCGTCCCGCAACCGACCGGCCCAGCCAGGAGCGAGCCGGTCGCGACCACCGCGGTTCGTTGCCGATCCCGCAACGAACCCGGCGAACGGGGGCCCATTGCCGCGTCGACGGGCAGGGCTCCCGCCATCAGTTGCACAGCAGGCAACGCGGCCGAGCCGGCGGGACGAGCTGGCGGGACGAGCTGGCGGGACGAGCTGGCGGGACGAGCTGGCGGGACGAGCTGGCGGGACGAGCCGGCGGAGGACCTCGATGCGCTGGGCGGGGGCGGTCGGTACACTCTGGTCCGGACCTTCGGCGACGGCCGACGGCTCCCGTTCCGGGTCGGACCCGACCCGCCACCTGACCAACCTGGAGGGATCGCCCGCCTGATGCCGAGCCTGCTGCGGATCGCCGGCTTCGCCCTCGCCCTCGTCCTGGTCTGGCTCGCGGCCGGCCGGCTGCGGCGGGCGGGCGCCGGCAGCCGGGTGCCGGCCTACGGGCTGCTCGCCGTCGGGCTCGGGCTCGGGGCGATCGCCGTCTTCCCGGACCTCGTGCGGCCGATCCAGGACGTCCTGGGGCTGTCCGGCGAGCCGCTCGGGCGGCTGGTCACCGTGCTCGTCGTGACCGTCGCGCTGGGCTACCTCCTCGTCTTCTACGCGCTGGCCCGGGCGGACCGGGCGAACCAGCGGGTGAGCCGGCTCGTCCGGGCGCTGTCCGCCGCGCAGCTCGAGACTGCCCGGCTGGGCGGCGGCCGGCTGGGGGGCGTCCTCGTGTGCGTCCCGGCCTACGAGGAGGCGGGCAACCTGCCCGGCGTCCTGGCCGAGATCCCGGCCGCGGTGGCCGGGCTGGCCACCCGGGTCCTGGTCATCGACGACGGCTCGCGCGACGCGACCGCCGCGGTCGCCCGGGCGCACGGCGCGGAGGTCGTCAGCCACCCGGTCAACAGCGGCCAGGGCGCCGCCCTCCAGACCGGCTACCTCGTCGCCGAGCGGCTGGGGGTGGAGGTCGTGGTCACCCTCGACGCGGACGGCCAGCACGACCCGGCCGAGATGGAGCGGCTCGTCGGCCCGATCGTGGCCGGGACCGCGGACTTCGTCGTGGGCTCGCGCCGGATGGGCGAGTACGAGAAGGAGTCGGCCGCGCGCGACGCGGGGATCCACCTCTACACCCGGCTGATCAACCTGCTCGGCGGGACCGAGGTGACCGACATCGCCAACGGCTACCGGGCGATCCGCGCCTCGCGGCTGTCCGAGATCGTCTTCACCGAGGACCAGTTCCACAACCCGGAGCTGCTGCTCGGCGCCGCCCGGGCCGGCCTGCGGGTGGTGGACGTCCCGGTCACGATCCGCAAGCGCGTCTCCGGGACGAGCAAGAAGGGCACGAACCTGCGCTACGGCCTCGGGTTCCTGCGGGTGATCTTCAAGACGTGGCTGCGGTAGCGCGCCGGCCCCTGGAGCGATCGTGACCGACGAGCTGATCATCAACCTCGCCCCGACCGGGATGGTGCCGACCCGCGCCGACACGCCACACGTTCCGCTGACCCCCGACGAGGTCGCGGCCGATGTCCGGCGCTGTCGGGACGCCGGGGCCTCGATCGTCCACCTCCACCCGCGCGACGATGCTGATGAGCCAACCCAGTCCCCGGAGCGGGCGGCCGAGCTCATCGCCGCCGTCCGAGCCGCAGCCCCGGACATCGTCGTGTGCATCACGACGAGCGGTCGCCGGCAGCCCGAGCTCGGTACGCGGGCCGCGGTCCTCGATCTCGACGGGCCGGTTCGCCCGGAGATGGCGAGCCTGACCCTCGGCTCGCTGAACTTCCCGAAGCAGGCCTCGGTCAACGCCCCGGCCACGATCCAGGGCCTGGCGGAGCGGATGCGCGAGCGCGGGATCGTCCCCGAGTGGGAGGTGTTCGACTTCGGGATGCTCGACTATGCGGCCTACCTGCGCGGTCGCGGCCTGCTCGGCGACCCGGTCTACGTCAACCTGCTGCTCGGCTCGCTCGGGACGCTCGCAGCCACGCCGCTCAACCTCGCGCTGCTGGTCGAGCGCCTGCCAGCGGGGGCGACCTGGGCGGCAACCGGGATCGGCCGGTTCCAGCTCGCCGTCAACCGGCTGGCGATCGCGATGGGCGGCCATGTCCGGATCGGCCTGGAGGACAACCTCTGGTTCGACGACGCGCGGACCGACCTGGCCACGAACCCGCGGCTCGTCGAGCGGCTCGTCCGCGTCGCCCGGGCGATGGGCCGCGAGCCGGCGACGCCGGACCAGGTCCGCGAGCGGCTGGGGATCGCGCGGCCGAGTGGGATCGACGCAGAGCGCGCCGCGGGCGCCGCGCGGTGACCGTGAGGGCGCCCGGGATCGTCGAGTTCTACGGATCGATCATCGCTGGCGTCCGGGTTTTCGGTCAGCGGTACCGACTCGGGCTCGTTGCCGGCGTCGCCCTGGTCGCGACGTACGCCCTCGTCCGGACGGTCGACGCAGACCGGACCTTGCTAGTTGTCTGGGCCGCGGCGACGGTTGTGCTCGCGATCGCGTCGCCGGCACATGGGCTCATCGTCCTCGCCGCGATTGCGCCGTTCAGCGAGCCGCTCACGTTCACCCGACAGCTCGGTCTCAAGCCGATCCTCGTTCTGGCCCTCACCGTCGGAGTCGGCCTTCGGGTGGCCGCCGACGTCATCCGCACTCGACGCGTCTCCCGGCCGCCGGCCCCCCTCCTCTTCGCCGCGCTCGTCGGCGGGGGCACCCTGGCGAGCGTTCTTGTGTCGGAGATCAACTTCGGCCGCCCGTTCGCTCTCGTTGCCATCCAGGTCTGGCTCGCAGGAATTGGCGGCGGGCTCGCCCTCCTGATGATCGCGTACTGGGTGGCCCGAACCGGTGACCGGCGGGCGTTCTACGTTGCCGTCGCGAGCGCGACCATCGGGGGGGTGGTCAGCCTTGGCGACTTCATCGCGCCGGATGCCCTTCGCGGATCGCTGGTCGATTGGCTCCTGCGCCCCAACGCGTACGGCTACCGACTCAGCGGGATCATCCCGTCACCGAATGGATCTGCTTCGCTGATCATCGTGCCGGCGGTCGTCCTCATCGCGGCAGCCGTCCTGGGGCGCGGCCGTGCGTGGCGGAGCATGGCTGCCTCGATGTCGGCGCTTCTCGTCCTGGCGCTCTACTTCACGTACAGCCGTGCGGCGCTCCTGGGCCTGTTCGCCTGCGCCGTCATCGTCGTCTGGCGCGTCCGGCGGGCTGCCGGGGCTCTCCTGCTCGCCGCCGGGATCGTCGGCGGGGCGATCGCGCTCCCGTTCTACCTCCAGTACCGGAGCCAGTACGTCGTCGAGGGGGGCGTGGCGGCGGGCGCCGTCCTCGTGGCCAGTGACTACCAGCGGCTCGACGCCTGGCGCGCCGCCTCGGCGATGTGGCTCGATGAGCCCCTCATCGGGCAGGGCTTCCAGAGCTACCGCGAGCTGCATGCCGCGTATGGGGACACGGTTCTCAGTGCGCCCCACAACGAGTGGATCCGCCTCTTCGCCGAGGGCGGCGTCATTGTCGGGCTTGCCGGGCTCGCTTGGGCAGTGACCACCCTCGTCGCCCTCGCTCGCGCCCCCGGTTGGCTCGGCGCCGGCTCCTTCGCCGCGTTCGCCGGCTGGTGCCTGGCCGCGACGTTCAACAACCCAACCGGCTACATCCAGGTCGGGGTGATCGTGTTCACGATCGTCGGGACGGGCTTGGCGCTGGCTCTCAGGCCGACGCCGGGCGAGCCGAGCTCGAGCGCGACCTGACCTCCGCAGGCACGTCCCTGAGCGTCACGGCGATGACGGTGACCCGGGCACGGCGGGCGCCGCGGGGGCCGCACCGGTCGCCTGGCGGTAGGCGGCTTCCAGGCCCGATCCCGGTCGGACGGTCGTCACCCATTCGACCGATGCGATCGGGATCACCAGCTCGCCGCCGGTGTCATACGGCTCGACGGTCAGGGCCTCGACCACCAGCCGTGGTCCAGGCGAGGCGCCGGCGGCCGCGTCGCCCTGGCGGATGGTTGCCGGGTCGGCGATCCGGAGATACGCGCCGCCAGAGCTCACGATCCGCCCCACGTAGACCGCGCCGCTGCTGACGCGGACCTGCTGGACGGCACCCGGCGTCGCCAGCCCGCTGATCGGGTCCGGGGCGAGGAGCCGGCTGCCGATGGCAACGCCTATCAACAAGAGCGCACCGAACCCGGCGAGCCCTGTGATGATCCCGAGGACGCGTCGCGCCGACGGCAGGTTGAGAGTGATCGAACCAGGCACATACCCTCCGTTGGCGCTCAAGACCCCCCGGAAGCGTAGGCATCCTGGCGGCTCCGGGTCAAATCGGGCAGCACGGGTGATCTCCTGGTGTGGGCTGGGCTACATCGGGGAGGTCCGGGGCGCCATAATGGCCGACACGCGAGCTGAGCGGCCCCGGATCGCTGTAGGGTCGCAGCCGGTGCAATCAGGGGAGGTCGGAATGGCATCGATCTGGCAACGGACACGACTGGCCGGCGTCGCCGGCGCCGCGTTGGCGGTCTTCGTGGCGGGCATCGTCACAGGTGCTGCAGGCGGTCCGATCGTCATGGGCGCCTCGAATAGCGCCGGTACGACGAACACGAGCCTGACCACGAGCTCGACCGGGACCGCCTTCTACGTCACGCAGAGTGGAACGGGCACGGCGATGCGGGCGAACTCGATGGGCCTGAACGCGATCGCCGGCTTCTACACGAGCGCCAACGGCCCGGGCATCAGCGGCGTGTCCGCGAACGCGGACAAGTACGCCGTCTACGCGGGCAACGACGCCGGTACGACTGGCACCGGAGCCGCGCTGCGAGCGGCCGGCCAGTTTAACAAGGGCATCATCGCGAACAGCACCGCGACGTACGGGATCGACGCCTCTGGCCACAACATCGCCATCAAGGGGACCGCCACCGGCTGCACCGGCTTCATCTGCTTCGGCGCGACGGGCGTCTCAGGCACAGGCTACGGCCTGGGCTCCGGCGTGTCCGGCTCCGGCTTCTTCGGGGTCTTCGGTGACGGGACGTACGGCGTCTATGGCTCGTCCTCGACCCAGTACGCCTACGGCGTGTATGGCACCAACTCCACCGGGATCGGCGTCTACGGTGCCGGACCGAATGCCGGGACCGTTGATGGGTGCGGATCCACGGCCTTCTACTACTGCTCTGGCGGGATCTTCGCTGGCGACAACGGCGTGATCGGCCAGAGCGACACGAACAACGGCGTCGGCGTGGTCGGCATCGGCAACGTGGCGGGCTCGTTCGGTGTTCTTTCGGTTGGCCCGGCGTACGTGAGTGGCGATCTCACGGTCACCGGAGCCAAGACCGGTTATGTGGCCGACTACGCGATCAACGGGAGCAAGGTCACCCTGCACCAGGGCGACGCCGTCACGCTCCTCGGGGTCAAGCCGGCCGCCGTCGGGAACATCCCGCTGCTCGTCGTGGGGCCTGCCAAGGCGGGCGATACCGTGATCGGCATCGTCGATCGCGAGATGGCGCCGACTCCAGCGACGTTCAAGGCCCCGGGCTCGTCCAGGACCGTCCGCGGACCTGATGGCTCGGAGAAGACCGTGAAGACGCCGACCAGAACGCTCAAGGCGCAGGTCAAGGGCTTCACGGCCACGGGACCCGACGTCGCTCCCGGCAAGTACCTCCTCGTCGTGACGCTCGGCGCCTACGCCTACGGGTCCGCCGACGCCTCGGCGGGCGCGATCACGGCTGGCGACGAGCTGATGGCCGGCGCCACGGCCGGCAAGCTCGTGAAGGCTGACAAGGTCACCGTCAGCGGGAAGAGCTTCACGGTTCCGGGTACGTCGGTTGGGTACGCCCTCGGCGCCCTGAGCGACGGGACCGGCCGGATCGGGATCTTCGTCAGCCCTCACTGAAACCGCGGCCGCTCGAGCGGCCAGTGGACGCCACGAGGCCCCGACGCATGCCGCCGGGGCCTCGTCGTTGGTGCGCCCGGTGCGGGAAGCCGCCGGTAGGTGTCGGCCAGGCCGAGAACAGCCAAAGGTCAGTATGAGCTCAGCGCCGGCGTATGGCCCGCCTGAAATACCTCTTCTGGCGGATGCGCGACGATCGAGACGCGGCGACATCGGGACACGCCCGGCCCCGCTCAATGCGACGGTCCGGTGTGAGGGGCTACGTCTCCCCGTCGAATACTCGGCCAGGGCACGCGGCTGGGCGGCCGCCCAGGACCTGCTCGATGGCTTCCTCGATCCGGGTGCTGGGGGCTATTCTTCGTTCCACGCCGTGGTCTCCTCTACGACTTGCAAGGTTCGCTTTGGAGCCTACGCCGTCTTCACTTTGACAGCGGGTTCGGGACGCCACCTTTGGCGGCCAACCGGTTCTTGTCGCTGGAAACTGCTCCGGCAACGCGCTCGAATCCCGCGCCACCGTGCAGAATCACGTCTCGAAGCTCGAGGTTCCTCGAAGTCATGCCGTCTACGAGGGCGTTGGCGACTCAACCCGGACGTTCCCTTCGACAGAACTTGAGTTCGCGACTCGGGATCCTCGCGCTGGCCGCTGTCTTCTTGCTCGGGAGCAGCCTTCGCGCGGGCGCAGTCGACGCCAGGTCCATCTGGTGGGATGAGGCCTACAGCTGGTGGGTAGCCAGCCAGCGACTCGACTTCCTGGTCTCCTGGGTGGCGCAGAAGGACGTCCACCCCCTCGGCCATTACCTCTTGCTCCACTTCAATCCGCTCCTCGACGTATCCGATGCTGGCCTTCGCGTCGAATTGCTTCTGTTTGGCGTCCTCACCATCGCGGCCATCGGGTATCTGGGATACCTCATCGATGGGCGCCGACTCGCCGTCGCCTCCACGCTATTCGCCGCGGTCAGTCCTCTGTTGATCTTCTACAGCGATGAGGCCCGGATGTACTCGCTTGTGTCGCTATTGGCGGCAACGACGCTCTGTGCGCTCGTTCTCGTGGAGCGCCGTCCTGGCCGCTCGACCGCTGTCCTTGCAGGTCTAAGTGCAGCTGGACTTGTCTGGGCAGACTACAGCGGCGTGTGGCTGCTGATTGCCATCGCAGGCGGCGCCATACTGCGTGCTCACCGCTTCACAAAGGCTCAATGGGCCGGCTTTGGGCTGGCCGCGATCACCGCCGGTCTCGCACTCGCGCCTGCGGTCCCGATCCTTGCGAGCCAGGTTCCAACGTTTCGGACCTTGAGTTGGATCCCGCGGCCCACAGTTGACTCCGTGGCGTCGTTCTTGGAGAGCCTCGGCGGTTACGGCGGTCCTGCCACGCCGTGGTTGGCGTTCATCAGCGGAGTCTTCGCAATCGCCATGATCGTCGCCGCCGTGACGCGCCGACCGCCATGGCTCATTTGGGCCGGTAGCATTGGCGCTCTTGCCGTCATCGTTGCCTACAGCCTTGTCGGCCTGACGTCGGTCTTTACTCCAAGGCTCACCATCGCGAGCCTCCCCGCCTGGTGCGTCCTCTTCGGCGCAGGCACGGTCGCGCTTTGGGTTCAGGCCCCGCCCTCCGCTCGCCTGGCCTCGCGAGCTTTGGCGGCACTCTTGTTAGTTGGGGTGACTGCCGTCAGCCTGCGCACGGTGGCGATCAATGCCGATCCGGCATCGCGTAGCGATTGGCGACGCGCTTCTGCGATCGTCGAGTCGGAGTGGGACGCGACCGACGCGATGGCGTATGTCGGGGCGTCGTCCGCACGGCCGTTCGGGTACTACGCCCGAAGGTGGCCATTGTCCGAAGGCGCGGTCTTGGCGGCATTTCGGATAGACCCCCCTCCTGATGACGTTTCGATCCGCGCCATCGTTTGCGGCGGTCCGCGCATTTGGCTGGTCTCTGCCATGGATGACGGTCCCGGGCCGCGGGACCGATGGCTTCAGGCTCTGTCACGCGTGGGGCGAGTCGATGCCATCTTGGCCTTGGGCGAAATACACGTGGACCGCTTCGAGGGATGCGCTGCTCGCCCTTGAAGCGCCGCCTGCCGCAGGTAATTAGAGTCACGCCTGCGCGTCACCAGAGGATGCTGGCGTGGCGACCGGCTCGCATCCGCCGGAAGAGCGCCTCGTACTCGTCGGTGACGTGCTCCCAGGAGAATTCCGCTTGGCTACGAGCACGAGCGGCTGCCCCGAGTCGTCTTCGCTCGTCGGGGTCCGCGACGGCATCACGCAGCGCCGCCGCGAGGGCGTCGACGTCGTTGCGCGCGTAGTAGCGCCCGGCGTCGCCGAGCACCTCGCGATGCTCGGGCACGTCATTGGCCATGATGCAGGCGCCGCGGCCCATCGCTTCGACGAGGGCCGGATGGGTGCCGCCCACCTCGGTCGCCTGGACGTATGCGAGGGCGTTCGACTGGAGCTCGGCGTACCCGTCGCCGAAGATGTAGCCGGTCATCAGCACACCCGGTGTCGTCGGCGGCAGCAGCCTCGAGCGCTGCCTTGTAGTCGGTCGCGTAGGGCGCGTCGCCGACGACGACGAGCGGCACGCCGCCGAGACCCGTCACGCCCGCCCGCCCGCCGATAGGCCTCGATGACGAGGTGGGCGTTGTTCTCGGGCTCGAGCCGGCTGACGTAGAGCAGGTAGCGGTCCGGCCTCGAGGCCGAAGCCGGGCGAGGGTCTCGCCGGGTGGGAGCCGGCGGGCGTCGCTAGCCGTACGGGATGTATACGCGTCGGCTTGCCGATGGCGTTCGCGGTACCAGCGGGCGATGACGCTGGGCGTCCGAGACGAGGACGATCGGCAGACGCGGCGAGAGCCAGGCGCAGGCCTGGTAGTAGAGCCGCCCGAGCCGGTTCCACTTGCCCCGCTGCCACTCCAGGCCGTCGACGTTGAGCGACGACCTTCGCGCCCGGCGAGGCGCGGCACGAGCGCAAACGGAGCATTCGCGTTGTTGCAGATCAGGACGATGTCGAACCGGCGGATGAGCCCGTCGAGGACCGACAGGCCCGTGTGCGCGACCGTGTCGAGGTACTTGTGACGGATCGTCGGCAGGACGCGCAGGCGCATGCCGCGATGCTCGTGAAGGTCCGGCGGGGATCACGTGCGAGCGCCCGTAGACCGTGACGTCGTGGCCACGCGCGACCAGTCTCGCCCCGAGCTCCTCGGCGAACGTCTCGAACCCGCCGTAGGCCGCCGGGACGCCGCGCGTGCCCATGATCGCGATCTTCATCCGTGCGACCTCACCCGACACGGCGTTCCGAACGGTGGCCGAACCAGCCGAGCACGTCGTCGTCGTCGGCGCGTCGGCGTCGCATCACATCCTGACGACGGGCCCGCAGCCGCGCTGTATCGCCGGCGACATCGATGACCGCCAGGAGTGTCCGCTGCTCACGCAGGGCGCAGAACCCGAGGATCTGGACGTCCCTCGCGATGATCGCCCGCCAATCGCGTCGCCATCCCTCCGCCAGCTCGTTCTTGGCGATCATCCGCCAGCGGTTGGCGACCGAGAGTCGGTTGATCCGGCGGGGAAGGCGCCCCCGCCGACCGGGCGCGACGCGACGGCGATGACGCGCCAGCGCGGTGGGCACGTAGCGACAGCGCCACCCGAGCAGCTGGGCTCGCCAAGCCAGGTCGACGTCCTCGCGGTAGGCGAAGAACGCCTCGTCGAAGATCTCACCACGAATGCGACGTCCTCGAGCATCGTCCGCCGGTACACGGCCGCCGCCCCGGATGCGCCGAACACGTCGGAGTCCCGCAGATCCGGACCGTGGCCGGTCGCTCGGCCCAACGGTCGAGCACCCGCCGATTCCGCAGCGCGACCATCCCTGTCGAGTCGAGGATGTCGTCGGCGAACTCCTCGAGCGGCCCGCCGTCCGGGGTATCGGCTCGGAAACTGAGCAGTCGTCCGCTGACGGAACCGAGCGGACGAGTCGGCCTCGAGCGCGCCGACGGCCTCCTCGAGGAAGCGGGGCGCCAGCCGGCAGTCGGGGTTGAGGACGAGGTGCGCGTCGGCCGGCTCGAGGACGATCGCGCGGTTGTGCCCGGCCGCGAACCCCAGGTTCTCGGCGCTGCGGATCACCCGGCGTGTGGCATGACGCGAGCCGCGAGCTCCGCGCCGCCGTCCGAGGAGGCGTTGTCGAGGATGGTGACCGCGTCGGGTGCCCGCGTCTGGGCACCGAGGGCCTCGAGACAGGCGACGATGTCGTGCGCGCTGTCGTGAAGGACGATGGAGGCCGTGATGCGTGTCGTCACGCGTCCAGGATCCCTTCGATGACGCGAATGGCGGTAGCCGCTCGGGCATCCCAGCCGTTCTCCCGTGCGAATTGCAGCCGCGATCCACGGCCGGCCTCGAGATCGCCTCTCAGGACCGCCCGCACGCCGGCGATGAACGTGTTGCGATCCGCCCCGACCGCCGCCAACCCGTTGGGCCAACCGTCCACGGGCGGCAGCGGCGTCGCGACGACCGGGGTGCCCATGGCGAGCGCATCCCAGGCCTTCATCGCGTCCTGGCTCCGCGTGTAGTCATCGACGCGATGCGGGAGGAGCAGCGCCGTGGCATTGGCGAGGATGCTGCGGAGCCGTTCGCCGACGACCGGCCCCTCGAGGCTGACATTCGGCCGAGCGATGAGTGCAGGCCACCCGTCGGGGTCTCGCTCGACGGGCCCGATCAGCCGGATCGGGACCAGCGGGAACGCATCGGCGACGGCAGCGAGGAGTCCTGCGTCCACGCGCTCGTGAATCTCGTCCGACGTAGAGGAGATAGGGTTCGTGATCCGCATTCCCTCCGCGACCGGCGGTGGGGCCGACGTGGGGCGCGGCGTTCTGGAGCACCGACACCCTCGCCGCACCGAGCGCCTGCATCCGCCGAGCCATGAAGTCCGTATTCGCGAAGATGATGTCCGCGTGCTGGGCGGCCGCGCGGTAGCCGTTCACCACGGCACGCCGTCGCCATCGGCCGCGCACGAGTGGGAGAGGTCCCATGCGTCATACGCGTCGAAGACCCGCACAAGTCGAGTGTTGGGAATGTGTCGCAGGCGGGAGAAGACCTGTGCAGACTTGGGGTCGCAGATCCAGAGGACAACTGGCCCACCCGAGCTCAGCATCGCTCGATGGACCAGTCGCGCCAGCCAGCGCGCCTCAAGGGTCCCGAATGGCCAGGGGTGCTCGATGGCGACGAGGTTCGCGTCGATCGTCGTTCGAACCTCAAGCGAGCGCCCACGGATGGACGGTCCGATGTCAGAGGGTCGGCGCCGATTGACAACCGTCACCGCACGAACCGCCTCGCTCGAGCGGAGCGCGTCGAGAAGTCGGGCAGGCCGCGTCGGGAGTCGGGCGAGGATCGCATGCGGGGAAACGTATAGGAGGTCGAATGGATCGTTCATCGTCGGCCGCGATCAACGTATGCCCTGGTCCGCTCGTATGCGTGCGCCGTCAGTCGTCCGATCGTGTCCCAATCGAACTCTGTGAGCGGTGCGGCGGCGGACCTGTGCTGTGTCGCCCAAGCCAGCGACTGCGCCAACTCGGCTGAAGTCAGCGATCCGTCGTATACCCGAACCCAGTCATCTCCGACGACGCGCTGTAGCTCGGCCATCGACCCTCGAGAGGGGACGAGCACGGGGCGATTGAACGAAAGGGCCAGCATGGCGCTGGCCGAGTTCAGGATCTCAAGGAACGGCAGGGCGACGAGGTCGGCCGAACGCATGTACAGCTGGATCTCGTCGTCCGGGACGAAGCCAAGCCGAAGGATGATCCTGTCGTCGTCACCGGCCGCGGACCGGAGCGAGCGATCCAGTTCAGCTGAGTTGGGTCGTCCTGCCACGACAAGGCGGATATCACCACCCGGTACCTCCCGGAACCGCTGGATCAATCCGGCAACGCCTTTGTACGGCCTGATCTGACCCACGAATGCGATCACCCGGCACGAATCCGGGATGCCAAGTCGGTCGCGTGCCTCTGACACCGACAGGTCGTCTGGGTAGATCCCTCGGTAGTGGCCGATCGGGACCACGGCTCCTGGTTTCGAGCGAAGCGCCGGGAAACGGTCGATCGCGGCGGTCAGCGCGGTCTCACTGAGGCTGATGTACCCGTCGACCCTCCGGATGAGCAACTGCCAGAAGGCCGGCTCGATCCTCGGGTAAAGCTGATCGTGCGATGCCAGATTGTGGACCGTCCAGACGATCGCGGTTCCACGCCGGTGGGCAGCCTCGAGGAGTCCCGCGAGTCCGATCAGGTTCTTGAGAACCCGGGGCTCGACGGTGTCATTGAGCAGCGCATCTGGCCAGTGGAGGTGCCACACGTCTGGGCGCTCGAGGACTCGACGCGGACTGAACTCCTGGACCTCGACCCCGGCCAGCCTGAGACTTCGTGACAAGAGCCAGTTGTACGGCTGGTCGGCCTTGTTCGAATCCGCTGGCCAGGCGACCACCCTGAGGGGTCGGGTCATTCGCGGCGCAACTCGAAATAAGTGAATGTGTAGCTCAGCCCGACGCGATGCCAGGTCACGACCCGGTCCTCGCACAGGAGGTCGAGTTGGCCCTCCAGATGCAGTCCCTGGCTCTCGGCTCGGATGATCATCCGGCGGATGTCATCCGGACCGAACACGCGCATCGGGCCGAATTCGGTCCATACGGGTAGATCCCGTCGGTAGGGACGGGTTCACACCAGAAGTCCGTCGACGTGATCAGCAGGCCACCGGGTCGCAGCAGTCGTGCCATCTCCGTGAAGTAGGCGCCAGGGTCGACTCCGTGCTCGATCACGGACATCGAGGTGATAGCGTCGAATGAGCCTCCAGGGAGTCCCGTGTCGGTCAGATCGGCTCGGCGAAATCGGACGACAGAGCGACGGAGGATGCGGCGCAGGTCTTCGCGCCACGAGCGCGCCAGATCGCATGCCCAGATGTCTTGGTAGCCAAGGAGTTCCAGTCGTTCGAGGATGGGGCTCCACCGGGCACCCACATCGAGGATGCGGCCCGTCCGCGGGACACGACGAACGACCGACTCGATCGCCATGGTCATATCCCAACTCTTCTCGCGTACGTCGGGATGAGGCGCCAGGCCCAGCTGTCGTAGTCGCTGATGGCGTCATCGACCTCGCGGGCCCGTCGGAGTGTCACGCTGGGTGTCATCGCTGGGCGTCCTCATCTCCCAACGCCATCGCGTCCCACAGGTCGTCGACCATCTGCAGCGGATCCCGCTGCGGCGCCCACTCGATCAACGTGCCAAGGCGCGCGGTGTCCGCGCGGATCTCGTGGCTCGCCCGGGCGCATCAGGTGCGACTGGGCGTGGTAGGCGAGCCGCACGCCGGCCCGAGTACACAGGCGATCGAGCAGCACCCGGAGTCGAACGGCAGACCCTGAGGCGACGTTGACCACAAGAGGGAGTGCGGGTGGGTCGGCCCACAGCCGCTCGAGCAGGCCGCGATACGCGGCGACCACGTCGCGGACGTCGAGGAAATCCCGCGCGACATCGATGTCGCCGACGTCGATGTCGCGCCTTCCCTGACGTTGTGCCTGCCGGATCCGAGAGGCAAACGATGGCAAGGCGAGCTCCCCGTGCTGGCCCGGACCGCTGTGGTTGAAGGATCTCGTCACGGCCACGCGCAACCCATGGCGTGTCCCGTAAGCCAGCGCGATGGCCTCCTGGGCAGCCTTGCTGAGCGCATACGGCCCTTGTGGGTCGAGAGGGGCATCCTCCGAGATGGGAAGCAGGTCAGGCGACGGCCAGCCATAGACCTCTGAGGATCCCGAGATGAGTACGATAGGCGGCCGGGTCGCGCGCGCACACGCCTTGAGGAGGTTGAGCGTGCCCCCCGCATTGACGCGGAATGTCAGCTCCGGGTCCCGAGCCGCGGCGATGCTGTTCGATACGGCAGCCAGATGGGCCACGGCATCAGGCCCTTGCTCAGCAACAACGGCAGTCAGCGCCGCACGGTCCTGGATATCAACGTCGCTGCGTCCCGCGAGGCCGACCACATCGTGGCCGTGCGCCGTCAATTCATCCACAAGCCAGCGGCCGACGAACCCGCTCGCGCCGGTTACCAGGACCTTCATTCGGGGACAGTGCTGGAGATCTGCGTTCGTTGATGGCGATGGTGTGCGAGGTCGGCTTCCACCATCATCGTCACAAGGGTCTCAAAGTCGATCTCGGGAGCCCAATGCAGCTCGGCGCGCGCCCGAGTTGCATCGCCGATCAAGTGGTCGACTTCCGCAGGTCTGATCAGGGCCGGGTCGAGGGTCACATGATCCTGGAAGTCGAGCCCGACATGCTCAAAGGCGATCCGGCAGAGGTCGCGAACCGAGTGGCTAACGCCGCTCGCGACGACGAAGTCTCCAGGCGTGGACGCCTGCAGCATGAGCCACATCGCCCTCACGTAGTCGCCTGCGAACCCCCAGTCGCGATGAGCATCGAGGTTCCCGAGGGCAGATGTATCGGCCAGGCCGAGCGCGATGCGAGCAGCGCCATCGGTAACCTTGCGGGTACGAATTCGTGCCCTCGTCGTGGCGACTCATGGTTGAACAGGATCCCCGACACTGCGAAGAGCCCGTAGCTTTCACGATAGTTCACCGTGATGTGGTGGGCATAGGTCTTGGCAACGCCGTACGGACTCCGAGGATGGAACGGCGTCTCCTCCGTTCTGCGGAACGGTCCGAACCTTGCCGAACATCTCGCTCGACGAGGCCTGATAGAAGCGGATGGTCGGATCGACCTGCCGAATTGCTTCGAGCAGCCGGGTCGGTCCGAGGGCCGTGAATTCGGCCGTCAAGACCGGTTGGTTCCAGGACGTCGGCACGAAGCTCTGGGCAGCCAGGTTGTACACCTCCTGAGGCTTGGTCCGCCGCACTGCCTCCACGAGCGACGCTTGGTCGAGAAGGTCGCCTTCAACCAGTTCGATCTTGTCCAGGATGCCGGCGATGCGCTCGAAGCTTCCGGTGCTGGTCCGTCGAACCATCCCGCTCACACGGTATCCCTTTGACAGGAGGAGTTCGGCAAGGTACGAGCCATCCTGGCCGGTTACACCCGTGACGAGAGCGGTGCGCTGCTGCATGGCCGCGTCAGTATAGATGGCTGTTCCCCGACGCCTGCGGACCGCCCCGAGACCGCGCCCGGCATGTCGCGTCTCGTCGCGCGACGAGAGCGGATATGCAGGTACCATGCAGCCGGTGATTGATCTGTCCCTGCGAGATCGCGACTCCGCGATCGAGGGTCCGGCTCCTGATTGGGCGCCGTGGACGAGTCTCGCCCGATGCGTGGCCTGGGACGCCAGGGTCTGTTGAATGCGTCGGCCACGATCGTTCCCGGCATCTACAGCGTCCTGGCGATCGGGGCGATCCTGCACACGCTCGGCGCAGAGTCCTACGCGGCGTGGGCGACCGCGGTGGTCCTGCTTGGCTGGGTCAACCTGCTGGACCTCGGGTTGGCTCAGACCGTGGTCCGGGCGAGTGCCAGAGCGATGCTCGGCGACGAGGCTGGCGTCCGGGATGTGCGCGAAGCGACCGCAGTCTATGCCGTGCTTGGGGTGATCGCGGCGCTCGTTGGCTTCGTGATGGCCTACATGATCCCGGTGGTGCTGAGCATCCCCCCGCCGCAGTCGCGCGCCGCGATCCAGGTCGGAGCCATCCTGGCGCTCGACGCGGCGATCGTACTCGCCACCGCTCCGTGGTCTGGGATCCTCCGCGGCACGGGACGTTTCGGACAGCTCCTCGGCACCAGCATCGCCCAGGTCGCGGCATCGCTCCCGGTGCTTCTCATCCTCCTCCCGTCGATCGGCCTGCCCGGCGCGGCCATCGCCCAGCTGGCAGGGCGGCTCGCAAGTCGCTCGCTGATGGTGTGGCTCCTTCACGGGGCGGTGCCTTGGTTCCGCCTCAGGCCCGGGCAGCCCAGTCGCTCTGGGATCCTCCGCGTGGCAAGGTTTCTCGGCTCCGATCTTCCTGATCCAGGTTGCGTCTCAGATCGGGACCGGGACGGACATCCTGATCGTCGGAATCACGACGGGGCAGCTGCCGCAGGTCTGTATGCGGCTGGAGCGCAGCTCGTCCGGTACCTCGCCTACTTCCTCTTTCCAGTCATCGACGTGGTCTACCCTCGGCTCTCGTCGATCGAATACGCACAGCCTCGACTCGCCGCTCCGGTCCTGATCCGTAGTCTCTTCCTCGCGGCGACGGTCGGGACGGTCGCATTCGGCGGTCTTGCACTCGAAGGCGTGGGGGCGCTCACGCTCTGGTCGGGTCAATCGGCGGGACTGAGTGTGCTCGTTCTGGTCCTGTATGCGATCACCTACGTGATCATCACACCAGCCCACATCCTGGTCATCGCTCTGATTGCACGAGGGCGGCATCGGACCGTCGCCCTGGTGATCCTCGCGGAAGCGATCGTCAACCTGGGCCTGTCGATCGCCCTGACACTGGCACTGGGGCCCGTCGGGCCCGCGGTGAGCACGCTGATCGTTGTGTCGGTCGACGACCTGCTGGTCATCCCGTGGCTGGCCTCGCGACAGCTGGGAGTGAGTCTCTACCGCATCGCCCTCGCGGGTTTCGGAGGTGTGGCAGTTGCGATCGCGATACTCGCCGCCTCCAGGGTCATCGGTGGTGAGGGCACCGTCGCGATGCTGGCTCGAGGCAGCATCGCGACGGCTCTGCTGGGGGGAGTGCTCGCGGTCGGATTCCGACGAGCCATCGGGCCGACAGAGGGAATCGTGCCCCGCCGGCACAACGAGAGCGAGATCGTGCCTGCTGATCGACTTCCCGGATCCGGCGCTTAGTGCTCTAGCACGGATATTCGGTGATGTATTCATGCTGCCTCATGGAGCGGGTCGGTGCTCCTCAGCGCCAGGCGTTCGAGGAACGTGGCGAATCGCCCGGGTGAACTTCCACTCGAACGGTGCGGCGAGGACCTCGTAGCGGGTCTGGAAGGCGAGGATCCGGGCGGCGAGCTCCTCGAGCGAGATGGCATCGGCCGGCGTGAGGACCTTACGTTGCAGGATGCTGAAGTAGATCTCGACCTGGTTGAGCCAACTGGCGTGGACCGGGAGATGGACGGGCACGAGCCGAGGGTAGGCCGCCACGAGACGCGCGATGGCGGCCCGGCCGCGATGCGAGCTGCCGTTATCGAGCACCCAGAAGACGCGCCGCGCCGAGCGGTACGGCTCGGCCGTCATGACCTGCTCGACGAGCCGGCCGAACGGTTCGATGCCGGTTCGGGGCTCACAGCGGCCGAAGAGCTTGGCCCGGTGGACGTCCCAGGCGGCAAGGTACTGGAGCGCCCCGCCGCGCTCGTACTCGAACTCGACGAGCATCGCATGCCGCGCGTTGGCAGGGATCGTCGGGTGGCAGCGGATGCGCGCCTGGATGCTCGTCTTCTCGTCGGCGCTGATGACGAACTCGTCGCTCTTGAGCGGGCGACCCTCCCACTCGCCGGCGTACAGGTCGAGGGCGCGGGCCGCCTTGGGCCCAAAGTCAGGATCGCGCGGAAAGATCCAGCTGCGGTGGGTCCACGGTTTGATCGCGTCTTCGGTGAGCCAGCGCCAGATCGTCGTCTCGGAGATCGAGGCCGCCAGGCCGCGCCGGATCACCTCGGCTCGAATGTCGGGCACGTGGAGGCGGCTGAGGGGGAGGCCGAGCCGGACCGGCAGCTCACAGGCGATCGCCTTGACCGCGACGACGAGCGCTGGGGAAAAAGCCGGCCGACGGCCGGTTCGGGAGCGCTCCGCCAGGCCCGCCAGCCGCTCCTCGAAGAAGCGCTTCCGCCACTTGGATACGATCTGGGCCGGGGTGTCGAGCCGGCGGGCGATCTCCTTGTTCTCCAGACCCTCGGTGGCCAGGAGCACGATCCGGGCCCGGACGACATCCCGATACGGTGCTGAATAGCGACGGCTCGTGGACTCCAGGGCAGCTCGCTCGGCAGACGACAACTCGATGATGAACGGACTGCTTCTCGGCATGTGCTCCTCCCATTGCGGACGCGAGGAGCATACTCCTGAGGCGGTGCTAATACATCATCGTATATGCGTTGGAGGGTACTTAGTCGACGAATTGAATCCGGAGGTCGTGCCCGCCAGAGTGAACCGCGGTTCCCGAATGGATGCCCGCCCCCGACCGTGTCGCGACGCGAGCCAGACGCTGGCCGAGCGCGCTCACGTTCCTGCTCCGCCGCCGCGACGAACGAGACAGCGCTCGACGATCGGCAGCCCAACGACCGCAAACCCGAGGACTGCGTAGGCCTCGAACGGGAACACGCTGGCCACCGCGAGTCCGCTCAGCGCGGCGCCGATCGACACGTGCGCGATCGCATAGGCATAGAGCGCCGCGAGCTCGGGCGCCCCAGACCGGCTGGCCCGGTGGAGCGCCGTGATCGCCGCGCCGACCAGGAACGGGACCGCGAACCAGCCGATGGGTCCGAAATTGGCGAAGGCCTCTCCGAGAAGGCCGGGCACCGTGCCGCCGCCGGCGTATCGCTGGTTGAGCGCGGCCTTGAGATCGGCGTCGAAGGTCGTCTGCTTGCCGGGCAGCACGGTCAGGACCGGCTGGAGGTAGGTCAGTCCGAGCCGCCAACCGATCCGTTCGGGGACCGCGTCCATGGTGTAGTTGAGGTTCTGGATCGGAACGACCAGATAGCCCTTGATCGCGATCGCGGTCAGGCCAGGGTAGTCGGGCGGGCGGGCGTATGGGCTCGGCGGGCCGTAGACATCGCTGTGAGAGGCCAGTCGAAATGCGCCGAACAGCCCCGCAGCCAGGACGAACAGGATGCCGACGAGAGCGAGGAGCGCGACCGCGCGTCCCCCAAGGCGGTCTCTTCCAGCCGCCAGGAGCCCGGCGATCAGCCCGATCTCGACCGCCGTGAATGCGGGCGATCGGTTTCCAGTGAGGGCGAAGCCGAGGGCGACGACTGCAACCGCAAGAGCAGCCATGGCAAGTCCGCGACGATCGCGCGCAGCCACGGCCTGAGCGACCAGGATCCAGGTGCCCGGGAGAGCGAGGAGGGAGAGGACACGCAGGGGCGCGCCTCCTGTCTCGGCGGCATCCACCCTGCTCTGCTCGAGGCCCGGTTGGAAGAGCGGGACGTACCCGATCGCAACGAAGTAGGCGACAAGCGCCACAAGCCCAACGCCGAGCAGAAGGAGCCCATAGCGGGTCAACAGCCGTCGATCGACCGGCTGCAGTCGGGTCGGCCCGGGGACTGCCCTCCAGCCGAGGCCGATGCCCGCGAGGACGCCGGCCAGCCCGAGTGCGACCGCAAGGGCGATGACCGGGAGGCGAGGGGACGGGCCGGAGAGGACCAGGCCGATGCCGTAGAAGCCGAGATAGGCGCCGACCGTGAAAACCGCTGGCGAAGCCCATGCGAGGCGTCGATCGGAAAAGGCGTCGCGATAGGCCGCGGTAAGACCATCGGGGATCCCAGCCAGGGTGTGACTGAGACGGTCAAGCGCAGGTACGGTCGCCATGGCTCCCAGACGTTCCGTGGTCCCGCTCCCGCGGGTCACCACGCCCGCTCGCTGACGACCGGCCGCGGATCGGGGCTGCCGACCGCCCGATGGTCAAAGCCGAGAGCCGTCATCAGGACCGGATCGAGCAGCCGCCGACCGTCGACGACGACGGCGTGGGCCATGGCCTCCCTGGCTGCAGCCCAGTCGAGGTTCCGGTAGGCGGGCCACTCCGTTGCGATCACGGCGACATCTGCTCCTCGCAACGCCTCGAGCGGCGTGGCGACCAGCGAGAGTCCTGGGAGCTCGCGAGCCGCGTTCGCCGAGGCCTCGGGATCGTGGGCGACGACGTCCGCGCCTGCCTCGCAGAGGAGCCGAACGACGTTCATGGCTGGAGACGAACGGATGTCGTCCGTGCCCGCCTTGAACGCGAGCCCGAGTACGGCCACGCGCCGTCCCCGCAGACCGCCGGCTGCCGCGGCGATCCGCTCGAGGAACCGCCGCTGCTGACTGGCATTCGCCTCAGAGGCCGCCGCTGCCACGTGCATCGGGAGGCCGACCTGTTCGCCGGCCGCAGCGATCGTCCGGAGCTCCTTCGGGAGGCAGCTTCCACCGAACCCGAACGAGGGTCGCAGGTACGCCAATCCGATGCGCGGGTCGCGGCCGATGCCGTCGAGCACGACGTCCACGTCCGCGCCGTAGCGCTCGCAGAGCCCGGCCAGCTCGTTCGTGAATGAGAGCTTCAGGGCGAGGAACGCGTTCGCACCGTTCTTGATGATCTCCGCCTCGGTTACGTCGACAACGAGGGCCGGGACGCCCGATGGGACGAGAGCGTCGACCACGGCGGCAAGCGCATCCGGGTCGGCGTCCGGGAAGCGGCCGACGACGGCTCGAGAAGGTGTTCGAAAGTCGGCCAGCGCCGTACCCTGGCGGAGGAACTCCGGGTTCGTGAATGTCCGCGCGGTCGGGACTCCTGCTTCGGCGACGACCATCCGCGTCGTACCCACTGGGAGGGTGCTTCGGATCACGAGCGTCGTCCCGGCGACGACCAGCGGCCCGACATCGACCAGGGCCGACCGAAGCTGGTTCAGATCGCTCACGCCATCGTCGCCGATTGGCGTCCCCACACAGATCAGAACGAGGTCCGGCGCCCTGGTCGGCGGCGCATCCAGGATCTCGAGCCTGCCATCCGCTACCGCCGCATCGAATGCGGGCTGGAGGCCATCCTCATGGAGGGGGATCCGCCCGGCGCGGAGGGCGGCCAGCCGTCCCGGAGCTTTCTCGACCAGTCGGATCCGATTGCCGGCCGTGGCGAGTGCTGCGGCGGTCACGAGTCCAACGTAGCCGGCCCCCATGACGACGATCGTGCGTGGATGTGTGGTCATCTCGCAGAAGGGTAGCAGCCCGATCGTGACTATGGTCCCGCGTGTGCGGGAGCTCCACTCGCCCCGGCCGAGGCCGCTCCCGGCCTCGCGGCTCGCGGCGCGGGACCACAAGATCGGGTTCGGTGCCCCCGCCGAAGGACCGCGGTTGTCACCCGGTCTGGTGGAGAAGCCGCCTCACTGCGCGCTGGATGACCTGGACGCCGGGGAGCCTCTTGAGCTCCTCTCTGTGCTTCGGCGACACCGATATCCATGCCCAGTAGAGTCGGAGGAAAAGCGACTCGCGGATCGACCCCCTTCGGTCCGTCCGGAGGGCATTTGGGAGTGACCGCCCGCGCCGATGTTCCGCTATCGCTTCGTGATAGATCGCAACCAGGCTCTCGACGGCAGGGACCAGTCCTGCGCGCGAGCGGAGCAGGTCGCGAACGCGCGCTGCATCCTTGGGGTCGTAGCGCGCGATCTCGCGGAGGAGCGGCTCAGGCCGAAGCGGCTCCCGCAGCGCCTCGAACCCGAAGTTGAGCGGCCGCAACTCGTCGAACCGGGTGGACGTCACCATCGGCCCGACGCCGCTGAAGTCACGCGGGATGACTGCCGTTCCGACGGCCATCGCCTCCATCGCCGCCTTGGCCTTGGCGAACACGATCTCGTACTGCCCCAGCAGCCATTCAGGTTCAGTGACGATCCTGCCCGCCGCGGCGCCCGCGACGTCGAGCTCGAGCCCGGCCTGGCGGCAGGCTTCGATGACGGCCGGCAGGTGACTGCCTTCGTGAGCGTAGTTGCTGAAGACGAGGGCTCGACGCGGACGCTCGGGCAGGGGCGTGCGGGGCGAGAAGCGCGCCGTGTCCACGAAGTTGAGCAGCAGGTCGGCGCGGCTCTCCGGCACCCCATCGCCGACCAGTCGCTGGACGCAGACGCGGCTGACACCGAAGTGGCGGCGGATGTTCGGGTGGATCGGCGTCCTGTCGTTCGGTGACGTGTGATCGTGGCACACGTGGATCGCCGGGACCGCCGGCCAGCGCCGGAGCGCGACCAGGGTGGGAGCGTAATGATGGCCGTGGATGATGTCCGGCGTCTCCCGGAGCCGGCCCAGCCGGTCGGTGACCGCGATCCCGGCGTCGCGCAGCTCCGCGGCCACGCCGCCTGCCGTCGAGCTGAAGACCATGGGGGTGTGACCCTGGCGCTGGAGCTCCAGGGCGAGGTCGCGCACGTAGAGCACCGTGCCCGAGGGCGGCCACAATTCGATGTTGGCGATCAGGACGCGCACGCCCATAGGATCAGGGCACCAGGTCGGATGGCCGGCAGCCGTGCGCTACGCCGATGCGCTCAAAGGATCTCCTCGGGGCGCACGGTTCCGATGATGCGTGCGGGATTGCCAGCGACGATCGCACCCGCGGGCACATCCTTGGTGACCACGGACCCGGCGCCGACCAGTGCGTTGGCGCCGATCGTGACGCCCGGCAGCAGCACGCTGCCCCCGCCAACCCGCGCGGCCCGCTCGATGCGCGGCCCCTCACGCACGAACGTGAGGCCGGGTCGGCGATGGACGATGCGCTTGTCGTTCATCGTGATGACGCGCGGACCGCAGAACACCTCGTCCTCGATGACGACGCCACGCGTGATGTAGCAGCCGCTCTGCAACGAGACGTGGTGCCCGATCACGACATCACCCTCGATGTCGACATACGAGCCGATCGTGCAGTCCTCCCCGATGAGCGTGTTGCTGCGGATCATCACGAAGTTGCCGACGCGCGTGCCGTCACCGATCGTGACGTCGGGGAAGATCGTGCTGAATTGCCCTCGGACCTGCATCTCATGTCCCTCGTGAGGCCCGCCGCCCCAGCGACTGCCGCTCCTCTGATGCCCCACCGGGGGATCAGTATGAGACACGGCCCCAGCATCCAGGACAGTCCCCATGGCGGTCAGCCGGGTTGTCGTCGTTGGAGAACTCGAACACGAAGCCATGTGTGTCACGCCCGGTTGGAAAGTCGATCGGCCGTCTGGTGGCACCGGTCTTGGCCGCGCGGACTACGCGGCGACACGGTAGGCGGTGCCCACGAGCCCGAGTCGCCGTCTGTTCACGCGGGCGATCGGGAGCGCCGCCGAGAGGTTCGGCCCTTGGCCTTCCTTCAGCGTCACCCCGCGACGTTCGATGTAGAACGCGGCGGCACCGTGAAACTGGCGGCCGGCCACAATCGCATCCTCCAGGGCATCCCGGTCGAGGACCTCCGTCCAGTGGCCGTGGACAGACGTGTTACGACGACCGTTGAGGTCGACAGTCTGACCGGCGCGGGGACCGAGGCAACCTTGTCGGCAGTCAGGGTCGCAACCACCGACCGGATGACCGTGGCCTCTTCGCCCTCGGTGACGTCCTTCCGGGCGACGGCGGTGGCCGCACCGTTCAGCCGCTTCGCGGCCCGCGACATCTTGTCTCGGGCGACCTTCTGCATTTCGTCGGACAGTCGAGCCATGTCAGACCTCCCCGAAGAGACGGACCCCATCCAGGGCCGCCCGCACGTGCGCGTCGCCAGATCGTCGGCCGGCCTCGAGTTCCTCCGGACTGAGCAGGAATGCGTCCACCCGCCGCTCGAGCCGTTCGCCGAGGGTGCTGACGGCTTCACGTACCGCTGCCTTGTTCTTGAAGTCACCGACCAGCAGGAGGTCAATGTCGCTCCCGGGGGTACCTCTCCCCGGCGCGGCCATCGAGCCGTAGAGATACGCGGCCATGGCACGGTGACTGCCGAGAGCCGCGGCAACAGGGAGATCGACCAGAGCGGCGAGGTAGGCTGACGGGTAGTACGGGCTTGAGATGTCCGGGGCGAAAACATCGTGGTCGCCCGCCCGGGTGCGCTTGACGATGCCCCGCTTCTCGAGGGTGAGGAGCGCCGAGGCGACGATCTGACGCGGCAGGCCGCTGGCACGCGCCAACTCGCCAAGCCGCAACGGCACTCGCGAGTGGATCATGAGAGCAGCGTTCACCTGCCCGACGTTACGTGCGAACACAGTTCCAGCCCTCGTCTGAACACGTCATAGTTTCCGTGACGGTTGTCATAGGAGCTATGACACCAGTCACAGTATCTATCACGAAGTCCGGAAGTCAAGCTGCGGGCCCCCGCCCCGCGGGTAGGACAAGCGTTCAAGTCCGGATCGTGAACGAAGGGCACCTGGATGCCTGGCGGCGGGACTTACCAACCGGTCGTGACGCACATGCACGAAGCCCTGTCCGTCATCCGCGTGATATAACACTGCGTCGCTAAGCGTTTCCCGAGACTCAGAACCTGCCTCGTAAATCGAGTCGCCAGACCCGATTTGCCCCCTCGACGCGATCGGGCCCCCAGGCCGCGGCATCTTGAATGAAAAGTCCCTGCTCGGACTGGGCCGTCCGCGCTCGATCCGAACCGCCTCGGTCGGGGCTTGACTAGCGCATGGTTTAGTGTATGGTTCTTGGCGTGAGCACCAGAACAGTACCCGACACCTTGCATCGCTCGCTACCATATGGGCTCCGCACCGTTGTGGGCGAGCTCGAGCTACGTGGCGCCGTGCTCGTGTCTGACGACGACATCGCGCAGTTCGCCGGCATCGCCCCGCACACCCCCGCGGCCTACGACCTCGTGCACCGCCTCGTCGCTTCGCGCTGGCTGCGCCCGCTCCCGGTCCGGGGTCGCTACGAGTTCCTGCCTGGCCGGGCCGGGCCCTTCTCCCGGGAGGATCCGCTCGATCCCCTGCGCGCGATAATCGCCGAGCGAGACGTTGCCACCCAGGTCGTCCTCGCCGGGGCCGCGTTCCTCCGAGGCTTCTCCGACCGGCCGCCGGTGGCGTGGGACGTGCTCCTCCCCCGCGGCTACTGGGTCTCGACCTCGCTCCGGGAGCGCTACCGGTTTCACTGGGTCGCGCCCGGCCGCATCTTCGGCGCCGGCGACGTCGATGGCGTCCCGGTATCGACTTCCGAGCGACTCCTGCTCGACGTAGCGCTGTGGCCGACCGAGGTCGGCGCCGCCCTCAGGCTGCGCGACCACTGGCTCGCCGCGGCGCTGACCGACGTGGCGGCGGACGTCGTCGTCGCGATGCTCGTTCGACTGGCCTCCCCCGCCGTAACTGCCCGCGCCGGCTACCTCGCCGCGTCGTTCGGCCGCTCCGACCTCGCCGATGCGATCGCGACGCTCGGGCGCTCGCGGATCGCCGTCCCGCTCCTGCCCGGCGTGGAGGGGACGACGACAACGCGCGACGCGCGGTTCAACGTCATCGACCCCGTCGGCGCGAGCAGCGTCTCGTGATCACCGAGGGCCAGCTCCGCCTGATCTCGCGCTACTACGCTGGGCGGGGCCGGGAGTTCGCGTTCCTCGAGCTCGCACAGGAGCACTTCCTCCTCTGGATGCTGCGCGAAGGCTTGTTCGCCGGCGATCCGGAGGACGTCGTGTTCAAGGGCGGCACCGCGATCCGCAAGTATCGCCTGGGTCCGCGTGGGCGGTTCTCCACCGACCTCGACTTCGCGGTCGCCGGCGACGCCTACGCCGAGCACGTCATCGCGTCGCTCGACCAGGGCCTCGTCAAGGTCGAGGGAGTCCGGTTCATTGCGACCGATGTTGACGTTCCTGCGGCGAAGGCCCGCTGGGTTGCGATCGCAGACGGGGTCGGTCAGACGATGGAGGCCAAGATCGAGTTCACGCGTCGCCCCACCCTGCTCGCTCCGATGGTCCCCCTCCGCCGGGCCGAGATCGCCGGCATGAGCCCGGACCTTCTCGGTTTCGAGCTCCCCCTCATCCCGCTCATGCGGCTCGAGGAGAATCTGGCCGAGAAGCTCGCGCGCTTCCGACGCGTGATCCGGTCCCGAGACCTCTACGACCTCGCCGAGATGGGCCGCGAGGTCCGCGAGCAGATTGCACTCGTCCGCCAGATCGTGTGCTTCAAGGTCTACTTCGACGTCGTCCGCGACGGGCGCGAGAGCCCCGCGCCGTTTTTGGCGGGACCCGAGTACGTGGGACGAACCTCCGACGAGATCGTGGATCCTGACGACCTCGGGCTGATCGTCGGTGGCCGCGTGGACTACGCTCCGATGCTCGCGACTGTCGGTGCGATGTTCGGACCGATGGGCGCTCCTCAAGGCGATCTCGAGACCCGGCTCGCCCGCATCAACCGAGGCGACCTGTACTGGGCAGAGCAGGAGTACGGACGCCTCCGCACCGAATATCGGGCCACTCCACCGGATGGCGACCGCGGACTCCAGTAGGCGCCGTCCCCGGGAACCGACGAGGGCAGGGCCGCGGCAAGGTGACCTGATCGACCGTGTCTCGGACCGCCCCCAGATCAAACAGGACCCTGGTTCTCGACCGCACATCGCGCAGCCGTCGTGCTACCCGGGCTGATCGAACCCGATCGCGTGCCGGTCAGCCGCGCGGAGTCGAGCACCACGCGGGCGCCAGGTTTCATTCACGTGCCCTCCGAAGTTCTCGTCGGCCGGTGGGTCGAGGACCTGCGAGCGCAACGGGTCGTCGTCGTCGTTGGAGAACTCGAACACGAAGCGGCGCTTGACACCTGCCGACGCGGCGATCTGGGCCAGGGATGTCCGCTTGGGCCGCGAGACCCGACGGTGGCGACGAGCCTCTGTCGCGCAGGTGCGGCACATGGTCAGGCAGGCGCAGCGCTGATTGTTGACCGCGGCCCACTCATGGCTCGGCTGGCGCGGCGAGGGGCGGGAAGGGCTTGAGCACGGCCACGGCCTTGGCGACCACGTCGACCGCGCTCTCGGCGAGCTCGCGCTGGGCGACGAGATCCCAGGGGTGGTAGAGGATCGCGTCACGAGCATCAACAACGTCATGAAGCTGGTAGGGCTCGACGGCCACGCCGGCCCGGCGAGCGAGATAGGCGGTGATGTCGGCCATGGCCTGGTGGCTGCCGGCCGTGGTTCCGAGCTTGAGCTTGACGCCCATGAGATAGGCCTCGAAGGCGACCATGAGGGCGGACTCGGCAAAGACGGCAGTCGCCTCCCAGTCCTCGTTCGCGATGTAGTTGCGGGCTTTGGTGAGCTGGCCGTCCGCGGCCGACATGCGCCGCTTGGCCGTTTCGGCGTTGGCCGAGACGTCTGCGATGACGGTGCCCGAGCGGACGTGGCGGGCGACCGAGTCGGGGATGTTCATACTGCGTACCCGAAGCGCTCGAGCGACCCGGCGAGGATGGCGTGGGGGCGCTCGAGGATCTCCCGGATGAAGGGGTCGTCGGCCGCAAGGGCCGCCGAGAAGTGGGCGGGATCCATGACCTGGGGCGAGAAGTGCTTGCCAAGCTGCGTCTCCAGCTTGTCCAAGCCTCGGCGGGCCGCCTCGGGCTGGGCGGTGACCACAAGCAGGTCGATGTCGCTCTCCGCCCCGAAGGTCGGGCGCAGGAGTGAGCCGAAGGCGATGACGAGGTCCATCTTGGCGCCCGCGGACCGCATCGCCTCGGGCACGTCCAGCAGCCGTAGGGCGATGACCTTCATCTCGGGGTACATGGAGTACGCCCTATTCGCCCCGTAGGCCTTCAAGCCCGCCGGGTGATCCGCCAGAAAGCCCTCGGCGCGGAACTGCCCGAGCACACGCGTGACGCTCTTGGTGTCCAGATCGGCATAGGTGCAGATGTTCGAGAGCGTGAACCACTCACCCGGCCGCAGGGCGAGCAGAGGCAGGATCTTGCGAACGGCGGAGGAGTTGAGGTTCATGCGGCGCGGTACCCCTAACGGTCATGGCAGATTGCCTTGTGTTCTGGCAACATGCCATATTGTATGGCGTTTCGCCATAGCGTCAAGTAGGGACCTCTCGGTGTCCTCTCTTGACCGACACGATGCGTGATGCCACGCGATGCCAGCATCGTAGTCGAGGACGTGTCATTGACACGCATGGCACCAGCTGTCATCATGACGCCATGAACGATCGGCCGTACCGAACCGCGACGGAGGTGGCCCAGGAGCTCGGCGTCAGCCTGCGCACGGTGCGGCGCTGGGTCGCCGACGGCCGGCTCCGTGCCACCCGTGTCGGTCGGTCCGTGCGGATCCCGGTGGACGCGTATCGCGAGGCGTCGCTGCCGTCGTCTGCGGGCGCCGTGCCCGGGATCGAGGGCCGGTCCTCCGCGTCGCGGCGCGTCGGCGAGGTTGCTGCGGACTACTCCACCGGGCGCGTGGCGGCGACGTGGCCGGACACTCCAGAACGACTGGCCGAGCAGCGTCGCCACGCGGCCGCCCTGATGGATCGACTTGCCGCCCGGGGTCGGCCGGCCTCCGGCCCGTCCGATACGGCGGACGCGATCCTTGACGCTGTCCGCGAGGAGTTCGGGGCCGCCGGCGTGCCGCGACTGCCGGGCGCCGAGCGAGCGGGACGGCCCGCTGCCGGGAGGCCGGGCCGACGACCGACACGATGAGCGTGGTCGTCATCGATGCCAGCGTCGTGCTCCGCTGGCTGCTCGTCGACGAGCCGGATCGGGAGCCAGCCCTGGCCGTGCGCGATCGAATCCAGGCCGGTCGGCTCGAACCTCGCCAGCCACCGCATTTCCCGATGGAGGTTGCGTCGGCGCTCGTCGTGGCCGCCCGGGTCGGTCGTCTGGAGCCATCGACGATCGGGCCGCTGGTGCGCTCGCTCGAGGCGTTTCGCCTGGACAGGATGGACCCCAACGACTTTGCCTCGGCTGCGGTCGAGACCGCGCTCGACCTCGGGCTGCGAGTGCCGGACGCGGGCTACATCGTGTGTGCCCGGCGGACAGGGGGCACGCTGATCACCGCCGACCGGCGGCTGTTCGAGGTGGCGCTCCGCTCGGGCGCCGCTGTGGCGTTCCTCGGCGAGCTGGTGCCCTGAGCGGCGGGTCGCGCGGGTGGGCGCGCCGATGGACTCACCGATCCGTGCGGACACGCAACCTGACACCGCACAGGGGCAGAGGGGAACTTGACACCGACCGGTGGCAACACCAGGATGGACACCGGTCGGTAGCAACAGCGATATTGACACCGATCGGTGGCACAGGAGAGCGAGATGCGCGTGATATCCATCGGGGATGCAGCTGCAGTCGTCCGCGGACGCCGGCTTGACCTCGATCTGAGCCAGGACCAGCTCGCACGACGCGCCGGCGTGTCCCGGAAGTGGGTCTACGAGTTCGAGGCCGGGAAGCCGAAGGCGGAGTTTGGTCACGTCCTTCGCGTGTTCGAGGCGCTTGGATTGCAGCTCGACCTCTCGAAGGGGCCCACGCACGACGGGCCAGCGTCGGCGGTCGACCTCGACGCACTGCTCGAGGAGCATCGTCGTGGCTGACGAGCTGGTCGTTGTCCTCGGCGGCAGCGTCGCCGGCACGTTGACGCAGCTTGAGAACGCCCGCCTCCATCTTTGGGCGGAGCGAGAGGATGGTGGTTGACGAAACAGCAAGGGCATCGCAGCATCAGCTGGAAGCTCGCTCCACAGGAGACGGCAGATGGCCCAGCCACGACTTCGCTCACAGATCTCGATCTCCGAGGACATCCAGGGCGGTCTGCCCGTCTTTGCCGGGACGCGCGTGCCGATCCAGACGATGTTCGACTTCCTCGAGGACGGCTACTCCATCGAGAAGTTCGTTGAGCAGCATCCGACAGTCTCCCGCAAGCAGGCGGTGGCCGTCCTCGAGGAGTTGCGAGGCAGGGTCCTTGAGGCGGCTGCTGGTTGACGCGGATCCTGGTCGACGAGAACGTCCCGATTCAGCTCCTTCCGCACCTTGCTGCCGCGGGCCATCAGGCCGAGCATGTCGACCGGATCGGCCTCAAGGGCATCAGCAACGGCGAGTTGCTGGCGCACGCCGCCCGCGAGCGATACGTGGTGCTGCTCACTGGCGACACGAAGATGGGCGGGAGCCAGAACATCGCCGCGTACGACATCGCGGTCGTCTTGATCCGGGGACGCAAGACCCCAAGACGCCTTCCGGCGCTCGTGCCGGCGATTCTCGCTGCCATCGCCTCCGCCCCTCGCCGCACGGTCACCGAGGTTACGGCCGACTGATCGGCATGTTCGGGCGCCCTAGCCCTGGCCCGGCCGCTCCCATTCGAGGCCGCTCCAGGCCTCGATCCGGCGGCCACGCAGGACGTCGAGCCAGGCCCGGGCGAAGGCGAGGTTGACGATCCGCGAAGGCCCGCGCGAAGGCGAGCGGGCGGGGCGGCCGGCGGCCGCTCGACGCGAGCAGCTGGCCGAGCGCGGCGGCCAGCGCCCCGAGGACGATCGTCCCGACGACGGCCGCCCCGGGCGCCGATCCCCGGGTTGCCTCCACGAGGCCGGCGAGGAGCGCGGCGAGGACGAGCCACGGCGTCGCCCAGCGCAGGAGCTTGTGCGACCAGATCGCGAGCGCGGCGCGCGGCGCTCGCCAGGGGGCCAGCCGCCCGGCCATCGAGAGGTTCGCCCGGATCCCGCGGGTGGCCGTCCGGGTCCGGTTGCGGAACTGCTCGCGCAGGCCGCTGATCGGGCGATCCGTGGCCACGGCCGCGGGGACGTAGACGACCGCGCCGCCGGCCTCCCGGACGTAGAGCGGCAGGAGGTGGTCCATCGAGGCGGTGGCGGGCACCGGCCGGTAGCTCGTCCGGCGCACGGCGAGGAGCGCCCCGGTCACGGCGGTGAGGCAGCCGGCCCGGCTCTCGAGTTCGCGGACGCGGCGCTCGTAGCGCCAGTACAGGCCCTCGTTGCTGGAGGTGGCGGTCGCCCCCTCGTCGCGCCACTCGAGGCGGCCGGTGGCGGCGCCGACCCGGGGATCGCGGAAGGCCTCGGCCAGCGCGGCCAGGCAGCCGGGCGCGAACCGGGTCTCCGCGTCGGTCAGGACGACGACCTCGGCCGTGGCGGCGCGGAAGAGCGCGTCCTGGGTCGGGGTCTGGCCGCCGCGGGGCAGCGCCAGGAGGCGCAGGCGCGGCTCGCGCGCGGCGAGCTCGGCGACGATCCGGTCCGTCCCATCGGCGGAGCCGTCCGAGCCGACGAGGACCTCGACGATCCGGACGCCGTCGACCGCCTGGGCGAACGCGTCGGCGATCCGCTCGGCGATGACCGGCGCCCCGTCGTGGACCGCGATCGCGACCGACAGGGTTGGCGCGGGCTCGCTCGGGCGGGGCCGCCACGGCGCGAGCCTCGCGATGATGGCGACGACGACCGGGTAACCCAGGTAGACCCACCCGAGCAGGCCGGTCGCGGTCCACAGGACGATCATGCTCAGCACCCGGTTAGGGTACCCGTCCGCCGCCGTTCTCCGGGCGTGGCGGCTCCGGGTGGCCGGATCCGCTCGGCCGTTTGCCACCTGAACGACAGGTAATTGCCAGATGATCGAGCACAGGTACGCTCCGGCTCGAACACAGCCGAGCAAGACGTGATATCAGAGTGAGCCGATGTGGTACCGTCTCGCCGTGCGTCGCATCCCGATCGGACTCACGGACACCCAGCATGCGCGGCTCGCTCGCGAGGCGGCGCGCCGGCACGTGAGCGTGGGAGCGCTCGTGCGGGAGGCGGTGGACGCCACCTTTCCGGAGGAGCTCGAAGCCCGCCGGGCAGCGCGCTGCCGGTCCCTCTCGGTGCTCGGTGCGTTCGACTCCGGCCGGAGCGACATCTCCGAGCGCCACGACGAGCTGCTGGGCGAGGGACCGTGGTGAGCGTCGTGGTGGACACCAGCGCCCTCTTCGCCCTGCTCGACCGGCGCGATGCGCACCATGTCGCCGCCGTCGCCTTCTGGACGGATCCGGACGACGAGGATCTCGTGACCCACGCCTACGTGGTGATCGAGAGCGTCGCGCTCGTCTGGTCCCGCCTCGGTCCGGCCGGTGTCGTCGCGCTGGTGGACGATCTCCTGCCCGCGATCCGCGTCGAGATGGTCGATCGGCCGCTCCACGAAACGTCCCTGGCGGACCTGCGCCAGATCGGCGGCGGCACGAGCCTGGTGGACCGCGTGACCCTCGCGTTCGCGGCGCGCCACGGGATCGAGCGTGCGTTCGCCTACGACGCGGATCTCGCCGTCGCGGGCCTCGCGCCGGTCGCGACGGGATCCTGAGGGCCCGACGCGAACGACCGGCGCGGTCGGCGCGGACCGGTCAGAGTCCGCCGGGCACGTTCGTCCGCGAGCCATCCGAGCCGGGCGCCGCGGCTCCCATTTGCGTGTGACGCATGAACTCGACGTCTCCGACGCGGATCACGTCGATCCTGTGCGTCAGGCGAAAGGACGGTCACCGTCCTTGCGTCACGCGAAGGGAATTGACCGATCAGCCGCCGATCTGGTCGGGTTCATTCGCGAGACGCAAACGCCCGGTGGCGCCTCGGTGGCCGCCGTCCTGCGCATGCAACGCGGGCGTCCTTCACGCGTGTACTACGCAGCGGAAGGAACCCGCTGGCGGGGAGGAGACTGGCACGCGGGCACGCGGCCACCCACGCACTCAGCCGCGGGCCACCCACGCACTCAGCCCCAGGGCAGGTCCGGGTAGCGGTTGCGCCAGCGGGCGACGAGCCGGGCCGCCTCTGCCGGGCGGGTGTGGGCGGCGGCAAATCGCGAGCCGGCGACGCGCAGGCCCGCGACCCGCGCGGGGTCGCCGGCCAGGCGACGGATCGCGTCGGCAACCGTGGCGGGCGCCCCGGTCGGGATGAGCTCCAGCCGCTCACGGCCGAGCTCGGCCAGGGCGCCGCTCGGCGTGGCGAGGACCGGCAGCCCGACGGCGAAGGCGTCGAGGATGACCTTGGGGAAACCCTCGGCGGGGGAGGGGAAGACGAACAGGTCTGCGCCGGCGAGTGCGTCCAGGTAGGGCCGCCGCTCCGCGACGTGGCCGCGCCAGTCGACCCGGTCGGCGATCCCGAGCCGGTCCGCCCGGGCCCCGAGCTCGGCGCGGGCCGGACCGTCGCCGAGGATGACGAGCTCGATCCGGCGGTCCTCGGACGGCGCGGCGACGAGGCGGGCGACCGCGTCGAGCAGCGCCTCCAGGCCCTTGCCCGGGGCCAGCCGGCCGGCCCACGCCAGGCGCAGGCGGCTGGGCTGCCGGGGCCAGGGTGCCGCATCGGGCCCGGGTGCCGCGTCGGACCCGGCCCCGGGCGAAATCAGCCGGATCTCGTCCGGCTCGACGAGGCTGGTCACGATCCCCTCGCCGTCGAGATCCGCGCCGACGACGACCCGGTCCCCGCCGAGCGAGGCGAGCCGGCCGGCCAGGTCCCAGGCCAGCCCCACGAGCCGTGCGCCGGCCCCGCCGACCAGGCCGCGCTCCTGGCCCCCGGCCACCTCCGCGGCGCTCCCGGCGACATACCCGAAGCGCGGCACGCCCGCGGCCCGGGCAAGCCCCGCGGCGAGCGGCGCGTTCGAGGCCGGGACCTTGATCCAGACGAGGTCCGCGCCCCGGATGACCGGCCGCAGGATCGCCGCGTTGCGACGGAGGAGCGACGGCGCGTGGCGCAGGTAGCCGGCGATCCCGTCGAAGGGGGCCGTCGCGACGACCTGGATCCGGGGATCGAGCGGCATGGTCGCGGGCGCCCGATCCGCCGGACGGACCGGGACGCAGTGGTCGATCCGGACGACGGCCGGCAAGCCACCGGGCCCCGGCACGTCGAGCAGGGCCGGCAGGAACCGCCCGAACGTCGCGTTCGCCGGCCAGGTCCGCCCCTCCCAGGCCAGGTGCGGGTTGTCGTCGATGACGACGAGCCGGATCCCCATGGGCGGGCTCAGCGCTCCTCGCCGGGGTCGTGCTCGGCGATGAACAGCCCGGCGGCCTCGGGTCCGCCGCGCAGGCCGACCAGCGGGCCCGTTCGCCGGCCGCGCAGCCGATCCAGCCCGGCCCGACCGGCCCGCCCGAGCGCCGCGAGGTCGCTCCGCCGGAGGACCAGGGTCTCGACGACGCCCCGCCCGGACAGCCGCCGGAAGACCGCCAGGGTGATCGCCGCGGTGAGGACGTACGAGATGGACGAGCTCGCCGCCGCGCCGTTGATCCCGAAGCGCGGGATGAGCACGAGGTTGCATGCGACGTTCACCCCGAGGCCGGCCACCAGGATGAGCGTCCCGGTCCCGGGCCGGCCGCGGCCCACGATGTAGCGCGACAGGACCGCGACCACGCTGTACGCCACGATGCCCGGCAGGATGAGCCGCAGCGCGACCCCGGCGTCGCTGAACGTGGAGCCGTAGACCAGCCGGACGAGCCGCGGCCCGAGGACGAACGCGGGGACGGCGGTCACCAGCGCGACCGCGAGCGTCGTCCGGGTGAGGACCGCCGCGATCCGCCCCGCGTCCGCCCTGGGATCCACGGCCCGGCTGAACATCACCGTCCCGAGGGCGTTGGGGACGTACCACAGCGTCTCCGCCAGCCCGCTCGTGACCGAGTAGATGCCGGTCGCCCGGACGCCCACGAACAGGTTGACGAGGAAGGTGTCCGCCCGGAACTGGAGCCGCTCGGCGATCGTACCCACGATCGCCCGGCTGCCGAAGCGGAGCTCCTCGGCGAGGAGGGGCCGGGACGGCCGCAGGGAGAACGTGCCGTCCCGCGAGGCCACCCAGGCGATGGCGGTCACGGTCAGCCCCAGGGCGACGAGGTTCAGCGCCAGCGCGACGTCCAGGCTGAGCCGGGCGATCGCCGCCGCCCCGACGACGAGGACGACGAGCGCGGCGCGGCGCAGGAGCCGGATCCCGCTGTAGGCCAGGATCCGGCCGCGCCCGAGGAGCGCGAACAGCCCGATCGAGAAGAACAGCTCCCCCGGGAGCGCGAAGGCGGCGAACAGGAACTGCTGGGCGGACAGGTTCGGGATGAGCGAGGCCGAGCGGCCCACGGGGGCGGACGTCCGTGGGCAGGCCGTAGGCCCAGCAGGCGAGCACGACGCTGAACCCGCCGACGACGACCGCCCACACGACCGCGTTGGCGAACCCGCGCCGAGCCGTCTCCGGGTCTCGCCTCGAGACGACGCCCAGCGCCGCATCCATCCCCCAGCCGACGACGACCGCCGCGAGCTGCGAGGTCAGCAGGACGAGTGCGAAGCGACCGCGGGCGGCCGGCCCGAGGAGCCGGGCCAGGGCGATGTCCGTGCCGAAGATGAGGATCGCCAGGAGGAACCGGGTGACGATCGTCGTGAGCGCGTCCCGGGCCAGCGGCGCTCCGGCGGGTGACTGCCCGGTCGCCTGCGCCTGCCCGGTCGCCTGCGCGGACGCCTGCGCCTGCCCCGGCGCGCCGGGCGCCGACGGCGCGGTCACTCGGACCCGGAGGCCGCGTGGGGGACGATCGCGGCGAGCGTGGGGTCGGCGAGCGCGACCCGGAACCAGGCGGCGGTGCGGGCGATCCCCTCGACCAGCGGCACCGCCGCCCGGTAGCCGAGGTGCTCGGCGGCCTTGTCGACCCGGCTCACGTTGCGCCGGACGTCGCCCGCGCGGGCCGGCAGCCGGTGGACCTGGAGCGGTCGGCCGACGGCCGCCTCGACCGCGGCGGCCAGCTCGTTCACGGTGGTCTCGACCCCGGTCCCGGCCTGGAACAGCTCGCCGGCCACGCGGTCCTCGGGGGCGTCGAGGGCGGCGCACACGGCCGCGGCCAGGTCGTCCGCGAAGACGAAGTCGCGGGTCTGCTCGCCGTCGCCGTGGATCGCCAGCGGGCCGCCGGCCAGCGCGGCCCGGAGCCAGGCCGCGACCACGCTCTTCTTGTGGAGCGAGTAGGGGCCGTACGCGTTCGAGAACCGGAGCGCGCAGGCGGCCAGCCCGTAGGTCGCGGCGTAGGCCTGGCAGTATGCCTCGCCGGCCAGCTTCGAGGCGCCGTAGGGCGACACGGGATGGGGCAGGTCCGTCTCGTCGGCCGGCGGCTCGTGGTCTCCCGCGGCGGCGTTCGAGCTGGCGAAGACGAACCGGCGCGCCCCGGCGAGGCGGGCTTCGTCGAGCACGTCGAGCAGGCGGCTGACGTTGACCTCGAACGTCCCGAGCGGGTCCGTGACCGAGTCGGGGATCCCCGCCCTGGCCGCGAGGTGGACGACCGCCTCCACGCCGCGGACGGCCGCCCGGACGGCGTCGCGGTCCGCGAGCGGGGCCTGGACGAGCTCGTGGGGGACGCCCGCGAGGTAGGCCCGGCTGCCGATCGAGAGGTCGTCGAGGATCCGCACGCGATCGCCGGCGGCGGCGAGCCGGCGGGCGAGGTTCGAGCCGATGAAGCCGGCCCCTCCGGTGATCAGGACGGTCCGGCTCACCCGACGGCTCCGGTCCGGGTCAGGACCGGGCGCTCGCGACGCTCGGGCGCTCCGGCACCCAGCGGACGTGCTTGACGAACGAGCCCTGGTCGATCCGGTCGCGCCGGTCGGCGATCTTGAGGAGCATCGTGTCGATGAGCTCCTCGTTGAGCAGCCGCGGCCGGAGCCCGAGGTCGAGGAGCTTGGAGTGCTTCGCGTTGTAGTAGTGCTCCTCGGCCTCCCGGCGGGGGTTCTCCGAGTGCTCGATCGTCACGGTCCAGCCGAGGTGCTCGCCGGCCTGCTTCACCCGCTCGGCCAGCTCCAGCACGCGTGAACTGCTCGGTGAACTGGTTGTAGACGCGCAGCTCGCCCGGATCCGCCGGGTTGGCCACCGCCAGCGCGACGCACTGGATGGTGTCCCGGATGTTGAGGTAGCCGCGGGTCTGGCCGCCCTTGCCGTAGACGGTCAGCGGGTGGCCGACGGCGGCCTGGACGCAGAACCGGTTGAGCGCGGTCCCGAAGACCTCGTCGTAGTGGAAGCTGGTGGCGAGGCGCGGGTCGAGGGCCGACTCGTCCGTCTCGACGCCGTACACCACGCCCTGGTTGAGGTCCGTCGCGCGGAGGCCCCAGATCCGGGTGGCGAAGTGGATGTTGTGGCTGTCGTGCACCTTCGAGAGGTGGTAGATCGAGCCGGGCGTCTTGGGGTAGAGGAAGGTGTGGCTCCGGCCGTTGTGCTCGACGGTGAGGTAGCCCTCCTCGATGTCGATGTCCGGCGTCCCGTACTCGCCCATCGTGCCGAGCTTGACCAGGTGGGTCTCCGGCGAGCGGTCGCGGATCGCGAACAGGACGTTGAGGTTGCCGATGACGTTGTTCGCCTGGGTGTAGGCGGCGTGGCGGCCGTCGATCATCGAGTAGGGCGCCGAGGGCTGCTCGCCGTAGTGGATGATCGTGTCCGGCCGGAAGCCGTCGACGAGCGAGTCGACGAAGCCGTAGTCGGTCAGGTCGCCGACGTGCAGCTCGATCTCGTTCTCGGTGACCTCGCGCCAGGCGCGGACCCGCTCGTGGAGCGTCGGGATCGGGAAGAGCGGGCCGACGCCGAGCTCGAGCTCCCACTGGCGCTTGGCGAAGTTGTCGACGACCGCCACGCGGTGACCCGCCTGCGACAGGGCCATGGCCGTCGGCCAGCCGAGGTAGCCGTCGCCGCCGAGGACGAGGATCCGCTGGGTCACCGTTTTCCTCCATGGTTCGGGGCTGCCTGCGAGCTCCCCGGCAGCCGCGCGTGTCGTTCGGCCTGGGCCGGAGTCTAGCACGGGGCGCTCGGTTTCAGGCTGGAGCCGGGCCGGCGGGTGCCGGGCTGGTGCTCGGGCTGGCGCCCAGGCTGGCGCTCTGGCTGGTGCCCGGCCGGCTGGTGCTCGGACTGGTGCTAGGCTTCGGCCATGCTCGTCCGCCAGTTCGTCATCGACGGTCTCGGCCATCTCTCGACGCTGATCGCCGATGAGGCCGCCGGGGTCGCCGCGGTCGTCGACCCGCGCCGGGACGTGGACGTCTATCTCGCCGCCGCGCGCGAGCGCGACCTGCGGATCACCCACGTCGTCGAGACGCACCTCCACAACGACTACGTCTCGGGCGGGCGCGAGCTCGCGGCGCTGACCGGCGCGCGACGCACGTGATCGGGGCGGGGGCGGAGCTGCGCCACGAGCACCGGCCGGTCGTGCCACGGCGAGACGTTCGACGTGGGCGGGCTCCGGTTCACCGCGCTCGAGACGCCCGGCCACACGCCGGAGCACGTCGCCTACGCGGTCGCCGACACGCTCGCGGGCGGACGAGCCGCTGCTCCTGTTCACGCGGCGGCTCGCTGCTGGTCGGGCTCGGTCGGGCGGACGGACCTGCTCGGCGCGGACAACGCCCTGCCCTTCGCCCGGGCGATGTTCCGCTCGCTCCACGAGGTCGTGCTGACCCACGAGGACTTCGTGGGGGTCTACCCGACCCACGGCGCGGGCTCGCTGTGCTCGACCGGGATCTCGTCCACGTCGCAGTCCACGATCGGGTTCGAGCGGCGCTACAACCCGCTGCTCCAGCCACGGGACGTCGACGCGTTCGCGCGGGCGCTGCTCGCCGGCCAGCCGGCGTTCCCGCGCTACTTCGCCCGGATGCGCCCGACGAACCAGGGCGGGCCGCGGCTGCTGGGCGGCGCGTGCCCGAGCCGCGGCCGATGCCGGTCGACTCGGTTCGCGACGCGCTCGACCTGGGCGCGCTGCTGGTCGACCTGCGCTCGCCGGCCGAGCACTCGGCCGCCCACGTCCCGGGCTCGCTGTCGATCCCGGCCGGGTCGTCGTTCGGGACCTGGCTCGGCTGGGTCGTGCCGGACCCGGACCGCCCGATCGTGCTGCTGCTCGGGTCGGAGGAGGACTGGGACGACGCGCTGCGCCAGGCGCTCCGGATCGGCTTCGAGTCGGTCGTCGGGCATGTCCAGGGCGGATTCGGGGCGTGGGCCGATGCCGGCGGGCCGATCGAGGCCGGCGGCGCACTCATGGTCTCGGAGCTGGCGGCGGCGCTGTCGGCCGGCGCCGGCGGGCCCGGGGCGCCCCTCGTGATCGACGTCCGCCAGCCGTCCGAGTACGAGGCCGGCCACCTGCCGGGTGCCCTCGCGATCGGCGCGGGCGACCTCCCCGACGTGCTCGACCGGCTCCCGCGCGACCGCCCGATCGCCACGATCTGCGCCAGCGGCTACCGGGCGAGCGTGGCCGCCTCCATCCTGCGGGCCGCCGGCTTCGCCCGGGTCTCATGGGTCGCCGGCGGCGTCCCGACCTGGGCCTCGCACGGCTTCCCCCTTGAATACGGTGGCGCCGGCGCCGGCGCCGGTTCCGGGGCGGGGGAGTGGCTCGCTTCGGGCCGGCCGTCAGGCGACGCCGCCGCGCACGCGGAGGCCCACTCGCACTAGCCCTGCGGCAGCACGGATCAGTGCCGTCCAGGCGGAACGCGCCGGGCCGTGCTCGCGCGGGAAGCGTCGGCTGCCATCGTGCGGCCGGTCTGGCGTCCGTCCGGAGCCGTCCGAGCGGACGGTGCGGACCGTCCAACAGATCGGGTCCTCCGCGCGGCGGGACCGGGTTCCCGAGCCGACTCCCATCGGCTTTGTTGCTCAACCTGCAGCAGAGTCGGCTCTCCACCCGCGCGTGCCCCGTCGGACCCGGGGTTTGTTGCGGCACCGACAACGACGACCTACGTGACGCCCCACCTCGAGGGACCTCCTGCGGAGACACGTCCTCGCTCGGCGACCGGTCGGCTCAGGCACGTGCAGCGCAGTCGTCTCACGTGCCCGCCAACGATGCCGAGCCAGGACCTCAGCGGCCGGTGCCGAGCCACAGGATGCCGTCGCCCGGCCACCGCCCGCCCGGCTCCTGGAGCGCGCGACGGATGATCCGGGATGGGACCGGGAATGCCGTCCGAACCGTGTCCGGATGGGCGGCAACCAGGTCGCGATGGTGTTTGATCGGTGGCAGGACAAGCACGGCATGGACGGAAGCGCCCGGACCGGACGCCGCAGCGACCGTATCCCGCTTGTCGTGCCCCTCCCTGATGATCGCCTCGAGGACATGGACGTGCGTCTCGAACTCGAGAAGGACAATGTCGACGTCGCGGTCGAGGCGGAGGTCCGAGGAGCGACGTCCTTGGCCGGGGATCCGTGCCTCGACCAGAGGCTTCCAGCTCGGATGACGCATCTGGAGGAGCGATTCGACCAGTCGGGCGTGGGCCGCGTCGTGGATGAGTGGGCTCGCGGCCGGGTACAGGCCGAGCCTGAAGTCCGCTCCGAGCACCGCCGCTGCCCTTGCCCGAATCGCGGGAGAGACCGTGGGATCGCCGGCTTCAAGTCGGCAGATCGCCGAGCGATCCACGCCGATCCCTCGGGTCACGGCTGCCTGGCTCACACCAGCCCGCCGGCGGAGCAGCCGAAACTCCTCTCCGAAGCGGAACGCCGTCCGCCGGAGCTGCCGATCGCCTTCGTAGACCGCCGCTCTGATGATCGTTGAGACCATGCCATTCCTCCGCAAGCCGGCGGGCCGTTGCGCAGATTCCAACAGATGGCACTCACCTCGCACTTATCTGCCGGTTCCACTCGACTTCAACGGCAGCTGTTGCGCTGCGGGCAACGAACGAGCCAGGAGCGGCCGCGCGGCATGGCGTACGTCTCGTTTGGTGCGCTGAAGGCAACACGCGACCTGTGCCGGCTCGACCCGGCCCACGACTATCCGCCCGGCCGTGTCGGCCCGCGATTGCTACGCCTGCGTACTTCACGCGTGAAGTACGCAGCGGTACGAATCGGCTGGCGGGGAGGAGACCAGCCCGCGATCAGCCGGTCTTCAGGATCCCCAGCGCGTCGAGCACGGTCGCGCCGAGCAGGACCAGGTCGAGCGCCACGACCAGTCCCACGGCGGACCACGCGACGATGTTGGCGCGCCGACCGTTGGCGTGGCGGCCCATGAGCCGGCGGTCGTTGACGAGCAGGACCATGAACACGAGCACGACCGGCAGCAGCAGGCCCTGCAGGTTCTGCGAGGCGAGGATCACCGGCAGCAGGTCGATCCCCGGGATGAGCACGACGAGCGCGCCGAGCGCCAGCACGAACGTGTAGATCCCGAAGAACGCCCGGGCGTCGCCGAAGCGCTTGCCGACGCCCGACTCCCAGCCGAACGCCTCGCAGATCACGAACGCGGTCGAGATCGGCATGATCGTCGCCGCCAGGACGCTCGCCCCGAACAGGCCGATCGCGAACAGCGCCTCGGCGAGCTGGCCGGCCACCGGCTCGAGGCCCTGGGCGGCGTCCGAGGCGGACGTGATCGTGCCGCCGACCGCGAAGATCGTGGTCGCCGTGGCGACGACGATGAACAGCGCGATGACGTTCGTCCAGATCGCGCCGCCGACCGCGTCCGCCTGCTCCAGCCGGAGCTCCTCCTCGTCGATCCCCTTCTCGGCGACCGCGCTCTGGAGGTAGAACTGCATGTACGGGGTGATCGTCGTGCCGACCACCGCGACCATCAGCAGCAGGATTCCCGGCGAGAAGTCGAGGTGCGGCGTCACCAGGGCGCGGCCCACCGGGCCCCAGTCCGGCCGGGCCAGGATCGCCGAGGCGATGTAGGCCACGAAGACGAGGGCGACCGCCAGGAAGACCCGCTCGACCGTCCGGTAGCTGGCGAACAGGACGAGCCCCCAGATGAGCGACGCCGACGATCGGCACCACCAGGTAGCGGCTGATCCCGAAGATCTCGAGCGCGGCCGCCGCGCCCGGAGAACTCCGCGACCGTGTTGGCGAGGTTCGCGATCAGCAGGACGAGCATCGCGAACGCCGTCCAGCGCACCCCGAACCGGTCGCGGATGAGGTCGCTCAGCCCCTGGCCGGTGACGACCCCCAGGCGGGCGGCCATCTCCTGGACGACCGCCAGGATGGCGATCGTGATCGGGAAGATCCAGAGGAGGGACAGGCCGGTGCGGGCGCCCATGATGCTGTACGTCGTGATCCCGCCGGCATCGTTGCCGGCGATCCCCGCGATCAGCCCCGGGCCCATGACCGCGAGGAACGCGACGATCCCGCGGCGGCCGCGGAACCGGCCGCGGAGACGCAGGACGTCGCGCTGGGCGATCCGATCGCGGAACCGGGCGAGCCAGCCCGGTCGCTGCGGCGGCGCGATCCGCCTCCGTCGAAGCCCGCCCGGCGGCCGGCGACCCGCCGTCCCCTCGCCCGTCCGCTCGTCCGTCGGCTCGCCGGTCCGCTCGCCCGCCGTCGGCTCGCCCGTCGTTCGGTCGTCCGTCGTTCGGTCGTCCGGCGGCGCCGACGCCCGTCGAACCACCGGCAGCTGCGGCACCTGCCCGCCCCCGCCTAGTTCCGCGCGAAGAGGCGCGGCAGGCGCTTCTTCCAGGCCGTCGGCAGGACCGTGTCGATGGCGTCGTCGACGGTGACGATGCCGGCCAGCCGCCCGTCGTCGTCGACGACCGGCACGGCCAGCAGGTTGTAGTGGGCGACGACCTCGGCCACCTCGTCCTGGTCGGCCAGGACGCCGACGGCGACCGGCTCGTGGATCATCACCTCGCGCGATCGCGCGTGTCCGGCCTGGCGCCACGATGAGGTCGCGCAGCGACAGGACGCCGACCAGCCGGCCGTCGTCGTCGGTGACGTAGACGTAGTAGATCGTCTCGGCGTCGGGCTCGAGCTCGCGCAGCCGGTCGATCGTCTCGCGCCGCCGTGAGGTGCGCCGGGACGGCCACGAACTCGGTCGTCATGATCCCGCCGGCGATGTCCTCGGGGTAGGCGAGCAGCTCCTGGACCTCTGCCGCCTCGTCGCGCTCCATGAGGGCCAGGATCTCGTCGCGGCGTCTCGTCGGACAGGTCGGCGACGAGGTCAGCCGCGTCGTCCGGGCTCATCTCCTCGAGGATGTCGGCGGCGCGCTCGGGGGCCAGGTCCTCGAGGACCTCGACCTGGGTGTCGGGCTCCATCTCCTCGATGGCATCGGCCACCGCCTCGTCGTCGAGCGAGGCGAGGACGCCCGCCCGGTCGCTTCGGGGCGAGCTGGTCGATGATCGTGGCGAGGTCGGCGGGGTGGAGCTCGGCCAGGCCTTGCGTGGGGGACGCGCAGCTTGATCGAGGCGATCGAGGTCTCGACCGGGTCGACGTCCTCCCAGTCGATGTAGCGCTCCGGGACCGGGACCCGGAGGTTGCGGGCGATTGTCCGGAAGCGCGCCCTCGATGCCCGAGCCGGCGGAGCAGGCCGGCCGCGCCCGACGTCGACCGCGACGAGGTGGAGCTTGCCCTCGATCTCGTCGAGCCGGAGGTCGTTGACCCGGACGACCTTGCGGCCGTCGATGTCGACGATCTGCTTGTCCATGCAGGTCCGCGCGCAGGAGGATCTCGTCCGGCGCGCTGGCGGAACTTGTCGATGTCGATCGTCGGGGTGCCCAGCCTGCGCGCCGGTCGCGTCGAGGTACTCGACCGACGTCCAGGGCAGGAAGATCCGGCGCCGGTCCGTCTCGACGACGAGCCCGGTCACGGGCGGGTATCGGTCGCCGACTGCGACGATGAGGTCGGCGACCTTGCCGATCGGCTCGTCATTCCGATCGCGCACCGGCCGGCCGATCGCCTGGCTCAGGTAGAGCATCTGCCACCTCGCGGCGGGATCCGTCCCGCTCGCCGGTGGCGCGCGCCCGGTGTGGGCGCGGACCGTCAGAGGGCGGGGCGGACCGCGTTCGTGTCTGCGGCGCGCGAGGCGCCGCGGGGACTGGGTCCTGGCTCCACGAGTGGAGTCATCCTCCGATGCTGGTTGGGCGGCTTCCGGGACGCGCCGCGATCGGGTCGTCGTGTGTCCGCGGGGGCCGAGGCGAGTGTAGGCACCCTCCGCCCGACCGGTCAACCCACCGACCGGGGCCCACGGACCGACCGGGGCCTGTTGCCCCCACCCGCCCGGTGTTGGTCGGTTGCCACCGACCCGCACCTACTGCCCCTCCCGGTGCCCACGTCTCATCGCCCACCGCGATGGTATCGGCGCTGCCCGGCCCTCGGGTCGGGTCAGGCGCACTTCATAGAGAGCGTGGAATCCCCGGCTGAGGAGCCGGAACCCGCGTGGAAGCGGCGTTGGCATCGCGGACCGCGATATCACGGAGGAGGCGGCGTGCGGGCGGAGGCAGGGGCGCGCGGGGCCGGGGCGCGGGCGTGCCGGCGGGCGGGGCGGGGTGCGCGGCGGGCGGGATCGCGGCGGCACGCGCGGCGGCTATCGACGCAGTCGATCGGTTGCGAGGGTTCTGGCTCGCTGGCGGCGACCCGGGCTGCCGAACCCGCCGGTTCCATCGACCTGGTCGATCGTGGGAGCGCCTTCGGCCACCGTCGGCCCCTTGTCGAGCCGGGAACCCCTGGAACCTATCGACGTGGTCGATGTCGCGGGCGCGAGGCGGCGGCGGACGCGCGGCGGGCGCGAGGCGGGTACGGGCGCGAGGCGCGAGGCGGCGGCGCGAGGCGCGAGGCGCGAGGCGGCGGCGCGGCGGGCGCGAGGCGCGAGGCCGGCGCGAGGCGCGACGCGCGGCGGATGCACGGCGAACGGGCCGGAAGCGGGCGTGCGGCGGACGGGGCGTGCCATCGTGCGTGGATGGGACGATGAGCGGCCGGTACTTCGGTTGCGGCCCGAGGGTACGAAGGATGGGGCGTTCGTGCACCGGGGCGGTGGGACGATGCGCCCGATGCCCGCCCTGTCCGACCGCCCCCCTCTGGATCCGCTCCCGGCCGCCCCGGTAGCCGGCGAGCCCGCGCGCCCCGGCAAGCCCGCGCGCCCCGGCAAGCCCGCGCGGGCCCGCGCTCCCGCCACGACCTCCCTGCTGACGACCGCCCTGGCCCTGGCCGCCCTCGCGGGCTACGCCACGATCCGCGTGCTCTTTGACGTCCACGATCCGCTCAGCGTCGGATTCGCCGCCGCGCCGCTGTTCCTCGCGGCCGCGTACCTCACCCGCCGCCGGGCGATCGCGATCGGCCTCGGGGCGATCCTCGCCACGCTGATCCCGGCCGTCCTCGACCGGCATCCCTGGGAGCTCGCCGACACCGGGATCGTCGTCGAGATGACGATCCTCGTGGTGGCTGCACTCGCGGTCCGTGCGTCGATGCTTCACGCCACCGAAGCGACCGCCAACAAGGCGCTCCTGGGCGACCGGCTCCAGACGGTCGTGGGGATCGCCGAGAAGCTGACCACGACGCTCGACCGCGACGCGATCTTCCGGACGATCGTGACCGAGATGACCCGGACCCTCGACGCCGACGGGACGACGATCCGGATCCTCGTCGACGGCCGGGCCGAGGTCGCGGCCTGGGCCGGGATCGACGACGACGTCGCCGCCCGGCTACCGACGTTCCGCGCCGACGAGGGCTGGTTCGGGACGGTCCTGAGCACCGGCCGTCCGCTCGTCCGGCACGACCGCCGCGAGCCGCCCGAATGGCACGATATCGACGCCCGATACGAGGGGATCCTCGAGTACGCCGCGGAGATGGTCGTCCCGCTCGTCCTCGGCGAGCGGGTCATCGGCGCGCTCTCGACGTGGACCGCCCGCCCGCGCCACTGGACCCCGGCCGACGTCGAGTTCGCGACCGCCGTGGCGACCCACGCCTCGATCGCGATCCACAACTCGGAGCTCTTCGCGAAGACCGAGAGCTGGGCCGGCCAGCTCTCCGTCCTGCAGGCCGCCTCGGCTCGGATGAGCCACCAGAACACGGTCGAATCGGTCGGTCGGGCGATCGTCGAGGAGATCGCCCGGATCATCGACTACCACAACTGCCGGGTGTACATGCTCGTCGAGCCGGACGACCTCGTCCCGATCGCGTTCGAGGGGCGGGTCGGGGCCTACGACAAGGTCGATCTCGATCTCCTCCGGACGAAGGTCGGCGTCGGCTTCACCGGCTGGGTCGCCGCGCACGGCACGCCCCTCCTCATCCCGGAAGCGAACGCCGATCCGCGGGGCTCGACGATCCCCGGCACGGACGAGGTCGACGAGTCCATGCTGTGCGTCCCGATGCGCTACGACGAGCGCGTCACCGGCGTGATCACCCTCTCGAAGCTCGGCCTCCGCCAGTTCGACGAGGACGACGAGCGGCTCCTGACGATCCTGGCCGACCAGGCCGCCACGGCGGTCGAGTCGGCCCGCCTGCTGACGCGGAGCGAGCGTCTGGCGAGCGAGCTCCGGCGCCTCCTGGACATGAGCGGCGCGCTGGCCCAGAGCCTGGACCCGCGCGAGGTCGCCGCGCTGATCGCCCGCCACCTGGTCGACGCGATGGGCGTCGACGAATGCGCGATCAGCTGGTGGGACCGCCAGGCGAACCAGCTCGTCACGCTGGGCATCTGGCCGGAGGCTCCGGCAGAGCACGATCGAGCCGACGTTCGAGCTCGCCGGTTTCCCCGAGACGATCCGCGTCCTGGAGAAGCAGGTCACCTCGACGACCGACGTGGACGACTCGGCGTCCGACCCGGCCGAGGTCGCCTACGTGCGCGAGCAGGGCTTCCTGGTCGCGGCGATGATCCCGCTCGTCGCCAAGGGTCGATCGGTCGGCCTGGTCGAGCTGATGAGTCGCCGGCGGGTCAGCTTCGACGAGACCACGCTCGAGCTGGCCCGCACGATGGCCAACGAGGCGGCGATGGCCCTCGAGAACGCGCGCCTGTACGAGGAGGCCCGCAAGCTGGCGGACCGCGACCAGCTGACCGGCTTCTTCAACCACCGCTATCTGCACCAGCGCCTCGGCGAGGAGATCGTCCGCGCCCAGCGCTCGAAGTCGCCGCTGGCGATCCTGATGATCGACCTCGACGACTTCAAGCTCGTCAACGACACGTTCGGCCATCTCTTCGGCGATCGGGTCCTCGCCTGGACCGCCGAGCAGATCCGGGCGACCCTCCGCGTCAGCGACATTCCGGCCCGCTACGGCGGCGACGAGTTCGCGATCATCCTGCCCGGACACGAACCGCCAGGCCGCCCACCAGGCGGCTCGCCGAACATCCTCGCCACGCTGCGTGACAACGCCTTCGAGAGCCGGGAGCGCGGAGCCGTCCCGGTCGCGGCGTCGATCGGCCTGGCCTCGTTCCCGGTCGACGGGCGGACCGGGCAGGAGCTCATCGCGGAGGCCGATCGCGAGATGTACCGGGTCAAGACCGCCGGCGGCCGCGACGTGGCCGAGGCGGCCGAGGGGGGCGCCGCAAACGGATCCGCGCGCCGGGCGGGATGCTCGGGCGCCGCCATCCGGGCGACCGTCGTGCCCCGCAGCCGGCGCATTGCCGGACGGGAACGGACCGTCGCGCCGGTCGAAGAGGTGGACTCCGTCACCGATTGAGGGGGCTCGGCGATGGTACTTTCGTACCTTGCCCTGCCCACCCGGAGGTACTCCCGCGCGGGCTGGACGAACGGGTGTTCGGACGGCATCCTTGACCCAACGTGGCCGGCCCTTCGCGAACCCCGCTCGAATCGCCGCCCGCCGATCCGGCCAAGAGCCGGATGCGGCTCACCTGGCGTCTCCTCGCCGGGTCGTTCGCACTCCTCGGCGCGGCGGGGGTGGCGGCGGTGGCGCTCAACCCCGGCCAGCCGCTCGACCTCGTCGTCCTCGTCCTCATCGGGATCACCGGCGTCGCCGCCGTCGGGCACCAGCGTTCGGTTGCTGCGCTCGAGGCCGGCCGGCGGGCCGAGGCGGAGAACGTGGCCCGGATCCTCCAGGGCCTGTCGCGGTCCGCCTCGCCGGACGCGATCGTCGAGGCGATCGTCCGGGATCTCGCGGGCGGGACGGGCGCCGACCACACGGTCGTCGTCCGGCTCCGTCCGGACGACCGTGTCCTCGAGGCCACGCTCGTCAGCGCCCGCGCCGGCGTGCCCAGCACGACCACCAGCCTGCCCCTGTCCGATCTCGACGGCGGACGAGTCGGGCGGGCGCGAGCCGGTCGCGCTGGAGATCCGGCGCCTCGCGCGTCGCATCCGCGCAGCCTCCATCACTCGACATCGCTCGCCCACCCGGCCGTCATGGGATCCGGGCATGCCGGCCGCGGACGCCGTTGCGGACCCCGTCGCCGCCCCGGCTCGAGGCCCGGGTCCGCGCCGTGTTCGGCCTCTCGAATACGATCGGCGCCCCGCTCCGGACGGACCACGGGGTGATCGGGGCGATCGTCCTGTCGCGCCGCACGGAGGAACCCTGGTCCGCGGCGTCGCGGCGGATCCTCCAGGGTGCCGCGATGGAGGCGGCGGCCGCCCTCGGGCGGGTCGAATCGCACCGGGCCGCCGAGGCGCGGGCCTCGACCGACGCGCTGACGGGCCTGCCGAACCGGCGCTACTTCGACGAGTTCTGCGCGCTCCTCGCCCGGCGCCGCCGGGTGGACGACGCGGTCGGCATCCTGATGGTCGACATCGACCACTTCAAGCGGGTCAACGACCGGTACGGGCACGATGTCGGCGACGAGGTCCTGCGGGCCGTTGCGGGAGCGATCGGCGGGGCTGTCCGCGAGGGCGACGTGCCGGCCCGGTTCGGCGGCGAGGAGTTCGCGATCATCCTGCGCAATCCGTCCGAGCGCGTCGCGGTGGAGGTCGGCGAGCGGGTCCGGGCCGCGGTCGCGGGGCTCGACCTGGTTGGGACCGGCGTGTCCGGCGTGACCGTCTCGGTCGGCGTGGCGGTCCAGGCGAGCCCGGACGAGTCGATCGCCGACCTCCTGGCCGAGGCGGACCGGGCCCTCTACCGGGCGAAGCGCGCGGGCCGGGACCGGGTCGTCGCCGCGTAGGGTCGTTCCGCGGCGGCGCGGTCATCGCCGCCCAGGGGACCGGTGGGGCAGCAGCGGCGGCCCCAGCTTGCCCCCCACCCGGCCCCCACCTCCCCCGATGAGTACCACTTATCAGATGCGGCACCAGGGAGCGTGACTGGGTGGCCGAAACCCCCGAAACGGCCAGGCAGGTCGGGTACCCTGCGGCGATGACCCTGCCTGGCCGTCCGGGGCGTCCCCTCGGGCTCCTCGCTGCGCTGTTCGTGGTGACCCTCGCCCTGCGTCCCCAGCTCGTCGGGATCGGGCCGCTCCTGCCGCGGATCCAGGCCGACCTCGGGGCGAGCCATGCCGCCGTCGGGCTGCTGACGACGATCCCGGTCCTGTGCATGGGCCTGTTCGCGCCCCTCGGTCCATTCGTGGCCGCCCGGTTCGGCTCGCGGCGGGCGCTAGCCGGCTGCGTCGCCGTGATCGTCGCGTTCGGGCTCCTTCGGGCGGTCGCGCCGGGCGTGGTCCCGGTCGTCCTGTCGACGACCGGGCTTGGCCTCGGGATGGGCACCGCGGGCGCGCTCATGTCGATCGTCGTCAAGGAGCGGGCGCCCCGCATTCCTGCGCTGGCCACGGGCGCGTATGCGGCCGGGATCGTCGCCGGCTCGCTGGTGGCGGCCGCGGTCGCCGTCCCGCTGGCGCTCGCGCTGGGTGGCTGGCGGCCCGCGCTCGGCGTCTTCGCTCTCGTCGGGGTCGCCTCGCTCGTCGGCTGGCTCGTCCTCGTCCCGGCCGATCCCACGCCGTCCGGTGGCCGCGTCCGGCCGCCGACCCTGCCCTGGCGGAGTCCGCTCGCCTGGCGGCTCGTGGCCGTGTTCGGTCTCCAGTCGCTCCTCGACTACGGGACGGTCTCGTGGCTTCCCGCCGTCTACGTCGAGCGGGGCTGGAGCGAAGCCGCGGCCGGCTCGCTCATCGCGGTGATGCACCTCGTCGGGCTCATCACCGGGATCGCCGTGCCGTGGACAGCGGACCGGATGGGCTCCCGCCGTGCCCAGCTGACGACCGTCGCCACCGCGTCGTTCGTCGGGCTCGTCGGGGTCATCGTCCTGCCCGACGCCACGTGGCTGTGGGTGGTGCTGCTCGGCCTCGGGCTCGGGGCGACCTTCCCGCTCTGCCTGACCCTGCCGGTGGACGTCGCGCACGGGCCCGGCGAGGTCGGCGCCGTGGCCGCGCTGATGCTGCTGGGCGGCTACCTCCTGTCGAGCGTCGGCCCGGTCCTCCTCGGGTTCGCCCGCGACGCGACCGACGACTTCGCGGCGAGCCTGTGGCTGCTGGCCGGCCTCGCGGCCGTCCTCGTAGCAGCCTGCTTCACGCTCACCGACGCGCGCCTCCACCGGGGCATCCGTCGCGTCCCCGTGCCCGCTGCCGAGGCCGCCTGACGGGCGGCAGGGATACCATCGGGCCATGCCCGACGATGCACCCCTCTTGTCGAATGACGAGCTGGCCCGGGTCTTCCACGAGATCGGCGACATCCTCGAGGTGAAGGGCGAGCTCGTGTTCAAGACGGTGGCCTACCACCGGGCCGCCGACGCGATCGCCCACAGCCCGATCGAGCTCGCGGCGGCCTACCGCGCCGGGACGCCGCCGAAGATCGCGGGGGTCGGCCAGGCGATCGGCGACAAGGTCACCGAGCTGGCCCGGACCGGCCGGCTCGCCTTCCACGACCGGCTGCTCGCCGAGTTCCCGGCGAGCCTGATCGATCTCCTGCGCGTTCCCGGCGTGGGGCCCAAGACGGTGCGCGTCCTGTACGAGAGCCTCGGCATCGAGAGCCTCGAGGAGCTCCGTCGTGCGGCCGAGGCGGGCCGGCTCCGGTCGGTCAAGGGGCTCTCGGAGCGGACGGAGGCGTCGATCCTGGCCGGGATCGCTGCATTGGAGACCCGCGGGTCGCGGATGCTCCTCGGGACCGCCGAGGCGATCGTGGACGGGTTGGCGGCGCGCCTGGTCGCCGTTCCCGGGGTGACCCTGCTCGAGCCCGCCGGCTCGTTCCGCCGCCGGCGCGAGACGATCGGAGACCTCGACCTGCTCGCCGAGACGACGAAGCCGGGCGCGCTGGTCGCCGCGTTCACCGGGCTCCCCGAGGTGGCCCAGGTCATCCAGCAGGGGGCGCACAAGGCCGCGGTCCGGCTCGCCGATGGGCCGCAGGTCGACCTGATGATCATGCCGCCGGGGACCGCCGGGACGTACCTCATCCACTTCACCGGCTCGAAGGATCACAACGTCCGTCTCCGCAGCCGCGCCCGGGACCGCCGCTGGAGCCTGTCCGAGAAGGGCTTCCTGCGGCTCGGGCCGGACGGCGAGCCGCTGACCGGCGACGCGGCCGAGTTGCGGACCTTCCCGACCGAGGCGGAGGCGTACGGCTTCCTCGACCTCGCGTTCATCGAGCCCGAGCTCCGCGAGGACCGCGGCGAGGTGGAGGCCGCCGCCGCCCGGGCGCTCCCGCGGCTCGTGAAGCTGGCCGACCTCCGCGGCGACCTCCACTCGCACTCGGACTGGTCGGACGGCGTCCACGCGATCGAGCGGATGGCCGAGGCGGCCCGCGCCCGCGGCCACGCCTACCAGGTCCTGACCGACCACACCCGCTCGTTGGCGATCGCGAAGGGGCTCTCGCCCGAGCGGGTCCTTCTGCAGCGGGCCGTCGTCGACGACCTCAACGAGCGCTTCGAGCGCGAGGAGGCCGACGGCCGGGCGCCCTCCGCCGACGTCGGCCGAGGGGTTCCGGCTCCTCCACGGCTGCGAGCTCGAGATCCGGGCGGACGGGTCGCTCGACTTCGAGGACAAGCTCCTGGAGCAGTTCGACCTCGTGGTGGCCTCGCTCCACGTCGCCCGGCGCCAGCCGCGCGAGCAGCTCACGGCCCGGGTCCTGGCCGCGATCCGGAGCCCGCACGTGGACGTCATCGCCCACCCGGCCGGGCGGATGATCCAGGCTCGCGAGGACCTCGATCTCGACTGGGAGGCCATCTACGCTGAGGCGGCGCGCACAGGGACCGCGCTCGAGGTGAACGGCTCGGACCACCGGCTCGACCTGTCCGACGAGCGGGCTCGCCGGGCGGTCGCGGCCGGCTGCCTGCTCGCGCTCGACTCGGACGCCCACCGGGTGGAGGAGCTCCGCAACCTGGACTGGGCCGTGGCCCAGGCGCGGCGGGCATGGGTCGAGCCGGGGGTCGTGCTGAACACGCGGGCGCGCGCCGAGCTCCTCGCCTGGGTCGGAGCGAAGGCGGGGCGGGTCCGGGCCTGATACGGGTCGTCCGGGCGCTTCCTGTGCTGTTGCGCTCGGCCCAACAAATCGGTCGAACGAGGGTCCGCTCGTGCTCTGATCAGCCGGGACAGCGCGAGTCTGTTGTCAGCCCCGCAACAGAACGGAGTCTGGCCGCGGCCGGAACTGCTTCCTGCGCCTGTCTGTTGCGGGTCTCGCAACGCCCGGAGCCGGCTCGAACCCCCGGGCGGCTCGGATTGCGTTCCCGGCATCGTCGCAGTGACGACGAGGCCGCCCGGAGCCGGCTCGCCTTCGGCCTGCCCTCCCGGTCGCGTACCATCGCGCCGATGGATCCCCGACGCGCCCAGCGGCGTGAGCTCGTCATCCTCGCGATCGCCGTCGTCGGGCTGTCTCGGCTGCTCGACGGGCCGCTCATCTGGCTGGCCGCCGGCCTTCTCGCGGCCGCGGTCGCGGTCGGCGCGGCGGCGCTCCTGGCGGACGGGGACGCACGCGACGCGCCGCTCGAGGGGGTCATCCTGCCGGCACTCGCAGCGGCCGGCGCGCTCGGGGCGATCCGGGTCGTGCCACTCGGGCTCCTCCTCGTGCCGGCGCTCGCCGTGGCCTGGGTGCTGGTCGACCGGTTGCTCGCGTTCGAGGTGCGACTCGCGCCGCACGAGCTCGAGGCGACCGCCGACGACCGGACGACCGCGCTGGGCTACGCGATCGTCATCGGCTTCCTGGCTTTCGTCGGGATCGCCTCGTTCATCGTGGGCGGCCTCGTTGAGCCGGCTCCCGGCCCGGACGTGCCCGCCCTGGCGCCCATCTCGGAGCAGTCGCTCGTGCTGCTTGCGCTGGCCGACGCGGTCGTCGCCGGGCTCCTCGGCTTCCGGGTGTCGGTCCTTCGCGAGCGCTCGCTCCGAGATGCGTTGTGGTCCGCTTCGACGTATGCCGCCGTCGTCGCGATCGCGGCCGCCGGGGTCCGCGCCGTCGCCCTCCCGCGGCTCCTCGCGCCGGCCCTCCTCGCCCTCGTCTTCTTCGTGTGGGACGGCGTCCACGGCGCGCCGCCCGCCCAGCGTCGCGATCCGCGCTGGATCTGGCAGACCGCTCTGCTGGTCATCCTCAGCATCGCGGTCGTCGCCTGGAACCTCGCCCTGCGGCGCTGAACGCCGCCGCGTGTCCCGGCGCGTGGCCCGCCGCGTGGCCCGGCGCGTGGCCCGCCGCGTGGCCCGCCGCCGTTCCCAGGCGGGTTTCCCCGTCCGGATATCACGACGATGAGTAAGGAGCGCGCTGGATGATCCGGAGGGCTCCCCTGCGCGTCGAGATAACACCACCATGCGTAAGAGAGGCCACAAGGGTGCCGGCGAGGCCCGCCCGGCGCGGACCTCCGCCCTGCGGGCTGCGAAGTGCGCCGGTTACTCATCCATGGGCCATCCATGTGATATCGAGGGCGTCCTGGCTGGCGGACACGCCGCCGCACGACACGCTGACAAAGTCGCTGCCCATCAACACGCTGACAGGGTCGCGTTGACGGTTCCGCGGGATGGTGATACAAACGGTTGCTCCCCGTAGCGGCGCCGGTCCCGTCATGACCGTGTCGCTCGCCGCTGAACGCGCCTCGAAAGGACGACCCCGCCCGTGACCTTCTCCGATCTCGACAACTCGGCCGCCAGCACCGCGAGCACCATCCGTCTCAAGCGCGCCCTCGTCGAGCAGGCGATCGCCCACGCGACCGCTGCCCAGTGGGCCGATGCTGCCGAGACGAACCGGAAGATCCTCGAGATGGGCCCGGAGGCGGAGGCCGAGAACCGCCTCGCCAAGGCCCTGTGGGAGCTCGGTGAGCTCGGTGCCGCGCGCGAGCATTACCAGACCGCCCTCGCCCTCGACCCGACGAGCCGAATCGCCGAGCGCAACATCGACCGGCTGCGGACCCTCCTTGTCGACGCCGGCGAGAAGACCGTCCCGGCCCAGGACGGCAGCAAGGCCCCGGTCTCGATCTTCGTCGAGGAAACCGGCAAGACCGGCTTCGCCTTCCTGACCGACCTGGCCGACCCGCGCAAGCTGGCCCAGGTCAACCCGGGTGATGCGGTCGAGCTCACGCCGGAGGGCAATCGCCTGATCGCAATCAGCAACGGGATGCGGATCGGGGTCGTGGAGCCGCGCGTCGCCGCCCGCCTCCTCAAGCTCATCGCCGACGGCAACAAGTACCTGGCGGGGGTCACCTCGCTCGGCGACAAGGACGTCCGGATCATCATCCGCGAAGTCTTCCAGGACCCGCTCAACTACGGCAAGGTGAGCTTCCCGACCGCCGCCAAGTCGACCGACCTTCGCCCGTACACCAAGGGCACCCTCGTCCGCGAGGAGATGGAGCTCGAGGAGGACCTCGAGGATGACGAGGAGGACGAGGAGATCGAGGATCTCGATCGCGTCCTGCCCGCCGACGTCACCACCGACGAGGCCTTCGTCGAGGAGCCGGACGAGCTCGACGAGGCGTAGGCCCGGAGGCGAGGCAGATCCGCGAGCCTGCCGCGTCCGCATTCCCGTCCGCCGCCCCGCCGCGGCCGCAGTCTCGTGCGGCCCTCGTCGATCGACGGATGTTGCCAGTGGTGCAACCAACCGGGTGTACGGCAGCATGTCGGTCTCGTGGATCGACCCGCTCCCCGCGGTGTGCTTCCAGTCGCGCAATGATCCTGGCGAATCAGGACCCGTTGGGGCTGACAGGCCGACCGGCGAGGCGGATCGGTTGCACCAGGAACAACGACCGCGCCCGCCATCGATCACGTCGACAGGTTCGGGGGGGGGTCCGGCCGGCAGGGGCCCGTCCCAGGAGTCCGACCGCCCTCGTTCCATCGGCTCGGGCGATGACCACACCGCCTTGACGCGGCCGAGCCCACCCGGGGACGGCAAACCCTCGGTAACCATCGACAGCATCGATGGTGCGTGGGGCGGGCCTGGCCCCCGGTTACCGGGCGGCCCCCGTCGCCTTCCGGATCCCACCTGCGAGCTCGGCAACCTCGGCGCCGACCGAATCGAGGACGGCTGTCGCGCTGGCGCCGTCGGTAGACGACCGGGTCAGGGTCGCCGCGGATCGCCCGAAGACGAGGCTCTCGAGCCGGCCCTGGCTGGCGCGGATGAGCCGGACGAGCCGCTCGACCTCGGTCGCCGGGCGCCCGACCATGGCCAGCGTCTTGTCCACCTGGATCGTGTGCTCGCGGATGTGCGAGCCCCAGCGGCCGAGCCGGAACCCGACGCTCACCGGCAGCCCGGACCAGCGGGCGGGGATGGACAGGGCGCGCTCGTCGAGGCCGGCGAGCCGCCCCGCGCCGAGGTCCACCAGATCGCCGAGCCGCCCGAGGATCTCCTGCGGGCTCCCGACGGCCTCCTCGTCCTCGTCGGGCAGCTCGGGCATCGACGCATCGCCGGCCGTCTCCGGGAGCGGCTCGGGCGACGGGCCCCGATGGAGCCACCAGGCCGTATACCAGCCGTAGGCGCGCTGCCCGCCGACGATGTGGCCGAGCGTCTGGCGAACCGTCCACTCGCCGCCACCCGGATCCGCGTCGAGTTCAGCCGGGGAGAGGCCGGCCAGCGCGCCGTGGAGCTCCCAGCGGGCGGCCGTCGCCGCGGCGAGGATGGACACGGCCGGGCCGACGTCCGGTCCCTCGCCGTGGGCCGCCCGTCCGCGGACGATCGCCGCGATCGTCTCCTCGATCCGCTCGTGGACCCGGTAGAAGCCGTACCGGACGTCGGCATCGCCCGGATCCCCGGGGTGCCATGTCCAGGCAGCCTCCAAGACCGCGTCGGGGATCGTCAGGAGGTCGTCGACCGCGGCGCCGATGCCCCGCCGGGCGGCCAGGATCGCCGGCGCGACCGGGATCGATGGGCCGGGGGTCAGCTCGACCAAGGGGTCCTTCATGGCCGGCAGGCTACCGCTCCCGGCGCCCCGGCGCCAGCCCATCGGGCGCATCGCCGGCCGCGACTGTGGCACGATGCCGGCCATGGCCGGTCGAGACCTCACGTTCCGGGGCGAGCCCGGGTTCTCCCTGCCCGCGTTCGCCCGGCTGGTGCCGCCGCCGCCACCGGAGATCGTGGCGGCCCGGATCGAGGCGTACTCGAGCCCCGGTGACGTCGTCGTCGATCTCCACGGCCGGGGTGGCTGGGTCGCCCGCGCCGCCGTCGACCGCCAGCGCCGCGCCGCCACCCTCGAGACGAGCCCGCTGTCGCGGCTCCTCGCCGAGGTCGTCCTCCGTCCGCCGGACGTCCGCCACCTGGACGCTGCGTTCCAGGCGATCGCCGCCGCGCCGCGCGAGCAGTCCGCCCTGAAGGTCTGGCTGGGCGAGAAGTTCGCCAGCCGGTGCGCGACCTGCGGCCGCTCGGTCGTCCTCGACGAGGTCGTCTGGGAGGCGCTCCCGGACGACGGCCCGCGGCCGGTCCACAAGCACTACCGCTGCTCGGTCTGCCGCGACCAGGGCGGCGGGGGGGACCAGCGCCATGGCTCGATCGAAGAGGTGGACCTGGCGAAGATCGCCGCGACGGACCCGCGCGGCCCGGCCTGGCGCGCCGTCCGCGACCGGTTCCCGACGGTCGACGAGGAGGATGCGCTCGTCGAGCAGCTCCTCGACCTCCACTCGCCCCGCCAGCTCGTTGGCCTCCAGGCGATCCTCGAGCGGATCGAGGGGGACCTCCGTTCCGCGCCCGTCGAGGCCGCGATGCGGCTGGCCCTGCTCCACGCCCTCCTGCCCGCGTCCCGTCTCAACGGCTACCCCGGGCGGATCGCCAACCTGCGTATCAGCGGCGGGCGGATCCGCCTCCCGCCCGGGGGCCAGTGGCGAGAGCGCAACCCGTGGCTCGCCTTCGAGGATGGCTTCCGGCTCGTCCGCGGCTTCGTCCAGCGCCTCGAGGGGGCGCCGCTCGGGCCGATGACCGCGCGCTTCGGCGAGGACCTCCAGAGCCTCGCCGAGGGGATGGCCAACGTCGTCGTCCGGCTGGGCACGCCGTCCGCGTTCCGCTCGCTCGAGGCGGAGGCGGGTGCGCTTTCGCGCCTCGCGAACCGCCCGCGGGTCCGGCTCGTCCTGGGTCAGCCGCCGCAGCGCCCGAACGTCGAGCGGCTGTCCTACGCGTACTTCGCGACCGGCTGGATCCTCGGCCGCGAGGCCGCCTCGCTGCTCCCGCTGGGGGCCGTCTTCGGTGGCGGCGGGCGCGCGCCGTGGGGCTGGCAGTCCACGGCGATCCGGCGCGCCCTCGCCGCCGCGGCGCCGCTCCTCGCCCGCGACGGTCGGGCGATCCTCATCCTCGAGCCGGGCGGGCCGGAGGGCCTCGTCGCGGCGGCGCTCGGCGGCGTCGGGGCGGGCTATCGCCTGGTCGGCGCTCGCCTGGCCGAGCCGGGCGAGGAGATCGGCGGAACGGTTGACTTCGTGCCGCCGGGCGCACCCGTGCCGGTCGGGCCGCGGACCCGGGCGAACGTCACGCTGCCGCCGGTGCCCGGTGGGGCGGGGGACCCGGAGACCGCCCCCGGGCGCGGCCTGTTCTCGCCGCCGGAGCGGTTCGACCGGGCCCGCTCCTCCGAGGGCGACGTCGCCCAGACGGTGACCGAGACGACCGTCGAGATCCTCCAGGCGCGCGGCGAGCCCGCGCCCTACGAGCGGCTCCTCGGCGAGATCCTCGTCGGGCTGGACCGGGCGGGCCAGCTCCGCCGGCTCGTGGGACCGGTCGGCGTGCCGGACGACGCGCTCGCCGGCGGGCCGACCGGCGACCAGCTCGAGACCTGGCCGGGAGTCCGGGCCGGGGCCACCTCAACCACCGCCGAGGCGATGCCGCCGACGGATGCGCTCGAGCCCGGCGCCCGGACCGGCAGCGGCCCGGCGGAGCCCGGCGCGGCGGAGCCCGGCGCGACCGGGCCCGCAGCGGGCGAGGCGTCGCCCCGGGACGATGCGACCGCCGCCGCGCCGCGCCCGACCGCCGCGCCCCGCACCGAGCGTGCCGCCCGGACGCCGCGCGAGCCCGCCGTGGTGCAGGCCGCCGACCAGGTGGAGCGGCTCCTCGCGATCATCCGCGACGAGCTGGCCCGACCCGGCCACCGCCGCCTGCGCGAGATCGAGTCGGGCCGCTGGTGGCTGGCCGACCCGGCGGACCAGGCCGCCGCCGCCCTGCCGCTCGCGGACCGCGTGGAGTGGTCCGTCTACAGCCTCCTGTCGACCGCCGGCCGGCTCTCCGAGACGGCCTTCAACGAGCGGATCGCGACGCTGTTCATCGGGCACGACCTGCCCGACGAGGCGCTCGTGGCAGCCTGCCTGGCGAGCTACCGGAGCCTGGCCAGCACGTCGGATCGGCTCGTCACCTCGGATGACCTCCTGCGCCGCTCCCACGAGCACAGCGAGATCGTGGCGGACCTCGTCGACACCGGCCACCGCCTCGGGATGCGGGCCTGGATCGCGTCGCGCGAGCAGATCCGGCGGGTGCGCGGGCGCCAGCTCGGCGACTGGCTCGACGAGAGCGAGCAGCGCCAGGGTCCGCCCCGGGTCGGTCGGGCACGCCCGGCCGACGTCGACGGGGTCGATGTCGTGTGGCAGGTCCGCGGCCGGGCCAGCTTCCTGTTCGAGGTCGAGTGGACCGCCATGCTCGGCGAGCCGCTCCTCCGCCGTGGCGCCCTCATCCCGCCCGGCGAGGACATCGTCCGGTTCCTGGTCATCGTCCCGGAGCGGACCGAGCTCGTCCGCTACAAGCTCGAGCGCTCGCCGCTCCTGCGGGCCGCCCTGGAGGAGGGCAACTGGCACATCCTCAAGTCGAACCACCTGCGCGCGTTCGCCGCCCGCGAGACGGTCTCGCTCGGCGAGCTGGAGCCGTACCTCGGGCTCGACCCCGCGGTCGAGCGCCAGGGCTCCGAGCAGATGCCGCTGTTCGGGGCCTGACGCCCGCCGACGACCCGCCGTGTACCCTGTCACCGCCCCGGCCATCGGGCCGCAGGTGCCCGCCCCGCCGCTCCCAGCAGGAGATCGCAGGTGACCCAGCTCGACCCCACCTCGCCCGTCAACGTCCTTGCCGACCGGTTCTGGGAGGCGATCCTGGCCGAGGAGCCGACGACGGCCACGATGTACGGCGACGAGCGCTACGCCGACCGGCTCGAGGACCCCAGCCCGGCCGGTCGCGCTCGACGCCGGGCGCTGTACGAGACGACGCGGGCGGAGGCCGCCGCGATCGATCCGTCCGAGCAGGCGGCTCGAGGATCGGATCACCCGCGACATGCTCCGGGTCGTCGTGCGAGCTCGGGCTCGAGTCCAGGACGACCAGCGCACGGATCTCTTCCGGGTGGTCGACCAGATGGCCGGCCCGCAGACGCTGCTGCCCCAGGTCGCGCTGTTCCAGGCCGCCGACACGCCCGAGCGCCTGGAGCGCTTCGAGGCGCGCCTGCGCGCCTACGAGGGCTACATGGCCGCCAACCGCGAGCTCCTGCGGGAGGGGATCGCGACGGGCCTCACGGCGCCCCGGATCGTGGCCGAGCGGACGATCGCCCAGCTCGAGCGGCTGCTCGCGATCCCCGCTGCCGAGTCGATCATCACGACCGGGCTGCGGGTCGCCGCCGAGGGCGATCGCAAGCGGATCGAGCGGCTCGTCCGCGACGTGGTCTATCCCGGCCGACCGGGCGTTCCTCGAGGCGCTCCGCGGGCGAATACCTGGCCGCCAGCCGGCGAGGAGCCGGGCCTGTGGTCCGCCCCGAACGGCGACGCCCTGTACCGGACCCAGATCCGCGTCTGGACGACGCTCGACATCGATCCCGCGGGAGGTCCACCGGATCGGCCTCGAGGAGCTCGAGTCGATCGAGGCGGAGCGACGCGCGATCGCGCGCGCCGCACGGCTTCGGCGACGACACCGCCGCGTACCGGGCGGCGCTCGGCGGCGGACCCGGCGAACATGCCGGCGAGCGCCAAGGACGAGCTGCTCGGCCCGCGCTCGCGGAGGACATCGACCGGGCGATGGCCGCTCGCCCCGCGCTACTTCGGCCGGCTGCCGCGGGCGGGCTGCGAGGTGCGCGCCGTCGAGGAGTTCAAGGAGAAGGACGCCCCGTTCGCCTACTACTATCCCGCCCGCGACCGACGGCTCGCGCCCCGGGATCTACTACGCCAACGGCTACGACCTGCCGAGTCGCAAGTACTACCGAAGCTCGCCACGACGACGTACCACGAGGCGGTCCCGGGCCACCACTTCCAGATCGCGCTGGAGATGGAGAACCCGAGACCTCAACACGTTCCGCCGGCTCGGCGCGCGGATGGTCGGCGGCGCGTACGTCGAGGGCTGGGGCCTCTACAGCGAGCGGCTGGCCGACGAGATGGGCCTCTTCCGGAACGAGGCGGAGCGGTTCGGGATGCTCGACGCGCAGGCCTGGCGGGCGGCCCGGCTCGTCGTCGACACCGGCCTGCACGCGCTGCGCTGGCCGCGCCAGCGCTCGATCGACTTCCTCCTGTCGGCCGGCCTGTCCGAGACGGACGCGGTCATCGAGACCGACCGCTACATCTGCTGGCCCGGCCAGGCGCTGACCTACAAGCTCGGCCAGCGCCAGATCGAGAAGCTGCGCGCGCGAGATCGCCGGCCCGCGACGGCGCCGACTTCGACCTGCGCGCCTTCCACGACGCGGTCCTGGGCCACGGCTCGCTGCCGCTGGCCACCCTCGCCCGCGAGCTCCCGAACTGGGTCGCCACCCCCGCCTGACGCCTCAGCGCCGGCGCGGTCAGCCGCGGCCCCCCTGCCGCGCGCCCGTGCTCGCTCGCCCCCGCCCCGCCGCTCGCCCCTGCTCGGCGATCAGTACCGCTCATCGAATCCACGATGAACGAGCGTGACCGGTTGGCCGTTTCGGGGGTTTCGGCCACCCGGTCATGCTCCCTGGTGACGGATCTGATGAGTAGCACTCATAGCCGGGCGGGTGCCGGGCGGTCTCGAGGCGCCGAGAATTCGGGGATGCCCTCAGCCGCCGGCGGTACGGAGGGCTGCGGCGGTCTCCGGGTGGTCCGCCCGATCGGCGAGCTCGGCGGCGGTGAGGATGTCCTCGTTCAGGGCGCGCGGGTCGGCGCCGCGGGCGAGGAGCAGCCGGACGACGTCCGTGCGCCCGAAGAGTGCCGCCAGGTGGAGCGCGGTGAAGCCGTCGCTCGAGCGCTCGTCGATCGGGTCGGGCAGATCCCCTGCGTCGGCCGCCGCCTCGACCGCGCGCTCCCGCTCCGCCGCGTCGAGGAGTGTCCCCACCCACCCCGCATCCCCGACGATCGCCGCCTCGAACACGTCGAGCTCCGGGCCCGCCGCGAGGATCCGATCGACGATCGCCCACTCGTGCCGGTAGGCCGCCACCGTCAGCGCGGAGAGGCCGTTGGCGTCGCTCGCCCCCGCCGCCTCCGGGCGTGCGGCCAGGAGCCGGCTCACCTCCGCGAGGTCGCCGGCGCGGATCGCCTCGAAGAGCGGCGTCGGGTCCATGCGATGGTCCTCGGCGATGCGTGCAGGAAAACGACGATAGCGCCGACGGCGACCCTCGTTCGAGCCAATCCGGTGCGCCGACGCACCGATCCTCGGCCCGAGCAGCATCATCGACTTGCAGTCAGCCTGTCCGAGCGGCAGCATACGTTCTCACCGCTCTGTACCGCCCTGCACCGCCACAGGAGTCGCCCGATGCCCGCGTCGCAACCAACCCGTCCGGCTCGCAGCCGCCTCACCGCCGCCCTCGCTGCGATTGGCGCGGGCGCGATCCTCGTCTCCGCCGCCGCCCCTGTCGGGGCCGCCAACCCGTCCGGCTTCAGGACCTCGCAGGCGCCGATGCTCGAGGGCGTCGGCGGCACCACCGTCACGCCGCTGCTGACCGTCGGCGAGGCGCTGCCGGGCGGCTATCGCTTCGAGGCGATCCCGGACGGGATCGCCGTCAGGGCCAGGGGCGACGGCCGCCTGGACGTCTACGTCAACCACGAGACCTCCACCGTTCCGTTTCCCTACAACGCCGCATCCCCGACGATCGCCAATTCGATGAACGACTTCGACAACGCGCAGCTGAGCCACCTGATCCTCAATCAGCACTCGGCCGGTGTCCTGCACGGTTCGATGGCGATCGCCAGCGACGAGAACTACCAGCGGTTCTGCTCGAGCTTCCTGGCGACCGCCGAGCAGGGCTTCGACCGCGAGCTCCTCTTCCTCAACGAGGAAGCGACTGACTTCGTCTACCGCACCGGGACGGCCTGGCCGACGACCCCGGGCGATCCCGTCGCCGACCAAGCCGGCCTCGTGGTCGCCTATGACGTCAAGAGCCGCGAGCGTCGCCCGATCCCGGGCATGGGCCGGCTCAACCACGAGAACAGCGTGGCGATCCCCGACTTCGACCAGTTGGCGGTCATGACCGGCGACGACACATTCGTCAGCCATCCGGAGAACTCGCAGGTCTACATGTACCTGGCAGACGACGCCGATGCCGTCTGGAACGACCAGGGTTCGCTGTGGGCCTTCCAGGGCGAGGCCGGCTACGATTCCTACTACGACTTCCTCCCGGGCTCCACCACCAAGATCACCGGGAAGTTCGTGGCCATCGACCGCGCGGCGGCGATCGGCAACCAGGCCGCCCTCGAGAGCGCGTCCGACGCGGCCCAGGCCTTCGAGTTCATCCGGATCGAGGACATCGCCTACGACCGGAACACCCCGAACGTCGTCTACCTCGCCGACTCCGGCCGGGCCTCCAACGCGCTCGGCTCCTCGACGGCGCCTCGGCCCTTCGCCTCGAAGAACGGGCGGATCTGGAAGATGGTCCTCGATCCGGCCGATCCCACGAACGTCCTCGAACTGTCGATCCTGATCGACGGCGACACGATGAACCTTGGGGATCTTGGGGCGATCCACCAGCCCGACAACCTCGAGACGACTAAGAGCAGCCTGCTGATCACCGAGGACCCGAGCACGGCGAACAAGTACCCGGTCGGGACCGGGACCACCGCTCGGATCTGGCGCCATGCGCTGGCAACGGGCGTCACGTCGGTGGTGGCCCGGGTCGACCAGTCGGCTGACGAAGGGCCCACGGACAAGGACCCGGCGTCGGCGCCGGCGAGCTGGGGCGAATGGGAGTCGAGCGGGATCGTCGACGTCTCCTCCGTCTTCGGCCCGGGCTCGTTCCTGGTCGACGTCCAGGCTCACTCGCTGTTCGTCGAGATCGGCGACGGCCCGGACCTCAAGACGCCGGCCGGACCCGACTGGCTGAACAAGCGCGAAGGCGGCCAGCTGCTCCTTATCCGGATCCCGGGCGCGTAGCCCCTCCCGCCGGATCGTCGCCTGCGAGGCCTGCCGGGAGGTGGGCCTCGCTTCGTTCCGGACCCGTGCGTTGCCCGGCGCGCCTGGCCGCTGCTCTTACGAGTCGAAACCGATGCCCAGAGCGTCGAGGGTCCTGAGCAGGAGGCCGCGCCGGCCCTCGTTGCGATCGGCCCGGTCGAGCTCGCGCCGGACGAGGTTGACGGCGACGGTCCGGATCGGCTCGGGCGGGAACGGGAACGGCGAGCTCCGCACGAAGTCGAGCCGGAGGAGGTCCGAATCGGGCCGCAGGATGAAGTCCCGGACGACCCCGGCCGCCCAGCGCGACGCGCCGACGCCCAGGCCGGTGTAGCCCAGGGCGTGGGTCACCCGGCCGCCCATGGTCTGCCCGAACGTCACCGTGAACCGGCTGGTCGTGTCGATCGCGCCGCCCCAGCGGTACGGGAAGCGCAGGAAGGCGAGCTGCGGGAATGCCGCCCGGAAGTGACGCTCCAGCCTCGCGAAGGTCTCCGGTCGGCGGTCCAGCGCCGGGCCCACTCCGTTCCCGGGGTGGTAGACCGCGTCGTAGCCGCCCCACAGGATCCGGTCGTCGGCGGTCAGCCGGAAATAGTGGAACTGGTTGTTGGCGTCGCTCATCCCCTGGCGACCGCGCCAGCCGATCGCCTCGCGCTGCTCCGGGGTGAGCGGCTCGGACACCAGGACGTAGTCGTAGACCGGCACGAACAGCGCGCCGAGCCGGGGATACCAGCCGGAGTAGGCGGAGGTCGCGATGACGACGTGGTCGGCGACGACCGAGCCGACCGCCGAGCCCCCGACCGATGCACCGCCGGCCGCCCCCCGTTGCCCGAGGAGCTCGCCCGGCTCGAACGACAGGCCGACCCGCCTGGCCAGCCCGAACGGCTCGTCGCGCTCCGCCGACCACTTCGCCGTCCGGACCCGCACCCCGCCGGCGATCCGCTCGAGGCCGGTCACCCGGGTCGATTCGTGGATCGCGACCCCGCGTTCCAGGGCGACCCGCTTGAGGCCGCGACAGAGCTTCGCCGGGTCGATCATCACGTTGTGCTCCGGCCCGGCCAGGACCCCGGCCTGCCAGAGCGGCGAGCGGACCTCCGCGCGGACGGCCTCCCGGTCCAGGAAGACGAGCCGATCGCCCCGCTCGTTCTCCTCCTCGACCCAGGCCCGGAACTCGGCCACCTGGTGGGGCCGGTCGGCGACCGTCAGGGTGCCGGTCTCCTCGAGGTCGCAGTCGATCGCGTTCGCCCGGGTGAATTTCACCAGCTCACGCAGGTTCTCCCGCCCGAGCCGTTCCAGGAGCTCCACCTCGCCGGGGTGGTGGCACTCCCCGTTGGCCCGGCCGTGGGTCAGGCTGGCCTCGCAGAACCCCCCGTTCCGGCCGCTCGCGCCGAACCCGACGAACGCCTGCTCGAGCAGGACGATCCGCAGCGAGGGGTCCATCTCGGCCAGGCGGATCGCCGTCCACAACCCGGTGAACCCGCCGCCGACGATGGCCACGTCCGCGCGAACCTGGTCGCGGAGCGGCGGCTCGGGATTCGGCAGCGCGCCTGCCAACCAGTAGCTGACGGCGGCCGACGGGTCCGAGAGGTCGCCGGCCGGCGCCGGTGGAGCGGTCGGGTGGGGCATGAGCCGATCGTGCCACAGGCGCCGTCGGCGGTCGAGCCCTCAACGTGATCGCGTCGGTTCACGCTCGGGTTCGGGCCTGCACCTACGGAATTCGTACGAGTGACCCGCCGGAGCGACGGATATCGAATTGACGGCGCCAATGCCCTGTGGGAAGATGCGTCCAACCTGCGTCCCGCACCGCGCAACCGTGCTGCGGGTCGTTCCACGAATTGGACCTCGGTCCCACCCACCGCATCGGCTCGCTGCCCGGCGACCGACCACCGGAGGCACCATGGCCACGGAACCCGCCGCCCGCCCGACCCCTGCCCTGAAGCGCGAGCGTCAGCTGGCGATGTATCGCCGCGCGCTCGAGACCCTGCCCGGGGGGACAGACTCGAACTTCCGCGCCTGGGGCGAGGACACCATCTACGTCGACCGGGGCAAGGGCGGCCGGATCTGGGACCTCGACGGCAACGAGTACGTCGACCTGCGGATGGGCTACGGCCCGGTCATCCTGGGCCACGGCGACGAGCGGGTGGACGACTACGTCAACGAGCGGATGCGCCGCGGCGTCAGCTTCAGCCTGACCAGCGAGGACGAGGTCCAGGCCGGTGAGCTGATCAAGGAGCTGACCGGCTGGGTGGAGAAGGTCCGGATGACCGTCTCCGGCACCGAGGCGACGATGCACGCGATGCGCGTCGCCCGGGGCTACACGGGTCGCTCCAAGATCGTGAAGTTCGAGGGCCAGTACCACGGCGTCCACGACTACGCCCTGATCAGCGTCCTCCCCAACGACCTGACCGAGCTGGGCGACCGCGACAACCCGGTCCGGCTGGCGTGGGGCCGCGGGATCCCGGAGCAGATCACCCAGACGGTCATCCCCGTCCCGTACAACGATCTCGAGACGTCTCCGCCGTGTCTTCGAGCGCGAGGGCGACGACATCGCCGGGGTGATCATCGAGCCGGTCCTCGGCAACGCCCAGGGCATCCTCCCGCGCGAGGGCTTCCACCAGGGCGTCCGGGCGTATCACGAAGGAGTTCGGCGCGCTGCTCATCTTCGACGAGGTCAAGACCGGGTTCCGACTCGCCCGCGGCGGCGCCGCCGAGTACTTCGGGATCACGCCGGACCTCGGCACGTTCGCCAAGGCGATGGGCAACGGCTACCCGGCCGCCGCGTTCGGCGGGTCGGCCGAGGTCATGAGCGTGCTGCCGGACAAGGTCAGCCACGGCGGCACGTACGCCGGCAACCGGGTGGCTGCCGCGGCCGCGGTCGCCACCCTCAGCACGCTCCGCGACGGGACCGTCATCGAGGGGATCAAGCAGCGCGGCCTGTCGATCCAGCGCGGCCTGGCGTCGATCCTGGACACCCGCGGGATCCCCTACACCTTCACCGGGGTTCCCGCGATGTTCGGCGTGATGTTCACCGAGACCGAGATCCACGAGTACCGCGACTGGGTGAAGACGGACCACGACCTGTACGACATGACCGCGGTCGGAATGCACGCCCGCGGGGCGATGCCGGAGCCGGACTCCCGTGAGCCGTGGTTCCTGTGCGCGGCCCACGACGACGCCGACGAGGCGAAGGTCCTCGAGGCGTTCGAGGACTCGTTCGACGCGGCCCTCGAGGCCCGGGCCCACGGTGAGCACGCCGTCCTGCACGAGTAGAAGAGCTGAGAGGAGAAACGCCCCGGTGACCCTCGAAGGGAATGCTGTCCGCTCGGTCGATCGAGCGGCGTCCCTCCTCCTCGCCCTCGGTGAGTGCCAGGGCGAGGCCGGCGTGACCGAGCTCGCCCGGCGGCTCGGCCTGCACAAGTCGACCGCCTCGCGCCTGCTCGCCACGCTCCAGCGGCGCGGCCTGGTGGAGCAGGACGACGATTCCGGCAAGTATCGACTCGGTCTCGTCGTCATCCGCCTCGCCGAGCGGGCCGAGCGGACGCTCGACCTGCGTGGGATCGCCATGCCGGAGCTCGAGCGACTCGCCCGGCTCACCCGGGAAACGACCGGCCTGGGGATCATCGACGCGGATCAGATGCTCACGGTCGCCCAGGCGGACGGCCCGAACCTGATCGCCGTCGGCGACTGGACCGGGCGGGCGTCGCCGATCCACTGCGTCTCGTCGGGCAAGGTCCTGCTGGCCGCCCTCGCCGAGCGGGAGGTCCTCCGGATCGTGCGACGGGGACTGGTTGTCTACACGGACCGGACGATCACCGAGCTCGAGCCGCTGCTCGAGGAGCTGTCCCGGATCCGGCGGCGCGGCTACGCCACGGCGATCGGCGAGTACGAGCTGGGGATGAACGCGGTCGCGGCCCCGGTCCACGACGCTCGCGGCTCGGTCATCGCCGCGGTCGACATCTGGGGTCCCGCCTTCCGGCTCACCCCGCGCCGGATCCCGGAGCTCGCCGCCCAGGCCCGCGAGGCCGCCGCCGCGATCTCCGTCCGTCTCGGCGGCGCCGCCGCGTAGGCTGGTCCGCGGGCCCGCCACTCTGCCGGTCCGCCGCTCTGCCGGCACGGCTATGCGCCATGTGCATGAGCTCGGCGGCCGCCAAGCGTGGTCGGGGGCAGGAGACGACAGAACCGGCCTGTGACCACGCTCACTGACTGCCGGATCCATGCACGGGCCGCATATTCGCGTCCGGTGCGGATCCGCCGCGGCCCGGCGGCCCCCGAGCCACCGGCCCGATCCGCACGGCACTCGCCCACGTCTTCGACGCGGGACAGGTGTACCCTTTCCGACAAACCGACCGACCGGTCGGTTTGTTGACGGTCGGGCGGTCGCCTGGGCGAATGACGCGGCGATGCCAGCCGGGGCCGCGCCCGGCGCGGGATGTGGGAGCCATGGCAGACGGCGGGAACCTCAATGACGAGCGCAGCCGGAAGCGACGCGAGACGATCCTCGACGCCGCGTTCCATGTCTTCTCGCGCTCGGGTTACCGCGACGCGGCGGTCGACGAGATCGCCGACAAGGCCGCGACCTCCAAGGGCGGCGTCTACTTCCACTTCCCGACGAAGGAAGCGATCTTCGTCGAGCTGATGCGCACGACCGCCGACAAGCTCGTCGAGCGGGTCGAACGCGAGGTGGCGCGCGAGACCGACCCGGTCCTCCAGGCCGACGCCGCCCTGCGAGCCGTCGTCTCGACGTTCGCGGGTCATCGCACGATGGCGAAGCTCCTCCTCGTCGACTCGCTGGGCGCCGGGCCGGCGTTCCGGCGCGAGATCGAGGGGCTCCACGTGCGCTTCGCCCGGCTCATCCAGGGCCACCTCGATCGAGCGGTCGCCGAGGGGATCGTCCCGCCGATCGACACGGCGCTGGCCAGCCAGGCCTGGTTCGGGGCGCTCAACGAGACGGTCGTCCGCTGGCTCGTCGCCGACCGGCCCGGCCGCCTCGAGGACGCCTACCCGACCCTCCGCCGGCTGCTCCTGCGGAGCGTGGGCGTGGACGATGCCCGGATCGACACGATCGCCGCCGCCGCGGCTGCGCCCCGGTGACCGCCCTGGCCGGAACATCGACGATCGCGCAGGTCCGACCCGAGGCGAGTGGCGCCGATCTCGCCCGTGCGCTGGCGCCGCTCGTCGAGCGCGCCGCCGGCCGCGGCCGACGCACGCTGGTCAGCCTGACGATGGCGACCGCCCCTCGGGACCCGATCGAGCTGTACGCCGCCGCCCGCGCCCTCAGCGAGGCACCCGCGATCTGGCTCCGGCCCTCCGAAGGCTTCGGGCTCGTCGGGATCGGCGCCGCCTGGACGGCCCGGACGAGCGGCCCGGACCGGTTCCGCTCGGCGGCTGAGGCGTGGGCCGGCCTGACCGATGGAGCGTTCGTCCGCGACGATGCGGACGGGTCCGCCGGGACGGGCCCGCTCCTCCTCGCCGGCTTCCCGTTCGCCCCGGGCGACGATCACCACGACCCGGCCTGGCGCGGGTTCGAGCGGTCCGCGCTCGTCCTGCCCCGGCTCATGCTCACGATCGGTCCGGGCGGCGGCTGGCTGACCGCGAACGTCGTCACGGGCCCCGACGACGATGCCGACGCGGACGGCCACGACGGGGACGCGACGGCTCGGGCGCGCGAGATCGCCGAGCTCTGGGACGGCGTTCGGACCGCCGCTCCCGCGGTGTCCCTCACGCCCGCCAGCGAGCCCCTGCGGATCGCAGCCGAGGCGCCCGAGGCGGCCTGGGCAGCGACCGTCGTCCGGTTCGCCGGTGCCGTCGGGCGCGGTCGCGTCGACAAGGTCGTGCTGGCCCGCCGGGTCGATCTCGTCGCCGATGCGCCGCTCGACATCCCGTCCGCGCTCCGCCGGCTCGAGGCGTCCGCGCCCGAATTCGACGATCTTCGCCGTCACCCGCCGCGGCCGGACGTTCCTGGGCGCCACGCCCGAGCGGCTCGCCCGAATGGAGGGCCGGGAGTTCCGGACCGTCGCGATGGCCGGCTCGATCGGCCGCGGCGCGGATGAGGCGGAGGACGAGCGGCTCGCGGCGGAGCTCCTGGCCAGCGACAAGGACCGCGAGGAGCACCGCGTCGTGGTGGAGATGCTGCGCGAGACGCTGGGCTCGATCGCGGCGCGGCTGGAGGTCGGGCGCGACCCGTCGGTCGTCCGGCTGCGTCACGTCCAGCACCTCGTGACCGAGCTGAGCGGCCGGCTCCGCGAGCGGGCCGGGATCCTCGCCCTCGTGGAGCGGCTCCATCCGACGCCGGCCGTCGGCGGACAGCCGCGGACCCTCGCGCTCGAGCTGATCGACGAACAGGAGCGGCTCGACCGGGGGTGGTACGCCGGGCCGCTGGGCTGGCTCGATCGGCGCGGGGACGGCGAGTTCGTCGTGGCCATCCGCTCCGGGGTCGTGGACGGGGCGACGGCCAGCCTCTTCGCGGGTTGCGGGATCATGGCCGACTCCGACCCGGCTCGCGAATGGGAGGAATCGAGGATGAAGCTCCGATCGCTCGCGTCCGCGCTGGGCAGGCTCGAGTGGTGACCGGCGACCGGCCGTCGTTCCCGCGCCCGACCCCGGCCGGTCCGCTCCGCGCGATCGTCGAGGAGCTCCTCCGAGCCGGCGTCCGCGACGTGGTCGTCTGCCCGGGATCCCGCTCGACGCCGCTCGCCCTGGCGCTCGCCGCCGACCCGGCGATCCGGACCTGGCTCCACCTCGACGAGCGTGCCGGCGGGTTCTTCGCGCTCGGCCTGGCGAAGGCGAGCCGCCGACCGGTCGGCCTCCTGACGACGTCGGGGACCGCCGCGGTCAACCTCCACCCGGCCGTCGTCGAGGCATTCGAGGGCCGGGTCCCGCTCGTGCTCCTGACGGCCGATCGGCCACCCGAGCTGCGCGACCGGGGCGCCCCCCAGGCCATCGACCAGGACCACCTCTTCGGCCGCCACGCGAAGTGGTACGCCGAGCTGCCAGTTCCGGAGGACGAACCCCTCCCGGTGGCCCACCTGCGGGGCGTCGTCGGTCGGGCGGTCGCCATGGCGCTCGAGGCGCGGGCCGGCCCCGTCCAGCTCAACCTGCCGTTCCGCGAGCCGCTCGTGCCGGCCGGCGACCTTCGCCCGGTACCCGACGCCCGACCGGGGCAGGGGAGCGCGACCGCGACGGCACCGGCGCCGGCCGTCCGGCTGATCCCCGCCGAACGGCTGCCGTCCGAGGACGACCTCGTCGCGCTCGCGGCGCGGCTCGAGTTCGCCGCCCGCGGCCTGATCGTGTGCGGGCCGCTCGACCGGCCGGGGTTCGCGCCGGCCGTCGCCGCGCTCGCCGCGGCCACCGGCTTCCCGATCCTGGCCGACGGCCTGGCGAACGTGCGCACGGGCGCTCACGACCGCTCCCACGTCGTGGCCCGCCATGACGCGGTCCTGCGCTCCGGCCCGTTCCGCGATGGCCATCGCCCGGACGTGGTCGTGCGCCTTGGCGGGACGCCGACGTCGAAGGCGCTCCTCACCTGGCTCGCCGACCTCGACGCGGACCAGGTCGTCGTGGACGATGGCGGCTGGAACGAGCCGACCATCCGCCCGGTCACGATGGTCCACGCCGATCCGGCGCGCCTCGCCGAGGCCCTCGCCGCCCGGCTCGCGACGTCGGCGCCGCAGCGGGCGACGGCCTCCGGCTGGCTGGACGGCTGGCTCGCCGCGGACCGGGCGGCCGACCGAGCCCTGGGCGCCTGGCTGGCCGACCTGGACGAGCCGTTCGAGGGCGCCGCCATCGCCCAGACCGCCGCCGGCCTGCCGGACGGGGCCATCCTCTACGTCGGCAACAGCATGCCGGTGCGCGACCTCGACGGGTACCTCCCAGGGGGCGAGACGGCGATCCGCTGCCTGGGCAACCGGGGCGCCAACGGGATCGACGGCGTGGTCTCCTCCGCGCTCGGCGCGGCGGCCGCCGAGGCCGGCCCGGTCGTCCTCGTCGTGGGGGACGTCTCGTTCCTGCACGACCTGAACGCGCTGCTGGCGGCCCGCCTTCACCGCCTCTCGGCGACGATCGTCCTGGTCAACAACGACGGCGGGGGGATCTTCTCGTTCCTGCCCCAGGCGGTCACCGATCGAACCGAGGTCGGCCTGCCGGAGCGGTACGAGGAGCTCTTCGGGACGCCCCACGGCGTCGACGTCGGGCCGATCGTGACGGCGCTCGGCGGAGAGCATCGCCGGGTCGAGGCGGGGCAGCTGGCAGCCGCCGTCGCGGCGTCGGTCGGACGGCCCGGGGTGCGGGTCCTGGAGGTGCGCACCGAGCGGAGCCGGAACGTGGAGCTCCACCGGTCCGCTGTGGCCGCCGCGGTGGCGGCGCTCGAAGCGGCGATGGCGGCGCAGGTCCCGGGGCGGCCCCGGCCATGACCCGCGTCCTGGTGAACGGCGTTCGCCTGGAGGCGCGTGGGCTCGGCGAGGGCCCGCCGGTGCTCCTCATCCACGGCCTCACCGGACGTGGCGCGATCTGGTCGGCGCTTGCCCGGACACTCCGCCGTCGAGGCCACCGAACGATCGTCGTCGACCTCCTGGGTCATGGTCGATCCGACGCGCCGTCCGACCCCGCCCGCTATGCGGTCGAGCGCCAGGCGGCAGACCTCGCCGCGCTCCTCGACGGGCTCGGGGCCCGTCCGGCCGATCTCGTCGCCTACTCGATGGGTGCCCGGGTCGCGCTTCGGCTCGCCGTCGATCACCCGGCCGCCATCCGGCGTCTCGTGCTCGAGAGCCCGTCGGCCGGGATCGCCGACTCCGCCCAGCGAGCGGCGCGCCGCGGCCCAGGACGAGGCGACTGGCGGCCCGGCTCGAGCGCGAGGGGATCGAGGCCTTCGTGGTCGAGTGGGAGGCGCAGCCGATCTTCGCCAGCCAGGCCGCGCTGCCCCCGGCTGCCCGCGGCCGCCTGCGAGCCGACCGGCTTCGCAACCGTCCGTCCGGCCTCGCGGCCAATCTCCGGGGCGCGGGTCAGGGGCTGCCCTGGCGCCCTCCACGACCGCCTCGGCGCCGTGGCCAGCCCGACCCTCGTCGTCGCCGGAGCGCTGCGACCCGTCCGGCCTGGCGCGGGCGCAGGTCGTGGCGGCCGGGATTCCGGGCACCCGTCTCACGGTCGTGGCCGGCGCGGGCCATGCTCCGCACCTCGAGCGACCGGCCACCTTCCACCGACTCGTGCTGCGAGTTCCTCGACCCGCCTCCCACCGTCGCGCTCTCTCGCCACCGCTGAAGGAGTCCCGATGCCGCCGACCTGGACGCACGTCCACGACTACACGCGACATCCGCTACGAGCACTCCGGGACCGGGATCGCGAAGGTCACGATCGACCGCCCCGAGGTCCGCAACGCCTTCCGGCCGGAGACCGTGTCGCGAGCTCATCGACGCGTTCGCCCGGATCCGCGACGACGCCATCGATCGGGTGCGTCCTGCTCACCGGCGCGGGCGACAAGGCGTTCTGCTCCGGCGGCGACCAGCGCTACAAGGCCACGGCGGCGGCTACCTCGGCGAGCGACGGGATCGCCCGCCTGAACGTGCTCGACCTCCAGCGCCAGATCCGCTCGCTGCCGATCCCGGTCATCGCGCTGGTCAACGGCTACGCGATCGGCGGCGGCCACGTCCTCCACGTCGTGTGCGACCTGTCGATCGCGTCGGAGAACGCGATCTTCGGCCAGGTCGGGCCGAGGGTCGGCAGCTTCGACGCCGGGTTCGGCGTCGGGCTCCTCGCCCGGCTCGTCGGCGACAAGAAGGCCAAGGAGATCTGGTTCCTGTGCCGCCAGTACAGCGCCGCGCGAGGCGCTCGAGATGGGCCTCGTCAACGCGCGTCGTGCCGCTCGGCGGACCTCGAGGCCGAGGGCGTGCGCTGGGCGAGCGAGATCCTGGACATGAGCCCGACCGCGATCCGGTTCCTCAAGTCGGCGTTCCTCGTCGCGACGCGGACGGCCTGGCCGGGCTCCAGGAGTTCGCCGGCGACGCGACGGGGCTGTACTACACGACCGACGAGGCGCACGAGGGCATCGCCGGCGTTCCTCGAGAAGCGGACGCCGGACTTCCGCAAGTTCCCGCGCCGGCCCGTGAGCCGGCCGCGGACCCGCTGACGATGCCCGCCCGCCCGGAAGCGCAGCCGCCGCCGTCTCGTCGCCGCCGTCCCGCGCCAGGGCCTGGCGGCTGGCCGCGCGGCCGGCCACGCTGCCGGCCGCCGCTCGCCGGCGGTCGCTCGTCGGGCTCGGCGCCGCGCTCGGCGAGGGCGTCTTCCGGCCGCTCCCGGCGCTCGGCTGCGTCGCGGTGGCGCTCCTCCTCCAGGTGGCGGCCAACCTCGCCAACGACCTGTCCGACTTCCGCGCGGGCGCCGACGGCGCCGACCGGCTCGGCCCACCGCGGGTCGGCCGCGACCGGCCTGTTACGGAGCGCAGACCTCGCGGTCGGCGATCGTCCTCGTCGTCGGGCTCGCCGGCGGGGTGGGCCTCGTGGCTGGTGGCGGTCGGTGGCCCGATCCTGCTCGTCCTGGGAGCTCTCGCCGTCGTCAGCGCGGTGGCCTACACCGGCGGGCCCTGGCCGTACGGCTACCACGGGCTGGGCGAGGTCTTCGTGTTCGCCTTCTTCGGCTTCGTCGCGGTGGCCGGGACGGCCTATCTCCAGAGCGGGGCATGGGAGCCCCTCGCGTTCGCCGCGGCGATCCCGGTCGGGGCGATCGTCAGCGGCATCCTCGTCGTGAACAACCTGCGCGACCTCGCGACCGACCGGGCGGCCGGCAAGCGCACGCTGGCGACCCGGATCGGCGCGCGGGCCACGAAAGCGGAGTTCCTCGTCCTCCTCGCGGCGGCCTACGCGACCCCAGCCGGCATCCTCCTCACCGGGGCCTCGTCGATCCCCGTGCTGCTGCCGCTGGCCAGCCTGCCGCTGGCGGTCCCGCTCGTGCGGACGGTGCGGGCCGACGGCGACCCGCGTCGGCTGAACGCCGTCCTGCGGGGCACGGCCCGGCTGTCGCTCATCTTCGGCGTCCTGTTCGCCGTTGGGCTCGCGCTCGGGGGTCGCCCGGGATGAGCCGGATCGCGACGGCGCGGCTGGAGCGGCTGCGCGTGCCGTTCCGGACGCCGCTCCGGACGGCCGAACGGACCTGGTACGAGCGGCGGGTGGGCCTGGTCGTCCTCGTCGACGAGGCGGGCCGCGAGGGACTCGGCGAGTTTCCGCTCGACGAGTCGTGGGCCGGCGCGGCGCGGGCGGCGGTCGAGCGGCGCCTCCTCGCGCTGCCGGGCCGGGATCCGGCCGAGGCCGTCGGGGCGCTCGAGCGGAGGCCGCCGTCCGCCGGCCCGCGCGAGGTGCCGGAGCGGGCCGGCGCCGGGGCGATCGAGGCGGCCGCCCTGGACCTCGTCGCCCGCGCCGCCGGACGGTCGCTGGCCGCCGAGCTGGCGGCGATGACCGGCATCGATGTCGCTGGAGGCGGGAGCGGCGGGAGCGGCGGGAGTGAGCCGTCCGGCGGGTCGGTCGAGGTGAACGGGCTCGTCGGGGCCGGGTCGGTGGAGGAAGCCGTCCGTGCCGCCCGCGATGCCGTGGCCGCCGGGTTCGGCTGCCTGAAGCTCAAGGCCGCGCGCGGGGAGCCATTTGCGGCGCTGGTCGAGCGGGTCGGAGCGGTGCGGGGGGCCGTGGGCCCGGGCGTCCTGCTGCGCCTCGACGCGAACGGGACCTGGGCGGAGGCCGAGGCGCTCGAGCGGCTGCGCGCCCTGTCCGACCTCGACCTCGAGTACGTGGAGCAGCCGGTGGCGGCTGCCCTGGGGCCGGTGGGGCTCGCCCGCGTCCGGCGCGCGTCGCCCATCCCGATCGCGGCCGACGAATTGGTGACCGACCTCGAGGCCGCGGAGCGCCTCCTGGCGGCCGGCGCGGCGGATGTCCTCGTCGTGAAGCCGTCACGGGTCGGCGGCCCGCTCGCGGCCGCGCTGGTCGCCCGGGCGGCTGCGGCACACGGGGTCGCGACGGTCGTCTCGACGATGTTCGAGTCGGGCGTGGGGCTGACCGCGGCGAGCCAGGTCGCCGCCGCGCTGTCCGGCCCGGCCCGGGCCCACGGACTGGCGACGGCCGACCTCCTCGTGTCGGACCTCCTGATCGACGGTCCGCGGGTCGTCGGCGGTCACCTGGCGATCCCGGCCGGGTACGGCTTGGGGGTCGTCCTCGACCAGGCGGCCGTGGAGCGCTTCCGTGACGGCTGACGCCGGCGGCGCGCGTCTCGTGGACCCGCTGATCGCCGCGGCTCGCAGCCATCCCGACCGGCTCGCCGTCGTCGACGACCAGGTGAGCTGGAGCTTCGCGGAGCTCGACACCGCCGCCGGGGCGATCGCTCGTGGCCTTGCCGGCGCAGGCCTGGGGCCGCTCGGACGGGTCGCCCTGCTGGCCGGGGAGACGGCCCCGACGGTGGCGGCGATCCATGCCATCCGGCGCAGCGGTGCCGTCCTCGTGCCGCTCAACCGCAGGGCGGCCACCGCGGAGCTCGCCGCCCAGCTCGATGACGCCGCCATCGGCCTGCTCGTGCACGACGGCACGGCCGCGGAGCTGGCCACGATCTCCGGCGGCCGGGCGACCGGGGGCGTCAACCTCCTCGCGATCGACGAGCTGCTGTCGAGCCCGCCACTCCCGGCGCCCCCGGCGACCGGTCGGGCGACGCGCCGGGCGACCGACCCCGCCGAGCTCGAGCCCGACGCTCCGGCAACGCTCGTCTTCACCTCCGGGACGACCGGCCGGCCGAAGGCCGCGATCCTCACCCACGCGGCCCACGCCGCGAGCGCCGCTGCCTGGGCCGCCTTCCTGCGGCCGGCCCCGACGGACCGCTGGCTCGCCTGCCTGCCGTTCCACCACGTCGCCGGCTTGGGGATGATCGACCGCGCGGCGCGCTGGGGCGTCCCGCTCGTCGTCCACCCTCGGTTCGACCCGGCCGCCGTCGACGCTGCGATCGACGGCGACGCGATCAGCCATCTCTCGCTCGTCGGCTCGATGCTCGGGCGACTCCTCGAGGCGCGCGCCGGTCGACCCGTGCCGGCGTCCCTCCGGGCGATCCTCCTGGGCGGCGAGCGAACCCCGCCCGAGCTCGTCCGCGGCGCGGCGCTCAGCGGCCTGCGGGTGGTCCCCACGTACGGGCTGACCGAGACGGTATCGGGCATCGTGGCCCTGCCGATGGAGGAGGCCGCCGGCCATCCCGACGCCGCCGGCCGGCCGCTCCCCGGAGTCGATCTGCGGATCCGCCTCGGCGGCCGGACCGTCTCGCCCGGCAAGGTCGGCGAGATCGAGGTCCGGGGACCGATGCTCTTCGCCGGCTACCTCGCGCGGCCGGGCGAGACCCGGGCGGCCTTCGACGACGGCTGGTTCCGCACCGGCGACCTGGGCTCGCTCGACGAGTCGGGTCGGCTGGTGGTCGCCGACCGGCGCGACGACCTCATCGTCTCGGGCGGCGAGAACGTCTACCCCGCCGAGGTCGAGGCGGTCCTGCTGGCGCACCCGGGCGTGGCCGACGCGGCCGTCGTCGGCCGGCCGGATCCGCGCTGGGGGGCCGTCCCGGTCGCGGCGATCGTCGAGCGCAGCGGGGCTGCCCCGACCGATGCCGATCTGGACGCCCACTGCCGGGCCTCGCTGGCCGGCTACAAGATCCCGGTCGCGTTCGAGCGGGTCGGCGCGCTGCCGCGGTCGCCCGGCGGCAAGCTCCTGCGGCGGGAGCTCCGGGTCCGGGCCGGCGCGGAGTTCGCCCGATGAGCCGCGCCGCCCGAGCCGCCAAGTTACCGGCCGACCCCCCGGCCGACCCCCCGACCGGCATCCGCCACCTCGACCGGCCGGGCGCCCGGATCGCCTACCGCCTGACCGGCGAGGGGCGGCCGCTCGTGCTCCTCCACGCGACCCTCTCGAGCTCCGCCCAGCTGCGCCGGCTGGCCGATCGGCTGGCGGAATGGTTCACGGTCGTGGCGATCGACCGGCGAGGGAGCGGGTCCACCCGGCTCACACCGCCGGCGGAGCCCGGCCCGATCGAGATCGCCGTCCACGTCGAGGACATCGGCGCCGTGCTCGCCGCCGAGGGGCTCGGGCCGGCGCTCGTCGTCGGCCACAGCTACGGCGGCTGCCTCGCCCTGGAGCTCGCGGCACGGCGGCCCGACGTCGTCTCCGCGCTGTGGGCCTACGAGCCGCCGTACGCCCCGCTCGGAGGTGCGCGGCTCCAGGCCGCGATGGCCGCCGTCGCGCGCGTCACCGCCGAGGCCGGACGGCGCGGCGGCCCCGGCGCGGCGGCCGAGGCGTTCCTCGCCGGCGTGGCCGGCCCGGAGGCCGTGGCCCGGCTCGCCCCCGCCAGCCTCGAGCGGCTCCGGTCGGCCGGCGCCGGGGCGCTCGCCGACGCCGCCCTGGCCGGCCTCGACCCGGACGGGCTCGCCCGGATCTGCCGGCCCGTCGAGATCGCCCTCGGCGGCGCGAGCGAACCGTTCTATGCGGAGCTCGCCGCCGCCCTCGTCCGGCGGATCCCCGGCGCGGCGACCGTCACCCTGCCCGGGGCGCGTCACGAGGCGCCGATCACCGACCCGCCGGCCGTCGCGACCGCGATCCACGCCTTCGCCGAGCGCCAGGACCCCAGCCCGACCCGGAGACCCAGCCGATGACCGACGAACGCCCCGCCGCCCCGCCGCCCGCCGCCGGACGGGCCCCCGCGACCGAGGGCAACGACGCCCCGCCGGAGCAGGTCCGGGCGATGTTCGACCGGATCGCGCCGGTCTACGACGGGATGAACGCCGCGATCAGCGGCTTCCAGGAGCCGCGCTGGCGGCGGCTCGCCGTCCGGGCGGCCGCCCTCGGGCCGGGGATGCGCGCGCTCGACGTCGCCTGCGGGACCGGCAAGGTGGCGGCGGACCTCCTCGCGGCGGTCTCGCCCGGCGGGAGCGTCCTGGGGGTCGACTTCTCGCCCCGGATGATCGAGCGGGCGAGCGCGGCGTTCGCCGACCGGGCCGGCCTGGCCTTCACCGTCGGCGACGCGCTCGCGCTGCCCGTCGAGGACGGCACGTTCGACGCGGCGACGATCGCCTTCGGAATGCGCAACCTGGCTGATCACCGGCAGGGGTTCGTCGAGCTCCGCCGCGCCGTGAAGCCGGGCGGCCGGGTGGTCTGCCTCGAGATCGCCCGACCCCGCGGCCGGCTCGGCCGCGCGATCCAGGCCTGGTTCGACCGGGTCGTCCCGGTCATCGGCCGGCTGGTCGGCCAGGGCGGCGCCTATGCCTACCTCATCCGGACTACGAGGGCCTACCCGACGCCCGAGCGGATCGCCGAGATCATGCGCGAGGCCGGGCTGGAGCGGGTCCGCTGGTCGCCGTTGAGCGGCGGGATCGTGACCCTCCACGTCGGGATCCGGCCGGACGACGGGCCCGACGACGAGGCCGGCGGGCACGCTACCCTACGGGCATGACCCAGCTCCCCGACACCGGCCCGCTCGTCGCGTGGCTCCAGGAGCAGGGCCTCCAGCTGCTCGCGCTGGTGGTCATCGCCTTCGTCGCGTTCCAGGCCAGCCGGCCGCTCGTCCATCGGCTGATCGCCCGGCTCATCGAGCGGGGCAGCCGGGGCTCCGAGGTCGCCGAACTGACGGCAGACGAGACGCGCAAGCGGGTGGCCACGATCGAGGGCCTCCTCTCGACGGTCCTCAAGCTCGCCGTCGTCCTCGTCGCGATCCTGGTCCTCCTGACGATCTTCGACCTGCTCCCGGTGGTCGCGGGGCTGGGCATCGTCCTGGCCGCGCTGGCCCTGGCCGGCCAGAGCATCGTGCTCGACTACCTGATGGGCATCCTGATCGTCCTCGAAGGCCCCTACTCCAAGGGCGACGTGGTCCAGATCGGCGCGGTCGAGGGTGAGGTGGAGGAGGTCGGCCTGCGGCGCACGATCCTGCGCGATGCCAGCGGCACGGTCCACAGCGTCTCGAACGGGGAGATCCGGATCGCCTCGAACCTCACCCGGATCTACGCCCGGACCGTCGTCGACGTGACCGTCGCCTTCGCCACGGACCTCGAGCGCGCGACCGCGATCGTCAACGAGGTCGGCGCGGTGATGGCCGCCGATCCCGAGTGGGAGGGCCGCCTCCTCGAGACGCCGCGGCTCCTCCGGGTCGACGCCCTCGGCGACCTGGGCGCGACCCTCCGGATCACCGGCAAGGTTCGCGCGGCGGATCGCTGGGCCGCGCCGGGCGAGCTCCGCCGGCGCCTCCTCGCCGCGTTCCAGGCGAACGGCATCGAGATCTCCGCCCGGCATCGGGTGGTCCTCGCCCCCGACGCGAGCGGCTCGGCGAACGGCGACGCCTGACCGGTTCGGCCGCGTAGAATGACCCCCCGTCAGCTCGGTGAGGTGAGCAGGTGAGCGTGGAGCCGTCGTCGCATCCGGAGATCGAGAACCTCCTCGTCGAGGGACGGACGTTTCCGCCCTCGGCCGAGTTCATGACCCAGGCCAACGCGACGGCCGAGCTCTACGCGGAGGCCGAGGCGGACTTCGAGGCCTTCTGGGCCCGTCACGCCCGCGAGCGGATCTCGTGGTTCACCCCCTTCGAGCGGACCCTCGAGTGGGAGCCCCCGTTCGCCAAGTGGTTCACCGGCGGCGAGCTCAATGTCGCCTACAACTGCGTCGACCGCCACGTCGAGCGGGGCCTCGGCGAGAAGGTCGCCTACCACTGGATCGGTGAGCCGGGCGACACCCGGACGATCACCTACCGCGACCTCCAGGGGCAGGTGAACCGGGCGGCCAACGCGCTGAAGGAGCTCGGCGTCGTGAAGGGCGACCGGGTCGCGATCTACCTGCCGATGATCCCCGAACTGCCGATCGCGATGCTCGCCTGCGCCAGGCTCGGGGCGGCCCATACGGTCGTCTTCGGCGGGTTCTCCGCGGAGGCGCTGAGCGACCGGATCAACGACGCCGAGGCGAAGGTCCTGATCACCGCGGACGGCGGCTGGCGTCGGGGCCGGAAGGTCGGCCTCAAGCACCACGCCGACGAGGCGGTCGCGAGCACGCCCTCGATCGAGCACGTCCTCGTCGTCAACCGGCTGCGTGACGGCTGCCACATGGTCGAGGGCCGGGATCACTGGTGGAGCGAGCTGGTCGGCCGCCAGAGCGACGAGTGCGACCCGGTCCCGGTCGAGTCCGAGCAGCTCCTGTACCTGCTCTACACCTCGGGCACGACGGCCAAGCCGAAGGGGATCATCCACACCAGCGCCGGCTATCTCGTCCAGACCAGCTTCACCCACGAGGCGGTCTTCGACGTCAAGCCGGACGACGTCTACTGGTGCGCCGCCGACATCGGCTGGGTCACCGGCCACAGCTACATCGTCTACGGCCCCCTGGCGAACGCGACGACCGGGGTGATGTACGAGGGCGCTCCGGACACGCCCGACTGGGACCGCTGGTGGCAGATCGTCGAGGACTACCGGGTCTCGATCCTGTACTGCGCGCCGACGGCGATCCGGGCGTTCATGAAACAGGGCGAGGCCTATCCGGCGAAGCACGACCTGGGCTCGCTCCGGCTCCTCGGCTCGGTCGGGGAGCCGATCAACCCCGAGGCGTGGATGTGGTACCACACGCACATCGGCGGCGGCCGGGCGCCGATCGTCGACACCTGGTGGCAGACCGAGACGGGGGCGATCCTCATCAGCCCGCTGCCCGGCGTCACGACGACGAAGCCCGGCTCCGCCACCTTCGCGATGCCCGGCATCGTCGCCGACGTGGTCGATGCCAGCGGCAACAGCGTCCCGCTCGGTGGAGGCGGCTACCTCGTCCTCAAGCGGCCTTGGCCGGCCATGCTGCGCGGCATCTACGGGGACCCGGAGCGCTACCGCCAGACTTACTGGAGCCGCTTCCCGGGGATGTACTTCGCCGGCGACGGGGCCAAGCGCGACCACGAGGGCTACCTCTGGCTGCTCGGCCGGGTGGACGACGTGATGAACGTGGCGGGCCACCGGCTGAGCACGATCGAGGTCGAATCGGCGCTCGTCGACCACCAGTCGGTCGCCGAGGCCGCGGTCGTCGGCAAGAGCGACGACGTCAGCGGCCAGGCGATCTTCGCCTTCGTCACCCTGAAGGCCGGCCAGGAGCCATCCGACGCGCTGGCCGTCCAGCTCCGCGAACACGTCGCCTACGTCATCGGCCCGATCGCCCGCCCGAAGTACCTGCTGTTCACCCCGGACCTGCCCAAGACTCGCTCCGGCAAGATCATGCGCCGGCTCCTGCGTGACATCGCCGAGGGCCGGGTCCTCGGCGACACGACCACGCTGGCCGACGCGACGGTCGTCGACGCCATCCGCGACAAGTCCGGTTCTGCGGAAGAGGAGTGACGTGCCGTTCGACTTCCTGAAGCGGGGCAAGGACAAGTCGGCCGCGGGCACGCCGCCCGGCCCGGCCGGCCCTCCGCGCAGCGGCAAGGGGATCGCCTTCGACGGGCTGACCGAGGAGTGGCGGCTGATCGGCATGATGCAGCTGGAGGGACGGCTCTCGGACGTCCTGAATCGGCGCGAGGCGATCCCGATCAGCGACGTCTCCTGGGCGCCGATCGACGGCTCCGCCCCGTTCACGCCGGTCCCCGGCCTGAAGAGTATCGACCCGTACGACCTCATCGTCGTCCTGGCCGGAGAGGGCACGCTGCCGCCGCTCACGGAGGAGGAGAAGGCCGCTCACAAGGTCCACAAGATCAGCTACGAGGTTGCCCTCGAGGTGCCGCCGTTCCGCGTGATCGGGACGGTCTACCTCCACCCGGGGTCCGAGCCGGACCGGCTGCTCGACCGGGCCACGGAGATGTTCGTGCCGGTCACGGACGCCGTGGCGCTCCTCGGCGACCGGCGGATCGGCGACCCGGAGGTGGACACGGTCCTGGTCAACCGGTTCTACCTGCGCGGCGTCGAGCAGGTCGACCGGCGGACCGGGGTGAAGCACCAGAAGCTGCCGGGGGCGCCGCTCGGCGGGGTGAGCTGGCAGGACCGCTCCCGCTGACGTGACCCGCGGGTCCGGGCCTACGCTCGGACGGGCTCCTTCGCCCGGCCGAACAGCCTGAAGCCGGCGCGGGTGCGCGTCGGGGCGGCGGACTTCTCGATCTGGCGTCGCTCGGCGCCGAGCAGGCAATCGGCCAGCGCGTCGAAGTCCTCGGTGACCCGTTCTCTCGGGTACTGCTCGACGACCGTCCGACCCTCGTTCGCCGCATGGACGAAGAGCAGGCCGCCGGACCGGATCTGGGCGAGGGCGGGCATCCCCACCGTGCGCTCCATGTCCGCGACGGAGACGCCGCTGTTGGCGCGGTTGACGACCATCGCCAGCTTGTCCCGGACGCCCAGCCGATCCGCCACGTCGGTGAGCTGGACGCCGGCCCTGAGGGCGGGGACGTCGGGGGTGATCGGCACGAGGATCCGGTCGGCGCGCGCGAAGACCGCCTGGTTCAGCGCGCTGTACGACGGGTGCATGTCGACGACGATGAAGTCGTAGCCCCGCCGGGCGACCGTGATCGCCTCGCCGACCCGGGCCGCCTCGAGGATCTCGGTGTCGAGCGGGCTGGACGTCAGCACGACCACGTCGACGCCGTTCTGGTGGCTCACGGCCAGCTGGCCGAACGGGCGCAGCTCGACGCCTTCCTCCGCGTCGTCGGACCAGGCGTCGATGACCGTCCTGGCCTGGTCGAGCCCGAGCGAGGTCGCGATGTGGCCGGTCACCGTGTCAGCATCGATGAGCAGGACCCGCTGGCCGCGGTGGACCTGGAGCGCCGCCGCGAGGTTGATCGCGACGGTCGTCTTGCCGACCCCGCCCTTCGGGTTGAACAGGGCGACGACGGTCGCCCGCTTGGCCCACTTGGCCGAGTCGAGGCCGTGGTCGGATTCGATGATCGGGCCGCTGCCGGTGTCGACCGTCTGGGACCGGATGAGCATCGCCTCGATCCGCCAGCGGAGGGCGTCGGCCGAGTACGGTCGGGTGAAGTACTCGTCGTTGATCGTCGCCTTGGTGACCGCGCCGGACAGCCGATCGAGCGCGCGCGGGGAGACGACCATCAGGACCGGGACGTCGCGTCCGTCGGCGTGGAGGAGCGTGTAGAACTCGAGCGAGCGATCGAAGTCGCTCTCGCCGTCGAGGATCGCGACGGCGACCTCGCGGCGCGACTCGAGGAGTGTCCCGAGCTCATCGGGCGAGTCGACGGCGACCGTGTCGTAGCCTGCCTCCGCGAGCTCGCGCTCTACGGGGCCGAGCTCCTCGGCGGGCAGGGCAATGATGATGGTCTGACGGGCCATGCGGCGTCCTCTCGATCCGGCGGGGCCGGATCAGGCCTCGGACTCGGGGTCGCGGGCCGCGACGTTGAGGACTCCCTGGCCGGCGGCGGTGACGCGGGCTTCGAACCCGGGCAGCGTCGGCACGACGTCTCCGAGGCGCACCTCGGCGCCGTGGGCGACGGTGAACACGAACTCCCCGTCCGGTCCGGACGAGACGCCCACCGACTGGACGCCGGCGATCCGGCCGAGATGGCGCTTGAAGCTGGCGATGCTGGCGACGCTGACCAGGCCGGTCACGACGACCTGGCTGCTCGATGCCGTCGAGACCTGGGCCGGGGCTGGTGCTCGACCGTTCGACGTCGCCTCGTCGAAGGTCGGGACGAGGCCCTCGAGCCGGGCGGCCAGGGCGTCGTCGTCGATCGTCGGGATGTCGTCTTCGGAGCTGATGGCGGCGAACGCCGCGGCATCGGCCTCGGCGGCGTCGAACGCGGCGGTCAGGCCCAGCGCGGCCAGCCGCAGATCGCCGGAGGGATCGGACTCGTCGCGGGGCTCGGCTTCGGGCATGGCGGACGTCTCGGCCTCCGTCTCGGCGGCCGCCCGGTGAGCGGCCTCGATGGCGACCATGGCGGCCTCGGCCGCCGCGTGCGCGTCCACGAGCGGCTCCGGCTCCGCGACTGCGGCGACGCGAGCTTCGGGCGTGAGGTCCGCGGTGTCGTCGAACGGCGGCGGCTCCGGCAGCCGCTCGGCCAGCGCGGCGAACTCCGCCGGATCGTCCTCCTGGAGGAGGCGTTCGAAGAAGCGGGCCATCTCGGCCTCGTAGCCGCTGACCCGGCCCTGGATCCGTTCGATCGCGCGCTCGATCCGGGCGGCGTGGGCCTCCAGCTGGAGATCGAGGTCCGACTTTCGGCCGGTGATCCTGGCCTCGGTCTGCTCGCGGATGCGGGCGACCTCCGCCTTGGACCACTCGCGGATCCCGACGATGTCGTCGTCGGCCTGCCTGCGCAGGCCGGTGCACTCCTCGGAGGAACGGGCGTGGACCTGCTCGATGTAGGTCTTGGCCTCCGCCTCGAACTGCTCCAGGGTGGACGCGCGGGCGGCCTCGGCCGCGGCCTGCATCGCTTTCGTCAGGTCGGCCATGAACTTCGTGGGTCTGCGTGGTGCGACGCCGGCCAATCCGGACGGAACGGCGGCGGTGGCGGTCGGTGGCACGGAGGCTCCATCTTCGCTCGGGGCGGCACGATCGGTGAGCGGCTCGGGGGACGGGGTCACCTCGGCCCTCGGCGGCCGGTCGCGGTCGACGGTCGCGTCGGCCTCGACGGTCGCGTCGGCGGTCGGCTGCTCGGCGTTCGGCTCGGCGGCAGCCTCCCCTTCGTCCGTGCGCCGCTCGGCGATCTTGTCGTCCGAGGTCCACGGGAGCCGGAAGCCGGTCCGCGATTCGGTCTGGGTCATGGTCTTCGATCCCCTCCGGGTGAGGTCCCTGGCCCGATCTCCGGGCGTGTACGCATCGTAGGAGCGAGGATCGGTGCGGTGGAGTGCGCTAGTGGTACCAATCGTCCGATCCGGTGGTACCGGAGGACCCCGTCGTTGCCGGGTGTCACCGGCGGACGGTTGCCGGGTGTCACCGAGCGTCAGGCCAGCTCGAGGGCGTTCGCCGGCCGTCCGGGTACCATGCTCCCGTGGACCTGCCGACTGTCCCCGAGGCCATCGCCGAGCGCTCTGCCGACCCGGTCCTCGATCGCCTCGGGCGGCGCGTCCGCGACCTCCGGATCTCGGTCACAGACCGCTGCAACTTCCGCTGCACCTACTGCATGCCGCGGGAGGTCTACGGGCGGGACTTCGCTTTCCTGCCGCACGACCAGGTGCTCTCCTTCGAGGAGATCGAACGCCTCGCCCGGCTGTTCGTCGCGGAGGGCGTGGAGAAGCTCCGGATCACGGGTGGGGAGCCGCTCGTCCGGCGCGACCTGCCCGAGCTCATCGGCATGCTCGCCGCGCTGCGGCGGCCGGACGGCGAGCCCGCGGACCTCACTCTGACGACGAACGGCTCGGCGCTCCGCTCGCTCGCCGGAGCGCTCCGGTCGGCGGGGCTCGGGCGGGTCACGGTCAGCCTCGACTCGCTCGACGAGGCGACGTTCCGGGCGATGAACGGCGTCGACTTCCCGGTCGCGAAGGTCCTCGACGGGATCGCGGCCGCGCGCGAGGTGGGCTTCGGGCCGATCAAGATCAACATGGTCGTCCGGCGCGGCCTGAACGAGGCCTCGATCGCGCCGATGGCGCGCTGGGCTCGCGATGAGGGCCACATCCTGCGGTTCATCGAGTACATGGACGTCGGCCACTCCAACGGCTGGCGGCTCGACGAGGTCGTGCCGGCGGCGGAGGTCGTCGCGGTGATCCATGCCGAGATGCCCCTCGAGGCGATCCCGCCGAACTATCCGGGCGAGGTCGCGACCCGCTGGCGCTATCGCGACGGCGGCGGCGAGGTCGGGGTGATCGCGTCGGTGACCCAGCCGTTCTGCGGAGACTGCACGCGGGCCCGGATCTCCGCCGAGGGCAGCTCTACACCTGCCTCTTCGCGGCGAAGGGGACGGACCTGCGGGCCGCGCTCCGGTCCGGCGCGTCCGACGACGAGCTGGCCTCCCTGGTCCGCTCGGTGTGGGCCGGCCGCGCGGACCGCTACTCCGAGCTCCGCTCCGAGTCGACCCGCGACCTCCCCAGGGTCGAGATGTTCGCGATGGGCGGGTAGGTTCTCCACCGCCTGTCCACACGTGGATGAATCCGGTGGACACGCCCGGCGGCCGGTCGACGATTCTCGTGGATAAGCGCGTTGACGCCCCGGAGAGCGGCCCGTAACGTCGTCCTTGCCCGAAGGGGCCGTCAGGGACCCGGCCACTCGAGATCACATCAAGAGTCTCGAGCCTCAACCGGTCGCTTCGGGCGTTTCGTTTCCGGGCCGCCCGACCTCACCGTCGTCCGGCCCGGGTCGCCCGTGGGGACGTGACCGGCATCCCGGTGTCGGTACTCCCCCGGGTCGATCGAAGCCCGCGGGCCGCTCGGCCGCCTCACCCCCAGGCGCTCGCCGGGCGCCCGCGCGCCCGCCGGTCCGCGCGCCCGTCCGCTGGGTGCCGGGTGCCCGCCGGTCCGCGCTCCGGGCGCGGGTGCCCGCTGGTCCACGCTCCGGGCGCCGCGCACGCGAGCCCGGCCGAGCCGTAGACTCCGGCAATGTCCGACCTCGACCGCGCCCGCCCGATCCCCCCGGCCGAGCAACCCGCCCGGCTGGCCGCCCTGGAGGCCGCGGTGCGCACCCGGACGGACCTCGTGCCGAGCGTCGGGATGGTCCTCGGCTCCGGGCTCGGCGGCCTCGCCGACGATCTGGCCGACGTGGTCGCGATCCCCTTCGCCGACCTGCCGGGCTGGCCTGCCGCGACGGCGCCCGGCCACCTCGGGCGCCTCCTCCTGGGCCGTCTCGCGGGCGTTCCGGTGGTCGTGCTCCAGGGGCGCCTGCATGTCTACGAGGGAAACGATCCGGGGCTGGTCATCCAGCCCGTCCTCCTCATGGGCCGGCTGGGGGCCCGGGTCGTCGTCCTGACCAACGCCGCGGGCGGGGTGAATCCGGACTATGGCCCGGGCGCGCTGATGGTCGTCGCCGACCACATCAACCTGACCGGCCGGACGCCGCTCCTCGGCCCGAACGCCGACGAGATCGGCCCGCGCTTCACAGACCTCACGGATGTCTGGAGCCCCCGCCTCCGCGAGCGCCTCCGGGCGGCGTTCGATGCCGAGGCCGTCCCGTTCGAGGAGGGCGTCTACGTCGGCCTGCTCGGCCCCAGCTACGAGACCCCGGCCGAGGTCCGGATGCTCCGCACGCTCGGCGCCGACGCGGTCGGGATGTCGACCGTGCTCGAGGCGATCGCCTGCCGCTGGGCCGGGATCGAGGTCTGCGGCGTCTCGCTCGTCACCAACGCGGGCGCCGGCTACTCCGGCCAGCCGCTCAGCCACGATGAGGTCCTCGAGGCCGGCGCCGAGGCCGGCCCGCGCCTGGCCCGGGTCATCCGGAGGTTCGTCGCGGGGCTGCCGGCCGCCGGCTGATCCTGGGCCGTTGCGCAGGCGGCTCTACCCGTCCAGCCGGCGCTGCGGCGCTGCCGCGGGCTCGCGGTCGACGGACGGATCCGTCCCGGGCGTGGCGCAGACGTAGTAGCGCAGCGGCCTCCGCCCGGTGTTGGCGATCCGGTGGGGCCGGCCGGCCTCGACCCGGATCCCCTTGAGCGGCTCTAGCGTCTCCTCGATCCGGTCGACGATGACCACGCCACGGCCCTCGAAGACGACGATCGCCTGCTCGGCGACCGGGTGGCGATGCCAGTCGTTGACGGCGCCGGGCGCCAGCTCGACCTCGGTGATCGTGAACGTCGCGCTGCCGAAGTCGCCCGGCTCGACGAGGTGCCGCCGGCCGATCCCGGCGGCAGTCTCGACCCGGGCGCGTGCGCGACGGCGGACCGGCCCGTCCTCCTCGTCCCAGTGGCGCATCACGATCCCGGGGTTGCGCGGGTCCGGGTCGGTCGCGGCCAGCAGCGCCAGGGCGTCCACCGCGCCCTCGTTGCGGACGGTGTGGTACTCGGCCGGCGCCTCGTACAGGACGTCGCCCGCGCCGACGGTGGTCCGCCGCTCGAGGTCCTCGCCGTGGAGGAAGACGATCTCCCCGCCGGCCACGTAGACGATCGTCTCCACGCCGTGGCGGTGCGGCCCGATCTCGCCGCCGGGGAGGATCCGATCGAACTGGAGGCGGATGACCATGGCAGCGGACGCAGGCCGATCGGCGGCGCGGGCCGACGCTCAGCGGACGGAGAGCTCCCTGCCGGCGACCCTGGCCGCCTTCGACTTCTCTGCCCAGGCGCCGAGGACGTTGTCCTTGTGGGGCCGGATCGGGCAGTGCTCGTCGCGGTTGCCCATCTCGTCGCAGTAGCCCAGGGCGACGCACTTCGGGGCGAGGAACGAGCCGAGGAACGGGCGAGACCCCGAAGATCTCGTGGCGGATGAGCTGGAACAGCCGGCGGATCTCCCACTGGGCCATCGTGCACAGGCGCAGCCCGCTCATGTGGATGAGCGCGCGGAGGTTCGTGGTCATCACCAGGTTCGTCCGGGTCGCGTTGGGGAAGACGAACCGGGCGTCCTCGCCGGGGATCCCGGCCGCCGACGAGCTCCCCGTACAGCTCGATCGACCCATCGATCTGTTCCTCGTACCGCTCGCGCAGGGCAGGGTCCGCCTCGGCCAGGGTGGCCGGCAGCATCGTCGAGGCGCCCTTGAACGTGACGTAGCGCTGGCTCTGCTGGTCGAACGCGACGCCGGCGCGGTGGCGGACGAGCTGGTGGGAGAGCGTCCGCGACACGCCGCTGATCCCGAACGTGAACACGATGTGCTCGATCGTCGAGCCGTGGCCCGACTCGATCACCCCCTGGATGAGCTTCTGCTGCTTGGCCGGATCGATCTCCCCGGCCACCGCGCGGCGGAAGATCTCGTCCGGCTCGAGCTCCGAGTAGCACGTCCGGCAGGCGGTGTAGATGAGCGGGACGTAGAACTGCTCGACGATCTCGCGGTTGGGGAAGAGGAGGGTCGCCTTCATCCCGAGGTCGCGCCGCCCCGGATTCTTCGGGATCCCGGTCTTCTCGCGAGCGAGCGTCGTCTCGGCCGTCATCGGGGCCAGTCTATCCCGTCGCCCCCACCTGCGCCGACCGCTCCTCCCGCTCGGCGCGACCGAACCAGGCCCAGTACAGGAACGTCGCGACCGAGTACAGGGCGATGATCGTGACGAAGTTCACCGAGTAGCCCAGGTCGAAGCCGAGGGTCGCCTGGAGCAGGCTGTACCAGGGCCCGGCGATCACCCAGCCGAGCGACCAGATCAGGCTCATCGCGGCCGACAGGGTCGCCCGCTCGCCGGCGCCGACCCGCTCCATGGCGAAGGCGTTGAAGATCGGGTTGCCGGCGTTCATCAGCGAGTTCCGGACCGCCATCGCGGCGATCACCGTCCAGAGGACCGGCGAGAACCCGAGGACGACCAGGAACGGGATGCTGGCGGCCTGGACGAGGACGACCGAGGCGATCTTCCCGAGGCGCCGGGCCAGCCCCGGTTGGAGGAGGATCGCCACGACCGTGCCCAGGGCGGTGACCGCGAAGACCGCGTTGAGCGCCGCGAGCTCGAGCCCGAACCGGCGCTGGATGAACAGGTTGAGGAACGGGATCACCTGGCCGGCGCCGAGCGAGATGAGGAAGCCCGGGATGAGCAGCCGGACGAACGTCCGCCGGTCGCCGATCCGCAGGCCGAAGGGCCGCTGCCTCCTCGGCCGGTACGGCTCGACCGGGAAGGCCGCCGGCTCGCCGGCCGCCCGAGGCGACGCCGGGACGGGTCGCCGGCGCGGTCTGTCGTCACCGACCAGGAAGATCGCCGCCACCGCCACGGCCATCAGGCCGCCCATGAGCACGAGCAGGACCCGGTAGGCCTGCGGGCCCTGCGGGTCGAAGCCGACGGCAACCGCCACCGCCGCCGCGATCGCGCCGCCCAGGATCGCCGCCACGATGTTCGTCATGTTCTCGATCGCGAAGACGAGGGCGAACAGCTCGCTGCGGTGCTCGGCGCGGCTCCGCTCGGCGAGGAACGGGTTCTGGACGACGAAGAAGACCTGCTGGCCGGCCCCGTACGCGGCGGCCAGCAGGCCGAGGGCCAGCGGGCCGCTGGCCAGCAGGAAGCCGACGATCGAGAGGAGCATCACGGCGAGACCGCCGGCGAGGACGAGCCGCCGGCCGATCCGGTCAGACAGGGCGCTCGCGGGAAAGGAGACGAGGGCCGCGGCGACCGCGTTGCCGGTCGCGATCAGCCCGATGACCGGCGGTTCGATCCCGAGCGAGGCGAGGTAGAGGTTGAAGTCGATCCAGTAGAGGCTGATCGCCGCCCCCGCGACGAGCGCCGCGATCAGGAAGACGCGGGCGTCGCGCTCGAATCCGGTGAAGCGGGCGACGTAGGCCCGGATCCGCCGCACGATCGACGCCCTGCGCGGTGGACGACGCGGCGTCAGGCCGCGCCGCCTGGCCCGCCGACGGTCGTGATCGCCGTCAGCTCGATCGGCTCGATCGCGGTCATTGCCCAGCCTCCGGGTCGTGGCGCGCGGCGAGCTGGGACAGCGGGACGTCGAGCGCGTAGGCCACCGCCGCGTCCAGCGTCATCGCCCGGCCCTCGGCCTCGTGCCTGGCGAGCTCGTCCGGACCCATCGCCTGGCGGGCGCTCGGACGCGTGCCCTGCTCGATCGTCTCCTCGACGAACCGGGCGAGCGTCGTCCCGGTCGTGGTCTGGAGCTGTCGTGCCGCGCCACGCAGCCGGGCCGCTCGCGGCAGGTCGCCGTCAGCGACGGCTGTCGACGAGAGATCGTCGAAGACGAGCGTGATCCCGGCGGTGTCACTCGCCTCATGGAAGTGGCGGAGCGAGTGGCGAAGCGCCTCCCGGGCCTCGTCCAGCCGCCCCAGCTTCAGCTCGGCGGATCCCAGCATCTTGAGGGCCCAGGCCTCCATGGTCCGGTCCCCGGCGAGCCGGAACTGCTCCAGCGCTTCGCGGAAGAAGGGCAGCGCCGCCTCGGGCGCGCCGCGGAAGTAGTGGTGGCTGCCCAATGCCCAGGTCACGTTTCCGGCACCAACCGGGTCGCCGACGGAGCGGAAGAGCGCGAGTGCCTCGTCGAGCTCGGCAAGACCGCCGGGAACGGCCGCCTCGTCGCCGGACAGGCCCGGCATGACCTTCAGGAAGGCGTCGTTGTAGAGCGCGTTCGCGATCTCGCGCTGGTCGCCGATCGACCGCCAGATCGCCAGCGCCTCGTCGTAGCAGCGGGACGCGCTTTCGGTGTCGGCCTGCCACTAGGCGACGCCGCCGAGGGCCTCGCACAGCCGGGCGCGCAGGATCGGGTCGTCGTGCGACCAGGGCTGGCCGCGATCGTCCGTCGAGCCGGACGCCGCGCCTCGTTGAGGTGGCCGCGCTTCTGCCAGAAGCGCCACATGCGCGAAGGCGAGCCGGATCGCCGACGGCGGCGTTCGGGCGTCGCCGCCGCCCAGTCGAGCGCGGCGCGGATGTTGTCGTGATCGCGCTCGAGCCGGTCGAGCCAGGTCGCGCTGCTCCGTCGCCGGCCAGTCGGGGCGCCGCATCGCTCGGCCAGGTCGAGGAAGGCCAGGCCGTGGCGGCGCGCGGATCTCCGCGGATTCCCCGTCGCGCTGCCAGCCGTCTCCGCGGCGAACTCGCGGATCGTGTCGAGCATGCTGAAGCGCGCTGCTGGCCGCCGTCGTCGTCGCTCCGGACGAGGCTCTGGTCGGCGAGCGCCGTCGAGCCCGTCGAACGACGTCGATCCGCCGAGCTCGTCGGCCGGGCCGCAGACCCGCTCCGCGGCCGCTCGAGGTCGCAGCCGCCCATGAACACCGACAGCCGGTCGAGGAGCCGGCGCTCGCCGGCGCTCGAGCAGGTCGTAGCTCCAGGCGATCGCGCCGCGCAGGGTCTGCTGCCGCTCGGGCAGGTCGCGCGAGCCGCGCGGCGAGGAGCTCGAGCTGGTGCTCCAGCCGGCGCAGGATCGCCTCGGGCGGCAGGAGCTTGACCCGGGCGGCCGCCAGCTCGATGGCCAGGGGCATGCCGTGCAGCCGGGCGCAGATCGCGGCGACCGCCGGGGCGTTCTCGTTGGTCACCTGGAAGCCGGGCCGGACCGCGACGGCCCGGGCGATGAACAGGCGGACCGCCTCGTAGTGGGACAGCGCCTCGGGGTCGAGGCGACGCGCGGCAGCCGGCAGGTTGGGCGATCTCGAGGCTGCTCAGGTGGCTCAGGTCGGGCGGCGTCGGCAGCCCCGGGACCGGGTACTCCTGCTCGCCCGAGACATGGAGGGCGGCGCGGCTCGTGACGATCGCGGTCAGGTTGGGGCAGGCCCGCAGCAGCTCGGCGACGACGGGCGCCGCGCCGATCACCTGCTCGAAGTTGTCGAGCACGAGGAGCATCTGCCGGACGCCGACGTGCTCGGTCAGCAGCTCGAGCGCGGGCCGGCTGGCCGAGTCCGTCACGCCGAGGACGCGGCCGATCGTGGGCGCGACCAGGGCGGGCTCGCGGATCGGCTCGAGGGCCACGAACCAGACGCCGTCCGGGAACCGGTCCGCCACCGAGGCGGCCAGCTGGAGCGAGAGCCGGGTCTTGCCCGTTCCGCCCGGTCCGGTCAGCGTCAGCAGCCGGGTGCCATCCAGGAGATCGCGCGGCCTCGGCCAGCTCGGCCTCCCGACCGACGAACGAGGTCAGCTGGGTCGGCAGGTTGTTCGGCCGGGCGTCGAGCGAGCGGATCGGCGGGAAGTCGGCGGGGAGCCCGTCGAGGGTCGAGCTGGAAGAGGCGTTCGGGTCGGAGGTCCTTGAGCCGATGCTCGCCCAGGTCGCGCAGCGCCGATGCCGGCCGGCAGCATGTCGGCGGCGAGCGCCCGGGTCGTCTCGGACACCAGGACCTGGCCGCCGTGCGCCGGCGCCGCGATCCGGGCGGCGCGGTTGACGTCGTTGCCGACGTACGTTCCGGCCGGCCAGCGATGCCCTCGCCGGTGTGGAGGCCCATCCGGACCCGGATCCGTCGCGTCCGCCGGCCAGGGCTCGGCGGCGAGCGCTCGCTGGCCGTCCGACGGCCGCGGCCACGGCCGACCGACGGGCGCTCGAACACGACGAAGAAGGAGTCGCCCTCGGTCCCGACCTCCACGCCGCCGTGCGGCCGCGAACGCGCCCCGCAGCAGCGCGCGATGGCGCTCGAGCAGGGCGCCATAGCGCTCGGGCCCGAGCTCTCGACCGAGCCGGGTCGAGCCCTCGATGTCGGTGAACAGGAAGGTCACGGTGCCGGTCGGCGCGGTCCGCGGTCATCGCTCGCGCCGGTGCCATCGCCGGGCCCGGCGACGTCGGCGCTCGGTCGACGTCAGTGGCGGTGCTCTCGGTCACCGCCCGCAGGCGCCTGGCCACGCCGCGCAGGATCGACGAGCGTCAGGCGTCGGCTGGGCCTCGAGCAGACCGTCTCGAACTCCCAGGAGGCGAGGGCCAGGCAGGTCGTCGGCTCGTCCGCGACGACCTGTCGCGATGCGCGGCCGCCCGTCGAGCACGGACAGCTCGCCGAAGAACGTCGCCCGGCCCCAGCTGGGCGACGTCTCGCCGTCGCGGACGACCCGGACCGCGGCCGGCGACGATGACGAAGAAGCCCGTCCCGATCTCGCCCTGGCGGGCGATCACGTGGTCCGGCCGGGAAGTCGACCTCGATCGCCCGCTCGGCGATCCGCGCAGGCCGTCTGGCGTCGACCCGGCGAACAGCCGGACGGCGGCCAGAAGCTCGGTCCGGCGGTCGCGCGGTCAGGGTCATCGTCGCCCTCGTGCGGTTCCGGGACAGTCGCCGCGCGACGCGGTCCGGCGATCGTCGTCGGCCGTCCGAGCGATCCGTTGCGTCCGGCGGCGCGCTGCCGTACCGATGGCAGAACGCGACCGGATACGGGCCGCTCACGTGTCGCACGGTCGGCACCAGGCGATGAGGCGAGGCAGGCGGACGATGGCGAGCCGCGACGAGATCGTCGACACGATCGCGGGGTTCGCGCTGTTCGCCGACCTCACGACGCCGCAGCTGCAGGGCGTCGCCCACACCTTCGAGGAGGCAGTGCTTACCCGGAGGGCGAGCGCGTCCTCCGCCAGGGCCTGACCGGCTCGGGCTTCTACGTGATCCTCGACGGCGAGGCCGCGGTCGATCAGTCGACGGCCAGGAGCGGGCGACCCTCGGCGCGGGGCGACTTCTTCGGCGAGGTCTCGATCCTGCTCGGCGAGCCGCCGGTCGCCGACGTCGTCGCCACTCGGCCCGCTGCGCTGCCTCGTCCTGCCGGGCCCGGGCGTCGAGGCGTTCCTCGTCGACCACCCGCGGGTCATGTACCGGATGCTCCAGGCGCCAGGCCCGCCGCCTGCGGAACGCGAACCGATGGCGGAGCTGACGGGCCGACCGCGAGCGGCCGTTCCCGCCGGGCGACTACCCGGTCGTCGTCGTCGGCAGCGGCCCGGGCGGTCTGCAGGTCTCGTACTCGCTTCGGCCGCGCTCGGCGTCGAGCACGCGGTCATCTCCGCCGACCCGGCGCCCGGCGGGATGTTCCGGCGCTGGCCGTTCTTCCAGCGGCTGCTGTCGTGGACGAAGCCGTACGCGCCGGCCGACCGCGCGGGTCGCGCGCCTACGAGCGCTACGACTGGAACAGCCTCCTCGCCGAGGAGCCCGAGCACCGCGCGCTCCAGCCCGAGCTCATGGACGGGACCTCCTACTTCCCGTCGCGACCGGAGATGGAGGCGAACCTCGACGGCGTTCGCCGAGCGGGCCGGGATCGCGCGTCCGCTACGGCTGCCGCTGGACGGCGACGCGCCGCGAGGACGGGCCCGGACGGCGACCGCGTTCGTCGTCGAGACCACCGACGGCGAGTACCGCTGCCGGCCGCTGGTCCTCGCGGTCGGCGTCGCCGAGCCGTACACGCCGCCCGGCGCCCGGGATGGAGCTCGCCCGCCACTACGCCGACACCCGCGCCGGCCGAGACGTACGCCGGCAAGCGCGTCTTCATCATCGGCAAGCAGAACTCCGGCTTCGAGCTCGCCACCGGGCCTCCTGCCGTGGGCCCGCCGGATCATCGCTCGCCTCGCCGTCGCCGGCCAAGCTGTCGGTCGACACGCGCTCGCTGGTCGGGGTCCGGGCCCGCTACGTCCAGCCGTTCGAGGACCACGTCCTGGGCGGCGGCGTGGCCATCCTCGACGCCGCGATCGAGCGGATCGAGCGGGCCCGGGCGGAGCCGGCTTCGGTCGTCCGGACGCGCCGCTCGGACGGCGGCGGCGCGATCGGACTTCGAGGTCGACGAGGTGATCGCGGCGACCGGGTTCGTGGCGCCGCTGCGCGACCTGCCCGGCCCTCGGCGTCGCGACGTTCGGGCAGAGCCGGCTGCCGGCCCAGACCCCGTTCTGGGAGAGCGCCAGCGTGCCGGGGATCTACTTCGCCGGGACGATCGGGCAGGGCTGCGAAGGGCCTCCAGAAGCACGGCATCCCGGCCAACTCCGGGGCCGTCCAGGGCTCCCGCTACAACGCCCGGGTCCTCGCCGCGCACATCGCGCCGGACGCGGTTCGGCGTGGAGACCGCGCGACCCGGCGATCGACGCACGGCGACCTCGTCGACTCTCATCGCCGAGGAGCTCACGGACGGCGCCGGAGCTGTGGCACCAGCGGGCCTACCTGGCCCGGGTCGTCACGCTCGACCCGACCGTCGGGATCCGCGACGAGGGGATCCTCCCGCTGGCCTGGTTCGTCGACGCGAGCGGGCCGGACGCCCTCGCGATCACGCTCGAGGCGGACGGCAGCGGGGACGTCTACCCGGTCCTCTACACCCGGATCGCCGGTCGGCTCGCGGAGCGCCGGTTCGAGGCGCACCCGCTCCTCGACTACCGGACCGCGACCATGCGCCGGGCGATCACCGAGATCCTGGACCAGTTCGGCTCGGGCATCCGATGACGACCGACCCGGGCGCCTGACCCTGGGCACTGCATTCCTCGCCGGCGTGGCCGCCGGCCTGGCCATCGCCGTGCCCTTCGGCGCGGTCGCGATCCTCATCGTGGAGACGGGGATCCGCCACGGCCGGTCGTACGGCTGGGCCGTCGGCGCCGGCGCCGCGACCGCCGACCTGACCTACGCCTCGCTGGCGGCACTGTTCGGGACGGCCCTCGCCGCGCTCATCGCGCCGATCCAGGCTCCCCTCCGCTGGATCTCCGTCGCCGTCCTGGTCGCGATCGGCGCTCGGGGGATCAGCCTGGCGATCCGTCGCGCCCGGACCCCGTCGACCGACCCCCACCTGGAGCGCCTCGACGAGTCGAGCACCCGGGGGACATACCTCCAGTTCGTCGGGATCACGATCGTCAATCCGGGCACGGTCGTCTACTTCGCGGCGCTCATCCTGGGGGCTGCCGTCCCTCGGCGCGGATCCCGTGACCCGGTTCGCCTTCGTCGCGGGCGTGGGGCTGTCGTCGCTCGCCTGGCAGCTCGTTCTCGGGACGGCGGGCTCGCTCCTCCATCACCGGATGTCCGCCCGGCCGATGGCGGCCCTGAGCCTTGCCGGCTACGGGGTCGTCCTGCTGCTCGCCGCCAGCATCGCCAGCGGCCTGTTCGAGGCTGAGCAGGCATGGTGACCGCCGGCCAGGATCCGATCGCGCTCGCTGATGACGTCCGCTTCGATGTCGCGATCGTCGGCGGCGGGATCGTCGGCCTGGCGACTGCCCACCGGCTCCTTGAGCGACGGTCGGACCTCCGCCTCGTCGTGCTCGAGAAGGAGGTGGAGCTCGCGACCCACCAGAGCGGCCACAACAGCGGGGTCGTCCATGCCGGCCTGTACTACCCGCCGGGTTCGCTGAAGGCCCGGCTGTGCCGGGAGGGGAAGGGCGAGCTCGAGGCGTTCTGCGCGGAGCGCGGTATCCCCATCGAGCGGACCGGGAAGCTCGTGGTCGCGCTGGCCGAGGACGAGCTGCCGCGGTTCGAGGCGCTCCGGGCGCGAGCCGAGGCGAACGGGGTGCCGGGGCTGGAGGTCGTCGGGCCGGAGCGGATCCGCGAGCTCGAGCCGCATGCCGCCGGGATCCGCGGGCTGTGGAGCCCGACCACGGGGATCGTCGACTTCCGGCGGGTCGCCCTCGCCTACGCGGACGAGGTCCGCTCGCGGGGCGGTGAGATCCGGACCGGGGCCGCGGTCCGCGCGATCCACCGGGCGGGCGGGGAGCTCGTGCTCGCGACGGCCGGCGGCGAGGTCCGGGCGGGCTCCCTGATCGCCTGTGCCGGCCTGTGGGCGGACCGGGTCGCCGCGCTGAGCGGCGAGTCCGGCCCGGGGTCGCCGCGGATCGTCCCGTTCCGGGGCGACTACCACACCCTCACGGAGGATGCCCGGCCGCTGGTCCGGGGACTGATCTACCCGGTCCCCGATCCGAGCTTCCCGTTCCTCGGTGTGCACTTCACGAAGCGGATCGACGGCGCCGTGTGGGCCGGCCCGAACGCCGTCCTCGCGTTCGCCCGGGAGGGCTATCGGCGGCGGGACGTGTCCATCCGGGACCTGGTCGGGACCGTCACCTACCGCGGGTTCCTGCGCCTCGCCGCCCGCTACTGGCGGACCGGGCTGGCCGAGATGTGGCGGGACTGGTCGACCGCGGCCTTCCACCGCGAGCTCGTCCGGTACATCCCGGAGCTGCGCCGGGACCAGCTCACGTTCGGGCCGTCCGGCGTCCGGGCCCAGGCGCTCGCGCCGAACGGCACGCTGCTGGACGACTTCGATCTCGGGGGCTCCGGCCGCGTCCTCCACGTCCGCAACGCGCCGTCACCCGCGGCCACCTCCTCGCTGGCGATCGGGCGGACCCTGGCCGAGACGGCTCTCGAGCGCTTCGGCCTGTGACGAGGCGCCACCGGCACCGCGCCACCGGCACGACTCGCCCTCGCCGGGCCAGGGATATGCACCCACTGCATGAGATCGCGGGCCGGCACGCTCGGTCACCGTCCAGAATCGACGAAACAGCAGGTTGGCCACGCTCGGCCGGCTGTCGATCCATGCGTGGGCCGCATCACCGCACGGATGACCGACTCGGTGAAGCCGGCCGCCCGGGCGGAGATCCGGCGGCTCACACCAGCCTCCTCGGAATCGTCTCGTCCCAGTCGCGGGCGAAGAAGGGGGCTCCGTCGAGCTCGACGGCGAGGTCGACCTCCATCCGGAAGTCGGTCTCGGTGGAGGTCGTCAGGCCGTTCACCAGGATGTCGATGGCGCGGCCGTCCTGGCGGAGACGGTAGACGACCTCGGTGCGCATCCGGGCGTGGGCCGGGTCGGCGTCGGAGGCGGTCATCTCCAGGAGCTCGAACGAGTACAGGGAGGTGCCGTCGGGCAGGGTCGTCTCGGCGCCGCCGGAGGTCGTGACCGTGACGGTGCCGGCCAGGGCGTCATCGAAGATCCGCCAGACGGGCGGGTCCTCGGTGTCCACGGCGGCCACGTCCGGCAGGCCCGCCGGCGTCGTCCTGAACGACGGAGTCGGCAGCGAACCCTCGCCGACCGGGATCGTCGGGAGGACCAGCCGCGAGGCGCCGAGGTGGATGCCCAGCTCGCCGGGGAACGGCGAGGGCCACAGGACCGGCCAGTAGTTCGACGCGACCGAGAGCCGGATCCGGTGCCCCGGCAGGAAGCGGTAGCCCGTCGCCCGCATCGGGACGCGGACCTCGCAGGCGGTGCCTGGCTCCAGCGGTGCCGGCTCGACGTGCGAGTCGCGGTGGGTGAGGTTGAGCATCCCGGCGGTCACCTGGGAGGTCGTCCCGTCCGGGGCGACGTCGCTCAGGCGGACGACCGCGGTCGCGACCGGCGTCGATGCCTCGATCGTGAGGATCGCCGTCGGGCGGCCGAGGATGTCGAGGGGCGCCTCGAGCGGCTCGCTGGTGTACGTCGGGACGAGCGCGTCGTCCGGCCGCAGGTCGCGCGACAGGCCGTTCGGCGGACCCCCTCCGCCCCACGAGAGGGCGGCCCGGGTGCCGATCGTCGCCCGGTGCGGGAACCGGTCGATCCCGGGATTGGTCGGCGGGGCGGCCGCCAGGCGCCCGACGAGCGGCAGTCCGCCGCCGGCCAGCCAGAGCTCCGCCTCGCCCGCGCCGGGCGGCGGAAACCCGGGCTCGCTCCGCCAGGCTCCGGGCCAGGCCGCCGGGAATGGCTCTGGCGGGGCGAACTCCCGGAGGAAGAACGTGAGCGCCGGCTCGTCCTCGACGCCGTTCTCGACGCCCTTGAGCCAGCGGTCGAAGAAGCGGACCAACTCGTGCAGCCAGTCGAGGTTCGGCCCGGGATACGCGCTGTCCGGGTACGAGTGGGTCCAGTTCCCGATGAGGGCCTTCCGCGGCGCGTTCACGCAGCGCTCGAGGATCCGCAGCGCCGGGTTCACGTAGGCGTCCATCCAGCCGGCGATGAGGAAGGTCGGAATGGCGAGGGCCTCGTAGTCGGGCGCCAGCGAGCCCTGCCGCCAGTACGGCCCGTCGTGCTGCTGGCGGGCCCACTCGAAGAGCCAGACCGGCGTGCGCTCCAGGCGGTCGCGCCATTCATCGAGCCAGGCATCGCCGCGATAGGCCGGCCGGGCCGGGAGCGCGTTGCAGCCGACCATGGCCACCGCGTACTGGCTGAGCTCGCTGACCGTGGCGCAGCCGCCGATGTGGTGGACGTCGTCCGTGTAGCGGTCGTCGGTCGCGTACATCGGGACGATCGCCCTGAGGTGCGGTGGGCGGAGCTTGGCGACCTGGATCGCCGTGAAGCCGCCGTAGCTGATGCCCCACATCCCGACGTTCCCGGTGGACCACTGCTGGGCGGCCAGCCACTCGACCGCGTCGTAGCCGTCGAAGGTCTCCTCCGCCGTGTATTCGTCACGGGCGATCCCGGGACTGCTCCCGGTGCCCCGGATGTCGAGGCGGCAGAAGGCATAGCCCCGGGCCGCGAGCCAGGCGCCGTGGGCGTGGTCGCCGGGCCAGCGCCAGTCGTCCTTGCGGTACGGGATCATCTCGAGGATCGCCGGGAAGCGCTCGTCGGGGGCCTCGGGGCGGGGGAGCGGCAACCACAGGTTCGCGCTGAGCTCCAGGCCGTCGCGCACGGGAATCCGGACGTCATGGCGTGTCTCCACCTCGTGGCGGGGCTCGGACGCGGGACGTGGATCGAGGGCCATGGCCGCGAGTCTACCGGCCCGTGGCCGCTACGATGCGGGCGTGCCCGACCCACGAGACGCCGACCCCGCCGCCGACTCCGCCGCCAGCCCCGCTGCCGACCCGACCGTCAGCCCGTGGACCCGCCGCTCCCGGCGGCTGGTCTACGAGAACGACTGGATCGCGGTCCACCACGACGAGGTGACCCGGCCGGACGGCGAGCCCGGGATCTACGGCGTCGTCCACTTCCGGAACCTGGCGGTCGGGGTCGTCGCCATCGACGACGTGGACCGGGTGCTGCTCGTCGGCCAGCACCGCTACACGCTCGACGGCTACTCGTGGGAGATCCCCGAGGGCGGCGTCCCGTTCGACGAGGATCCCCTTGACGGCGCCCGGCGCGAGCTGCGCGAGGAGACCGGCATCGAGGCCGCCGACTGGCGCGAGCTCGGCCGGCTCCACCTGTCGAACTCGATCACGGACGAGGCCGGGATCCTCTTCCTCGCCGCCGGCCTGACCCAGGGCGAGGCGGCGCCCGAGGGCACCGAGGATCTGCGGATCCGGTGGGTGCCGTTCGGCGACGCGCTGGCGATGATCGACCGCGGCGAGATTCTCGACGCGATGAGCCAACTCGGGCTGGAGCGGGTCGCCCGCCTGCGCGGCACGGCCGTCAGGGGACGCCCAGCGCCCACCTGAAGAAGTCGGCGAGCCGGCGCTCGTACTCGACCGGGTGCTCCCGGATCGCCATCGTGTGCTTCGAACCCGGGACGACCCACATCGCGGCGAGACCGCCATGCGTCGCGATCTCGCCCGCGAGGTCGTAGGCATAGCGGACGGAGAGGCGCTCGTCCTCCGTGCCGTGGGTGATGAAGATCGGCCGGCCGTTCAACCTGGCGACCGCCTCGATCGGGCTGAGCGACGTGAGGTCGACCCCACCCACGATCCGGGCCATGAGCACCCCGCCCGGCGCGAGCCATGTCGGATGGTCCTTGCGGGTCAGCTCGCCGCGGATCGCGACGTCGATGTCGGCGTAGCTGCTGTCCTCCCAGACCGCCGCGACCCGGGGCTCCTCACCGGTCGCGATGAGGGCCGTCGCGGCGCCGAGCGACAGGCCCAGGAGTCCGATCCGGGCAGGCGCCAGACGCTGTCGGGTCACCAGCCAGTCCCACGCCCCGAGGACGTCGCGGTGCTCCTTGATTCCACCCGAGTAGCGGTCATCCTCGCGCGCCGAGTCGCCGTGGTTGCGCAGGTCGAGGATCAGCGCGGCGAACCCGCTGCGGTGGAGCATCCCCGCCGCGAGCAGGTTCCCCTCGGAGCGCCGGCACCCCGCGAGCCCGTGGACGACGATCACCGCCGGAGCGTCCGGGCCGGCGTCGGACGGGATCCAGAATGCGCGGATCGTGATCGCGGCGTCTCGGCTTGGGAACGCGACGTCCTCGAAGCGCGGCATCAGGTACGGGGTCGCATCGAGTTCCCTGACCGTGAAGTGGGCGGGGTCCTGGTTCGCCACGACGCCCCCGCAGCCGGGTTCGAACCGCGACAGCGAATTGTAGATCGAGGCGCCGACCGCCAGGTAGCCGCCGCCGAGGACGACGGCAAGGACGGTCGCGGAACGGGCGACGAGGACGCGCCAGGTGCGCCGCCGACGGTGCCCCGCGGGTCGCCCGGGGGCGGCCTCGGGCGTCGGCGTGGAGGGGACGCCCGCAGGCATCTGGTCGGCGGACATGGTTCGCCTCCTCGGCAACGGACCGGTTCACGGTACGTGACACCCGTCCCCGCGGGCGGGTCCAGGCCGTAGCATGGCCCGATCCGATCCGGGTGGGAACTACCGAGAAGGACGTGACTCCGATGCCGAAGGGACTATCCGACAGCCTCGCCACAGGCGGCGCCTCCGCGGCCGACGGCTTCCCGAGCCAGGCCCGGGTCGTCGTCATCGGCGGCGGGATCGTCGGGTGCAGCGTCGCCTACCACCTGACCGAGCGCGGCTGGCGCGACGTCGTCCTTCTCGAGCGAAAGCAGCTGACGTCGGGCACGACCTGGCACGCCGCCGGCCTGGTCACCCAGCTGCGGGCGACCTACAACATGAGCATGCTCGCGAAGTACAGCGCCGAGCTGTTCGCCGAGCTGGAGCGCAGGACCGGCCTCGGCACCGGCTTCCGGCGGACCGGCTCCATCCTCCTCGCGACGAACGAGGAGCGCTGGACCGAGGTGAAGCGCGGCGCCTCGATGGCCCGCGTGTGCGGCTTCGAGGTGGAGCTCATCGGTCCCGACCGGGCCGCCGAGATGTGGCCGCTGATGGACGCCAGCGAGATCGTCGGGGCGGCCTACCTGCCCGGCGACGGCGTGGCCAACCCGACCGACGTCACCCAGGCCCTGGCCAGGGCGGCCCGGCTGGGCGGCGCGCAGATCTTCGAGCACACGAAGGTGACCGAGGTCCGGCGCAGGGACGGGCGGGTGACCGGCGTGGCGACCGACCGCGGCGAGATCGCCTGCGAGTTCGTCGTCAACTGCACCGGGATGTGGGCTCGCGAGCTCGGCCAGCAGAGCGACGTGACGATCCCGCTCCATGCCGCGGAGCACTTCTACCTCATCACCGAGCCGATCCCCGGCCTCACGCCCGACCTCCCGGTCCTGCGCAGCCCGGACGACACGGCCTACGTCCGCGACGACACGGGCAAGCTGATGGTCGGCTTCTTCGAGCCGGGCGCGAAGCCGTGGGCGACCCACGGCATCCCCGAGGACGCGGCGTTCACGACCCTGCCCGAGGACTGGGACCACCTCGCGCCGTACCTCGAGATGGCCGCCCGCCGGGTGCCGATCCTGGGCGAGGTCGGCATCCAGCTCTTCTTCAACGGGCCCGAGAGCTTCACCCCGGACGACCGCTACATCCTGGGCGAGGCGCCCGGCCTGGACGGTTACTTCGTCGCCGCGGGGTTCAACTCGGTCGGCTTCCAGTCTGGCGGCGGCGCCGGCCGGGCGGTCGCCGACTGGGTCGTCGACGGGCATGCCCCGATGGACCTCTGGGAGGTCGACATCCGGCGGTTCATGCCGTTCCAGCGCAACCGTCGCTACCTCTACCAGCGGACGACCGAGACGCTCGGGCTGCTCTACGACATGCACTGGCCGTTCCGCCAGGTCGAGACCTCGCGCGGGGTCCGGCGGACGCCGCTCCACGACCGGCTGGCGGCCCGCGGGGCGTGCTTCGGCGAGCTCGCCGGCTGGGAGCGGGCGAACTGGTACGCGCCGTCCGGCGTCGAGCCGCGCTACGAGTACTCCTACGGGCGCCAGAACTGGTTCCCGTACTCGGCCGAGGAGCACCGGGCCGTCCGCGAGGCGGTGGGCCTGTTCGACCAGACCTCGTTCGGCAAGATCCTCGTCCAGGGGCGAGACGCGGAGCGTGCCCTCGGCCGGATCTGCGCGGCGGATGTCGCCGTCGAGCCGGGCCGGATCGTGTACACGCAGTGGCTAAACGAGCGGGGCGGAATCGAGTCGGATGTGACGGTCACCCGCCTGGACGAGGACCGCTTCCTCGTCGTCACCTCGGGGACCTCGACCGTCCGCGACATCGACTGGCTGCGCCACCAGATCCCGGCCGACGCCCACGCCGCCGTGACCGACGTAACCTCCGCCGAGGCCGTCCTGAGCGTTATGGGCCCGCGCTCGCGCGAGCTCCTCACCTCGCTCACGGACGCCGACCTGTCGAACGCCGCATTCCCGTTCGCGACGTCGCGCGAGATCGACCTGGGCTTCGCCTTCGCCCGCGCGTCGCGGATCACCTACGTCGGCGAGCTCGGCTGGGAGCTGTATGTCCCGACCGAGTTCGCGACCCACGTCTACGACGCGATCGTCGCGGCGGGCGACGCGTTCGGCCTCCGCCACGCCGGCTTCCACGCGCTCAACTCGCTGCGCATGGAGAAGGCGTATCGCCACTGGGGCCACGACATCAGCGACGAGGACACGCCGCTCGAAGCCGGGCTCGGCTTCACGGTCGCCTGGGACAAGCCGGGCGGCTTCCTCGGGCGCGACGCGCTCCTCCGCCAGCGCGAGGCCGGGCTCGTCCGCCGGCTGGCCGTCTTCACCCTCGAGGACCCGGAGCCGCTGATGTTCCACAACGAGCCGATCTGGCGGAACGGCGTCCTCGTCGGACGGATCAGCTCGGCGATGTTCGGGCACACGGTCGACCGCTCGATCGGGCTGGGCTACGTCCGCCGCGACGACGGGCCGGTCACGGCCGAATGGCTCGCCGCGGGGACGTACGAGATCGAGATCGCCTTCCAGCGCTTCGCCGCGGGAGCCTCGTTCCGGGCGCCCTACGACCCCGCCAACGAGCGGATCCGGGCGTGACGGGGGCGCGCTGCGTCCTCGATGAGATCCGTCCCATCGTCTGACGTGGACCGCTCCCGTCAGTAGGTCTCGACGCGGACCGGGGTGAGCACGAAGTCGCGCGCGCGCCGGGTCAGAACCGCAGCGCCGAGTGAGTCGGCGCACGCGGCGATGAGCGCATCCGCGAGACCGAGTTTCCGCCCGCGCACCCGAGCTTCCGCGCGCCAGCGGCCGGCCGCCCTGGCGTGCTGCGGTCCGGGCTGCACGAACTCGAGCACCCGCAGGAGCGCCTCCAGGTCAGGGTCGCCCGCGAGGTGCGCGCCCGCCCACGCCTCGCACACGATGATCTCGTTGACGAACGCCTCGTCGCCGTCCTCGAAGATCATCCCGAACCTGCGTCGGGCACCCGGATCGTCCCGCAGATGGTCGATGATGAAGGTCGTATCGAGCACGTAGCGCACGGATCAGGCCTCCGGTCCGGGGTCGGTCTTCTCTTCGCGTCGCTCGCGGACCCACGCGACCACGGCCTCCGGAGTCGCGAACTCCGGGTACTCCTCGGCGCTCCATGCTCCTGCGGTTCGCTCGACGACCTCGCGCAGCCGGTCTCGCCGAAGCCGCGCCTGCACCGCCTCCGCGATGTAGCGGCTCCGGCACCGCGGCCCGGCCACGCGGTCCACCTCCGCGACGAGGTCTTCCGGGAGCAGGAGGTTCGTGCGCCGACTCATGCGCACGAAGATGGCGCACGAGCGTGCGCATGTCAATCCGCCATCTCGCCACGCGCACTGCTCGCGGCCGCTACGCGGGTGCCGGGAAGCATCCCGTCCGCTGCGCTGGGCCTTGTCCCCGCCCGGGGCTCGCCCGTGATATCGCGGTCCGCGATGCCAGTGCCGCTCCCACGCGGGTTCCGGGCCCTTCCGCGGGGATCCCACGCTCTCTATGAAGCGAAGCAGGCCGAACACGGTCTGAGGACCTGGTAGCGCCGATACCATCGCGGCGGGCGATGAGACGTGGGCACCGGGCGGACCAGCACCGGTACGATCGCGGCAGGCGATGAGACGTGGAACCCGGCGCCGAGACGCAGAATCCAAGAGCAGAGACGCAGAACCCGGGCCACCTGTCGAGGTGGCCGACGGTGTCGCCGTGGTCGACGGAGCCGAATGACGGAGCCGAATGATGGAGCCGATGGCCGGGGCTCATCGCCTCCCCGGCGGGCCGGCACGGACGTTGGGATGCCGGACGGTCCTCCCCGGATAGGTTGACCCGGCCCGACGCGCTGTGCGACAGTGCCGATCGACCCTGGGTCGGGAGCGGGTGCGATGGTCCGTCGGACCGGTCGGCTCGCTCGGAGGAGGAGTGACGATGCGTCTGTCCCTGAGCACCCGGTTCGCCCGGGCGGCCCTGGCGGTCAGCGTGGCGCTGGGCGCCGTGCTGCCCGCAGCCCTGCCCATCGCCGCGGCGGAGAAGCTGGTCCTCCGGGTCGGCACGACCCAGGACATCGACTCGCTCAATCCGTACGGGACGGCCCTCGTCGTCGGCTACGAGGCCTTCGGGCTGACCTACGACCTGCTCGTGGGCTTCGGCCCGGACATCGAGCCCTACCCGGGGTTCGCCGAGTCGTGGGAGCGGGCGGCAGACGGCAAGTCGTGGACGTTCAAGATCCGGTCGGGGATGAAGTGGTCGGACGGCCAGCCCGCCACCTCCGATGACGCCTGCTTCTCGTTCCAGCTCAGCCTCGATGCGATCGCCGCCGAAGGCGAACGTCGGCGCTCGGCTACCTCGACCCGCGCTCAAGGACGCCGGCGTCGACGAAGGTCGAGTGCCCGGACCCGCAGACGATGATCGTCACGACCGACGACCCGTCGCACGCGAATCCTCCAGACGTACATCCCGATCCTGCCCAAGCACATCTGGGGCAAGGTCAGACCTACAAGACGATCGGCGAGGCCGAAGTTCGACGCCGCCGCCGTCGTCGGCACCGGGCCCGTACCAGGCTCGCCGAGTGGAAGACCGGCCAGTTCGTCCGCTTCGTCCGCAACCCGAACTACTGGGGCCCGCAGGGCGCCGCCGACGAGGTCGTCATCCAGTTCTTCAAGAACGCCGACACGATGGTCCAGGCCCTCAAGGCCGGCGAGCTCGACTACGCCCGCGGCGTGAACGCGGACCAGTTCAACGCAGCTCAAGACCGAGCCGGACATCAAGACGGTCGTCGGGCACTGCGAACGGCTGGACCGAGCTCGGCGTTCAACACCTACGGCACCGGCACCGGCAAGACGATCAAGGGCGGCGGCCCGTCGACGAAGGCGCTCCTCGACCCGGCCTTCCGCGACGCCCTCGGCTACGCGGTCGACAAGCAGACCCTCGTCGACCGGGTCCTCGGCGGCTACGGCGACGGTCGGCACGACGAACGTCCCGCCGGTGCTCAGGCCAGTGGCACGTCGAGCCCGACGACCGTCCGCACGTTCGACATCGACGCTCGCCAAGCAGAAGCTCGACGCGGCCGGCTACCTCCTCGATGCCTCCGGCAATCGGCTCGACAAGGAGGGCAAGCCGATCAACCTCCGGCTGTTCATGCCGGACTCCGACGACACCTATCCGCAAGGTCGCCCAGTTCGTCCAGGACTGGTGCGGCCAGCTCGGGATCAAGGTGACCGCCGCAGGTCTACGACAGCGGCACGCTCGTCGACCTGATGCTGCCGCCGGAGGCCGGCGGCGAGCGGCAACAAGGCCGAACTACGACCTGTTCATCTGGGGCTGGTCCGGCAACCCGGACCCGAACGCCCTGCTCCAGATCTTCCGCTGCGACGCGATCGGCAGCTCGTCGCGACAGCAACTGGTGCAACCCGGAGTACGACGAGCTGTACGACGCCGCAGAACAAGGCGGCCACGACCGAGGAGCGCAAGGCGATCCTGGCCGAGATGCAGAACCTCTTCTACGACGAGGCGCCGTACCACATCCTCTACTACGACAGCAACCTCGACGCCTATCGGACCGACCGGTTCGCCGGCTGGCAGAACCAGCCACGGGACAACGGCACGCCGCTGTTCTCTACAGCTCGCTCGGCTACACGCTCCTGACCGACGCCACGGCGGTGCCCAGCCCGGAGCCGTCCGCGTCCACGGCTCCGTCGGCGGGGGCGTCGGCGGCCCCCTCGGCGAGTCCGGGCGGCGGCGGCACGCCGGCCGGCTCGAGCGGCGACAGCACGCTGCTCATCGTCGGCCTGCTGGTCGCCGCGGTGGTCGTCGGCGGCCTGATCCTCGCCTCCCGGCGGCGCCGCGGATCGTCGGAGGAGGAATGAGCCGACGCGGCCGCCTCGGCGAGCCGCCGCACACACCAGGGGAGGGTCGCCGCGCCGGCGGCCCTCCCGCTCGTCTGAGCGCGCCCGCCGGTCGTGGGCACCCGCTACCTCGGGCGCAAGGTCCTCCAGGCGATCCTGACGGTCTTCTTCATCGTCGTCCTCAACTTCCTGCTGTTCCGGCTCATGCCGGGATCGCCGGAACGGATCCTGCTCCGGAACCCGAACCTGACGCCGGCCACGCTCGAGGCGGCGCGGGCGCGCTGGGGCCTGGACAAGCCGCTCTTCCCCGACCAGCTCGTGGCGTATCTCGGGTCGACCGTCTCGGGCGACCTCGGGTACTCGTTCAAGTTCCGGGGCCAGCCGGTCACCGAGGTCATCGGCGAGCGCTTCTGGCCGACGGTCCTGCTCTTCGGCCTCGGCGAGCTGATCGCGATCGTCGTCGGGCTCGCCCTCGGCGCGTACGCCGGCTGGCGGCGCGGCGGCACCGTCGACCGGATCGGCAACGGGCTCAGCCTGATCCTCTACTCGATGCCGTACTTCGTGATCGGGCATGCCGCTGATCATCATCTTCGCGATCGGGCCTGGGCTGGTTCCCGACCTCGGGCATGTTCGACGGTGGGCGGCGACCTACGACTCGTTCGCCGACCAGCTGCTCGACTTCCTGGCCCACCTGGCCCTGCCGCTGGCCACGGTCAGCCTCGGCCTGATCGGCGCAGTACTCGATCCTGATGCGCTCGTCGATCATCGAGACGCGCGGCGAGGACTACGTCACCACGGCCCGGGCGAAGGGCCTGACCGACGGCCGGATCCTGCGCAGCCACGCCTTCCCCAACGCGCTGCTGCCGACGGTCACGCTCATCGCGATCAACCTCGGCTACGTCGTCGCCGGCGCGATCACGGTCGAGGTCGTGTTCAACTGGCCCGGGCCTCGGCACGCTCACCGTGGACGCCCTGACCGCCCGCGACTACCCGGTCCTGCAGGGCATCTTCCTGCTCCTCGTCGGTGTCGGTCGTCGCTGGCCAACCTCGTCGCCGACCTCGTCTACGGCCTGCTCGACCCGCGGGTCCGGACGTGACGCGCCGCGCGTCACGCCGGCCGGCGTCCGGCGCGCGCGCTGGCGCCTCCGGCTGCGCGGCGCCGCGCGACTTCGCGCCGGTCGCTACGCGCGCCGCCGGACGGGCTCGTCGGGCTGCGTGATCCTGCTCGTCTTCGCGGTCCTGGCGCTCGCTCCCGACGCTCTTCGTCGGGCCGCTCCAGACGGCGACCACCGCGACCGGCGACCGCGCTCGAGCGCGCCGAGCGGCGGCCCACCTGCTGGGGACCGACGAGCTCGGCCGGGACATCCTCAACCTGACCGTCCACGGCGCCCGGATCTCGATGGTCATCGGGCTCCTCGCGACGCTCATCACGATCCTCGCTCGGGCGCCGTCATCGGGATCGTCGTCCGGGTTCGTCGGCGGCCGGATCGACACGGTCCTCATGCGGCATCACCGACTTCTTCCTCGTCCTCCCGACGTTCGTCCTGGCGATCATCCTGGCCCCGATCATCCTCGACCTCGATCGGCGTCGAGGCCGAGGTGTTCGGGATCCGGGCGACGCTGATCGTCATCGTCGTCGTCATCGGGATCACGAGCTGGGCGTCGACCGCCCGGATCATCCGGTCGCAGACGCTCTCGGTCAAGGAGCGCATGTTCGTCGACCGGGCCCGCGTGATCGGCAGCGGCTCGGGCCACATCATGCGCCGCCACATCCTGCCCGAACGTCGTGAACCTGATCGTGGCCAACACCGTGCTCACCTTCGCCGGCGCGGTCTTCACCGAGACGACGCTGTCGTTCATCGGCCTGGGCGATCCGTTCCAGCCGTCGTGGGGCCAGATCCTCAACGCCGCCCAGTCGTCGGGCGCGCCGGGCCTCGGCGCCTGGTGGTACATCGTGCCGCCGGCGCGTCTGCGTCGTCCTCGTCGTCCTCGCCTTCACCCTCGTCGGCAACGCGCTCGACGACGTCCTCAACCCGAAGGCCGCGGACCCGCCGATGACGCGCCGCCCGCCGACCGAGCCGCCGACGGCCGCGCGTCCGGGCGTCGCCAGTGGCCGCTCCCCAAGCAGGCCGACCCGGACGCCCCGCTGCTCGTCGTCGAGGACCTGCGGACCCACTTCCGCGCTCGAGTCGCGGCTGACGGTCCAGGCGGTCGACGGCGTGAGCTTCCGGCTCGACGACGGCGAGGCGCTCGGGCATCGCCGGCGAGTCCGGCTGCGGCAAGACGACGACGGCGCTGTCGCTCGTCCGGCTCCTGCCGGCGAACGCCCGGATCGTCGGCGGCAGCGATCAAGCTGTTCGGGATCGACCTCGTGCCCAAGTCCGAGACGGCCGCTCCGGCGCTACCGCTGGCGCGAGATCTCGATCGTCTTCCAGGGCGCGATGAACGCGCTCAACCCGGTCCGCCGGATCGGCGACCAGATCGCCGAGCCGATCGAGATGCGGCTGGGCGCAGTCGCGCGAGGCGCGCCGCGAAGCGGGCCGGCGAGCTGCTCGAGCTGGTCGGGCATCCCGCGCAAGCGCGGCGCGGCCTACCCGCACGAGCTGTCGGGCGGGATGCGCCAGCGGGCGATGATCGCGATGGCGCTCGCCTGCGACCCGGCGATCGTCATCGGCGACGAGCCGACGACCGCCCTCGACGTCATGGTCCAGGCCCAGATCCTGGAGCTCCTCGAGCGACCTCCGTCGCGAGCTCGGCCTGTCGCTGATCCTCATCACCCACGACCTGTCGGTCATCGCCGAGACGTGCGACCGGGTCCTGATCATGTACGCCGGGCGGGTCGCCGAGGAGGGCCCGGTCGTCGAGGTCTTCACGCGCGCCGCGCCACCCGTACACGCAGAAGCTGCTCGCCGCGTTCCCGAACATCCACGCCGACCGGCGCACGCTGGAGGTCGATCCCCGGCTCGCCGCCGGACCTGCGCGACCCGCCGCCCGGCTGCCGCTTCGCGCCCGCGCTGCCCGGTCGCGATGGACGTCTGCCGCGAGGTCGTGCCGCCCGAGGTGCGCTTCCCGGACGGCGTCCGGGTCGCCTGCCACCTCTACCCGGCCGGGCGGCGACGGGGCGCTGCCGATCTCCGCCGCCGACGTCGTGGCCCGCGCCGGCGACGGCGACCCGGGCCGCCGGCTCGACGGGGGGCCTCGATCGTCCCGGGCAGGGCATCGTGACCGAGCTCATCCGGCTCGAGGGACTCCAGGTCCACTTCCCGATCCGCGGCGGCCTGGTCGACGTAGTCATGCGCCGGCCGAGAGGCGTCGTCCGCGCGGTCGACGGGATCGACCTGACGATCCGGCGCGGGCGAGGTCCTCGGCGCTCGTCGGCGAGTCCGGCTCGCGGCAAGACGACGACCGGCCGGGTGATCGTCAAGCTGACCCGCCAGACCGGCGGCCGGGTCGTCTTCGACGGGCAGGACGTGTCGCGACGCTGTGGGGCGTCGGCGCGCTGCGCGAGTATCGGCGCCGGGTCCAGATCATCTTCCAGGACCCGTACGAGACGCTCAACCCGAAGCAGACGATCCACGACTTCGTGGCCGAGCCGCTCGAGGTCAACGGCCTCGGCGCCCGTCGGCGCAGGAGCGCGAGGCGCGGGTCATCGAGGCGCTCGAGGCGGCGGGCCTGCGCCCGGCGAGCGACTTCGCGTTCCGCTACCCGCACGAGCTGTCCGGCGGCCAGCGCCAGCGGGTCGTCATCGCCGGGGCGCTGGTCATGGACCCGGAGCTCATCGTCGCCGACGAGCCGGTCTCGCATGCTCGACGTCTCGATCCGGACCGAGCTGCTGCGGCTGATGCTCGACCTTCGCGCAGGAGCGCGGCCTGACCTACCTGTTCATCACCCACGACCTGTCGCTGGCCTGGGTGATCGCCGACCGGATCGCGGTCATGTACCTCGGCAAGATCATGGAGATCGGGCCGGCCGAGGCGGTCATCCGCACGCCGCGCCACCCGTACACGCAGGCGCTCGTCGTCGCGTCTCGCCCGACGCCGGAGCCGCCCGAGCGCCGGGGCGCGGGCGAACCGCGACGATCCTCGTCGGCGAGACGCCCGACGCGGCGCGCGATCCCGTCCGGCTGCCGGTTCCACCCGCGCTGCCCGGTCGCGTTCGAGCGCTGCTCGGTCGAGGAGCCGCCGCTGTTCGACGTCGGGGCCGGCCAGCAGGCCGCCTGCTGGCTGGCCGAGGGCGGGCGCGAGCTGCCGATGTTCGGACGGGGCGGAGCGACGGCCGTGGCGGCGGCTCCCGCCTCCGCGCCCGCGGCGGCTTCCACCGAGGCCTGACCGATGGCCCGGCTGCCCGACCTCGGTCCGCGCGGCGAGGGGTATGTCGCGCTGCAGGCCGCGATCACCCTCGTCGTCCTGGCCACCGTTCCGCTGGGCCCGGCCTGGGCCGGATCCGCCCGCCTGGCCGCCGCCGTCCTCGGGTTCGCGCTCGCCGCCGGAGGCGGCTGGCTGGTGCTCCGCGGGATCGTCGATCTGCGCGAGAACCTCACCCCGTGGCCTCGCCCCCGGGAGGTCAGCCGGCTCGTGGACAGCGGGGCGTACCGGCTCGTCCGGCATCCCATCTACGGAGGCCAGGTCGTCGGCGCGGTCGGGCTGGGGTTGATCGTGGCGAGCCCTGTCACGATCCTCGCGGCACTCGGGCTGGGCGTCCTGTTCGACGTGAAATCGCGCCGGGAGGAGGCCTGGCTGATCGAGCGCCATCCCGACTACGCCTCGTACCGGGCCCGGACCCGACGGCTCATCCCGTGGCTCTACTGACCTCCGGGGAACGGAACGCCCCTGGTTCATGGGCGCTGCAACGCCTGCCCGGCCCGCCGCCGGCCGGCGATCTGGGCCCTGGGGACTCCGCGCGGCCGGCCATGCGGCCCATGCATGGATCGGCGATGTAGCGAGCGTGGCCGCGGTGCCGTTTCGCCAGTTGTGGGTCGTGGCCGAGCGTGCCGGGGCGCGATTCCATGCAGCACGTGCATAGCTCAGGCCCTTCGAGGGCAAGGCGTGCCACCGGCGAGGTGAGTCCTGCCCCTGGCCGGACACGTCGTCGATGATGCCAGTCAGCGGCCTGACCGGGAGGCGACGCTAGGCCCGGGCAGCGAGGCGCCGGGCGAGCTCGAGGAGGCGGGCGTCCCGCCAGACCCTGCAGAGCAGGTCGACGAGCTCGAGCCGATCGACCGCGGCATCGACCGTGGCGCCGACGGCGACCGCGCCGTGACGTTCGAGGAGGACGGCGTTGGCCCGCGGCTCCGTCGGGTCGGCGAACGTGGCCGCGATTGCGGCGGCGAGCTCCGCGCTGCCCGGATCCATCAACGGCAAGTACGGCAGGCGCGGGATGAACAGCCGGGTCTCCGGGAGAATCGCCGGGTCCGGCACCTCACCCGCGACCGTGAGCGCCAGCGCGGCCGGCAGGTGGGCATGAGCGACGGCCCGGATGTCCGGGCGGGCGGCGTGGACTGCGCGGTGGATCCGGAGGTCGGACGTTGGGCGAAGGTCCGCACGGTCCGGGTCCACCGGTGGGGCGTCCGGATCGGCCGGCACGAGGAGAAGGTCGTCCACCGTCAGCTCGTCCTTGCGTCGGCCGGACGGTGTCACGAGGAGCCGGTCGCCGAGCCGGAACGACAGGTTCCCCTCGCCGGCGACGATGAGGCCACGGGCGCCCAGGCGTCGCCCGGCAGCAACGATCGCGGCGGCGGCCTCGCGGTGCTCGCGCGTGTTCACCCGCGCATCATCGCCGGTGGGCGCGAGCTCCGTGCGCCCGGGTCACATCCGGACGCGGCGCTTCTCCGGGTCGTAGATCGACGGGCGCTCGACGCGTGCCCGGACCGCACCGTCCCCGAGAGCCACCTCGACCGTCGTCCCGGGCACGGCGAACCGGCGCTCGAGGACCGCCAGGGCGATCGTCCCGAAGCGGGGCGAGGCGGTCGGGCTCGTGGCCGTCCCGGCGGGCTCGCCGTTCGCGGTCACCGTGGCGCCCGCCTCGGGGACGCCGTCTCCCTCGATGACGAGCGTCGCCAAGCGGCGCTGCGGGCCGGCGGCCCAGGCGGCGGCGAGCGCGTCCCGTCCGTGGAACGGTTCGGCCTTGTCGAGCCGGATGAACCGCTCGAAGTCGATGTCGTAGGGGCTCGTCTCGCGGGGGGTGTAGTCGTAGCCGGGCAGGATCATCCCCGACTCGATCCGGGCGACGTCGACGGCGTCGAAGCCGTAGGGGACAACCTCGCCGTCGGCGGTCAGGCGCTCCCAGAGCGGCTCCGCACCCTCCGGCCGCACGAACAGCTCGTAGCCGAGCTCGCCCGACACGCCCGTCCGGGTGATCCAGGCCGGCACGCCGGCGACCTCCACCGGCTCGGTGAGGAACCGGAAGTAGCCGAGGGTCGAGAGGTCGACCCCGACGTGGCGCTGGAGCACCTCGCGCGAGCGCGGGCCCTGGAGCTGGACGTGGGGCAGGTCGAAGACGATCAGCTCGATCGTCGCGTCCAGACCAGCGGCGACCGTCCGGAGGTGGCTCTCCAGGTCGAACCGGTTCGTCATCAGCCAGACCCGGTCCGGCCCGAAGACGTAGACGGTCGCGTCGTCGACCATCCGGCCCGCCTCGTCGACCAGCGCGGTGTAGCGCGCCCGACCCGGACCGAGTGAGCCGACGTCGTGGGTGACCAGCCGGTCGACGGCCCGCAGCGCGTCCGGCCCGCGGTACTCCCACTTGATGAGGCTGGAGCAGTCCCAGACCCCGACGCCGTCGCGGATCGCGGCGTACTCGGCCGCGGGGTTCCCGAACCCGGTCGTCCAGATCCAGCCATCCCAGTCCCCGAAGGAACCGCCGATCCGCTCCTGGGCGGCGTGGAACGGAGAGCGCTTCGCGATGTCGGTCATGGACGCTGTATAGGCGGGCAGCCCGGCCGCCGCCAGTGGCCGTCCCGGTCCGTGAGCCATCGCGCGGCGGCCCGATGCGCCGGCCATGGACCCGGGCGAGTACGCTGGGCGGGCCAACGACCGGTGGGAGGGGTTCACATGTCGACCGACCGACGACCTGGCGGCCCCGGCGCGCGATGGCGCGGCGCCGAGCTGATCGGGATCGTCCTCATCGCCCTCGGAGTCGTCTATCTGCTCGGGAACCTCGGGATCTTCCTCATCTCGTGGGGGGTGATCTGGGCCGTCGCGCTGATCGCGGTCGGCGGCGTCATCCTGTACGGCGCGGTCCGGCCGGCGCGGCACGGGTCCTCGGGCGCCGCCGTCCCCCGCGAGAGCAGCACCAGGCTGGAGCTCGACCTCGGCGTCGGCGCGGGGCGTTTCCGGCTGGCCGGCGGGGCGAGCCAGCTCGTCGAGGTGGCCTCGACGAATGACGACATCGCCACCCGGGTCGATCGGACCGGGGACCGTGCCCTCGTCCGGCTCCGCCAGGATGTCGCCTGGTGGCCGTTCGCCTGGCGCGGCGGATCGGACTGGGTCGTGCGCGTCGCCCCGGATGTGCCGACGGTCCTGGCGATGAGCGCGGGGGCCGGCGACTTCTCGATCGACCTCTCGGAGATGACCGTCGCGGACGCCCGGCTCCAGATCGGGGCGGCAAAGGCCCGGATCGTCCTGCCCCGACCGCGCGGGACCGTCGAGGTCCGGGTGACCGGCGGGGCATCGCAGATCGCATTCGAGGCACCGCCCGGCGTCGAGTACCGGCTCGAGACCAGCGGCGGGATGATGTCGGTCAACGGCCGGACCGAGTCGCCCGGGTTCGCGACCGCGCCCGACCGCGTGATGGTCCGGTTCTCCGGGGGCGCCGCGTCCGTCCGGATCGGCTGAGTCGAGGGCTGGCCGCGTCCGGGCGCCCGGAGGGTCAGGCGATCGGGCGCCCGGCGGGGGCGGCGGGGGCGGCGGTGCGGTCCGCGACGGCCGGCCCTTCGGCCGACAGCGCCTCGCGGGCCACGGCGAACGCCTCCTCGTGGCGGCCGGCGGCGGCGAGCGCATCGGCCCACGCTCGGAGCACCTCGCGAAGCCGCGGCATCGGCGCGTTCGCCCGGGCGAGCTCGGCCGCCCGGGCGAACGACGCCAGCGCCTCGTCTGGCCGGCCGAGGAGCACCAGCGCCCGTGCCCGGGTGACCGACGCATCGATCAGGGCCTTCCGGTTGTCGGTCGCCTCGGCCCGCTCGATGGCCGTCTCGGCCAGCGCGAGCGCCCGAGCGGCGTCGCCGCCGCCCAGCGCGATCTGGGCCTCGGTGTCGGCCAGGTGGGCCAGGAGGCGCCCGTCGTGGTGCCGTTCCGAGATCGCCTGCGCCTCGGCGACCATCTGGGCGGCTCGTTCACCGTTGCCGATCGCGAGGTAGGTCAGGGCGAGGTAGTTCGCGAGGCTGGCTCGATCGAGCTCCGAGTCGGACGCTCCCAGGAGGGCCAGCGCCTGGGTCCCGAATCGGATCGCCGCCTCGTGGTCCCCGGCGCCCCGGTAGCTGTTGGCCAGGGAGATGAGGACGACCCCGCGCTGCCGGTCGGTCAGGTCGAGCGTGCGGGCCCGCGCCTCTTCGAGGTAACCCACCGCCGCATGGTTCGCTCCACGGTACGTCTCCGTGGAGGCGAGGGCGATGAGGACCCGGACCTCGAAGTCCGGCGTCACTGCCAGTCCGCCCCGGATCTCCTCGAGGATCGCGGCGAGCAGGGCCCGGGCCTCATCCGGGTTGTCGTGCTGGTGCTGGGCGGAGGCCAGCCAGTAGAGGGCGATCGCGCGATCCGCCTGCCGCCCGAGGACGCCGAACAGCTCGGCAGATTCGGCCGCCGCGCGGATGGCGTCGGCCGGCCGGTCAATCCGGCAGAGGGCCTCGGCGAGGCCCCGAAGCAGGTCGGCGCGCGTTCGCGGATCCGTGGCGGATTCGAGAACGGCCGCGTAGGCATCGGCGGCCGATTGGGCGTCGCCCAGCGCGAGCTGGAGATCCGCCTCGAGGCGTGTCCAGGCCGGATCGGGATCCGCCAGGATCTCAGCCGCCGTCGTGCCCAGCCGTCCGGCCAGGAAGTTGAGCGCGGCCATCGACGGCTTCGCCGAGCCGGTTTCGAGGGCGCTCACGTAGGCCTTCGTATAGCGTCCCTCGGCGAGCCTCTGCTGGCTCAGCCCTGCTCGCAGCCGGCGCTCCCGGATCCGGGCTCCGATCGATCGGGCGAGGGGGGTGTCGTCGACGACGATCCTGCGGCGTGTCGTGCTCATGTCCGGCAGTGTACACGTCTGTCAACGTGCCATTGACACCGCTGAAGAACTCCGCCAGTGAGATCCCCAGACGCGCCGTGAGCAGGGCCAGGGCCGGCAGCGACGGAAGGGCCCGCCCGTGCTCGACGGCGGACACGAAGCCCCGGGTGAGCGGGGCGCCGAGCTGCGCCTGGCTGAGCTCGCGGCCCAGCCGCAGTCGGCGGATCTCCGAGCCGACCGACCGGGCGAAGGGTGAGTCCGGTCCGGCCCGCGCATGTTTAGAAATAGTTGACAATCGCATCGATCGAGCCTACCATCCGACGCAACGTCCCGCCAGCCCTCGGATGCACCTCCTGCCATCCGGGCCGGCGGTGACGGATCCAGGAGGCACGAACCGTGTTTCACCGTCGGTCGCTCGCTCTCTCGTGGCTCATCGGCGTCCTCCTCTCGCTCGCGGCTGCGGCCGTCGCCTTCGCCGGGGACGGCCCGGCCCCATTCCCCCGCTGATCGCGAGCCGGGTCCCGACCGCTGGCCATGCAGGGGGGCAGGCGGTCGGGACCCGGCGGGCCTGTGGCGTGGCGCTAAATACTTGCTCCGATCGGGTATGATCCGAATCTCCAGCGTCCCTTCCGGGACGGATCCGGACCTGATCGGAGCAGCGCCATGGCCGTGGGGGCCGAACGTCCGGGGGGACGCAGTCCTACCCGCCGTACGGTGGGATCCCGCGGTCGACGCCCCGAGCCGGAGGGCGAGCTATCGGGCGCCATCGCCCACGACATCAACAACCTGCTGACGGCGATCCTCGGCCATGCCCAGTTCGCGCTCGGGGAGCCCGACCTCTCGGCGGAGACGCGGGCCGACATCCGGGAGATCACCCGGGCGGCCCAGCGAGCTGCACTCCTGGCTCGCCAGCTCGTGACCCTCCGCCGGACCGTCTCGACCAACGCGGTGACGCTCGACCTCAACGCCGTGGTCGGCTCGATGGGCACGATGCTCAGACCGTTGCTGGGGGAGGCGATCGAACTCCGGGTCGCCCTCGGTCCACGGCCCGTCCGCGTCGTGGCGGACCCGGCCGAGATCGAGCTGGTCATCCTCAACCTGGCGCTCAACGCCCGCGACGCGATGCCGGCCGGAGGACTGCTGACGCTCGCGGTCGCGATGGCTCCAGCCGATCGGCTGGACCGCGAGCGACGGCCGACGCTCACCGTCTCGGACACCGGACTGGGCATGGACGAGTCGACCCGGCTTCGAGCATTCGAGCCGTTCTACACGACGAAGGGCTCGGGTCATGGCAGCGGGCTGGGACTGTCCTCTGTCGCGACCGTCGTGGAGCGCAGCGGCTGGACCTTGTCGTTCGAATCGGAGCCCGGGAGGGGGACGCGGTTCGTCATCGCGATGCCGTCCGCCGAACCGGCCGTCGACGGCGAGGTGACCGTGCCCTCGGATCCGGAACTCCATGGAACCGAGCGGATCGTCGTCATCGAGGCGGATCCGGAGGTGCAGGCGATCGTCGGACGGATCCTCCGGGCGCTGGGGTATGCCGTGATTGCGGCCGCCGGCCCCGCCGATGCGGCTGCACTGGCAACCGAGGGGTCAGCATCGGTCGACCTGGTCATCGCGGACCTCGACCCGGCGGCCATCGATGTTCGCGCGGCCGCGTTCGGGGTGATCGCCGGGCATCCCGGCGCCCGCCTGCTCCTCATCGCCGGGACCGGGGCTGACCGTGGTCGCCCGGGCGATCCCCCGGCGGCGACGATCGCCAAGCCATTCACCCCGCACGAGCTGGCCCGGACGATCCGGGAACTTCTCGACCGGCCGGCCGACCGTCCGGGCGTCGTCCTGGGAGCCGGCGTCCGGACCTGAACGGCGGCACCGCCGGGTCCCGCGAGTCGTACCATCCGGCGGTGACCCCGGAGTCGGCCTCGAGCCTCGACGCGCCAGCGACCCCACGGATCGAGCCGCTCCGGCGGAACCGCGACTTCCGGATGCTCCTGGCGGGTCAGGGCGCCTCCGCGATTGGCGACGCGGTGAGCTTCACCGCGCTCCCGCTGCTGGTCCTCGCCCTGACCGGATCCGGCCTGGCGATGGCATTCGTCGGGGTCCTCCAGTCCATCCCGGACCTCATCTTCGGGATGGTCGCCGGTGTCCTGGCCGACCGGGGGGACCGGCGCCGAATGATGTTCCTCGCCGACCTGGGGCGGGCGGCGCTCACCGCGCTCATCCCCCTGTCCTACTGTCCTACCTCCTTGGCGCACCGACGATGGTCGTGGTCTACCTCGTCGCGGCCCCGATGAGCGTGCTGCGGGCGCTCTTCCTGGCGGCGTATACCGCATCGCTCCCGAGCCTTGTCGGGCGGGCCCAGCTGGGCCGGGCGAACTCGATCTTCGAGGCGGTCTACAGCTCCGGCTACGTCATCGGGCCGGGGATCGCCGGCGTCCTCGTCGCGACCATCGGACCGGCCCAGACGATCGCCGTCGACGCCGCCTCGTACGCCGTCTCGGCGCTCGCGCTGCTCCTGATCCGCCAGCCGCTTCGGGCCCGGATCAACCGCCCGGAACTCGATCTCGTCGCGGAGATCCGCGAGGGCATCGCGTTCGTGGCCGATCACCGGACCTTGCGCGACACGATCGCCTTCTGGGGTGTCGTGAGCGTCGCCAGCGCCGGGCTCGTCCCGGCCCTCGCCTTCTACGTCGTCCGCGAGCGCGGCATGGACGCGGCGGCGCTCGGCCTGGTCATCGCCGCGTACGGGCTGGGAACGGTCGGCGGGGCGATCCTCACCGCCCGACTTCGGCTCCGGCAGGCCGGCCGGCTGATGCTCGTGGGCAACCTGGTCCGGGGCGTGGCCCTGGTGACGATCGCGCTCACCGGAACGCTCGAGGCGATGGTCCCCATCGCGCTCGTTGCCGGAGTCGTCGACTCGCTCGTGCTGATCACCTACATCACCCTTCGGACGGCGTCGTCTCCGGACGAGCTTCTCGGCCGAGTGGGGAGCACGGCCCGGACGATCTCGCTCGGCCTGCAGCCGATCGGGTTCATCGCCGCGGGCGTCCTCATCGACGCAGTCGGCGGGGGCTTCACCGTGGCGTCGATCGGTTTCGCCCTCCTGGCGGCGAGCGCGGTGTTCGCCCTGTCGCGGCCGCTCCGCCGGGCGAGCGCGCTGGGCCGCTGAGTCGGTCGGCGAGCGGCGTGCCCCGAGTGCCCAACCCGTTCCTGACGGCGACCCGCGGACCGACCGTCTCTGGCACGATGCTCGCCATGACCACCCCCGCGGCCGTGCCGCGCACGCCGGGCCCGGGCGGACCGGCGATCGAGACGCACGAGCTCGTCAAGCGCTTCGGCCGGACGGTCGCGCTCGCCGGGCTGTCGATGCGGGTCGAGCGCGGCGAGGTCTTCGGCTTCCTCGGTCCGAACGGAGCCGGCAAGACGACCGCGGTGAAGCTGTTCCTGGGCCTGACCCGGGCGACCGCCGGCCAGGGTCGGCTCCTGGGCGCCCCGCTCGGCGATCGCGAGGCCCGCCGCCGGGTGGGCTACCTGCCCGAGCTCTTCCGCTACCAGCCGTGGCTGAGCGCCCGGGAGGTCCTCGGCCTCCACTGCGAGCTGGCCGGGATCCCCCGGCCGGACCGTCGGGCGGAGATCCGGACTGCCCTCGACCACGTTGGCCTGGCCGACCGGGCGGACGACCTCGTCGCGACCTTCTCCAAGGGGATGCAGCAGCGGCTCGGTCTCGGCGCGGCGCTCCTCGGGCGGCCGGAGCTGGTCCTGCTCGACGAGCCGACGTCGGCGCTCGACCCGCTCGGCCGGGCGGACGTCCGGCGGATCATCCGCGAGGCGCGCGACCACGGCACGACCGTCTTCCTCAACTCCCACCTCCTGACCGAGGTCGAGCTGGTGTGCGACCGGGTGGCGGTGGTCGATGCCGGGCGGGTGGTGGCCGCCGGGACGCTCGAGGAGCTCCTCGGCGAGGATTCGGTCCGGATCCGGGTCACCGGCCTCGACGGCGAGGCGCGGGCCGCCCTGGCCGGCTTCGGGCCGCTGACCGACGACGGCGACTGGCTGGCGATCCGGCCGATCGGCGCGGACCGCATCCCCGAGCTGGTGGCGGCCATCGTCGCTGCCGGCGGGCGGGTCCACGCCGTGGAGCCGGGGCGAGCGTCGCTCGAGGAGCGCTTCCTCGGGCTGATGAGCGAGGCCCGGCCTCGATGATCACGATCCTCCGGCTGACCCTCCTCGAGGCGCTCCGCCGTCGGACGCTGTGGGCGCTCGTCGCACTGACCCTCGCGATCGTCGTTCTGAGCGGCCTCGGCTTCGAGTACCTGGTCAGCCAGGCCCGGGCCCACCACACGAAGGAACTCCAGCTCCAGGTCGGCGTCAGCCAGATGCTCATCTTGTGCGCGTTCATGTTCAGCTTCATCCTCGCGGCGACCGCCGCGTTCATCGGCGCCCCGGCGATCGCCGCGGACGTGGAGTCCGGCGTCCTGCTGGCGCTGCTCGCCCGACCGCTCGGGCGCGGGATGTTCGTCGTCGGACGATGGCTCGGCCTGGCCATCGTCGTGTCGGCCTACGCCGCCGTCGCCGGCCTGCTCGAGATCGCTGCGATGCGGCTCGCCTCCGGCTACGGACCGCCGGACGCGCTCGGCGCCGTCGGAGGGCTCGTCGGGCAGGCCGTCGTCGTCCTCAGCGCGACGCTCCTGCTGAGCAGCCGCCTCCCGGCGATCGCCAGCGGCGCGGTCGCGATCGTGCTGTTCGGGCTGGCCTGGGGCGTCGGCGTCCTCGGCGGCGTGGGCACCGCCCTCGGCGTCGACTCGCTCGGCACCGCCGGCTCGGTCGCCCGGCTGGTCTTCCCGTCGGACGGCCTGTGGCGGGCCGCGGTCTTCAGCCTGGAGCCGCCGGTCGTCATCGCCGCGATCGCCGGGAATCGGTCGCTCCGCGTGCTGGAGGCGAACCCGTTCTTCGCCGCCAGCGGCCCGAGCCTGCTCTACCTCGCCTGGTGCCTCGCCTGGGTGATCGGGATCCTGGGGCTGACGGTCGTCTCCTTCCGCCGCCGCGACCTTTGATGCCGCCCCCGCGGTGATCGCGTCGCCTTGGCGGCCGGACGCCGCCCGGCCGTCAGCCGCGGTGGCGGAAGCAGCCCGGCAGGTGGTCGTCGACGAGGCCGACGCTCTGCATGAAGGCGTAGACGATGGTCGAGCCGACGAACCCGAAGCCGCGCCGGCGGAGGTCCCTTGACAGCGCGTCGGAGGCGCCGGTCCGGGCGGGGAGCTCGGCCATGGTCGTGCCGGGCGGGAGCGGGACCGGCGGTTCCGGTGCCAATGCGGCGAGATGGGCGGCGAACGAGCCTCGTTCGGTGACGATGTCGAGGAAGCGCGCGGCGTTGGCGATCGTGGCCTCCACCTTGGCCCGGTTCCGGACGATCCCGGCGTCGGCGAGCAGCCGCTCCCGGTCCGCGGGGCCGAAGTGGGCGACGACGGCGGGGTCGAACTCGCGGAAGGCCGCCCGGAACGCCTCACGCTTGTGCAGGATCGTCGACCACGACAGGCCGGCCTGGAAGCCCTCGAGGGCGAGCCGCTCGAAGAGCTCCGTGTCGCCCGAGACGGAAACGCCCCACTCCTCGTCGTGGTACGCGACCATGAGCGGGTCGGGACGCGAGCCTGCCGCGCCGGCCCAGGTGCAGCGGGGGAGGCTCGGGTCGAACGGGGGCGGCGCAGGGACCACGGCCCGAGGATAGCCGACCATCGGCCGCCGGCGCCGGGCGGGCCGGCGCCGGGAGCGTCAGGGGATCGGGGCGGTGTCGACCAGGGTGCTCCACATGAACGGGTCGGCGGCCGGGGTGTGGGCGTTGAAGACGGCCCGGAAGGCGTCGCCGGACACGGTCTTCGGGCCGGCGCTCCCGGTGAGCGTCACGCTCACCAGCCGCCCGGAGACGCCGCGCTTCGAGAGGTCGATCGCGGTCAGCGTCCCGACGTTCGTGCGCGCGTCGGCGGCGAAGACGGTCGAGAGCTGGGCCAGCGTGTAGGCGGCGGTCTGCCATGTCGCCCGCGGCGCTCTGGCGTCGTAGCTCGTTCCGTCCTCCGCGCGATCGGCCGAGCCCCGCAGGTACGAGACCGGGCCCGCGACGATCGTCCCGGCGCTCGACACGAACACGTTCTCGTTGTCCTCGGTCGCCCCGCCGCCGGTGGAGTGGAACAGCGCGTTGGCAACCGATGTGCCGCTCATCAGGACCTTGCCCGCGGTCGCCACGATGGCGGCGCTCGCGGCGGCCTTCTCGCCGAGCGAGCCGCGGTAGACCTGGGAGCGGGTGTCGTCGTAGACGTCGAAGCTGCCGGTCGACGGGTGGAGCCGGCGCACGGCGTAGCTCCGGGCGGCGATCGCCTGGGCCTTGAGCGCCTCGCCCGGCCACGAGTACGGCATCTCGGCCGGGACGACGCCGCGCAGGTAGAGGTCGAGCTCCGTCTCGTTGATCGCGTTCACGCCGGCGGACGTCGACCGGAGGCGGATCACGCCGCGGTAGGTGTCGTAGTAGCCGGGCTTCGACCAGACCTGGATCCGGCCGGCGGACGTCGCCCCGGCGCGGACCCGCAGGCTGCCCGCCGTGGTCCGGCCGAGGAGGATCCGGCCGGCGGCGTCCCGGATGACGATCCGGAACCCGGTCGAGGTCTTCGTCACCCGCAGCGAGGCGTCCCTGGGGAACGTCGCGTCGATCCCGTCGATCGTCCACGGCGCCCCGCGGCCGTAGAGACGGAGCGGGGTGGAGGTCGTCGGCTTGAACCCGGACAGGACGAGGACCCGGACGGGCCGTGATGGGTCGGTGGTCCCGAGGGTCGTCCCCGCGTAGTAGTGGCCCAGGATGGTCCCCGCGTCCTGGCCCGCGAGGGCCCGGCCGCGGGCGCCGTACTGGGACAGCCCCACGCCGTGGCCGTAGCCCCGTCCGTAGAAGGTGATCGTCGGCGGCGAAGGGGGCGGGCTCGGGTCCGGCGTGGGCGTGGGCGTCGGGTCCGGCGTCGCCGTCGGGCTCGGCGTCGGGCTGGGCTCGACGGCCGCGACGAGCGAGACGCCCGCCAGGAGCAGGCCGAGGACGGCGAGCGCGGCGGCGAGGGTCGCGGACGCGCGTCGTCGGCGGCGGAGCATGCGCTGGTCGGTCGCGGACAAGACGGGTCTCCTGCGGTCTGACCAGCAGGATGGCCCGACCGGGACCGAGCGGCCATGACCCGACCGGGCCACTCGGGTCCCATCCGAACGGCCCATGGCTACACCGGCGAGCCTGCGCTCGCCGGTGTAGCCTTTCCCGCCGTGGACGCCATCCGGACCGACCGCCTCACGAAGCACTACGGACGCCGGCGGCACGGCCCGCTCCCGACCGGGCCGGAGATCGCCGCCCTTCAGGACCTGAGCATCGCCGTCCGCGAGGGGGAGATCTTCGGCTTCCTCGGCCCCAACGGCGCCGGCAAGAGCACGATGATCCGCCTCCTCCTCGGCTTCCTCCATCCGACCCACGGCCGGGCGGAGGTCCTGGGCCTCGACGCCGAGCGGGAGAACGTCGCCATCCGCCGACGTGTCGGCTACCTGCCCGGCGGGATCGCGCTCTACGACGGGCTGTCGGGCGAGGGTCTCCTCGACTACCTGGCCGAGCTCTACGACCGGCCCCCGGTCCGCCGCCGGGAGCTGCTCGACCGGCTGGAGATGTCCGCCCGGACGATGAAGCGGCAGGTTCGCGACTACTCGCGCGGGATGCGCCAGAAGATGGGGATCATCCAGGCCCTCCAGCACGACCCGGAGCTGGCGATCCTCGACGAGCCCTCGGAGGGGCTCGACCCGCTCATGCAGCGCGCCTTCTACGGCATCCTCGACGACCTTCGAGCGGCGGGGCGGACGGTCTTCTTCTCGTCCCACGTCCTGTCCGAGGTCGAGCGGGTGTGCGACCGGGTCGCGATCATCCGGACGGGACGGCTGGTGGCCCTCGAGGAGGTCGGCGCGCTCCTCGCCCGGCGGAAGCGCCACGTCGAGCTGCGCATCCACGGACCGGCGCCCGACCTCGGCGCGGTCCCGGGCGTGTCCGGGGTCGCGTTCCACGACGGCCTCCTGACCTGCCAGCTGGACGGCGACGTCGGGCCGTTCCTCGGCGCGATCGGCGGGACGGCGGTGGTCGACCTGACGATCGAGCCCGCCCACCTCGAGGAGGCCTTCCTCGAGTTCTACGAGGGCGAGGGCAACGGGAACGGCAGCGTGGACGGAACCGGCCCGGCGCACGGGACCGCCGCCGCCCCAGCGCCCGCCGCCGCCCCAGCGCCCGCCGCCGCCCCAGCGCCCGCCGCCGCCCCGGCGGACCGCCGATGAGCCGCCACCTCTTCGCCTACACCTGGCGCTCCCAGCGGACGAAGCTCGTGGCGGTCACGATCGCGCTGATCGTGTGGGGCACGCTCATGCCGATCATCTACGAATCGTTCAAGGACCAGATCAAGGTGTTCCTGGGGTCCGGCCAGATCCCGCAGCAGTTCACCCAGTTCGCCGGCGGGGACCTGTTCAGCCTGTCGGGCGCCGTCGCCCTCGGGTTTATCCACCCGATCGCGGTCGCCCTCACGCTCGTCTTCGCGCTCGGGTTCCCGGTCGCCGCGGTCGCCGGAGAACGCCAGCGGGGGACCCTCGAGGTCCTCCTCGCCCGGCCGCTCTCGCGCCGCGGGCTCTATCTGACGCTCCTCGCCGCGACGTGGTTGTTCGTCGCCGTGTCGATGGCCGCCCTCGTCCTCGGAACCATCCTCGGCTCGGCCTCAGCCGGGGCGCTCGCCGAGCTCCAACCGGCTCGTCTGGCCGCGATGTGGCTGAACGGGGTGCTCGCGTTCGGGGCGTTCGGGGCGGTCTCGCTCCTCGCCTCGGTCTCGTTCGACCGGATCACCCCGGCGCTCGGGCTCAGCCTGGGGTTCTTCCTGGTGAACTACTTCGTCGAGATCCTCGGCTCGCTGTGGATCGACGCGAGGGGACTCCAGCCGTACTCCCTGTTCCACTACCTGGACCCGAAGGGCGCGCTCTCGGGCACCCTCACGACCGGCGACTGGCTGGTGCCCGGCGGGGTGATCGCCGTCTCGGTCGCGATCGCCCTCATCGTCTTCCCGCGGCGCGACCTGGCAGCCCCCAGCTGACCGCCGGGGCGGCGACTTCCTCGCTGATCCCGCACGTACACTGGATGAAGTCCTGTAGTTGGACTTCTGCCCCCAGTGTCAGTCCCACTCGTCCGAACCAGGGAAGGGAACGCCATGACCAGACCCGAACGCCCGTTTACGACGACCGACGCCGGGATCCCTGCGGCCAGTGACGAGCACTCGCTGACCGTCGGGCCGGACGGGCCGATCCTGCTGCAGGACCACTACGTGATCCAGAAGATGGCGCAGTTCAACCGCGAGCGCGTCCCCGAGCGAGTGGTGCACGCGAAGGGCGGTGGCGCCTTCGGCCGCTTCGAGTGCTTCGAGGACGTCAGCCAGTACACCCGCGCCCGGCTGTTCCGGAAGGGTGCGCGCACAGACGTGCTCCTGCGCTGCTCGACCGTCGCCGGCGAGTCCGGCAGCGCCGACACCGTCCGCGACCCGCGCGGTTTCGCGATGAAGTTCTACACCGAGGAGGGCAACTACGACCTCGTCGGCAACAACACTCCGATCTTCTTCATCCGCGATCCGCAGAAGTTCTCGGACTTCATCCACTCGCAGAAGCGGCGCGCCGACACGCACCTGCGCGACAACGACATGCAGTGGGACTTCTGGACGCTCTCACCGGAGTCGGCGCACCAGGTGACGTTCCTCATGACCGACCGCGGCACCCCGCGGACCTGGCGGCACCAGAACGGCTATGGCTCGCACACGTTCATGTGGGTCAACGCCTCCGGCGAGCGGTTCTGGGTCAAGTACCACTTCAAGACCGACCAGGGCATCGAGAGCTTCACCGACGCCGAGGCGAAGGCGATGGTCGCCGAGGACCCGGACTTCCACCTGCGCGATCTCCACGAGGCGATCGCGCGCGGCGAGCACCCGTCGTGGACGCTGAACATGCAGGTGATGCCGTTCGAGGCAGCCGCCGACTACCGGTTCAACCCGTTCGACCTCACCAAGGTCTGGCCGCACGCCGACTACCCGCTCATCCCCATCGGCCGGCTCACCCTCGATCGCAACCCGGATGACTACTTCGCCGAGATCGAGCAGGCGGCGTTCGAGCCGGCGAACATGGTGCCCGGCATCGGGCCGAGCCCCGACAAGATGCTGCTCGGCCGGCTGTTCAGCTACCCCGACACGCATCGCTACCGCATCGGCGCCAACTACCTGCAGCTGCCGGTGAACCGGCCCAAGTCGCCCGTCCACAGCTACAACAAGGACGGCGCGATGCGCTACGCCAACCCGGGCGATCCGGTCTACGCCCCCAACTCGTACGGCGGCCCGGCTGCCGCTGCCGAGCGGTTCGGCGAGGACGCCGGTTGGCAGGTGACCGGAGAGATCGTTCGTGCCGCCTACACGCGGCACCGGGACGACGACGACTTCAGCCAGCCCGGTGAGCTATACCGCAAGGTGCTCTCGGAGACCGACCGCGAGCACCTCGTGGGCAACATCGCCGGTCACGTTCGAGGCGGTGTCACGGCCGAGATGCGGCCGCGCGTCATCGCCTACTGGGAGCAGGTCGACCAGGACCTGGGCTCCCGTCTCGCCCGGGCCCTCGGCGAGGGCTGACGGATCTCGCCGGCCGGTCGGCTCAGCGGACCTCGACGATGCGGTACCTGATCCGGCCGGCCGGCACGATCACCTCGACCTCATCGCCGGCGGACCGGTCGAGCAGGGCGGCGCCGATCGGCGAGCTCGCCGAGATCCTCCCGGTGGCCGGGTTGGCCTCGGTCGAGCCGACGATCGAGAACGTCTCCTCCTCGCCGTGGGGACCCTCCAGGACGACCGTCGAGCCGAGGCGGGCGCGGCCCTCGTCCGCCCCCTCCTCGATGATCTCGACGTGGCGCAGGAGGTCCTCGATCGCCCGGACCCTGCCCTCGGCGAACGACTGCTCGCGGCGGGCCTCGTGATAGTCCGAGTTCTCCTTGAGGTCGCCGAGCTCGCGGGCGGCCACGATCCGGGCGACGATCGCCGGGCGGGCGACCTCGGTCAGCTCAGCATGCTCCGAGCGAAGCGCCGCGAGGCCGGATTCGGAGAGGCGTGTCGGCGCCTTCGGGGCCTTGCTCCCGACCTTCGGGCCGCCGCCCTTCGCCGGTCGGGCCGCCGCGGAGGTCGCGGGCCGCAGCGCCGTGCGCGAGCGGAGGACCCCGGTTGCGCGGGTCGCCTTCGCCGTTCCGGCTGCCGCCCGCCGATCCGCGTCCGTGACGGGGCCGGCCGCGTCATCGGCGAGGAGTGCCCCGCGGATGCCGTGGTCCTTGCGGGCGCCCTCAGCCGTCTGGAGGTTCGCGAAGGGCAGGATCAACGCCGGGTCGTGCAGCCGGGCCGCGACCTCTGGCGGGACGGCCGCCGCGAACGCTGACAGCAACGCGTCCTCGTATTCGACCGGAGCGTCGGTCTCCGCCCACCAGACCCGCAGCCGGTCGAGGCCGCTGAGCGTCTTCAGCCAATGACCGCCGGCATGCGGCTTCCGGTCGCCGAGCGGCGTTCGGACGAACTGGGCAACCCGCCCGCCGACCGACGCCGTGGACATCCCGATGTAGAGGACCGGCTGGTCCGGGAGCCAGAAGCCGTGCAGGCGCGCGGCCAGCTCCCGACCGGTGGGGTGCTTCCCGTCGAGGGTGAGGGTCGGGACCCGCTCAATCCAGCGCCCCACTGCCGCAATGTCGATCGGGGCCATGGCGGGCGGCGCCGGGAGCTCGACCAGGTAGACCCCGGGCCGGTTCGAGCGAACGGAGGTCCCCCACGTCGCGGGGCCGTCGGCGAGCAGCCCCACCGAGCGGAGGAGCTCCGCGGCGCCGAGGCCCGGTCGGATGGTCATCAGCGGGCCGGCGTCAGGCAGCGGACGCGTCGCCGCTGGCGAAGCGGCGGACCCCCCAGCCGACCATCGCGCCGACGAGTTCCGCCAACAGCTTCCTGGTGTCCACCGGTGTGGTTGTCCTCCGTTGCGGTCGCGCCGGGCGTTGGGCCCCGCGCGCTCCGGCCATCGCCCGCAAGTCTAGCCGCCCGCGAGGTTTTGCCGGGGATTCCTCGTGCGGGGTGTTCGCGGATAATCCGCCGATGAGCGGAAGGGGCACCCCGGCGGTCGACGCGGCGCGCCGGGCGGGGATCGAGCACAGCGTCCACGAGTACGGCCACGACGCCACGCCGACCGGCCGCGAGCGGCGCACCTCGTGGGGGCTGGAGGCGGCCGCGGCGCTCGGCGTGGAGCCGGAGCGCGTCTTCAAGACGCTCCTGGCCAGGGTCGACGAGGCGCGGCTCGTCGTGGGGATCGTGCCGGTCGGGGGAGAGCTCGATCTCAGGGCGCTGGCCGCGGCGGTCGGCGGCCGGCGGGCGACGATGGCCGATCCGGGCGAGGCCGAGCGGGCGACCGGCTACGTCGTCGGCGGGATCAGCCCGCTCGGGCAGCGCCGCCGGCTCCCGACCGTGGTCGACGCGACCGCGCTCGACGCCGCCACGGTCTTCGTCAGCGGTGGCCGGCGCGGCCTCGACCTCGAGCTCGCCCCGGCGGACCTCGTCCGGCTGACCGGGGCGACCGTCGCCCGGATCGGCCGCCCGACAATCGCATGAGGGCCACTCATCCCAACGGGCCAACCCGAGCGTGGATGCCGCGGCAGACCGCAGGTCATGACGCAGTCACGCACGGCTTCGGCGTCCAGCATGAGTCCCGCTCATAGCGGGGTGCCGGCGAGGGTCACTCCGCCCGACGGCCGTATAGTCCGGCCATGTCCCGCCGGCAGCTTGTCGCGCCGATCCTGGCCTCGATCGTCCTCGCCGCCGGCGTCTTCATCGTCGCCGGGTTGCCGGGCGTCGGCGTGCCGGCTCCGTCGGGCGCGCTGGTCGGCGCGGGTACGCCGGCAGCCTCGGCGGGGGCGACCTCGGGTCCATCGGCCGAACTCCCGACCCCGACCCCGTCACTCACTCCGGGGCCTACCCCGACCACCACTCCCGAGCCGGTCCCGGCGGCCGAGCTCCAGGCCGTCCTCGATCGCGCGATCAGGAGAGCCGCGATCCCCGGCGCGTCGGTGACGATCGTCTGGTCGGGCGGCCGGACGTGGACCGGCACAGGCGGGCTGGCCGACGTCGCCGCGCAGCGACCGGTCACGCCGGACACCGCCTTCGCCATCGCGAGCATGAGCAAGACGTTCACCGCCGCCCTGATCCTGAGGCTCGTCGAGGACGGGAAGCTGTCCCTGGACGACCGGGTCGCCCCGCTCCTGCCGGGCGTGAAGGTCGGTGGCAAGATCACCGTCCGGATGCTTCTCGATCACACCAGCGGCCTTGCCGACTTCTTCTTCGGCCGGGGCATCGACCGGGCGCTCCTGGCTGACCGCGGTCGGACCTGGACGGCCGCCCGCGCGCTCGGCTACGTCGGACCCCGCCGCTATCTCCCCGGCAGGGGCTGGAACTACTCGAACACGAACTATCTGCTCCTGGGGCTCATCGTGGAGCGGATCGGCGGCGCGCCGTTCGCCACCCAGGTCCGCGAGCGGTTCCTCGACCCGCTGGGGCTGACCGGCGCGTACGTCCAGGTCGCCGAGGCGCCCGGCGGGCGACCCGCCCACGGCTATCGGTTCGACGGGCCCGGGAAGACGTTCCCGCCGATCGACCTCTCGGACGGGACCGACGTCCGCCCGTTCACGTCGGTGGTCACGGCGGCCGGCGCGGCCGGGAATATCGCGGCGACGTCGAGAGACCTCGCCCGCTGGGCGCAGGCCCTCTACAGCGGGGAGGTCCTCCGCCCGGAGACGCTCCAGGCCGCCGTCGACGACGCCCGGCGGACCGCTCGCTACAACCGCACCGCCGGCTATGGCCTCGGGGTCCAGGTCACCAGGATCGGCACCCATCGCGCCTACGGGCACAGCGGACGCCTGCTCGGCTTCCGGGGCGAGCTCCGCTACCTGCCCGACGAGGGGGTCGCGATCGCGATCCTGACCAACCAGAGCCGGGCCGACGTCCACCGGATCGTGGAGGCGCTCCTCCGGATCGCCGCCCCGCCGCGGCGTCCCTGCCCGAACTGCGTCTAGCTTCCCCGCCGGGCGCTAGCCGCGACCGGCCCCGCCGCGCGTCCGGATCGGCTTGTGATGGGCGTGGTGGTTGCGCCCACCATCGCCGCCGGAGCCGTTCTGCCCGAAGCCGCGGATCGGCCGGGGCTCGATCGTCCGGTCCGGGATGAACCCCTCCGCGACCTGGAACGGGATCGCCTTCTTCAGGAGGCGCTGGACGCCCTTGAGGAGCTCGACCTCGTCGGTGCACACCAGCGAGATCGCGATGCCGGTCAAGCCCGCCCGGCCGGTCCGTCCGATCCGGTGGATGTAGTCCTGCGGCTCGAACGGGAGCTCGAAGTTCACGACGTACGGGAGCTCCTCGATGTCGAGTCCCCGGGAGGCGACGTCCGTGGCGACCAGGCAGGTCACCTCGCCGCGCTTGAAGTCCTCGAGGGCACGGGTCCGCTCCGGCTGGCTGCGGTCGCTGTGGATCGCCACGGCCGCGACGCCGCGCCGGTCCAGGTACGAGGCGAGCCTGCTGGCCGCGATCTTCGTCCGGGTGAACACGAGGGCCTGCTCCATCCGGTCGCGCCGGATGAGGTGGATCAGGAGGTCCTCCTTGCGGTCCCGGTCGACCGGGTAGAGGATCTGCTCGACCGACTCCGCAACCGCCATCCGCGCGGCGACCTCCACCGTGGCCGGGTCGCGCAGGAACTCCTGGGCGAGCCGCCGGATCTCCTCCGAGAAGGTCGCCGAGAAGAGCAGGTTCTGGCGGCGGCTGGGGAGGAGCGCCACGATCTTGCGGATGTCCGGGATGAAGCCCATGTCCAGCATCCGGTCCGCCTCGTCCAGGACGAGGATCTCCACCTGGGAGAGGTTGACCGTCCGCTGGCCGACGTGGTCCATCAGCCGACCGGGCGTCGCCACGAGGATCTCGACCCCGGCCAGCAGCGCCTTGATCTGCGGGTCGATCGGCACCCCGCCGTAGACCACGGTGGAGCGGAGCGGGACGTGGCGGCCGTAGCCCTCGACGCTCTCGGCGATCTGCATCGCGAGCTCGCGGGTGGGGGTGACCATGAGCGCCCGTACCGGGTGGCGGGCCGGCGAGAAGCTCGTGTTCGCGTGGACCTTCAGCCGCTCGAGGATCGGCAGGGTGAAGGCCGCGGTCTTGCCGGTGCCGGTCTGGGCGGCCGCGAGGACATCGCGTCCCTGGAGGACCAGCGGGATGGCCTGGGCCTGGATCGGGGTGGGCTCCGTGTAGCCCTCCTCCACGACGGCGCGGAGGATTTCGGCCGAGAGGCCGAGGGTATCGAACGTCAAGCAGTGGCTCCTGTGCTCCCGGTCCGTCGTCGGCGCCGGAGGAGCGGCCGTGCGGTCGGTTCGGGTGGGATGCGACGCGGTGGCGGCCTCATGGCCGGCGCCTCCGGTGAGCGGGGCGCGTGCGTCGTCCGCAGGGAGCATAGCGGATATCGGGCCGCGGCCCGCCGCTCCCGTGAGCTCGGCCAAGGGAATCGGAGACCCACGCTTCCGGAAGCGTGGGTCCGCAGTCGAAGTTGCTGTGGCGCGCCCACCAGCCTCATCGGCCCCGGGCGCACGTCAACAGCCCGCTCGAGTGTCCGTGCTGATGTTCCCCGCGCGGGGGATCGTGGCGAGGTTGGTGGCGCCGCGCGACGAATCCGCCGTCATCGGCAGGGCCGGTCCGCTCGTTCGCGGCCGGGCCCTCCGTCCGGTCAGTCCCGGAGTGCTGCGGTCATGGCGCATCGGGTCGCTGGCCCTCGCCGGGCCTGTCGGGGCGGCCGCCGATCGGTCGTCCGCGGGCCTCTCGAGCCGAATCCTACTCCCCCCGTAAAGCCCCCGGGAACCGCCTGTCAGCTACCGAACCGGCCGTGTGGCGGGGGCATCGCCCCGCGGCCCGTCCGGGACGGGACGGTCGGCCCTTGTCCCCGTCCGCCCGCGGTGCTGGACTGGGCGGGACGAAACGACCGACCCAGGAGGGCTACCCGATGCTCACTCGCGCCTTTCGTGCCGTTCCCACCCTGCTCTCGTTCGGCGCCGCTCTCGGCGCCACGTACGCCATCGCGGTCCGCCCGCGAATGATTCGCTGGGGCGCGACCAACGACGAGGTGGCCCGGACCCTGCCGGGTGACGATCTCGTCGCGCAGCCCCGCTACATCCAGACCCACGCGATCTCCATCGAGGCGACGCCTGCCGCGATCTGGCCGTGGCTCGTCCAGATGGGCCAGGGCCGGGCCGGCCTGTACAGCTACGACCGCGTCGAGCGCGCCTTCGGGTGCCAGATCGAGAACGCCGACCGGATCGTGCCGGAGCTGCAGTCGCTGGCGGTCGGCGACGAGATCCGGCTCGTGCCGGAAGACTTCGTCGTCCAGCTGCGGTTCGTCGTCGAGGCCCTCGAGCCGGAGCGCGCCCTCGTCCTGCGCTCGCCGGGCACGCGCGAGGAGGCACTCGAGGCCGGGCTGTCGTTCGGGAGCTGGGCCTTCGTCCTCGAGCCGATCGACCCGCTCGCGACCCGGCTCATCGTCCGCTTCCGGTCGGACTACCAGCCGACCCCGGCCGGCCTCATCGTCAACGGCTACGGCCTGGAGCCGGTCCACTTCCTCATGGAGCGCAAGATGCTCATGGGGATCCGGGATCGGGCCGAGCGAGCCGTCGCGGACCGCGCGCCGGACAAGATGGAGGCGGAGCCGGCGGTCGAGCAGGCGACGGCGACGCGCGGCCGGAAGCCGACCCCGACCGTCGTCTGAGCGCTGGAGCGCAGAGGCTCCTCAGCCGCAGGTGTACGGGTGCGGCCTGGGGTGGGACGCTGCGTACGTCGTGGCGTACACGCCGGTGAGCTTGGCGACCACGAACAGCTTCTTCGAGGTGCGGTACAGACCCTCGGAGGTCTGCATCCAGAGCTGCTGGTTCGTCACCGCGAATGCCGGCGCCAGCGACAGCGTGTGGCGGATGACCCGGGTGACCCGGTAGACGTAGACCTTCGAGTCGCTCGTGTACACCCGCACGGACTTGCCGATCATGGCCGCCCCGTTGTTGATCTTCGAGGCGGTCAGCAGCGGCAGGAACATCCCCGTCCGGGCATGGGCGTAGATCATCGTCGCCCACGGCTCACGCGGCTGGCCGAACGTCCCGAGGTACATCGCCACGCCGCAGTACGGGAACGAGCCGCTGTTCTGGCGGATGACCGGGATGTTGATGCTCCTGTACGGGAAGGAGATGCGCGTCGCGACCGGGTAGCGCAGGTTGCCGCACCTGGTGAGGGACCCGGACCCGACCCGGATTGCGATCCGCCCGGACCCGGCCCGATCCGCCGACCAGACCTGGTTCATGTGAGTTGCGGTGATCCCGTGCTCGCGATCGATCCGGCCGTCCGCCGTGGAGGTCGACGCGACGAACGAGAAGATCGTCGTGCCCGGGCTGGCGCACGTGCCCCTGACGATGCGGATGGGGTAGCTCGTGTTCGCCTTCAGCCCGCCGAGATGGAGGGCGAACCGGCCGAGGCCGTCCGTGTAGCCCAGGACCTGGGCGGTCCCGCTGGTCGAGACCTTCGCGGTCCAGGTCCGCTTCACGGTCGCGGCGGCGACCGGGCCGACGGTGGCGACGAGCAGGCCGATGACGAGCAGGAGGCTCGTGGCTGCGGAGGCGAGGCGACGGCGGGACGCGATTCCCCGTTGAGTGTCGAATGACATGTCGGAGCACCCGAGCTGCGGACGGATCGTAGGCCCGCGAGGATACCCCGAGGCCGAAGGTCAGGGGAGGGGATGGCCCGAATGGGCCACCGTTTGCGGTGCGCCCGCGCCACGGACGTCCGGATCAGCGCGGCAGGGCGATCCGGTGGCCGGGCATGGTCACGACCGTGCGCACCTCCGGGGCCAGCTCCGCGGCCGCCTCGCGGAAGTCGTGGCCCGGCCGCCGGAGCCGGTGCGGCCGGACGGAGCCCATCGCCTTGGGCCAGAACGTCCCCCAGTGGATCGGCACCGCGATCCGTGGCCGGAGGAGCGCGAGCGCCTCGGCGGCCATGACCGGGTCCATGTGACCGCCGCGGAGCCGGGGACCCCAGCCCCACACGGGGAGCAGGGCGATGTCGAGGTCGGGGATCTGCGCCATCCCGGGATGGAGCGCGGTATCCCCCGCGAAGAAAATCCGGTGGCGGGCGTTGGAGACGATGAAGCCGAGGGCGGGCCCGGTCGGGCCGAACGGCGGGCGGAAGCCGCTGTGCTCGGCGTGCACGATCTCGACCTGCACGCCGCCGTGGTGGGTCGCCTGGCCGGGCGAGAACTCGTCCACGTTGGTGTGTCCCGCCCGCCGCAGGAGCGCGCCGGAGCCGGAGGGCACGATGAGCCGCGGGTCGCCGAGCCGGCGCAGCGAGGCGAGGTCGAGGTGGTCGTGGTGGAGGTGGCTGAGCAGGACGGCATCGACCCCGGCGAGCTCATGGTGAGGGATCGGCGGCGACTTGCGGTCGAGCGGCCCGATCCGATCGCGAACTGTCGGGTCGGTCAGGAACGTGAGGCCGTCCAGCTCGATGCGGACCGTCGCGTGGCCGAGCCAGTCGATCCGGAGGTCGCTCATCGGGCTCATCGGCTGGTCCCGGCTCGAGTCAGGGTGTGGCGGACGCGCCCGGGGCCGCCGATCCGGCCGGGCTCGCCGCGGGCGCCGCGGCCTGGAGAACCGCGGCGGTGATGGCCGCAGCGTCCTTCACGCCGGTCAGCAGGACGGTCCCGCCGGGTCCGCTGATCCGCAGCGTCGGCGTCGACTCGATGCCGTGGCCGCGCCCTTCGGCGGTCTCGTCGGCGACCGCCTTCACGATCGACGGGTCGTCCAGGCAGGCGGCGAATGCGGCCTCGTCCAGGCCGGTGAAGCGCCCCAGCCCGAGGAGGCTCTTCCGGGCGAAGGCACCCTGGTTCTCGCCCTGCTGGGAGGCGAACAGAAGGTCGTGGTAGTCCCAGAACCGGCCCTGGGCCTCGGCACAGCGGGCCGCGACGGCGGCGTCGGTCGATTCCCGGCCCAGGAAGGCGAAGTCGCGGAAGACGAGCCGAGCGGCGCCGGTGGCGACCTGGTCGCGGACGATCGACGGCTCGATGCCGTGGGCCTGGAGGCCGCAGTACGGGCACTGGAAGTCCGCCCAGATCTCGATCGTGACCGATGCCGCGGCGAGGCCCAGGCTCGAGCCGTCGGCGGGCAGGACGGTCCGGGCCGATGGGCTCGGGTCGGGGCTGACGCCGGGGCTGGCCGAGGCGCCGCCGGGTCGGAGGACCCCCGCGCCGAGGAGGCCACCGACGGTGAGGACGATCCCGAGGGCGACGCCACCGAGGAGGACGATCGCGTTGTGCAGGCTTCGGCTGGGCGTCGGCAACGCGTCGGGCTCGTCGGTCCGCTCGTTGGTCGTCGTCGGCTCGGGCGTCGTCGGCTCCGGGATCGTTTCGTCCATCGCTCCGAGTATGCGCGAGGGTCGCGTTTCCCGCGTCGAGCGACCCCGGTACCATGCCGTCATGACTGCCACCCCGCCACTCCCCGACCGACTCTTCTTCACCGGCAACGACGAGGCCGACCGGCTCCTCGTGAGTGAGCCACTGGCGCTGCTCATCGGGTTCGCGCTCGACCAGCAGGTCAGCGTCCAGAAGGCGTTCGGCGGCCCGCTCGAGCTGCAGCGCCGGATCGGCTCGCTTGACGCGGCGAAGATCGCCGCGATGGACCCGGCCGAGCTCGACGAGGTCTTCCGCCGCCGGCCGGCCCTCCACCGTTTCCCGGGCGCGATGGCGGCCAAGGTCCAGGCGCTGTGCGTCGTGATCGTCCGCGACCACGGCGGCGACGCGGCCCGGGTCTGGACCGAGGCGACGGACTGCCGGGACCTCGAGAGGCGGTTCCTGGGCCTGCCCGGGTTCGGCCCGATGAAGGCCAGGTCGCTCATCGCGATCGTCGGCAAGCGGCTCGGCGTGCGGCCGCCCGGCTGGGAGGACGTGGCGCCGAGGTACGCGACCCTCGGCGACGTCGATTCGGCCGAGGCGCTCGCCCGCTACCAGGAGGCCAAGCGCGCCCACAAGGCGATGCTCAGGGCCGGCGGCGCGTAACGGCCCGTTGCCCTGCCCTGATCCCGTCGTGCCGCCTCGATCCCGTCGCGTGTTCTGCCCTGAGGGAGCAACATGAGGCGGCGCCCGGGATCCTCGCTCGCGCAACGAAACCCTCGGCGGGCGCGTCCTTGACCCTGCCTACGGCTGATCGCACGATGGTCTCGAACCGATGAACCGCTCCGGACTGCTCCCTCTCGGCGCTCTCGGGCTGGCCCTCCTCCTCGTCGGCGGCGTGGCGATGGCCGCGTCGAGCGCGCCGTCCGGACCGGGAGGTTCGCCGACGAGCGCCGCGCGGATCGAGCCCTCTTCCGTCGCCCAGCCGAACCTGGGCCCGGGCGCCACGCCGAGCTCGGAGCCGTCCTCGAGCTCCGCTGCGACCGCCGTCCCGACTCCCACGCCGACCCCGACCCGGCCGCCCGATCCGCTGGCCGCCCTGGACCCGCCGCCGACGGCCGGACCGTTCGCCATGGACCTCTACCGCCCGGGCGACTTCGTCTCCGAGAAGGAGAAGATCTGGTGCGCGGCCGCGGCCGTCCAGACGATGGTCAACGTCATGTCGCCCGGCGCCGACCGGACGGCCGCGACCCAGCGGCAGATCCAGCGCCTGGGACGAAAGCTGGGACCCGCGCCGGACCGCGGCCTCGAGCCGGAGGGCATGGCGAAGGCGCTCGACCGGCTCGGCTTCGGGCCGTACACGGTGATCAGCGAGCGCACGATCGCCCGAGCCGTCAAGGCGGCCGCCCGGGCGATCCGGCTGACCGGCCGTCCCGCCGCGCTGCTCGTCTGGCGCGGCGCCCATGCCTGGGTGATGTCCGGCTTCCGCGCCACCGCGGACCCGGCGCTGACCGATGACTTCCGGGTCACCCACGTCCGGATCGAGGATGTCTGGTGGCCGCGGATCAGCACGATCTGGGGCGAATCGCGGTCGCCCGACGCGCTCGTCCCGGTCCGGCTCCTGCCCGAGGACTACCTGCCCTGGAAGCGACCGACGGGCCGCTACCCGGGCAAGGACGGGCGGTTCGTCCTCGTCGTGCCGGTCTCCGGAGGTTAGGCTCGGGCGGCCAGGGCCAGGAGCGCTCGTCGCGGACGATCGCGCCGCCCTTCATGGCGAGCGTCGGGGCCATCAGGGCGTCGAGCCCGGAGCCGTCGACGGCCGCGAGCGGATCGCCCGGGACGGCGAGGCCTGATCGATGGCCGAGCGGATCCGGGAGGCGTCGGGGTTGGCGGGATGGGGTTGGCGGGGGTTGGCGGGGGTTGGCGGGATCCGCCGGAGGAAGTAGGATGCGGATCCTCAGTCGATGCAGCCACTCGGCCGGAGTGCCGATCCCAGGGAGGTTCCCGTGAGCCGCACGCTTCGTCTCGCAGCCGCCGTCCTCCTCGCCCTCGTCATTGCCGCCCCGGCATCCGGTGCCGCGCTCAGCGGGCGATACATCGTCGTCCTGCGCGACGGGACGGACTCCGCCGCGGTCGCACGGGAGCATGGCGCCCAATTCGGCGCCTCGGTCAGCCACGTCTACCAGTTCGCCCTGAGGGGCTACGCCGGCGCGATTCCCGACGCCCGCCTCGCGGCGCTGCGCGCCGACCCGCGCGTGGCGTTCATCTCGGCCGACCGAGAGGTCCAGGCTGTCGTCGACAGGCTGCCGACGGGGATCGACCGGATCGAGGGCGACCTGAGCAGCCAGGCCTCCGGCAACGGCGCGGGAAGCGTCGCGGGCCCTGCCGTCGCGGTCATCGACACCGGCTCCGGCCCGCACCCGGACATCAACATCGCGGGCGGCACGAACTGCTCGACGGGCAAGCCCAGCCGCTACGGCGACGGGAACGGTCACGGCACCCACGTCGCCGGCACGATCGGCGCGAAGGACAACGGCAGCGGCGTCGTGGGTGTTGCACCCGGGGTGCGGATCTACTCGGTCCGCGTCCTCAACAACGCCGGCTCGGGGACCTGGTCGTCCGTCGTCTGCGGGATCGACTGGGTCACCAGGTACGCCTCCAGTCTCGGCATCAAGGTCGCCAACATGAGCCTGGGTGGCGGCGGCTCAGACGATGGCAATTGCGGGAAGACCAACGGAGATGCGCTCCATTTGGCGATCTGCAACTCGGTCGCTGCCGGCGTGACGTATGTCGTCGCCGCGGGCAACTCGAACGCGGATCTGGCGACCTTCGTCCCGGCCGCCTACAACGAGGTCCTGTCCGTCACCGCGCTGGCGGACTTCAACGGAGCGCCTGGCGGCGGCGCCGCCCCGACCTGCCGGACGGACGTCGACGAGACGCCGGCCGACTTCAGCAACTTCACGACCGTCGGCAGCACAGACGAGAGCCACACGATTGCCGCGCCGGGCGTGTGCATCGAGTCCACCTGGAAGGGCGGCGGCTACAACACGATCTCCGGCACGAGCATGGCCTCGCCCCACGTGACCGGGGCCGCCGCGCTGTGCATCGCCCATGGGGACTGCTCCGGCGGACCCTCGAGTGTGATCTCGAAACTTCGCAGCGACGCGGCGGCTCGACTGGCGGCTCAACCGGGGTACGGCTTCGTCGGCGACCCGAGCAGCCCGATCACGAGCGGCGGCAAGACGCTCTACTACGGGTACCTGCTCTACGCCGGCGGCTACTGAGGTACGGTTCCGGCCGCTGGCGGGCCGGTCCAGGCTCGATCCGCCGTTCCGGAAGGCCGTCCGCTGGGCGTCGGTTGTCTCCTCGTCCTTGCGCATCGTCTCGCCGGGCCAGCCGGCCCGGGCGCCCTCGGCGGCGATCCAGTCGCCGTTGTGGACCGCGCTCAGGTCGGTTCGGTCAGCAGCTCGCCGAGGCGGTCGAGCTCGGCGTCGGTCAGGCCGTGCTCGCGGAGGAACGCGGCGGCGCCGCCGTGGCGCCCCTCGAGGTGACGGAGCGCCTCGACCATGTACTCGGGCGGGCAATCGACCCGGATCGGCTGGGCCCGCCAGTCCTGGAGGTGCGGATCGTCGGCGAGCTCGCTTCCGAACGCCTCGCCCGACAGCGCGTAGTCGGCGACGATGACGTCGTCAGGTACGCCGATGGCCGCGAGCAGGAGAGCAATCGCCACGCCCGTCCGATCCTTGCCGGCCGCGCAGCCGATGACTACCGGCAGCCCCTCCGGCGCGAGGAGTGTCCGGACCACCTCGGCCAGCTGCGGCGCCCGCTCGTCGAAGATGTGGCGATAGGTCGCAGCCAGCCCGTGGATCGGCGTCGGATCGTCGGCGAGGAGCGGGATGCTCCGGTACGTCACCCGGTCCGACGTCGCGAAGACGCTCGGCGACTCGACGAGCTCCTCCGGCCAGCGGAGGTCGACGACGCAGCGGAGCCCGAGGTCGATGAGGGCCGACCGCGACTCCGCCGGCAACTGGTCGAGAGCATCGGTGCGGAGGAGCGTTCGCCAGCGCGTCCGGCGGTTCGCGCCTGCCGGGTAGCCACCCACGTCGCGCAGGTTCCGGGTCCCGGGGAGGCGGAGGTGGCGATCGAGGAGGCGGGGGGTCATGCGCTCAGTTCGGCAGGCCGCTGCCCTGGCCGCCCTGCCCGCCCTGCCCGCCGCCGCCACGGTCCCGGAGGAAGCGCTCGATCTGGGAGATGAGCTCGTCGCCGGCGGGCAGGCGCTGCTCGTCGACCATGGACTCGAGGCGCGCGACGTAGGTTCGCGTGGTCTCGTCGGCCGCGATCGCAGCGTCCAGGTGCGTCCGCATCGCGCGGGCCTCGTCGATGAGCGAGCCGGCCGCGATCTCCACGCCGAGGTGGCGCTCGAGCGCCTGGAGCAGGGCCAGCGCGGCGACCGGGTACGGCCCGGACACGTAGTGCGGGACCTGGGCGAAGTAGCCGACGGCCGGCGTCCCCGACCGCGCCAGCGTCATCTCCAGGACGGACAGCGCGGCCGACGGCACGCGCAGCAGGCCCGCCGGCCCCGGCCGGACATCGCCCCGGAGCAGGCCGGGGCCCGACTCCGTGCCCATGATCGGCACCGAACGGGTGTGGGGGACCGCCGCCGGGATCGCCCCGAGGCTGATCCACTCGACGACGCCGAGCCGGCTCGCGAGCTCGACCGCGGCGTCCGCGAACTCCCGCCAGCGGAAGTCGGGCTCGGCGCCGGTCAGCACGAGGAGGTCCCGGCCGCCGACCCGAGCCCGCCGGATCGTCAGCTCCGGCCACGTCAGCTCGGCGAGGCGGCCATCCACGATTTCCAGGGTCGGCCGGCGCGCGCGGTAGTCGAACAGGAGGTCGCCGTCGAACGTGGCGACGACCTCGCCGCCCTCAGCGAGCCGCCCGACCGCCGTCGTCGCGGCCGCCCCCGAGTCGACCCAGCCGTCGAACGCCGCCACCAGCGTCGGCGCGTCAAGGTCCTTCGGGTCGTGGAAACGGTAGAGCGTCATGGACGAAGGATACGGGCACGAGCGGCACGGGGCCGCGGTCACCGCGCCGGGGTCGGGGTCCTGCACCGGGCTGCAATCACGCCGACTGCACGGCTACCCGCCTGCCCGGCTGCGTGGTTGCGTGAACACCCCACGTTCAAACCGTCGTTTGCCGGGCAGGTCGAGGCTGGTTCTGAACGCGGCTAGTGCAACTCCGCCGATGAGGGGCGTGACTCCGGCGGCTCTGAACGCCGGGCGTTCCATCAGGAGCCCAATCGAGCCTTGGCGGCGGCTGTGGCCGACCGTTTGAACCTCCCGTGTGCAGCGAGGGGCTCGTCAGGTCGGACGCGGCGCTGCCGGCCCGGCGCACAGGCTCCTGCGTCGAGATACCACGGCGGTGAGTAGTCGGCGCGTTTCGAGCCCCTGACCGGGAGGCTGGCATCTGGCCGCCACGCGATATCGGGGACACGGGCCGTCTGCTGCTTCACGTACCCGTCGACGACAGCTTCTTCGAGCGGACTGAGCGCTCGCCTCGGCATCGGCTTGTCGCCGAGGGCGTAGGGCACGTCAGCTGCAGCCGCTCGTGCTGCCGCAGTTGAGGCACTTGTAGCAGGAGCCGTTGCGGACCATGATCGAGCCGCAGTCGGCGCAGCTGGGGGCGTCTTCCTGGACGGTGAAGGCGACCTTCGTGGAGCCGAGGGAGGCGGCGATCGCGCCGAGGGCGCTGCCGTTCCCGTTGCCGTTGGCCTTGCCGTTGCCGTTGGCGTGGCCGTTGGCGGCGGCGGACTCGACGACCGGGAGCGCGGCCTTCGCCGGCTCGGTCGCCACCGCGGTCGCCCGCGGCTGGTCCTTCGCGGGCTCGAGCGCCTCGTCGACGGCCGACGGACCCTCCTCTGCCAGCGGGGCCGTGGGAGCCGCGACGGCCGAGGCTCCACCAAACCCGCCGAACGAGATCGGCCCCGGCTCCGTGACGACCTCGCCGCGGCTGATCAGCCCGATCTGGGCCTTCTCGTCGGCCGGCAGGAAGCGGCTGCCCAGCCACCGGAAGATGTAGTCCACGATCGACTTCGCGATCGGGATCTCCTGGTTGCCGGTGAAGCCGCTCGGCTCGAACCGGACGTGGGCGAACTTGTTCACGAGGTCCCGCAGCGGCACGCCGTACTGGAGCGCCAGGCTGACCGACGTCGCGAACGTGTCCATCAGGCCCGAGACCGTGGAGCCCTCCTTGGCCATCTTCAGGAAGATCTCGCCGGGCTGGCCGTCGGGGTAGAGCCCGACGGTGATGTAGCCCTCGTGGCCGGAGATGTCGAACTTGTGGGTGATCGCCTGGCGCTCGGCCGGGAGCCGGCGCCGGTGCGGCTTGACCGCCTCCGCCTGGGCGGCAGCGAGCTGGGCCCGGAGCTCGGCCACGACGGCGCTGTCGACGACGTCGCCGTCCTTCTTCTTGCTGGTGCTGAGCGGCTGGCTCCGCTTGGAGTTGTCGCGGTAGATCGCGATCGCCTTGAGGCCGAGCTTCCAGCCCTCGAGGTAGACCTGCTCGATCTGCTCGACCGTGGCCGCTTCCGGCATGTTCACGGTCTTGCTGATCGCCCCGGACAGGAACGGCTGGACCGCGGCCATCATCCGGACGTGGCCCATGTAGTGGATGGAGCGCTCGCCGTTGACCGGCTTGAAGGCGCAGTCGAAGACCGACAGGTGCTCTGGCTTGAGGCCGGGCGCGCCCTCGATCGTCTCCCGCTCGTTGACGTAGGCGAGGATGTCCTCGACCTGCTGGGGCGTGTAGCCGAGCTTCCTGAGGGCGCCCGGGACCGTCTGGTTGACGATCTTGAGGAAGCCCTCGCCGACGAGCTTCTTGTACTTGATCAGGGCAATGTCCGGCTCGATCCCGGTGGTATCGCAATCCATCATGAACGAAATAGTCCCAGTTGGGGCAAGCAAACTGGTCTGTGCGTTGCGGTACCCGTTCTGCTCCCCGAGCTCGAGTGTCTCGTCCCACAGCGTGCGCGCCGAGTCCAGCAAGTCCCCGGGCACGCCCTTCTCCGGGATCTCCTGCGCCGCGACTCGGTGCTTCTCGATGACCCGTAGGAACGGCTGCTTGTTCTTCTCGTACTCGGCGAATGGCCCGCCGTGGTCGCGGGCGACGATCGCCGACTGCCGGTACGCCTCGGCCGTCATGATCGAGGTCAGGGCGGCGGCGTAGGCGTGCCCGTCCTCGGAGTCGTACGCCAGGCCGCGGCTCATGAGCAGCGCGCCGAGGTTGGCGTAGCCCAGCCCGAGCGGCCGGAAGCGGTGGGAGTTCTCCTCGATCCTGGGCGTCGGATAGCCGCGTTGTCGACGAGGATCTCCTGGGCGGTGATCGTCAGCCGGACGGCGTGGCGATAGGCGTCGACGTCGAACTCGCCGTCCTCGCCGACGAACTTCATGAGGTTGAGGCGAGGCGAGGTTGCAGCTCGTGTCGTTCAAGAAGCTGAACTCCGAGCACGGATTCGTTGCGTACTGGCGGTCCGAGTTCGAGACCGGGTTCCAGTCGTTGATCGTGGTGTCGTACTGGATGCCGGGGTCGCCGCAGAGGTGGGCGGCCTCAGCCATCTTGCGGAAGATGTCCCGCGCCTTGTAGGTCTCCATCGGCTTGTGGTCGACGACGGCGTGGGTCGTCCAGTCGCGGTCGTCGACGACGTCCTGCATGAACTCGTCCGTGACGCGCACGGAGTGGTTGGCGTTCTGGAAGAAGACCGAGCCGTAGGCCTCACCGGTGAAGCTCGGGTCGTAGCCGGCCTCGATGAGGGCCCAGGCCTTCTCCTCCTCGTGCTTCTTCGAGTCGACGAAGTCGAGGATGTCCGGATGGTCCACGTCCAGGATGACCATCTTCGCGGCGCGCCGGGTCTTGCCGCCCGACTTGATAACGCCGGCAAACGAGTCGTAGCCCCTCATGAAGCTGACCGGGCCGGACGCCATGCCGCCGCCCGACATCTTCTCCCGGCTGGAGCGGATGGTGCTCAGGTTGGAGCCGGCGCCGGAGCCGAACTTGAACAGCATCGCCTCCGTCTTGGCCAGGTCCATGATGCTGCTCATCGTGTCCTGGACGGAGTTGATGAAGCAGGCCGAGCACTGCGGCTTCTGCTCGATCCCGACGTTGAACCAGACCGGCGAGTTGAAGCTCATCTTCTGGTGGACGAGGAGGTGGGTGAGCTCCGCGCGGAACGCGTCGAGGTCCGCGTCCGCGGCGAAGTAGTGCTGGGTCTCCGCCCAGGCGCAGATCGTGTTGACGACGCGGTCGATCAGCTGGCGGACGCTCGTCTCGCGCTCCGGCGTGCCGATGTGGCCGCGGAAGTACTTGCTCACGACGACGTTGGTCGCGAGCTGGCTCCAGAAGGCCGGGACCTCCACGTCCTTCTGCTCGAAGACGAGCTTGCCCGACTCGTTGCCGATCGCGGCGGTCCGCGTCTCCCAGGCGATCTCGTCGTAGGGATGGACGCCCGGGCGGGTCCAGCGGCGCTCGAAGGTGAGGCCCCGGGCCGGCGTGCCGTCCGGGTTCTGGCCGTTGAAGCTGACGCCGTACGGGCCGTGGTGGCGCGGAGTGAGCTTGTCCTTGCCCACGGTCTTCTTCGCTCCCTGCTCCATGACCGGGACTCCCTGGCCGGCGACTCGGGCCATCGTGCTCTCTCCTCCACGCGCTGGGCTGGGTTCTGGGGTGGGTGCTGCTGGGCCCTGGGGTGGTTCGTGCCCGGGCCGTGCCGAGGGTTGGCCGGTGCCGGGAGCGGGGACGTCCGGGCCGGGATCCCCCCGGCGTAGCTGCGACTGTGCCTCCTGCCGTCCGTCCTCGGGGAGGGGGCGGGTGACTCCGCGGGACCGTGTTCTGTGCGGTCCTGGCGGCCGTCCCGGGCCGGCTCCGATCGGTTGAGCGACTCCCTCACGATACGCTCGGTCGACAGGGTCGTCAAGCCCCAAACCACAACATGTTGTGGTGTCTCCCGACGATGCACCGCTACATGCTGTGGATGTGGACGATTCTGGGCTCCTGCGTGGACAGCCGCCCCACGGCTGTGGACAGTCCCGATCCGGCGGTGGACGGGGTGTGGACGCGGCCACCTGGCGGGAGTTGCGAGCCGGTCATCAAGTCCGTCACGCGACCCCGGTCCGCGAGTCCGGAGTCCAACTCCGCGACACGGTAATGGAACAGGCGTGCGGTTATCACGCGCCCCGGCCCCAGCTCCGGCTCCGGCTCGGGATATCACCACCATTGCTACCCGACGGGGTATGGGCGGTCCGCGCGCGTCGGTGGCGACCTCGGCGCATCGGCCGACGCTCGATCCACGCTCACCGACACGCCGGCTGATGCCCGCTACGGCACCACGGGTCATCGTTCGGGACCGGAACCCCGCCTGGTAGCAATGGCGCTGATATCGGGGCCGGAAGCGCAGCCTCGCGGCCGGAACGAATGCGGCCCCGCGGCCGGAAGCTCAGCCTCGCCCGCCCGCCGGTCAGCCGGTGCGGAGCGCCTGGACGAAGTTCCGGAGGCTGGGCTTCTGGCCGTACAGCAGGACGCCCGCGCCGTAGATCCGGGCGGCGAGCCACAGCGCGCCGAGGATCGTCACGACCAGGATCGCGATCGCCAGGACCGGCTCCCACGGCTCGACCTGCCCGAGGGCCATCCGCGAGAGCATGACGTACGGGCTCAGGAACGGGATGTACGACAGCAGCCGGACGATCGACGAGCTCATCTCGATGAGCCCCGAGCTCGAGTAGGCCGCGATCATGTAGCCCGCGGTCGAGATCATCGTCAGCGGCCCGACGATCTGGTTCACGTCCTCCTGGCGGCTGACCAGCGACGCGACCCCCGCGTAGAGCGTGGCGTACAGCGCGAAGCCGAGGACGAAGAAGACGCCGAACGCCGCGAGGAGCGGCACGGTCAGCCCGGACGGCAGGCCGCTCGACGCCGTCCCGCCCAGGATCAGCGCGGCGATCCGGTCCTGGAAGACGATCGCCAGGACGGTCGGGATGAACACGATCGCGTACTGGGCCAGCCCAAGCGCCCCGACCCCGATCACCTTGCCGGTCAGCAGCTCGAACGGCTTGGCGGCGCCGAGGACGATCTCCATCACCCGGCTGCTCTTCTCCTCGGCGACGCTCATCGCCACCCACTGCCCGTAGAGCATGATCGCGATGAAGATGAAGATCGTCAGGGCGAAGCCGATGATCGAGCCGCCGATGAGCTGCTCGGTCGAGCCGGGCCCGTTGGCCGACCCGCTCGGCGGGGCGTGCTCGAACGCGGGTGGCGCGAAGAGGACGGCCTGGTCGCCCGGCGGGATCCCCCTGCGCGCCAGGCGGTCCTGGATCGTGAGCGCCGTGACGGCCTGCTGGATGAGCTGGGGCGTCCGCTCGAACGGCTGCATCTTCGAGTAGAGGGTAAACGCCAGGTCGCCGGCCGGGGTCCGCTCCAGGGCGAGAACGCCCTTCAGTCGGCCGGCCTCCACGTCGGCGCGGGCGGCGGCCAGGTCGGTCACGGCGGTCACGATGAACCCGCCGGGGTTCGCTCCCTGGGTACCCTGGAGGCTGGCGTCCCGGGTGGCGTTGAGGAGCGCCTCGAGGGCGGGCGCGACTGACACTGACGGCGCGGCGGTCCCTTCGTGGACGGCCAGCCGATCCGCCGTGTCGAGCCGGTTGACGACGCGCAGGAGGACCGGTGCGAGGGCGACCCCGACGGCCATGACGACGAGGATCGCGGTCGAGAAGGCGAACGTCCGGGTTCGCCCGCGCCAGGTGAACTCGCGCCGGGCGACGGTCAGGATGTTGCGCAGGGTGGCTCGCAGGCCGGCCGGGTTCATCGGCGCTCGCCCTTCGCCGTCGCGGCAGCCGCTGCCAGCCGCTTCTCATCGCTCGGGGGTCGCCCGACGTGCTCGATGAAGATCTGCTCGATCGAGGGGTCGGCGATCTCGAACCGGGTGACGTGCTCGCCCCGGGCGAGGGCGTCCCGCAGGATCGACTCGGGATCGCGCCCCGGCCCGACCTCGAGCTCCGAGTAGTCCTCGCCGGCGCGGACCAGCCGGACGCCGTCGCCGACCAGCCAGGGCAGCGCAGGATCGCCGGTCACGCCCAGCCGGACGACCCGCCGGCCGCTCGCCCGCTTGACCTCGCGGACCGGTCCGCCGACGACGATCCGGCCGCGGTCGATGATCACGATCGCCTCGCACAGCTCCTCGACCATCTCCATCTGGTGGGTCGACAGGACGATCGTCTTGCCCCGTCCCTGCATCTCGACGAAGGCCTCCTTGAGGAGCGCCACGTTGACCGGGTCGAGGCCGGTGAACGGCTCGTCCATGAGCAGGACCTCGGGGTCGTGGAGGATCGCGGCGATGAACTGGACCTTCTGCTGGTTGCCCTTGGACAGCTCCTCGGCGCGGCGGTCGGCGTACTCCGGGATGCGGAACCGCTCGAGCCAGTCGCGGACCTCGCGGGCGGCATCCCGCCGGGGGACCCCGTACAGGGCGGCGAAGAAGACGAGCTGGTCGAGGACCTTCATCCGCGGGTAGAGCCCGCGCTCCTCGGGCAGGTAGCCCCACGTCCGGCGAGGGAGCCGTCGGGTGGGCTGGCCGCGCCAGGTCACCGTGCCGGTGTCCGGCCGGAGGATCCCGAGGATGATCCGCATCGCCGTCGTCTTGCCCGCGCCGTTCGCCCCCAGGAAGCCGAACACCTGGCCCGGCTCCACGGCGAAGCTGATCCCGTCGAGGGCCTGTACGCTCCCGAACCGCTTGCTGAGCGAGTCGAGGACCAGGCTCATCGCGACCTCCGCGAGTGAGAACGGGGACTGTTGTCCGTCCGATGGTAGATGGCCGCGGACCGCCGGTCACGATCCGCTCGGCTCATTGGGTCCGGGCCTGGCGTCCCGGCAGTGCAGGCGTTCGGTTGGGCCGGATACGTGGCGGTTTATCGGCCCGCGCCAGACTGGCGCGATGGACGACCAACGGCTCGGAGCGGCGGTCCGGCTGATCCGGATCCGGCGGCGCTGGCGCCAGCGCGACCTGGCGGCGGCGGCGCGCGTCTCGACGTCGACGGTCTCCCGGCTCGAGCGTGGTCACCTCGGCTCACTGTCGGTCGACGCCATTCGCTGGATCGCGGCCGTCCTCGACATCCGGGTGGACCTGCTGGGTCGGTGGCGGGCCGGCGATCTCGACCGGCTGCTGAACGCACGCCATTCGGCGCTTCATGAGGCCGTGGCGCGGGCCTTCCGGGCCGACCTGCCGGACTGGACGATCCGGCCCGAGGTTTCGTTCTCGATCTACGGCGAGCGCGGAATCGTCGATGTCGTCGCCTGGCACCCAGCCCGACGAGCCCTCCTCATCATCGAGCTCAAGACCGACATCGTCGATGTCAACGACCTGGTGGGCGGCGTGGACCGGAAGCGCCGACTGGCCGCGCGGATCGCGGCCGAGCTTGGGTACCAGCCGCTGACCGTCTCAACCTGGGTCGTGGTGGCACCTGGTCGGACGAACCGGCGGCGGATCGCTGTCCACGGCGCGATGTTGCGGGCTGCCTTCCCGGTCGATGGCCGCGGCGTGCGGCGCTGGCTGCGTGACCCGGACCGCGCGATCGCCGCTCTGTCCCTCTGGCCAGAATCCCATGCACAGACCGTACGGTCCGATCCTGTGCCCGTTCGGCGGGTTCGTCGCCCTTCGGAGCGGGTCTCCTGAACCGGGCTGAGCGCGGGCCGGGACGGTCTCGGCGGGCGGACGGTCGACCGACGCCTGGAAGCGCGGAAGATCGGACCCAACGGTCCACGGGTGACAATCTGGCCAGGACTCGGGAAAGCCGCGCGCGCCGGCTGCACCCGCTCTCCGCTCGGCCCCTTCGGTCCCGCCCGTGCGGCTCGGCCGGGATTGGCGCTAGTTCAGCCCGGAGTAGGCGTGCAGCCCGGAGAACCACAGGCTGCCGGAGTAGGTCACCAGGACCATCGCGAAGCCGACGACCAGCAGCAGCGCCGCGGGCCGCCCGGCCCACGACCGCTGGTTGCGGGCGTGGAGGTAGACCGCGTAGACCAGCCAGGTGACCAGCGCCGCGGTCTCCTTGGGGTCCCAGCCCCAGTAGCGGGACCAGGCGATCGAGGCCCACCAGCTGCCGAGGACGATCATCGTGGCGAAGACCGGGAAGCCGACGATCACGGCCCGGTAGGCAACCTCGTCGAGGACCTTGTGCGAGGGCAGCCAGGCGAAGCGGTCTTTCTGCCCCTGGACCAGGTAGCCCACGCCGGCCGCGAAGGAGGTCGCGAAGATCCCGTACGAGATCGTGGCCATCCCGACGTGGATCGTCAGGAGCGGCGCGTTGTCGAGGGCGGGCACCAGCGGCTTGATGTTGCTCGGGAGGCTCGAGGCGAAGAGGAGGAGCGCGAGGGCGACCGCGAACGGGATCGACCCGATCGCCCGGATCGGGTAGCGCCGCTCGAGCAGGAGGTAGCCGGCGAGGATGGTGAAGCCGAACGCCTCGGTGAACTCGAACATGTTGCCCCACGGCCCACGCCCGACCGCGATCCCGCGGACGAGGAGGGACGTGCCGAGCAGCGCGACGGCGAGCAGCCCGAGGACGTTCGCGCTCCGGGAGACCGGGCTGGCCGGCTCCGCGCCGCCGCGCTCGCGTCCGGCGGCCGTCCGCTCGGCGAAGCTGCCGGTGACCACGCCGGCGTAGGCCGGCTGCCGCGCAGTGACGAGGCGGGGGAGCGAGCGGCGACCGTTCGCGAGGAGGACCGCGTGCCCGACGTGGGCGGCGAAGGCGAGCGCGACCGCGATCACGCCGAGGACGAAGAGGAGTTGGGACGCGCTGGCCATGTCGTGCCTCAGGGACGCCCGCGAGCAGGGCGCGGTTCCGGGTTGATCAGGCGGCTGCGGCGCCGCCGGGCGGTGGGCCGGCCGGGCGAAGGGCCCGGCTCTCGGCGTTACGGTCGATCTTCAGGATGAGCCCGCAGTTGGCGCAGGTGCCGACCCGCGCCTGCCGGCCGATCCCGCACTTCGGGCAGGTGACTGCGAGCTCCTCGCCGCAGCGGTCGCACAGCGTGGCGCCGCCCGGGAAGACGAGCCCGTCCCGGGCGCAGTACGGCACGCCGGTCGGGTAGGCGGGCCGGCCGCCGGCGTCGCGCGGGGCGGCGTAGGCGCCCTCGATCAGCTTCAGCTTGGCCCGTGGCCTGCGGACGAGATAGACGACCCAGCCGAGGGCGGCCAGGCTCAGCAGGGGGCCGATCAGCCCGACGAGCAGGAACAGCGGAAGCAGGCCGATCAGGGCGCCCCAGTCCGGGATGACGAGCTTGGCCGTCAGCTCGAGGAGCCCGCTCCAGATCTGGTCCACCTGGTCGACGAGGTTCACGGCGGCATTCTAGCCGGGCGGTCGGCGCCGCGTCAGCTTCGTCGGTCAGCTTCCCGGCGGATGGCCGCGCTTCGGGTTGCCGGTCTTCTTCGTCGCACCGCGGCCGGGGCGCCAGCCGGGGCGAGCCTCGTCCGCGTCGTCTCGACCGGCCGGCGGGCCCGCGGGTCGCGCCGGCCGCGGGTTGCCGGCTGCGGGTGCGCTGAGGGCCGGCCGGGCGAGGCGGCGGACGAGCCACTCCGCGCCGATCGTCCGGGCGCCGCGTCGGCGGGTCCCCCAGGCCAGCTCCGCGTCATCGGTCACGACCAGGATGGAGGCACCGACCGCAAAGGCCTGGTCGGGCGTGCCGCCGGTCCCGATCGCGTCCGCGACCAGCCGGTCGATGAGCGAGTCGGCGGTGTAGCGGCCCGAGTGGCGGACGGTGAGCCCCGAGGCGATCCGCGTGCCGCGGAGGCCGAACTCGGGCGGGCCGTCGAAGACGAGCTCGATGCGGATCGCGGGCGGGATCAGCGCCCGCAGCCGGCCGATGAGCGTGGCCGCGGGCGCGGGACCGGCGCCGCGGCTCACGGCGTGGAGCAGGTTCGAGCCGTCGACGAGGAGCCGCTCGACCCCGATCAGCGGGTCGTGGCCGCCTCCGGCCCGGCCGGGCACGCGTGCTGGGGCGCCGGGGCGCGCCGCGGGGCGTGGGGCCGGTCGCGGCGCACCGGGTCGAGCGCTTGGTGGGCGGGTCGGTCGGGTCACGCCGCCATGTTGACAGTTCCCCGCCCTGACGGCCTCCGAGGCGGGGATCGGGCCGCGGACGCTACGATGCGGCAGTGCTCCTTCTTGTCGATCTCGACGGCGTCGTCTATCGCGGCGCCGACGCCGTCCCGGGCGTGGCCGCCGTCCTCGCCGACCGCGCGGCCCGGGGCGACGACGTCGTCTACGTCACGAACAACTCCATGCACTACCGAGCCGACTATGTCGCCCGGCTCGCGGCGATGGGCGCGCCCGTCTCGGCGGATCGGGTCGTCAGCTCCCCGCGCGCGACGGCGATCTACCTGACCGAGCTCGTCCCGCGGCCGCAGCGGATCCTGGCGCTCGGCGGGCCGGGCCTCCGGCGCGAGTTGAGGGACTGCGGCTTCGACGTCGTCGGCGCCGCCACGGCTGCCGCCCGCGCCAGGACCAACGGCACGGACGGCTTCGAGGCGGCCGGCCGGCCCGACGCGGTGGTCGTCGGGCTCGACCCGGGGGTGACCTACGGCCGGATCGCGGTCGCCGCCGACGCGGTCCGTCATGGTGCTCGCTTCGTGGCCACGAACCGGGACCCGGTCTATCCCATGGAGCGCGGGCTCATGCCGGGCGCCGGCGCGATCGTCGCCGCGGTCGAGACGGCCGCCGGGACGAGCCCGATCACGATCGGCAAGCCCGCCCCGCTCCTCCTCAAGCTGGCGGCCCACGCGGTCGGCGCCCACCCGCGCGACGCGGTCATGATCGGCGACGGGATCGGCACGGACCTCGCCGCGGCCCGGGCGGTCGGCGCCCGCTGCGTCTTCATGCTCACCGGCGTGACGACCCGCGCCCAGATCGCGGCGCTCCCCCCGGACGAGCAGCCGACCGCGGTCGCCGCCGACGCCGCCGAGCTCGCCGCGGCCCTCGAGCGCCTGGCCGCGGGCTGACGCCGCCCTCGAGCGCCTCGCACCAGGCCAAGCCGACCCGTCTGACCCGAACCGACCGAGCCGGAGGATGGTGAGGCTTGCCCTCGTCATCGACCTCTTCGATCGGTTTCGATGGTTCGCGCCGCAATCCGGCTCGGGAGCATGCGGAACGCGCGGCGTTGATCGGTCCTGTCGATGGATCCGGCGGCTTGCCGGGTGATTCGCGCCATCGTCCGACCGAAACCCCCAGAACCCATCGATCGGATCGAAGTCCGGCCGGGTCCGTGACCGAACGCCGACGCCACGGCCGACCCGACCGGATCGGCCGCCGGACCGGATCGGCCGCCGGGCCCGCGGCGCTACCCGGTGAGCTCCGGCACGACCGCGCCCCAGGCGGCGAGCTCGGCCCGCAGGGGCGCGAGGGTGGCCGCATCGGCGAAGGCGACCTCGAGCGCCCGCCGGTCGATCGCCCACAGCTCGGGCAGGGTCAGCCCGCCCTGGAGGACGGCCCGGGCATACTCCTCGGAGAGGGAGACGTCCGAGACCGTCAGGTCGTCCGTCGAGAGCGTGACCGACACGCCGGCACGGTGGAGCCGCGCCAGCGGATGGTCCGCGACGGACGCGCACGATCCCGGCCTGGACGTTGCTCGTCGGGCAGAGGTCCAGGCGTGACGCCGCGGGCGATCAGCTCGGCCACGAGCGCGGGGTCGTCCGCGGCGCCCGGGCCGTGGGCGATCCGCTCCGGCTCGAGCGCGAGCGCCCGCCGGACCTGCGCCGCTCCACCCCACTCGCCCGCGTGGAGGGTGATCCGCAGGCCGCCGGCCCGCGCCGCCTCGAACGCCCGTCGGAACGCGAGCGGATCCGGGAACCGCTCCTCGGCGCCGGCGAGGTCCCAGCCCACCAGCCCCGCATCGCGGAACCGCGCGGCCGTCTCGGCCAGGGCGAGGTTCGACGCCGCGTCGTGGGACCGCAGGGCCGTGCAGATGAGCCGCACGACGGTCCCGGTCCGCGCGCCGGCGGCCGTCGCGCCCCGGCACACGGCGGCGATCCCGTCGGCGAACGGGAGCCCGCGCAGGGTGTGGAGCGCCGGCCCCCAGCGGATCTCGACGTAGCGGACCTGTTCGGCGGCCTTCGCCTCGACGAGTTCGCCGGCGACCCGTTCCAGCGCCTCGGCGTCCTGGAGGAGCGCGATCGGCAGGTCGAATCGCTCGAGGAGCTCGGCCTGGGAGGCCGTCCGCTCCGGCCCGACGAGCGGCCTCGAACATGCCGGCGTAGGTCCGCGGTGCATCGACCCCCCGCGTCCGGGCGAGCTCGAGCGCGGTCTCCACCCGGAGCGACCCGTCCAGGTGGAGGTGCAGCTCCGCCTTCGGCATCGCCTCGACCAGCCGGCGCAGCGCGGCCGGGGCGAGCCCCGCGCGGCCGGGGCGGGTGGCCGGGGCGGGCGCTCGGCCCCGGGCGGTCGACGCGAGCGGTTCGGTCATCCCGCCGATGCTACGCTCCCCGCACGACGCCGCGCATCGTCCGCGCGGCGCCGGGACGTCCGAGGAGTCGATGACCGACGCACTTCGCCGCATCGCCGCCGCCGTGCTCTGGCTGGCCGTGGCCGTGGTCCTCTCCCTCGGCGTCTCCGGGATCGTCGCGGCCGCGAACCGCCCACCGGTCGGCGGGATCCGGCCGGAGCTCACCTGGACGACCGACCGGGCGCTCGAGCCCGAGCTGACCGCGGCCGCCGGGGACCTGGCCGCGCTGTCCGACGATGTCGATTCGCTGGGCGGGATCGGGCGGAAGGCGCTCGTCGCCCTGGTCGACCGGCGGATCGCCGCCGTGCGCACGGCCGTCGCCGACGGCGAGGCGCAGGTCACCGAGATCGAGGCGGCAACGGAGGCGCTCCGGCGACGGCTGGCCGCGGTCCCCGGGATCGGGCCGGACGACGTGACCCGGATCGGCTCCGCACTGCGGTCGCGCTACGACCGGCTCGTCGCCGCGCTGTCCGCCACGGACGGGCTGTCCGTGTCCTGGTCGGCGCTCACCCGCGGCAGCCTCGCGGCGATCGGCCTGACGACGAGCCTGGCCGACCACGACACGTTCGCCGTCCAGGCGGCGGCGCTCGGCCTGAAGGGCTCGTACAAGAAGGCGCTGGCGGCGCTCGACAAGGCGGATGCGGCGCTGGCCGACGTCGGCCGGGCTCCGGGACCAGCTCGCGAAGACGGTCGACGTCGGCGTGCTCACCGAGTGGATCGACCGGAACGCGGCGTTCGACACGGCGGTCCGCAGGGTCTGGACGCTGCTCGCCAAGTCCAAGGGGAAGGTGACGGCCGAGATCCGGGCGGCGTTCGACGAGGTCAGGACGGCCCAGGCGAACCTCCCGCCGGATGGCCGGGCCCTGGTCGTGATCATGTCCGACGTCGCGCGCGGCGGGATGAACCAGGCGGTCATCGAGATCGAGCAGGCGAGAGCCAGGCTGGCGGCCGCGGTCGACGCGCTGGCCGAGCCGACCCCGGAGCCGACGCCGACGCCGATGCCGTAGCCCGGCCCCGGGGCTCCCCGCTACACTGGCGTCCTTCACCCAGACCCGCCACAGGTCGGCGGCGCGCCCGCCGGGAGGACCCACGCTCGATGGACCTGCGAATCGCGACCGATCAGCCCTGGGATGTCGCCACGGACGTCCTGGCGATCCCGATCGTCGGGGAGCCCGCGTTCGACGGCCCGCTCGACGAGCTCGACCGGCGGAGCGGCGGCGAGCTGCGCGCCCTGGCGGCGTTCGGCGAGCTGTCCGGCAAGCGCTACGGCTCGACCCTCGCCGCCGCGGGCGAGCTGCCCGCCCAGCGCCTCGTCGCGGTCGGTGCGGGGGACCCCGACAAGGTCGACCGCGAGACGATCCATCGACTCGGCGCGACGATCGAGCGGCGGCTCGGCGGCCGCACCGTCCGTCGCCTGGCGATCTGGGTCGGGGATCTCGCCGCCCGGATCGACGGCGGCGCCCCGGTCGTCGTCGAGCTCCTCGCCCGCGGCGTCGTCGAGGGGACGCTACGACCCGAAGGGCGATCTACCGCGACGAGGTCGAGTCGGCGCCGCCGCCGCTCGACGAGCTGATCCTCATCGCCCCGGGCGGGGACGCCGTCGGCCTGGCCGCGGCCGCCGAGCGCGGCCGGATCATCGGCGAGGGCGCCAACACCGCCCGGAACCTCTCGAATCGCGCCTCGAACGACGTCAGCCCGGCGGTCCTCGCCGACGAGGCGGCCGCGATCGCCGAGCGCCACGGGCTGTGGATCGACGTCATCGAGCCCGAGCGGGCGACCGCGCTCGGGATGGGCATGTTCATGGCGGTCGGCCGGGGCAGCGACAACCCGCCCCGGATGATCGTCATGCGCTCCGGCGGCGAAGGGGGAGAAGGACGCCCTCGGCCGCCACCTCGCGATCGTCGGCAAGGGCGTCTGCTTCGACTCCGGCGGCATCTCCATCAAGCCGGCCGACCGGATGGAAGAGATGAAGATGGACAAGACCGGGGCCTGCACCGTCATCGCGGCGATCGCGACGGTCGCCCGGCTCGCCCCCGGCACGCCGCTCCTGGCGGTCGCGCCGGCGGTCGAGAACATGCCCGGGCCGCACTCGACCCGGCCCGGCGACGTCGTCAAGGCGCTGAACGGCAAGAGGGTCGACATCACCAACACCGACGCCGAGGGCCGGCTGATCCTCGGCGACGCGATGACCTACGCGGAGCAGCTCGGGGCGACCCACCTCGTCGATGTCGCGACCCTCACGGGCGCGGTCTCGCGCGCGCTCGGCAACCTCGTGACCGGGGCGTTCGGGACGCCCCAGGACTGGTACGACGAGGTGATCGCGGCCGGCGCCCGGGCCGGCGAGCGCTACTGGCAGATCCCGCTCGTCGACGACTACGTCCAGGACATGGAGAGCTGGTACGGCGACCTCCAGAACTCCGGCTCGGCCGAGGGCTCGCTGGTCAAGAGCGGGCTCTTCCTGCGCGAGTTCGTGACCAGGCCGTGGGTCCATCTCGACATCGGCGGAACCGGCTACTTCCGCAAGGCGATGCCCTACGCCGCGCGCGGCGCGAACGGCGTCACCCACGCGACGCTCGTCGAGCTCGCCCTCGCCGGGGCGCGGCTGACGGCCGGCGTCGACGGTCGCGCCGCTGGCGGTCTTCCTGGCGCTCGTCGGGTTCGCCTGGGGCGTGCTCGCGGACCGGATAAGCGTGCGCTGGCCGGAGCACGACGAGGGGTTCGTGGCCGGCCGGCCCGTCGGCTGGCGGACCCTGGTCGTGGCCATCTTCGGCGCGACCGGGCTGGGCGCCCTGCCCCTGCGGTTCGAGGCCGCCCTGGGCCCCACGGTCGAACTGTCGGCCTCGCCGGTCCCTCTCGGTGGCCTCGAGTTGGCGGTCTTCGGGGCGTACGTCGTCGTGCTCGTCCTGCTCCTGGCGACCGATCTCGACCAGCGGCTCCTGCCGGACGTCCTGACCCTGCCGATGATCCCCCTCGCATTCCTCTACGCGCTCAGCGGCCGGGATCCGCTCGTCGGCGCCGCGCTCGTGCCGGCCGTGCTGGCGGCGGTGGCCATCCCGGCGGCCCTCTACCTGCCGTCCCTGGCGTTCGGGCCGGGGGCGTTCGGGCTGGGGGACGTGAAGCTGCTGGTGACCGTCGGGCTCATCTCGGGGGCGTACCGGACGCTCGTCGGCGTGGTCTCGGGAGTCTTCCTCGCCGGCGCCGTCATCGTCGTCCTGCTCGTCGCCCGGCGGATCACCCTGAAGAGCTACATCCCGTTCGGCCCGTTCCTCATCCTCGGCGCGCTGTGGGCGATCCTCCTGCGGACCTGATCGATCGCGCGGCGGGGTGGCGCGACGGGGGTATCATGCCGGCAAGCCGGAGTCGTCCTGAGGATGTGCCCCCACAGGGACGGCGCGTACCGGCGGGCGTAGCCGCCACCCGCGTCGCCCGACGACGTGAACAACGGAGTTTGCTCGCACCGTGACGTCGCCCTCGTGATCAGCCACCGCACCCTGATTCGGCGCCCCCCTTCGGTTCGCCCTTCTCGTCGCGCTCCTCGTGCCGCTCCTCGCCGGAGCGTTCGGGGCGCCGATCGCGACCGGGGACGAACTGTCCGACGCGCTCGCCAGGCAGAAGGCGCTGGCGGCCAAGGTCGCCGCCCAGAAGAAGGCCGTCGCCCAGCTCAACGGGCTCCAGACGGACCTCCGTGCCGAGATCCGGGACACTTCCGCGAAGCTCGGCGGCATCAATGCCGACCTGGCTGAGGTCAAGGCCCGGATCGGCCGGATGACGGCCAGGGTGAACGCCGTCAAGAAGGCCTACAACGCCCAGGTCGCGCAGCTCGCCGACCTCGACGCCCAGCTTGAGGACATCCAGGCGGAACAGGACGCCAAGGAGGTCCAGCTCAGACAGCGCAGGGAACTCCTGGCCGACCGGATCCGGGCCGCCTACGACAGCGATCGGACCTCGGTGCTCGAGACGATCCTGTCGGCCGACTCGTTCTCCGACGTCCTGTCGGACGTCGGCTATCTGATCGACATCGGCAACCAGGACCGCGTTCTCGCCGAGCAGATCGCGAAGGACCAGGAGACGCTCTTCGCCCTCCGCCAGACGGTCGCCCAGACCCGGTTCGACACGGGCCAGCTGCGGGCCCAGACGGCCGCCCAGAAGAAGGTCCTCGACCGGAGCCTGGCGGACCTCAAGACGGCGAAGGCCCAGCTGAAGAAGCTCGAGGCGCAGACGAAGCGCGCCCTCGCGATCCAGCAGCACGCCTATCAGAAGCTCGCCGGCAACGCTGCCGCCCTGCGCCGGGCGATCCGCGCGGAGTCCGCCGCCCAGGCCTCCCTCAAGCGCCGGATCGACGCGCTCGTCGCCCAGCAGTACCAGGGCGGCGGGATCCCCTCGCAGTACAACGGCTCGCTGCGCTGGCCGCTCGCCGGAACGATCACCCAGGAGTTCGGCTGCACCGGCTTCGGCTGGGAGCCGCGCTTCGGCGACTGCGCCCACTTCCACAACGGGATCGACATCGCCGCACCGATATATACGCCGATCCGCGCCGCCGGTCCCGGCCGGGTCGTGTTCACCGGACCCCTGTCGGACGGGGCCTGGATCGTGATCATCGCCCACTCGGAGAACCTGCTCACCTGGTACGCCCACGTCGACGCCTACCGCCACCGGATCGCAGTTCGCGTCGGGCAGCAGGTGAGCGCCGGCCAGGTCATCGCCTACGTCGGGATGACCGGCCACACCACCGGGCCGCACCTCCACTGGATGGTGGAGCTGAACGGCTCGTTCGTGAATCCGCGGCTGTTCCTGTAGCGGGCAGCTCCCCGATCAGGGGCCGTCCCCGAAGGTTTACCGAACGTTCACCCTGAGACGATCCGGCCGCGCTCGACCGCGTGCTAGCATCGCGCCAGGGGACCCCCTCGACGGGCCCGGAGCCTGAAGGGACGTCACGATGAAACCGACGATGGCCGTGATCCTCGCCGGCGGCGAAGGCGAGCGTCTCTCCATCCTCTCGTCGGTGCGGGCCAAGCCGGCGGTGCCGTTCGGCGGCAAGTACCGGATCATCGACTTCACGCTCAGCAACTGCGTGAATTCGGAGATCGACGACGTCGTGGTGCTGACCCAGTACAACCCCCGCTCCCTGAACGACCACATCGGCCTGGGCCGCCCGTGGGATCTCGACCGGAACCGGGGCGGGGTCAAGATGCTCCAGCCCTACATCGCGCGGGGAAGGGTCGCCGAGTGGTACCGGGGCACCGCCGACGCGGTCCTCCAGAACCTCAACGTCCTCGAGCACTCCGCCGCCGAGGACATCCTCGTGCTGGCCGGCGACCACATCTACAAGATGGACTACGGCCCGTTCCTGGCCGCCCACCGGCGCAAACGGTCGGACGTGACGATCGCGGTGCGCCGGGTGCCCCTCTCCGACGCGACCCGGATGGGGATCCTGGGCATGGACGAGACCGGCCGGATCGTCGAGTGGCAGGAGAAGCCCAAGCTGCCCAAGAGCGACCTCGCCAGCATGGGCGTCTACGTGTTCTCCAAGAAGGCGCTTCGCCGCTGGCTCCGGGAGGACCGGACCGACTTCGGCTCCCACGTCATCCCGGCGATGATCGACGGCGGGGCCCGGGTCTTCGGCTACCGGTTCGAGGGCTACTGGCAGGACGTCGGGACGATCCAGTCGTTCTGGGAGGCGAACATGGCCCTCCTGGAGGACCATCCCGAGCTCGACCTCTACGACAAGGACTGGGTCATCCACACCCGGTCCGAGGAGCGCGCGCCGGCCCTGATCGGCCAGACCGCCCAGGTTCACAAGAGCCTGGTCAGTCACGGCTGTGTGATCAACGGCACGGTCGTGAACTCGGTCCTCTCGCCGGGCGTCCGGGTGGACGTAGGCGCGGTCGTCCGCGACTCGATCCTCATGTTCGACACGGTCGTCCGGACCGGGGCGGTCGTCGACCGGGCGATCCTCGACAAGGAGGTCACCGTGGGTCCCGGCGCGATCGTCGGCGAGGGCGGGGACGACACGCCGAACCGACGCGAGCCGACCCGGCTGATCACCGGGATCAGCGTCATCGGCAAGCGCTCGGTCATCCCCCGCGGGACCCGGATCGGCCGCAACGTCCGGATCGGCGAGGGCGTCCGGGCGACCGATTTCCCGGGCCGCGTGGTGAAGAGCGGCGGATCGGTCGAGCGGGTGCACGCCCCGGCCGCACGGCGCCCGAAGCGGGCCGTCGCGGCCGGCGAAGACCGCCACCCGGACGCGATCGTCGTCGGCCAGAGCGCCAAGGCCGGGGGCCTGCGCCGGGCCGAGGACTGACGGTCTCACGGCGCATCGGCGTCCCCGAGCGCGACCGCGGCTGACCGGGCCTCACGCCGACCTCGGCTAGACTGCCGGCGTGCCCGCCGTTCCAGCGACCCCCGCGCCATTGAACCCCTCGCCCGCCGACCTCGAGGCCTGGCTGGCCGAGCTCGGGGTGACCCCGACGACCCGGGTCGACCGCGACGGGATCGTCGCCTGGGACCTCGAGCTCGACGGGCGGCGCCGGCTCGATGTCCGGATCACCCTGATCCTCGACCCGGCCCTCGGGCTCATCTCGTGGGTCCACTTCGCGCCGCCGATCGGGGACGGGTTCCGGAAGTCGTACCGGACGCTCCTCCGCTGGAACGAGGAGTTCCCGTTCGTGAAGTTCTCCCTGGCGCAGGACGGGCGACCCACCCTGAGCACGGAGATCCCGGCCCGGTTCCTCGATCGCGACGAGCTCGGCCTCGCCCTGGCCCGCTCCCTCGCGATCTGCGACGCGCTCCTCGAGGAATCCGCCGGCTGGCTGTGGATCGGCGGCCGGATCCCGGACCGGGGTGATCGCGCCGGCCGCAACGAGGCGCTCCTGGCGCGCTACGCGGAGCGGCTCCCGGAACTGCTCGGGTCGTGATCGCGCGCCTCCCCCGGCGGGTCGCCTCGGTCGTCACGGCGGGATTCGTCGCCGCCTCGCTGGCGCTCGCCCCGGGTGCCGCCGCGCCGGTCGCGGCGAAGAGCCCGGGCCTGACGCTGGCCGGTGGCGCAACGTACGAGGTCCAGCCCGAGCGCCACCGCGTCCGGATCACGGTCGATCTCGTCGCCACGAACCGGACGAAGGAGACGGTCACGACCCGCTACGTCTACGACCGGGCGAACCTCGCCGTCCTGCCCGGGACGACCGGCTTCCGGGCCACGAACGACGGCGTCAAGGTGGGCGTCACCGTCGTCGCCCGCTCCCGGACGTCCCTGCTTCTCACGATCCGCTTCGCGAAACGGCTGGGGAGCGGCCGTTCCACGCCGATCCGCCTGACGTTCTACCTGCCCGACCCGGGCGGCTCGCCGGCGCGCGACGTCCGGGTCGGCGACGCGCTGGCGATGTTCCCGGTGTGGGCCTACGGGACGCGCGGCACGCCCGGCTCCTCGGTGACCGTCCGGTTCCCGGCCGGCTATGCCGTCCAGGTCGCGGCGGGCAGGTTGGGCAAGCCGACGGCCGCCGCCGACGGCACGATCAGCGTCGAGTCCGGGACGCTGGCCGACCCGTTTGGATTCTCCGCCTACGTCGTGGCGGACCGGCCCGGCGGGTTCGCCGAGACCCATCTCACGGTGAAGCTCGGAGACCGGACGGCGAACCTCCTCGTCCGCGCCTGGACCGACGACCCGGCCTGGGGGAAGCGGGTGGCCGGGCTCCTGCGGAAGGGGCTCCCGGCCCTCCACGACGCGATCGGCGTGCCCTACCCGCGGAGCGAGCAGGTCGCGGTCGAGGAGGCGGTCGGACGCTCGATCGGCGGGAATGCCGGGGCGTTCGACCCGGCGTCGGCCACGATCCGGATCGCCTACGCCGTGGACTCTGGCGTGGTCCTCCACGAGGCCGCCCACCTCTGGTTCGACGGCCGGCTCTTCGCCGACCGCTGGATCGTCGAGGGATTCGCGACGTCGGCCGGCGAGCGGGCGGCTGCCGCCATGAAGCTGCGAGGGCGGGTGGAGAAGCTCACGCCGGCCATCGCCAAAGCGGCTCTCCCGCTCAATGCCTGGGTCGCGCCGGCCGATGGTGACGGCTCGCCGGCCAGCGAGGCGTACGGCTACGCGGCCTCGGCCGAGCTCGTCCGGCTCATCCTCGCGCGCACCGGGGCGGACGGCCTCCGGGCGGTCCTCCGTGCGGCGGCCGACGGCGAGGCCGCCTACCAGCCGATCGTGCCCACTGCGCCGGCGTCCGCCGCGAGCACACCCGGCCCGACCGGCCCGACCAGCCCGAGCGACGCGAGCGGCCCGAGCGCCGCCTCCGAGCCCGAGCGAACGGCCGGCGTCCCGACGGACTGGCGCGGCCTCCTCGACGTCCTTGCCGAGCGAGCCGGCGTCGACGCCACCGACCTGTGGCGCAGCTGGGTCGCCCGCCCGGAGGACCTGCGGCTCCTCGACGCGCGGACGCGCGCCAGGGCCGACTACGCCGCGCTGCTCGCCCAGGCCGGCGACTGGAGCCTGCCACGCTCCGTCCGCGACGCCCTCGGCGCGTGGCACTTCGACGAGGCGGAGGCGGGGATCGCCGAGCTCCGGGCGGCCCTCGCGGCCCGCGACGATCTCTCCGTCGCGGCCGCCGTGGCCGGCCTCGTCCTGCCGTCGAACCTGCGCGCGGCCTTCGAGCGGGGCGATGCCGGGGCGGCGGCTGCCGAGGCGGGCGTGGAGCGCGCCGTCCTCGACCAGATCGTCGATGCCGGTGGGGCCGCCGCGGTTTCATCCGGGTTCCTCGCCCGGATCGGGCTGCTCGGGCAGGACCCCGCGGCCGGCCTCGCCGCGGCCCGGGCGGCGTTCACCGCCGGGGACCTGGCGGCTGCCCAGGTCGGGGCGATCGCCGCCCGGGAGACGTGGGCGGGCGCCGCCGACCTCGGCGGGTTCCGCCTTCGGGCGCTGGGGGCCTTCGCCCTCGTCGCCGCGCTCGGCGCCCTGCTCCTGTCCGCGCGGGTCCGGCGACGAGCGGCCGGGCCGCCGGTCGAATGAGCCCCACGGGGGGTCCGCGGGTGTTCCGTCGCCCGCGGCCGCAGTTGCCCGGCCTGTTCGCGACGCTAACGCTCCTGCTCGTCGTCTCCGCCGCGCCGGGCCTCGCCGCCCCGGTCGCGGCCACCGACGATCAGCTCGAGGTCCGCACGGTCACGACCTACACCCTCGCGCCGGAGGCGGGGGTCGTCCGGGTCGTCATCGACCTCAGGGCGACGAATCTCGCCGAGAGCACGACCTCGGGTGGCGTCATCACACGCTACTTCTATCGGGAGCTCCACCTTGCGCTCCAGCCGGAGGCGACCCGCGTTCGGGCGACGTCGGACGGTGCGGCGCTGGCGACCGACCTCACCCGGCGGAGGGGCTACCAGGAGCTCGCGGTCCGCCTCCGCTCCAACCTCCTCTACCGCCAGGCCGTCCGGGTCCGGGTGACCTACGACCTGCCCGGCGGAGCGCCGCGCTCGACGTCGGACATCCGGGTCGGCCGGGCGTACGCCACGTTCCATGCGTGGGTGAACGGCGACGTCGCTTCGGTCCGGATCGTCATCCCCGACTCGTTCGAACCCACGGTGACCGGCTCCGATCTCAGCGAGTCGAAGGCCGGCCGGTCGATCGTCTACACCGCGGAGGGGATCACCGATGCGGTCAGCTGGTACGCGGTCGTCAACGCGGACCGGCCGGCGGCGCTCACCGGCGAGGGTCTGTCGATCCGCCCCGGCCAGCGCGTGATCGTCCGGGGCTGGCCAGAGGACCGCGAGTGGGTCGAGCGCGTGTCGGACCGCCTGACTCGCGGCCTGCCGCAGCTCGACGAGCTCATCGGCCTGCCTTGGCCGTTCTCCGGCGACCTCGAGGTCCGGGAGGTCCACACCCCGCTCCTGGAGGGCTACTCGGGGATCTTTCACTCCGGCCGGAAGGAGATCGAGATCAGCGAGGACCTCGACGACCTGACCATCCTCCACGAGGCGTCGCATGCCTGGTTCAACGGCGGCCTGTTCCAGGGGCGCTGGATCGGCGAGGGGCTGGCGAACACGTACGCCACGAAGGCGCTCCAGGGGATCGGCATCTTTTCCGAACCGCCGTACGCCTATGCCCGGAGCGCCGCCGCCGCCTTCGCCCTCAACGACTGGCCGCCGCTCACCAAGATCAACGATGAGGAGATCGAGAAGCGCGAGGAATACGGCTACCAGACCTCGTTCCGGGTGGTCGAGGGACTCGCCACCCTGGCCGGAAACGAGGCGATGCGGGACCTCTTCCGGGCGGCGTCCCGGCGCGAGATCCCCTACGTCGGCGCGGTCCCGCCCGAGACGCTGCCGGACACGCCGGACTGGCGCTGGCTGCTGGACGCGCTCCAGGAACGTGCCCGCGTGGCGGCCGTCGAGGGCCGGTTCCGGACCTGGGTCGTGGCGCCATCCGATCTCCCCAGGCTCGACGCCCGGAAGGCGGCCCGGGAGGCGTACGCGGGGCTCGTCGCGGATGGCGAGGGATGGCTCCCGCCGTACGCGGTCCGCCTGCCGATGGCGACCTGGGACTTCGCGGCGGCGACCGCGAGGATCGCGGCGGGCGCGGCGGTCCTTGCCCAGCGGGACGAGCTTGCCACGGTCGCGGCGCCCCTAGGGCTCGGGACGCCGGAGGCCCTCCGGTCCGCCTACGAGGGAGCGTCGACGGACCTGGCCGGCGCGGCCGCGCTGGCGACCGCCGAGCTCGACGCGGTGGACGCGATCGGTGCCGCCGCCCGGAGCGCGGCTGCACCCCGGGGACCGCTCGAGACGATCGGGCTCCTCGGCCAGGAGCCGGGCGCCTCGCTCGAGGCGGCCAAGATCGCCTTCCGGGCGGACCGGCTCGACGAGGCGCGGAACCGCGCGCACGAGGCGGTCGCGGTCATCGACGGCGCGACCGAACGGGGCGCCCAGGCAGTCGGCGGGACGGTCGCGCTCCTCGTCCTCCTCGTCATGGCCGTCGCCGTCGTGCGGCGCCGGCGGCGAGCGGCCCGGACTGTGCCCGCGCTCGAGGGGGCCATCGCCGGAGCGTCGGCTTCGGACCCGGAGGCCGGGCCGTACGATACACTCGCGAGCCAGTCGAGCCCGGAGACGCCGGGCCCGGACGGAGAGGTGGACCGATCGTGATCGCGCCCGTCGCACCGGGTTCCACGCGCTGATGGGGATCCTCCGGACGCGCCCGTCGAAAGAGATCCTGTCCGGCGAATTGGCCGACGTCTACTTCGCCCGGGCCGAGAGCATCCTCGAGCGCGAGGGCCTCGACCCGATGGTCGTCATGGAGGTCTTCAGCCGCGAGAGCGGAGTCCTGTGCGGGATCGACGAGGCGAAGAACCTGATTGCCCACGTCCTCGGCGATGCCGATCCGTCGGAGGCCACGGTCGAGGCCCTCGACGATGGGGACACCTTCTCGCCCAAGGAGGTCGTCCTCCGGATCCGCGCCCACTACCGGCGGTTCGGGTTGTACGAGACGGCCATCCTGGGGATGCTCGCCCAGTCGACCGGGTGGGCCAGCGCCGCCCAGGAATGCGTCGAGGCGGCCGCGCCCCAGCCGGTGATCTCATTCGGGGCGCGGCACGTCCACCCGGATATCACCGACGTCCTCGACTACGCGGCGATCGTCGGCGGGTGCGTCGGTGCGTCGACGCCGGCCGGTGCGCGACTGGCCGGCCTGAACCCGACCGGGACGATGCCCCACGCGCTCGTCCTCATCTTCGGCGACACGGTGGAGGCGGCGCTCGCCTTCGACCGCGACCTCGGTCCGGACATTCCCCGGATCGTCCTCATCGACACGTTCAAGGACGAGGCGGAAGAGGCGCTCCGGGTCGCCCACGCCCTCGGCGACCGGCTCTACGGGGTCCGGCTGGACACGCCGGCCGAGCGCGGCAGGGTCACCGCGGACCTCGTGACGGAGGTTCGGGCACGGCTGGACCAGGCCGGGTTCCACCACGTCCGGATCGTCGTCTCGGGCGGACTCAACCCGGACCGGATCCGCTACTTCCGCGACAGCGACGCCCCGGTGGACTCGTTCGCGGTCGGGTCGTACATCAGCGGCGCGGCGCCGATCGACTTCACCGGTGACATCAAGGAGATCGACGGGCGCCCGATCGCCAAGCGCGGTCGGATCCCCGGCCGGACGGACAGCCCGCGGCTCAGGCCGGTCGACCTCGCCGCGTGGCGCGCCGGGAGCTGACCATGCCGGGCCCCGGCGAGGCGCCTCGACCGGGCGGCCCGCCCGCCCCCGAGGACCGCGAATCGGCCTACGCGCTCCTCCAGCGCGGACAGGCCCTCGCGGCGCGACGCCACTACGCCCAGGCGGCGATCATCCTCGAACGGGCGGACCGGCTCGAGCCGGGCAAGGGCTCGATCCTCGAGGTCCTCGGCCGGGCGTACTTCATGAGCGGTCAGCACGAGCACTCGGTCGAGACGTTCCAGCGGCTGCTCGGGGTGGATCCGTCCAGCCACTACGCGCACTACGCGCTGGGACAGAGCTTCAAGCGGCTGGGGCGCATCCGGGAGGCGCGGACCCATCTCAGGCTTGCCGTCGCGCTCAACCCCGCCAGCAAGCTCTACCGCGGCGCCCTCGAGCGACTCCCGACCGACGACGAGAGCTGACGGCCGCTACAGCTCGCCGGCGGCCTTGAGTCCGGCGAGGCGCAGGAGGCCGACGATCGACTTCGCGTCGGCGATCCGGCCGTCCTCGGCGGCGTCGACCGCCTCGGGCCAGGGGAGCCGGACGAGCAGCAGCGCCTCGTCCTCGTCGGGACCAAGCCGGTCCGCGTGGGCCGGCCGCAGGTCCGTGGCGAGGTAGAGGTGCATCAGCTCGGTCGCGAAGCCGGGCGCCGTCCAGAACGCCCCGAGCTTCCGCCAGCGGCCGGCCCGGAAGCCGGTCTCCTCCTCGAGCTCGCGGGCGGCCGCCCCGTCGGGATCCTCCGTGGCGCCCGTCGCCTCGTCGACGTCGAGCGTCCCGGCCGGGATCTCGAGGAGGGTCCGCCCGGCGGCGGTCCGGAACTGGCGGACGAGGAGGACCCGGTCCTCGTCGTCGAGCGCGACGATGGCCACCGCCCCCGGGTGCCCGACGATCTCGCGCTGGTGACGGCGTCCGTCCGTCCGCTCGATGGTGTCCACCCGGAACGTCATCGTCCGGCCCCGGTGGATCACCCGGGAGTCGACCGTCTCCTCGTGGAGCTCGGCCTCGGCCGACGGATCGACGAACGGATCGGCGCCGTCAGGCACGGCCGGGCACCCACGCGCCCGGCCGGTCGGCACGCAGCCGACGGCCGGGCGTCGTCCTGGCGGCGATGGTCAGGCGACCGCGGTCGCTCGCGAGCTCGCGAGCGAATCGCCGGACTCGGCGTCGAACAGGTGGAGCTTGTCCATCGGCACGACGAGCGGGACCACGTCGCCCGGCCGCACGCGATGCGCGGAGCTGACGACCGCGACGAGCTCCTTGGCGCCCACGGTGACGTGGAGGAGCTCCTCGTTGCCCAGGTACTCGACGACGTCCGCCTTGGCCTGGAGCGGGGCCGCACCGTCGCCGCCCGTGCCGATGTCCAGGTGCTCGGGCCGGATCCCGGCGACGAGCCTGCGCCCACTGGTCGGGCCCACGGCCTCGCGGAAGCGGGCCGGCAGGGGGAGGCTGAAGTCGGGCGACTCGAGCGTCGCGCCGCCGCCCGCGCCGACGACCGTCACGTCGACGAAGTTCATCGACGGGCTGCCGATGAAGCCCGCCACGAACCGGTTGAGTGGCGTGTCGTAGAGCGACTGCGGCGTGCCGACCTGCTTGAGCAGGCCGTCGTTCATGACCGCGATCCGGGTGCCCATCGTCATCGCCTCGACCTGGTCGTGGGTGACGTAGACGACGGTCGTCTTGAGGCGCTGGTGGAGGCGCGCGATCTCCGCCCGGGTCTGGACCCGCAGCTTCGCGTCGAGGTTCGAGAGCGGCTCGTCCATGAGGAAGACCGCGGGCTCCCGGACGATCGCCCGGCCGAGCGCGACGCGCTGGCGCTGGCCTCCCGACAGCTCCTTGGGTTTGCGGTCGAGGTACTTGCCGAGGTCCAGGATCCCGGCCGCCTCGTTGACCCGCCGCTCGATCTCCGGCTTGGGCACCTTGCGCAGCTTCAGCCCGAAGGCGAGGTTGTCGCGGACGGTCATGTGGGGGTAGAGCGCGTAGCTCTGGAAGACCATCGCGATGTCGCGATCCTTGGGGGCGACCTCGTTGACGACCTTCTTGCCGATCTTGAGGGTCCCCGAGGTGATCTCCTCGAGGCCGGCGATCATCCGCAGGCTGGTCGTCTTGCCGCAGCCTGATGGTCCGACCAGGACCATGAACTCGCCGTCCTGGATCTCCAGGCTGAGATCGTCGACCGCGACAACCTCCCCGTACTTCTTCGTGACGTTCTCGAAGGTGACCGTCGCCATCGACCGTACTCCCGTTCGTCCGGCTCGAACCGTCGCGGGCCCATGTATCCGGCCGCAACGTGGCGGACTCGGACGGGCCCCATACGCAGACCGAGGTCGGGACGCCGGCATCGTAGCACCGGTCGGTGCCCGCGGACCGGTCACCGGCGAGTGGGCCGACGTCCTCGTGGGCGAACGAGACATCCGTGCCCTCGACGTTACGGCCAGGCCGCGCGAACCATTGGTCGCCGGCATCACCAATCGAACGATCGTGGTCGCCCGACCGTCTGACAGCCAGTCTGACAACCTAATCCGCGGGGCGTAGCGAGAACGAGCGGGCCAGGCGGGTCTCGACGAAGCGGATTCGTGCGTGGAGGTTGGGGTGGCCTACGGGGCTCGAACCCGTAACCTTCGGAGCCACAATCCGATGCTCTGCCATTGAGCTAAGGCCACCGTGGCGCCCCGGACGCGGGCCGCGCGGCGCATGGGCCGGGCGCGGGCGGTCGGGCCACGGGAGTATAGCGGCCCGTGGCCCGAGGCGCGGCCGCCCGGATCCGCCGATTCCGGACCTGATTACCGGCGGTCATCGATTCCAGCATGAACGTGCTCGACCGGATGGCCGCTGGCGTCGATTCAGCCATCCGGTTACGCTCAATCGTGCCCCGGCCCGATGAGTGCTGCTGATCGGGCAGTGTGCGAGCCGCCATCGGTCAGGGCGCGAGCCGCCGCCGGACCCGCGAGCCCGCCACCGACACCCGCCCAACCGGTCACTGCGGTGCGGTCCGGTGGAGTGACTGGTACCCGAGTCAGGTGACGGACGGGACCATCTCGCGGGCTGACCGGAGGGGAGCCGACCACTACGGTATGGTCATGGTTCCTGCCCGCCCGATCCACCCCCAGCAGCCGCTGGGCCGACTCCAGCACCGCCTCGCCGTTCTCGTTGCGATCGCCTTCATGGTGACCACCGTCGGCGCTCTCGCCGTTCCCGCCCCGACCCTTGCCTGGGACGCCAACGCGTTCAGCTCGGCGTCCGAGCAGGAGCTGTTCGCGCTGACCAACCAGGCTCGGGCGGCGGCCGGCAAGCGGACCCTGAAGTGGGACTCCGCGCTGGCCTCGATCGCCCGCTGGCGCAGCAAGGACATGATCGAGCGCGACTACTTCAGCCACACGATCCCGCGGCTACGGCTCAACGTCTTCGACAAGATGTCTCGACGAAGGGCTACTGCTACAAGATCGCCGGCGAGAACATCGGCTGGAACAACTACCCGGACGACGTCGCGACCGCAGCAGATCCACCGCATGTTCATGGACTCGTCCGGCCACCGCGCCAACATCCTGGGCAAGGCCTGGGACGTCATCGGCATCGGCGCCTACAAGGGCGCCGACCGGCAAGAAGATGTGGACCGTCCTCTTCGCCGACAAGTGCGGGACCACGGCGACGCCGGCCCCGACGCCCAAGCCGACCCCCAAGCCGACCGCGAAGGCGACCCCGAAGCCGACGCCCAAGCCGACCGCGAAGCCGACCCCGAAGCCGACGCCCCGGCCGACGCCGAAGCCCACGCCCGACCGACGCCCAAGCCCACGCCCAAGCCGACGCCCGAGCCCACGCCCGACCCCGACCCCGGCGCCGACCGCCGAGCCGCCCGACGACCCGGGCCCGCGCGACGACCCCGAGCGACGATGGGCACGGCATCGGCCCGGCGACGCCGGCAACGGCCACGCCAGCCCGGCAACGGCGACGGCGGACGCCGACGGGCTGCCGCCGGGGCAGCCCTGCGGGTCATCGACCAGACTGCGCCGCCAGGGCCTCGTCGAGACGATCGTCGGCGGCGTCGCCGGGTTCTTCTTCGGCGGCTGACCGCGCGCACGGGCCGCGGTGACGACACGGCTACCAGCCCGGCAGCGCCACGACCCCCGGCGCCACGCAACGGCGACCGGGTACACTCGCAGACGATGGCCGCGATCCTCGAGGCCCGCGACCTGACCAAGTCGCTACCGGCTCGGCGAGACCACCGTCGAGGCGCTGCGCGGCGTCTCCCTGACCGTCGAGGCCGGCGAGTTCGTCGCCCTCATGGGCCCGTCGGGCTCGGGCAAGAGCACGCTCCTCCAGCTCCTCGGCGGGCTCGACCGGCCGACCTCGGGCGAGGTCGATCCTCGAGGGCGAGACGATCAGCCGCGCTGTCCGACGACGCAGGCGACCCGGCTGCGCCGCGACCGGACCGGCTTCGTGTTCCAGTCGTTCAACCTCATCCCGCTGCTCGACGTCACGCGAGAACGTCGGCGCTGCCGTTCACGATCGCCGGCCACGACCCGAGCAAGGGCGAGCTCGCCGAGCCGGATCCGCGACGTCATCGAGCTCGTCGACCTGACCGGCAAGGAGCGCCACAAGCCCGACCAGCTGTCGGCCGGCGAGCAGCAGCGGGTCGCGATCGCCCGGGCGCTCGTCACCCGGCCGGCCCTCCTGTTCGCCGACGAGCCGACCGGCAACCTCGACTACACGACCGGCACCGAGATCCTCGAGGCGCTCTGGCGGTCGTGCGTCGAGCGCGGCCAGACGATCGTCCTCGTCACCCACGACTCGAAGGCGGCGGCCTACGCGGACCGGGTCCTCGTCATCGGCGACGGCCGGATCCGCGACGAGATCGTGCTCGGCCGGCGCGACGACCACGCCGCCGACGCCGCTCATCGCCCGGCTCGCCCAGCTCGGGCTCTAGGACGCCGATGGTGCGGGCCTGACCTCGCTACGCCTGGCGGAGCCTCGCGGCGCGCCGCTGCCGGACGCTGCCTCACGATCGTCGGGATCGCCCTCGGCGTCGCCGTCCTGTTCGCCGCGCTGGCGACCAACGCCGGGATCGAGCGCCTCGTCGAGCGGACCGTCCGCGACCTCGTCGGGCGGGCGGACCTGCGGGTCGAGGCCTTCGGCGAGGCGCGGCCTCGTCGCCCGACGACGGTCGCGGCGATCGCGGAGACGCCCGGCGTCGCGCGTCGCCGCGCCGGCGCTCGAGCGGCGGACGTACCTCGGCGCCGGACCCGAGCCGCGCCGACGCGCGCCGGGCCGCCGGTCACGGTCCTCGGCGATCGACCCGGCGGCGAGCCGCCGCGTCCACGACCTCGCGCTCGCGTCGGGCGCGCCGCTCGCCGGTCCCGACGAGCCGAGCGCCCTGATCACCGAGCGGCTGGCCGCGAGACGGGCCTCGGCCTGGGCGAGCCGATCACGCTCCAGGGCGCCGGCGCGCCGCGTGACCGACGCGGTCGTCGGGATCCTCGCGGGCGACGGCCCGCTCGTCGGGGCCGCCGGGCGGACCGTCGTCGATCCCGCGTCGATGACGGCTCGAGCGCGTCTTCGGGACCGAGGCGGTCAGCCGGGTCGACCTGCGGCTCGCGGCGGGGGCGACCGCGGACGCCGTCGCGACGCGAGCTCGAGCGGCGCCTGACCTCCGAGCCGTACGTCCTGTCCTCGCCGGCGGACCTGGCGGCCTCGCTCCGCGCCTCGACCGCCGACTTCCAGGCGACGACCGCGCTGATCGCCGCGATCGCGCTGTTCGCCGGCGCGTTCCTCATCTTCAACACGCTCTCGATGACCGTGGCCGAGCGGGTCCGCGAGGTCGGGCTGCTGCGCGCCGCCGGCGCGACCCGCGGCCAGGTGACCAGCTGGTCGTGCTCGCCAGGCGGTCGTCCTGGGGGTCGCCGGTTCGGCGCTCGGCGTGCTCCTGGGCATCGGCCTTGCCGCGCTCATCGCCGCTACGTCCTCGCGGTCGGCGATCGTCCCGATCGAGGGCCCGGCCGTGGCGCCCGCCTCGGTCGGGCTCGCGTTCGCGGTCGGCACGCTGGTGACCCTCGCGGCCGCACTCGAGCCGGCCTCGCGGGCCGGGCGGATCCCGCCCATCGAGGCGCTCCGACCGTCGCAGGGCGGCCGGATGCGTTCGGGCCCGCTTGCGCTGGCTCGTCGTCGTGTTCATCGCGGTGGCCGCGGCCGGCCTACTCCTCGGCCCCCAGGCGGCGGGCGCGGCGGGACTCGCCAGATGGTTCGCGGTCTACGGGATCCTGCTCGTCGCGACCCTGCTCACTCCGTTCCTGCTGAGACCGCTCGGGCGGCTGGCCGGGATTCCCTTCGCGCTCGTCGCGCCGGCGGCGGAGCGGCTCACCCGCGGGTCGCTGGTCCGCGACCGGAGCCGGACCACCCTGACTGTCGGGGCCCTGACCGTCGGCCTGGCCATGATCGTGGCCATGGGCGGCCTGGCCCAGGACGCGCGCCGGGCCGCGACGGCATGGATCGCGGCGGCGGTGCCCGGCGACGTGCTGGCGACCTCGATCCGGCCGGTCGCCCTCGACGAGGGCGTGGCGGAGCAGCTGGCGGCGGTTCCCGGGGTCGCCCGGGTCAGCCCGATCGCGACCTTCCAGGTCGGCCTATCTCGGCAGGCGGCTCGATGCCGCCGCCGTCGTCGGAGGCGGACCTCCTGGCCGACGGGCGGCTCGCGTTCGTGGACGGGGACCGGACCGCCGCGCTCAACGCCCTGGATGCGGGCGGTGCGACGATCCTGCCCGAGAGCGTCAGCCGACGGCACGGCCTGCGGGTCGGCGACGACATGACGTTCGCCGTCGGCGGGGACCGGGTGGTGACTCTGCGCGTCGTCGGCATCGTGGAGCGGACGATCCCGGGCAAGGTCGGCGAGACCCTGCTGATCGGCTGGCGCGACGCGACCGAGGGGTTCGGTATCGCCGGCGCGGACGCGTTCGCCGTCCGGTACGCGCCGGGCGCCGCAGCCACCGCCGGGCCGGAGCTGGAGCGGACCGCCCGGAGCCTGGCCCTCGAGCCGAGCCCGCTCGATCGGATCGCCGGTGCCGTGGACGACGCGCTCGCGCGGGTCTTCGGGCTGTTCGACGCGCTCGCGCTGGTCGCCGTCTTCGTCGCGGCGATGGGCATCGTGAACACCCTGACGATGAACGTCTACGAGCGCGTCCGCGAGCTCGGCGTCCTGCGGGCCACGGGCATGACCCGCCGCCAGGTCTGGCGGATGGTGGTCGTCGAGGCGGGGATCCTGGGGATCGTCGGGGCGATCCTCGGCTGCGTCACCGGGGTGATCGCCGGCCAGGTGATGATCGGGCTGGCCGGGGGCGGATCGCTGCGGCTCCCGTTCGAGCCGGACTGGCGGACGATCCTCGTCACGGCGGCGTTCGGGATCGTGGTGGCCATGCTCGCCGCCGTCTGGCCGGCCCGCCTCGCCAGCCGGATGGGGATCGTCCGCGCCGTCCAGTTCGAGTAGCGCCCGCCCTCGACCACGGCGGACCCTCTGCTAGACTCCCGGCGACGACGATCAGCCATGGGCGGGCGATGAGGAGACCGATGATCAACGCGACGAGCCGCCTCGACCGACTTCCCGCTGCCGAGCGCGGGATCACGATCGGGGACTTCCTCGTCCCGATCCGGATCGGGGAGCGGATCAGCGTCCGGGTCCGTCATATCGCCCTCATCGTGTCCGGGGCCCTGCTCATGGCCCTGAGCGCCAACGCCTCGGTCCTCGTTCCGGGGACGCCGGTGCCGATCAGCGGCCAGACGTTCGGCGTCCTCCTCGTCGGCGGCGCGCTCGGCGCCCGGCGAGGGGTGCTCGCCACGCTCCTCTACCTCGTGATGGGGCTGTTCCTCCCCGTCTTCGCGGACCACCGCCAGGGGATCGCGGTCATCGGCTCGATGAAGGACGGCCAGCTCGTGCTCGGGGCGACCGGTGGCTACCTCGTCGGGTTCGTCTTCGCGGGCGGGCTCGTGGGCCGCCTGGCCGAGCTGGGTTGGGATCGGCGGGTCGGCGGGGCGCTCCTGGCGATGGCCGTCGGCAACGTCGTCATCTACCTCGTCGGCGTGCCGTGGCTGATGGCCGCGACCGGCTGGGACCTGCCGACCGCGATCGCCAGGGGCGTCGCCCCGTTCCTCGTCGGGGACGCCCTCAAGCTGGCCCTCGCGGCGGGCATCTTCCCGTTCGCCTGGTGGGTCGTCGGCCGCAGCACGGACGAGCGCTGACGGGCCCGATGACGGACGACCTCGCGGGGCTCTACGGCCCGGCGAGCGAGGCCTGGCGGCTGAACCGCGAGGCGACCCTCCTCCTCGGCGGGGCCTGGCGCCCGCTCGTGCCGCCCGCCTGGCGGTCGATGCCCCAGGCGCTCGCCGCCGACGCCCGAACCCGGGCGCTGCGGCCCCTTACGCTTCCGGCATGACCGCCCGCGCCGCGAACGCCGTCCGCGCCGTCCTCGCGATCGACCTCGGGACGACCCAGGCGAAGGCCGGCCTCGTGGCGCTCGACGGTCGGCTCCTCGCCCTCGCCCGGGCCGGCTACCCGATCGCCTCGGATGGCGAGACCGGCGCGGCCGAGCAGGACCCCGCGGACTGGTGGGCGGCGATCGTGGCGATGACTGTGGAGCTGCTGGCGGCGGCCGGCCCGGTCCGGGTGGAGGCGATCTGCGCGGACGGCCAGGGCCCGACGTTCGTCGCCGCGGATGCCGAGGGCCGTCCGCTCGGCCCGGCGCTCACCTGGATGGACACCCGCGGCGCGGCCGAGGAGGCGGCGCTGACGGCCGCGACCGGCGCGCACGGCTGGATCCTCGGGATCCTGCCCCGGGCGCTCTGGTTCGAGCGCCACCACCCGTCGGTCGCTGCCGGCGCCCGCTGGTACCTTGCCAGCTGGGAGTGGATCGCCCTGCGCCTCTCGGGGGTCGCCGCCGAGACGAGCCTGCCGGGCCAGGTTCACCCCGATCGGGAGCGGATCGCCGCCGCCGGGCTGAGCGCCGGGCGGATCCCGGCGCCGGTCGCGGCGGGCAGCGTCATCGGAGCGCTCCTGCCCGGCCCCGCGGCCGAGCTGGGTCTCGTGGCCGGGATCCCGGTCGTCGCCGGGATGGCGGATGCCCACGCGAGCTTCGTCGGCGCCGGCCTCCTCGAGCCCGGCGATGCGATCGACACGGGTGGGACCTCCGGCGGCTTCGCCGTCTACACGGACCGCCCCCTCGAGGTGCCTGGCGTGTTCGGGGCGGCCGCGCCGATCCCCGGCCGCTGGTTCCTCGGCGGGGCGATGAACGCCACCGGCAAGGCGCTCGACTGGTTCCGCGACGACATCCTGCGCGGGAGCGCGACCACGGCCGAGCTCCTCGCCGAGGCGGCCGGCGTGGCGCCCGGGGCGGACGGGCTCGTCTTCCTCCCGTATCTCGCCGGGGAGCGCGCGCCGATCTGGGATCCCGGCGCGCGGGGGGCGTTCGTCGGGCTCACCCTGCGCCACGGTCGGGCGCATCTCGCTCGGGCCATCCTCGAGGCGGCGGACCTGGCGCTGCGCCATGTCGCGGCGCCGATCGTCGCGGCCGGCGTCCCGGTTCGTGAGCTGCGTGCCTCGGGCGGGCTCGCCCGCGAGGCGGCCTGGAATCGGGTGAAGGCGGACGTCACCGGGTTCACCGTCGCCGTGCCGGCCGTCGTCGAGACCGCGATGCTCGGCTCGGCGATCGCCGCCGCCAGCGGAATCGGGGTGTTTCCGGACCTGGCCGCCGGCGTCCGGGCGATGGTCCGGATCGAGCAGCGGATCGAGCCGAGCCCGGAGCGCCGGGCGACCTACGACGCCCTCTACGCGACTTATGTCGAGCTCTACCCGCTCCTCCGGCCGGCGTTCCGGCGGCTCGCCGCGATCGAGACGGTGACCGCCGGGGAGGGCCGTCCGTGACCCGGGCCGTCGACCCGCTCGGCGACGTTCGCCCGGGTGGCCGCGCCGCCCGATGTCGCGCCGCCCGACGCGATAGCTCGGGATGGCGCACAATGGAGGGCCCACCCCGACGCGTTGCCCGATGCGTCAGGGTCGCGCATCCCGGGCGGCACCCAGTCCCGACAGGAGCCCCGCGTTGGCCGCTTCCCCGTTGACCAAGCCCATCCCCACGCCCGAGTTCAAGCACGTGATCGACGAGTACAAGCACCGCGACCAGACGGTCACATGCGTGTGCGGCTGGCACGGCAGCTCGGCATCGCCCGATGGGCAGCCCTCGGAGTGGAACGCCCACCTCTTCCTGGTCCGCGGAAAGAAGCGCTAGCCTCGGTCCTCGCTCGGGCGGCCGACGGCCGCCCGCGATCAGTCGGTGACGTCCCGCTCGAGCGGCAGCGTCATGTCGGTTCCGCCGGCCGCGGCCGCCGGGTACGGCTCCGGGCCAGTCGGTTCCGCCTCGCCGGCCCCAGGGCCGGTCTCGGGGATCAGCGGCAGTCGCCGCCGGTCGGCATTGAGGCGGTCCTCTGCGACCCGGATCGCGGTCCGCAGGTCCCTCCCCGGCGCCGGGCAGGCCCAGCCGATCGCCAGGCGCATCGAGACCGCGCCGGCGGCGAGCCAGCGGTCGCATTCGCTCCGGACCCGCTCCACGTAGTTGATCGCCTGGATCTCGTCCGTCTCGGGCAGGAGCACGGCGAACCGACCCTCGGCGATCCGGGCGACGTGGTCGGACGTGCGGGCCTGGCGCTGGAGGGTCTGGCCCACCGGCGGGATGATCCGGTCCGCGGCGTCCGGCCCGAGCCTCGCGATGAGCCGATCCAGGCCGTCCAGCTCGACGAGGACGACGGAGCACGGCCGGCGGTACCGGGTCAGGCGGGCATCCTCGTCGCGAATCCGGAAATCCCAGTTCAGGGGACCGTCGAGGCCCGTCTGCGCATCTCGCGCGAGCGGGGCCGGCTGCTCCGGGCCGGACGATCCTGCGGAGAAGAACGAGGCGATCGCGGCATCGCCGCGAGGGCCCTCGTCGGTCATCACCGGGCGGAAGCGGCGGAGGTCGGTCGGGTCGGTGGAGCTCACGGTTTCGTCGGTGTCCTCGATGGCGGGTCTGGTTCGTTCGTCGTCGATGAACAGGCCGGCGGCCGGGCTGGCGGCGCTCGGCGGGGCGGCGCTTCCGGAGAGCCGGTACGCGGCCGGTTCGTGGATCTCATCCGGGGTCGCGAGGCGTCCCCGTCGACGGACAAGCAGCGTCGTCACCAACGCCGCCATGACGATGAGGTTCGCCGCGATCGCGATTCCGATGACCAGGAGGAGCGATTCCGTTGACATCGCGTGGACTCCGAGGCGGGTGTGCCTGCCTCACCCGGGCGCCGATGATAGGGCCGGAACCGCTCGATGACCACTGCCGGGGGTCATCGGGGACCGATTGGCGGTGCCGCGCGACACCGCGCCGGGCGGTGACGACGGGAGCGGTGCGGTCCGGTGCGCGGGGCGCCCTGACGGCCTGCCCTCTTCCTCGCGAGCGGGTGCTCCACGCCGCGGCGGTGGGTCTCGTCCCGCCGTAGCCGCACCCGCGCCGGGCCGGCCTGTGACAGGCAAGCTGTCACAGGCCGGCCGCACGATCGGACCATGCAGAAGGGAACCGTCATCCAGTTCTCGCCCGAGACGATCTCGGTCGTGGAGCCCATGCCCGCGGATCTTCCCGGCGATGGCCGACTCCCGGCCCCGACGGTCGTCCGCGTGGAAGGCGAGCGGATCGCTGTCGAGCGCCTCGTCCTCGCGGACGCCGGGCTCGCCGCGTTCGTCGCGGAGCGACCGGCGGAAGACCGACCCGCCCTCGTGGAGCGCGCGCTTCGGATCGGCCTCGTCGCCCTCCAGGATGCCGGCGTGACCGTCAACGTGGATGCCGTCCGGCGCGAGTTCGACGGCCTCCTCGTCCGGACCGCCCAGGCGAACGAGCGCGCCGCGCAGGCCCTCGACCAGCTGCTCCGCCAGAACTTCGCCGACGGGGACGGCCGGCTGCCGCGGACGCTCGAGTCGTTCCTCGGGGACCGCGGCCGGCTCCAGGCGTTCGTCACGGACTTGTTCGACGAATCGAAGCGGGACAGCGCGATCGGTCGGATGAAGGTGCTCCTCGGGACGTACTTCGAGGGGGACGCCTCGAAGCTGGCCCAGCTCCTCGACCCGACCCGGATGAACTCGCCCCTCCACCAGTTCCGGAGCGAGGTCGCGGACGGGTTCGCCAGGCTGAACGAGCGGCTCGTCGCGATCGAGGCGGCCGCGACCGCCCGCGCAACGGAGCGCTCGAAGTCAGCTGCCAAGGGCGCGGACTTCGAGGATCTCCTGGAGGCGATGCTCGGCGAGATCGCCCGCGGTCCCGGCGACCTGGTCGAGCGGACCGGCACCGCGACCGGGGACGTCATGCGCTCGAAGAAGGGGGACTTCGTCCTCACGGTCAACCCCGCCCACAGCTCGGGCGCGGACCTCCGCATCGTCATCGAGGCGAAGGATCGGGCGAAGTCCATGCGCGAGATGCGCGAGGAGATCCGCGATGCGAAGACCAACCGCGGCGCGGCCGTCGGCCTGGTGGTCTTCACCCCGGCCCACGCCCCGAGCGGGATCGCCCCGTTCGACCTCCGCTCCGGTGACGTGTACTGCGTCGTGGACCCGGAGGCTCCGGACCACGCCACGTTCGAGGCGGCGGTTCGGCTCGCCCGCCTGCTCGCCCTCGTGAGCACCCGCGAGCGCGCCGTCGAGGTGGACGCGCCGGCCGTCGCGGCGGCGCTCGCCGGGGTGCGCGAGCAGCTCGATCTGATCAAGGGTCTGAAGTCCACACTGACCTCGATCGGCAACAGCTCGAAGGATGTCGCCGCGGGTCTGGATCGACTCCGCGACGGCGTCATCGCGAAGGTCGCCGAGGCCGAAGCGGAGCTGCGCCGAGCCGGCTGACCGGACCGATCGGACCGCGGGCCCGGGCGGACGCCGCCCCTTGAGGGGAGGGCCCGCGATCCGTCCGTGCCGGGTTGCGCGCTCGGAATCCCGTGCTATCGTCACGCTCCCGGACCGCTCAGGGCACGAGCGGACCGATCAGGCGAGGGCGATCTTGTGGCACGCGCGATGTGGCGGGGGGCCATCCAGTTCGGGCTGGTGACGATCCCGGTCAGGCTCTACCTGGCCACCGAGTCGAAGGGCGTGAGCTTCAACATGCTCCACGCCAGATGCCTGAACCGGATCCAGATGAAGACGTACTGCCCAGTCGACGACGAGGTGATCTCCCGGGCGGACACGGTGAAGGGCTTCGAGTACGCACCGGGCGAGTACGTCGTCGTGACCGACGAGGACCTCGAGTCGGTCCCGCTCAAGACGGTCCGCTCGATCGAGATCGAGCTGTTCACGAAGAAGCAGCCGGACGACGGCGCGGTCCGCTTCGTCAAGAGCGCCTACTACCTGGAGCCCGAGCCGATCGCGCGCAAGGCGTTCCACCTGCTCAGGGACGTGCTGGCCGAGCAGGGCCTGACGGCGATCTGCAAGGTCGTGATCAAGGATCGCGAGGTGCTCGCCGCCGTCGATCCATTCGGCAGGACGATGCTCCTCACGACGCTCCACTGGCCGGATGAGATCCGCAACCCGGCCGAGCTCGACCTGCCCGACGAGGAACCCGAGATCAAGCCGGCCGAACGCGCGATGGCCGCCCAGCTCATCGCGGCGATGACCGCCGAGTTCGACCCCGCGAGCTTCCGCGACGAGTACCGCCAGGCCCTGATGCAGATCATCGAGGCCAAGGTCGCCGGCAAGGAGACCGTCACGGTCGCCGCGCCCGAGCCAACCTCGAACCTGGTTGACCTGATGGCCGCCCTCGAGGCGAGCGTGAAGGCGGCCGTGGACGCGCGGGGCTCGGTGGCGCCGACGCGGATGAGTGCCGCGAAGACGGCGTCGGGCGCAGGAAGGCGGGCACCTGCCCAGGCGCCCGTCGGGAACGAAGAGGCGCGCCCGGTGCGCCGGCGCAAGACGGCGTAGGACCATCGCCGCGGCCGGAGGGTGACCTTCTGGTGTCGCCGGGGTGAAGCGAAACGCTGCGGGGCAGCCTCGTCAGAGGTAGAGCCCCGGCGCATGGTCGGGGACGGAGCGGAGCAGGTCCATGAGTATCTTCACCAGGCGTCGAGGGCAGAAGGCCCGCACCTTCGCGGCACTGTTCGCCGGCGCATGCCTCGTGTCGCTCGCGGCCGCGCCGGCGTTCGCGCACTCGTCGGACACGAGCTCCCACCGGCTTACCTTCCTGCTGGCGAACGCTGACAGCGTTGCCGAATTCGAGCAGATCGAGATCGACAACGAGATCGACGAGGCGGGCGAGATCGACGAGGCTGACGAGGCTGACGAGGCTGACGAGGCTGACGAGGCCGGCGAGATCGACAACGAGGCCGACGACGCGGATCAGGCCGACCAGGCCGACGACAGCGACGAGGCCGACGGGGCCGACGACAGCGACGAGGCCGACGAGGCCGACGAGGCAGACGACAGCGACGAGGCCGACGGGGCCGACGAGGCTGATAGCGGCGGCGGGTCCGACTCGGACGACTGACCTCGCTTCTCTGCCAACCTGCAGGATCGAGCCCCGGACCGAATGGTTCCGGGGCTCATCGATTCGGGCACACTGACGCGGATGCCGCTCGAGAGCTACCGCCGCAAGCGTGACTTCGCCAACACGCCGGAGCCGGCGGGCGCCCATGTCCCGCCGGGCGATGAGCCGGCCACCTCGACCGCAGCGAGCCCCGGGCTTCCAGGCGTGTCCCACGGCGGCGGTCGGTTCGTGGTCGGGCGCCATCGCGCGACCCGCCTCCACTACGACCTTCGACTCGAGATCGGCGGAGTGCTCGTCAGCTGGGCGGTGCCCAAGGGTCCGACGCTCGATCCGGATGCGCGGCGGATGGCGATCCACGTCGAGGATCACCCGATCGAGTACCTCGACTTCGAGGGTGTCATCCCGCGCGGCGAGTACGGGGCCGGCGACGCGATCGCCTGGGACTGGGGCACGTTCGAGCCGGAGGCGCCCACGCTCGACCCGGCTCGCGCCATCCGCGACGGCGAGCTGAAGTTCCGGCTCGAGGGGCAGAAGCTCAGGGGCCGCTTCACGATCGTGCGAACCGGCCGCGGCGAGCCGGATGGCGACGCCTGGCTGTTGATCCACAAGAGGGACCCGTTCGCGGTGCCGGGCTGGGACGCGGAGGACCACCCCCGCTCGGTGAAGACGGGCCGGACGAACGAGGAAGTCGCGGCCGGTGCCCCGCCCCGCTTCGGGGCCGCGCCGCCCGCCGTCGAGCCGCCGATCGACCTCTCCCGGGCGGTCGCGGCGCCCTTCCCCGGCTTCGTCGCGCCGATGCTCGCCACCCTCGCCTCGGACGCCTTCGACGACCCCGACTGGCTGTTCGAGATCAAGTGGGATGGCTACCGAATTGAGGCGCTGGTCCGGGACGGGAGCGTCCGGCTCCACACCCGGAACGGCAACGACGCCGGGACCTGGTTCCCCCACCTCCTCGACCCGCCCGACTGGATCGACGCCCGCGAGGCCGTCGTCGACGGCGAGGTCGTCGCGCTCGACGAGGCGGGCCGGCCGGACTTCGGGCTCCTCCAGGAGCGCCTCCGCGTCAGCCGTGGGACCGGCGGGCCGCGGCGCCGCCCCGTCGCCGACAGGGACTCGCCGCCCGCCTCGCCCGCCCCGCTCATCTACCAGGCGTTCGACCTGCTCCATCTTGACGGCCGCTCGCTCCTGCGGGTGCCGCTCGAGGAGCGCAAGCGACTCCTGCGGCGCGTCCTCCGCGAACACCCGCGGGTTCGCTATGCCGCCCACGTCGCGGGCGCGGGACGGGCGTTCCTGCGCGCCGCCGAGGAGCGCGGCCTCGAGGGCATCGTCGCAAAGCACCGTCGTGGCGCGTACGAGCCCGGTCAGCGCTCGGCGACGTGGCTGAAGCTGAAGATCCGGCCCGAGCAGGAGTTCGTCGTCGGCGGCTACCTGCCGGGGGAGGGGAGCGCGAAGGACCTCGGCGCCGTGCTGGTCGGTACCTATGAGGGCGAGGCGCTGCGCTACGCCGGCCGGGTGGGCAGCGGCTTCGACGCCCGCACCCGGCGCGAGCTGCGGGTTCTCCTGGACCGAACGGTCCGCGAGGCCTCCCCGTTCGAGCCGGCTCCCCAGCGCCGAGGGGACCTCAGGGCGGCCGTCTGGGTGGAGCCGACGCTCGTCCTCCGGGTCGCGTTCTCCAACTGGACTCGCGACGGCGCGATCCGCCAGCCCTCGTTCAAGGGCATCGAGCCGGATCGCGACCCGCGGACCGTCACCCGTGAACGAGCCACCCCGACCGCTGACGCCGAGCATGCCGCCGAGGCCGCGGTCGACGTGGCGGAGATGCCGCCAAGGGCATCGCGTACGAGCGTGGCCGGCCGCTCGACCACCCCCCAGGCCGCTTCGGGAGCCGCCGAGCCGGCCTTCGCCGAGGGGGCCACCGCCGGGGAGCTCGAGGCCCTCGACCGGCTCGGCCGGGAGGGCGCCTGGAGCGTCGGCGGCATCGAGCTGAAGCTGACGAACCTCGACAAGGTCCTCTTCCCGCCCGCCCCGGATCGCCCCGATGACCCGCCGATCGCCAAGCGCGAGCTCATCCGCTACCTCGTCCGGATCGCCCCGGCGTTGCTGCCGCACCTCGCCGAGCGGGCGCTGAACCTCCAGCGCTTCCCGGACGGGGTCCTCGGCGAGGGCTTCTGGCAGAAGACGATCCCGTCGACCGCCCCGACCTGGCTCCGCCTCTGGCGCGAGGAAGGGGTGGAGGGTCGTCGTCGCCCGAACGTCCATCTCGTCGCGGACCGCGTCGCGAGCCTCGCCTGGCTGGGCAACCAGGCCGCCTTCGAGATCCACCCGTGGACGTCGCGCATCGACGCGCCGCACCGGCCGACGTTCGCTCTCGTCGACATCGACCCCGGCGACCGGACGACCTGGGCGGAGACGCTCGTCCTGGCCCGGCTGTTCCGGACCGCGCTCGCGCATCTCGGCGTCGTCGGCTGCCCGAAGACCACCGGCAAGCGCGGCATCCAGGTCTGGATCCCGGTCGAGCCGAGGTACACCTACGCCGAGACGAGCGCCTGGGTCGAGCAGCTCAGCCGGGCCGTCGGGGCGATCGTGCCCGACCTCGTCAGTTGGGAATGGTCGGTCGAGGCGCGCGAGGGCCGCGCCCGCCTCGACTACACCCAGAACGCCTCGATCAGGACGCTCGTCGCGCCGTACGCCGTCCGCCCCGCCGCCGGCGCCCCCGTCTCCGCCCCGATCGCCTGGGACGAGCTCGACGACCCCACCCTCCGCCCCGACCGCTGGACGATCCGCGACATCGTCGAGCGCGTCGCCGCGCGCGGGGACCTGTTCGCCGTTCCGCGCTCACCGGGCCACCCAGGAGCTGCCGAAGCTGGGCTGAGTCGTCGGATCAGGAGGCGCGCCGGACGCGGCCGATCGGGAACCCTCGCGCCCGGAGGACACGCTCGACGTCTCGCCTGTTGGGAAGCTCGGCCAGCTCGACCCCCCGGCTCGGCGAGAGGATCTCGATGCCGACGACCGTTCCGTCGATCGCGTAATCGACCCCCCGCGCGTCGTCAAGCTGAACGTGGCTCGCCACCGGCTCAGATGCGAACTCGAGGTAGAGCGCGTCGAAGATCTCGTCGTACTCCAGCACCGTCTTCATCGTCTTGCCCATCGCGACCGAAGGTACACCGTGACCACCCGTCCGTCGAGGACGTCAACCACAACGTCGACGATGCCGGCTTCCGTGACTCGCGACCGAACCTCCCGGATGTCGGGGTCGGTGCTGCTCGGTCGGACGTGATCCGGGTCCACGTATGCCTCCTCGATCAGGTCCATCGGTATCCCGCGTCGACCTGCGCGACGTCGCGCGTGCCCGCTCATGAGGTCCTCGAACGGCATGCATCACCGCGGCTTCGCGGCGGGATACGCGCATGTTGCCGTGTGGCTCTCACCTGGGGCTTGCCTGGCGCTTACTCAGGTCAGCCGTACGCGGGCTCGAGATCCGGGAACATCGGGAAGTGGCGGACGTTGAGCGTGACGAGAGTCGAGCCGAGGGCCTCGACGGCGGCGGCGAGGAGATAGTCAGCCAGGTCGATGCCGCCATGCGACCGGCGGTAGCGTCGCGCGTGAACGGCCGCACGGTCGGCCAGGTCCGTATCGACGTCGAGCCAGCGGAGCTGGTCCAACAGCAACTCGGTCCGGGCCTCTTCGCCGAGACGCGTCCCCCCGAGGACCTCGGTCCGGATGACCGTGACCCCCCAGAGCTCGTCACCCCGAGTCCGCAGGCGGCCGAGCACCTCGGTCGCTCGCCGATCGCCCCGAAGGTGATCGATGAGGACGACGCTATCGATCAGGTGGCGCATCGCCGTCCTCACCCGGTGCGGGCTCCCCCCAGAGGCGAGCCATCCGCTCACCGACGCCACTCCGGATCGCCTCGACGTACTCCTGCCCGGTGAAGTCGCGATCCTTCCAGGCCCCGGCAGTCTCCTCGAGGACCCGCAGGAACTCCTCGGCGCTCGCGCCCGTGCTCACGTACTTCTCCTCGATCGCCTCGCGGATGAGCTGCGAGCGCGTCCGGCCCGTCCGCTTGGCCTCGCGATCGAGCGCGGTCGTCTCCGTCTCGCTCAGGTAGATCTGGGTTCGCTGCATGATGTATACGTACATCGTCAGGCGCGGGTCGTCAACCATCGCCGCCATCTCACCACCCGGCACTCACCTGGGCTTCTCGGGCCGTGCGAGCCCGACACCTTGACGCATCCAGAGTGACGATCCATACTAGCGGGCCTGAAGTATGGATTGCTAGACGGAGTAGGGATGTCGAGCCGGGTCGGAGAGCGGGGCCAAATCACGATCGAACGAGCGATCCGCGAGGAGCTCGGGATCTACGCCGGCGACGAGGCCGTCCAACGCGTCGAGGACGGTCGCGTCATCATCGAGATCGTGCCCGGGCGCCATCGCCGATCGCTCGCCGGCGTTCTCGGAGACCGAGTCACCCGACGCCCCGCGGACGAAGCATGGCCCGCTCTGGCCGCGGCCGCGGACGCGGCTCCCGACCCCGACCGATCGCCCACGTGATCGCGGTCGACACGTCGGTCGTCATCCGCTACCTGGTCGGCACGCCGAGCGCCCAGGCCGTCCGAGCGGCCGGGCTGATCGACGGCCCCGAGACGATCGCCATCTCGCTGGTCACCCTCGTCGAGGCGGCCCACGTGCTCCGCACCCAATACGGCGTCGCGCGGGCTGACGTCATCGACACGCTTCTCGACCTCGTCCGCCGCGAGGACGTCGTCATCCTCGGGATGTCGACCAGCGACACGACCGACGCCCTCGTCCGCGCCCGCTCCCAGCCCGGCCGTCCGATCCCCGACGCCCTCATCGCGATCGCCGCCCGCGCCTCGGGCGCCCTTCCCCTCCACACCTTCGACCGCGCGATGTCGCGCTACGGCGTCGCTGTGACGGAGCCGTAGCGCCCTGCCCACATGGCGACGCTACGTCGGAGACGCTTGCATGGCGAGGATCGGCCCGGGGTAACCTGGCCTGATGAAGTTCCTGGTGTTGATGTCCGCGCCGGAGAATTGGGTACGGCGACACTCCGACTTCATACCCCTATCCCGCGCAGTATCGACGCTTCTTCGAGCCACTTGCCGCTGGCGAACCGACACTCGCGATCGTCTACGAGCCCCGTGGCAAGGGCGCGATCAGGGGTCGCCAAGCCTATGTCGGCTGGGCCGCGCTGGCCGGCGTTCCGCAACCCAGCCCGAAGGCGGGAGTCCGCGGAGAGCGCCTGTGGGTCGTCAACTACGTCGATCGCATGCAGGAGTTCCCGAACCCGGTCCCGCGCGATCCCTTCGGCGAGCCCGTGGAGGCATGGTTGCGTGAGATCGCCACCGAGCATCGCGATATCCGGACGTCAGGGGCGTCCGTTCGCTTCGTTACCGAGAGCGAGGTTCAGCGGATCGTTGAGCTCGGCTACGCGGCGGACATCGGCCAGGCGCCATTTGGCTTCGCTCGGGAGCCAGCCGTCCCGGAAGCTCTGGTCTCCGAAGAGCGATCGCGTCGGTTGGTGTCGGCGCTTGAGCGTGATGCCAGGTTCCGGGCTTCCGTGATGTCCGCGTACGACTACCGCTGCGCGGTCAGCGGGTTCGGCATCGGCACGCTTCCGGAAGGCCGCGCAACCAGGCTTCTTGACGCGGCTCACATTCGGCCCGTCTCCGAACAGGGTTCTGACGCTGTCTCGAATGGGCTCGCGCTCACGCCGACCCTGCATCGACTGTTCGACCAGGGGCTCTTCACGATCGCTCAGCGCGAATCTCGACTCGAGGTCATCACCTCGCCCCTTCTTGAGGCGACGATGATCGAATCGCCGGACCGCACCTTCCGGATGCCCCTGATCACGGGCCTCCCGGTCGTTCTACCATCGGATACGTCCTCGCGCCCACGAGTTGCCGACCTGAGATATCACGCGACTCACGTCTTCAAGGGAGCCGAATCGCTCCTGTAGGGTTCGCGGCCGGTCAGACGGAGGGTCCAATCTCTCCCACGAACCACTCCACGTCGCGGACGATCGCCTCGGGGGTGACCGACTCGAAGTAGAGGGCCAGGTGCGAGGCGCCGATGGCTTCCCAGGCGGCGATCTCGGCGCGCATCTGGTCGGGGGTGCCGCGCAGGGCGTAGCCGGCGTCGGGGCCGGAGGCGACGGGCGCGAACGGCTCAACGTGGACCCGGGCGGACAGCGTGGGAACGGGGCGGCCGGCGGCCTCGGCGTGGGCGCGCACGACGGCCATCCGCTCGACCGCCTTCGCGGGGCTGGACGAGGTCGGTTGGTAGCCGTCGGCCAGCTGCCCGGCCCGCCGCAGCGCAGCCGGCGACCAGCCGCCGACGACGATCGGGAGCGCGGCGCCCTGGGGCGGGAGCGGCTCGAAAACGTAGTCGGTCAGGTCGTGGAAGCGGCCGTGGAACGGAGCCTGCGACCCGCCCCACAGGTGGCGCCACAGGGCGATCGCCTCGTCGAGGTAGGCGCCCCGGACGGGGAAGCGGTCCGCCTCGCCGAGGTTGGCGAACTCGACCTCGTTCCAGCCGACGCCGACGCCGGCGATCACCCGGCCACGGGTCAGGGCGTCGAGGGTGGCGAGCTCCTTGGCCAGGACGACGGCGCCCCGCTGGGGCACGACGATGACGCTCGTGCCGAGCTTCACCTGCCGGTGGCGGGCGCCCACGTGGGCCAGGCTGATCAGGACCTCGAAGATCCGGCCGTACTCGTCTGCCGACTCGTGCTCGACCATGACGTGGTCGGTGGTCCAGACCGTCGAGAAGCCGACGCGCTCGGCGACCTCCGCGGCCGCCTCGATCCCCTCCGCGCTGGCGCCGGCATGGAGCGTGGGCAGCACGAGTCCGAAGTTCATGCCGCGGATGGTAGCGGGGACGGCGACCGTGAGCAGGCACGACACGATTGACATAGTGAACTATCATTGTCAGCCATGAGAACCGTGAGTGCCCTCGACGTCCGCAAGCACCTCGGCGAGTTGCTCGACGCCGCTTCCGCCGGCGAGCGGATCGTCATCGAGCGCGATCGTCGCCCGATGGCCGTGCTCGTCTCGTATGAGGACGCCCTGCGACTCGACGAGTCGGCTGAGGAACGTCGTGACAGCGCACCCTGGCGGCCCTCGACGAGCTCAAGCGCGTTCGCGGACCGAATGGCGATCGAGCACCCGGCCCCGGACGACGGAATCGACACGGTGACCTGGATCCGGGAAGAGCGCGAGCGGCGGACGGACCAGATCGAGCGCGCGGTCAGCGGGCGACGACCGCCGAAGGACGTCGTCCGATGAGCAAGGTCGTCGTCGACGCCTCCGTACTGCTGGCCGTGATCCTCAGGCAGCCGGAAGCCGAGAACGTGGAGGCTGACATCGCCAGGTGGGCCCGGGCGAATTGGCGGATCCATGTGCCGGACCATTTCTGGCTCGAGGTCGTGAACGCGCTCACGCGACGACATGGCTTCACGGGGGCGCAGGTCCTGGAGGCGATCCATGACCTCGATCGGCTCGGCCTCGAGACGGTCGCCCTGGATAGGTCGCTCCTGTTGGCGACGAACGACCTCGTGGAGCGATATCGGCTCACCACGTACGACGCGTGCTACCTGGCGCTGGCTCGGGCGCTGGGAGCGAGCTTTGCTACGTTCGACCGCGAGCTCCGGGCAGCGGGCGCGGACATCCTGGACTCGGCGTACGCCGCCGAATCGGGCCGACCAGCGCGCCTCTCCGAGGACCGTGCGCCATACGGCACGGCGGGCGAGCGGCCGGTGACGTGGCCGCAGTGGTCGGGCGCCGGGTCGTACCTCGGGACGCTCCGGCGGCGGGCGATCGAAGAGGCGGAGGCGTCGGCCGCCGGTCGGGACTAACCTCTGGGGCATGACCGCCCAGCCCAGAAACCGATGAGTCCGGCCCGCGCCTTCGTCCGGCTCGAGGGTCTGCGCGCGCTCCGCCACCGCAATTTCCGGCTCTTCTGGTCCGGCCAGCTCATCTCGCTCGTCGGGACGTGGATGCAGCAGGTGGCCCAGGCGTGGCTCGTCCTCACCCTCACGAACGACCCGTTCATGCTGGGCGTCGTCGCGGCGGCGCAGTTCGGACCGGTCCTCCTCTTCGGGTTGTTCGGCGGGATCGTCGCCGATGGGCTGCCCAAGCGCCGGACCCTCATCGCCACCCAGTCGATCGCGATGACGCTGGCCTTTGTCCTGGCCATCCTGACGGCCACGGGGACCGTCGAGGTCTGGCACATTCTCGTGCTGGCGCTCCTGCTCGGCTGCTCGAACGCGGTGGACATGCCGACGCGGCAGTCGTTCGTCATCGAGATGGTCGGCCGCGAGGACATCGGCAACGCGGTCGCGCTCAACTCGGCGGTCTTCAACGGCTCGCGGATCGTGGGTCCGGCGATCGCGGGGCTGACGATCGGCGCGTTCGACATCTCGGTCGCCTTCTTCCTCAACGGGATCTCGTACATCGCGGTCCTGGCCGGCCTGCTCGCGATGCGCGAAGAGGACCTTCGGTCCGCCATCCGACCGGCGATGCCGCGCACCGTCCGGGCGGTCGTCGACAACCTGGCCGAAGGGCTGAGCTACGTCCGGCGGACCCGGGCGGTGCTGCTGGCGATCGCCGTGGTTGGGCTCGTCGCGACGGCCGGGATGAACTTCTCGGTGGTCATGCCGGCGCTGTCGCGCGACGTCCTGGGCAGCGGCCCTTCCGGGTACGGCTTCCTCATGGCGGCGTCCGGGATCGGGTCGCTGACCTCGGCGCTGGGGGTCGCGTTCCTTGGGCGACCGGGGACGCGGATCCTCATCGGGGGCGCGCTCGTGCTCGGGATCCTGGAGGTCCTGCTTGCGCTGTCGCGCTCGATGCCGCTGTCGCTGGTGTGCATGTTCGGGGTCGGCGCGGGCGGGATCGCCATGGCGATGACCGCAAACACCACGATCCAGCTGTCCGTGCCGGATGCGCTGCGGGGGCGGGTGATGGCCGTCTACACGACGCTCTTCGCGGGCTCCACGCCGGTCGGCGGATTGGCGTTCGGGGCGCTCGCGGGGGCGGCCGGCGCCGCCGCGGCGATCCTCGCGGGAGGGCTCATCGCCATTGGCATCGCCATCGGCGCCGGCATCCTCGCGTGGCGCTGGGGGATGCTGGAGCGGCGTGCCGCGGGCGTGGCGCCGGCGAGCCGGGTGGCTGGCGTGGCCGCGGGCGTGGCGCCGGCGAGCGGTGCTGCCGGCGAGCCGACTGCCGGCGCACCCGTCTCGCCCGACACGACCCGCCTCGGGTATCGACCACCCCGATAGGTTCCGGGGGTTCCCGGCCTCCATGAAGGCGGCACGCCGCGAAACGCTCCGTCACTATCGACTCGGTCGATGCCCGGCGTGGTTTGAGGATCTGCGAGCGCTGCTGAGGGCCCCGCGAGTCGGGTTCCCGGCTGAGAACCCTCAGAACCTATCGCCTGTGTCGATGGGCAGTGCAGACCCGCGGGCCGGCACGGCCGGCACGCTGCGACATCCCGGGCGGGACGCTGCGGGGCGAGATGGGACCCAGCCCCCGCACACCCTCACCGTCCGACCTCAACCCCCCGCGCGGGCCCGTCCAGGATTTGCACACGGCCCTTCTCGACCGATGCCCAGATCAGGCTCGAGCCGGGCCACGCCGTTGCTGGATCGGTCAGGGCGCGGACTGCCTCGCGGGTCGAGCTCGGGTAGGCGGTCCGGAGCGTCTCTCCGAAGGTCCGCGCGATCTCCCGGTTCGCCGGCGTCGAGCGCAGGATCAGCAGCGACGACAGGCGTGGTGGCTCATCTCCGGGGAGCGTCGGAAGGGGGCCGCTGGGCAGGAGCGCGGCGCACTTCTCATGGTTCCAGCGGATCTGCTGCTCGAGGCGACGGATCTCCGACTGGCATTCCCCCGCGACGACGGCTCCTGACAGCGGCTCCTGCAGCACCATGTCGATGACGCCGCGGACCGGTCGATGGACGGGCACCTCCAGATAGCGTCGCCATCGAGGGTCCAGCACCCGCAGCAACTCCTCGATCATCCTGGCCTGGAGGTGGTCGCGGAGCCGGGTCCCGGTTCCGGGGTCCATGCGCAGCGCGAGCCGACCGCCGAACGCCGCACCGAGGTTGAACAGCGCGTCGAGAGACGGTACGGCCGCTGCGCACTCGATCTCCGACAGGTGGCCCTGGCTCAGGCCTGCCCCGGCCGCAAGGCGCGCCTGACTGATGCCGGCATCCTCCCGCAGCCGACGGATGTCCACTCCGAGGGCGCGGAGGGCATCGCGGGCGGTGCGCCGCGCTTCCTGCTCGATGTGATGGCGGGAACGCTCGGTGGTCATCGTGGGAGTCTGCCGCAGGGCTCTGCACTCCCGCTTACCTGACGCGGTCCGCGGTCAACCGTCCCCGGTCGGCGACAGCCTCGCGCCGGGCGAGGCCAGCGCGGTCCTCGGTCCGCGCCGGACGAGGCCATCGACCTCATCGATGGGTCCTCGGGGTTACGAGGCGCCTCGGAGCACCCTGGTGCCGCAACCTGCCCAAGTCATCGACGTGCTCGATGGACCCGGTGGGTTTCGCGCGTTCAGGCCGTCGGCCGAGCCGGGAACCCCCGGAACCTATCGACTCGGTCGATGGCCCCGGTCGCTCGGTGCCCTCGGGGCGCTCGGGGCGTGCTACAGGGCGAGCATCCCCAGGACGGGCGCCTCTGGCCCGTACTCGAACGTCAGCGCCGTCCGCTCAGGCGAGAGCGTGAGCCGCAACCGGATCGCGTCGTCGTCGGGGTGGTTCGGGTCGTAGATGCGCAGCGCCAGGCGGCCGGCCGCGGCGTCCAGCTCGTAGCCGTAGGCCACGACCTGGTGGTTGGCGACGAGCCGGCGCGGGTCCGCGGAGGCGACGTGGACCAGGCCGAGGAGAGCCGGCCGCCCGGCGTCGATCGAGCGCCGGACGGCGGGCCAGGCGTCCCGGACGGCCAGCCGAGCGCGGCTGCGTGTTGACGAAGCCTGGGCATGGAAGAACCGCACGACGGCGAGCCCCATCTCGAGGCTGTCGAGCTGGCGCCGGACGATGTGCCGGAAGAGCGGCGAGCCGGGCGCCGGCGGGTCCGTGTCCGGCGGGGGAGCCTCGCCGGCGAGCCACAGGTCGAGCGCCGCGAGGGACATCCCGCCGCACAAGCCGCTCGCCGTGTCGCCGACCGTCAGGGTCAGCCCGATCGGCACGGGTCCCGGCACGCGGAGGTCCAGCTTGAGCGCTGGCGCGCTCGGCCAGCGATTCGGGAAGTGGAAGCCCGCGACCGAGGGCAGGAACCCGGGGACCGTCCGTTCGATGATCGCCATCGTTCGCACGATAGCGCGCCCGGCCGCGCCGATCCGAGACCGATCCCTCTCGACACGGACCCAGCTTGCCAGCTTCCGGGGTACCGGGTATGCTGCGGCCATGAAGGTGACCCTCGATCTCCCGGACGCCCTCTATCGCGCGGTCAAGGTGGAGGCTGCGCGTCTTGACCGGACCGTCCGGGACATCGCCGAACAGGCGCTCGACGAGTGGCTTGTCAGGCTGGAGGACGCGGAGGACATCGCCGCGGCCGAGGAGGCGATGGCCGAATACGAGCGGGATGGCGGCGCCATCGGCGTCGAGGAGTTCTTCCGGACGGTCGCCGCGGAGACGCGCGCCCAGTACGGCTCCGAGAAGGCGTGAGCGAAGGGCCGCCGTACAGGGTCGAGTTGACGCAGGCCGCGCAACGGGAATTCCGCCGACTCCCTCCCGGTGTCGGCGCGCGGTTGCGCGGACCCATGCTCGCTCTCGGCATCGAACCACGCCTGCCCGGAGCGACGCGGCTCGTCGGCTCCAACTTCTGGCGGCTCCGCGTCGGCGAACTCCGGCTGGTCTACGACATCCGCGAAGACGAGCGGCGAGTCCTGATCATCCGCGTCGTCCGTCGCGCGGAGAGTACGTACCGGCGGCTGCGCTGACGGCCACCGGGCCGCCGAACCGCCGGATCAACCGGACCGCCGGGCGAGCCGGACCACCCGGCTATGTCTTCGGCTTCGGGCCCTGGAGATCCTCGATGCGATAGGCCATCGTGGTCGAGGACCAGGTTGCCGAGACCTCCGCGCGGGCGGCGGTGATGAAGCGCGTCACCCCGGAGACGGTGAACAGGATGGCGAAGGCGGGGTAGCCGAGCGGCAGCACCGCGAGGATGGCCGCGTTCGCCATCTGCCCCGCGGTGATCCCGAGTGCGGTCCCGGCCACGAACCGGCCCTGGGCGTGGATGAGGTCCGGGCCGGGTGCCAGGCGCATGAGCCGCTCGTTCGAGGACAGCACGCCTGCCGCGCCGCCCGCGCTGGCGATGACCGCCACGAGGCACAGGACCAGCCATGCGGCCGGGTTGTCGGGGAACGCCAGCAGGCCCAGGATCATCGAGCTGCCGCGCATGAGGAACGAGACCCGCAGCGTCCGCGACGCCGAGCCCCGCGAGAGTAGGCCGCCGACGATCGTGGCGGCGACGAGCGAGGCGGCCGACGAGAGGGCCGAGAGCATGATCGCGAAGGCCGGCGACAGGCCGAGCACGCTGATCGCATAGATCGAGAGGTACGGGCCGAACCCGGCGCCGAAGGCCGCGACGCTGATCGATCGGAGGAACCGCCGGAGCTCCGGCGAGGTGGAGCGTGCGGTCGCTGCGCCCGGGGTCGCGGACGTGGCATCGCCCCCGGGCGTCGCCCCCGCGTCGGGCGCAGCCGCCTGGGAACCCGACGGTCGGTCTCGGGCGACGAGCACGCGGCCCGGCCTCGGCAGCCGTCGGATCACGAGAAGCTCTGCGATCCCGGCGAGCCCGGAAGCGACGAACACGAAGGCGTAGACCCGCGGTCCGAGCCCTGGGTACGTCGCCTGGACGAGGAGCGCGACGGGCAGCAGGAGGAACGCCCCGAGCCCCAGGTTCATGCCCATGACCCGCGGCGCGACGAACCGTCGCTCGGGGTCCGGCAGGATCGCCCCGTACCAGGCGAGGAGGTTCGCGCCGCCGATCGTCGTCGCGGCGCCCGCCATCGTCATCACCGCGCCGATCGCCGCGATCGCCAGTGGGGCCGGGAGCGCGCCGGACCAGGCCAGCAGGGTCAGCCCCGCGAGGATGAACCCGCGCGTCTCGCCGACGACGAGAATCGCCAGGGTGACCGCCCGGAGGTTGCCGTCGAACCGGCGCAGGAGCCGCGGCACGAGCAGCTGCGCCGCCGAGAACGCGAACGGCAGGACGCCGATGACCGTGGCGACCGCGGGGTGCGCCCCGAGCGCGAGGAGGAGCGGGATCGTCAGGCCGTCGCTGGCGAGCGCCGAGACCGTCGCCGACCCCACGCCGATCCCGAGGTAGCGGCGATAGCGCCTGCCGAGGAAGACCCGCCATTCGCGGATCCCGATGCGCAGACCCCCGTGGTTCGGCTCGGACATCCCGCCAAGGGTAGCCGCTGCGCCACCGGGTCACGCGGGTGAACGTTCGTCCGGGGTGGTCCGGACGCTACCATCGCGCCATGTCCACGGACCGGTCCACGGAGCGGCACGCAAACCGGCTCGCGGGGGAGACGAGCCCGTACCTGCTCCAGCACGCCCACAACCCGGTCGACTGGTATCCGTGGGGCCCCGAGGCACTGGCCAGGGCGAAAGCGGAGGACCGGCCGATCTTCCTGTCGATCGGCTACGCGGCCTGCCACTGGTGCCACGTGATGGAGCGCGAGTCGTTCGAGGACGAGGCCACGGCTGCCGAGCTCAACCGCGATTTCGTCCCGATCAAGGTGGACCGCGAGGAGCGCCCGGACCTCGATCAGGTCTACATGGCCGCCGTCCAGACGATGACCGGCCAGGGCGGCTGGCCGATGAGCGTCTTCCTCACCCCGGACGGCCGGCCGTTCTACGGCGGGACGTACTTCCCGAGCCGGCCGCACCACGGACTGCCGGCCTTCCGCCAGGTGCTGGTCGGAGTGGCCCGGGCGTTCCGTGAGCAACGCGCGGAGGTGGACAGGTCCGCGGCGGCCATCGTCGAGGCGATCGCCGAGGGGACCCGGCTCGGGTCGGCGCCGCCGGCGTCGCCGGCCGGCCGTGCCCTCGGCGAGGCGGGCAGCCTGTCCCTGGCTCCGCCCTCGGCCCTGCCCGGGCCGTCCGTCCTCGATGCCGCCGTCGCCCGGCTCGACGAGACGTTCGACGCCCGGACGGGCGGCTGGGGCGACGCCCCGAAGTTCCCCCAGCCGATGTCGATCGAGTTCCTCCTCCGCCGGGCCGCCGGCGCCGGGGACAGCCGGGCGCTGGCGATCGCCCGGCGGAGCCTCGACGCGCTGGCCGACGGTGGGATCCACGATCAGCTCGGCGGCGGCTTCCACCGCTACGCAACGGACGCGGCCTGGCTCGTCCCGCATTTCGAGCAGATGCTCTACGACAACGCCCAGCTCGCCCGGGCCTACGTCCACGCCTGGGCGCTGACCGGCGACCGGCGCTACCGCGACGTGGCGCTCGGCACGCTCGACTACCTCGCGCGTGAGCTGCTCACCGCCGACGGCGCCTTCGCCGCGAGCCAGGATGCGGACACCGAGGGTGTGGAAGGGGCGACCTTCGTGTGGACCGCCGACGAGGTCCGCGCGCTCCTCCCGCCCGACGACGCCGCACTGTTCATGACCGCCTACGACGTAACCGACGCCGGTAACTGGGAGGGCCGGACGATCCTCCGGCGGGTGCGGACGGACGCCGAGCTCGCGGCGATGGCCGGGCTCGACCCGGTTGCGGTCGCCGGGCGCCTCGCCGGTGCCCGGGCGACGCTCCGCGCGGTACGCGAGCGGCGCCCGCAACCGGCTCGGGATGACAAGGTCCTGGCGGGCTGGAACGGGCTGGCCCTCGGCGCGCTGGCCGACGCGGTCCGAGCGCTCGCGGCGACGGGCGACCCGGCCGATGGCGCCATCGCGGACCGCTACCGCAGCCTCGCCACGACCGCTGCCCGGGTGCTGCTCGACCACCTCCGGACTCCGGACGGTCGACTGCGTCGAAGCTGGAAGGACGGTCGGGCGACCGCCGATGGCGTCCTCGAGGACTACGCCTGCCTGGCGGACGGCCTGCTGGCGCTCTACGAGGCGACGTTCGACGAACGCTGGTTCGTCGCGGCCCGCGGCCTGGCCGATGAGGTCCTCGCGCACTTCTCCGACCCGGCGGACGGCTTCTTCGACACGAGCGACGACCACGAGGCGCTCATCACCCGCCCCAGGGACCTCCAGGACAACGCCGTCCCCTCCGGGAACGCGATGGCGACGACCGTCCTCCTCCGGTTGGCCTCAGTCACCGGGGAGGGTCGCTACCGGGAGGTCGCCGAACGCGCGCTCGGCCGCGTCGCGAGCCTCGTCGGGCGCTATCCGGGCGCCTTCGCCCAGTGGCTCATCGCGCTCGACTTCGCGCTGGCGGGGGTCTTCGAGGTGGCCGTGGTGGGCGACCCGGAGGACCCCGAGACGCGTCGCCTGCTCGCGCCCGCCGTCGGCGGGTTCCGGCCACACCTCGTCCTGGCGGTCTCGGCGGCTCCGCGCGACAGCGCGATCGAGCTGATGCAGACGCGCTTCCAGCTGGGCGGCCGTCCGACGGCCTTCGTCTGCCGCGGGTTCGCCTGCCGCCAGCCCGTCCACGAGCCCGAAGCGCTCGCCGCCCAGCTCCTCGAGGCCTGACTCCAACGTGGACCCCGACACCGAGATTCGCGAGGTTCGGCCCGAGGAGCATGTCGCGCTCGGCGACCTCATCGTCGAGGCGTATCTCGAGATCGATCCGGACGTCTCGCCGGGCTACCTGGAGCACGTCCGCGACGTGGCGGGGCGGGCGGCGGCCTGTCCGGTCCTGGTGGCGGTCGCCGACGACGGGAGGGTTCTCGGCGGCGTGACCTACGTGCCGGGACCGGGCACGCCGTTCTCCGAAACCGAGCGTCCCGGTGAGGCCGGTTTCCGGATGCTCGCCGTGGCGCCCGCGGCCCAGGGGCTCGGCATCGGACGACGGCTCGTCGAGGCGTGCATCGCCAGGGCGAGGGCGGACGGCCGTCACCGGCTGGCGCTCCTGACGACGACGGAGATGGTTGCCGCCCATCGCCTCTACGAGCGGCTCGGGTTCCGCCGGGCGCCGGACCGTGACTGGCGGCCCGAACCCGGGGTCCACCTCATCGGCTACGAGCTGGACCTCCACCCGTGAGCATCCCGCGGAGCGGCTCGCGCCCGCCATTCGAGCGCCGCGCGACGGACGATCCCACGCCCCCGGTGCCGCCTCGGCCCGCGGCGACCGTCGTTCTCGTCCGGCCGGCGCCCGACGGTCTCGAGGTGCTCCTCACCCGCCGACCGGACACGATGGCGTTCGCCGCCGGGCTCCACGTCTTCCCGGGCGGTCGGGTGGACGCGGTGGACGCGGACCCGCGGCTCCTGGCCCGCGCGCGTGGGCCGGGTGATGACCCCGAGTTCCGCGTCGCCCATCGGATCGCCGCGATCCGCGAGACGTGGGAGGAGGCCGGCGTGCTGCTGGCGGCGTCCCGGGCCGGCGGATCGATGCCGGCGGTCCCGCCATGGGATCCCGCCGTGGACTTCGCCGCGCTGTGCGAGCGACTGGACCTCGAGCTGCGAACGGACGAGCTCGTCGAGGTGGCCCGCTGGACGACGCCGCGGGCGTACCCGCGCCGGTTCGACACCCGCTTCTTCGTCGCCGAGCTCCCGCCGGGCGCGACCGTCGAGCTCCACCCGGGCGAGGTCGTGGACCACCGCTGGACGACGCCCCGGGCCGCGCTCGACGCGATGGCGCGGGGCGAGATCGAGCTCTGGCCGCCCACCTCCACGAGCCTCCAGCGGCTCAAGCGGGCGGCCTCGTTCGCGCAGATCCGCGACGGGCTCGCCAGTGCGCCGGAGCCGCCCATCCGGGCGGACCGGCTGGGCGACGGCCTGGGGCTGATGACCGGGCAGAGCGCGTTCGGGCCCGCCGGGCGGCCCGCGAACACCGTCCTGATCGGCCGGCGGGAAGTCATCGTGGTGGACCCCGGCGATCCGGGCGAGGCCTTCCTCGACGCGATCGAGGCGGAGGTCGCGGCCGGCGGTGGACGGATCGCGGCGATCGCGCTGACCCACGTCGATCCCGGGCACGCCTCGGGCTCGGAGGAGCTCCGGGCCCGGACCGGCGCTCCGATCCTCACCGGGCCGGGGGGAGGGCGGCCACTGCCCTGGCCGGTGATGGAGATCGGGGAGGGTGCCCGGCTGCCCGGCGGCGACGGCGCGGTCCGGGCCCTGGCCGCGCCGGGCCACCGGCCGGATCACCTCGCCTTTCTCCTCGCGGACGGGACGCTCCTGACCGGCGACGCGCTGACCGACCGGGCGCCGCTCGTCGTGCCGCCGGAGGGCGAGCCCGGGGCGGCCCGGAGGACCCTGGAGCGGCTTCGGGCCCTGGTCGCGGCGGGTGCCGTTCGACGGGCGATCCCCGGGCACGGGCCGCTCCTCGACGATCCCGCCGGGGCGATCGACGGAGCGCTGGAAACCCTCGACGCCTGAGGTTGCCCGAGGACGGCCGGGGTGCCGGGCAGGCGGTCAGTCCCGGAGCGACGCCGCCAGGTTCCGCAGCAGGTTGAGGCCGTCGGCGACCTCCTCGCTCGGTGCGTACGGGCTGGGCATGAGGAAGCACGGCCGCCCGCCGATGGCGACGCCGTCGAGCTGCCCCCAGCGAGCGGTCAGCGCCCGGCCGGCCGCGATCCTCGCGGCCCGCCTGTAGATGAAGACGACCGCCCCGGGCCGCCACAGTGCGACCTTCTGCCAGAGCTGGCCGACACCCGCCGTCAGCGCGAGGTCGGTGGCCTCGTCCCGTGCGGTCGGCCTCTTGAGCAGGTCGGTGAGCCCGTCGCCCGCCGCGACCAGCGCGTCGTCGGCATTCGCGGCGGGCGTTCCGGCCGGCAGGATCCCGGCGATCCCCAGGCGCTGCCAGAACCAACGTCCGAGGGCCCCCTGGTGATAGTGCCCGGCGGCGACGCTGACCGGCGACGGGTTGAGCCCCACGAAGAGCAGGCCGCCGCGGGTCGGCGGCAGGTCCGCGAGCGTCTCGACCTCCAGGCCGGCGATCGTCATCGACACGCGGTGGCTGCCAGGCCCCGGTCGGTGGAGCAGCTCATCGAGGGTCGACCCCCGGTCAGTCCCGGCCGTGTCCCACTTCCTCGGGGAGCTGGTACCAGGGGATCCGGTCGCCGACCCGCGCCCGGAGCTTCCACCTCGTCGACTTCGGCGCCGCGTCGATCGCCGCCCGAAGCCCGGCGATCTGGGCGTGGAGGTCGAAGCGCGGCGGGCGCCCGGTGAAGAGGTCGTCGGGCTGCAGCTCGACGTCGACATACAGGTCCAGCTTCGCCAGGTTCTCGGTGACCGTGCGCCACCAGCCCCAGTCGACCGAGGTGTGCGCGACGATCCGGGCCACGCTGATCCCTTCGCGATCGTCGACGGCGACGGGATGCTCCTGGAGCAGGATGAGCGCGTCGAGCACGTCCTTGCGGTTGACGTGGACGACCTGCAGCTTCGACATCAGGAGATCGGCCAGCGGGAGCGTGGGCCGGTCGACCGACAGCCGGTCGGCGAACTCGAACGAGTGGCACATCTCGAGCCGGTCGACCAGGACGTCGACCGGGCGCGACCAAGCCGGGTCCATGAAGTAGAGCTGCTTGTGGCCGTAGAGCGCGTTGTACTGCTTGTCGGGGACGTAGCCCTCGGCGACCAGGAGCCCGGCGACCGACTTCCGATCCTTCGAGCGGGTGGTCAGGTCGATGTCCCGCCCGGTGCGGTCAATCCGGGCGGTCCACTCGGGAGCGCGCGCGTGGAACGCCAGCCCGCCCATGAGCCGGACCTGGAGTCCGGCGCCATCGGCGAGGTCGATGATCCTGAGCGCCTCGGCGAGGGGGTCTTCGAGGGTCCGGCCCGGTGTCGTCATCGGTTCTCGCTACCTGCGCTCGGCGCGATCCACGGGGCGGTCCATCGCGGAGGGAGCCCTTGACGCCGTGCCGCGGTCAGTATACTGGCGGCGCCTTCGATGTTCGGAGGGTCGCCTTGGTCGTGGAGGGCACCCGGGGCGACGAGACTCGGCGACCGTCCGGCGGTCCCCGGCGGACGGTCGCGCGCCAGCAGGAAGGACCGCGACGCATGGCCGCTGAGGGTGGAGGTCGGACGTTGTTCACGCGCCAGTCGTCGGGACTGGTTCGCGAGGTCAGCGTCCTCAACGCGCTCTTCTTCAACACCGCGGCGTTCATCGGCGCGGGCGTCGGCTGGTACCCGGTCTTCTACTCGCTGGCCGGGTTCCCGGTCGGTTTCTCCATCTTCACGACCTATGGTTGGGCGTCGATCATCGTCGGGGCGTTTTGCGTGCTGCTCGCCCTCATCTTCGCCTCGCTGACCAGCGTGATGCCGCGGTCGGGCGGCGACTACGTCTTCACCAGCCGGATCATCCCCAAGGCCGGACCGTTCCTGGGCTGGCTGGAGAGCTGGACACTCGTCTTCGCCTCGGTCGCGATCATCGCGTTCGAGGTCCCGATCGTCGTCCAGAACCTCCAGATCACGGGCAGGATCGTCGGGATCGGGACCGGCATCCAGTTCTTCAACGACGCCAACAGCTGGTTCGCCGAGGGCGGGGTCGTGACCGGTCTGCCCGGCTTCATCGCCGCGCTCCTCGTCCTGACCGGGATCGCCGTCATCGTCTTCCAGCCGACCCGCCGGTTCCACCGGATCATCACGGTCCTCGCCGCACTCGGGCTCGCCGGCGCGGCCCTCATGTTCGTCGTCGGGCTCGTGGCGATCACCCCGGAGAACTTCGCTGCAAACCTCCCGATCTACGCCAACGGGGTGACCGTCGACCAGATCGCGGCGGCCGGCGCGGCGTTCAAGGCGGACGGCGTCGACTTCTCGATGATCTCCGAGGCCGGCAAGCTGCCGGTCTGGCCGTTCGCCTTCATCGCCGGCGTGGTCTTCCTCAATTACATCGGGTTCCAGTACTCGGCCTACATCTCCGGCGAGATCCGGGGCAACGTCCGGCGCGGGATCCTCATCGCGCTTCTCGGCGCGCTCGTCATCGCGATCTTCATGAACTCGGCCTACAACGACCTGATCAGCGCCCGGCTCGGGATCGACGGGCAGGTCGCCTGGGGCTCGATCTGGTGGGGCTACAACCCGGACTTCCCGCTGCCGATGGGCCAGCCCAACTCGATGCCGCTGATGGGCGCCGTGGCGGTCCCCGGCCTGTGGCCGATCTGGACGCTGATCAGCGTCGCCGTGACGCTCTTCCCGTTCCTCCTGTGCCCCGTCTACATCATCTTCCTCAGCCGCGTGCAACTCGCCTGGAGCCTCGATCGCCAGGTCCCGGAGTGGTTCGGCCAGGTTTCCGAGCGGCTTCGCGCCCCGGCGAACGCGATCTTCGCGGCGCTCCTCACCGCGGTGGTCTTCGCGGCGCTCCAGAACTTCGCGATCCTGGGAGCGATCAAGTTCGGGCCGATCGACCTGACCGGCTGGACGCCGGGCAACGGCAAGCTGAGTCTGATCACGACGCTCTGGTTCAGCATCCTGGCCGCGGCGCTCACCTGGGTCATGCCCGGCTTCAACGCGCTCCTCGCCGGTCGGACTCGGCCGGACCTGGTCAGGGACGCCCCGTTCGCGCGCTGGCTGCCGCTGCTGGGGATCGTCTGGCTGGTGTTCTCCGTGGGCCTCTACCTGTTCGCCGGGGTCTTCCCGATCTGGACGGCGATCACCTCGAGCGACATGGATGCGCTGGCCTACCTCAACCGGAACGGCGTCGGGTTCGCCATCACCCTGTTCATCGTCGGGACGCTCATCTACGTCATCCAGACGTGGCGCAACCGGCGGCGCGGGATCGACACGAGCCTGATGTACCAGGAGCTGCCACCGGACTGAGCCGATCGAACCGAGAGACGACGGCCGGAGCGATCCGCCCGGCCGTCGTCGCACCCTCTAGACTCGAACTATGGGCAAGCCATTCCGCATCTACGTCTGCTCGGACATCCACGCCTCCGAGCGGGCTTGGCGCAAGCTCCTCAACGCCACGCGCCAGAACGTTTACAAGGTGGACGCGGTCCTCATCGCCGGAGACCTGACCGGCAAGGCGCTCATCGCCGTGGTCAGGGGGGAGGAGGGCGGCGAGTCCTGGGTCGCCACGATCCTCGGCCAGCGCCGGGTCGCCCGGACGGAGCAGGAGCTCCTCGAGCTGGAGCGCTCGATTGCCGACCTCGGCTACTACGCGGTCCGGGTCACCCCCGAGGAGCGGGCCGCGATGGAGGCCGACCCGGCCGTCGTCAAGCGCCACTTCGAGGAGAAGATCACCCACCGCGTCCGCGAGTGGATGGCGCTCGCCGCGGAGCGGCTCGACGGCTCCGGGATCCCGGTCCTGCTCATGCCCGGCAACGACGACGACTTCGAGATCGACCCGATCCTGGCCGAGTCGACCTACTGCCGGAACGTCAACGAGCAGGTGATCGAGCTCGCCCCGGGCTACCAGCTCGTGTCGATGGGCTGGTCCTCGCCCACGCCCTGGTCGACCCCGCGCGAGCTCCCCGAGGAGGAGTTCCTCGATCGGCTGTCCGGCCTGATGCGCGGGGTCCGCGATCCGCGCAAGACGGTGATCATGACCCACGTCCCACCGTACGACTCCGGGCTCGACACCGCGCCGCTCCTGTCGCCCGACCTCCGGCCGACGGTGTCGGCGGGCGACCTGCTGCGCGGGCCCGTGGGCTCGACCGGCGTGCGCCGCGCGATCGAGTCGTTCCGGCCGGTCCTCGGGGTCCACGGCCACATCCACGAATCGGGCGGCGAGCGGCGGATCGGCGACACGCTGTGCGTCAACGCCGGCTCCGAGGCGAACCATGGGATCCTGCGCGGCTACCTGGTCGACCTCGGGCCGGACGGCATCGAGCGGACGCTCCGGGTGGAGGGGTAGCCCGAGGGTCAGCCCGCCGGCCTGCGCCCCGTCGGCGCTGCGGGGCCGGGCTCAGTTGCCCGAGGCGGCCGGGGGCGTCGGCGGCGTCGGGGGCGGCGCCTGGTCCGAGGAGCCGTCACGCTCCTTCTGGAAGTCGGCCATCTCCTTGCGCGCTTCCTTGACGCCGCGTCCGAGCATGTTCCCGATCTGCGGGAGCGTCTTCGGGCCGCGCCAGATCACGACGATGACGAGGATGACGATGAGGACGACCATGAGGTCAGCAGGCATGCCCGGATGGTACCTCGTCGGACGATCGGGCGGGCGGTGGGCGGAGCGCCCTGGGGATGACCAGCCGGAGGGCGGTGTGGGTCGCCGAGAACGAGACGACCTTGTTGTCCACCAGGCCGACCGACCTTGCCGCCGCGATGACCTCGACGTCGCGGAGCGTGGCCGCCTTCCCCTTCCGGGAGACGACCCAGATCCCGCCCGCCGGCACGATCCGCTCGCGAAGCGCCGCCATCCCGGCGAGCTCCTCGTGCGAATCGGCGGCGAGGAAGACGAGGTCGCTGTCCGGGAGAGGCTGGCCGTCGGTGACGTCGTGCGTCCGCTCCGCGAGGAGGGCGCGGAAGCTCTCGTCCTCGACCCCCATGACCGCGACGCGAGCGCCCGGTCTCACGCCGAGCTTGTCCAGGAGCGGGCGGGTGCTGACGACGTCGGCCATCGGCGTCATCGTGCCACGCGAATCGGCGGTCGTCCCGGCGGAGGGCCTCGGTAGGATGGACCGGTGACACGCCCCGACCCGCTGCTCGTCTACGGCCCGCGGTCCCTGGACTACGACTTCGGGCCCGGTCACCCGCTCACCCCGCGGAGGTTCGGGCCGGGGATCGACCTGCTCCGGGCGGTCGGCGCGGAGCCGGGCCTGGCGCCCGAGCCGGCGTCGGACGAGGAGCTCCTGGCCGTCCACGCGACGGCCTACGTCGCCGCCGTCCGGAGGCTCTCGGAGGATCCCGGCCGGGCGCCCGCCATGGGCATCGGACCGGGGGACGTGCCGGCCTTCGCCGGGATGCACGCGGCTGGCGGCCAGCGTCGCAGGCGGTTCGCTGCGCGCCGTCGAGGCGATCCTCCGCGGTGACGTCGAGCATGCCTTCCACCCCGGCGGCGGCCTCCACCATGCCATGGCGGATCGCGCCTCGGGGTTCTGCGTCTACAACGATGTCGCCCTCGCGATCTCGGCCGCCCGTCGGGTCGGACTCCGGGTGATGTACGTGGACCTGGACGTCCACCACGGCGACGGCGTGGAGGCGATCCACCGCGACGACCCGGGGGTCCTGACCTTCTCGATCCACGAATCCGGGCGGTATCTCTTCCCCGGGTCGGGCTTCGTCGAGGACGCCGGCGATGGGGCGGCGGCGGGCACCGTGGTGAACGTCCCGCTCGAGCCGCTCGTCGGCGAGACGGCCTGGCTGGCCGCCGTCCGTGCGGTCGTGCCGGCGCTCGCCGGGGCCTTCGGGCCGGACCTGATCGTCAGCCAGCACGGCTCCGACAGCCATGCCCGGGATCCGCTCGCCCATCTGCGGGTGACGACGACGGCGATGGGGCAGGCGGCGCGGCTCGTCGACGAGGTCGCCCACCGCCATGCCGCCGGGCGCTGGCTCGCGACCGGCGGAGGCGGCTACGAGGTCTACCGGGTCGTGCCGCGGGCGTGGGCGCTGACCTGGCTCGCCGGCGCCCACCGGGACGTGCCCGAGGCGATCCCGCCCGCCTGGCGCGAGCGCTGGGGGCCGGAGGCGGACCGCTGGGATGGCGGACCGCTGCCCGAGCGCTTCGATGACCCGCCGAACGCCGGTCTGAGCCGGGGCCCGGGCCAAGCGGCCGCCGAGCGCGCGGCGGCCGCCACCGTCGAGCTCGTGCTGGGTTCCGTGCTGCCAATGCTCCGCGGCAGGTAGCCACCTCGGCGCGAGGCGGCTGCTCCGCGTTCAGCGCGCGCCGAGGACCGCGGAAGCAGTGGCCAGGATGCCGGCGGCGGCAGCCCCGAGGGCCAGGACGACCCGGCGGCGTCCGGCGATCGTCGTCGGCCCGGCGTCTGCGGCGTGTCGGGCGATCTTCGCCAGCCGGGCCCGGTCGGCCTCGCGCACGAGCTCGGCCTGGTGATGACGGGTGTACTCCTGGCTGAAGTAGATGTTCATTCCGGTCCCTCTCGATCGTCGTCCGGGGGCTGACAGGTGACAGCGGCATCGTCCGCCCGGACGCCCCGGGACGGTGAGCGGCTATCCGACGCGTGTGCGGTCATCCATCCGGCCCGGCCGTTGTCGGGTGGGTACCGGCGGCCCTGTCTCGCAGCCGACGGCCGGGTCGAATGGCCCTGCCAGTGGACCCCGTGCCCCGACGGATGGCCCCGGGGCATTTGCCGGATGGCCTATACATGTGCATGCATCGGTTTGTAGAGTGGAGGGCATCGCAGCGCCCCGACGCGATCGAGGGTCCACTCGACGATGGCTGGTTGAACAGTCGTGGTAGCGCTTCGGGACTCCGCCGACATCCGGCGAGAAAGGGAAAGAATCATGTCAGGCCCTCGAGGACTCGCGAAGCTCATCGGCGTGATCGCCGCAGTCCTGCTCATCTACGCGGCCAACCCATGGGTGCGGCCGCCCGAGGGACTCGTTCGCGACGCCGTCCACTACGGGTTCTGGATCGCGTCGATCGCCCTCCTGGTCCTGCTGATCCAGGATCGCAAGTCGGCGGACAGCTCGAACGTCGAGATCGAGGGCCCGGCGATCGCGCGGTTCCTCTTCAACAACTCGCGGGCTGGCCTGTTCTGGCTGCCGATCCGGCTGTTCCTGGGCTTCGCGTGGCTCGACGCCGGCATCCACAAGCTGACTGGCGAGGGCTGGATCGACGGCGGCGCGGCGCTCCGCACGTACTGGGAGCGCGCGGCGGCCATCCCCGAGCAGGGGCGCCCGCCGATCACCTACGAGTGGTACCGCGACTTCATCAACACGCTGTTGAATGGCGGCTACGAGACCTGGTTCGCCTGGGTCATCACGCTGGGTGAGATCGCGATCGGGGTCGGCCTGCTGCTCGGAATCCTGACCGGGGTCGCCGCGTTCTTCGGTGCTTTCATGAACATGTCGTTCCTGCTGGCCGGCTCGGCCTCGACGAACCCGGTGCTGTTCACGTTGGCCGTCGGCCTCATGCTGGCCTGGAAGGTCGCCGGCTACTACGGCGTCGACCGCTACCTGCTGCCGATGCTCGGCACCCCGTGGCGACCCGGCGTGCTCGCCGCGAGGGGCCCGTCGGCTGGCGCTTCGGCCGGCTGATCCGCCTCGCCCAACACGTACGGGTGCGGCCCGACCGCCCCGATCCTGATCGGACCGAACGGCCGGGCACCTCGCCCGGCCGTTCGACCATCTGTTCTGAAATCGCGGGACGGTCCTATACTCGGCGTCCCGTGGCCGCCCGACGCTCCGTCCCGCTCGAGACCGCCGGACCCGCCGCCGGGCCGGACCCGCTGGCGGCGTTCGGGCCCGCCGTCCGCGACTGGTTCGCGGCCTCCTTCGCCGCACCGACCCGGGCCCAGGTCGACGGCTGGGCGGCGATCTCCGCGGGGCGCCATACCCTGATCCACGCCCCGACGGGGAGCGGCAAGACGCTTGCCGCGTTCCTGTGGTGCCTGGACCGCCTCGTCCGCGAACCTGCTCCGCCCCCGACCCGGGAGCGGCTCGGCACCGTCCGCGTGCTGTACGTCTCGCCGCTCAAGGCGCTGTCCTACGACATCGAGCGGAACCTCCGGGCGCCGCTGGCGGGGATCGCTCTGGCGGCCGCCCGCCGGGGCGAGGCCGTGCCGGCGATCTCCGTCGGCCTGCGGACGGGCGACACCTCGGCCGAGGAGCGCCGGCGGCTGGCCCGCCGCCCGCCGGACATCCTCATCACGACACCCGAATCGCTCTACCTGCTCCTGACCAGCGCCGCGCGGGAGACCCTGCGGGGGGTCGAGCACGTCATCGTCGACGAGGTCCATGCGATCGCCGGGAGCAAGCGGGGCGCCCATCTCGCGCTCAGCCTCGAGCGGCTCGAAGGGCTGACCGTTCGTCCGCCGCAGCGCATCGGCCTGTCGGCGACCCAGCGGCCGCTCGACACGATCGCCCGGTTCCTCGGCGGGATCGGGCCGGGGCGCGAGGTCCGGATCGTCGACGCGGGGACGCGCAAGCCGCTCGAGCTGCAGGTCGTCGTGCCGATCGAGGACATGGGCCGGCTCGGCGAGCCGCTTCCGCTCGAGGAGCGACCCGGCGGTCCGACGGCCGGTCCCGAGGAACGGGTGAGCATCTGGCCGGCGATCCATCCGCGGATCCTCGAGCTCATCCGCGCCCACCGCTCGACGATCGTCTTCTGCAACAGCCGCCGGCTGGCGGAGCGGCTCGCCCAGCGCCTGAACGAGCTCGCCGGGGAGGAGCTCGTCCGCGCCCACCACGGCTCGATCGCCCGGGAGCAACGGGTCGCGATCGAGGATGCGCTCAAGGCCGGCCGGCTGCCGGCGATCGTCGCCACGTCCTCGCTCGAGCTCGGGATCGACATGGGCGCGGTGGACCTCGTCATCCAGGTCGAGAGTCCGACCTCGGTCGCCCAGGGGCTCCAGCGGATCGGCCGGGCCGGCCACCAGGTCGACGCGCCGAGCCGAGGCGTGATCTTCCCGAAGTTCCGCGGGGACCTCCTCGAGGCGGCGGTCGTCGCCGAGCGGATGCACGCCGGGGCGATCGAGACGACGACGGTGCCACGGAATCCCCTCGACGTCCTCGCCCAGCAGCTCGTCGCGATGACCGTGATGGACCGCCGGACCGTGGACGAGCTGCACGCGACCGTGACCCGGGCGATGCCCTACGAGTCGCTCAGCCGCGATGCGCTCGAGGGCGTCCTGGCGATGCTGGCCGGCGCCTATCCGTCCGACGAGTTCGCCGAGCTCAGGGCGCGGGTCGCCTGGGACCGGGTGACCGGAGTCGTCGAGGGGCGCCGGGACGCCCGGGTCGTCGCGGTGACCTCCGGCGGGACGATCCCGGACCGCGGGCTGTACGGCGTCTTCCTCGTCGGCGAGCCGGGCACGCCGGGCCGCAGGGTGGGCGAGCTCGACGAGGAGATGGTCTACGAGAGCCGGGTCGGCGAGGTGATCACGCTGGGCGCCTCCGCCTGGCGGATCCAGGAGATCACCCACGACCGGGTCGTCGTCTCGCCCGCGCCGGGCGAGCCGGGCAAGCTGCCGTTCTGGCACGGGGACGCGGTCGGCCGGCCGATCGAGCTCGGGCGAGCGCTCGGCGCGTTCGTCGGGGAGCTCGAGGCGGACCTGGCGCGCGGAGCTCGGGGGAGGGCGGCGGCGCTGGCCCGGCTGGCCGAGCGCAACGACCTCGACCCGCTGGCGGCGGAGAACCTCGCTCGCCTACCTCGAGGACGAGCGGGAGATCGTCGGTGCCCTGCCCACGGACCGGCGGATCGTCGTGGAGCGATTCCGAGACGAGCTCGGGGACTGGCGGATCTGCCTCCTGACGCCGTTCGGCGGCCGGGTCCACGCCCCGTGGGCGCTGGCGCTCGAGGCTCGCCTCGCCGAGCGGCTCGGGGCGCAGGTCCAGACGATCTGGTCGGACGACGGGATCGCCATCCGCCTCCCGGACGGGGACCTCGATGGGGTCGACGAGCTGCTCTTCCCGGACCCCGACGAGATCGAGGAGCTGGTCGTTGGCAAGGTGGCCGATTTCGGCGCTGTTCGCCGCCCGGTTCCGGGAGAATGCCGCCCGGGCGCTGCTCCTGCCCCGCCGACGCCCCGGGACCCGGACCCCGCTCTGGCAGCAGCGCCAGCGCGCCGCGGACCTCCTCGCGGTGGCGTCGCGGTACGGCTCGTTCCCGATCCTCGTCGAGACGTACCGGGAGTGCCTGTCGGACGTGTTCGACCTGCCGGCCCTCCGCGAGGTCCTCGCCGGGGTCGCCCGCCGCGAGGTGACGATCCACCGGGTCGAGACCGTCCGGGCCTCGCCATTCGCCAGCTCGCTCCTCTTCGACTGGGTTGCCGCGTTCATGTACGAAGGGGACGCGCCCCTCGCCGAGCGTCGGGCCCAGGCGCTCACCCTCGATCGGGACCTCCTGCGTGAGCTGCTCGGCCAGGAGGAACTCCGCGAGCTGCTCGACCCGGCGGCGCTGGCCGACCTGGAGCTGTCGCTCCAGGCGCTGGCCGACGAGCGCCGGGCGACGACGGCCGACCAGCTCCACGACCTCCTCCGGCGGCTCGGCGACCTCTCCGAACCGGAGGTCGCGGCGCGCAGCGAGGCGTCGGCCGATGAGGCGGCGCGCTGGCTGGGCGAGCTCGCGGCGGGCCGGCGGGCGGTCGCGGTCCGGATCGCCGGTGAGCCGCGCTGGATCGCGATCGAGGATGCCGGGCGCTTCCGGGACGGAGTCGGGGTCCGGCCGCCGGCGGGCGTCCCGCTGGCGTTTCTCGGCGGGACGAGCGCGGCCCTCGAGGGGCTGCTCGGGCGGTACGCCCGGACCCACGGGCCGTTCCTGTCGCCCGAGCCGGCGGGGCGCTGGGAGCTCCCGGTCGGCGTTGTCGAGGACGCCCTCGGTCGGCTCCTGGCGGCGGGCTCGCTCCTCCGCGGCGAGTTCCGTCCCGGCGGAGCAGAGCGCGAATGGTGCGACCCGGAGGTCCTCCGCCAGCTCCGGCGGCGGTCCCTCGCACGGCTCCGGCGCGAGGTCGAGCCGGTCGAGCCCGCGGCGCTGGGGCGCTTCCTGCCGGACTGGCAGGGGGTCGCGCCGGTGCCCGGCCTCGGCGTCGCGCCGTCCGAGTCGCCGGCGCCGTTCCGCGGCCCGGCTGCCCTCGAACGGCTGGCCGAGGTGATCGACCAACTCGCCGGCCTGCCGATCCCCGCCTCGGTGCTCGAGCGGGACGTCCTGCCGGCCCGGGTGCCCGGCTACCAGCCGCGCCTGCTCGACGAGCTGGGGGCGCTGGGCGAGGTCGCCTGGGTGGGCCGGGGCAGCCTTGGACGCGATGACGGGCGGATCGCGCTCTTCCGGCCGGGGCGCGAGGCGCTCCGCTGGGCGGGGGGACCGGGTGCCGCGGATCTCGCCGCTGCCAAGCGCCTGTCCGGCCCGCGCCATGAGGCGATCCGGACGTTCCTCGCCCGGCGCGGCGCCTCGTTCTATCGCGAGCTCCACGCGGCGGCGGGCGGCGGCCCGGACCGCGACGTCCTCGACGCCCTGTGGGATCTCGTGTGGGCCGGCGAGGTGACCAACGACACGTTCGCCCCGCTCCGGGCACTGCGCTGGGCGCGGCCAGCCCGCGAGGCGCGCCGGCGACCGGGCCGGCTGACGAGCCTCGGCCCGCCCGAGGCCGCCGGGCGGTGGTCGCTCGTCGGGGAGCCGGCCGAGCCGGGCGAGGGGAGCGCGTCGTCCGATGCTGCGCCTGCGGCGATTGGCGCTGCCGTCCCGGCGCAGGCGGCCACCGGCGCCGCCGCACCGAGCCCGACCGAGCGGGTCCATGCCCTGGCCCTGGCGCTCCTCGAGCGGCACGGCGTCCTCACCCGCGAGGCGGTCGTGGCCGAGGGGATCGCCGGCGGGTTCTCGGCCGTCTACCCGGTCCTGCGCGCGCTCGAGGAGGCGGGTCGGGTCCAGCGCGGCTACTTCGTGGCGGGGCTCGGCGCGGCGCAGTTCGCCCTGGCGCGGGCGATCGACCGGTTGCGGGCCGTCCGGGAGGCCGCTGAAGCGCCCGAGCGCGGCCGGGTCCACCTCCTCGCCGCGGCGGACCCGGCGAACCCGTATGGCGCCTCGCTCGCCTGGCCCCGCCGCGACGACTCGGACCGCCGGCCGTTCGCCCGGGCCGCCGGCGCGTACGTCGTCCTCGTCGATGGGGTCGCCGTCCTGTTCGTCGAGCGGGGCGGCCGCTCGCTCGCGATGTTCCCGGCCGCCGACGAAGCCGCCATGGCCGGGATCGCGCTCCGGGCGCTCGGTCGGCTCGTGGCGGATGGTCGGATGCGAGAGCTCCTCGTCGCGAGGGTCGATGGCCTGCCCATCGCGGAGTCGCCATGGCGCCCGGCGCTCCTCGAAGCGGGCTTCGTGCCCGGATATCGGGGGCTGGCCCTGCGCGCCCGGTGATGCGCAGGTAAGCGACACGACCGCGACGCCCGGGTGCGATCCACGTGGTCGATGCTCAGCGCCCGAGATGAGCCTGGAACGCGCCGGCGACACGGCACGCGGCGCCCGTACAATGCCGAGCCATGTGTGAGCACTACGTGGCGCGGGCCGCCGAGCCGTTCCGGATCGACGAGCTGTGGCCGTTCACCGAGAAGCTGGAACGCTTCGGGATCGCCGGCTTCGGCTGGGGCGCGGCGTGGCTGACCGCCGACGGCGGCATCGCCTCCTACCGAGACCTCCGGGCGTTCTGCGAGGATCCGGGCCGCGAGGACGTGGGCGCGACCGAGACGACCAGCCTGCTCGTCCACCTCCGGCGGCCGTCGAAGCTGTCGACGCTCGGCGTCCCGGACACCCAGCCCTTCCTCGACCCGGCCGGCCGGTTCGCGTTCAGCCACAACGGCGATCTCCGCGACTTCCGGCCGTGGCGCCGTCGCTACCGCGAGCAGGGTCGCATCCACGGCCGGGCGGACACGGAGGTCGGGGCGCGCTGGCTCGAGGACGCCTGGACCCCGGCTGAGCCGGTCGCCCACCTCCTGGGCGCACTCCACGACGTCTTCTCCGGTGACGCGAACATGGCCGTCCTGGCGGCGGACGGTACGCCGTACCACTACGCCGGCAACGCCGAGAACCCCGTCTTCACGTTCCGCCTTGGCGCGATCCGCCTCGCCTCCACCGGGATCTACTCGCTCGACCGGTCGCTGTTCCGCTTCGTCGCCCACGACGCCGAGGACCGGCGGCTCGTCCGGATGCACACGACGGTGGCGCTGCCGCCGGTCTGAGGCGAGCGACCCGGCCAACGGTCGCGCGCGAAACATCCGACGCCCCTGTGCGTCTCGACGGCGGCGGCGTAGGATGCCCTCCGACCGGGGGCCGGCACTGCACCGGGAGGGGCCAGATGCACGCACCGAGCGGGGTGCCGACCGACGAGGGTGGATCGCGGCCGGTCGCGGTGCTGCCGCTGCGCCAGCTCTTCCAGCTGTCGGTCTACTGGTTCGGGATCAACGCGATCTGGGGCGGGCTCGACGGGGTCGTCCTTCAGGAGCGCATCCCCGACCTGGTGGACCCGGCCTTCGGCGGCCGCGCGCTCGCCTTCGTGAAGATCCTCGCGGTGATCATGGCGATCGTCGTCCAGCCCACGATCGGCTCGATCAGCGACTACACGATGAGCCGCTGGGGCCGGCGCAAGCCGTACATCGCGATCGGGGCGACCCTCGACGTCGTCTTCCTCGTCGGCATCGCGACCTCGCAGGCATACCTGTCCATCCTGGCCTTCCTGGTCCTGCTCCAGTTCAGCTCGAACTTCGCCCAGGGCCCGTTCCAGGGCTACATCCCGGACCTCGTGCCCGCCCGCCAGGTGAGCCTCGCCAGCGCCCTCGTCGGAGTGATGTCCGTGCTCGGAGTGGTCGGAGGGCAGGCCCTCGCCTCGACCGGCTACCTCCTGAAGGACTCGGCGGGCCAGCCCGACTTCACCATCCCCACCATCTCGATCGGGCTCATCGAGCTGGCCACCGCGATCGGCACGCTCCTGTGGGTCCAGGAGGGCCGCGCCCCGAAGAGCCGCGGCGGCCGGAGCTGGCTGGCGATCGCCGGCGAGGCCTGGGGGACGGACATCCTGCGGGAGCGCAGCTTCGTCTGGTTGGTGGCCTCGCGCCTGTTCTTCCTGATGGGCGTCGGGACGATCTACAACCTGAGCGTCCTCTACCTGGAGCGCGCCCTCCAGCTGTCCAGTGACGAGAAGGCGTTCTGGGTCCCGGTCACGAGCGTCGTCATCGGGCTGTCGATCATGATCAGCACGATCCCGGCATCGAGGCTGTCCGACCGGGTCGGGCGTAAGAGGGTGATCTTCGGCAGCTGCGGCTTCGCCATCGTCGGGCTCACGCTGCTGGCCGTGGCGCCGGGCGTCCTCGTCGCGGAGGCGGGCATCCTGCTCGTCGCGATCGGCGCCGGGGCCTTCCTCGCGGTCGACTGGGCACTCATGACCGACATCATCCCCAAGGCATCGTCGGGGCGATACATGGGCATGAGCAACGTCGCCACGGCATCGTCGGGCGCGCTCGCGCTCGTCGTCGGCGGCACGATCATCGACATCGTCGGCGGGCCGCAGCACGCGGGGAGCGGCCCACGGACGGCGTTCGCGGTCGCGATCGGCTTCTACGTCCTGGCCGCCCTCTTCCTGCGGCCGGTCGACGAACGCCGACGGGAGGACCTCCCGGAGCCCGAGGTGGCGGGGAGCGCCGCGCCTGCCGCTGCCGAGCCCTGAGGCCGGTCAGGCCCTGGGGGATCAGGCCCTCAGGCCGAGGAACCCGCGGACCTGCCGGCCGGGCTCGGTTCGCCAGGCGACGAGGGCCGCCCGCCAAGTCGCCGCTCGGAGCCAGCGGAGCGGGTCGGGCGAGAGCCACAGCCAGGGGACGGTGGCCCACAGCAGGGCGAGGTAGTCGAGCCGGATGGGGCGGTCGCCGAACCCGAAGATCGTCTCGAGCTGGACGATCGTCAGCGGCAGCATCACCACGCTGAGGGCCGCCGAGGCGACGAGCCAGACGAGGCCCCAGGCGCGTGCCCGCGGGGCGAGGATCAGCCAGAACGGGGCCGGGACCCACTTCATCCAGGTCGCCAGCCCCCACAGGAAACCAGCTGTCCGCGGGCGGACGAAGCGGGCCGTCCAGAGCATGAACGCGAGCACGAGCGTGATGTTCCCGGTGTCGAGGTTCGCCGCGACCGGAAACGAAAGGAGCAGGACGGCCAGGGCGGTCGGCAGTGGCCGCAGGCGGTACGCCCAGTTGACCGTCCAGAGGAGGACCAGGATCGCCCCGCCCCGCCACACGAACCAGGCGACATCCCACGGGAGGAGCGCCCACGGCGCGAACAGCGGGAGCATCCACGGGGCGTAGACGTACGGCAGGAACGGGCCGGCGGGGTGGTACGGATCGCCGCCGTTCAGCCAGATCCGGACACCGGCCCAGTACGCCCGAGCGTCCGCGCCGGCGAGCTCGCCGCGGGCGATGAGCCCCGCTCCGAACGTCGCGAAGACGAGGATGAGGATGGCCATCGCGAGCAGCCGACGCGGGTCCTGCAGCCGCGACACCTCGCGCCGGAGGGCGCGCCGGAAGACGCCCGCGCGGCGCCGGGTCGGCCGGGAGATATGCCCAGCAGGCAGGCTACCGTGGATCCGCCCGGGGCTCGCGGCGAGCGTCCGGGCGGCCTCGGCGGGATCGGGGCCGCTGTGCATCGGAGCCTGATTGTCGCACGGCCCCGTGCGGGCCCCGGCGGCGCGGCCCCGGCGGCGCGGCCCCGGCGGCGCGCAGCCGGTCGGGGCGCGGCCGGTCGGCGCTCGGCCGCTATACTCCGCGCCACCATGCCCGAAGGAACGGTCATCGTGATCGGCGGCGCGGAGGACAAGGTCCGGGATCGGGTCATCCTCGGCCGCTTCGTCGCGCTCGCGGGTGGGGCGGACGCGACGATCGCCGTGATCAGCACGGCGTCCTCGCTCGGGCTCGAGGCCGGCGAGCGCTACGGCCAGGTCTTCAGCGAGCTCGGCGCGAGGACGGTCCGCCCGCTCCACGCGATGACCCGGCCCCAGGCCAACGACGAGGCTGCCGTCCGGACGGTCCGCGACGCGACCGGGATCTTCATGACCGGCGGCAACCAGCTCCGGCTCGCCTCGACCCTCGGCGGGACGCGCCTCGCCGACGCCATCCTCGAGCGCTTCCGCCAGGGTGCGGTCGTCGCCGGAACCAGTGCCGGCGCCTCGGCGATGAGCAGCCACATGATCGCCTTCGGCGCGTCCGGTGCGACCCCCAAGATGCGGATGGCCCAGATCGCCGCCGGCCTGGGCGTGCTCCCGGGGGTCATCATCGACCAGCATTTCCAGCAGCGCAACCGGCTCGGCCGGCTGCTCAGCCTGATCGCCCAGAACCCCAGCCTGCTCGGGCTCGGGATCGACGAGGACACCGCCGGGGTCGTCGGCCCGGACCACGTCCTCGAGGTGATCGGGCGCGGGAGCGTGACGATCATCGACGGGTCGGCCTCGGAGACCGATGCCTGGGAGGTCGGCGGCCACCGGCCGCTCATGATCAGCAACGTGGTCCTGCACTCGCTGCCGGCGGGCTATCGCTTCGATCTCCGGCGTCGACACCGGATCGCCGCCCCGGCGCTGCGGGCCGTCTCCGGCGGCGAGGCCGCCTCGACCTGACCTTCGTCCAGGAGGAACCGTGGCCCAGATCGTCCCCACGCCCCGGCACCAGCGATCCTCGGGCGCCCGCGCCACCCCTGCGGCCGAGCCGTGCCGCGGGCCCGGCGCCGCGCCCGGAGCCGACCCTCCGGATCCTCGAGACGCGGATCCTCCGCGGCCCGAACTACTGGGCGCGCGAGCCCGTCGTGCGGATGCTGGTGGACCTGGGTGGCCTCGAGGAGTTCCCGTCGAACAGGATCCCCGGGTTCGTCGACGGGCTCGTCGAGATGCTCCCGTCACTGGAGGACCACGCCTGCTCGCTGGGGCGTCGCGGCGGCTTCCTGACGAGGCTCCGCGACGGGACCTGGACCGGCCATGTCGCCGAGCACGTCGCGCTCGAGCTGCAGAACCTGGCCGGGACGGACGTCCGCCACGGCAAGACCCGCTCGGCCGGGTCGTACGGCCAGTACAACGTCATCTACGAGTTTCGCGAGGAGTCGGTCGGAGTCGAGGCGGGCCGGATCGCCGTCGCCCTGGTCAACCACCTGGTGGACCCGGGCGCCGGTTCGCTCGACTTCCGGGCCGAGCTCGAACGGCTCATCCGCATGGCCGAGCGGACGGCCTTCGGTCCGTCGACGCAGGCGCTCATCGACGAGGCGGTCAGTCGCGACATCCCGTTCATCCGGCTCGATCGGCACTCGCTCGTCCAGCTGGGCCAGGGCGTCCACCAGCAGCGGATCCGGGCGACGATGACCAGCCGAACCAGCTCGATTGCCGTCGACATCGCCGGCGACAAGAGCCTGACCAACCGGCTCCTCGACGCCGCCGGGCTGCCCGTCCCACGAGCGGAGGTCGTCGATACGGAGGACGGCGCTGCCGCGGCCGCCGGTCGGCTCGGGTTCCCGTGCGTCGTCAAGCCACTCGACGGCAACCACGGCCGGGGGGTCCACCTGGGCCTCCGCTCCGACGAGGCGGTCCGGAGCGCGTTCGGGGGCGCCCTCGCCGAGAGTCGGTCGGGCGACGTCATCGTCGAGACGTACGTCGCCGGGAAGGATTACCGCTGCCTGGTCATCGGCGGCAGGGTCGCCGCGATCGCCGAGCGCGTCCCGGCGTCCGTGACCGGGGACGGCGAGCACATCGTTCGCGAGCTCGTCGAGATCGCCAACCGGGACCCCCGCCGGGGGATCGGCCACGAGAAGGTCCTCACCCGGATCAATCTCGACCGGGCGGCCGAGGAGCTCGTCCGGGCCCAGGGCTGGGAATCGGACGCCATTCCGCCCGAGGGGACCTGGATCAAGCTCGCGTTGACCGGCAACATGTCGACCGGCGGGACGTCAATCGACCGGACGATCGAGGCCCACCCGGACAACGTGGAGATCGCCGAGACGGCCGCCCGGATCGTCGGGCTGGACGTCGCCGGGATCGACTTCATCTGCCCGGACATCGCGACCCCCGTCCGCGAGACCGGCGGGGCGATCGTCGAGGTGAACGCGGCGCCCGGCTTCCGGATGCACACCCACCCGACCGAGGGCGAGCCGCAGTACGTCGCCCGCCCGGTGATCGACGGGCTCTTCCCGCCCGGATCGGCCGCCCGGATCCCGATCGTCGCGGTGACCGGGACCAACGGCAAGACGACGACGGTGCGGATGATCGCCCACATCATGAAGCTCATGGGCCGCCGGGTGGGGATGACCTCCACCGACGGGATCGTGATCGATGGGCGGCTCATCAAGAAGGGCGACATGTCCGGGCCGAAGTCGGCCCAGATGGTCCTCCAGAACCCGACCGTCGACACGGCGGTGTTCGAGGTCGCCCGGGGCGGCATCCTGCGCGCGGGCCTGGGCTACGACCGCAACGACGTGGCCGTGGTCACGAACGTGACCGGGGACCATCTCGGTCTGGGCGGGATCACCTCGCTGGGCCAGCTGGCGAACGTGAAGGCGGTCATCGTCGAGTCGGTCCCGCGCTCGGGGACGGCCGTGCTCAACGCCGACGATCCGCTGGTCGCCCGGATGGCCCGCCACTGCGCCGGCCGGGTCGTCTACTTCAGCCTGGCGACCGAGCAGGGCCAGGACGGCTTCGACCGGGTCGACGGCCACCTCGGCCGGGGCGGTGCGGCGTTCTGCATCGAGCCCAGCGCCGAGGGGGACCTGGTCGTCCTCAAGCTCGGCCCGCGGACGATGCCGGTCCTCTACACCCACCTCATCCCGGCGACGTTCGGCGGGCGGGCCCGGATGAACGTGGCCAACGCGCTGGCCGCGGCCGCGGCGGCATGGGCGGCCGGGGCCCACCTCCACGACGTCCGCCAGGGCCTGCGGACGTTCTCGACGTCGTTCTTCCAGGCGCCCGGCCGCCTCAACCTCATCGATCTCGGCGGAGTGCGGGTGATCATCGACTACTGCCACAACGTGGACGGGATGCGCCAGCTGGCCGACTTCGTAGAGCGGATGACGACCGAGCCGGCGCCGCGCGGACGGGCGGGGGCGAAGGCGGGGGTGAAGGCGGGAGCGAAGGCTCCGGGCAGGACGGCCGCGCCGGCGAGCGGACCGCGTCCCCGGACCGGCCGGGCGATCGGCGTCATCGGGATCCCGGGCGACCGCCGCGACGAGGATCAGCGCGAGTACGGGGCGCTGGCTGCCACGGCCTTCGACGAGATCGTCGTCCGCGAGGACCGCAACCTGCGCGGCCGGCCGGCCGGTCAATCGGCGGCGAACGTCGTCGAGGGCGTGAAGGCCGCTCGGGCCGCCGGAACCGTCCGCACGACGAGGACCGAGAAGATCCTCCATGAGATGACCGCCGTGCGGGCCGCCCTCCGCCGGGCCGCCCCGGGCGACCTGATCGTGCTGTGCGTCGATGACGCCGTCGGCGTCTACCGCGAGGCGATCGCGGCGTCACGCGCCAAGGGCGGTCCGACCGCCTTCGCCGACCCGGGCGAGCTGGAGGCCCCCGAGGGCTGACCGCCGTGGCCGCCCCGGCTCGCCCCGGTGCGCCCCGGCCCGACCGCCCTGCCCCGCCCCGGCCCACCGGCCGCGCCCCGGAATCGAACGGCCCGGCGGCGGGTTACCGGCCGGGCCGAGGGATCGCGAATTCGAGCGGTCAGCGCGGGACGTTGTTCCCCACCATCCGGGTGATCCACACGATCTCGATCGCGCTGACGACGATGAGGATGACGCCGATCGCTAGTTCCATGGTCGGTCAGTGCTCCCTCAATCTGTGCTCGGCCGGGGTCGGCCGCGCCCTGGACGCGATGATGCGGCCGCAGGGGGCCGGCGCGCAAGTCGTCGAGTCCCGCTTCATGGGCTCGTCGGGAAGCATCCCGTTCCATGTGCCGCTGAGGCGACGCGTGTCCCGGCCCTCCGCCGTGGCCCGCCGCCGTCTCCCGCCGCGTGGCTCCTGCCCGCGTGCGCCCGCGCGCCCGCGCCCTGTGCTCCCCGAGTTTCCCGTGATATCGCGATCCGCGATGCCAAGGCTGCTCCCACGCGGATTCCGGTCCCTTCGGCGGGGATCCCACGTTCAGCGGAGCGCGCCTGACCCGGCTCGAGGGCCCGCCACGGCCGATACCATCGCGGTGGGCGATGAGACGTGGGCAGAGGCCGGTCCACGGCCGATACCATCGCGGTGCGCGATGAGACGGGGAACCCGCCACCGCGACCCGGGGATGCCGCCCGCGACGACGGGGTCGTCGTCAACCCTCCGAAGGCCGCCCAACTGACGTTCCGGGCCGAGGACCGGGTGATCGTCCTGGCCGAGGACTGACGCTACGCCCGCGGGCGATCCTGGAGGCGAGGCAGGAGCTCGGTCAGCTCGGCCCCCACGTCCACCGGTCGGGCGCCGAGGCCCGCGAGCAGCTCGAAGACCTCTTCGCGCTGATCGTGGCAGAGCAGGACGACGATCCGTGCCTGGTCCGGCCGGGCGCCCCGGGCGGCGTCGGAGGCCGAGGCAGCGCCGTTCAGTTCGGCTCGCAGGGCCGCGGTCTCGGACTCGTAGACGGGGATGTCGTCCGTCGTGCGGCCGGTCGACGTGACGCCGGCCAGGAGCTCGCCGATGACCGACGCGCGGGTCCGCCCGCGGAGGTACTTCAACGTCTCCTTGATGACCACCCGCTGGGCCCGCTGGGCGGCGATGCGGCCGATCCCGCGGAGGGTGTCGTCGGGGCGGTCCCCGGCGGTCCCGATGATCGCCGTGATCGGGATGGCCCTTCCCGCGGCGCCCCCGGCGATCCCCTCGGCGACGTCGAGGAGGGCGGCGACCCCAGCCTCGTTGTGGGCGAAGTCGACGATGACGATCCGGGCGCCGAGCCGGAACAGGTTGAGCCGGCCGGGCGAGCGATCCACCGTCGGCCGGAAGTCGCGCAGTCCGCGGCCCGCCTCGGCGACCGTCGCGCCGAGCGCCCGCGCCCCGCCGGCTGCCGCCAGCGCGTTGGCGACGTTGTGCCGGGCGATCCCGCCGATCGCGATCGGGACCTCGACGACCGGGGCGATCTCGTCCACCCGGTCGCCCTCGACCTCGACGAGCGATCCCCGCCGGAAAAGGTAGGCCCGCCCGCCCGCCGCCACGTGTCGGCGGACAACCGGCGAGGCCGTCTCGTCGAGCGAGAAGAGCGCCACCCGGGCGCGGACCCGCCGGGCGATCGCGGCGACGAGCGGATCGTCCCCGTTCAGGATCGCCCAGCCGTCCGGCCTGGTGATCCGGCAGATCGTCGACTTCAGCTCGGCCAGCTCGGGCAGCGTGTGGATCCCCTGGAGGTCCAGGTGGTCGGAGCTGACGTTCGTGAGGACGCTCGCCTCGTTCGATTCGTAGCCGACGCCGCGGAGGACGATCCCGCCGCGGGCGGTCTCCAGGACGGCGAGGTCGATGTCGGAGCGGGCGAGGACCGCCTGGGCGCCACCGGGGCCGGTCCAGTCGCCCGGATGGACCATCCGCTCGTTGACGAGGACGCCGTCGGAGGTCGTCGTGCCGACCCGTCGCCCGGCCAGCAGGAGGATGTGGGTGATCAGCCGGCTGACGGTGCTCTTGCCGTTCGTCCCGCTGATCGAGACGACCGGCACGCGGCGGTCGGCGTCGCGGATCCAGGACGGGGGGGTGGCCAGCGTCTCGTCGATCCGGGCGGTCCAGCGATCAAGCAGCCGGCGCTGGGTCCCCGTCAGGCGGGCGGTGCGGGCCGGGGAGACGTCGCGCTCGGTGAGGGCGAGCGCCGCCTCCGCGATCGCCCGGGCTCGCTCCGCGCCGGCCCACGGGAACGTGACGATCCAGTGGCCGGGATCCGACGAGCGATGGACGGACGGGCCGGCGCGCCGCTCGCCGTGGTCCGCCCGGAGGCGCCGCAGCCAGGCGACGAGGGCGGCCACGTCGTCCGGCCACTCCCGGGCAGGAACGTCCGCGCCGAGCCGGACGAGCGCGTGGCGACCCGGCTGGCGCTGCCCGTACCATGTTCGGCGGCGGCCCACGGCGAGCTCGATCTTGACCACCGGCTCGAGCCGGTAGACGTTGGGTCCCTCGAGCAGGCGGATCTCGATCAAGCGCACGGTCGGTGCAGGATAGCCGGTCGCGCCGCACGCTCGGGCGCCCCTCATGTGAAGCGGGCGGCGCCGGTAGACTCCGGGCATGGAATCCCTGCACGCGCCCGGCGCCGCGGTCAGCGCCGACGAGCTCGAGGATCTCGAGGAGATCCTCCAGGACGAACTCCCGGCCTATCTCGAGGACGTCGCGTCGCTGGTGAATGTCGACTGCGGCAGCTACACCAAGGTGGGCGTCGACCAGGTCGGCCAGTGGACGGCCCGCTTCCTCGAGCGCCTCGGGGCGACGGTCGAGATCCGGCGGCACGAGACCCTGGGCGACACTGTCGTGGGCACGTTCGTCGGCGCGGAGGGTGGGCCGCGGATCCTCCTCATCGGCCACCTCGACACCGTCTTCCCGGAGGGGACCGCCAGGCAGCGGCCCTTCCGGATCGACGCCGGGATCGCCCGCGGCCCGGGCGTCACCGACATGAAGTCCGGCCTGCTCACCGGCCTCTATGCGCTGATGGCGCTGCGTGCCCTCGCATCGGACGAGGACGAGGCTCTCACCGAGCTCCCGTTCGAGCGGCTCGTCTTCGTCGCGAACCCGGACGAGGAGATCGGCTCGCCGAGCTCCAGCCCGATCATCCGCGAGCTCGCCCTCGAGGCGGATGCCTGCTTCGTCCTGGAGTGCGCCCGCGCGAACGGGGACATCGTGTCCGCCCGGAAGGGGACGGTCGACCTGCGGCTGACCGTCCACGGTCGCGCCGCCCATGCCGGCGTCGAGCCGGAGAAGGGCCGCAGCGCGATCCTCGAGGCGGCCCACCGGACGATCGCCCTCCAGGGGCTCAACGGGCGCTGGCCCGGGGTCACCTGCAACGTCGGCGTGGTCCAGGGCGGCACCCGGCCGAACGTCGTCGCCGAGGAGACGGTCCTCGAGGTCGACCTGCGGGCCACGACCCGCGAGCACCTCGAGGCGGCCGAGGCGGCCGTCCGCGAGATCGCGGCGACGGCGACCGTGCCCGACACCCACGTGACGATCGAGGAGATGAGCCGCCACTGGCCGATGGAGAAGCTGGAGCGATCGAAGCGGCTGGTCGAGCACGCCCTGGCGCTCGCGGATCGGCTCGACTTCGCACTCGCCGACTGCTCGACCGGCGGGGCCTCCGACGCGAACACCACCGCCGGGCTGGGCGTGCCCACGCTCGACGGGCTCGGGCCGATCGGCGGCAACGACCACTCGCCGCTCGAGTACCTCGAGGTCGACTCGATCGTGCCCCGCACGACGCTGTTCGCGGCGCTCCTCCTGGCGGTCGCCCGCGACCCGCTCGTCGCGAGCTGGCGTCCGCACCGGGCATGAGCCGGTGAGCGGCGACGAAGCTCGGTCGGCGGGCGGGCGCCGGCTCGTCTCGTCCGGGGGGCCGTGGGAGACGAGCGTCGGCTACAGCCGGGCGGTCGCCGTCGGTGACGGCTGCTGGGTGTCCGGTACCACCGACGCGGGTCCCGACGGACGCTCCCGCCACCCCGGCGACCCCGGCGCCCAGGCCCGGGCCGCCCTCGACACCATCGAGCGGGCGCTCGTCGAAGCCGGTTTCTCGCTCGCCGACGTCGTCCGGACGCGGACGTTCGTGACCGACCCAACCGGCATCCCGGCCGTCCTCGCGGCGCACGGCGAGCGCTTCGCCGCCATCCGTCCCGCGGCGACGATCGTCGTCGTCGCCGGGCTCATCGAGCCGACCCTCCTCGTCGAGATCGAGGCGGAGGCCCGTCGCCCGCCACGATGACCGTTCGGGCGATGCTCCGGCCGGCCCTCCTCGCGGAGTATCCGCTGACGGCCGCGCGGATCCTCCGGCGCCGGATCCGCGGGCACCGCCGCTTCGAGGGCGACGCCGTCGCGGTCAGCCGTTCGATCGTCGACGCCTGCTGGACCGGCCAGTACCTCGCGGCGAGCGCGGGCCACTTCCGCCAGTTCTGGACCCGGGACCTCGCCTACTCGGCCGAGGCGCTCGTCCGGCTCGGGGCGGGGGAGCGGGTCCGGGCCAGCCTCGCCTGGGCGCTCGACGCCTGGGCCCGGGAGGGCCGGGTCACGACCACGATCTTCCGGGGTCGCCGGCCGGCTGACGTCTTCAGCTACGGCGTCGACTCACTGCCGCTCCTGCTCCACGCCCTGCGGGCCGTCGACGGCGACGACCTGGTCCGGCGCCACGCCGACTGGCTGGCCCCGGAGCTGCGGCGCTACGCGGAGACCGTCCTGGACCCCGCCACCGGCCTGGTGCGCGACGACTGGCGCTTCTCGACCCACCGCGACACCGTCCGGACGCGCTCGAACGCATACGCGAACACGATGGTCGCGCTCCTCGAGCGGACCCTCGGGGAGACCGGCTGGCTGGCCCCGAGCCCCATCCCGGTCGGGGCCGTGGAGCGGTTCCGGGCTGCGTTCCTGCGCGACGGCCGGATCGTCGAACGGCCGGACGGCGACGAGGTGACCGGCGACGCGATCGTCTTCCCCTTCTTCCTCGGCGTGCTGGGCGCCGGCGACGGTCTCCGGGCGGCCCTCCGCGCGGCCGAGGCGGCCGGCCTCACCGACCCGCTCCCGATGCGCTACTCCGCGCGCCGTGACCCCCACGCGGAGGACCCGGTCCAACGCCTGTTCGTGCCCGACTACCAGGGCACCGCCATCTGGACCTCGCTCGGGGCGATGGAGCTCGCGCTCCTGCGCTCCGTGGATCCCCGGGCGGCCGCTCCGGGGATCGCGGCGTACCGCACCCTCGTCGAGCGAGACGGCACCGTCTGGGAGGTGCTCGACGGGCACGACCGGCGGTTTCGGCCGTACCGCGGCCGGCTCGGGATCTACCTCGCCGACGAGGGGATGCTCTGGAGCGCGATCCTGGTGAACCTGTTCGAGCCCGCTCCCTGAGCCCGAGTCAGGCGAGGCCCGTGGCGCGGGCGACGGCCACCAGCATGACCGCCGCGACGAGGCCGAGGAACAGGTTCCTGCGCCAGGCCATGAGCGCGATCGAGGCGACGACGGCGAGCCACTCGACGCCGACGTGGAACGCCGGCCGGCCGTCCGCGGAGACGACCATGACGTTCACCGCGGCGAGCGCTGCGAGGACGGCCGGACCGACGAGCCGCAGGTAGACGAGGGCCCGGTGGGGCAGCCGCTCGATCCAGGGTGCGAGGAGCGGCACGGCCCGCGAGGGGTACGTCACCGCGGCCATCAGCACGGCGAGGAGGACCAGCTCGACGCTCACGGCAGGCCCGCCTCGTCGCGGGGATGGACGGTGGCCTCCGCCTCGGCGACCAGGACCGCGTCCGGGCTCGCCGGCGCTCCGGCCGCTCCGGTCCTCGGCGCCGGCTCGGGCAGGAGCATCCCGGCGAGCGGTCCGAGCATCCCGCCGCTGACGATCCCGACGGCCGGCCCGATCGCGAGGCTCACCACGACCCCGACACCCCCACCGACGGCCGCCGCCACGAGCTCGCGCCGGCCGGTCACCAGTCCCACCGCGAGCCCAGCCATGGCCGCCGGGAAGACGACGTCTAGACCATACCGCGACGGATCCGCGACCTGTCCGCCGAGAAGCACGCCGGCCAGCGTCGCCAGGTTCCAGGGGATGAACGTCGAGCCGATCGCCGCGATCCAGTAGCCGCGCTCATCCGCCCGGCCGAGCCGTTGGAAGTGGGCGATCGAGAGGGCGAACGCCTCGTCGGTCAGGAGGTGGGCCATGGCCGCCCGCCGCGGGAGCGGGTGCTCCGCCAGCCAGGGCGCGAGCGCCGCGGCGTAGAGCAGGTGGCGGGCGTTGAGCAGCGCGGTCAGGAGGATCACCCCGGGCCAGGCCAGCCCGGCCGCGACGTAGCCGACCGCGGCGAACTGGGCAGCCCCGGCGAAGACGAGCACGCTCATCGCCATCGCCTCGATCGGGCTGAAGCCGGCGCTCCGGGCGGTCAGCCCGTAGACGAAGCCGAATCCGGCCGCCGAGACGGCGATCCCGAGGCCGCCTCCTGCCAGAGCCGGCGCCGCGCGGCGGCGAGCGTCGGTCGGCCGGTGTCGGCCGGTGGGACGAGCCCGGACATGGCCCCCGGCTCAGCGCAGGAAGGTCTTGGCGCAGGTCCCGTCGCAGACCACGTGGACGGCGTGCTTCTCGAGGGCGTAGCCGGTGGCGTGCAGCAGCCCGCGGCAACCCTTCGTCGGGCACTTCCAGACCCACCAGCGCTCGTTTGCGTCGAGCGGGGTCGTCTCGGCGGCCAGCGTCCCGGCCAGCCCCTCGCGGGCGGCCACCAGCGCGGCGATCGCCGCGGCGCGCTCGGCCTCGGACTCGCTGGTGTACGGGTAGCTCTGGCCGACGTTGGACGACACGGATCCCTCCCGCAGGTCGATGGGCGAGGCCGGTGGCAGCGGTGGTGAGCGCAGCAGCCACCGGCACCGCGGAGTATAGGCGAGCCTCGCGACCGCCTCTTGCCTCGGCGCGGCGCTCCTACCAGGTCGCCGGGAGGCCGGCGCTGCGAGGGTCGGTGGCGGCGGCGAGGGTGCCGTTCTCGGCCGGCCCGCCGTCGACGAGCTCGATCGCGTGGCAGTGGCCGACCCAGCCGTCGAACGGCTCGGTCGGCGTCAGCGGGTGGCCCATCGCGGCGAGCCCCTCCAGGAGGCCCGGGCGGAAGCGCGGCTCGATCCGGACCGCGTCCGGCGGGTCGAAGTGCTCCGGCGGCTCGACGAACCAGCGCGGCATCCCGACCGCGGTCGCGACGTCCACCCCACCGTCGACCAGCGCCGAGACGACCTCGGCGTGGATCTGCGGCTGGGCGTCGCCGCCCATCGACCCAACCACGACCCAGGGGCGACCGTCGCGGAAGAGCATCCCGGGCATGAGCGTGTGGAGGGTCCGCTTCGACGGGGCGAGGACGTTCGGATGGGCGGGGTCCAGGCTGAAGAACGAGCCGCGGTTCTGGTAGGCGATCCCCGTCGCCGGGTCGACCACGCCCGAGCCGAAGCCCATGTAGTTGCTCTCGATCAGGCTCACCGCGTTGCCCTCGTCGTCGACGACGCCGAGCCAGATCGTGCCGCCGCCCTTGGGCACCCGGGCGGCCGGCGGCCGGGTCGCGCGCGAGGGGTTGATCCGTGCGGCGAGCTCCGCGGCGTAGCCCTTGTCGAGCAGCCGCTCGAGCGGTGCGGCGTAGGCGTCCGGGTCGGTCAGATGGGCGTCGCGGTCGGCCATCGCCAGCTTCGCGGCCTCGATCCCGAGGTGCGTCCAGCGCAGGTCCGCGCCGGCGCCATCGGCGAACTCGGCGGCCGGGGGCGGCTCGAACCGCTCGAGGATGTTGAGCATCTCGAGGGCCACGAACCCCGAGCTGTTCGGCGGGTGGCTCGTCACCCGGACGCCGCGGTAGTCGGTGGCGATCGGCTCGGTCCACGTCGAGGCATGGTCGCGCAGGTCCGCCAGGCGGATTGGGGAGCCGGCCGCGGCGAGCGCCGCCGCCTGGCGTTCGGCGATCTCGCCGTCGTAGAACTCGACCCAGCCGTGCTCGGCGATCCGCTCGAGGGTCGCCGCGAGCGCGGGCAGCCGCACCCGCTCGCCGGGCCGCCAGGGGCGACGGTGCGGTCGGTAGACGCCGAACCAGCCCGCGCCCGGGCCGAGCGTCTCGGCGAACTCCGGGGCGTTCGCCTCCACCGCGCCGATGAAGCCGTCCCACGCCGGGAAGCCGTCCCGGGCCAGCTCGATCGCCGGGGCGAGGAGCTCCTCCCGGGTCAACCGCCCGAACCGGTCGTGGGCGTCGCCCCAGGAGCGGACCGCGCCCGGCACGGTGATCGCCAGGCCGCCGCGCAGGGGCAGCCGCTCCAGCCCGGTCCGGCGCAGCGCCGCGGCATCCGCCTCCGACCCGCTGCGTCCGGAGCCGTTGAGCGCGACCTGGCGCCGCTCCGCCGCGTCCCAGATGAGCCAGAACGCGTCTCCGCCGATCCCGCAGGCGTTCCCATCGACGACCGCGAGGACCGCGTTCGTCGCGATCGCCGCGTCCACGGCCGAGCCGCCCGCCCGGAGGATCCCCAGCCCGGCGGCGGTCGCGAGGTGATGCGGCGCGACGACGGCGCCGCGCGAGCCGCGGGCGAGCGGGATCGGGACGAGGGGACGGGTCACGAGCGGAAGTCTAGCCGCCGTCCGGGGATCGCCGCGCGGCGGCGTCTCGCGGTGGCGCCGGGTCGGTCGCGCCGAGCGGGCATGTGCACCGCCGGCGCGGGTACGCTACCCCTGTGGAACGTGCCCCTGGTCAAGGCCATCGGGCCGGCATCGTCGGCCGCCTCGCCGGCCCGATCCCGGGCTCGCTTGTGGCCGTCCTGCTCGGGACGTTCACCCTCCGGTTCAGCACCGGGCTGACCGGCGCGCTCCTGGTCTACTACCTCGCGGACCTCCCGAAGCACGGCGGGCAGGCCGTCGAGTCCACCGTCGTCGGGATCTTCTCGGCCTCGTTCTTCGCCGCCGAGCTGGTGATGTCGACGCCGTTCGGCCTCCTCTCGGACCGCCTGGGCCACCACCGGGTGATGCAGCTCGGGCCGGCGTTCGGGTGCGTTGCCGTCGTCCTCACGTACCTGACCACGAACCTGTGGCTCCTCGGCGGAACGCGCGTCCTCGAGGGCCTGTCGACGGCCGCCTCGGTCCCGTCGATCCTGGGGTTCATCGCCGTGATCACCGCCGGCGACGAGCTCCTCCGCGGCCGGGCCGCGGCGCGCTTCGAGGGGGCCACCCTGGCCGGTCTGGGGGCCGGCCTGGTCGTCGCCGGCCCGGCCTGGCAGGTGCTTGGCCCGACCGGCTTCCTCCTGAACGCCGGGGTCTACGCGATCTCGTTCCTCATCTACCGCTTCGGTGTCCCCGGCGAGCCGGGTGAGGCCGAGACGATCAAGGCGTCCCACCCGGGGTTCGCGCGCTACCTGGCGATCCTGCGCAGCTCGCACGTCTGGCTCCTCGCCCCGACCTGGATCGCGATCAATGCCGCTCTCGGGCTGTGGACGAGCCAGTCGATCTTCCAGCTGGTGAAGGCGCCCGACCCGAAGTTCGCCGACCAGCTGCTGATGGGCCGGTTCGGACCGCTGGCGATCAGCGCGGGGCTCGCCGCGGCGCTCGTCGTGTTCTTCATCGGGCTGGCCTTCTGGGGCGAGCGGTTCAAGACGTACCGGCGGACGACGATCATCTTCTACGGGATTCTCGGCGGGGCCGCCATGGTCGTCGCCGCGGCGGCCGTCAACCACAGCGCCGGGATGCCGGACGCCCTCCGGCTCGTCGGGTCGGTGGTCATCGTCGCCGGGCTGTTCGTCCTCGCCGGGGCGACGCCGGCGGCGCTCGGGATGCTCGCCGACGTGTCCGAGTCGTTCCCGGCGGACCGCGGCGCGATCATGGGCCTCTACTCGGTCTTCCTGGCCCTGGGCCAGATCTCCGGGAGCCTGATCGGCGGGTTCGCGGCGAAGGCCCGGGGCATCGACGGGATTCTCGTCGCGACGTTCATCCTGCTGGGGATCGCGCTGGTCCCGCTCGCCCGGCTGCGTGCCGTGGAGCACCTCGTCGGCGGTGAGGTTGAGGGCCTGGTCGCGCTCGACTGAACCGCGGGGCCGGCTGCGTCCGAGGCGCAAACCCGCTCCGCCAAGGTCGTATGATCGGCGCCACGCAGGAGAGGGAGCCCCGCCCGTGAGCCGTGTCGCCATCGTCACCGACTCCGCCGCCGACCTCGATCCGGGAACCGCCGCGTCGCTCGGCATCACCGTCGTACCGCTCATCGTGAGCTTCGGGTCCACGAGCTACCGCGCGGGGGTGGACCTCTCCACCGAGGCGTTCTGGGAGCGGATGACCGCGCCGGACGCACCGTTCCCGACGACGGCCGCGTGCAGCCCCGGGACGTTCAAGGAGGCGTTCGAGGCCATCTTCGCCGGCGGCGCGGACGCCATCGTCTGCGTGACCGTCGGGTCGAAGCTGTCGGGTACCTGGACGAGCGCCGGCGTTGCCCGGGAGATGCTGCCAGAGCGGGAGATCCATGTCGTCGACTCGAAGAACGTGTCGATGGGGCAGGGCATTCTCGCGGTCCTCGGCGCGGAGCTCGCCGCCGAGGGCGTTCCCGCCGACGGCATCGCCCGCACGCTCGAGGGCCGCACGGACGATGTCGAGACGGTCCTCGTGCTCGATACGCTCGAGTACCTGAAGAAGGGCGGCCGGATCAGCGGCAGCCGGGCGGCGATCGGCACGCTCCTCGGCGTGAAGCCGGTCATCTCGATCAAGGACAACTTCGTCGATACCGTCGGGCGGGTCCGGACTCGGGCCAAGGCCCGCGAGTGGGCGATCGACTACCTGACCCAGGCGCCGATCGAGCGACTGGTCATCCTCCATACGATCAGCCCGGATGTGGACGCCTTCCGGGACACGCTTCTGGCGCGATTGCCGACGGGCGTCGATCCGGCGAAGGTGACCGTCCATCTCATCGGCGCATCGACCGGACCGCATGCCGGACCGGTGATCAGCGAGATGGACGGTCACCTTCGCCGGGCATGCGAGCGTGTCCCGGAAGGCGTCCGCGTCCGGGCTGATACATATGGAGGATGACCAGTCGCTCGATGACTGCTGGTCAGGTAGTCGATCGCGGCCTTGGCCGAGTCCGGAGCCCGCCGTTATCGACGAAGTTGTCCTTGATCCGAGATGACCGGCTTCACGCCGAGGAGCGTGCCGCCGCCCGGCTGCTGCGCAATTGGCCGCCCTTCTTCAGGTACTCAAGCGGTGGCGGACCGTCTCGACATCGTCCGTGCGGCCCTCAAGCGTGCGGCGATGCAGTCGGCGGGAACGCCCTCGGCGGCGAGTTCCGCGCCGATCTGCCCCATCGACACGGTGCAAGACGACATGGATCTCCCGTGGCAGCATCTCCCGGGCAACGCCGGCGCGAACAGCAAGGAACGGTCACGCAGACGATGGCGTCCGCGCCGCCGGCGAAGGTGGCCTCGAACACCTCCTTGCGCGGTCGTCGTTGTCCGGCGCATATGCACTTCCAGAACGCCTCGGTGGATAGCCCGCGCCGTCGTGGACCCCAAAGCTCACCGTGGGCCGGGTCGACGGTGACACCAGCGTGCCGGATCGAGGCCGGCGAGACCGTTGACGATGGCGACACCACGGGCGGGGCTCCCTCTCCTGCGCAGCGCGACGTCCTGCACGACCTTCTGGCGGACGGTTTGCGCCTCGGACGCAGCCCGCCCGCGTCAGTCGAGCGCGACCAGGCCCGACAACAAGGTGCTCCCCGCGCACGCAGCCGGGCGAGCGGGACCAGCGCGATCCCCAGCAGAATGGTCCGCGAACAAAAATCCAGTAGTGCCCCGGGCCTTCGCCGCGAATAAGGCTCCGATCTGGCCCAGGGTCCAGGAAGACCGAGTAGAGGCCCATGATCGCGCCGCGGTCCGCCGGGAACGACTGGGACACATCAGCGAGCGTGCAAGCGCCAGGACGAACAGCCCGGCGACGATGAGCACCAACCCGAGACAAGCCGGAGGCATCCGGCATGGCGCTGGTTGACGGCCGCCGCGGCCGAACCACCAAGATGATCGTCGTCCGCCGGTACCGTCTTGAACCGCTCGCCCCAGAAGGCCAGCCCAATGAAGAACACGACGAGCGCCGCGGCCCCGCGCTGATCGCCACGGTGCCGAACCGCAGCAGCTGGTCGGATCCTCGGTGCCGCCCTTGCTCCACCAGCTGGAAGATCGACTCGTCGTCCAGCCCCAAAATAATAGCGATCGTCGGGGCGGAGAGCGACGTCCTGCGCAGGATGGGTGACACAGGCGAACCCCGGGTGAGAAACATCCTCTCGGCCTGACCGGGCTCCACCGCGGTAGATGAGGAACGAGATGGCGTAGACCCCCGGGTTTCAGGAGGAAGCCGGTCGGGCCTAGGCCGGGGCCAGGACCAGGCCGGCCCCCAGGACCGGTGGCCCCCTAAGCGCGCGGCAAGTCATTAGGCCACATCACAGCAATGAACCCCAGGTGGACGAGACCGAGGCAGCCATGCCGACAGGCCCTCGAGGACACTGCACCGAGGCCGCCAGGTTCGTGGTCAGGTACGTGAGGACGACAGGCAACGCACCCGAACGCCAGCCGGGGCTTCATCACCCAGTTGGAGTAGCCCAGCAGTCCGAGAGGAGGCCGAACGGCGTCGACGCACCAGCTCAGCGGCAGGATCCAACCAAGCGCACCCGCGCCGAGTGCTTGCGGGAAGGAGTAGACCAGGAGCGCGCCGGTCAGCCCAGGTGTAGCCGAAAGTGTACAGACGCCACAAGCGAGCCCGGATCGGGCCGGCAGGCGAGGCGGCCAACGATGCCGCCGATGGCCTTGACCGGGGCGCGTTTCCACAGGGGTACGTTACCGCGCGGCGCTACAGCAGTACCGCTCGGCGCGACCGACCCGCCGGCGCGCGACGCAGGCCACGGCGGGACCCCACTGGTGAGACCCGTCCCTCGTCCCCGACTCCCGTCGGCCCGCAGCGCGCGGCGCCGTCGTCGCGCCGCAGCATCGCCTCGCGACCGCCGCCGGGCTGGGGATCCTACCTCCGGGCGGGCGGCTCGGCCGTGGACGCAGCGACGAACACAGTCCTCGGCGGATCATGCCGATGGCCTGCGGGATCGGCGGAGAACATTATAGCTGCAGTCTGGGACGCGGCGGAGCGCCCGGCTGCGCTCAAGGGCTCCGGACGCAGCATCAGGAGGCGGAATGCCGCAAGACGACCGGGCTGGAGCGGCTGCCCAGCGCCTGGCGGACATCGCCGTCCCCCGGGCGCAGTACTCCTGGGCGACGCCCACCGGGCTGGGCATTTCCTCCCGGGGAGAGGGCCTCCTCGCCCGGCGGAGATCAAGGATCCCAGCGTGGGACGGCTTCGTGGGCGGCGAACGCCCCGGAGGCTCGCCCGAGACGCTCGGCCCGGGCGCGGGTGGAGCCGCGTCTACCGACCGCACCGTCGCCCCTCGGGGCGGCCGGCGAGAGCGGGTGCTACCCGCGCTCGCGGCGACCCTACGATCGGATCGCCGAGGCACGGCTGGGTCGAGTTCTACGACGGCCGGAGGTCGCCGAACGCCAGGCGGGGGCAGCTCGCCGCGGCCGGCTCCCCAATCCGCCTGGGCGGAGCCTTAGTATCCCTCGACGTGGACCGAGCCGATCGCCACCGACTACCGCGGCGTCCGGGTGACGAGCCACCCGCCCCCCCCCCCTTCGTGCCGCCCGAGATGCTCGACGGCCTCGAGCGGTTCGAGCCGCCCCGGCCGCCGAGTTCGCCGATGGCGCCGGCGCCGAGCCTGCGCTGGACGCAGGCCTCCGGATCGAGGCCGCGAAGCTGGCGATCGCCGAGCCGCGACGCCCGTCTGACCGACCCGGACGCCGGCACCGCTCGAGCGGCTGCTGGCCGCGCCACGAGCCGCGGCAACGACCCCTCGCGCGCGGGACCCCTCCGGCCGCCCGCGGGTGCCCAAGGGCGGCGGCTGGCTGCGGCGTCGTCGACGACGAGCATGATCGAGAGCAACTACATGGGCTTCGGCTGGGCTGACCCGGCGACGAGAGATAGCCTACCAGAACCGCGGCTCGTTCTTCAGCCTGGACCCGCCCATGCAGAACGTCCTCGCCGGTCGAAGCGGACCTCCACACGCTTGTGCCCCTTCTTCCCGCCGACGGTCTCGCCCCCTCAGGTGGTTGCCGAGTGGGCAGCCCAGCCACCGCCGAGGTCGGTCTCGGCGCTCGTACGGTGGGTGGAGCATCGCGACCGCCGTCGGGCGCTCGCTGGCCTCAGTCGAGCCGCCGGAGCACGCTTCGACCCGCCGACGCGGTCCAGTCGAGCCACACTTCCGCCGGGCCTCCTGGAGGGGCTCGCCGCGATGGGCCACCCTGACGCCGACCGAGCCGTTCGAGCACGGCTGGGTCGGCCACTGCAGCACGATGGGACTCGTCGACGGCGGGCCGGCCGAACGGCACCCTCGCCGCCGCCGCCCGACCCTCGCAGCGCGGCCTCCCCGGCGACCTGTGCGGAGCGCCGCGCCGCGAGGCGCGAGGCCGCGTCTATCTCGCGGTGCCGGTGGCTGCTGCGCTCACCACCGCTGCCACCGGCCTCGCCCATCGAGCCTGCGGAGGGGATCCGTGTGGTCCAACGTCGGCCAGAGTACCCGTACACCAGCGAGTCCAGAGGCCGAGCGCGCGATGCGCCACGCTGGCCGCCCGCGAGGGGCTGGCCGGGACGCTGGCCGCGCACGACCCCGAAGAACACAGGTGGTGGATCTGGAAGTGCCCAACGAAGGGTGCCGGCGGCTGTACGCACCATGCGACACGGCTCTGCACCAACTTCTTCCTGAGCCGAGGGCCATGTCCGCCCACCCGCCGACAACGGCCAACCGACCCCTCGCCGCCGCGCGGGTCTCTGGCAGGAGTACGGCCGGGATCGCCGTCTCAGAGTTTCAGGATTTCAGGTTTCGGTACCGGGCTGACCGCCCGGAACACCAGCCTCGGCCCGATGAAGGCGATGAGCGACACTCCACTGCTCGCCGGGGCGGCCCAGTTCCGCCGGTCGGTTACGTCGTGAGCCGGGCTTGCCTGGCCGGGATGTTCCTGACCGCGCTCCTAGATGCGCGGCACCTGCTTTACTCGGCTGCTCCTCGCGCCCGTGGCTAAGCAGCGCCGCTGCCGCGCCCGGGCGGCCGTCTGGCCCACCTCCTGACCGACGAGGCGTTCGCCCTCTCGATCGCCCACTTCCAGCGGCTCGGCCGGTGGACGAGCGCTCTTCTGGATCGCCGCGGGTGGCCTCGACGTTCATCCCCTGGAACCTGGCGACCCTGGCCGGCGTCCTTCTCGGCGGCCAGGTCGCCGCACCGTTCAGCGGTACCGGGCTCGACGTCGTCTTCCCGGCGGCGATCACAGCAAGCGATCGGGCTGGTGAGCCGGGCGGCGCCGACAGCTCGTAGGCGGCGGCCCGGCATCGGCGGCGGTCGGGGTCGTGGTGCTCCTCGCGAGATCGGCCCGCCGGTCGGATCGTCAGCGGCAGCAAGGTCTCGCCAGGTCCTCCCCCGAGCCAGCATCGAGGACCGAGGAGCAGCCGCAGGGCCGGAGAGCGCCCGGCGAGCACAGGATGCGGCCCTGGCGCCGCCCGAGCAGAGGCCGCCCGTCCATCCCCGGGACGAGGCGGGCCGTGAGCGTCGAGCTGGTCTCCCTCCCTGTGCTGATGGCCGCGGTGGTGGGTCCCCCTCCGCACTCCTCGCCCTGAAAATCGAGCCGCCGGGGCCTCGTACCTGCTGCCTGCGCCGCGGTGAACGTCATGGTCGTCGCCACGGACGGCCGGCCGCGTCCCCATCGGCGTCGACTTTTCTTTTTTTCGCCCCATCGGGCTCATGGCCTGGCGCAGGAACCTGTTCCTCGGCCTCGTCGCGGCGGTCGGGCTGGTGGCCCTCGCCCCGCCACGGGCCTCGGCTGACGCGGACTCAGGGAGGGGCTCGAACAGGTCCACCAGGATCGCGCTCCAGCATGCCCTCGTCGGCGAGGTAGATCCCGAGCCGACCGGGCAAGCCAGCCGCCGGTCGTGCCCGTCGAGCACCTCCCAGACCGTGCCGTCGCGCTCGACGAGGGCGCGGTACGCCCGATCCCGGGCGGCCGCCCGGGATCCACGGAACACGGAGCGCGAGAGTCTCACCGAGGCGACCAGATGGCGGTACCCTGGTAGGTCGGGGCACGAACAGGCGCTGGACCGGGTCCTCCGCGTGGGGGCACGGCGCACGGTGTAGCGCATCGGGAGTAGGGTGCGCGTCAGGCCGGCCGCCTCGGCCGCGCGGAGGGCCGCCCGGAGCCCGTCCCGGCGCCCAGCACGCCGAGGAAGAAGGGGAAGACGATCGCGTCGCCGGTCACCTCGTCGCCGTCCGGCCGTTCGACGATCCGGCCGTCGCGCAGGAACGCAGCCCGGAACCGCTCCACGGCCCCGACCGGGATGGGGCTCGGGGCCGCCAGCCGGTCTCCCCGAGGGTCCGCTCGAGGAGCGCGACCATCGTGTTCGCGTATGCGTTCGAGCGCGTCCGGACGGTGTCGCGGTGGGTCGAGAAGCGCCAGTCGTCGCGCACCAGGCCGGTGGCGGGGTCCAGGACGGTCTCCGTGTAGCGCCGCTGCTCCGGGGCCAGCCAGTCGGCGCGGCGCCGGCCAGGTAGTCGCCGTCGACGGCCCGCAGGGCGTGGAGCAGGAGCGGCAGCGAGTCGACGCCGTAGCTGAACGCGTCAGCCCGGCCGGCGACCCCGGAAGATCATGTCGTGACCCGGCCCTCCCGGGCCCAGGCGTCGAGCGCCCAGGCGAGGCTGGCCCGGACCCGCTCCCCGCCCCGAGCCGGAGCGAGCGCCTCGGCCGAGTCGCGAGGTACGGGTCCAGAACTGGCGGAAGTGGCCCGCGCTCGCCGCGAGGTACTGGCCGGAGCAAGTCGAACGGCTGGACGGCGTCGCCCTCGAAGCGGCGGTGCCCGCGATGCAGGCCGTCCGCGGCCAGTGAGCGAATACTTTGCAGGCCCGCCGTCGAGGGA
>CAWJIC010000074.1:0-65450 GCA_963842755.1 uncultured Chloroflexia bacterium | reverse complement strand
TATGTACTGGTACGGTTGGTCTTGCTTACCCCGCTCCCAGCCGCTCGGCGAAGAGCTCGGCGGTCTGCAGCGCCCGGGCCCGCGGCGAGGTGATGATCGCGTCGGGCGCGAACCCCGTCGCCGCGAGGAGCGTCCCCAGCCGGGTCACCTGCTCGCGGCCCCTGGCGGAGAGCGGGCGATCGAAGTCCGGGCCGTGCCACTTGGCGGGATCCCCGGCGTGGGCGTGGCGCAGGAGGTGGAGCTCGGTCGTGGGCATGGGTCCAGTCTGGGGCTAGCCGGCTCGGTCGCGCAACGCCCCGGGGACGAAGGCGGCGATCCGCGCGGCGATCTCCTCGCGGACCCGCACGAAGACCGCGAACCGCTCGGCCTCCGAGCCCACGGCGGCCGCCGGGTCGTCCAGGCTCCAATGGTGGCTCGCCCCACCGCCCGGGAAGACCGGGCACGACTCGCGGGCGTTGTCGCACACGGTCATGACGTAATCGAACGGCTGGCCGAGGAACTCGGCGAGCGGCTTCGAGCGGGCGCCCGACCAGTCGATCCCGGCATCGGCCAGGACGCGCACCGTCAGCGGGTGGACGCCCCTTGGGCTCGATGCCCGCGCTGACGACCTCGAACGCCTCGCCGCCGGTGCGGCGGAGGAGCGCCTCGGCCATCTGGCTCCGGGCGGAGTTGCCGGTGCACACGAAGAGCACCCGGACCGGGCCGCCCACGCCGTCGCCCGCGGCGCCGTGGGTCACGGGTTGAGGTCCTCGATCTCGCCGGTCGCCAGGAACACGATGTCCTCGGCGATGTTCGTCACGCGGTCCCCGATCCGCTCGAGGTAGTGGGCGGCGAACAGGATCCGCGTCCCCGCGCTCGACGTTGGCCGGATCCGCCCGCATGAGTCCGAGCGACCTCGTCGAACGTCCGGTGATAGAGCCGGTCGATCTCGTCGTCGCGCGCCGCGACCGCCCGCGCCGCCACCTGGTCGACGTCGACGAGCGCGCCGAGGATCCCGCGCACGAGCGACGGCCGCCAGCGCGGCCATCTCCGGCAGGTCGACGTACGCCCCGAGGGGCGGGAACGGGGCGAGCTTGCGGGCCTGCTTGGCGACCGAGGCGGCGTGGTCGCCCATCCGCTCGAGCTCGTAGGTCACGTGGTCGAGCGACAGCAGGAAGCGCAGGTCGCGGGCGACCGGCTGCTGGGTCGCGATGGTCGCCGCGATCAGCGTCGACAGGCAGGCGCTGGGCCTCGTTGATGCCGCGGTCATCCTTGATGACCTGAAGGGCGGCCTCGGCGTCGTGGCGGACGAGCGCGTCGAGCGCCGCCAGGATCTGGTCCTCGACGAGGGCGCCCATCCGCAGAACGGCGTCCTTGACCTCGCGCTCGCCCCGGTCGAGCGGCGGGCGGAGCGTTGAGTGCGGCGTCCCGACGGCGGGCAGCGTCACCGCGCGTGAGATCGGCACCGGCGGGCTCCGGCCGAGTACGGGTCCCGCGGCGGACGGTCATCGGTCGGTGCTCCTCGCTCAGCCGAACCGGCCCGAGACGTAGTCCTCGGTCAGGCGGTTCTTCGGGTTCGTGAAGATCTCGCTGGTGGCGCCCTGCTCGACGACGTAGCCGGCCCGATCCTCGCCCATCGTCAGGAAGACGGTCACGTCGGACGCCCGCGCCGCCTGCTGCATGTTGTGGGTCACGATGACGATCGTGTAGCTCGCGCTTGAGCTCGGCCATCAGCTCCTCGATCTGGAGCGTCGCGCGCGGGTCGAGCGCGGAGCACGGCTCGTCCATGAGGATCGACCTCCGGGTCCGTCGCGATCGCCCGGGCGATGCACAGGCGCTGCTGCTGGCCACCCGACAGCGACAGGCCGGACTGCTTCAGCTTGTCCTTCACCTCGTCCCACAGGGCGGCGCGGCGGAGGCTGCGCTCGACGAGCTCGTCCATGTTGCCCTTGATAGCCGTTGATCCGCGGGCCGAACGCGACGTTGTCGTAGATCGACTTGGGGAACGGGTTCGGCTTCTGGAAGACCATCCCGACGCGCCGTCGGACCTCGACCGGGTCGACGTCCTTGGAGCCGTACAGGTCCTGGCCGTCGAACAGGATCCGACCCTCCATCCGGTAGCTCGGGCACGAGGTCGTTCATCCGGTTGAGGGTCCGCAGCAGGGTCGACTTGCCGCAGCCCGACGGCCCGATGATCGCGGTGACCTCGCGCCGGGCGATCGCCAGGTCCACGTCCCGGACGGCCCGGAACGAGCCGTAGTAGCAGGCCACGTCCCTGCAGTTCGATCGCCGTGTCGTGCGTGGTCTCGGCGGATCGGGCGATCCCGGCCCTGGACGGACAGACGCACGGTGGGCGGGTCCGGCACCCGCACATCGATGGAGGCGTCGGGTCCCGGCACCACCCGGGCCGACGCCTCGCTGAGTTGAGCGCTCACGGGGGTCTCCTCTACCACTGGACGTGTCTCGAGAGCCGGGCGCGCACGACCAGCGCCAGGGCGTTGAGGACGAGCATCAGGACCAGGACCACGATGATCGCCGCCGCCGTGATCCCCTGGAAGTCGGCCTGCGGCCGGATCGCCCACTGGTAGACCTGGATCGGCAGGACGGTGTAGCCGGCTTCAGTGGGGTTCGGCAGGAATGTCACGAACGTCACGGCGCCGACGATGATCAGGGGCGCGGTCTCGCCGATCGCCCGGGCCATGGCCAGGATGATTCCGGTCATGATCCCCGGGGCCGCAGCCGGCAGGACGGTACCGCTGACCATCTGCCAGCGCGTCGCGCCGAGCGCGTAGGCGCCCTCGCGCTGCGAGTCGGGCACCGCCCGGAGCGCCTCCATGCTGGCCAGGATGACGACCGGCAGGATGAGCAGCACGAGCGTCAGCGCACCGGCCAGCAGCGTGTAGCCGAGGCTCAGGGCGCGCACGAACAGGGCGAGCCCGAAGATGCCGTAGATGATCGACGGGACGCCGGCGAGGTTGGAGATGTTCGTGCGCAGCAGCCGATTCAGGACGCTGTCGCTGGCGTACTCCTGGAGGTAGATCGCGGCGGCGACGCCGATCGGGAAGGTCAGGACGCCGACGATCACGCCGATCTCCAGGGAACCGACCAGCGCGGGCAGGATCCCGGCCGCCGCCGGCCGGCGCGAGGGTACGCCGGTCAGGAAGTCACCGTCCAACCAGGGCAGGCCGCGGGCGAAGACGTCGACCAGCAGCATGAGCAGGGCGATGAGCAGGATGCCGATCGCCGCGAGGCAGGCACCCAGGAACAGCGTGCCGCTCAGCCTGCGCCGCATGAGGTGCGGCTCGAAGCGCGGCCTCGCGACGGCCGCGGTCGTCGTGCTCATCGGTACGCGTTCCGGAACCGGGCGACGATCCGGTTGCTCAGGAGGTTGAGACCGAGGGTCATCGCGAACAGGGTCGCGGCGACCGCGAACAGCGACTTGAACTGGATCGAGTTCTGGGGCGTGTCGCCGAGGCTGATCTGGACGATGAAGGCGGTCATCGTCTGGATGCTCTCGAGCGGGTTCAGGGTGAGCTGCGGGTTCGTGCCGACGGCCAGGACCACCGCCATGGTCTCGCCCATCGCCCGCGACATGGCCAGGATGATCGAGGCCATCACGCCGGAAAGTGCCGCAGGGAGAACGACCTTGCGGATCACCTCCCACTTCGTCGCACCCATCGCGAAGGCGCCCTCCCGGAGGCCGCGCGGCACGGCACGCAGCGCGTCCTCGGACAGCGACGCGATGAGCGGCGTGATCAGCAGGCCGACGACGAGACCGCCGGCCAGGGCATTGAACGTGCCGATGCCGTCGCCGAAGACCGGCTTGAGGAGGGTCGGCGTCACGAAGTTCAGGGCGAAGAAGCCGAGGACGATCGTCGGGATCCCGGCGATCGTCTCGAGGATCGGCTTGACCAGGTTGCGCGTCCGGAGCGAGGCGTACTCGGCGAGGTAGACCGCGGCAAGAAGGCCGAAGGGGACAGCCACGACCAGGGCGATGAGCGCGACTATCAGCGTTCCGGCGATCAGCGGGATGACGCCCCAGCGGAACGGCTCGATCGAGGCCGACCAGACGGTCCCCGTGAAGAACTCCCACGGGCTGACCTGCTGAAAGAACTCGAACGTCTCGAGGGCCAGGACGACGATGATCCCGAGCGTCGTGACGACGCCGACGGAGGCGGCCAGGAACAGGAAGGCCTCGACGACGTGCTCGCGGCGGCGGGGCTGGCGGGTGAGCGGTCGGCCTGCGGCGGCCATCGTCGTCATGGACTGGACTCCACGCTGGGTTTCATCGGATGGTACGACGCCCGAACCGTCCGGGAGGACGGGTCGGGGCGTGGGAGGAGGGAAGGAGCGAAGAGGGCTACTTCATCGCGGCAGCGAGAGCGTCCTTGGACTTCTGCAGCGCGTCGGCCGGCAGCTCGATGTAGCCGACCTCACCGACGAACGTGTTGACGTTGTCGAGGAAGTACTGGACGAAGGCGGCGAACTCAGGGCGCTTGAGGGCCGTGGTGGAGGGGTAGATGAAGAGCGGGCGGGAGAGCGGCGTGTACGTCCCGTTGGCGATCGTCTCGATCGAGGGCGTCACGCAACCCGCGCCGCTGTCGATCCCGACGAGCTTGAGCTTGTCCTTGTTCTCCTCGTAGTAGGCGAACCCGAAGTAGCCCAGGGCGTTCTTGTCGCCCGCGATCCCGGTGACGAGCTGGTTGTCGTCCTCGGACTGGGTGTAGTCGGAGCGGCTCTGCTTGGCCTTGCCGTTGATCTCCTCGGTGAAGTAGTCGAACGTGCCCGAGTCGGCGCCGGGTCCGGACAGCTTGATCGGGTCCGCCGGGAAACCGGCGCGGACGTCCGCCCAGGTCTTCACCGTGCTGCCCGTGTCCCAGATCTTCTTGAGCTCAGCGGTGGTCAGGCAGTCGACCCAGGTGTTCTGGGGGTTGACCAGAACGGACAGGCCATCGATCGCGACCGGGAGCTCGACGTAGGAGACGCCGCTCTCCTTGCACAGGGTCGCCTCGGACTTCGCGTCGGGCTTGTCCTCGGTCTTGATCGGGCGCGAGGCGTCGTTCATGTCGATCTCGCCGGCGCAGAACTTCTTGAATCCGCCGCCGGTGCCGGAGAACGCGGCCGTGACCCTGACGCCCGGGTTCGCCTTCTGGAACTCCTCGGCGACGGCCTCCGTGATCGGGTAGACGGTGCTCGAGCCATCGATCGCGATCGAGCCGCTGAGCGGAGCGGACGAGCCGCCGGCACTGGCAGCGCCGGTCGGGGAGGCGCTGGAGCAGGCGCCGATGGCGAAGGCGGCGGCGAAGGCGAGGGCGCCGAGGCGCTTCGGGGTCGTGATCGTCACGTCGCTGTGATCCTCCTGGTGGCGGCCACCGTCGGTCCGCCTGTGCGTGGTCGGTACACCGGGAGGTTCGGTGCGCGGCATGAACGCAGCATCAGCGCCGCGTTGGCGGTCTGTTAACAACTGGGGCCGGACCCGGCCGGGGCCATCGATCGGACCGGGCGAGGTCGCTCCGGGTCAACCCGGTCACTCGGCCGGGGGCGTTCCGCGGTAGGCGATGACTTCGACCCGCTCGAGGGTGATCAGGCCGTCGACGACCATCGCGTCGAGCTCGGGCAGGACGGCCCGGAGACGGTCCTCGCGGTCCACCACCTCGATGAGCAGGGGCAGGTCCTCGGACAGGCGCAGGATCCGGGCGGTGTGAAGACGGGCGTGCGCGCCGAAGCCCTCGATCCCGCGCAGGACGGTCGCGCCGGCGATGCCGCGCTCGCGCAGGAGCTCGACGATCGCCTGGTAGAGCGGCCTGCCGTGCCAGTGGTCCGCCTCGCCGACGTAGATCCTCGCGAGGAGCGCCTGTCCCTCGATCTTCATCCGAGCCTCCTCATGCGATGGCCCGCCCGAGGGCGAGGCCGGCGAAGACGGCGAGGAGCCCGAGGACCACCGAGCCGCCCAGGTTCGCCAGAGCCGGCCCCCAGCTGCCGGCCTCGACCAGGCGCCAGCTCTCGAGCATCCAGGTGGAGAACGTCGTGTACGCGCCGATGAACCCGATCAGCACCGGCCCGCGGATCTCCGGGCTGAGCAGGCTCCGGTCGATCGCCAGCGCGGCGAGGAGCCCGAGCGCGAACGAGCCCGACACGTTGATCGCGAGCGTGCCCCACGGGAAGCCGCCGCGGGTGAGCCCGGCGATCCAGCCGTCGACGAGGTAGCGGGTGACGGCCCCGGCGAAGCCGCCGAGCCCGATGAGGACGAGATGCACGGGCCGACGATAGCGCACCGAAGGTGGCACGATGCGCGCTACGAGGCCGCCGCGGTCGAGGCCAGGCCGGTCGTGCCCCAACGAGGAGACCCGTCCCATGGCGAAGTCGAGGACGAAGCGAGGGCAGGACGAGACGAGCCGCGCGTTCAAGAAGGCCTGGAAGCTCCTCGGTCGCCTCGAACGCCGGCTCCAGGTCGCCCGGGCCGAGGAGGAGAAGCGCGTCCGCCAGCTCGGGGACGCGGCCGGGAAGGACGCCGCGAAGCGTTCGACACAGCTCGAGGCTGCCCGGACGGAGGTCGCCGAGGTGGAGGGGCTGCTCACGGAGCTGTCCGAGCTCATCGCGTCGAACGCCCGGGCCAGGGCCGGACAGGTCGCCAAGGACGTGGCTCACGAGGCAGCAGCCGCCGTTCGTGAGGCGGCCGTGACCGAGTCAGTCGAGCCGAAGCCGGTCCGCAAGTTCCCCGCCACGAAGCCCGCCGCCAAGCCCGCAGCGACGCGCCGCCCGGGCGGAGCCGAGCCGACCGCGGGCTCGTGACCCGCCGATCGTCGCTCCCGACCGCCCGGTGACGGGACCGGCGGGACCGGCCGCCCCCGTCCGTGCCGCCGCGGTCGACATCGGCTCGACATCGGTCCATCTCCTCGTCGCCGAGGTCTCCGGGGCCGGCGTCGAACCGCTTCTCGACACCTCCGAGCTCCTCGGGCTCGGCGGCCGGATCGAGGCGGACGGGATGCTCGGGCCGGCCGCCCGGCGCGAGCTGGTCGAGACGCTCGCGCGCTACGCCGCGGAGGCGCGCCGGCTGGGGTCGAGCGCGATCGCCTTCGCGGGCACGGACCCGCTCCGTCACGCCGCGGACGCGGCCCGCGCGTGCCGCGCGATCGAGCTCGCCACCGGCGTCGCAGTCCACGTCCTCGACCAGGGCGAGGAGGGCGCGCTCACGCTCCTCGGCATCGCCGGCGGCAGGCCCCTCGACCGCGCCCTGGCGGTGCTCGACATCGGTGGGGGGAGCACCGAGATCATCGTCGCCGGGCCGGACGGGATCCGACAGGTCGTCGGGCTGCCGATCGGAGCCTCGCGGCTGACCGCATCCGTCGGCGCGGGCGATCCACCGAGCGCCGCGGATCTTGCCGCCCTCCGTGCCGAGGCGGCGCGGACCGTGGCCGCGGCGCCGGACCTCCGGCTCGGAGACGTCGTCGCGGTCGGCGGCACCGCCTATGGCCTGGCCCGGGTCGCCGCCGGACCCGGCGGGGTCGAGCGCGTCATCGATCGAGACGGCCTGCGGAGGGCCATGACGATGGCCGCGAGCGAGCCGTCGGCCAGGGTTGCCGCGCTCATCGGGCTGAACCCGCGTCGAGCCCGGATCCTGCCCGCTGGCGGCGTCATCGTCGAGGCGCTCATGGACCGCTACCGGATCGAGCGGATCGATGCCACGGAGGCAAGCATCCGCGATGGCCTCGTCCTGGCGCTGGTCCGCGACGGCCCGGCCTGGCGCGACCGCCTCGGAGCGATCGTCCGCGGCGGCTGACCCGGGTCAGAGGGCCGGACCCGGCCGATATGCGGCGGGTGCATCGATTTAGGCGCTGGCGAGCGTGCCCGAGGCGGGCTATCGACAGAAGCGGGTCGTGGCCACGCTCACGGTCGGCCGATTCCATGCATGGGTCGGATATCCGGGGGCGGAGCGATCGTCCGCGGCGCCTGACCCGGGTCAGAGGGCCGCGATCGTCCGTCCCAGCGCGCGCCGGAAGGTCAGGCTGGCCACGCCCCGCCAGGGGACGCCGACGGTCCGCTTCAGGCGGGCGACGTCGCGCTCACGGGCCACCAGGTAGCGGCTGATCGCCGCGGTCTGGGCGTCGGTCAGGTCGCCGGCGTGGTCGACGAGGAAGGCGCGGGCGAAGTGGGCGGCGACCTCGGCGTCGTTCATCAGCCCCAGGTGGTCCTGCAGCGCGACGACCCGGCTGATCAGCGCGGGCGCCTCCGGCCCGAGCGCCTCCCGCACGAACTCGAGCGTGTAGCGCAGCCACTTGGCGGCGATCCGGAGCTCGTGGAGCGTGGCGACGTCCGCCCAGCGGAGGACCGGCTCGTACGCCCGGACGTGCTCGTAGGCGAGCCAGGATCCGCGACGCGGCGGTGTCGCGGACGCGGTGCGGCTCGGTCGGCGCGACCGGCCGCACCGCCGCGCCCTCGGGGTCAGCACGAAGTCGCGGTAGTCGTCGACGCCAGCGCCGGTAGCCGCCCGAGTCGAGCTCCCGGATGAGCAGGGCCCGCCCGGCCGTCGCGCTGGGCGCGCCACGCGTCGAGGAGCGGCTCGAGGCCGCGCTGCTCGCCGGCCGGCAGGTCTCGCGCGATACGCCTCGGCCGCCTCGATGCAGGACGTCGAGGTCGCGGACGGCCCCGAGCCGGGCGGCGATCGCGCGGAGCCGCCGGCGGAACCGCTTCGTCCGCTCCGGTCGGAAGCCGTCGCCGAAGACGCGCCAGGCGGCCCGCTCCGGCGGGTCGCGACGCGCATCGCGTGGAGCTCCTCGGGGTCCCTGCCCTCGCGGGTGCCGGGCTCGCGGTCGATCATCCGGGCCAGGTGGAAGCGGAGGACCTTCCGGCCGGCCTCGGCGAGGTGGTCCTCGGCGGTGACCCCGGGCGTCTTGCCGACCGGGATCCGGTCGACGACCCGGGACCGGGTGGGCGCGCCGCAGCACGAGCGGCGCGGCGGCTTCGCGCCTCCGCCATCAGCTCGGGCTCGTCGACCAGCGCCTCGATATCGACGATCCGTCGCCCTCGACGGGGCCGTCCTCGGACACCATCGGGCCGCGGGTCCCGGGCTCGCGCCCGAACGCGTCGGCGGGCTCGACCGCCCCGACGGGCTCGTCGGCCGTCGTCGACCGCGTCCGGCTCGGTCCGATCGCGGGCGCCCCCACCGCGACGTGCTCGGCCGCCTCACGGGACGACCGGCGGGGCGACCGTACCACGCGCGGCGGCGAGGGCTCGCTCCAGCTTTGAGCCCGGCGCCGGAGCCAGGCCAGGGTCGGCCGTCGAGGAGCGTCCGGAGCGGCGCGAGGTCCGCCTCCCGCCCGCGGATCAGCTCGACCTCCAGCTCCACGAAGCGCTCCACGACCCGACCGCGCGAGACGACATCCGACCTCGTCGAGGCTCAGCTCGACGGCCGCCTCGCCACCGGGCGCCGCGAGGTCCCGCTTGCGGCGGAGCTGGCGGATCGTGACCAGCTCGACGAGCGGCCCGTCGCCGCACAGCTCCAGGATCAGCGAGCGAGCGTCCGACGGCGGCCAGGCCAGCGGCTCGGCGGTCCGGTCGGCCGGCCCCTCGAGCTCCTCGCGGCGCTGTACGCGACCCTGCCGTCGTCGGCCGTGCGACTTGACCGTGACGATCGTGCCGGCCGTCGATGGCGGAGCCGGGCGGCGAACCCGGCCCGGGCCAGCGCCCCGCCGGCGGAGTCGAGGTAGCGGTCCTCGTTCTGCGTCGTCCGGGCGGCGACCTGTCGCCCGGAACCCGGCCAGCGTGTCCGCCGCGAGCAGCGCTCCCCGGTCGCCGCGGTCGGCGATCGCGGTACTTCAGCTCGATCTCCACCGGCCGCCGTGCGACGGGTCATGCGCGCGGGATCCATCGAGCCGGCGCCGGAGCCCGGCCGGCGCGGCAGTCGCGGCCGTCGCGCGCGCTCGTCGAGGGCGACGCCGCCTTCAGCTCCTCGAACGTGTCGCTCGTGCCCTCGGTCGCCAGTGAGCTCCTCGGTCCGGCGCCAAGCCGCCGTCCGGCGCCGAGCTGCCACGAGCGCCGGTCGTCGGCGAGCATGATCTCGATGATCTCGGCGATCCGGGCGCGCGCCTCGGCGTCCTCGACCGGGACGACCGCCTCGACCCGGCGGTCGAGGTTGCGCTCCATGAGGTCGGCCGAGCCGATGTACCACTCGGGCTGGCCGCCGTTGGCGAAGCCCGCAGATCCGGGAGTGCTCGAGGAACTCGCCGACGATCGAGCGGACGCGGATCCGCTCGAGACAGCCCGGGCACGCCCGGCCGGAGCGAGCAGATCGCCGCGGACGATGAGGTCGACGTCGACGCCGGCCTGGCTGGCGCGCGGTAGAGCGCCTCGATCGACGCCGGGTCCACGATCGCGTTGAGCTTGAGGACGATCCGCGCCTCGCGACCGGCCGCGGCGTGCCCGATCTCGCGCTCGACGAGCTCCAGGAACCGCGAGCGGAGGCTGTGCGGCGCGACGAGCAGCCGACGGAACGTCCGCTGGCGGGACAGGCCGGTCAGGACGTTGAACAGGTCGGTGACGTCCGCGCCGAGCTCCGGGCGGCAGGTGAGCAGCCCGAGGTCCGTGTACAGGCGGGCGGTCTTCGGGTTGTAGTTGCCGGTCCCGATGTGGACGTAGCGGCGCAGGCCGCGAGCCCTCGCGGCGGACGACCAGGGCGACCTTCGAGTGGGTCTTCAGCCCGACGAGCCCGTACACGACGTGGGCGCCGGCCTGCTCCAGCTTGCGCGCCCAGACGATGTTCGCCTCCTCGTCGAAGCGGGCCTTGATCTCGACCAGGACGACGACCTGCTTGCCCCGCTCGGCGGCCCGGATGAGGTCGTGGACGATCGGCGAGTCGCCCGACGTGCGGTAGAGGGTCTGCTTGATGGTCAGGACGTCGGGGTCGTCGACCGCCTGGGCGATGAACCGCTCGACCGAGGCGGTGAACGACTCGTACGGGTGGTGGACCAGGATGTCGCCGGCCCGGATCGCGGCGAACACGTCGGCCGGCTCGTCCTCGTCCGGGCGGGATCGAGCCGCGCCGGCGTGACCGGGGTCCAGGCCGGGGCCTTGAGGTCCGGCCGGTCGAGCTCGGCGATCTGCCCACAGGCCGGTGAGGTCGAGCATCCCGCTCACCTCGTAGCAGTCCTCCTCGGCCGAGTCCGATCCCGTCGAGGAGGATCTTCCGCGTGGACTGCGGGCATGCTCCGCTCGACCTCGAGGCGGACCGCCTCGCCGAACCGCCGCCGGCGGAGCTCCTCCTCGATCGCCAGGAGGAGGTCGTCCGCCTCGTCCTCCTCGATCGCGAGGTCGGCGTTGCGGGTCACCCGGAAGAGGTGCGCGTCGGTGATCTCCATGCCGCTGAACAGCGCGTCGAGGTTGTCTGGCGATCACCTGGTCGAGCAGGACGAACGTGTGCGGCTCCACCTCGAGGAGCCGGGGCAGGATCGGCGGCACCTTCACCCGGGCGAACCGGCGCTCGCCGGTGTCCGGGTCGCGCAGGCCGACGGCGATCGACAGGCTGAGCGTGCTGATGTACGGGAACGGATGGCCGGGGTCCACCGCGAGCGGCGTCAGGACCGGGAAGATCTCGTCGAGGAAGCGCTCGCCGGAGGCGCGTCGTGGTGCTGCGGCACGCCGGGCGTACTTCACGATCGCGATGCCTTCGTCCGCGAGCCTGCGGCGGACCTCCGTGAACGATCGCCGCGTGCTCCGCGACGAGCTCGCGGACCTGCGGCCGGATGCGCGCCGAGCTGCTCCGCCGCGGTCAGGCCGTCCGGCGAGAGCGCGTGCGGACCGCGCCGCCACCTGCTGGCGCAGGCCCGGCGACCCGGACCTGGAAGAACTCGTCGAGGTTGCCCGCGAAGATCGCCAGGAACCTCACCCGCTCGAGGAGGGGGTTGCGCGGATCCCGTGCCTCGTGGAGGACGCGGGCGTTGAAGTCGAGCCAGGACAGCTCGCGGTTGATGTAGCGGAGGGCCGCCTTCGACGTGCCGGCGCGCCGGACCACCTTGGGGCGCGATGCGGCCCGGGCGGTTCTGGCGGCGGACATCGGCGGGCGGCTCCTGCGGTCATCGGCGCGGCGAATCCCGGCTCGCGGCGCGCCGTGGTGGCCGACGATGGTAGCACGGCCCACGAGGCCCTCCGCCGGGGCCCGGACGTCCCGCGGCGCCTCGCCGTCAGTCCTCTGCGCGGTGCTGACTCTGGCCGGAATGCGCGGCGTGGTCCGGCCGTCCGATCGTCGGCCGGCCCGCCGAGCTGCGACGGGCGGTGCACGTGTCGCACGGGCACATGTCGCGCAGGACGGCGAAGGCGTAGTAGCCGGTGTGGTGGCCGTCTCCCCAGCTCGGAGCAACGGCGTACTGCCCGACGAGCTGGAGGTCCACGAGCCGGGTCTGCTCCGGGGTGAGCGTCGGCGCGGAGTCGAGCCAGCCGGGGAGGCCCGCCTCGCCCCGGCAGTAGGCACACGGGCAGAGCCAGCGCAGGGTGACCGCGTCGTAGATCGTGAGGTGGCCGTCGCGCCACTCGATCTCCAGGGTCCCGGCCGCCCGGTCCGCGTGGATCCGGGCCGGCGCGGTCGGGTCGCCGGAGACGTTGGGGGCGGCGGCCGGGGTGGCGGCGGGTCGATCGGTGGTCATCATGGGATTGTAGCGACCGTTGCGCCGACTCCCGAACGGTGGCCCGCCGGATCGGTCCGAGCGGCCCGGGCGGGCGCGCGGCCGGTCGGCGAGAATGGCGGGCGATGGCCGTTCCTGTCGCGTCCCAGCCCGCCGACGCCGCTCCCGTTCCGGGCGCTCACGGGCTGCCGGCGGATGCGGTCGCCGACCGGCTCGGCGTGGACCCGGCGGTCGGGCTGCCGGTCGAGGAGGCTGAGCGCCGTGCGCTCGAGGCCGGGCCGAACGCGCTTGGCGAGGAGCGCGCGGAGCCCGTCTGGCGGATGGTCGTCGAGGCGGCCACGGAGCCGTTCGTCGTGCTCCTCCTGGCAGCGGGCGTCCTCGCGATCGTCCTCGGCGAGGTTCGCGACGGACTGCTCGTCCTCCTCGGAATCATGCCCATCGTCGGCGCGGACGTCGTCACCGAGTACCGCGGCGAGCGGGCGCTGGAGGCGCTCCGGGCGGCCAGCGCCCCGGCCGCCCGGGTGCGCCGCTCGGGAGCCGTCCTCGACGTCCCGGCCGGCGCGCTCGTCCCGGGCGACGTGGTCCTCCTGCGGACCGGCGACGTCGTCCCGGCCGACCTCCGCCTGTGGCGCGCCGAGGGACTCCTCCTCGACCGGAGCATCCTCACCGGGGAGTCCGTCCCGGAGCCGGGCCGGGTCGAGCCGGACCCCGCCGACGCGGGACTCACCGGGCGGAGCTGCGTCGCCCACTCGGGCACGAGCGTCGTCGGCGGACGTGGCGAGGGGATCGTCATCGCGATCGGCGGCGCGACGGAGGTCGGCCGGATCGCCGGCGGGCTGACCGAGCGCGAGCGCCGCAGGTCGCCGCTCCAGCGCGAGCTGGATCGGCTCGTCCGGATCCTGCTCTTCGTCGCGATCGGGCTGATCGTCCTCGTCACGGCGGTCGGGTTCGTGCGCGGCCGGACGGCCGGCGAGAACGTCCTCGCCGGGATCTCCGCGGCCATCGCGGCGATCCCCGAGGAGCCGCCGATCCTGCTCGCGGTCATCCTGGGGCTGGGCGCCTACCGTCTCCTGCGGCGGGGCGTCCTCGTCCGCCGGCTGAATGCCGAGGAGACCCTCGGGGCGGTCGATCTCATCGTCACCGACAAGACCGGCACGCTCACCCACAACCGGCTCGAGATCGCCTCCGTCCGCGACCTCGCCGGGTCGGTCGACGACCCGGCACGACGGCGGGCCGTCCTGGTCGACGCCCTGCGGGCCGAGGACGACGCCTGGCACCTCGACGACGGCGTCCTGCCGGGCTCGTTCACCCGGGCGATCTCGTGGGCGCTCGACGAGCTCGGCGGAGCGCCGATCCTGTCACGGGCGGACCTCATCGAGGCGGTCGCAGCCGGGGACGGCAGCTCGATGGCGAGGACGCGGGCGCGCCGCCACGGGCAGGTCGAGGAGCTCGCGCTCGGGGCGCCGGAGGCCGTCCTTGCGCTGGGCGGCGGACCGCTGCCGGGTCCTGCGGATCGCCCGGTGTCGTCGCCCCGGCTGGCGTCGCCGCGGCCGCCGCGGCCTGGCACGAGCTCGTGGAGGCCGGCGCCCTCGCGGGGGAGCGCCTCGTCCTGCTGGCCGGCCGGCTCGATGACGGGCCGTGGGCGGTCCGCGCCTTGATCGGGTTCGCCGATCCGCTGCGGGACGGTGTCGCCGAGGCGCTCGGGACCGCGCGGGCGGCCGGCATCCAGACGCTGGTCGTGACCGGGGACCACCCCCGGACGGCCGCCGCGATCGCCCGCGCCGCGGGGCTCGACTTCGACCGCGTCGTGACCGGCGAGGAGCTCGCCGGCTGGGACGACGATCGGCTGGCCCGCGAGCTCGGCGATCTCCACATCGTGGCCCGCTCCGCGCCGGACCACAAGGAGCGGATCGTCCGGGCGGCCCGGACGGACGGCCGGACCGTGGCGGTCACCGGGGACGGGGTGAACGACGCCCCGGCGCTCCACCGGGCCGACGTGGCCGTGGCGATGGGCAGCGGGACGGCGGTGGCGAAGGGGGCGTCCGACCTCGTCCTGGGGGATGACGCGTTCGCCACGCTCGTCTACGGGATCGGCGAGGGCCGGCGGATCGTGGACAACGTCCAGAAGGGCCTCGTCTTCCTCATCTCGACCCACGTCGCGCTGCTCGGGTTCATCCTGATCGCGACCCTGGCCGGGTTCGACCAGCCGCTCCTGCCGATCCAGATCCTGTGGCTCGAGCTGTTCATCGACCTGTCGACCTCGATCGCCTTCGAGCGCGAGCCGGCCGAGCCGGACCTCATGACGCGGCCGCCGAGGCCGGCCGGGAAGCCGCTCCTCACCGACGAGCTGCTGGGCCGGATCGTCGTCGCCGGCGGCTACAGCGCTTTCGCGGCGCTCCTCATCATCGCCAACCACGCCGGGGGGTTCGCCCATGCCCGCTGGCTCGCGTACACCGCGCTCGTCGTGGGCCAGGCGGTGCGGGCCTACGCCAACCGGTCGATCCGGGAGCCCGTCCATCGACTCCGCTCGAACGGGTTCCTCCTCGCGGCCTGCCTCGTCGCGGTCGGTGTCCAGGTCCTCATCCCGTACGTCCCGCCGCTCGCGGACGCCTTCCGGGCGACCCCGCTCGACCTCCTCGACTGGACCTTCGTGGCGATCGTGGCGATCCTCCCGGCGATCCTGGCCGAGCTCATCCGGACCGCCCGCCCCGGCACGACCTGGGTCGCGTAGACGTAACCGCCAGCGCCCGTCCCACGGGCGGCCGCCGAACGTCCTGGGGACGGTCCGCCGGGCGGCCGGTATGCTCCGGGCCATGACCCTCCTCGTCGACCGCGTCGTCAAGCGGTTCGGATCCGTGGTGGCGCTCGACGGCATGGACTTCCGGGTGGAGCCCGGCGAGATCTTCGGCTTCCTCGGCGCCAACGGCGCGGGCAAGACGACGACGATCCGGATCGTCCTGGACCTCCTCCGCCCGGACTCGGGCTCGACCAGCTGGCGCGGCGTCCCGACCGCCGAGCTGCCCCGCCGGACGTGGGGCTACCTGCCCGAGGAGCGCGGTCTGTACGGGCGGATGGCGGTCCTCGACCAGCTCGTCTTCTTCGCCGGCCTGTACGGGGTCGAGCGCGCCGAGGCCCGGCGGATCGCCCGGGAATGGCTCGAGCGGCTGCGCATCCCGGACGCGGCCGACCGGCGGACCGACGAGCTGAGCAAGGGCAACCAGCAGAAGGTCCAGTTCATCGCGGCGATCGTCCACGATCCCGAGGTCCTGATCATGGACGAGCCGTTCAGCGGTCTCGACCCGGTGAACGCGTCGATCCTGCGGGCGGCCTTCCTCGAGATGCGCGAGCGGGGCAAGACCATCGTCTTCTCGACCCACCAGATGGCGACGGCCGAGGCGCTGTGCGAGTCGATCGTCATCGTCGACCGCGGCCGGGTCGTCGTGGGCGGTCCGGTCCGCGACGTGAAGCGGGCCTCGGGGCGGCAGGTCGTCCGGATCGCGCTCGAGGGCGACGGCCGGGCCGACGATCCCGACCGGCTGGGCTGGCTCGGCGCGCATCCCGGGGTGACGGTCAGCCGGCCGGGCGCCGACTACGTCGAGCTGACGGTCCCGCGCGAGCTCGACCCCGAGACGATCCTCCGGGCGGCCCTCGAGCGCGGCGACCGGGTGACCCGGTTCGAGATCGCCGACCCCTCGCTCGACGAGATCTTCATCGAGCGGGTGGGCCGGCCGGCCGGCGACGAGACGGACCTCGCGTCGCCCGTGCCGGAGCCGTCGGGGATCGCCCGGTGAGCGCGGCGGCCCGGGGTGGCCTCCGCCGCAACGCGTTCCTGATCGCCCGGCGGGAGTACCTCGATCGGGTCCGCACCCGCGCCTTCGCGGGCGCCACCGCGCTCATCGCCGTGGCCGCGATCGGCCTCGCCCTGGCCCCGATCGGGCTGAAGGCGCTCGATCGGGACACCGTCGTCCGGATCGGCATCGCCGCCCCGGAGGCGGAGCTCGCTACGAGCTCCATCGCGGTCCTCGACGGGCTCCTCAACCAGCTCCCCGAGGGCGCCGACCCGGCCCGCTGGGAGAAGCCGTACCGGTTCGAGCCGGTGGCGAGCGAGGTGGCCGGCCTCCAGGCGATCGAGCGCGGGACGCTGCGCGGACTGTTGACCGTCGAGCGCCGCCCGGACGGGGGCCTCGGCTTCGCCTACCACACGCCCGGTTCGGCGGCCAGCGTGACCAGCCAGCTCCTGCAGTACGGCTCGTTCGGGGTGGCGATCCTCGACTGGTCGGCGGAGCTCCAGCCCGGGACCGGGGTCCCGTTCCACCCGCCGTCCTACGAGGTCGTCTCGACCAGCGCGGCGACCGACGGCGGCCGGCCGATCGACCAGCAGGAGACGGCCAGCCGGACGGTCCTCGCCACGGTCCTCATCGTTCTCATCTTCATCAACCTCACGATCTACGGGATGTGGGTGGCGACGAGCGTCGCGGCGGAGAAGAGCAGCCGGGTCATGGAGCTCCTCATCAGCGCCGCCACGCCGCGCCAGCTGCTCATCGGCAAGGTGGTCGGGGTGGGCGCCGCGGGACTGACCCAGTACGTGGCGGTGCTCATCCCGGCAGGGGCGATCGTGCTCCTCCAGGACCGGATCGCCGCGCTCATCCTCGGCCCGGCGCCCGTCGGTGGCGAGGCGCCCCTGGTCGGATTGAGCCTGGCGATCCTGGTGGCCTACGGGGTGTTCTTCCTCCTCGGGTTCCTGCTCTACGCGCTCCTCTACGCGGCCGCCGGCTCGCTCGTCAGCCGCCAGGAGGACGTCCAGCAGCTGGCCCTCCCGCTGAGCCTGATCACGATGGCGAGCTACTTCGCCGCGGTCGTCGGGCTGGGCTCGATCGGCTCGTCCTTCGTCGTGGCGCTCTCGTTCGTGCCGTTCTCCAGCCCCTTCGTCATGCTCGCCCGGCTCATGCTCGGCCGGGTCGAGCCGTGGGAGGTGGTCGTGTCGCTGGCGATCCTCGCGGCGTCGAGCGCGGTCGTCCTGCTGCTGGCCTCGCGGATCTACGCGACCGGCGTCCTGATGTACGGCCAGCGCCCCGGCATCCGTGCCTTCGTCCGGGCGGCCCGCGCCGCCGGGAAGTAGCGCCGGTCAGTCCCCGCTCAGTCCCCGCCCTCGAGGGGCAGGCGCTGGATGAGCGCCAGGATCGGCCCGGCACCGGCGCGAGCCGGCTCGGTCGCGACCGCCTCGGGCCCCGACGCCGGCCCCGTTCCCGTTCCCGCCGCTGCGGGCACGAGCCGCCAGAGCCGGCTCCGGACCCCCGGGCAGGTACGGGCTGCGCCGGTGGCGCCCGACGATCGCCGGGATCCCCTGGGCGGTGGCCGCCGCGTGGAGCGCCAGGCCCTCTCCCGGGATCGCCGGCACGACGAGGACCGAGCCACCCGGCTCGACCGTCCGCTCGAGGCGCTCGCGCCGCCGCTCGAGGGGCTCGGCGAGGAGCGGCCGCCCGTCGATGCCGACGATGTCGAAGACGAGGTAGACGACCGTCGGGCCGGCCCGTCCGGCGAGCCTGGCCGCGAGCGCCCGCGGATCCGGCCGCCCCCGGCCGTCGACGACGACGAGGCAGCCGTCGAGGACCGCCGAGTGGCCACCGAGCCGCCCGCCGAGCCCGCCCGGTCCGGCCAGCTCCGGGAGGACCGGCGCCAGGTCGCGGCCCCGCCGGTCGACGATCCGCACCGTCCCGGCCGCCCCGGCCCCTGCCGCATCCGCCGCGGCGCCCCCCGCGCCCGGCTCGAGCGAGGCGAACGCGCGCTCCCCGCCCCACCACGGCTCGAACAGGTGGTCGGGGTCGTCGAACGGCGCGGCGGCGGCCCGGGGGAGCATCGGCCGCAGGGGGGTCGTCAGCCCGGGCCGGGCCGGGTCGAGCTGCAGGCTGAGCTGGTCGTCGGGGGGCATCGTCCGGCGATGGTAGCCGGTAGACTCCCGGCCATGAGCGACACGACCCCCGCCCTGCGCGCCCCCCGTCCCGACGACCTCCACGCGTTCCGGATCGCGACCGACCCGCGCCTCTCCCCGTCCGGCGACCGGGTCGCGTTCACGGTCCAGACCGTCGCCCCGGCGAAAGACGGCTACCGCCACGCCCTGTGGTCCGTCCCGACCGACGGCTCCGCGCCGGCGACCCGGCTGACGATCGGCGCGAAGCACGACAAGGCGGCCCGGTTCTCACCGGACGGGCGGACCCTCGCCTTCCTGTCGGATCGCCGGCTGGCGGTCGAGGAGTTGCCGGGCGCCCCGGACGACCGGGAGGACGGCACGCAGGTCCACCTCCTCCCGCTCGGCGGTCCGGGCGAGGCGCGCCGGCTGACCGACCTGCCCCGAGGCGTCGACGGCCTGGCCTGGTCGCCGAACGGCCGGCGGCTCGCCGTGCTCAGCGCGTCGCGCGGGGCGACCCGCGAGGAGGACGCCCGGCGCCGCGGCAGGCACAGCGGCAAGCGGCCGCCGGACGCGCCGCCCACCTCCGACTACCACTACCTCGATCGGCTCCGCTCGATGCTCAACGGCGTCGGGTTCACCTATGGACACCTGGCGCAGCTCTGGATCGTGGACGCGGAGACCGGGGCGGCGCGGCGCCTGACGGACCTGCCCGCGCCGATCGAGGCCCCCGCGTGGTCCCCCGACGGGACCCGGATCGCATTCGCCGCGGATCTGCGGCCGGACCGGGACATCGACTGGCGGAGCGACCTCCACGTCGTCGACGTGGAGAGCGGCGCGCTCATCCGGGTGACCGGCGGGGTCGGGGCATTCAGCGCCCCGACGTGGCTGCCCGACGGCCGGACGCTGGCGGCCATGGGCCACCGCTTCCCGGCCGCGGCCGGCAGCCGGAACGACCTGTGGCTCTTCCCCGCGGACGGCTCGGACGCCGGGCCGACGGGCGGCCGGAACTTGTCGGCGCGCCACGACCTCATGCCCGGATCCGGGATGAGCAGCGATCTCACGGCGGGGGAGGAGGCCCATCTCAATGTCTCGGGCGATGGGGCATGGATCGTGTTCAGCGCCCCGATCGAGGGCGCCTGCGAGCTGTGGCGGATCGCCGTCGCGGACGGGGCGCTGGAGCGGCTGACCGAGGGGCGGCACTACCTGTCCGGCTGGCATGCGGTCCCGGACGTTGCTGGCGGGGGACTGCGTCTGGCGGTCCTCCGCTCGACGCCGACGGCACTGCCCGACGTCCACCTCCTGGAGGTCCCCTCTGGCCCGGCGAGGGGTCCGGGCGAGTTCCGCGGGCTGACCGAGCTGAACCGCGAGGCGCTCGACGGGATCGCCCTGGTCGAGCCCGAGGCGCGCTGGACGACGGTCGACGGGCGGCTGGTCCAGGGCTGGCACATGCCGGCCGCGGATCCGGCTAACCCGGGAGTCCCAGCCCCGCGCCCGGCCCCGCTCGTGCTCGAGATCCACGGCGGCCCGCACACCCTCTACGGCTGGTCGCCATCGTGGGAGTTCCAGTGCCTGGCCGGTGCCGGGATCGGGGTCTGGTACGCGAACCCGCGCGGTTCGGAGGGGTACGGCCAGGCGTTCAACGCCGCCAACTTCCGGGACTGGGGCGATGGCCCGATGCGCGACTGCCTGTCCGGCGTGGAGGCGCTCGTCGCCGACGGGACGGCGGATCCGGACCGGCTCGGGGTGACCGGCGGCTCGTACGGCGGCTACCTGACGAGCTGGATCGTGGGCCACGACCAGCGCTTCCGGGCCGCGATCTCGTGCCGCTCGGTCAACGACCTGACCAGCCAGATGACGACCGGGGACATCGCCGGGCCGGCGTTCGGGCGGCTCGAGCTCGGCGCGGCGCCGTGGGAGGACCCCGACCTCTACCGGGCGCTCTCGCCGATCACCCACGCGCGCGAGATCCGGACGCCGCTGCTCATCCAGCACAGCGAGAACGACCTGCGCACGCCGATCGGCCAGGGCGAGGAGCTGTTCACGGTCCTGCGCTCGCTCAAGCGGCCCGTCCGGATGATGCGGGTCCCGGCCGAGACGCACGAGCTGACCCGTTCCGGGACGCCCTTCCGCCGCGTCGAGAACCTCGTCCAGGTCGGGGCCTGGTTCCGCCACTTCCTCATCGCCGGCAAGCGCGGCCTCCCGCCCCTGCCCAGGGACCGCGCCGGGAAGTAGTGGGGGGACGGCCTACGGACCGGGGAGCGCCCCCGAGCCGCCCGCCCCCGGCCGCCCGCGCCCCGCCCGCGCCTGCACGTCGTGCACTGCCAGTGGTCGCGGACGCATTCAGCGAGCATGGCCATCCGCCCAGGACCCCATCCGGGCCGCGGGCCGAGCGTGCAGATCAGCCCAGCGTCCACTGGGAGTGGCCACCCGCCCGTGGCCGGACGTCGGAGCGCACGAAACCAGGCAGCAATGCCGCTGTGAAGGTCAGCGACTCCTTGACGCGGAGGGACCAGCTAATCATACTATGCGGCGGCACAGATTGTAATGATTAGCGGATGTTGAGGGGATGCGCAGCTTCATCGATCTCGACCGAACGCTCGGCTCCCAGCCGGTTCGGCTCGGCGCGCGACTCGCTCGTCTTGACGTTGGACGCGGGCGGGAGGCGCTCTACCGGGACCAGCTCCCGGAGCTGCTGCGCGCCCTCGCGGACGAGACGCGTGTCGCCTCGATCACTGCCTCGAGTGCGATCGAGGGCGTGACGGTGGACCCAAGTCGGATCGAAGGCCTGGCCCGAGAGGGCGTCGAGCCCCGCCGGTTCCGCAACCGAAACGAGCGCGAGTTCGCAGGCTACCGAGACGCCATGGACGAAATCATGCGAGCTACGACGCTCGAACCGATCACGGTGCCCTACATCCTCCACCTTCATCGCCAACTCTTCCGGCACACGGACGGAGCCGGTGGTCAGCTCAAGACCGATCAGAACCTGATCGCGAGCTACGAGCACGGTCACCGGGAGATTCTCTTCACCCCACCTTCCCCCAGGGAGACGCAGTTCCTCCTGTCGGAGCTCGTCGCGCGCTATCGGTCAGCCTCGCAAGCGCAAGCGGCTCACCCGATCCTGCTCATCGCCGCGTTCGTCCTGGACTTCCTGGCGATCCATCCGGTCGCGGACGGGAATGGCCGGCTCGCCCGTCTCCTCACCGCCCACGCGCTCCTCCAGCAGGGGTACGGCGTGGCCAGGTACGTCAGCGTTGAACAACGAATGTTCGAGACGAAGAATGCCTACTACGCAGCCCTGTACGCATCGCAGCGGCAGTGGCACGAAGGAACGCACGACGTCTGGCCCTGGACCGAGTATCTCGTAGGCATCCTCGAAGACTCCTATGACGACTTCGAGTCACGGGTCGCGGCGCGGCGCAACCTCGCCGGGCTGTCGAAGCAGGAGCGGGTCCGGGAGTTTGTCCTTCACCACGCCCCCGTCGTCTTCCGGCTCCGGGATGTTCGGGCCGCCCTCCCCGGGGTCAGCGACCAGACGATCCGACTGGTCCTGGGCGGGCTACGTCGCGAAGGCTTGATCGAGATCGATGAGGCCGCCGGGGGAAACGGCCCACGGGCCGCCTGGCGGCGGATCAGCGGCAAGTAGCCGGGTTGTGGGCCGGCTATCGCGTCCTGGCTCGCAACCAGATCCGGCGCCATCGCCGGTGTATCCTGACCGCCCGATGACGACGATTCGCCAGCCCGACAGCGTTGCCCGCGAGCGTGCCCAGGAGCTGATCCGCGCCTTCGACGGACGGGCCGGCTCGCTCGGCAGCCTGCTCGGGCGGGTGACCCCGGTCGACGCGGTCGGCGTCGAGGAGCGGGTCGACGCGCTCAGGAAGCGCTCGATCAAGAAGGCCTCCAAGCTGTGGGCGCTCGACCTGACGATCCGGATGATCGACCTCACGACGCTCGAGGGGAAGGACACCCCGGGCAAGATCCGGGCGCTGTGCGCCAAGGCGATGCACCCGCAGCCCGGCGATCCCACGATCCCCCATGTCGCCGCGATCTGCGTCTACCCGGCGCTCGTGGCCGAGGCCCGCGAGGCGCTCGGCGACTCGGGCGTCCTCGTCGCCAGCGTCGCCACCGGCTTCCCCAGCGGCCAGACGTTCCTGGACATCAAGCTCGCCGAGACGCGCGCGGCCGTCGAGGCCGGGGCCGACGAGGTCGACATGGTCATCGACCGCGGCGCCTTCCTGTCGGGCGACTACCTCAAGGTCTTCGAGGAGATCGTCGCGGTCAGCGAGGCCTGCGGCGAGGCCCACCTCAAGGTGATCCTCGAGACGGGCGAGCTCGAGACGTACGACAACGTCCGGCGCGCGTCCGTCCTCGCGATGGCCGCCGGCGCCGACTTCATCAAGACCTCCACCGGCAAGGTGACCCCGGCGGCGACCCTCCCGGTCACGCTCGTGATGCTCGAGGCGATCCGCGACTTCGAGCGCCAGACCGGCCGCGCGGTCGGGATGAAGCCGGCCGGCGGGATCCGCACGGCCAAGGAGGCGATCCAGTACCTGGTCGTCCTGTACGAGACGCTCGGGCCGCGCTGGATGACCCCGGAGCGCTTCCGCTTCGGCGCGTCGTCACTGCTCAACGACGTCCTCATGCAGATCGAGAAGGAGCGGACCGGCCGTTACCAGGGCCCCGACCACTTCTCCCTCGACTGATGGCGGACGAGCCGCGGACGGTCAGCGGCGGACGGTTCCGTTCCTGCGCGTGTCGGGTTCTCACCGCGAGGTCGGCCGGCAGGTCGGCGCGGCCACCGCCGAGGTGCTCCGGACGGCGGTCGAGTTCGACGCGGCGCTGCCGGCCGGCGTCGACCGCGCCGGGCAACTGGCACTCGCCGCCCGCTACCGCGAAGCCACGCTGGCCGCCACGCCCTGGCTCGTGGAGGAGATCGACGGTGCGGCCGAGGGAGCCGGGGTCGACCCGCTCGCGCTGTTCGCGGCCTCGATCGAGGAGATCTGGGCGATCCGGCCGTCCCAGGTCGGGATCGGCGGGCTGGGTGCGAACCGGCCGGTCGACGGGCGTTGCTCGGACCTCGTGGCCGGCCCACCGGCAACCTCGGACGGGCACCTGTGGGTTGCCCACAACAACGATCTCGACCCCTCGAGCGAGCCCAACGTCGTCGCGATCGAGTGGCGGGTGCCGGGCGAGCCGGTCGTGTTCAGCCTCGGGATGGGACCGTGGATCAGCGTCGGCTGGAACGATGCCGGGCTGTCCCTGACCGGCAACGAGCTCGCCCCGAACGACGAGCGGAGCGGCGTCCCCCGCCTGCTGATGGTCCGCGAGCAGCTCACCGCCCGGACCCTCGATGCGGCGGTCGAGATGGCGCTGAGGCCCGACCGCGCCTCGTCCTACAACACGGTCTTCGCCCACCGAGACGGGCGGGTGGTGAACGTCGAGGGCTCCGCGACGGACGCGGAGCTCGTGCGCCCCGGCGACCGCGGCACGCTCGTCCACACCAACCACTACGCCTGCCCGCGGATGCTCCAGTACGAGGACGACCCGGCGTACGCGACGAAGTCCGCAGTCCGCTACGACCGGGCGGGCGCCCTCCTGGCCGACGCGACGGCTGACGGCCCCGGCGCGGTCACCCCCGAGAGGCTCCGCGCCTGGCTCGGCGACCACGCGACCGAGCCCGCCATCTGCCGTCACGAGCGATCCGGCGTCGATGGCTCGGTGACCGTCTTCTGGTGCCTCGCCGACGTCACCGCGGGCGAGATCAGCTACGGTCTCGGCCGCCCGTGCCAGCCCGGCGCAGAGCGCTACCGGTTCTGACCCGGCGGCAGCGCCGGCTACGGCGCCGCTTGTCCGCGTTGCCTGCTGTGCAACTGATGGTTGGAGCCCCGCTGGTCGACGCGGTAGTGGGCCACCGTTCGCCGGGTTCGTTGCGGGATCGGCAACGAACCGCGGGGGTCGCGATCGGTTCGCTCATGGCTGGGCCAGTCAGTTGCGTGACGGGCAACGGGCGGCGACCCGGACGGCCGCTCTGAGCCCGCGCCGGATCAGCCGCCGGCTACCGCGCCGCTAGCCTCGACTCCCCGTACCAGGGGATGAGCAGGCGCTGGGCGAGGCTACAGCTAGCCGGCCGCCAGCCAGAGCGCCCCGACCAGGGCCACGACGCCGACCCCACCCACGGCCACGTCGAGCAGCCCCCAGGCGGTCGGCCGGAAGCGCGTGCGCGGCCCGCTCCCGAACGCCCGGGCGTCCATGGCCAGGGCGAGCCGGTCGCCGTGGCGAATGGCGAGGACGAGCAGCCCGACGAGGAGGCGCGGGTGCCAGCCACCGCGCAGGCCCCGGATCCGGCGAGCCTGGCGCAGGGTCAACAGGTCCTCCGCGAACCGCGGGATCGCCTGGTACGCGGCCAGGGCGCCGTACGCGAACCGCTCCGGGAGGCGGCCCTGGTGGGCGAGCGAGTCGACGAGGCGAGTCGAGTCGGTCGTCAGCCCGAAGACGACGCCGACCGACACGATCGCCAGGACCCGCGCGCCCAGCCCGACGCCCGCACTGACGGCCTCCGCCGTGAGCCGGACGGACCCGATCCGGATGAGCTCGGTCGCGCCAGGGTCGGAGTTCGCCGACGAGAACAGCGTGTTGAACAGGGCGATCCCGAAGGCGGTCAGCGTGAGCGGGGCGAGGGCCCGGACGAGGCGATTCGGCGGGATCCGACCGAAGGACACGCCGGCCGCGAGCGCCAGCGCCGCGAGCGCAAGGGCCGGACGGGGATCGAGCGTGAACGCCAGTCCGAGGAGCCAGCCGAGCGCCACGCCCAGCTTCACGAGCGGGCTCGTCCGCCCGAGCACGCTCCCGAGCTGGGCGTCGCCGACCTCGACCGCGGCGATCATGCGACTCGGGCCATCCGCGACGACCGGGCCATCCGCGACGACTCGGCCATCGGAGATCGTGATCGCGCGAGGGGTCACGTCGCGGACGAACCGCGGATCGTGGGTCGCCGCGATCAGGCACGTCCCGCTCGCCGCGCGCTCGCGCAGGATCTCGACGAGTCCGTCGTACCCGTGGCGATCCTGACCGAAGGTCGGCTCGTCGAGGACCACCACGCGGGGGCGCCGGACGAGCACGCAGGCCAGCGACAGGCGACGCTGCTCGCCGCCGGACAGCGAATACGGGCTGCGCTCCCCGAAGGCGCCCAGCGGCAGCCCGAGGCGGTCCATCAGCGCCTCGGCTGCCGGTCGCTCCTCGGGACGGAGCCCCAGTGTCAGCTCGTCGGCCACCCGGTCGGCGATGAACTGCTGCTCCGGGTCCTGGAAGACGAATCCGGCGCGGTGGGCCAGCTCACGGGCGGGCAGTCGCGAGGGGTCGTCCCCTTCGAGCGAGACGCGTCCTCGATCCGGCCGCAGCAGGCCCACCAGGAGCCGCGCCAGCGTCGACTTGCCGCTCCCGTTGGCCCCCACCAGGGCGACCCGTTCTCCCTCGGCAACCTGCAGCGAGACGTCGCGGATCACGGGATTCGCGCGCTCGTACCCGAACCTGACGGCGTCGGCAGCCACCAGCGGTCGCCCACCGACAACCACGTCCGCCGTCCCGGCCGCGCCAACCACGTCCGCCCTCCCAGCCGCGCCAGCCCCGCCGCCCGCGCCGGCTGGGTCCTCGGTCCGACCGGCCGCCCGGTCCAGGGCCGACTCGATCGCCGCGGGCATCCAGATCCCGGCCCGGCGCATCGCCTCACCCGATCGCGCCACCACGTCGCCGGGTGCCCCCTCGTCGATCGGGGATCCGTCTGCGCCCAGGGCGAGGATCCGGTCGGCGAGAGGCCACGCACGCTCCATCCGGTGCTCGACGAGCACGATCGTCGCCGCTCGCCCGGAACGGAGGCCTGCGAGACGGTCGAAGAAGGCCTCGGTCCCGTCGGGGTCCAGGTTCGCAGTCGGCTCGTCGAGGACGAGCAGGCCCGGGCCCGCGGCGAGGACGCCGGCCAGCGCGAGCCGCTGCTGCTGCCCTCCGGAGAGGCGATTCGGCCGACCTCGCTCGAGCCCGGCGAGGCCGACCTCGGCCAGCGCCTCCGGCACGCGCCGGCGCATCGCCTCTAGTGGCCAGCCGCGGTTCTCGAGTCCGAACGCCACGTCATCCTCGACCCGATCCATGACGAGCTGGCTCGCCGGATGCTGGAAGACGATGCCGACGCGCTCGGCGACCGCCGCCGGGGCGAGCGCTGCCAGGCTCGCGTCGTCGAGCTCGATCGATCCCCGCCAGTCTCCCGGGCGCTCGCGCGGCACGAGCCCGGCGAGGGCGAGGGCGAGCGTGCTCTTGCCCGACCCGGATGGCCCGACGACCAGCAGGCACTCGCCGGGCGCAACCTGGAACGACACGTCGCGCAGGGCGGCCGCGGGACGGCCGGCGTAGCGGAACCCGACGTCCCGGGCGCGGATCCCGACCGCGGGCCCGGTGCCGAGCGTCAGCCTGGGAACCCTTCGAGGACGCCGGTCCGGCGAAGGGCCCGCTCGAGCGCGCGCGAGCCGAAGGCGACGATGACGACGGCGGAGATCGCCATCATCAGGCCGCGCACGAGCTGGACCTCGAGCGACACCTCCGCGTAGTACAGGGCCCAGTCGTGGATCCACGCGGCGGCAGCGCTCGCGACGGCCGCGACGACCACGACCGGCAGGGCGTAGCTCCGGTACAGAGCGAACGCGAAGATGAGCTCCGCGGCCGCACCCTGGGCGAAGCCCGAAAGGAGCGTATCGGGCCCCCACTGGCTGCCGATGAGCGTCGAGACGCCGGCCGCGACCATCTCGGCGAACAGCGCCGCGCCGGGCTTGCGGACGATGAGCGGGGCGAGGACGGCGGGCACCAGCCACACGGCGTAGAACAGGTCCTTGCCCCACGGCGCCAGGGCGAACACGGGATCGAGCGCCGCCCAGGCCAGGCCCCAGGCCCAGAAGACGACACCGAAGGCGACGCCGATGACGGCCGCGACGACGATGTCGCGGGTCCGCCAGACGGTGTCGGGCAGGCTCGTCGCCACGGTCGCCGACGTCGGGCTCGCCTGGCGGGGGGCGGTGGTGGTCATGACTTCTCGAACCTCCATCTCGAACGAAACGCCGCCCCCGAGGTGATCGGGGAACGGCGTCGAGTCGACGGATCTGCCTGCTTCCTACGCCGGTACGAGCCGGTTCAGGTTCGGCGGGTCTGTGGCCTGGCCACACTCTCAGCGCGTTCGCGCTCCCCGGAGGCGTATTCGGTTGTCGCCTGAGTCTACACCCCGGCCGGTGCGCCAGCTCTGCCGCCTCGGTCACCGTCTCGTGCCCGCTCGCCCGTCCGCCGCCGAGCTCGACCCAGCGCCTGTTCGCGAGGCTCTGCCCCGAGGGCCTCTCGGGCGGCGACTTCGAGCCCGCCTTCCGCGAGCTGCTCGGCGAGAAGGCACCGCTCTCGGCATCGACGATCATCCGGCTCAAGGACACCTGGGCGGCCGACTACCGGGCCTGGCGGGAGCGTCCGATCGCCGATCGCTACGCCTACATCTGGGCCGACGGTGTCTACCTCGGCGCCGGCCTCGAAGTCGAGTCGAGCTGCCTGCTCGTCGTGATCGGCATCCGGGCGAACGCCCGGATGCCCTTCCCGGTCCGGGCCATCAGCATCGACAACGGCTCCGAGTTCATGGCCGGGTTCGAGACCACCTGCCCGACGCGAGTATCCCCCTCTTCCTGCTCCCGCCCCGCTCGCCCAAGCTCCACGCCGGGGTCGAGCGGGCCAACCGGACCCACACCGAGGAGTTCCACGAGGTCACCGACGCCGAACCCGACCTCGCCCCCCTCGCCCCGGCCCTCCGGGTCTGGGAGGCCACGTACAACCGGGTCCGTCCCCACCAGTCGCTCGGCTATCTCACCCCGGCCGAGTACCTGGCCTCCCTGGGGATCGATGTGTAACGGAGGTGCCGGACGAATACACACACACTCTTGACCAGCGGCCCGAGCGGCGTACACTCGATGGCAAGATTGGCGATCCTCGCGAGTGGGGCGCTTGGCAGCGCTTCAACGAGCCGGTCGTCAAGGGGCGGGGATGGCTGACCCGTCTTCCAAGCGCCGAGAGCAGCATTGGAGGGGGTTCGATGTGGCAGATGCCGGTTCCGTCCAGGACGTGGCTGTCCATCTTGCTGATCGGCGCAGTGGTCGCGGCGCTGTCCTTGGTCGCGCCGGTTGCCGCGACACATTCCGTTCCCAGTCCCAAGCTCTGGTTCTGGGATCTTGGCAACGACGGCGACCCCGATGGCAGCCCGGGTGTCGATGCTGCAGGCAGCGGATGGACGTCGCTGGCACTGGACCGCCTGAACGGGGCGATCAACCAGTGGGAGACCAATACCTCCTTCAACCCCCACTACGTGAGCAGCGGCTATCACAAAGCCTATCGTGACGGCACCCAGCCCTGGTGCCGTGACTTCTTTGAGACCCGACATCATGCTCACATGTGTTGATTACACCGAGCGGTCAACCTACTTCGACATCGAGTCAGTTGATACATTCGCGCAAACGGACGCAAATCTGCCCTCCGGCATAAACCGGTTCTGGTATGGATCGGGTCAAAGTCCTTACGCCGGAGATGTCGACTTTCAGGGTGTCATGACCCATGAACTGGGTCATTGGATACTGCTCAAGGACCTCTATTCCAGCGACTGCAACTACGGCTCTGGCATGTACACGATGTGCGGTGAGGCCACAGGCAATTTTGAGGTCGAGACATGGCGAATGCGGACCTTGACCAGCGACGATATCAACGCCGCGAACACCGTTTACTAAGGGGGTTCGAGAGATGATGGCCAGGCGGATCGTCAACAGTGCCATTCGACTGATTTCGGCGGTCACGTTCGTGATCGTGGTCGTGGTCGTCGGCGTCATTGCGTCAGGACTCGCAAGTCGGCTCAGCGCACCCGGAGAGACGGTGGTCGACGCCGGTCGATTGCCGGTAGCCGGAGTTGCGAATACCGGCTCCGCCGACACCGGGAACGAGCCACAAGCAGGGCGTGCGACCGCAATCGAGGTCATTTCGGATCCGCTGAGCGCAGCATCAGGACGCATCAGCGAGGCGTCTGGCCGGACTTGCCTCGCATACGCGAATGCCCTGCAGTACGTGGATGTTGACGTCCTCGACGACAGGATTGCGGCGGCCGGGGGGAACAATCGATGGCTTGATGAGGGCATCGCGTGGGTCGGCTCAGACGCCGACGCCGTTGTTCGCGCGTTCGACGCGAGCTGGGCTGCACGAGCGTCGGAGGCAGATGGTCCGATCTGGGTGCAGGTCAGCCGCGAGTCGAAGCCGGTGGCGCTGCAGCTCAGGTCGACGGTTACGCCAAAGGGCTACACCGTGTGGCGGGTGGGAGACTCGATCGCTCCATCGCCCCACACCTGCGAGGATGGCGGGTAGGGACACCGCCCAGGCGCGCTCCTCCGAGACCGAGCTTCCTGGTTCGTCAAACGAGGGGTTCTTGTGATACGCGGTTGAACGCGCCACCCGGTGTTTCGACGTTTCGGCTTGACCGAAGCATCGACCAGCGGCTCGAGGAGGTCCGGGGGCGGGTCACCGCAGACGAGCTCTCAGCGCTTGCCCGTTATCGCACCGGGGTGTACGAACTGGCACGATTGCTCGGAAGGGCGGCGAACGTGCCGGTTGAGTAAGCTTGGGCCGCGGCCGTAGCCTTGAGCCAGCTCGGTGGGCGCCTCTCCCCGGGAGCCGTCTGGTCGACGTGAGGGGGGTGCCATAATGGCCCGGCGATGACGACCGAGACGAGGAAGCCGACCGGCGCGGTCGCCCGGAGCGGCGAGCGGGCACCCAACAGCTGGGGCCTCGGCGACGGGCAGGCGATCCCGTGGGAGTACGCGCCGGCGCCCGAGTCGCGCGAGATCGTCCGGATCCGTGAGCGCTACGGGCTGTTCATCGGCGGCCGCGAGGTCCCGTCCGCGGACGGCGGGACGTTCGCGACCGTCAATCCGGCCACGGAGGAACCGCTCGCGCGAGGTCGCCAGGGCCACCACGCGGCGACGTCGACAAGGCCGTTCGCGCAGCCCGCCGCGCCCAGACCCGGACGTGGGGCAGCCTGCCGGGTCGCGAGCGGGCGAAGTACCTGTTCCGGATCGCGCGGATCCTCCAGGAGCGCAGCCGCGAGTTCGCCGTGCTCGAGAGCATGGACTCGGGCAAGCCGATCAAGGAGAGCCGGGACGTGGACGTCCCGCTCGCGGCGGCCCATTTCTGGTACTACGCCGGCTGGGCGGACAAGCTCGACTACGCGTTCCCCGGCCGGACGGCGCACCCGCTGGGCGTCGCGGCCCAGGTCATCCCGTGGAACTTCCCGCTGCTGATGCTGGCCTGGAAGATCGCCCCGGCGCTGGCGGCCGGGAACACGGTCGTGCTCAAGCCGGCCAGCACCACGCCACTCAGCGCGCTCCTCTTCGCCGAGGTCTGCCGCGAGGCGGACCTGCCGCCCGGGGTCGTCAACATCGTCACCGGCCCGGGCGAGATCGGGATGGCCCTGGTGACCCACCCGGGCGTCGACAAGGTCGCCTTCACCGGCTCGACCGACGTCGGCAAGCTCATCGCCAAGGGCGATCGCCGGCACGGGCAAGGCGCTCACCCTGGAGCTCGGCGGCAAGGCGGCCAACATCGTCTTCGAGGACGCCCCGCTCGACCAGGCGGTCGAGGGCATCGTCAACGGCATCTACTTCAACCAGGGCGAGGTCTGCTGCGCCGGCTCGCGCCTGCTCGTCCAGGAGTCGATCGCCGAGCCGCTCATCGAGAAGCTCAAGGACCGCCTCGCGACGATCCGGGTCGGCGACCCGCTCGACAAGAACACGGACGTCGGCGCGATCAACTCGAAGGCCCAGCTCGAGAAGATCACCGAGCTCGTGGCGAGCCGGCGTCGCCGAGGGCGCCGAGCTCTACCAGCCGGCCTGCGAGCTGCCCGAGCGCGGCTACTTCTTCCGCCCGACGCTGTTCACGAACGTCGCCCAGAGCCACCGGATCGCGCGGGAGGAGATCTTCGGGCCGGTCCTCTCCGTGCTGACCTTCCGGACGCCGGACGAGGCGATCGAGAAGGCGAACAACACGCCGTACGGCCTGTCGGCCGGGATCTGGACGGACAAGGGCAGCCGGATCCTGATGATGGTCCAGGCGGATGCGCGCCGGCGTCGTCTGGGCGAACACGTTCAACCACTTCGACCCGGCCAGCCCGTTCGGCGGCTACAAGGAGTCCGGCTTCGGGCGCGAGGGCGGCCTCCACGGCCTGCTGGCCTACGTCCGACTGGAGGATCGCTGAGGTGGCGGGTCGCAGTGGCGGCCGCCGGCGACCGCGCCCGCCACCTCGCGAATCGACGTCCGCAAGACCTACAAGCTCTACATCGGCGGGGCGTTCCCGCGCACCGAGTCCGGGCGGACGTACCTCGTGAGCACGCCGGCGGGCGAGCCGCTGGCGAACGCCTGCCGGGCCTCGCGCAAGGACCTCCGCGACGCCGTCCGGGCCGCCCGGAAGGCGTTCGAGCCGTGGGCCGGCCGGACGGCGATGAACCGCGGCCAGATCCTCTATCGCGTCGCCGAGCTGATGGAGGGCCGCCGCGACCAGTTCGTCGCCGAGGTCGCGGCGGGCGGAGGGGCTGACGGCCGCGAAGGCCCGCGAGGCCGTCGAGCGCTCGATCGACCGCTGGGTCTGGTACGCCGGCTGGGCGGACAAGATCGGCCAGGTCCTCGGCAACTCGAACCCGGTCGCCGGCTCCTACTTCAACTTCACCATCCCCGAGCCGACCGGCGTGGTCGGGATCGTCGCGCCGGAGCGCTCGTCGCTCCTGGGGCTGGTCAGCCGGCTCGCCCCGGTCCTCGTGAGTGGCAACACCGCGGTCGTCGTGACGTCCGAGACGCGGCCGCTCGCGGCAGTCACGCTCGGTGAGGTCCTCGCCACGTCGGACGTCCCGGGCGGCGTCGTGAACCTGCTGACCGGCCTGAAGCGCGAGCTCGTGCCCGTCCTCGCCGCCCACGTCGACGTCGACGCGCTCGACACCTGGGGCGTGGATCCGGAAGCCCAGGCGGAGGTCGAGATCGCCGCCGCGGACAGCGTCAAGCGCCTCGCCCGACGACCGCCCGGCGTGGCCGACCGGCGCTTCGACTGGCTGGACGAACGGGCGGCCCAGCGGCCCGAGTGGATCGCCGCCTTCCTCGAGATGAAGACGGTCTGGCACCCGATCGGCTCCTGACGGATCCCGCGGCGTGACGGCGACCCAGCGCGTCGAGCGACGCACCTACGTCAAGGCCGACCCACGCATCGTGTGGACGACCCTCCATGACCCGGCCGCCCAGGACGTCCTCTACCCGGAGCTCCGGCTCGGTCCGGCCGCGCCGAGCTGGCCCGCGGCAGGCGCCACCCGGTCCGCCCGGCTGCGGCTCGGCCTGCTCGGCGCCAGCGTCCGGGTCGAGAGCCTGGAGGCGCGCCCGGAGAGCCGCTTCCGGACGGTCCTCGTCGGGGACGGGATCCGCCTGGAGCGAGCGTGGGTGCTCGAGCCGGGCGCCGGCGGAGGGACGAGGGTCATGGCCAGCGCGGACCTGATGACGGCCGGCCGCTGGCTGGGCGGGCTCATCCGGCTCGGGCGCGGATCCGTCGCGACGATCGTCGAGACGAACCTGCGGATCCTCAAGGAGATGGCCGAGGGTGGGGGTCGCTGATGCCGCCCGCGGTCCTCGGGCTGCTCATGGGCGCCGCTCTCCTCCACGCCGGCTGGAACATCCTGCTCAAGACGGCCGACGACCCGCTCCGGACGGCGGGCCGGGGGATGGTCGTGGGGGCCGTCGTCCTCATCCCCGCAGGGCTCGCCGGCTGGCTCCTCGCCGGCCGCCCGGAGATCCCGGCCGAGGCGTGGGTCCTGGCGGTCGTGTCGGGCGTCCTCGAGGCGGTCTACTTCGTGTTCCTCTCGGCGGCCTACCAGCGGGGGGACCTGTCGCTCGTCTACCCGATCGCCCGGGGGACCGCGCCGGTCCTCGCCGTCGGGGTCGGCATCGTCTTCCTCGGGGAGCGGCTCGGGCCGTTCGGGACGCTCGGCGTGGCGGCACTGCTCGTCGGGATCCTCGCCCTCCAACGTCCGTGGTCGGTCTTCCGGCGGAGTGCGGTCGAGACGCCACGGCGCATCCGCGAGGCGACCTGGCTGGCCGTGGCGACCGGGGTGACGATCGCCTGTTACTCGGCGGTCGACAGGAACGGGGCACGGCTGATCGAGCCGTGGCTGTATGCGTCGCTGATCTGGACGTTCACGGCGGTCTTCCTCGTGAGCTTCATCGTCCTCGCCGACCGGCGTGATGGGCGGGCGGGGGCGGGATTGGAGACCGCGGCCGCCGTGGCCGAGACCGCGACCGTCGACATCGTCGGGTCAGTCGGGTCGGTCGGGCCGGTCGAGTCGCCGGCCGGCCGCGGCGGGTTGTGGTCGGCGAGCTCGTCGAGCTGGGGCCGGGCCGCGCTCGGTGGGCTGGTGACCGTCGCGGCGTACCTGCTCGTCCTGGTCGCCTACCGCCACGCGCCGCTGACGGCGGTCGCGCCGGTCCGCGAATCGGCCATCGTCCTCGTGTCGGGCTGGGGCACGTTCCGGCTGGGCGAGGCCACCGGTCGGCGGACCGCCGCCGTCCGGATCGGCGCTGCCGCCGTCATCGTCGCCGGCGCGCTCCTGCTCGCCCTCGAACGGTAGGGACGTTCGGCTACAGGCCGGCGGCGGGCGGAACCTGGGCCGCGCGCCCGAACAGGCGGCGGCGGCCGAGGCGGCTGTTGACCAGTCCGACCCCGCCGAGGATGACCGCCGTGCCGACGGCCGTCTGGGCGTCGATGACCTCGCTCCGGACGACCACCCCGAGGGCGATCGCGACGATCGGCATGACGTAGGTGATCATCGACATCCGGGTCGGTCCGATGACGTGGACGAGCCGGAAGTAGATGAGGTACGCGAACGCCGAGCCGAACAGCCCGAGCCAGACCACCGAGAAGAGCGCCTCGAAGTTCGACGGCAGGTGGATTGGCCACTCGAAGGCGAGGGCCAGCACCGTCGTGATGACGAACGCGATGCCGACCTGGAAGAACGCCGGGACGGTCGGATGGAGGCCGCGCATCCGGAGTCGGACGAAGACGTTGCCGAGCGCGTACGACAGGGACGACAGGGCGACGGCCAGCTCGCCGATGACCTGGTCGCCGCCGCCGCCGCCGAGGCCCCGCCCGAGCAGGATGATCACGCCGCCGAACCCGATGACCAGGCCGACCAGCCGGTTCAGCGTGATCGCCTCCTCGCTCAGCGCGAGCGACGCGATGACGATCGTGAACAGCGGCGTCGTCGCCTGGAGGATGGCGGCCACCGACGAGTCAATGTAGCGCTCGCCCCAGGTGATCAGGCTGAACGGGATGACGACGTTGAACGTCGCCATGACGAGGAGCTTGCCGTAGGTCGAGCGGTCTCTCGGCAGGGTGACCCGCGCCAGCCTGATCGCCACGCCGAGGACCGTGCCGCCGACGAACAGCCGGCAGGCGATCAGGGTGAACGGCGAGAGCGTCTCGATCCCGATCTTGATGAACAGGTAGCTGCTGCCCCAGAAGATCGAGATGAGGCCGAACAGGAACCAGTCGAGCGAGGTGGGACGCGTCGTCATCGGCGCATGATAGCCGCTATTGGCCTAGCTGGTTAGGCCATTCGCGAGGCCGAGGACCACGTCCGTGGTTCGCGGACCATGAACCGGGAGGTAGCGGCGCGCTCGTCGGCGCGGGCCAGGGTCACCCATCCTCGCGCCGAACACCGGGATGTGCCAACCGGCGGCCGGGCGCAGCACGGTGCGGCCGGGGCAGCGAGCGTGGAACTCCCAGGGTGCAGGATCGGTCCGACGACCTGCCGATGGCACATGGCATGTGCAGAATCGAGGGCCCTCGCCGTTGCCAGCGGCCGCCGGCCGACGGTTTGAACATGGGGCGTGCGGCGGGCGGAGGATGCGGCGGGCGGAGGATGCGGCGGGCGGAGGATGCGGCGGGCGGAGGATGCGGCGGGCGACGAAGCGAACGGTGCTGACAAGAGCTGGCCGGCGCCCGCCGTCGGCCGTCCGCCGGTACGATGACGGCTCCACGGCACGGAGGAACGATGAAGCTCTGGGGCGGGCGGTTCTCGGACGCGAATGACCAGCGAGTCGCCGACTTCACGCGCTCGATCGAGGTCGACTCGGCGCTCGCGCTCGACGACCTGGCGGGCTCGGTGGCCCACGTCCGCGGGCTCGGGCGGGCGGGGCTGCTCACGCCGGCGGAGGTCGACGCGCTGGTCGCCGGCCTCGATGGCCTCCGGGCGGAGGTGGAGGCGGGGACGCTGGCCTGGGATCCGGCGCTCGAGGACGTCCACATGAACCTCGAGGCGGCGCTCGCGGCGCGGATCGGGCCGCTGGCCGGGAAGCTTCACACCGGTCGCTCGCGGAACGACCAGGTCGCGACGGACCTGCGGCTCTGGCTGCGGCGGACGATCGACGGGCTCGAGGCGGCGATCGTGGACCTCGAGCGGGCGCTCGTCGGGCTGGCCGAGCGCCACGGCGACGCGGTCCTCCCGGGCACGACCCACATCCAGCCGGCCCAGCCGGTGCTGTTCGCCCACCACCTGCTCGCCTACGTCGAGATGCTCGAGCGGGACCGCGGCCGGCTGGCCGACTGCCGCCGCCGGGCGAACGTCTCGCCGCTCGGCGCGGGGGCGCTGGCCGGGGCGGGCTACCCGCTCGACCGCGAGGCGACCGCGCGCGAGCTCGGCTTCGACGGGGTGACCGCCAACTCGCTCGACGCGGTCAGCGACCGCGACTTCGCGGTCGAGTTCCTCGCCGCCGCGGCGCTGTGCATGGTCCACCTCAGCCGGTTCGCCGAGGAGCTGACCTGGTGGTCCAACCCGCGGTTCGGCTTCGTCCGGCTCGCTGACGCGTTCTCGACCGGCAGCTCGATGATGCCGAACAAGAAGAACCCGGATCCGGCCGAGCTCGTCCGGGGGCGTTCGGCCCGGGTGATCGGCTCGCTGGCCGGTCTCCTTGCGCTGCTCAAGGGCCTGCCGCTCGCCTACCAGCGCGACCTCCAGGAGGACAAGCTGCCGCTGTTCGAGAGCGCCGCGACGCTCGAGGCGTCGCTCGGGGTGATGGCCGGGCTGGTCGAGACGCTCGGCGTTGACCGCGACCGGATGCGGGCGGCGGCGACCGAGGGCTTCACGACCGCCACGGCCGTGGCCGACGCCCTGGTCCGGCGCGGCGTCCCGTTCCGGACCGCCCACCACGTCGTGGGGGCCCTCGTGGCGACGGCCGAGCGGGCCGGGGTCGGCCTCGATGCGGTCGACGATCGGGACGTTGCCGAAGCTCTCGCCGGGAGCGCGGACCCGATCGCGTCGGCGCTCGCTGGGGAGCCGGGCATCGGCGCCGCGGTCCGGGCGGCGGCCGGCCTCGAGGGTGCCCTCGCCGGCTGCGACGTCATCGGCGGGACGGCGCCCGGGCGGGTGTCGGCGGCCCTCGCGGCAGCGCGGACGAGGCTCGACCGAGAGGCCGGCGGCTAGATCTCCCTCGTCGTGCAGATCGAGACGTCGCGGACCAGGTGCAGGCCGCGCCGCGACGTCGTTGCGGGCAGCGCAACCGATCCCCCGCATGGGACGCCACGCACCGGTCGCGCCGCGACGCGTTGCGGGCAGCGCAACACATCGGCCTCAAGGTCGTTCCGAGCCTCTTCCGTCCCGGCCTTTGTTGGATGGTCCGCAACGCCCCACGGAACGCGCGTGGGTCGCTGCCGGCTCGCTGCCGGCTCGCCCTTCGGCGCCCGCTGCAGCGTAGCGGACGCGAGTACGATGCCGCCATGACGATCTCGCTGGAGACGATCCGCCGGGCCCCGAAGGTGCTCCTCCACGACCATCTCGACGGCGGGCTCCGGCCGCGGACGATCGTGGAGCTGGCCCGCGAGGTCGGCTACGACGGCCTCCCGACCTCCGACCCGGACGAACTGGCGGCCTGGATCCGCCGGGGCGCCGATCGCAAGTCGCTCGAGCTCTACCTCGAGACCTTCGCCCACACGGTCGGGGTCATGCAGACGCCCGAGGCGATCGCCCGCGTCGCCGCGGAGTGTGCCGAGGACCTGGCTGCGGACGGGATCGTCTACGCCGAGGTCCGCTACGCGCCCGAGCTGTCGACCGCGGGCGGGATGACGCTCGACGCGGTCGTCGAGGCCACGGTCGAGGGGTTCCGGATCGGCACGGAGCGCGCGGCGGCGGCCGACCGGACGATCATCGTCCGGTCGCTGGTCACGGCCATGCGCCAGGCAAATCGGGCGCTCGAGGTCGCCGAGCTCGCCCTGTGCCACCGCGACGAGGGCGTCATCGGGTTCGATATCGCCGGTCCGGAGGCGGGCTTTCCGCCCGGGCGCTTCGCCGACGCGTTCCGGCGCCTGACCCATGCCAGCTTCCACCTCACGCTCCACGCGGGGGAGGGGTACGGGCTGCCGTCGATCCGCGAGGCGCTTGATCTCGGCGCGGAGCGGCTGGGGCACGGCGTCCGGATCGTGGACGACATCGAGGTCGACGCGGGTAGCCACGCTCATCTCGGGCGCCTGGCGGCGTACGTTCGCGACCGGCGGATCCCGCTCGAGCTGTGTCCGACCTCGAACGTCCACACCGGCCTGGTCGACTCGGTCGCGGACCACCCGTTCGACCTCCTCCGGCGGCTCCGCTTCCGGGTCACCGTGAACACGGACAACCGGCTGATGAGCAACGTCACGCTCTCCAGTGAGTTCGCCGCGCTCGACGCGGCGTTCGCGATCGGCCTGGGCGAGATGGAGTGGCTGACCCTCAACGCGATGAAGAGCGCCTTCCTCCCGTTCGACGAGCGCCTCCGCCTCATCGACGAGGTGATCAAGCCCGGTTACGCTCGCCTCCGCCGCGAGGCCGCGGGGTAGGGTCGCCTGAGCAGCCGGTCGAGGGCACGCTGGCCTAGCCACGCTGGCCTAGCTGTGATTCACGAAGAGGTTGTTGACAAACGGGCTGGTGCCAGCCCGGGGCGGTGATGCGGCCCACGCATGGATCGCTGACCGGCCGAGCGTGGCCAGGCTGCCGTTCTGTCGATCCTGCGCCGTGGCCGAGCGCGGCCGAGCGTGACTCGATGCAGCAGCCGCATAACCCAGGGGTCCGCCACCGGGGTCGAGCCCTGCCGCACGGGGGCTGTCACGCGAGCGGCTCGTCCGGTCCGCCTGGCTTGACTTCCCCAGCCATGGTCGGGCCCGCGGCTCACAGGGGTACCGGTGCCGATGACCGTGCTCGTCAACAACGTGTCCGGGAATCACACCTAGACCTGGGGCCAGGCCGCCGCACGAACTACCCCGGTATCCCGCCAGGCGCGCATGCCCCGCACGTTGCACGACGTTCTGCCAGCTGACCGTCGGCTCGACAGGGTCGTGGGACCGACCGTCACGCTCAGAGCCCCGGGCGCGGACCCGGTCCAGCGGCATCCGAGCGCCGGAACCGCCGCCAATGTGCGCCAGGTGCGCGCCTGACGGGCGGCGACTCGCAACCGCCGGATAGCGTGCGCCAGGTGCGCGCCTGGCCGCGGGCGCTCAGCCTGCCGCCGCCGGCTCCGCCTCCGCGGTCGTCGTCGGCAGGAGGTCCAGGAGCGGCTCCGTCCAGGCCCAGGCGGCACCGTGGTGCTTGCCGACGGCCCCGTGCCGGGCCGCCTCCACCCGGAGCGGCAGCCCGAAGATCTCGATGAAACCGACCGCGGCGGCGTGGTCGAACGCGTCGCCCTCGTCGTACGTGGCCAGGTTCTTGTCGTATAGCGAGAGCGGCGAGCGCCGCCCGACGAGCACGGCCGAACCGTGGTCGAGCCGGATCCGCGCCTCGCCGCTGACCACCCGCTGGGAGGACGCCACGTAGCCGCGCAGGTCGCGGTGCAGGGCGCTGAACCAGAGCCCGTCGTAGGTCAGCTGGGCGAGCTCGTTGGCCACCAGCCGGTTGAACCGGAGCGTGTCCTTCGAGAGGGTCAGGCTCTCCAGCGCGCGATGGGCCGTGTGCAGCACGGCCGCGGCCGGTGTCTCGTAGATCTCCCGGCTCTTGATCCCGACCAGCCGATCCTCGACGTGGTCCACGCGCCCGACGCCATGCGCGCCGGCCAGGGCATGGATCCGCTCGATGAGCTCGACCGGCCCCAGCCGCTCGCCGTCGAGCCCGACCGGGACTCCGCCCTCGAACTCGATGACGATCTCGACCGGGTCGGGCGCCGCACCGGCCTCGACCGTCCACTCGTAGGCGTCCGCCGGCGGCGTGACCCACGGGTCCTCGAGGACGCCCGTCTCGCAGGAGCGGCCCCACAGGTTCACGTCGATCGAGTACGGCGAGCTCTTCGTGATCGGGATCTCGATCCCGCGGGCCGCGGCATAGTCGATCGACTGGGCGCGGGACAGCCCCATCCCGACCCGCATCGGGGCGACGACCTCTAGTCCCGGATCGAGCGCGTGGACCGCGACGTCGAAGCGGACCTGGTCGTTGCCCTTGCCCGTGCAGCCGTGGGCGACCGCGTCCGCGCCCTCGCGCGCGGCGACCTCGACGAGGAGCTGGGCGATGAGCGGCCGGGCCAGCGCGGTGGCCAGCGGATAGACGCCCTGGTAGAGCGCATTGGCCTGGAGATGGGGCCACACGAAGTCGGTCGCGAAGCGCTCGCGGGCGTCCACGACGTAGGCCTTCGACGCGCCGGCGGACATCGCCCGGCGTTCGACACCCTCGCGCAGCGAGCCACCCCCGAGGTCGACGGTGAGCGTGACGACCTCGACGTCGAACTGCTCCTTGAGCCAGCTGACGGCGACCGAGGTGTCGAGCCCGCCCGAGTAGGCGAGGACGACCTTGTTCATGCGAGAGCCTCCGATGATGCGGCTGGGGTGGGCGCCGGTGTGGCCGGCGATGGGAGCGCCTGGATGGTCCGGAACCGCTCGAGCCAGCGCTCGAGACGGGCCTCGTCGGCGAACAGGACGAGCAGGGTGTTGTCGCCGGCGAGCGTGCCCTCCTGCTCGGTCAGGCTCGATTCGTCGATCGCCTGGGCGATCGTCGAGGCCGTGCCCGGGGAGCCGATGAGCAGCAGGATGAGCCCGCTCCGGCCGACGCTGACGGGGATGTCGGCGAGGATCCGGCGCAGCCGCTCGTCGGACGGCGGAGCCTTGAGCGCGAGGTCCTCCGGGGCGACGTAGACGTGGCGGTCCCCGCGGCCGACCTTGACCAGGCCGAGCTCGGCGATGTCGCGCGAGACGGTCGCCTGGGTGACCCGGAAGCCGCGCCGGCCGAGCTGCTCGGCGAGCTCACCCTGGCTGCCGATCGGCATCCGGGCGACGAGCTCGCGGATCGCTCGCTGGCGGTCCGGCCGCGTGCCGGCCACGCTTCCGTTGCGCATCGCGCCCGCCTCAGGCCGCGCCGACCCGGGGCGACCGGCTGGCGCTGAGCCGGGTCCCGAAGGTCGGGTCGTCGAGGGCGCGGGCCAGCGCGTTCGGGGCGGACGAGTCGGCGATGATCGCCTCGGCCCCATCCCAGCCGAGCGCGGCGAGCGCCGCCCGGACCTTGGGGACCATCCCGCCGGCGATCGTGCCGCTTCCGATGAGCGCCTCAGCCTCGCCGGCCGTGAGCGTGTCGAGCCGCCGGCCGTCTGCGTCGCGGACCCCGTCGACGTCGGTCAGCAGGACGAGCTGGCGGGCGCCCAGGCCGGCGGCGATCCCGGCCGCGACGTCGTCCGCGTTGACGTTGCAGACGAGCCCCTCCTCGTCCCTGGCCAGCGGCGCGACCACGGCGACCTGGCCGCCGACGAGGAGCGCGTCGAGGAGGTCGCGACGCAGGCCGACGACGTGGGCGACGAGGCCCATCCCGGGCACCCGCTCGGCGATCAGCAGGCCGCCGTCGACGCCCGACAGGCCGACCGCGTCCACGCCCAGGTCGCGCAGGCCGGCCACCAGCTCGCTGTTCACGACGCCCCGCAGGACCGCCGCGGCGACCTCGAGCGCGGCGGCGTCGGTCACCCGCAGGCCGCCCTCGAAGCGGGACGGGACGCCCAGCCGGTCGAGCCACTCGGTGATCCGCTTGCCGCCGCCGTGGACCACGACGACCGGCCGCTTCCGGGCGATCGCCGCGACCTCGGCCAGGACCTGGCGCTGGTCGTCGATGGTCGTGCCGCCGAGCTTGACGACCAGGACCTCACTCACGTCGTGTACTCCGAGTTCTCGATCACGTAGGCCTCCGTGAGGTCGCAGCCGAACGCCTCGCCGGACCCGGCGCCCAGCCCGAGATCGAGCCGGACGAGGACCTCGGGCGCGTCCATCGCCGCCCGCGCCGCTGCCCGGTCGAACGGGACGGGGCCGCCGGCCGGGCCATCGAATACCAGCTGGCCGGCGATCGCGACCCGGAGCCGGTCCGGATCGAGGACGGCGGGCCCGCCGCCACGGGCGGCTGCGGCGTCGGGGCCAGGCCACCGGCCTCGAGGACCGCGGCGTCGGCCAGCCGGGCGTTGCCGGCGGCGGCCACGATCCGGCCCCAGTTGGGGTCGCGGCCGTGCGCGGCGGCCTTGACCAGGCTGCTCGAGATGATGGCGCGGGCGATGGCGCGGGCGTCGGCGTCGTCGGCGGCGCCCGAGACCTGGCAGGTGAGCAGGGTCGTGGCGCCCTCGCCGTCGGCCGCCTGCTGGCGGGCGAGGTCGCGGGCGACCGCCTCGATCGTCCGGCCCAGGATCGCCGCGGCCGGCGAGCCCGCCTCGACCGGCGCCGACCCGGCCGCCCCGGAGGCGAGGACGAAGACCGTGTCGTTCGTGCTCGTGTCGCCGTCCACGCTGAGCTGGTCCCAGGTCCGCGCCGCGGCGGGACGCAGGAGCCCGTGGAGGGCCGCCGGCTCGATCGTCGCGTCGGTCAGCACGATCGCGAGCATCGTGGCCATCCGGGGATGGATCATCCCGACGCCCTTGGCGATGCCGCTGACCCGGATCTCGACCGGCGTCCCGTCGGGAGAGGGGAGCGTCAGCGCGACGGTCGCCAGCTTCGCCCGCGAATCGGTCGTCCGGAGCGCGACGGCTGCCGCCTCGAGCCCCTCGCCGGTCGGGCTGAGCCCGGCCGGGACGAGCGCCGCGAGACCGGAACGGACGAGGTCCAGCGGGAGCCGCGTCCCGATCACGCCGGTCGACAGGACGAGCGTCCGCTCTACGGGCACCCCCGCGGCGTCGGCCAGCGCCCGGGCCACGTCGGCCTGGTCGCGGTCGCCGGGCGTGCCGGTGGCCGCGTTGGCGCAGCCCGAGGTGGAGACGATCGCGTTCGCCCAGCCGAACCGGCCGTCGCCGGCGGGTTCGGAGGCCGCCAGGTGGGCCCGGGACAGCTTCACCGGCGCAGCGGCGAACGGGTTCGGCGTGAAGACCGCGGCCGCGGCGGCCGGGCCACCGGTTGCCACGACGACCGCAAGGTCCGGGCGGCCGGAGGCCTTGATCCCGGCAGTCGCGCCACCGGCGACGAAGCCGGCCGGGATCGCGCCGCTCCGCTCGACCGGCGGGAGGTCGGTCGGGAGCGCCTCGAGGACGGGGTCGGTGCCGCGGTCCGGCCGGCGGCAGCGTCGCGGTCATGGCGCGAGCGGGTGCTGCTCGAGCCCGAGCGTCTCGGGCAGGGCGTGGACGAGGTTGAACGCCTGGATCGCCTGGCCGGCGGCGCCCTTGACCAGGTTGTCGATGACCCCGATCGCGACGATCCGGCCGGTCCGCGGGTCGTGGCGGACGTGGACCCGGGCGAAGTTGCTGCCGTGGACGTGACGGGTGGCCGGCGGGTCCGCGGCCACGGCCACGAACGGCTCGTCCGCGTAGGCGTCGGCGTACATGGCGTCGAGCTCGGCCTGGTCCACCGGGCGGGTCGGGCGGACGTGGCAGCTCGACAGGATCCCCCGGTTCATCGGGACGAGGTGGGGCAGGAAGTCGACCCGCTCGGCACCCGGATTCGCGGCCGGGGGCAGGCCGGCGGCGCGGCCGATCCGGGCGAGCTCCTGCTCGATTTCCGCGACATGGCGGTGGCCGCCCAGGCCGTACGCCCGGACGCTCTCGTTGACCTCGCCGAAGTGGAGCTCGGCCTTCGGGTCGCGGCCGGCGCCGGAGACGCCGCTCTTGGCGTCGACGACGAGGTCGCCGATGAGCCCCGCGCGAGCCAGCGGGGCGAGCGCGAGGAGCGTGGCGGTCGGGTAGCAGCCCGGCGAGCCGACGATCCTCAGCGGGGCGCCGGCGAGTGCCCGCAGCTCGGCGCGGTGGAGCTCGGGGAGGCCGTAGACGGCGGCGGCGAGGAGCTCAGGGCGGGGGTGCTCGAAGCCGTACCAGCGTGGGTAGTCGGCGGGGTCACCGAGGCGGAAGTCGGGCCCCAGGTCGATGACGGTGGCACCGCCGGCAACGATCCCCGGGACGAGCTCTGCGGCGGTCCCATGGGGGAGGGCGAGGAAGACCGCGTCCGCCGCCGGGAGCTCCGCATCGACGAGGTGCGCGGTCGTGGCGAGGTGCGGGTGGATCGCGCCGACCGGCTCGTCGTCCCGGCCGCGTCCCACGAGCCCGACGATCTCGACGGCCGGGTGTCGGTCGAGCAGGCGGACCAGCTCCGCGCCGACGTAGCCCGTCGCGCCGACGACGGCAACCCGGATCGGGCCGGGGGCGCCAGGCCGGCGATCCGCCTCGGCCGCCGCCTCGAGGCTCGCGCTCACGGGCGCCTCCGGCCGCTCGCAGGGGGCCGCCTCGTCTGGGGGTCAGGGTGGATCGCCGTCATGGTCCGCATGACTATACAGGCTCATGCATAGTCATGCAACCGAGGGTTCTCCGGTATCCCGGCGAGCGGTCAGGCGACGACCTCTGGGCGGAGGTACGGGCCGGTGACCAGGACCTCACCGGACTCGTCGAACGGCGCGTCGCCGGTCCGGATGACCCGGTAGCGGTGGTGGACCTCGGTGGCGCCGGCCGACAGCATCGCGCTTACCGGACAGTACTTCGTCGCGGACAGCTCGATGCAGCGCCGGACCGAGGCGACGCTCACGCCGGGTCCCTCGACCTCGTGGACGATCTCGATGGTCGTGAACACCTGGGGGTAGTCGTCGCGCTGGACGGCCCGGACGTGGATGTCGTAGCGGGTGAAGTCCTGGCGCTTCTTGTTGAGGATGGACGCGACGTCCATCGCCGTGCAGGCGCCGAGAGCCGCCGCCAGCACCTCGGTCGGCCCGGGTCCCGTGTCTCCCTCCCGGTCGTCGAAGACGACCTCGTGACCGGAGCCGGTCCGGGCGACCATGCGCATCCCACCGTCGTGGTGGATCTCGATTCGTTTCTCGTTCAAGCTCGGTGACTCCTGGGACGGCCTGCGGGGATGGCTAAATCGTAGCCGGGCTCGCCGTGGACCGCAGGGCGGCACTCAGGCGAGCGACGGAGCGGGCTCCTCCTCCGGCGCCGCCTCGGCGAGGAACTGCTCCCGGTAGAGCCGCGCGTAGAGGCCGCCCTGGGCGAGCAGTTCGGCGTGGGTGCCCCGCTCGACGATCCGGCCGCGCTCGTAGACGAGGATCCGGTCCGCCCGCAGGATCGTCGACAGGCGGTGGGCGATGGCGATCGTCGTGCGGCCCTCCATGAGCCGCTCCAGGGCGGCCTGGATGAGCCGCTCGCTGACGGTGTCGAGGGCCGAGGTGGCCTCGTCGAGGATGAGGATGCGGGGGTCCTTGAGCAGGACCCGGGCGATCGCGATCCGCTGCTTCTCGCCGCCCGACAGCTTGTAGCCGCGCTCGCCGACGATCGTGTCGTAGCCCTCGGGCAGCTCCGCGATCCGGTCGTGGATCGCCGCGGCCCGGGCGGCCACCTCCAGCTCGGCGTCCGTCGCGTCCGGCCGGGCGTAGCGTAGGTTGTCCCGGATCGAGGCATGGAACAGGTACGTCTCCTGGGTCACGAAGCCGATGACCCGCCCGAGCGAGGCGAGGCTGAGCCGGCGGATGTCGAGGCCGTCGATCTCGACCGCGCCGGCGTCGACGTCGTACAGCCGGGGGATGAGGTACGTCGTCGTGGTCTTGCCCGAGCCGGACGGCCCGACGAGCGCGACGAGCTCGCCCGGGGCGGCCTCGAAGTCGATCCCGTCGAGGGCGAACCCGGGCACGATCCGCAGCTCCGGGACCTCGAGCGGCGGGCCGGACCCATCCGCCTCCGCGCGGACGGCGGCGACGGCGGCGTCCGGCCCCAGCTCGGCCAGCGCCTCGGCCGGCTCGAGCGCCGTCGACGTCGGCGGGGCCGCGGCCGACGGGTAGCGGAACGACACGTCCCGGAAGCGGACCCGGCCCGCGACCGTCCCGGCGTCCAGGTCGACCGCGTCCGGCGCGTCGACGATCTCCGGATTCAGGTCGAGGTACTCGAAGATCCGGTCGAACAGGGCGAGCGAGCCCTGGATCTCCACCTGGACGTTGAGCAGGGCGCCGAGCGGGAAGAAGAGGCGGCTCTGGAGGGTCGTGAACGCGACGATCTGGCCGGCCGTGGGGGCCGTCGGGTCGCCATTCGCGGCGAGGGTCCCGGCCAGCCAGTACACGAACGCGGGGGTGATGCTGAAGATCGTCCCGATGATCATGAAGAACCAGCGCCCGACCATCGCCTGGCGGATCTGGAGGACGGCCAGGCGCCGGTTGAGGCCGCGGAAGCGAGCCACGGACGCCGCCTGCTGGCCGAAGGTCTTGCTCAGGAGCATCCCGCTGACGCTGAGGGTCTCCTCGGTGGCGGCCGACAGGTCCGCCAGAGACTCCTGGGTCTCGGTGCTGATCGCCCGGCGGACCTTGCCGACGCGGAAGGTGAGGTACATGAAGAACGGCAGGACGCCCAGCGACAGCGCGGTCAGTCGCCAGTCGATGAGGAGCATCGCGACGGTCGTGCTGATCGCGACGGCCACGTTGCTGGTGAGACTGGCCGCCGTGTCCGTGACGACGGCCTGGACCCCGCCGACGTCGTTCGCCAGGCGGCTCTGGATCTCGCCGGTCCGCGTCTCCGTGAAGAACCGCAGCGGCATCCGCTGGAGGTGTCCGTAGAGCGCGTTGCGGAGGTCCTGCATGACGTTCTGGCCGACGACGTTGTTGAGGTACACCTGGCCGACGCCGATCAGGCCCGTGCCGATCGGGATCGCGATCATCAACCCGACGTAGAGGTTCAGCCGGCTGTAGTCCCGGCCCACGATGACGTCATCGATGAGGAGCTTGAGCAGGTACGGGTTGATCAGTCCCAGGAGGCTGGTCAGGAGGATCGCCCCGACGACCACCGCGACCTGCGGCCGGTATGGCGAGAAGAATGCGGCGATCCGGCGGACCGTCTTCGCCCGGCGCTCCTTCGGAACATGGGCGAAGCCGGCGGACTGGCCGAACCCCCCGCCGTGGGGACCCATCACCCGATCACCACGCCGAGGCGGTGCTCGCCTCCGCGACGCCGGCCTCCACGAGCCAGCGCTCGGCGTCCATCGCGGCGCGGCAGCCGTCGCCGGCGGCGGTGATCGCCTGGCGGTAGCGGTGGTCGTGGACATCCCCCGCGACGAACACGCCGTCGATCTTCGTCGTCGTGTGGTCGCGCACGAGGAGGTAGCCCTTCTCGTCGACTTCGAGCCAGTCGCGGAAGACCTCGCTGTCCGGCTTGTGGCCGATCGCGATGAACAGGCCCTCGGCGGGCATGATCCGCTCCTCGCCGGTGACCGTGTCGCGCAGGCGGAGCGCCTCGACGTGGGCCTCGCCGAGGACCTCGGCGACGGCGCTGTTGTAGTGGATCTGGATCTTCGGGTTGCTCATCGCCCGCTGGGCCATGATCCGGCTGCCGCGGAACTCGTCCCGCCGGTGGAGGAGATGGACCCGGCTGGCGAAGCGGGTCAGGTAGGAGGCCTCCTCGAGGGCCGTGTCGCCGCCGCCGACGACCGCGATCTCCTTGTCCCGGAAGAAGAACCCGTCGCAGGTGGCGCAGGCGCTCACGCCCCGGCCGCGCAGGCGGGTCTCGCTCTCGAGCCCCAGCCAGATCGCCGACGCGCCGGTGGCGATGATGACCGCCTGGGCCCGGTACTCGACGCCGCGCGCCCACAGCCGGAACGGCCGGCGGGAGAAGTCGACCCGGTCCACGTCGACGTCGACGATCCGGGTCCCGAACCGCTCGGACTGGGCCCGGAAGTTGGCCATCAGGTCCGGTCCCTGGATCCCGTCCGGGAAGCCCGGGAAGTTCTCCACGTCGCTCGTGAGCATCAGCTGGCCGCCCGGCGTAGAGCCGGCCAGGACGAGCGGCTCGAGGTTGGCCCGGGCGGCGTAGATCGCCGCGGTCAGGCCGGCCGGGCCGGAGCCGACGATGACGACCTTCGCCTCCGTCGGGCCGTGGGCTGAAGCGTCGGCGCCGGGACCGCCGCCGGCCGTCGATGCGGCGGGGGCCTCCGTGGCGAAGGCGATCGGGCCGGCGGCCGCGGCGAGCGGGACCGCGCCGGTGTCCCCGCTGAAGTCGATCGACAGCCCGCCGAACGAGAGGCCCTGGCTGGCGGGGCCGGTCGAGCTGCCGTTCGAACCTGTCGTCTCGTCGGTCTTCGTCGTCTCGTCGGTCATCGCCGGGGCGGTCCTTCGCGCGTCGCGCAACTGTCGGTCATTGTTGGCGTCATCGTAGCATGCAATGGATACCCCCGGGGAGTATCGGTCGACCTCACAGGGAGCGGAGCTGCGGGATGACCGAGCGGCCGAGCAGCTCCAGCTTCGAGACGTCGCCGACGTTCCTCACGCTGAAGATGACGTGCTGGGCGCCGGCGTCGGCGAGCTCGCCGAACCGCTCCACGATCCGGCCCGGCGTCTCCGTGCCGCCCGCCCCGTCCGCGGTCACGCTGACGGACTGGAGTGTCGTCCGCTCGATTTCGTCGTACGGCCGGCCCAGCCGCTCGCAGTGCTCGCGCAGGACGGCGTACTTGTGGGCGATCCGCGGCCCGTCGCCGAAGACGTTCGTGGCGTCGGCGTACTGGGCCACCAGCCGGAGCGTCTTCTGCTCGCCGCCGCCGCCGATGAGGATCGGCGGATGGGGCCGGCTGAGGGCCTGCGGGGAGTTGAGCAGGCGGGCGGCCCGGTAGTGGCGCCCCTCGAACGGCTCCTCGCTGCCGCGCTCGCCCTGCCACATCGCGTGGACGATCCGGAGGGTCTCCTCGAGCATCTCGAAGCGCTCGCCGAGCGGCGGCATCCGGAAGCCGAGGCCGAGGCTCTCCTCCTCGTTCCAGGCGGCGCCGATCCCGAGCCAGGCTCGACCGCCGGACAGGACGTCGAGCGTCGTCACGGCCTTCGCCCACAGGCCGGGCGGGCGGTAGTGGACGCCGCCGACCATCAGCCCCAGGCGCGCCCGCTGGGAGTGGGCAGCCATGAACCCGAGCGTCGTCCAGCCCTCGAGCATCGGGTCCTCGACCGGGCCGACGCCCCGGATCTGGAAGAAGTGGTCCATCACCCAGATCGAGTCGAACCCGACGTCGTCCGCCGTCCGGACCACTTGGGCAAGGGTCGGGCCGATGGCCGCGGCGCCGCCGGGCCAGGTGAACGAGCTGATCTGGAGGCCGAACTTCAAGCGTGTCTCCTGCGAGCGGTCACGTTCGCCGTAGCCTACGGCAGCCGCTCGATCGGGGTCCGGCGGCGGCACCCGCGCACCCCGCACCGCCCCCGCAGCGCCCCCGCACCGCCTCCGGTCCCCGGACCCGGCTCCGCCCCCGCACCGCCCCGACCCCCGTGGCAGCCCGTCGTCCACTGCCAGGAGTCGCGGACGCATTCAGCGAGCCTGGCCATCCGCTCAGAACCCCATCCGGGCCGCGGGCCGAGCGTGCAGATCAGCCTAGCGTCCACTGCGAGTGGCCGCCCGTCGGCAGCGCGTCGGAGCGCGTGGCGGCACGCCGGAGCGCGGCCGGCCCCGGCCCGCCTCGTACCGCCCCTACCCCGGCCCAGCTCTCGTCCCAGCCTGATGAGTACCACTCATCAGATCCGGCACCAGGGAGCGTGACCGGGTGGCCGGAACGCCCCAAACGGCCGATCGGTCACGCTCGTCCAGCGTGGATTCGATGAGTGGTGCTAATCGCCGGGCAGGGGACCGGCAACCCCGAGGGCTCCGCCGGGCTTTGGGATGGGCCATCGAGCTCATGCATCGACTGTGGCGTCGACACCAACAGCCGAGGACAGGGGCCCTCAGCCCGTCAACAACCTGATTGGGAACAAGAGCTACCGGAAGAGGTCGGATCCGCCAGGGATGAGGGCGTCGCGGATCGAGCCCTCGGCGCGGAGTGGGTGGGCGCCTCGGACGAGCGCGATCGGGCGCCGGGCGGTCTTGCCCAGGGCGAGCTCGGCCGCCGAGGCGATCTCGTCGGCGACGGCCCGTACGGTCGAGCGCATCACCCGGCCGTCCGCGTCCTCCCGGCCGCGGAGGTCCTCGAGCGGGGCCAACCCGGACACGCCGATCGCCACGTCGACGATCCCCCAGCGCCACGGCCGCCCGAACGAGTCCGAGACGATCACCGGGACGTCCACCCCGAGTCGCCCGCGGACGGCGGCCCGGATCCGCCCAGCCGACGCGTCCGGGTCGCGCGGCAGGAGGGTCACGATCGAGCCGCTCGCCGGCCCGACGTTCGAGGCGTCGATCCCGCCGTTGGCGCACACGAACCCGTGCGCGGTCTCGGTGATGATCACCCCGTTCGCCATCCGGACGACCCGGCGCGCCTCGCGCAGGACGACCTCGACCTGGCGGGGATCGCGGTCCCAGCGCTCGGCGAACGCGATCGCCTCCGGGCGCGGCTCGACAGTCGTCAGGTCGACGATCGCGCCCTCCGCCTTCGACACGATCTTCTGGGTGACGACGAGGACGTCGTCCTCGCGGAACGGCGCGAACCCCGGCGCGTCTGACAGGGCCGCGAGGCGGTCGGCGATGAGCGTGGGAAGGTCGTCGCCCGGCCGGATCTCCGGGATCCCGTCGAGGGCGAGGACCTCGAGCCGAGCCTCGAGATGACCGGCGGCGCCGGCCCCCGAGCGGGTCTCGGCCTCCGGCCCGCCGTCAGCCGACACGACTTGCCGGATCCAGCAGGCCGAGCCGCTCGGCCAGGACGAGGTCGTCGGGCAGGTCGAGGTCCAGGGCGAGTGGCGACTCGACCTCCACGATCGCCGCCCCCGCTTCGCGGGCCGCCGCGAGGTGGGCGCCCCGGCTGCCCGGCCCGAAGGCGAACGGGATCGCGTCCGGCGGGCTGAGCAGGAGCGCGTTCGTGCCCCGCCCGTGCCGGTCGGCCACGATCGCGACGAGCGGCCGTCCCGGCTCGGCCGCGGCCGCGGCCCTGGCGGCGTCGACGATGGCGGCGATCGAGGCCGGAGAGATCGCCGGCAGATCCCCGGGCAGGACGAGCAGCGCGGTCGCGCCGTCGGCGGCCGCCCACCGCGCCGCGGCCCGCAGCCCCTCGATCAGACCGCCCCCGACCTGGCGGACCGGGGTCGCGCCGGCGGCGCTCGCGGCGCGCAGGACCGTCGGGTCCGGGCTGACGACGACGACCGCCTCGATCGCGGCGACCGCGCCGGCGGCCCGGACCGTCCGGTCGAGCAGGTCCGCCACGAGGGCCTGGCGCTCCTCCGCGTCGAGCGGTCCGCCGAGGCGCGACTTCGCCCCTTCGAGCGAGCGCACCGGGACGATCGCGACGAGCCGGGCGAGATCGGCGGCGGCCGAGGAGGGTGTCATGGAGCGAATGCTAGCCGGGAGCGCGTCCGTCGGCTCGATTACCATCGCGACCATGGCGTACCTGCGCCGGCTCATCGCCTTCTACCGGCTCCAGTTCCGGCTGGTCTGGGAGTGGCGCGGCGGGCCGCGCGCGCTCCTCCGGCGGATCCTGCTGACCCACGTCATCTCGGCCATCGCGTTCGTCGCCGCGGCGTGGTCGGTGCCCGGGATCCGCGTCTCGGGCATCGGGCCGGTCGTCCTCGCGGTCATCGCCCTGACCGTCCTCAACGCGGCCGTCCGGCCGGTCTTCATCGGGCTGGTGGCTCACCTCTCGGTGGTGGCGTTCGGGCTCGTCTCGATCGTCTTCCAGGTCGTCGTCATCCTCGTCCTGGGCCCGCTGGTCCCGGGCCTCGAGGTCGACGGCTTCTGGGCCGCCTTCTGGGGCTCGTGGGTGTACGCGATCGTGAACACGGTCCTCACCTCGATCCTGGCGATCGACCAGGGCGAGTCGTACTACGGGACGCTCATCCGCCGGCTGGTCCGGGAGCAGGACGACGTGGCCCGAACGGATCGGCCGGGCGTCGTGATCGTCCAGATTGACGGGCTGCCGCACCCGGTCCTCGCTCACCAGATCCGGGCGGGCCGGGTGCCCACGATGGCCCGCTGGGTCCGCTCCGGGAGCCACCACCTGGCGAGATGGGAGGCGCTCCTCCCGACCCAGACCTCGGCCAGCCAGGCTGGCATCCTCCACGGCAACAACGACGGGATCCCCGCGTTCCGCTGGTACGAGAAGGCGAGCCATCGGCTGATGGTCTCGAACCGTCCGGCCGACGCGGCCGAGCTCGTCCGGCGGGTGTCGGACGGCGAGGGCCTGTTGAGCAACGGTGGAGCGAGCATCAACAACCTGATGTCCGGCGACGCCTCCCGAGCCTTCCTGACGGTGTCGACGCTCGCCCTCCGGCTGCAGGGCCTGGGCGACAGCCGCGCCTTCTCGTCGTTCTTCATCAGCCCGTTCGGTTACCTCCACATGTTCTTCCTGTTCGTCGGCGAGGCGCTCAAGGAGGTGATCCAGGCGCGTCGCCAGCGGTTGGCCGGGATCGTCCCGCGGATGCACCGCGGCGGCGTCTACCCGCTCGCCCGGGCCGCCACCAACGTCGTCCTGCGGGCCCTCGGGACGTCGCTCGTCATCGAGGAGATGTACCGCGGCACTCCGGTCATCTACGTCGACTACACGGACTACGACGAGATCGCCCACCACAGCGGCCCGGAGCGGGCGGAGGCGCTGGACTCGCTCGACGGCATCGACCGGGAGCTCGGCGTCCTGGAGCGGGCCGCCGCCGACGCGGCGCGTCCGTACCGGTTCGTGGTCGTGTCGGACCACGGGCAGAGCGTGGGCGCCACGTTCCTCCAGCGCTACGGCGAGACGCTCGAGGCCGTCGTCCGCTCGCTGATGGGCGGGCCTGCCTCGGTCCAGGCCGCGACCGCCCGGGTCGAGGAGTGGGGGCCCCTGAACACGTTCCTGTCGGAGTTCACGAAGTCTCGCGGGGCCGGGCCGGCGGTCGCCCGACGGGCCCTCGGCCGGAGGACCCGGGACGGGCTGGTCGAGCTCGGCCCGCCGAACCGCCCGCCGAACGGGCCGGCGACGAAGGCCCCCGGCGCACGGGAGGAGAAGGCACACCGGGAGGTCCCCGATATCGTCGTGGCTGCCTCGGGCAACCTCGGGCTGGTCTACTTCAACGCGATGGACGGGCGGATGACGATCGAGGACCTGGAGGCCCACGAGCCCGGCCTCGTCGACGCCCTGGCCAACCATCCCGGGATCGGCCTGCTGCTCCTCCGCTCGGCGGCCCACGGGGCGATCGCGGTCGGCCGCAACGGGATCAACTACCTCGACGAGAACCGGGTCGAGGGCGACGACCCGGTCGCCCCGTTCGGAGCTCACGCCGGGACGAGCCTCGTGCGCGAGGACCGGATGGAGCACGCCCCCGACATCCTCGTGATCAGCCTGCTCGACCCCGAGTTCGACGAGGTGGCCGCGTTCGAGGAGCTGATCGGGTCCCACGGTGGCCTGGGCGGGATGCAGACCCAGCCGATCCTCCTCCATCCGAGCGACTGGGCCCTGGACGAGGAGATCGTCGGCGCGCCGGCCGTCTACCGCCAGCTTCGGAGGTGGATCGAGAGCACGGGCCACCGCCTGGGGCCGGCCGATGGAGCGTCAGCCCGGGCCTCAGCCGCCGCTGACGAGTCGCTCTCCGAAGGCCAGGATGTCGGCGGCCACCCGGGCGCGTGAGGCGTCGTCGGTCATCACGGTGTCGGTCGTCAGCGTCCGGATCCCGAGTGCCCCGATCGCCGGCGCGAGCGCCGCGTCGACCTCGTCGAGGACGAACCCGTCGATGAGGCCGGCGTAGAGCCGGGCCACCCCCAGGGCGGTCGACTCGTGGCCGAGGGACACGAGCATCCGGTCGGCGGGGCCCTTGAGCGCCCTGCCGCCGACGATCCCCGAGACCGCCACGACCGGCACGCCTCGCTCGCGGACGGCGGCCAGCGCGTCGGTGAAGCCCGGGACGGCCAGGATCGGCCCGACCGAGACGATCGGGTTCGACGGCGCGATCGCGACGACGCTCGCGTCCGCCAGGGCGTCGAGGACCTCGGGCGTCGGGCGCGCGGCCTCGGCTCCGACGAAGCGGACCTCGTGGACGGTCGGCGCCTGGTGGCGGTGGACGAAGTACTCCTGGAACTCGAGCCACCCGTCGTCGGCCAGGACCTCGGTCCGGACGGGTTCGTCCGCCATCGGCAGGATCCGCGCCGCGATCCCGAGCGAGCGCTGGAGGGCGAGCGCGACCTCGGTGGGTCGCGCGCCGGTCCGCAGACGGGCCGTCCGGACGATGTGGGCGGCAAGGTCCCGGTCGCCGAGGCGGAACCAGCTCTCCTCGCCGTAGACGGCGAGCTGCTGCGCGACGTGGTAGGTCTCCCCGCGGATGCCCCAGCCCTGCTCGCGGTCGTCGAGGCCGGCCAAGGTGTAGAGGACGGTGTCGTGGTCCGGCCAGACGAGGAGGCCGTGGCGCTCCACGTCATCGGCGGTGTTGACGACGACGGCGAGGTCCGAGCCGACGAGCGCCTGGACGCCCTGGGCGAGCTTCGCCCCGCCGACCCCGCCGGCGAGCACGACGACGGTCACGGGACCAGCTCCGCGGTGCTGCCCGCGGCGAGGGCGTCGAGTGCGGCCCGGACCTCGCCGACCCGCTCGATTGTCTCCCGGTCGAACGGGGCGGGCAGCCGGACGATGACCGTCCCGAACCCGAGCGAGCGGTACGGCGCGATCCGCTCCGCGATCGCCATCGGGCTGCCGATGAGGATCGGGACCCCGGTCATCTCGGTCAGCCCGTTGTGCCGGAGGAGGCCCTCGAACGCGGCAGCAGCGGCGGACGCGTCGTCGCGGATGACGATCGGAAAGCTGACCGTGCGCTCGATCGTGTCCGGGTCGCGTCCGACGACCGCGCAATGCTGGCGCAGGATGGCGTCGCTCGCGGCGACTTCCTGGAGCGTGCCCGCGGTGTTCCAGGCATCCCCGTAGCGGGCGACTGTCCGGAGCGTCTTCTTCGGCCCCGACCCGCCGATCAGGATCGGCAGGTGAGGCTGGAGGGGGAGCGGCGCCTGGACGGCCTCGCGCATGGAGTAGGCGGGGCCTTCGTGGTCGACCGTCTCGCCGTCGAGCAGCCGGCGGATGAGCCTGACAGCCTCGTCGAGCCGATCGAGCCGTTCGCCGAAGCCGGCGCCGAAGTCGATCCCGTGGGCGTCGTGCTCGCGCTCGAACCAGGCTCCGCCGATCCCCAGGATCGCCCGACCCCCGCTGATGTGGTCGAGCGTCGTGGCGAGCTTGGCCGTGAGTCCGGGGTTCCGGAACGTGTTGGCGCCGACCATCAGCCCGAGGCGGATCCGGCTGGTGAGCGCCGCCCAGGCGCCGAGCGTGAGCCAGCCCTCGAAGATCGGCTGGCGCCACGGTCCCTGGATCGCGAGGAGGTGGTCCCACGTCCAGAGCGAGTCCCAGCCTGCCGCCTCGGCGGCCAGGGCGGCGTCGCGGAAGCGCGGCCAGTCGGTCGACTGGGACCACAGCTGGGCGCCGAAGCGGGTGGGCGTCGGGGTGGCGGACGGCTGACGATCCATGGCGCGATCGTCGCACATAGCGGCGGACGAGGTCAGCGAGGAGGCGCACGCGGTCCCGACGCGCCGCCCTGGTGCGCTCTAATGCGCCCGTTGGTGCGGAGTTCTCGGCCGGAACAGCCGGGCGAACGCCTCGACGAGGGCCGCGCCGCGGGCGGGCGACCAGTGCCTCCGCTCATCGCGGTGCTCGGCCCGGGCGGATCGAGCGACCGCCGCCAGTGCCGCCCGGCTCGCCTCGCGGTCCAGGTCGGCGTGATGCTGGCGCACCAACTCATGCACGATGTAGGGATGCATCGAGCCCTCGTCGCTCCTTGCGAGCTTCGGGACGCCGCTGCGGGTCGGTCTCGCCAGTGGCCTAGGTGCGGTCCCGGCGACCAGCGTTCGGGCCGCACGTCCTCGCCCCCGCGCGCCAAGCATCATCCCTCCTCCGCCCCGGTTCGGCTAGAACGGTTCGTCACGAAGTCGGGATCGACTCGGCGAGGACCGAGGTCCGCGACCTCCTCCGGGTCGGCTTCCTACAGGTCGATGTTGAAGCGGGTCGGGCGGAGCCGGAAGCTGATCCGGTGCTGCTGCTCGAAGCGATCGCGGATGAGGGCCTCCGCCGTGGCCGGCTCGTGGGCGTGGTAGCGGCGGGCCATCTCGGCGATGTCCGCCTGGGCGACCGCCTGGTCGTCGATGACGGTGACGACGCCGCGGGTCGCGACGTAGTGGTAGTCGTCCTCCACGACGAAGTGGATCCGGGGATCGCGCCGCAGGTTGGCCGGCCAGCGCCGGCCCTCAGCCGAGTTGACCACGATCTCGTCCCCGTCGAGCCGGTACCAGACGACCGCCTGGTGCGGCGCGCCGTCGGGATCCACGGTCGCGACGACCGCGAAACGGTTCTCGGCGAGGAAGGCCCGGGCGTTCTCGGGCCAAGCGGGCTGCGTATCGGGGAAGGGAGATCGGCTCATGCGCCGATGGTACGCGAGGCACCGCAACCCGGTCGCGACTCGACTCGGCTCACTCGACACGGCTCCGTCGCCGCCCACCGCGATCCCCCTGGTCCTCCCGTGGAGGGAGCAGTCCACCGCGTCAGTCGAGAGCGGTGGGCACGATCCTCGGGCGCGGTCGGCGGGCACGGGCCTCGGCGACGGACCCGGCCGCACGCGCCCGACGTGGCTCGAGCGAGCGGGGCGGCAGCGGCTCCGGGTTCGGGCGGCCGAGGAGGTAGCCCTGGCCGTAGGCCACCCCCAGGCTGCGCAGCATCCCCAGCTCGGCTCGCGTCTCGATCCCCTCTGCGACGAGCCGGGCGTCGATCCGTCGGGCGAACGAGACGAACGCCTCGACGAGCGCCTGCTTCGCCTCCCGCGTGGCGATCCCGCGCACGATCTCGCGATCGATCTTGATGATCGACGGCCGCAGCGCGGCGATCATCGTGAAGCTCGCGTAGCCGGCGCCTGCGTCGTCGACGGCGAACCCGAAGCCCAGCCGCCGGAGCACCTTCGCCTGGCGTGTGAGCGCGTCGACGTCGCCGTCGCGGACGGCCTGCTGTTCGGTGCACTCGACGGTGATCTGGCGCGGCAAGAGGCCGACGGCGGCGACCCGCTGCGCGAACGCCCGGGCCTCGAACTGCGGGTCGAGCAGGCTGGCCGGGATGAAGTTGAGGGCGAATCTGAGGCGATCGCCGGAGCCCGACGACCGGCTGGCCTGGATCTCGCCGAGGCGCTTCAGGATGACCCGCATGTTGAGCGCGTCGAACTCGACCGCCCGGCCGGTGGCGATCGCCGCGTCGACCATCGCGCTGATCGTGACCGGTCCCGTCGCGAGGGCGGCCGGCCGGAGGAGGCACTCGTACTCGTACGCCTGGCGGCCGGCCAGATCGACGATCGGCTGGAACGCCACCCGGTGGCTTCCGCGCAGGGCGAAGTAGAGATCGAGCATCTTCGTCTGGATGACCTTGGTGGACTGGGACATCCCGATCCGATCGGCGATCCCGGAGGTCTGGACCGCCTCAGCCAGCGCGACGACGTAGCGCTCCGCCTCGGCGTGCCGGTCGTCGACGTTGACCAGGCCGTATTCCGGTCCGCCCGGGCCGGCCACCTCGGCGGCGATCGCGTCGGTCAGGGTCGCCGCCGGGCCGATCAGGCAGCCGCCCGACGCGAGCTCCAGCAGGCGCGCCCCGCCGACCTGTTCGGCGAGCCGATGGAGGTAACGGATGTCCCGCGACCAGAGCAGCCGCTCGTCGATCCGTCGCTGCGTCGAGAAGAAGCGCACCGTGAGCCCCACCATCCCATTGCGTCGCCGCACCATCCGGTCGCGACCGACGCGCGCCCAAACTCGGGCGCCGAGGCCAATGATGCTCCGCCGCCGTCTCCGGCCAGAGGCGCCAGCGGTCCCTCCCGGGGTGGCCCGATGGTCCGGGTCAGGTCTCCGCCAACCGCTCGCCCGGGTCGTCAGGCGATCCGCTCGCCCGCCCTGACCGGGAGGTCCAGCCGGTTCTCCGGCGGCGCCAGCGGGCAGGCCCACCGCGGGTCGAAGGCACACGACGGCTGGTAGGCGAAGTTGAAGTCGAGGACGAGCGTGCCCCGCTGCGGATCCCCGCCGAGGTCCGCGCCTTTCGCGCCGTCGAGGAGGTAGCGGCCGGCGCCGTACGTCTGGGACCCGTTGGTCGCGTCGCGGAACGGCAGGAAGAGCCCGCCCGCGTAGCCCTCCATCCAGAACAGCGAGAGGCGGCGCTCGCCGGCGGGGAACGGGATGGCCACGGCCCCGATCCGGCGGAACGCGAGCGCCTCCACGCCGCTGTTCGGCAGGGCGAATGGGAGCGGGGGAGGGGCGCCCGTGTCCAGCGCGGGCCCTGGCTCCGGAGCGATCTCGAAGCGCATCGCCGAGTCGTACGGCCAGTGTTGCGCCCGGAGCGCGCGCCGGTCGGCCTCGGCGACCGGCGACTGGGGGTGCGTCCTGAACAGCCGCTCCCGCGTCTCGGCCCAGTGCTGCCAGGCGGCCTCCGGGCTCTCCTTCGCGAGTGCCCGCACGTCCGCGTACAGCTCGACCACTCGCCGCCGCCAATCGGCCAGGCCCAGCTCGTCGATCGGTGAGTTCATTGTGGAACTGCCGAGCCGTCTCGCTGGAGATCGATCCGATAGCGGACCTCAACGAGCGAGACGCCGCCGATCTCGATTGACTTCGCCTCGCCATCGGGCGCCCAGCCGGCTCGTTCATAGAACCGGCGGGCACGGGCGTTGTCTCGGAAGACCCACAGCGTGGCAGCCTCGAAGCCGTTCCGGCCGAGCTCGACCACGGCTGTGTCGAGAAGGGCGCGGCCGAGCCCGCGCGACCAGGCTTCAGGTATGAGGTAGATCGCGCCCACCTCGCCGACCGATGGTTCGGCACCATGGTCCTTGCTGCGTCGGACGTGGACGAAGCCAGCCACGGCACCGTCGTGCTCGGCGACCCAGATGCCGGTGGGCGGCTGCAGATCGGTGATCGTGTCTGCCCAGAATGCCGCCCGTCGCTCGACCGACAGGGAGTTGAGAACGGCGTCCGGGACGATGCCGCGATAGGCCGCCTGCCAGGAGCGGACGTGGACGGCCGCGAGTGCCGGTGCGTCCTCCGGAACGGCTGGGCGGACGGCGTTCGAGTCGTTCGCCCGGTCATCGTGAGGTTCCCCGCCGATCGTCACCGCGTTCTCCCGTCCGAACGGTAGCGGTTCGGGCGAGCCGTCACAGGCCGGCGCCCGGGCTCGGCTCCACGACTCGCCTACCCCTCGCCCGGCCTGGGTTCCGCCAATCAGTGCCATGCTCCTACAATCGGCCGGCGTCGCTGACGGTGCGCGGCAGGCGAGAGGAGAACGACGAGTGGGCAACCAGGCGGAGATCGGGGTCTTCGGGGGATCGGGCTTCTACTCGCTCCTCGAGGACGTCCGCGAGATCAAGGTCGACACGCCGTACGGCGCCCCGTCGGACAGCATCTTCCTGGCCGAGGTCGGCGGGCGGAAGGTCGCGTTCCTGCCGCGCCACGGCCGGCGCCACACGCTCCCGCCGCACAAGGTCACGTACCGCGCCAACGTCTGGGCGATGAAGGCGCTCGGGGTCAAGGCCGTCATCTCGCCCTGCGCCGCCGGCAGCCTGCAGGTCGACGTGAAGCCCGGCGACTTCGTCGTGTGCGACCAGTTCGTCGACCGGACGAACGGACGGGCGGACACCTTCTTCGACGGCCCGATCGTGACCCACGTCAGCTCGGCCGACATCTACGACCCGATCCTGCGCGCGATCGCCGTCGAGGTGATCCGCGAGCACGGGATCCCGGTCCACGAGCGCGGCACGGTCGTCGTCATCCAGGGCCCGCGCTTCTCGACCCGGAGCGAATCGAAGTGGTTCAGCGACGCCGGCTGGGAGGTCATCAACATGACCCAGTACCCTGAGGCGTAGCTGTGCCGCGAGCTCGGCATGGCGGTCGTCAACATCAGCCTCATCACCGACTACGACGCCGGCGTCCTCGAGGGGACCGAGGCGGTCAACGCCCACGACGTCCTGGAGGTCTTCCAGCCCAACGCGGCCCGGATCCAGAAGGTCGTCCTCGAGATGATCGCGCGGTTCCCGGCCGACCTCGACGCGCTCGGCGCGGCGGAGATGCTCAAGTGCGACCCGGGGCGACGGCCACGCGACGTCGCCGGAGGACATCCGCCTGTTCGAGACCGGCTTCTAGCGCCCCCGGCGGGCGACCGGACGACGATCGACGATCGACGGAGGGCGAGCGATGACCGAGCCGCTGCCGATCGGGGTGAACCTGCGATCGGTCGGGGTCGACTTCGCCTGGTGGCGGGATTCCAGCCGCCGGCTCGAAGCCGCCGGCTACGAGGCCGTCTACTGCTGGGATCACTTCGTCAGCCGGGGGGACCGGACGAGCCCGTTCCTGGAATCGTGGACGACGCTCACCGCCGTCGCCGCCCAGACCGAGCGGATCGTCCTGGGCACCTTCGTGGCCAACGTGATGAACCGCCACCCGGCCGTCCTCGCCCGGATGGCAGCCACGTTCCAGGAGGTCAGCGGCGGGCGGCTCCGGCTGGGGCTCGGGATCGGCGGCCACCCGGCCGAGCATCGCGCCTACGGCATCCCGTTCCCGGAGACGGCGGAGCGCGTGGCGCGGCTGGAGGAGGCGGTCGCGGTCCTGCGGGCGCTCTGGACCGGCGGCCCGGTCACCCTGCCGGGACGGTTCTACCCGCTCGAGGAGGCGTACGCGTTCCCGCGGCCGGATCCGGCGCCGCGGATCGTCATCGGCGGGGAGACGGCCGGCGGGGCGCGGCTGGCGGCCCGCATCGGCGACGGCTGGACCACGTCCGGCGACCGCTTCGCCCGCGACGAGCCGATCTACCGCGAGGCGCTCGACGAGGCCGGCAGGCAGCGGGCCCATCAGCTCGTGCTCGTCGCGTTCGAGCTCCCGAAGGACGCGTTGCTGGCCGACTCCGCGTGGACCCGGGAGCCGCGGGCGGAGCTCGAGCGCTGGCGCGCGCTCGGGGCGGACGGCGCGATCGTGACCGCCCGGACGACCGCCGACGTGGACGCCCTCGTCGAGGCGGCCGGGCGCTGGTAGAGGCGCGACTCGCGGGCCGTGCGCCGACGGCGTACCCGCGCGGCCCGACGTGCGTCGACGGCTCTGGCAGGCCCGAATATGTCGACGCCTCTGGCAGGCCCGAATATCACGACCATTCTTAGCGGGCTCGGTCCAAGGCACGGCGACCCAGTCTCGACGTGGCAAGCGCCCCGCATTAGCAGCCGGGCTGCTATCTGGCGGCACAGCGAGCGTTCGAGGCCGATCTGAGCCGCGCCCGTGCCCCTGATCCGGGCCGCCCAGCAATGGTGGTGATATCGGAGCGGGCTGCTGGGTCGCGACCTGTTCGGCCGGTCCGTGGCACCATTCGGGTCCGATGAGCGACGCAGCATCCCGATGACCCCCGCCGTCCCGACCGCCCAACAGACCCAGGGTTGCGTCCGCTGTGGCGCGACTGTGCCGCTCGGGACGGCGATGTGCGAGCGCTGCAACCCGCTCGGGCTGAAGCAGCCGGCGGCCTCGCAGGCGCATGGGACAGTCCTCCTCGCGGTCGTCGCCGGGATCGTCGGGCTGGCGCTTCTCGGCCGGTTCGCGCTCGGCGGGATCGGCCCGTTCGAGGCGCACATCGGGAACGTCGTCCCGGTGCCGCCCGGCCTCGCCGTCACCGTGACCGTGACGAACCTCGGGGCCTCTCCGGGATCCGCCACCTGCCGGGTCTATGACCCGAGCGCCGGGGGGATCGGGCCGGAGTCGGCGTTCGTCCTGAGCCCGAGGATCGAGCCGGGCAGGACGGTGTCCTTCTCCAAGGAGGTCACGATGCTCGGCGGCGTCCTGCGGCCGCTCGCCGTCGAGTGCACCGGCCCGTGACCGGGGACCGGTTCGCGCTCGAGCTCGCCTTCGCCGGCGAGGTCGCCACGCGGGCCGGCGAGCTCCTCCTCGAGCGGCTGGACAAGGTCGAGCGGATCAGCCACAAGAGCGCCAAGGACGTCGTGACCGAGGTCGACCACCTCAGCGAGACGCTCATCCTGGGCGCGATCCGCGAAGCGTTCCCGGACGACGGCGTCCTCGCCGAGGAGTCGGGCATCGGGGTCGGGACGAGCGGCCGGGTGTGGGTCGTCGACCCGCTCGACGGCACGGTCAACTACGCCAACGGGATCCCGATCTTCTGCGTCGCGATCGGCCTCGTCGTGGACGGCCGGCCGAGCGTCGGGGTCGTCCGCGACCCGGTCCGGGACGAGACGTTCGCCGCCACTGCGGACGGATCTGCCACGCTCAACGGCCGACCGATCCGGGCGAGCGACAAGGCGCTCCTGTCCGACTTCGTCATCTCCCTCACGATCGACGGTCCGCAGCTGTCGGAGCGGCTTGCCGCGATCCGCCAGGCGATCCGGGTCACCCGCCGGCTGGGCTCGTCCGCGCTCACCCTCGCCTACGTGGCCAACGGCCGGTTCGACGCCTTCGCCCAGACCCACGGGTTGTCCGCCTGGGACGTGGCCGCGTCCGGGCTGATCGCCGAGCGGGCCGGCGCGCTGGTGACCGACGCGTCGACCGGCGGCCCCTGGTTCGACATCGCCCGCGGCACGCGCACGTTCGGCGTCCTCGCCGCCCCGCCGGCCCACCACGCCCGGCTGCTGGGGCTCGTCCGGCCCAAAGCCTGAGGCGGAGTCGCCCTCGACGGTCGGCGTTCTGGATCGGGCCCTGTCGAGCCCCCACCCGGGCTGCCGGAAGTTCTTGATATGGGGCCGCTCGGGTGTACCTTTAGTCGACTCGTCAGTTGGGGATAGCGGCATGCTGCGCGTCGTTTCCGTTGTCGTCGCGATCGCAACGGCCGCCGACGATTCCTCGAGCGTCTATTGCACCAGTTGGTTGGACCTGTACTCACGCTTCTTTGCCTACAAAGGATCGTGCTAGCGTGCCTCGACACCGCCGAACACCATCCGCCTATCGTGCCGCGATCGTTACCATCCTCGCACTGTCTCTGGTGCTCCTGGCTAGCAGCTCGCTGTCAGGACGCACGACGACGGGGCGAGGGGTTCCTGCCCAGACCGTCGAGCAGGCCGCCCCGACTCCAGCATCGTCGATCGAACCGACCAAGCCGGCCCCGTCCGCGGCAGCGCCAGAAGACCTGGACGCACTCCTGCCCCCCTGTCCTCCCTTCTCCTTCTCCTCAACCGACGAGCATCCGGCTCCAATGGATGCCCCAGTGGCTGAGTGTGACGTCCGGGAGCTAGATCTTGGGCCTGGGCCAGTCAAGAAGCAGGCCCACCCTGTCCCCTCCGGCGTCGAGCTGACCGAGGAAACGCCGTAGACCTCAACTCGACGACCGGATCCTGTAAAGCCGGGTGAGACACCTGTGCGTTACCTGCGGGGGGGACCCCAGTCAGAATGGCTGGTCGAGAGGTCGCCGGTCAGGTCGCTCCACTGGATGACGGGCAACATGCTCCGCCGTCCTGGCTGCTTGTTCTGCGAGATCCGGCCGTGCGTGGGACCGCCGGTCAGCCGGGCACATCGCTGATCCAAGGCGCAGGCCAGACGTGCGACGAGTCGAGAGCGCAGACCCATGAGACCGCCCGCGTCGTGCCCGCGCGCTCCGTCAGCGGCATGCCAACATTGGCTTGGTCCCACTCATGGGCGATCTCGGGACGGCATGGCAGAGCCAGATCTTGGCAGGCCGTTTCCTCCCGCAGGTACTGTAACGCACAGGCTGTCGGCCGATCCTTCCGGTTGGAACTACACGCGTGAAGTACGCCCGCGTAACACCGCCGGAATGGGACGCCGCCCGGCAGCCCGCGCGACAGGGATCAGTCGTCGTGCCAGCGGTGGGGGCGATCGCGCAGCCGCCGCAGCCCGACCTCGTCACAGAATGCGTGCCAGCGCTCGCGCGGGGTGCCCCGCCAGCGCAGCTCCTCGGGGTCCGTCTCGGGGATCGGTGCGTCCGTCCGCAGCCGGGCGAGCTCCCGGTACAGGAGCGCGGCGTCCCACTGCTCGGCGAGGGTGGCCGCCAGGCCCGGGGCGTTGCGGAGGCCGGCGATCTCCCACTTGGACGACTTGCGGGGGATCGCCTCGAGCGAACCGAAGCCGGCGAGGACCGCCGCGGCCGACTTCGCTCCCCAGCCCGGAAGCCCGGGGTAGCCATCCGCTGCGTCGCCCACGAGGGCCAGCCAGTCGGGGATCGACGAGGGCGGCACGCCCCACTTCGCGCGGACCCCGGCGTCGTCGTAAACGAGCCCGCGGCGGCGGTCCCACAGCACGACGCGGTCGTCCCGGACGAGCTGGGCCAAGTCCTTGTCCGGCGTGCAGACGACGATCCGGTCGACGCCGGGCGCAGCGTCGAAGCGGGCGACCGCGGCGGCGATCGCGTCGTCCGCCTCGAACTCGACCATCGGCCAGAGGACGAGCCCGAGCGCCCGGATGGCGGCCTCGGCGATCGGGAACTGGGCAAGCAGCTCGGGTGGCACGCCGGCGTCGGTCTTGTAGCTGGCGTACGCGTCGTTGCGCCAGGACCGGATGACCTGGTCGGTCGCGCAGCCGACGTGCGTGGCGCCCTCCTCGCGGAGCAGGAGCAGGAGCTGCTCGACCAGGCCGGAGACGCCGGACAGGACGACGCCGTCGCGGCCGCGGACCGGCGGGCGCGGCGCGAAGTGCGCCCGGAACAGCTCGTACGTGGCGTCGACGAGGTGGAGCTTCAACCGGGATCGGCGACTGGTACCCCGGCCGCGGCGGTTGTCACCCCGGCCTCGGCCAGCGCCTTGAACCGCTCGAGGTCCGCCCGGAAGATCCGCCCGAGGATCGGGGCTTGAATGACTGCGCCAAGGTTCGGCAGGACCGGCGGGACGAGCGTCTCCGACCATTCGACCCGGGTCCGCCGGCCGCCGTCGATCGTGTCGAGCGTGATCAGCCCGTGGCCCTTGAACGCACCATCGTGGCGGATCCCGTAGCGGTGCGGCGGGGCCAGCTCGACGACCTCGACCGGGTCCGCCACGACGATCCCGAGGATCCGGACCGTCGCCGTCGCGCGCGACCCGACCCGGAGCGGGCCCGGGGTGAGGATCTCGACCGACTTCAGGTCCGTCATCCACTCGGGCTGGCGCGTGAGATCGACGAGGGCCGCCCAGGTCTCGCCGATCGGGGCGTCGACCTCGACCCGGGTCCGGATTGGGTCGGGGGCGGGCCGGCCGGCCTCGTCAACCCTGAGCCCGCCGAGCCAGCGGTCGACGAGGAACGCGCCGGCGAGCCCGCCGATGACGAGTCTCGCGAGCCGGCGAATCACCCTTGTGCCTGCCCGATGATCGCAACGCCGCCGGCGGCCATCTCGGCCAGCGCCCGCTCGCCGTCACCGGGGGCCAGGTCGACCGCCCGGATCCCGTCGGCGAGGACGCTCGTCTGGTAGCCGAGGCGGGCCGCGTCGAGCGCGGTCGCCTTCACGCAGTAGTCGGTCGCCAGCCCGCCGACGATCACCCGCCGTACGGCGTGGGCCCGCAGCAACGGGTCGAGCTCGGTCGGAACCTCCGCGCCGGTCGTCGGGTCGCGCATCATGAAGCCGGAATAGCCGTCCTCGCCGAGCAATACAC
>CAWJIC010000073.1:0-43113 GCA_963842755.1 uncultured Chloroflexia bacterium | reverse complement strand
GTATGTACTGGTTGCCTTCGTTCAGTTCTCGTATTGCTCGCAGGACGAGGATGATCAGGAGCGTCGGGGTCAGCAGCGGCAGGACGACGTAGCGGAACGTCGCGACGATCCCGGCGCCATCCACCCGGGCCGCCTCGACCTGCTCGCGGGAGATCCCTTGGAGGGCGGCGAGGACGAGGATCGCTACGAGCGGGGTCATCTTCCAGACGTCGGCCAGGATCACCATCCACATGGCCGTGTCCGGATTCGACAGCCACTGCTGGTAGCCGTCGATCAGCCCGGACTGGTAAGGAGCGCGTTGAGCGCCCCGTACTCGGCGTGGTCGATCCAGCGCCACATCAGCGCGTTGACGATCGTGGGCAGCGCCCACGGCAGGATGACCAGCGAGCGGAGCAGCCAGCGGAGCCGGAGCGGCTGGTCCATGAGCAGGGCGAGCCCCACCCCGAGGAGGAGCTCGAGGGCGGTCGACAGGACCGTGAACGAGAGGGACCGCCCGACGGCGGCCCAGAAGTCCGGGTTGGTGAGCTCGGTGGTGTAGTTCTGGAGCCCGACGAGCGGCTCCTGGCCCGGTCTCGTGAGGACGACGTCGTGGATGCTCAGCCACAGCGCTCGCACGAGCGGGTAGGCCACGATGAGCAGGATGACCAGGGCGGCGGGGGTGACGAACGCCCCCGCCGTCCAGGCTTCGGACCAGGTGCGCGGATTCAGCCGGCGCCGCGCCGCGATCACCTGGCCCACTTGCGGGTCTCGGTTACTTCTGGAGCGTGGGCAGCTTCGCCGCGACGTCGTCGAGCGCCTGCTGCGGGGTCTTCTTGCCCGTGAGCGCCTCCTGGAGGGCGACCTGGAGCGCGCCCGAGAGCGCCGTGTAGTACGGGACGACCGGTCGAACGACGAGGTTGGTGAACTCGCCGTTCGCGGCTGCGAACAGCTCGGGCGCCGTCTTCGTGATGGCGGCGTCCTGGAAGGACGACTTCCACATCGGCAGGCTGAGCGCCGCGTACTTGTCCTGCATCGGCTTGCTGGCCATCCACAGGGCGAACTTGAGCGCCTCGTCCGGATGCTTGGAGCCCTGGGTCACGGCGATCCCCATGCCGCCGTTGACCCCGGACGTTGCCGCGCTGCTCCCCGGGGCTCGCGACGACGCCGACCTGGCCGGCGACCTTCGATTGCGCGGGGTCGTTGGCGAGGTTGAACATGTACGTCCAGTTGAGCGCAAAGGCGGCGCTCCCGGCCGAGAACGTGTTCCGCACGTCCTCCTCGAGGAAGCCGGTCGAGGCGGGGTTCGTCAGCCCATCGTCGACGGTCTTCTTCATCCACTGGAGCGCGGCGAGCGCGCCGCCCTGGTTGAACTGCGCCTTGCCCTGATCGTCGACGAAGTTCGCGCCGCCCATCACGGCGGCGAGCTGCGTCCAGTCGCAGATCGCGGCTTCCGCCTGCGACCAGCTCCAGGCCAGCGGGTACTCCACGATGCCCTTGTCCTTGATCGCCTTGGCCTGGGTGAGAAGCTCATCCCAGGTCTTGGGCGGAGCGCTGAAGCCGGCGTCGGCCAGCATCTTCTTGTTGTAGAAGAGGAACTTCGTGTCGTTGATCCAGGGCACGGCATAGAACTTGTCCTGATACGCCGCGCCGGCGAATGCGCGACTCGAAGACGTCGCTCTTGTACTCGGCGGGGATCTTGCTCGGTGATGTCCACGACGAGGTTCGCCTTGGCGAACTCGGCCGGCCAGATGGCGTCCATCAGGACCGTGTCGTACGTGCCGGCGCCGCCCGCCTGGCTGGTCACGATCTTGTCGTGGAGGGCGTCGTAGGCGACGAACTCCAGGTTGACCGTGACCTTGGGGTTGGCCGCGGTGAACGCGGCGGCCATCTCCTTGACGTTATCCTCGGAGTACGCGGCCTGCTTCATGAACAGGGCGTTGAGCGTCACCGGGCCGGCGCTCGGCGAGGCTCCGCCCCCGCCGCATGCCGCGACGGCGATGGCCACCGCGCCGAGGAGGGCCGCGAGGCGTCTCCCGCTCCGGTGACCCGTGGTGGGGGTCGACATCGTTGACTCCTCCTTCAGGATTCCCGATCTGACGATCGCACAGGGCGCGCTGCTGACGGGTGCAGTCGGGCGCGCGCGACGGGGAGCAGAATAGCAGACCGATGGTGACATTTATAGGGACCACCGGTACCATTCTTCGGGCACGTGGGAGGTCTGATGGCTCCAGGCATCGCCGGGGAAGGTCTGGCGGGCGCATCCCGCGATCGACGCTACGTCGCGGTCGCGCGCGCGCTGGCCGAGGATCTCCGCGCCGGTTTGCCGGGGGACGCCGCGCACCTGCCGTCCGAGCGGGACCTGTGCGCGCGCTTCGGCGTCAGCCGGGTGACCGTCCGCCGGGCGCTGCGTGAGCTGGAGGCGGAGGGGTTGATCGCCGCCGCCGCCGGCCGTGGCTGGTTCGTCCGCGTCCAGCGCTTCGAGGAGCCGGAGAACGAGCTGCTCAGCTTCACCGCGATCGCCGGGACGCGCGGCCTCCGGGCAACCGCCCGGGTGCTCACCGCCACGACGCGCGAGGCGACCCTTGATGAGGCGGAGCGTCTCGGCGTCGCGCCCGGCGCCCCGGTCGTGGAGCTGGACCGCCTGCGGCTCCTCGATGGCGTCCCGCTCGCGATCGACCGCAGCCTGCTGCCCGTCTCACGCGTGCCGGACCTCCTCGATCGGGACTGGACGAGCGCCTCGCTCTATGAGGCGATGACCGAGGCGGGCTGCGCCCCGATCCGGGCCGACTACGTGGTCCGTGCCGACGCCGCTGACGCGGACGAGGCGCGGCTCCTCGAGCTCGGGCAGAGCGGGCCCGTCCTGCGCGCCGACCAGCTCTCGTACGACGCAGCCGGCCGGCCCGTCCAGCTCTGCCGGCTGACCTACCGCGGCGACCGCTACCGCTTCCACGCCAGCCTCGCCCGCCGCGGCTGAGGCCGTCCGGCGGTCTCCGCCCGCGGTCCGGGCCGGTCTCGACCCGCGGTCCTGGCCCGGTTTGCGCGTGACGAATGAACGCGACGTCGTCGACGCCCGGGATGCCGATTCTGTGCGTCTCGCGAAAGGAATGACTCACCTCTTGCGCGACGCGCACAGATCCGACCAGATGCGCGTCCGGGACGTCACGTTCGTTCGGGTGACGCAAAGGCCGCCGAGCGGGAACGGGCGGGGCGGGGGCCTCGGGCCGGATGGCACGGGAGCTACCCCGCGATCTCCTCGGCCTCGATCGCGAGGACCTTGTCGAGGCGGCGGCGGTGGCGCGGCTCTCCGGAGAAGGTCGCGCCGAGAAACGCCAGGGCGCTTTCGAAGGCGGGTTCCGGCCCGATCACCCGGGCGCCCAGGGTGAGGACGTTGAGGTCGTCATGCTCGACGCCCTGGTGGGCCGAATAGGTGTCGTGGCAGACGGCGGCGCGGACGCCCCGGAGCTTGTTCGCCGCGACCGAGGCGCCGACGCCCGAGCCGCAGATGAGGATCCCGCGGTCCGCCTCGCCGTCGCGGACGGCCAGACCGAGCCGGCGGGCGAAGTCCGGGTAGTCGTCGGTCGGGTCGGAGCCGTCGCCGCCGAGGTCGACGAGCTCGAGGTCCGGGACGGCGGCGGCGAGCCGGCGGATGAGCTCTGCCTTGAGCAGCGCTCCGGCATGGTCCGCGGCGAACGCGACGCGCATCAGCGACTCCCGTTCGCGCTCAGTGGGGAGTGCCGTGGCCGGGGAGGCCCAGGCCCGCCGGCTGGTGACCGGGGTCGACGGTGGGGATCCGGCCGTGGAGGCCGTCGCGGACGACGGCCCGGCCGACGTCGGCGACCCGCTCGGGGGTGAAGCCGAAGCGCTCGAAAATCGTAACCGCGGGCGCGCTCTGGCCGAAGTGGTCGATGCCCAGGATCGCGCCCTCGTCGCCCGCGTACCGTTCCCAGCCGAGCGACACGCCCATCTCGACCGTCACCCGCTTCCGGGTCGCCGGCGGCAGGACGGCCTCACGGTAGCCGGCCGGCTGGCGCTCGAACAGCTCCCAGCAGGGGAGGGAGACGACCCGGGTCCGGATCCCGTCCGCCTCGAGGGCGTCGCGGGCGTCGGTGGCGAGGGCCAGCTCCGAGCCGCTGGCCACGATCACGAGGTCGATCCCGGCCGGGCCCCCGCTCGACTCGCGCAGGACGTAGCCGCCCCGCCGGACGCCGGCGGCGGCCCCCTCGGCCGTCTCCGGGAAGGTGGTCAGCTTCTGGCGGGTGAGCGCGATAGCGACCGGACCGTCCGCCCGCTCGAGGGCAACCGCCCAGGCCGCCGTAGCCTCGTTCGCGTCGCCGGGCCGGATGAACCATAGGTTCGGGATCGCCCGCAGCGCGGCGTAATGCTCGACCGGCTGGTGGGTCGGCCCGTCCTCCCCCAGCCCGACCGAGTCGTGGGTCCAGACGTAGATGACGTGGAGCCCGGCGAGCGCCGCGATGCGCACGGAGCCGCGCATGTAGTCGCTGAAGGTGAGGAACGTCCCGGCGTAGGGGATGAACCCGCCGTGGTAGGCGATCCCGTTGGCGATCCCGCCCATGGCGTGCTCGCGGACGCCGAAGCGGAGGTTCCTGCCGGCGTCGTCGGCGCTGAAGTCGTCCGCCGCCCCTTGCACGTCGGTGAGGTTCGACTCGGACAGGTCCGCGGCGCCGCCGAACAGCTCGGGGACCGGGCCGGCCAGCGCCTGGATCGCGGCCTGGCTTGCCTGGCGGGTGGCGAAGTCCTCGCCCACGGCGTAGGTCTTCAGGCCGGCCGTGGCATCCGGGCGGAGGTCGCCGTCGAGCCGGCGGCGGAGCTCGGCCGCCTCGGCCGGGTAGGCCCGCGCGTAGTGCTCCAGCCGGGACGCCCACTCCTCGGCGAGCGCCTCGCCGCGCGGGATCGCCCGGGAGAACATCGCGGCCGCCTCGTCCGGGATGTGGAACGTCAGGTCCGGGTCCCAGCCGTAGGCCTCCTTCGTGAGCCGGACCTCGTCCGGGCCGAGCGGCGCCCCGTGGGCCTTCTGGCTGTCCTGCTTGTTGGGCGAGCCGTAGCCGATGTGGGTCCGCACGGCGATGAGGCTCGGGCGCGGATCCTCGTGGGCGACCCGCAGCGCCTCGGCGATCGCCTCGACGTCGTTCCCGTCCTCGACCCGCTCCGTGTGCCAGCGATAGGCGTCGAACCGCTCGATGACGTGCTCGCTGAAGGCCATCGCGGTCGGGCCGTCGAGCTGGATTCGGTTGTCGTCGTAGAGCATCACCAGCTTGCCCAGCCGAAGGTGGCCGGCGAGCGAGGCCGCCTCCGAGGCGATCCCCTCCTGCAGGTCCCCGTCCGAGCAGATCGCCCAGGTGTGGTGGCTCACCACCTCGTGGCCGGGCCGGTTGAACTCGTGGGCGAGGCGCCGCTCGCCGATGGCCATCCCGACCGCGTTGGCGAACCCCTGGCCGAGCGGGCCGGTCGTCGCCTCGACGCCGGGGGTCTGCCCGTACTCCGGGTGGCCCGGCGTCCGCGAGCCCCACTGGCGGAAGTGCTGGAGCTCGGCCAGCGGCAGGTCGTAGCCGGTCAGGTGGAGGAGCGAGTAGAGGAGCATCGAGGCGTGCCCCGCGGAGAGCACGAACCGGTCGCGGTCCGGCCAGTCGGGCCGGGTGGGCGCGTGCCGGAGGAAGCGGGTCCAGAGCACGTAGGCCATCGGGGCCATGCCCATCGGGGCGCCCGGGTGGCCCGAGTTCGCCGCCTGGACCCCGTCGATCGAGAGGGTCCGGATCGTGTCGATGGCGAGGCGGTCCAGTCGGTCCGCGGCGATCGTCATGGGTCGTCGGTGCTCCGTCTGTCCGGGGCGGCGGGGACGCCATTGTAGTCCGGCGCTCGGCTCGCGCTCGCTATGCTCGTCGCATGCCGCCCCTCCGCTCCATCCGCTCCGCCCGTACCGAGCGGCCGCGTCCACCCCGCGTGGTCGTCCTGGGCGACCTCGTCCTCGACGTGGTGCTGGCGCCGGCGCGGGCGCCGGAGACGGGCACGGACGTCCCGGGCAGGGTGTCGCTCTGCCAGGGCGGCTCGGCCGCGAACACGGCGCGCTGGCTGGCCCGGCTGGGCGTCGCGACCCAGCTCATCTCGGCGGTCGGACGGGATGCCGCGGGCCGGGCGCTCGTGGCGGCGGTCCGATCCGACGGGGTCGTCCCGCGGGTGGGCCGGGTCGCCGGCCGGCGGACCGGGCGGATCGGCGTGCTCGTGACCCCGGGCGGCGAGCGCTCGTTCGTGACGGACCGCGGGGCGGCCGAAGCCCTGACGCCGGCCGATCTCCGGGCGGGCTGGTTCAGCGGGGCGGACCTCCTCCACCTCCCGGCGTACTCGCTCCTCGGGGAGCCGCTGGGGCTCGCCGGTCGAGAGGCGGTCCGGCTCGCGCGCGGCGCGGGGGCGCTCATCAGCCTCGACCTGGCGTCCGTCGGGCCGCTCCTGGCGGGCGGTCGGACGGCGGCGGTCGAGCTGGTCCGGGAGGCCGCGCCGGATGTGCTCTTCGCCACCGCGGTCGAGCTCCACGGGCTGGTCGGCGCCGGTGGACGGACGTCCGACCGGGCGCTCAGGCTCGCCCCGCTGGTGGTCGTGAAGCGCGGTGCGGAGGGGGCCACGATCCTCAGCCGCGGCGAGTGGCCGCCCCGCTTCGACGTCGCGACGAGGTCGATCGCCGCCGCGGACACGACCGGCGCCGGCGACGCGTTCGACGCCGGGTTCCTCGCCGAGTGGCTGGCGTCGCGGGCGGCCGGCCGGTCGATCGTCGTCGGCCTGCGGCGCGCCGCGCTGGCCGGTCATCGGACCGCGGCCCGGCAGGTTTCCTCGCCGCGCCCGGAGCTGGCCCTCGGCTGACCGGGGGCAGGGGTCGGCCCTCGGCTGGCCGGGGCCGCAACCCGGGCTCGGTGCCGGGGCCTATGCCTTCAGGAAGCGGTCGAACCAGTCGAGCATGCGGGTCATCCGGTCGACCCGGCGGTCCGGGCGGCCGGTGGTCGCGTAGACGTGGTACTCCTCCGGGTAGAGGACGTACTCCACCTCGCGGCGGAGCACCCGCAGGGCGGTGAAGAACTGCTCGTTGTCCGCCTTGGGGCAGCGCTCGTCCGCCTCGGCCTGGAACATCAGGAGCGGCGTCCGGACGTTGGCGACGTGGGCCAGCGGTGACTGGCACCAGAGCCGCTCCATCCCCTCGCGGGTCAGCGGGTCCCCGAGGAGGGCGACCCGGTTGTACTCCACGCCCGTGTCCGAGTTGGCCCAGGCGTTGACCTGGTTGGCCACGCCGTTCTCCGACACGGCGGCCCGGAACCGGTCGCTCGTCCCGATCAGCCAGTGGACCATGAACCCGCCGTAGCTCAGGCCGAGGACGCCGGTGCGGGCCGGGTCGGCGAGGCCGAGCCGGACGACCTCGTCGAGCGCGGCGTGAACGTCCGCGGCATCCACGCCGCCCCAGTCTCCGAGCTGCGGCCGGATCCAGTCGCGGCCGTACGTCGCCGAGCCGCGGATGTTCGGGAGCACCACCCGGTAGCCGCGCGAGACGAGGAGGGCGACCTCGAGCGACGGCGCCGGCGCCCATGCCCCGAGGGGCCCGCCGTGGACGTCGACGACGGTCGGCAGTGCGGCGTCGCCCGCGCCCGGCGGTGAGGCGATCCAGGTCTCGATCGGTCCGCCGGGGCCGGGCGCCTGCAGGCAGCGCATCTCGGGCTGGCGGACGCGGCGCTGCCAGGCGGAGCCGAGGGTCGTCCGGACCCGGAGTCGGGCGGACGGCCCCGAGCCCTCGACGGTCATCAGCTCGTTGGCCCGGCCGCCGAGGGTCCCCACGACGCTGACGATCGGGCGGCGGGCCGGTCGTCCCCGTCGTCCCCGGCCGCGGCCTCGAAGGGGGTCCGCGACCCCGACCGCGAGCGTGACGCAGGCGGCGTCGGCCCGGACGAGCGGCTCCGGTGCGCCGGCCGCGCGGCCCGTGGCCGGATCGACGGGGAACCGCCAGGGGACGCTCCGCCCACGGTCCGAGACGATCGCCACGATCTCGTCCGCCGCCGTCCAGGCGGGGCCGTGCCGGCCGGCGGCCATCCAGCCGTTGAGGTCCGTGTCCACCCAGTTGCCGACCGGCCGGTCCAGCTCCGGGGCGAGGGGCACGGCCGGCGCGGAGCCGTCCGACGGCGCCACGACGAGGTCGGGGCTGACGTCGTCGAGCGCGTCCGGCTCGACGACGCCGATGGCGGCCAGCCAGCGTCCGTCGGGGGAGTACGCCGGGGCGCTCGCCGACCCGCCCAGGGCGATCAGCTCGACCGGCTCGCCGCCGCGGGCCGGCACGGCCCAGATCGTGGTCCGCGGGCGGAGGTCGGGCTCCGGGCCGCGGTCGGCCGCGAAGGCGATCGCCCGTCCGTCCGGCCGCCAGGCGATGCCGGCGACGCGGAAGTCGCCCCGGGTGAGGCGCCGGGCGCGCGCTCCCTCGCGGGCGGGCACGACGAAGAGATGGTCCCAGCGGTCGACATGGCCGGACTCGTCGTGGCGCCAGTCGATCCGCCGGATCCGGCGCCCGAGCGGCGCGCGGCCTGCGACCTCGCGCCCGACCAGGAAGCGCGGCTCGGGCGCCTCGGCGGTGAACGCCAGCCGGCGGCCGTCCGGGGCCCAGGCCAGCTCGCCGACCTGGGCCGGACCCGGCGTGAGCGTCCAGGGCTCGCCGATCGTCGCGGCGGCCGGCTCGCCGGCTGGGTCGCCGTCGAGCTCGATCACCATCAACCGCTGGGCGGACCTGGCGTCGCCCACGTCGCTCCGGCGGAAGGCGATCCTCCGGCCGTCAGGGCTCACCCTGGGCCGGCTGTCGCGGCCGGCGCCGCGGGTCAGCGGGCGCGGCCGGCCGCGCCCGAGCGGCACGAGCCACAGGTGCGACACGTAGCGGTCGCCCGCCACGGCCCGGCGGACGATCACCGCCCAGCGCCCGTCGGGAGCGAGGTCGTGCTCCTCCACGACCACCTGGCGGCGGACGATCTCAGGGGTCATCGGCGGCAGCTGGGCCGGTCGGGGCTCGTTTGCGTGCGGCATCCGCCCAGCCTAGCGGACCGACCGGCCGGATGGACCGCGTTCCCGCACCGCGTGCCCGAACGGACAGGTGCCGATGCTAGACTCCGCCGCGATGGGTGGCGCGACGTTGTTCACGCGGTCTCCGGCGAACCCGATCATCACCGCGGCCGCCATGCCCTATCCGGTGAACTCCGTGTTCAATCCGGCGGCCGCCCGGATGAACGGGGACACCGTCCTCCTGATGCGGGTCGAGGACCTGCGCGGGATCTCCCACCTGACCGTCGCCCGGAGCGCGGACGGGATCCACGGCTGGTGGATCGACGATCGGCCGACTTTCGCGTCCGACCCGCGGCGCCATCCCGAGGAGGTCTGGGGCGTCGAGGATCCCCGGGTCACCTGGCTCGCCGAGCGCGAGGAATGGGCCATCGCCTACACCGCGTACAGCCGGCGCGGCCCACTCGTCTCCCTGGCCGTGACCAAGGACTTCCGGACGTTCACCCGGCTCGGTCCGGCGATGCCACCCGAGGACAAGGACGCGGCACTCTTCCCCCGCCGGATCGACGGTCGCTGGGCGCTCATCCACCGCCCCACGCCGCTCGCCGGCGGGACCCACATCTGGCTGTCGTTCTCGCCCGACCTCCGCCACTGGGGCGACCACGCGCTCCTCCTGCACGCCCGCGAGGGGGCGTGGTGGGACGCCGGGAAGATCGGCCTCGGGCCGCCGCCGCTCGAGACGCCCGAGGGCTGGCTGATCCTGTACCACGGCGTCCATCGCACGGCGAGCGGCGCGATCTACCGGGTCGGGCTCGCCCTGCTCGACCTCGGCGACCCGCGGATTGTGCTCCACCGGAGCGACGAGTGGGTCATGGGGCCGGTCGAGCCGTACGAGCAGGCCGGCGACGTCGCCGGGGTCGTCTTTCCGTGCGGCTGGGTGCATGACGAGGCGACGGACGAGCTCCGGATGTACTACGGCTCCGCCGACTCGAGCGTCGCGATGGCGTCCGCCCGGCTGGCCGACATCCTGGCGTACGTCCGGACCTGCCCCAGGCCGGACCGCCGGCGGGCGGCCGACCGCCCTTGACGAAGCTCCCGGATCCGCTCGACGGACAGGAGCCAGGCCAGCGTCGACTCGGCGCCCTCGTTCCGGTTGACGCCATCCGGCTCCAGACCGTCCCGGCAGGCGCCCCGGTCGGGGTCCGCGAGCGCGATGCCCCGGTCGTTGGCGCCCAGGAACCAGCGGTAGGCCCGAGCCGCCGCCGCCGCCCAGCCCGGCTCGCCGGTCGCCTCGAGGGCCGCGGCCGCGGCGAGGACGAGTGAGGCGGGCTCGATAGGCTGCTGGTCCCAGCGCGCCGACCGGCCGCCGTGTGGCCACCAGCCCCGGTTGCCGATCGGACGGATCCGGCCGTCGGGCCCGGTCTCGGCGGCGAGCAGCCAGTCGAGGACGGACGTCCCGAGGCGGACGAGCGCGGGCCGCCCGAGCCGGACGCCGGCCACGATGAGCGCCTCGGGCACGACCCCGTTGTCGTAGGTGACCTGCGTCTCCGGCCATGGCCAGGCCGGGTCGGCGGCGCGGGCTCGCTCCACCGCGCCGGCCAGCCGGTCGGCGAGGGCCGCCAGGACCGGCCGGGCGGGCGCGGCCGACGGCGGGTCGTCGAGCGCCGCCGCACACCCGAGGAGCGCGTAGGCCCACGGTCTCGCGTACTCCAGGCCGAGGCTCGCCGGGAGGGCGGCGGCAAGGAGCCGACGGGCTTCGACCAGGGCCCCCAGGTCGAAGGTCCGGGCGACCGTCTCGCCGAGCGCCAGGACGGCCCGCCCGTGGGCGTCCTCCGAGCCGATGCCCTCCGCCCAGCGACCGTCGCTCGAGCGGAAGTTCCGGAACCGCCCGGTCGCGGGATCGAACGCGGCGCGGAGGAAGGCCACGTCGCGGCGGATCGCGGCGGCGACGACCGCCCCCGGCGCGGCCGTGGTCTCCGCGTGACGGAGGTCGACCCGCAGCGCCCGGGCGACGTCGTCCGTGCAGTAGCCGTGCGTCGGATCCGGCGCCCGGCCGCGGGCGAACTGGAAGATCCCCACCCGATCGCCCAGCTCGTCGAGGTGGCGACGGACGGCCGCCGGAACCTCCTCCGGCGTCGGGAGCTCCTCGGGGATCTCCTCGGGCGCCTCGGGGATCTCCTCGGGCGCCTCGGGGATCTCCTCGGGCGCCTCGGGCAGCCAGTCCGGGTCGCGTGGCGCCGGGAGCTCGGAGGGCACGGGGGCGATCCCCGGGACAGGGACCTCGGGCTGCGTCTGGCCCCGGTGGAGGGCCGGGTCGAACCAGGGCACGATCCAGTCCGTCGCCAGGGCGCCACCCCGAGCCTCCGCCACGACCTTGGCGAAGAGCGCTCCGTAGCGCTCCGCGACTCGTGGCCAGATCATCGTCCGGCCGTGGGCCCGGGCTCGCCGGCGGATCGCCCGCCGCCAGGGCTCGTCGGTGAGGAGCCCGCTGAGGGCCCCGGCGAGCGCGTCGACGTCGTCGAACGGGACGAGGACGCCACGTCCGTCGCCCAGGAGCTCGAGCGCGTGCTCGTACGGGGTCGACACGACGGCGGCCCCCGCGGCGACCGCGTAGGCGAGCGTCCCAGAGGTGATCTGCTGGGCGTTCGCGTAGGGCGTCACGAAGATGTCGCTGGCCGAGAGCCAGGTCGCGAGCTCGGCGTCATCCACGTACCGATCCACGAAGAGGATCCGGCCGTCCAGCCCGAGCCGGACGGCCTGCTCGGCCAGCTCCCCGCGGTAGGCCTCGCCGACTCTACGGCGGATCTCCGGGTGGGTCGCCCCGACGATCGCATAACGGGCCGCCGGCACGTCCCCCTCGATCCGGGCGAGCGCGTCGAGGACGAGCTCGAGGCGCTTGTGGGGCCCAAGCAGGCCAAAGCTGAGGATGAGCGGAGCGTCGCCGGCGCCCACGCGTGCCTTGGCCAGCGCAGGATCGATCGATGGGAAGTCCGGGACGCCATGGGGGATGACCTCCACGCGCTCGTCGGGCACGCCGTACCTCTCCACGAGGATCGTCCGGCCGCGCTCGGTCATCGCCACGAGCCGGGCGGACCGCTCCGCCAGCCGCTCGATGATCCGCCTCTGGAGCGGCGTGGGCCTGGCCAGGATCGTGTGGAGGGTCGTCACCACGGGCACGGTCAGCGCATCGAGGAGGTCGAGGAGGTGGGTCCCGCTCGGGCCGCCGAAGATCCCGTACTCGTGCTGGACGCAGACGACCTGGACGCCGTCGGCCTCGAGACTGGCGGCCAGGCGGCGGTAGGCGGCGCGGTCGCTCGCCGGGAGCCGGTGACGGACGACCGGGGGATAGGCGAGCCGCTCGCCGCGGCGTCCCAGCGCGACGACCTGGAGTCGGTCGTCCACCGGGCCGAACGTCTTCTCGGACGCGCGGAGACCCTCCACGAGGTCGCGCGTGAACGTGGCGATCCCGCACTGGCGGGGCACGTACGTCCCCACGAAGGCGATCGACGGAAGTCCCGGCTCCGGGGCCCGGCTGTCGCCGGTCGGCGGTCTCACGACGCATCCTCCCCGCCGCGCAGTCCGACGGAGAACCGGGCGACTCGGGCCAGCCCCACCCACCGCAGCGGTCGCCCGGGACGGGCGATCGTGGCACCGCATCTCGGCGACCGAGGCGGATGGCGCCAGCGCTTCAAGATGGTCAGGTCATTCCGCCCCGCTGTCAAGTCGGGCACTGGGGCAGCGCTGCGCTACGCTCCACGGGTGACCTCGATCGCCGACCGTCTCGTCCTGCTTCCGGCGGTCCGCGCCGCGCTCGACGCGGGCCGTCCGGTCGTGGCTCTCGAGTCGACCCTGATCAGCCATGGTCTTTCCCATCCGCACAACGTCGTCGTCGCGCGGGCGTCGGAGGCCGCGGTGCGCGAGAGTGGAGCGGTCCCGGCGACGGTCGCCATCCGGGGCGGCCGGCTGCTGGTCGGGCTGTCCGACGCGGACCTCGACGCGCTCGGGACGGCGCCGGCCGGGAGCGTCGTCAAGGCCGCCCGCCCGAACCTGGCGGCGGCGCTGGCGGGTGGCGGCTGGGCGGCGACGACCGTGTCCGCCACGATGATCGCCGCGGCCGCGGCCGGGATCCGGGTCTTCGCCACCGGCGGGATCGGCGGGGTCCACCGCGGTGCGCTCGGGACCCCGGCGCCGTCGGAGGCCTCCGCGCTCGCCGCCCGGCCGGCGACGCTCGACATCTCGTCAGACCTGGAGGAGCTCGCCCGCACCCCGGTCGCGGTCGTGTGCGCCGGCCCCAAGGCGATCCTCGACCTGCCGCTCACCCTGGAGTACCTGGAGACCCGGGGCGTGCCGGTCGTGGCGGTCGGGCAGGAGGAGCTGCCGGGGTTCTACTCGCGGTCGAGCGGGCTTCGGGCGCCGTCGTCCGTGCCGGACCTCGCGGCCGCCGCCGAGCTCGTGCGGACCCACTTCGGGCTGGGGCTCGGCTCGGGGATCCTCGTCTGCGTGCCGGTCCCGGAGGGGGACGCGCTCCCGCTCGAGACCGTGCGGGCGGCGATCGACCGGGCGATCGCGGATGCGGACGCGGCTGGCGTCCACGGCCCGGCGCTCACCCCGTGGCTCCTCGCCCGGGTCGCCGCCCTGACCGACGGCGCGAGCATCCGGGCGAACACCGCCCTGATCGAGAACGATGCCCGGTTCGCCGGACAACTCGCCGTCGCGCTCGCCGAAGGCTGACCTGGAGCCGCCCGCTTCGTCGCCCGGCCGGCGCCCTGCCGGCACCCTCGCCCCGCACCGCCCCGCGCCGCCCGCCGCCCCGCTTCGGCCCACCACCCCGCTTCGGCCCGCCGTCCCGCGCCATTCCCGCGCAGACACACTGGATATCACGGCGATGATCAGCCAACGCGGTTCGATCGCCCTGTAACCTCGTCGGTCGGTCGCTGCGGGCCTCAACATCACGCGGGGTGATATCTGGGCCCGTAGCGACTCCCGGAAGGGCGCCAGCGGCCGCCTCCGGCCGGCGAAGCGAGCCGGTTACTCATCGTCGTGATATGCGGCGCGGCGACGTGTGATCCGGCGAGGACTCGCCCGCGCCCGCTTCGCCACCGCCCGCGCCGCCGCCCGAACCCGGCCCCGCCGCTCGAGCCAACGCTCGATGTTCGACGAGCGTCTCCCAACGGTATGACCGGAGGCTTCCCCGGGGCGGACCCCGGTGATAGACTCGGGGCCCGTCACTGAACCGACCCCCGGGGGACCCATGTCCGCTCCGATCCAGGCGCCGGCGATCGACGCCCGCGGCATCCGCCGCGTCTACCGGGCGAAGCCCACAGACGTCACCGCGCTCGACGGCGTGGACCTCGAGGTCGCCCCCGGCGAGTTCTTCGGCCTGCTCGGCCCGAACGGGGCCGGCAAGACCACTCTCATCAAGATCCTCACGACCCTCCTCCTGCCCTCGGGCGGGACGGCCCGTGTCTTCGGCTTCGACGTCGAGCGGGAGACGAAGAAGATCCGGCGGATCATGAACATGGTCGCCGGCGGCGAGCAGTCCGGCTACGGGATCCTGACCGTCCGCGAGCAACTCTGGATGTTCAGCCAGTTCTACGGCCTCGGCGTCCGGGAGGGCTGGGCCCGCGTCGACGAGCTGATCGAGGCGGTCGGCCTCGGCGAGCAGCGCCTCCAGCGGGTGAGCTCGCTGTCGACCGGCCAGCGCCAGAAGATGAACTTCGCCCGCGGCCTCCTCAACGACCCCTGGATCCTGTTCCTCGACGAGCCGACGCTCGGGCTCGACGTGTCGGCGGCGCGGGCGGTCCGCGAGCTCGTCATCCGCTGGCGGGCCCTGGTCCCCGGCCGGACCGTCCTGCTGACGACCCACTACATGGCCGAGGCGGACGAGCTGTGCGAGCGGATCGCGATCGTCGATCGCGGCCGGATCCTGGCGATCGGCACGCCGGCCGAGCTGAAGCAGCGCGTCCAGCGCGAGTCGATCTTCCGGATCGAGCTCGACCGGCTCGACGGGGGCGCATCCGCCCTGGCCCGGCTCCCGGGCGTCCTCAGCGCCACCGCCGCGACCGACGGCACGGACGGCCCGGGTGGCGATTCCCGCCAGACCGTGGAGGTCAACCTGGTGCTCCACGAGGACGCCGCCCTCGGCGGGGTCGTCGGCGCGCTGGGCGGGCTCGGCGCCCGGATCCTCGCCCTGCGCAAGTCCGAGCCGAGCCTGGAGGATGTCTTCGTCGAGCTCGTCGGCCGCGGCTTCGACGACGAGGGGGCGGACCACCCGAAGGACGAGGTCAGCCCGGCCCCCGCCCGTCCGCTGACGACCCACCAGCCCGGCGGGATCGAGGGGGAGGACCCGGGATGACCCGCGCGTTCATCGGTCGACCGTCGACCGGTCCGCGCGAGGCGGCCGACTGGAGCCGGCGGCGGATCCTGGAGAACAACCTGCGGAGCGTCGTCGGGCGCGCCTTCCCGCGCGTCCGCGGCCTCGCCCGCGAGCGCTCGTGGCTCCTCTTCGAGATCCTCCTGCCGTTCCTGACGACCTCGTCGTTCGTGTTCGTCTACCGCGCGCTGCGGGCGCCACCGGAGTACATCGGCTTCGTCGTCCTCGGCGGCGCGATGTCCGCGTTCTGGCTCAACGTCGTGTGGATGATGGCCGCCCAGCTCTACTGGGAGAAGGACCAGGGCAACCTGGAGCTCTACTTCGCCGCCCCGATGGACGTGATGAGCGTCCTGTTCGGGATGGCCGTCGGCGGGCTGGTCATGAGCGGCTCCCGGGCGCTCGCCGTGCTGGTCATCGCCTCGGCCGTCTACGGGGTCAGCTTCTCGGTCGACCAGTGGGGGCTCCTCCTGCTCGTGTTCCTCCTGACCCTGGCCGCGCTGTACGGGCTGGGGATGGTCCTGGCCAGCCTCTTCCTGATGTGGGGCCGCGAGGCCTGGCACCTCACCCAGCTTCTCGTGGAGCCGGTCTACTTCGTGTCGGGGCTGAACTTCCCGGTGGCGTCGCTCGGCCGGATCGGGATGCTGGCGGTCGCCACGATCCCCTTGGCCACCGGCCTCGACGCGATGCGCCAGCTGGCCTTCGCCGGCGGCCTCGGCCCGCCACCCCTCCTGCCTCCGGAGGCCGAGGCCGGGATCCTCGCGGTCATGACGGTCGCCTTCGTCCTCCTCGCCCGGTTCGCCCTGCGCTCGCTCGAGGAGCGGGCGCGGCGCGAGGGCCGGCTCACGGTGCGCTGGCGATGACCGCCCCGGGGACACCGGCGGCCCCGGCAGCCGTGCCAGCTCCGCGCCCGGGCGATCGCCCGGCGGACGCCCTCCGGTTCGATCCGGCCCGGACGCGGGGGAACGGCGCGGCCGACGCGATCCGCAGCTTCCGGACCGCGGCCGCCCTCGGCTGGCAGATGGAGGCGAACTGGACGGACCCGGTCCTGTTCTTCATCTACTCGGTCGCCAAGCCGGTCAGCGCCGCGCTCATCCTGGTGGCGATGCTCGAGGTCATCGCCGGGGCGGCCGGGCGCGAGTACCGCGCCTTCGTCGTCGTCGGCAGCGCGCTCTGGTCGTTCGTCATCAGCGGGATCGCCGGGCTCGCCTGGTCCGTGCTCGACGATCGCGAGCGCTACCGGATGCTGAAGTACGTCTACGTCAGCCCGAGCGACCTGATCGTCTTCCTCCTCGGCCGGGGGACCGCCCGGATCGCCGTCGGGGCGATGGGCGCGGCGATCACCCTGGCCATCGGCGTCGGTCTCCTCGGCGTCCGGTTCGACCCAACCCGGATCGATTGGGCCCTCCTCCTCGTGGTCATGGCCCTCGGCCTCCACGCGATCGTGGTCATCGGGGTCCTGCTCGCGGCGATCTGCCTGCAGACCCGCCAGGAGGCCTGGTCGTACCCGGAGGCCGTGGCCGGCGCACTGTTCCTGGTGTCCGGCGCGGTGTTCCCGCTCGCCGTGCTGCCCTGGCCGGTCCAGGCCATCGGCCTGGCCAACCCGCTGAGCTGGTGGCTGGAGGGCGTCCGCGGGGCGCTGTTTCATGGCAGCACGAGCTCGGTCGGCGGCGCCGGCTCGTTCTACGCGCAGCTCACCGGGCAGCCCGCGCCGGAGCCGTTGACCGTCGCCGTCGCCTTGCTGGCCACCGGAGCCGTCGCTACACTCGGGGCGACGGTCGTCTTCCGCTTCAGCGAGCACCGCGCCAGAGATCGCGGGCTCATCGACCAGACGACCGGGTCCTGAGCGGCGGCTCCCGTCGGCGGCCGGGGCTCCAGGTGAGGAGAAGAACCGTGCGGATCTACGAGGGGTCCCCCCGCCAGGACTTCGAGGAGGTCTTCCGCTCGATCGGGGCGTTCCTCGACCAGCGCGGGATGAAGGAGGTCCTCTTGGCCGAGGCTCCGGACGGGTTCATCGTCCAGGGGCTGGTGACCGCCGGGGCGGCCGCCGGCGGCTGGTCCGAGTCCCTCGGCAGCCAGGGCAAGGAGACGCTCACGTTCCTCGACGACGACATCGCCCGGTTCATGGAGGAGGCGCTGGCCCGCCGAAGCCAGGGGACGGAGGATCGGGGCGCCACGGGCACCTATGAGCGGGCGTTCCGCGTCCTCGGCCGGTACATGGACGAGCAGAAGCCGCGGGACACGTTCCTCTTCGAGCAGGACGGCGCCTTCGTCGTCCGGCTCCTCATGGCGACTCCCCAGGGGAGCCGTCACGTCCTCGCCGAGTTCACGCGCGAGGACATCGACGCGATGGTCGCCCGGGCTCCGGCCCTGCGCGACCGTGCCAGCGGATCGGGTACGGCCGCGTCGGCCGGCGCCTGAGCAGGTCGCGCGGACGCCCGCGCGAACGAAAGATAGGAGGTAGCTCCATGAAGGCTCTCAAGACCGTGGCCGTCGCCCTGGGGATCACCCTCGGCGCGCTCATCGTCATCCCGCTCGCGGTCCTCGCCGGGCTGTTCGTCTGGCTGAAGCTGACCGAGGAGGCCGACGAGGAGGCGCTCGAGCTCGACCAGGAAGGCGCCTGACCGGCATGCCCGGCGGCCCATCGTCGGCCGCCGAGGCAGCCACCGCCCCGGCACCGTCCACGACGCCCGACGCGACCGCCGCGCCGGGCGTCCTGGTGACCGCCGAGCCTTCGCGCACCGCCGCCGAACGTTCAGCCCCGTCGACGGCCGGCGCTCGCGCGGCCGCGTCCGCCGAGCGCCGCCTGGCCGAGGTGGCCGCCGTCGGCGTGATGGCGATCTGGGCCGGGAACTTCATCGTCGTGAAATCGACGATCCCGGTCCTCACCCCGATCGGCTACACGTTCCTGCGGTTCCTGGTCGCCGGGCTGGTGCTCCTCGCCATCTGCTTCTGGCGTGAGGGCTCGGTCCGGATCCCGCGGCGCGACCTGGTCCCGATCGCCCTGCTCGGGGGCATCGGGTTCGGGGCGTACCAGCTTCTCTGGCCGACGGCTCTGTCGACGACGAGCGTGGGGAACTCCGCCCTGCTGATCGCCTCCACGCCGATCTTCACGGCGCTCATCTCGGCGGCGATCGGGGCGGATCGACTCGGGCCGGCGAAGGCGCTCGGGGCGGGAGTCGCGTTCGTCGGGGTCGCCCTCGTCGCGGCGAGCCATGGGTTCAGCCTCGACGGGGGGACGCTGGGCGACGTCCTGACGATCGCCGCGGCGATCTGCTGGGCGGCCTACGTCAGCTTCGGCGCGGGGGCCCTGCGCCACCACTCGCCGCTCCGGACCACGACCTGGGCGATCCTCTCCGGCACCCTCGTCCTGGCGCCCGTCGGGCTGTGGCGAGCTGTCGGGGGCGGACCTGTCGGGGGTTGGGCCCGCCCAGGCCGGCGCGGTCCTCTACTCCGGGTTGCTCGCCGGGGCGCTCGGCAACGTCGTCGTCTTCTGGGCGATCAGGCTGCTGGGCCCGACCCGGATCACGAACCTCCAGTTCCTGCCGCCGGCCCTCGCGATCGTCATGGCCGCGGTCTTTCTCGGCGAGCAGATCCTGCCGACCCAGCTCATCGGCGGGGCGGTCATCGCCCTCGGCGTGGTCGTCGCCCGGCGCGACCGGCTGGCGCTCCGCGGCCGGGTATCCTCGGCGGCATGACCACCCCCGGCGCCGCCCCGTCCATCGAGCCGCTCGCGCCCGGGACCGCCCCGCTGGCGATCCTGGTCGACTACGACGGCACGATTGCCCTCACCGACGTCTCCGACACGGTCATGGCCGAGCACGTCCCGGGCGCCTGGGAGGAGGTCGCCGCTCGCTACGACGAGGGCCTGCTCGGCTCGCGCCGGCTCATGGAGTGGGAGATGGAGCTCGTCCGGGCGGACGGCGCCGCGCTCCTGGAGACCGCCGCCCGGCAGCCCCACGACCCGGGCTTCGTGCCGTTCGTCCGGCGGGCTCAGGCGGCGGGCATCCCGGTCGAGGTCGTCAGCGACGGGTTCGGGTTCTTCATCGAGCCGGCGCTGCGGCGGCTCGGGGTGCCGGAGCTCCCGGTGATCACCGCCCGGACGACGTTCGCCGACGGACGCGCCACGATCGATTTCCCGAACGGCCACCCGGATTGCCTGGTGTGCGGCACGTGCAAGCGCCAGCGGGTCCTCGCCCACCAGGCGGCCGGCCGCGCGGTCGTGTTCATCGGCGACGGCGAGAGCGACCGCTATGCCGCAGGCTATGCGGACGTGGTCTTCGCCAAGCGGGCGCTCGTGCCGATCTGCGTGACGAACGGCTGGCCATTCCAGCGCTGGACCGAGTTCACCGAGATCCACGCCTGGCTGAACGAGACGCTCGACGCCTGGCGGCGCGACCCCGCGTCCGCGCTGCTGCCGCGTCCGGTGGCCCGGCCGTTCCTGTGCGGCCCCGAGGTCTGGGGCCCCGGCCGCGCCGATCCGCCCGCGCCGACCGGCTGAGCCTCCCGCCGGGGCCCCGGAGCCGCCGCTCAGGTTGCCTGGGCCGGGCCCATCCGGTACCATTCGAAAAACCCCCGGAGGACCGTGACCCATGGCGAAGTATGTCTTTGTGACCGGAGGCGTCACCTCCTCTCTGGGCAAGGGCATCACCGCCGCCAGCATCGGCCGGCTCCTCAAGGCCCGCGGCCTTCACGTCTCGATCCTCAAGCTGGACCCGTACATCAACGTGGATCCGGGCACGATGTCGCCGTACCAGCACGGCGAGGTCTTCGTGACCGACGACGGGGCGGAGACGGACCTCGACCTCGGCCACTACGAGCGCTTCACGGACGAGAATCTGAGCCAGCTCAGCAACGTCACCACCGGCCGGATCTACCAGGCCGTGATCGCCAAGGAGCGCCGCGGCGACTACCTCGGCGGGACGGTCCAGGTCATCCCGCACATCACCAACGAGATCAAGGAGCGCATCCAGCGCCTGGCCAAGGACGGCCGGGCGGACGTGATCATCGTCGAGGTCGGCGGGACGGTCGGCGACATCGAGAGCCTGCCCTTCCTCGAGGCGATCCGCCAGATGCGCAAGGACGTCGGGCGCAACAACGTCCTGTACGTCCACGTGACGCTGCTCCCGGCGCTGGCCGCGACGGGCGAGCTGAAGACCAAGCCGACCCAGCACTCGGTCAAGGAGCTCCGCGGCATCGGCATCCAGCCGGACGTCATCGTCCTGCGCTCGGACCACCCGGTCAGCGACGAGGTCCGCGAGAAGATCGCCCTGTTCACGGACGTCCCGTCCGAGGCGGTCATCCCGGCGGTCACCGCCGACACGATCTACGAGGTCCCGCTCCAGTTCGAGCAGGCCGGCCTGGGCGACCTGGTCGTCCGCGAGCTCGGCCTGGCTGAGACGTCCCACGCGCCGGACCTCGCCGCCTGGTCCGCCCTCGTCGAGCTCATCAAGCGCCCCAAGCCCACCGTCGAGGTGGCCCTCGTGGGCAAGTACATCGAGTTGCCGGACGCGTACATGAGCGTGACCGAGGCGCTCCGCCATGCGGCCTGGGCGAACGGGGTGGACGCGAAGATCCGCTGGGTGAACTCCGAGACGCTGACCCCGGAGGGCGCCGCCGCCGCGCTCGACGGGGTGGCCGCCGTGCTCGTCCCGGGTGGCTTCGGCCACCGCGGGATCGAGGGCAAGGTCCTGGCCGCTCACTACGCCCGCGAGCGGCGGATCCCGTACCTCGGGCTGTGCCTGGGCCTCCAGTGCGCGGTCATCGAGTTCGCCCGCGACATCCTCGCGACGAGGGACGCCAACTCGACCGAGTTCGACATGTTCACCGAGAACCCGGTCATCGACTTCATGCCGGACCAGCGTGAGCTGGAGGACAAGGGCGGGACGATGCGGCTCGGGCTCTACCCGGCCCGCCTGACGCCCGGCTCGAAGGCCGCCGCGGCGTACGGCTCGGAGGTCATCTACGAGCGCCACCGCCACCGCTTCGAGGTGAACAACCGCTACCGCCAGGCGCTCGAAGCCGCCGGGATGGTCCTGTCCGGGCAGTCGCCGGACGGCCGCCTGGTCGAGATCGTCGAGCTGCGCGACCACCCATGGTTCGTGGCCACCCAGTTCCACCCGGAGTTCAAGAGCCGGCCGGACCGGCCCCACCCGCTGTTCGACGGCTTCATCGCCAGCGCGATCGCCGTCGCCGACGGCCGCACGCCGGAGCTCACCGCCCGGATCGCCGCCCGCCCGGTCGAGGTGCCCGTGATGGCGGCCGAGCCGGCCGGCGATCCCACGACCCAGGAGACGTCCCGATGAAGCTCTTCCTCGATACCGCCGATATCGCCGAGATCAGGACCGTCGCCCGGTGGGGCGTCCTCGACGGGGTCACCACGAACCCCAGCCTGTACGCCAAGGTCGGCGGCTCGTACGACGAGATCCTCGCCGAGGTCTGCCGGATCACCTCCGGACCGGTCTCCGCGGAGTGCGTCAGCGACGACGTCGAGGGGATGCTGGAGGAAGGACGCCACTTCGCGAAGATCGCCCCGAACATCGTGGTCAAGGTGGCCATCAGCGAGAACGGCCTGGAGGCGATCAGCCGCTTCGCCGACGAGGGGATCCGGACGAACTGCACGCTCATCTTCACGGCGAACCAGGGCCTCCTCGCGGCGAAGGCCGGAGCGAGCCTCATCTCGCCGTTCGTCGGCCGGCTCGACGACATCAACCAGGACGGCATGATCGTCATCCGCGAGCTGGCCGAGATCTTCGCGATCCACGAGATTCAGGCGGAGGTCCTCGCCGCGTCGATCCGCAATCCGCTGCACGTGACCCAGGCGGCGCTGGCCGGTGCTCACATCGCGACGCTCCCGTTCGCCGTCCTCCGGCAGATGGTCCGTCACCCGCTGACGGACAAGGGGATCGCCCAGTTCAAGGCGGACTGGGAGAAGACCCGCGCCGAGCTCGCCGCGAAGCAGGGCTCGTAGCCGGCCGGATGACCGCTCGCGGCCACCTCATCCGGGGCGGCGGACCCTGGCGCGATCGAGGCGCGCGATGAAGCGGATCGTGTGCCTCTGCCATGACGTGACCGACGCCGACATCGCGCGGGCCGTCCGCCTCGGCTACGACCACCCGGAGACGATCAAGCGCTTCACCGCGGCCCTGATGGGGCCCTGCCAGGGCCGCTCGTGTGCCGAACTCGTCATGGCGGCGATCGCCCGGGAGACCGGTGCCGATCCCGCCACCCTCCGCCTGCCCAGCTCGCGGCCGCCCGCGTTCCCGGTCCGGATGGCCTCGCTCGCGGGCGGCGAACCAGTGGATCGCTGATGCCGCTCCCCGGGGTGGCACGCGGCGCGCTGCGGGCCAGCTACGACGCCGTGATCGTCGGGGGTGGCGTGCAGGGTCTCGCGCTGGCCTACGAGCTCGCCCGCCGGGGTCTGCGCGATGTGTGCGTGCTCGATGCCTCGTACCCTGGCGCCGGTGCGAGCGGTCGGAACGGCGAGATGATCCGTTCGGCCTTCTCGTCGCCCGAGTGGGTGACGTTCTTCGACCTCAGCCTGCGGAAGTGGCACGGGCTGTCCGCCGAGCTCGACTTCAACGTGTTGTTCACGCCGGCGGGCTACCTGGTCCTGGCGAGCGACGCGTCCGCATTCGACCGGTGCCGTCTCGCGGCCGAGCGCCAGCGCGAGCTTGGGATCCGGACGGAGCTGCTCGACGCGAGATCCGTGCGCCGGGCGGTTCCCGCCCTGAACCCCGATCTGGTCGCCGGCGGGTTGTTCCAGCGCGATGGCGGTTTCGCCCATCACGACGCCGTGGTGTGGGGCTACCTTCGGGCGGCCGCGCGGCTCGGCGTAGAGGTGCACCCGTACGTGACGGCCACGGGCATCCGCGTCGGATCCGGCCGGGTGACGGGCGTCGATACGACCCGCGGCGCGATCTCGACCCCGATCGTGGTCGACGCGGCAGGCGGCCGGGCGCGCGATGTGGCCGGTCTCGCGGGCGTGGCGATCCCCACCCGTACCCTGCGCCTCGAGGCCCTCGTCACGGAGTCGATGCGGCCCTTCCTCGGGCCCGGTGTCGCGCTCCTCTCCCTCCTTGGCTACTGCCACCAGACGACCCGTGGCGAGTTCGTCGGCGGCACAGAGCAGCAGGCGATGCCCCCGCGGGACAGCCTGCGCACTTCGCTGCGCGCCGTCCGCGACGCCTCCCAGAAGTTCGTCGCGGCCTTCCCGCTGCTCGCCGGTGTCCGCGTCATCCGGCACTGGGCCGGCATCGTCGACGTGACGGCCGACCTGGCCCCGGTGCTCGGGCGGGCGCCCGACGTCGAGGGATTCTGGCTTGATTGCGGCTGGATCTACGGCTTCATGGGTGCGCCGGCGGCGGGCCTCCTGCTGGCCGAGGCGATCGTCGACGGGCGGACCCCGCCGCCGATCGCGCCGTTCGCCCTCGAGCGGTTCTCCGAGGGTCGCCTGATCCAGGAGGCATCCCTCGTCGTCGCGACCGAGGAGCCGGAGGCGTGAGCCCGCCCGCTTCGTTCCGGTTCGAGGGTCGATCCATCGATGCGTGGGAGGGCCAGTCGATCGGTGCCGCCCTCCACGCCGCGGGGATCCGGACCCTGTCCTGGAGCGCCAAGTACCGCCGGCCACGCGGATTGCGCTGCGTCGGCGGTGTCTGCCCCGGCTGCACCATGCGCGTCGACGGGCTCCCGGGCGTCGCGGCCTGCGTCACGCCGGTGAGGGGTGGAGAAGCGGTCGAACGGATCCGGCCGGCGGCATCGTGGCTCCCGATCGATCGCGTCGCCCGGTTCGTTCCGGCCGGGTTCTACTACGAGCACTTCGCGAGCCGACCGCGCCTCTGGCGGCGAGCCGAGCGCGTCCTCGCCCACCTCGCCGGCCAGGCGCGCCCGCCCGCTCCCGAGGCCGTCGCGATCGGCGCGTTCGAGGAGCGCCGGACGGACCTCCTGGTCGTCGGTGCAGGCCGGACCGGGCTGGCCGCCGCGCTCGCCGGCGCCCGGGCCGGGAAGTCCGTCCTGATCGTCGATCGCGATCACGAGTCCGGCGGACGCCTCCTGTCCGAGCCCGGCGGGCGCCAGATCAGCGGGCCGATGGTGGCTGAGGCTCGCGCGGCCGGCGTGCAGATCCTGCTCGCGGCGGTCGACCTCGGCGAGTACGACGAGGGGGTCCACGGGATCGTCCATCCGGGCGGTCTCATCGCCCTCACGGCGGCCGAGGTCCGGTACGCGACCGGCGCCTACGATCGCGAGCTCGTGTTGCCCGACGGCGACCGTCCCGGGGTGATGCTCGCGGGCGGCGTGCGGCGCCTCCTCATCCGTGAGCGCACGATGCCCGGCACTCGGGCCCTGATCGTCGAAGTCGCCGGCCACGGTGCCGAGATCGCCGGCCTCCTGCTCGGCGCCGGCGTCGACGTCGTCGCGCGCTGCGCGCCGGGCGACGTGCGGGCCATCCACGGACGCGAGGCCGTGGAGTCCGTCGAGCTCACCGACGGCCGCCGCCGCTGCGACCTCGTCGTGATCGCTGCCGGGGAGCGGCCGGCGGACGAGGTCGCTCGCCAGGCCGACATCCGGGAGGAGCCGCGGCCCGGTCCGGCTCGCCCTGGCGCGGCTACCGACCGCTGAGGAACGGTCCGATCAGGCGCATCCGGCGTGCGGTGTGGGGGATCCGTTCCTCGACCCGGTCCGATGAGCCCATGATCCCGATGATCGCCCGCGAGGCCAGGAACCGCAGCGGCTCGGGCTCCCACGATCGGCTGCGGTGGCCGACCCACGGCAGGGTGACGAGGTCGGTGGAACGCCCCAGCACGAGGTCGGCCAGGGTCCGGCCCGCGATGTTGGCCGCGACGACGCCGTGCCCGGAGTAGCCGCCAGCCTCGCCGAGGCCCGTCGCAGGGTCGTGGCTCACGGACATGCACCAGTCGCGCGGCACGGCAAGCGGCCCGCCCCAGTGGTGGGTGATCCGGGCCCCGGCCGCCGACGGGAAATGGCGAGCGACCGTCCGCACCAGGCGCTCGCGCACGCCCGGGTCCTGCGCCCGCGCCTCGTTGATCGGCGAACCGAGCGCATAGGGCGCGCCGCGGCCGCCGATGGCGATCCGGTCGTCGGCCGTCCGCTGGGCGTAGAAGAAGAGGTGCCGCGTGTCCGAGACGGTCTCGCGCCCCGCCCATCCGAGCTCGGCCCACGCCGATGCCGGCAGCGGCTCGGTGGCGATCATGAGCGAGTAGAGCGGCAGGTAGCGCCGACCCTGGCCCGCCTGCTCCACGGTGAAGGCCTCGGTGCAGCGCAGAACGTGGTCGGCGCCGAGCGTGCCCCGGTCCGTGACGACCCGGCCCGGAGCGATCAGCCGGGCCGCGGTCTGCTCGAAGATCCGGACGCCCCGTCGCTCCGCCGCGGCCGCAAGGCCCCGGGTCAGGCGCGCCGGGTCCACCCGGGCGCAATGGGGAGAGAAGGCGCCCGCGAGCGCCCCGGCCACCCGCACCCGGTCGGCGACCTCCGACGGTTCGAGCCGCCGGATGTCCTCGTCCCGGTCGCCCAGGCGTCGGCGCCGGGCGATCAGCGCGTCGAGGCGTCCGAGCTGGGCCCGGGTCGTCGCGACCTGCAGTTGGCCGCCCTTCCACCAGCCGCAGTCGACGCCCTCCGCGTCGACCACCCGCCCGATCTCGTCCACGGCCGCGTAGGTCGCCCGCTGCGCTCGGATGACCGCGTCGAGTCCGTGCCGCCGCTCGTAGGCACGGGGATCGCCGGCCATTCCCGCCGAGACCCAGCCGCCGTTCCGACCCGACGCGCCGAACCCGGCGATCTCCCGCTCGACGACGGCGATCCGGAGTGACGGCTCGAGCACGGACAGCTGGTAGGCCGTCCACAGACCGGTCAGCCCGGCGCCCACGATGCACACGTCGACCCTGGCGTCGCCGTCGAGCGGGGGGCGCGGGGTCAGCGACCCGGCCAGGCCGTCCAGCCACAGGCTGTGGCGCCGGTACCGTCCGTCTGCGACGGTGGCTGCGGACATGTCGCCCTCCAAGGTCAGGGTCCGGGGGCCGCTGCGGTCCGGAATCGTCGGCCCTGACCGCGGGGCTCAGCGTAGGGCATCCGCGCTCGCAGGCGAGGACGACCGGGACGTCGGCGCACCGGATGACCGCGACGTCGGCCGCGGCCGGAACGTCGCCCATTGACGGCCCCGCGCCGGCCCGTCTATCCTTGGCCCGTTCCCACACGTGGCCTGCGCAGCGGACCGATTCCGCGCGGCACAACGGCCCCGCCCCATTCCCCTCGTGAGTCCTGCCCATATGCCTTCCATCGGTCCCGACCAGCGCGATCGTTCCCGCAACCGCCGCCCGCGCCGTCGGACGCCCGTGACCGGTCGACCGCCGGTCACCGAGTCCGAGGAGCTCCAGGAGCTCGAGGCCGCCCGTGAGCGGAACGACCTGAACATCGCCGATCTCCGGGCGATGTCCGAGAAGGAGCTCCGAGCCGTCGGCCGGGACCTCGAGATCGAGGCCGGCGCCGGCGAGCGGCGCGAGGAGCTCGTCGACCGCATCCTCCAGCGCCAGACCGAGCGCGCCGGCTACGACTACGCCACCGGCATCCTCGACATCGTCGACGAGGGCTTCGGGTTCATGCGCCGCCACGGCCTCCTGCCCAGCCCTGAGGACGTCTACGTCAGCTCGAGCCAGGTCCGCCGGTTCGGCCTTCGGATCGGGGACCGTGTCTCGGGCGCCGTCCGCTCGCCGCGCGAGGCGGAGAAGTACTGGGGCCTCCTCCGGGTCGACTCGGTCAACGGCGTGGATCCGGACACCGCCCGCCGCCGGCCCCACTTCGGCGACCAGACCCCGATCCACCCGGATGAGCTGATCAACCTCGAGTCGGACCCCAAGAACCTCAGCCAGCGCCTGATCAACCTCGTCAACCCGATCGGCAAGGGCCAGCGCGCGCTCATCGTCAGCCCACCCAAGGCCGGCAAGACGATGCTCCTCAAGCACATCGCCAACGGCATCTCGACCAACTACCCGGACATCCTGCTCATGGTCGCCCTCATCGGCGAGCGGCCGGAGGAGGTGACCGACATGCGCCGGAGCGTAAAGGGCGAGGTCATCAGCTCCACCTTCGACGAGCCGACCGAGCACCACACTCACGTCGCCGAGATGGCCCTCGAGATCGCCAAGCGCCAGGTGGAGACCGGCCGGGACGTCGTCATCCTGCTCGACTCGATCACCCGCCTCGCGCGCGCCTACAACCTGGCCCTGCCGCCGTCCGGCCGGACCCTGTCGGGCGGCCTCGACCCGATCGCCCTGTACCCGCCGAAGCGGTTCTTCGGCGCCGCCCGGAACATCGAGGAGGGCGGCAGCCTCACGATCATCGGGACCTGCCTCGTGGAAACGGGCTCGCGGATGGACGACGTCATCTACGAGGAGTTCAAGGGCACCGGCAACTCGGAGCTCATCCTCGACCGCCGGCTGGCCGAGAAGCGCATCTTCCCGGCGATCGACGTCCAGCGTTCCGGCACCCGCCGCGAGGAGCTCCTCCTCGAGGAGGGGACCCTGAAGATGGTCTGGACGATGCGCCGGATGCTCTCCGCGGTCGGCACCAACGAGGGCATCGAGCTCCTCCTCAACCGCCTTTCCAAGACGGAGAGCAACGCCCAGTTCCTGGCCGGCCTGACCAAGAGCCTGGACCAGTAGGCGCGCCCCCCGTTTGCATCCTGCCGCCGCCTTCTGGTAGGGTGGCCCGGACACCGAGACGTTCGACGGACCACGTCGGACCGACAGCGCGATAAGAGACCCCCAGCTCGATACCGCGACTCGACCGGACGGCGATCTCTCGCCACTGCCCCGCGAAGCCGTCCGCTCCCCCTGGAGACCGTATTGCTGAACGCTACGGTCAGGGCCCGTGGCGCCCGTCGGCGCCTCCGGACTGACCGCATCACGACCCCGACCGCCGCCCGCACCCTGCGCGACCGAGGCGTCGCGCTGGCCCGCCGGATCGTCGTGCGCCCCGCCGCCGCCCGTACATCCGTGCGTTCTGGCGCCCACCGGGCGTCGCGCCTCGACCATCTCACGGATCGGCTCGCCGTCGCCCTCGGCGCCCGCACGAGCGCGCTCGGCGTCCGGCTCGGTGGCCGCGACCGTCTCCTGCCGATCGGCGTCGCCCTGCTCATCCTCGTCGGCTCACTGTCGAGCGTCGCCGCGGCCACACCGACCGGGGCGGTCGGCGGCACGCAGGGCATCGGCCAGGGGCCCCGGCTCGCGATCGCCGGCCTGGACAACGGGACCCCGCTGGTCGACGCCGGGATCGGCGTCGACGGCCCGCTCGTCGACGCCGCCGGGGCGGCACGCTTCGATCTCCCCTCGGACGCTCAGGCGGAGCTCGCCAGCCAGCCGCAGGGCCCCTACCTCGCGGACGGGACGCTGCTCAAGCCGATCGCCGTGAACACGATCGTCGCCGACGGCGCGGACACCCTTATCGAGTACCGCGTCCGTTCCGGCGACACGCTGACCGGGATCGCCCGCCACTTCGGGGTCTCGATGATGACGCTCTGGTGGGCGAATCACCTGAAGTCCAAGGACGACCTCCACGTTGGCCAGCGGCTCGTCATCCCGCCGGTCAACGGGACGGTCCGCGTGGTCAAGGAGGGGGACACCCTCGAGACGATCGCCGCGCAGGCGAAGGTCCGCGCCGGTGACATCGTCGCGTTCAACGGTCTCACGGACACGACCCTGGTCATCGGCCAGACGCTCATCCTGCCCGGCGCGATCGGCAAGCCGATCGCGACCCCGAAGCCGAGACCCGTCGTCCACTCGAGCAGCAGCGGGGGCGGCGGACGGGCCACCGTGCCGCGCTCGTACGGCGGCGGCAACTTCGCCTGGCCGGTCCCGGGTGGCTCGATCAGCCAGTACTTCCACTACGGCCATCCGGCCATCGACATCCAGGCTCCGTACGGGTCCCGGGTCATCGCGGCCGCCGCCGGGACGGTCGTCTTCGCCGGCTGGAAGAGCAACGGAGGCGGCTACCAGGTCTGGGTCGCCCACGGCTCCGGGCTGTACACGACGTACAACCACATGTCCGCGATCACCGTCGGCACCGGCGAGCACGTCTCGCGTGGTGAGCAGGTCGGCCGGATCGGGACCTCGGGCTGGGCCACCGGGCCGCACCTCCACTTCGAGGTCTGGCGCGGTGATGTGTGGGGCAGCGGCTACCGGGTCAACCCGCTGTCCTACCGCTAGCCGGGTCGATCAACCGAGCGGGGCTTCCCCCCGCGGCCCCGTGGTCCCGGATGCGTCCGGCCGACGTGGGCGATCCCCGATGACTGTGGGACGATCTCTCCGATGTTCCTTGACCGTGTGAAGATCCTCGTCCACGCCGGTGCCGGCGGGGACGGCGCCGCGACGTTCCGCCACGAGGCCCACGTCCCGCGGGGCGGCCCCGACGGCGGGGATGGCGGCCGGGGCGGCTCGATCTACATCCGGGTGGACCCGGGCCAGACGATCCTCCGCGACTTTCGGCACAACCGCCACTTCAAGGCCACCCCCGGCGGGCGTGGCATGGGCGACAAGCGCCACGGCAAAGCCGGTGAGGATCTCACCCTCGTCGTCCCGCCGGGTACGGCCATCTACGACGACGCGACCGGCGAGCTGCTGGCCGACCTCATCGCCACCGGCCAGCGGGCGATGATCGCGCGGGGCGGCCGCGGCGGGCTCGGCAACGTCCATTTCGCGACGCCGACCCACCGCACCCCCAAGCACGCCCAGAAGGGCGAACCGGGCGAGGAGCGCTGGCTCCGGCTCGAGCTTCGGCTGATCGCCGACGTCGGGCTCGTCGGGCTGCCGAACGCCGGCAAGTCGACGCTCCTCGCGGCGATGACCGCGGCGAGGCCGAAGATCGCCGATTACCCGTTCACCACGCTCGAGCCGAATCTGGGCGTCCTCGACCTCGGCATGGACGACGAGCGCCGGCCGACGATCGCAGACGTCCCGGGCCTCATCGAGGGGGCGAGCCAGGGCGCCGGCCTCGGTCACGCCTTCCTCCGCCACGTCGAGCGGACGCGGGTCCTGGTCCACGTCATCGACGGCTCGGACCGCGACCCGGAGTGGAACCACCGGGTCATCCGCGACGAGCTCGAGGCCCACGACCCGGCGCTACTCGAGAAGCCCACGATCGTCGCCTTCAACAAGATGGACACCCCGGCCGCCGCCGCCGCCTGGCCCGCCTTCCGGGCCGCCCGCGAGCGGGAGGGGCTGCGCTGCGTCGCGATCGCCGCTGCGACCGGGCAGGGGATCGCCGAGCTCCGGGTGCTCCTCGCGGCGGAGCTGCCGTCCGCGGACGAGCTCGGTACGCCTCCCGGGGCGGCGGGCGTCGTGGTTCACCGGATCGAGTCGCTCGGCGATGGCTTCGTCGTCGAGCGCGAGGAGGACGCCTTCCGCGTGCGAGGCAGGCGGATCGAGCGGATCGCCGCCCAGACGGACTTCGAGAACGAGGAGTCGGCCGGACGCTTCCAGCGCGATCTCGCGAAGCTCGGGATCGAGGCCGAGCTCCGTCGGGCCGGCATCGCGGCCGGCGACATGGTCCGGGTCGGCTCGGTCGAGCTCGAGTGGGACCGCGAGTCGTGGGAAGACCGATGACGATCGAGCCCGGCACGCTCGTCCTGCCGCCCGCACCGGTCGTGCCCGGGTCCGTCGGGGTCCTCGGCGGCACGTTCGACCCGATCCATCTGGGCCACCTGGCGATCGCCGAGGAGGTCCGCGAGGCGCTCGGGCTCGAGGCGGTCCGGTTCGTCCCGACCGGCGTCCCGGTCCACCGACCCGGCCGGCCGATCGCCTCCGCCGAGGACCGCGTCGCGATGGTCGAGCTCGCGCTCGCCGGCCACCCCGCGTTCGAGGTGAGCCGCGCCGAGGTGGACCGGCCCGGACCGTCGTACGCGGTCGACACGCTCGAGGGGTTCGTCGCCGAGGCCCGTGCCGCGGGCCGGCAGCCGGACTTCACGTTCGTCCTCTCCGCCGAGGCCTACGCCGGCCTGCCGACCTGGCGCGAGCCCGCCCGCCTGCTCGAGCTCTGCCGGATGGCCGTCGTCCCCCGCCCGGGCGCCGCGCCTCCGGATCCGACGGCGATCGCCGCCCTCGTCCCGGGGGCGGATCGCCGGACGATCGTCCTCGACGGCCCGCGGCTGGCGATCTCCGGCTCCACGATCCGGGCCCGGATCGCCGCCGGCCGGTCCATCCGCTACCTCGTCCCGGATGCGGTCGCCGCGTATATCAGCGACCATGGGCTCTACGACGCCACTCCCCGGAGGAATCCCCGACCGTGACCGACCCCGCCACCCCATCGCCTGCCGCGAAGAAGCCGCGCGCCACGGCGAAGAAGGCCCCGACCGCAGCAGCAAAGAGGGCCACGACCGCCGCTGCGAAGAAGCCGACGCTCGGCCTGCCGGCGCGGCAGGCCCCGGTCCCCGTCGGAGACCGCGCCTTCCTCGATATCGCCCGCCGGGTGGTGGAGCTCGCCGAGGACAAGAAGGCGGCGGACATCGTCCTGCTCGACATCGGTGAGCTGACCACCCTCGCGGACGCCTTCGTCATCTGCTCGGGCGGCTCGGAGCGGCAACTCGACGCGATCGCCGACGCGATCGTCGAGGGCCTCCGGGCCGAAGGCGTCCGGCCGATCGGCCGGGAGGGCGTGGCCGCCTCGCACTGGGTCCTGCTCGATTTCGGCGGGGTGGTCGTCCACATCTTCACCCCGCCCGAGCGCGACTTCTACCAGCTCGAGAAGCACTGGTCGGAGGCCCGCACCGTTCTACGCGTCCAGTAGGAGGCGGGACCGGGCGGTCCGGCCTCTCGAGTAGTACCGTCGGGTCATGTCCGGGGCGGTGCGGGGGGCGTTGAATCCGGGTGACGGCGCCGAAGAGCGCCCCCGCCGAGAGGTCAGGGTCCGGATGTCTCGCTCCCGCGAGCGTTGCCCGCGCTGCACCAGCAAGCTCGTCGTCAGCCGCTTCGACACGGCGTTCCGGCTCGAGGACAACTCCGAGCGGCTGTGCTTCGGGATCCCCGGCAGCCTCTGCCGGGGCTGCATCCAGCTGTTCGTTGACCCGGACCTTCTCGAGCTCCTCGATCTCGACCAGGCCGTCTGCACGTTCGCGATCGAGAGCGACCTCGTCGTCCAGGAGCAGGCCTGGTCGAGCGGGCGCTGACGCCCCTTCCTCCGGCTCCCAGCGCCGCCCTCAGCGCGGCGCGACCCGTTCTGCCAGCCAGAGCGTGAAGGCAAGCCTGCGCGCGCGCTCGTTGGCCATCGCCCCACCGGCACCCTTGACCGTCGCGTCGAGCTCGAGCAGCCCGTCGAGCGCCGTCTCGAGCTCCGGCAGGGTCCACGCCGCCGCCTGCCGCGCGAGCGTCTCCGCCCGGAACGGGTGAAGCTTGAGGACGCGGGGCACCTCGTTGGCGCGCGTCCCGGTTGCCATCAGGTCGGCGACCTCGATCAGCTCCCGCAGCCGGCGGTGGAGCTGGACCAGCACGACCGGCTCCGGGGTGGCGTCGAGGACCCGCTCGAGGAGCTCCGCCGCCTCGCGGATCCTGCGCGATGCCACGTGGTCGAGGAGCTGCCAGGCGGAGGCCGGGACGGCCTCGGAGACCAGCGCCCGGACGTCGTCCGCGGTGATCTCGCCGTCGAGCCGGTAGAGCGCGAGCTTGTCGAGCTCCGCGGCGGCGAGCTGACCCTGCCGGCGGCGGTCGACGTCGCCCTCCCGGACGAACGCCCCGACGCGGCGGGCCAGCTCCTCGGCCGCTCCCCGTCCGAGTCGGACGCCGCGCTCCCGGGCACGGTCGTCGATCCAGCGAGCCATCCCGCCTTCCTTCGGGGCCGGGAAGCCGCGGACCTCCCCGCCGGCCGCCTCGATGGCCGCCGCGAGGGCCGTCCGGCTCGCGTCGAGCGCCTTCGGGTGGCGGTCCATGGGGTCGAGAAAGGCGAGGGCGTTGCCGGGCGCGACCGTGGCCAGGACGGTGAGGAGCTCGTCGCGGGCCGCCTTCGCGCGGATCAGCGGGAGGGGGTCCGCGACGATCGCGATCGTGCCGCCGCCGAACAGGGCGCCCGTGGCGACACGCTCGCCGATGAGCGCGGCCGTTGTGGCGGCGCCGGAGGCTCGCCAGCGCTGGAGCGGCTCGCCGTCCGGGCCGGCGACGCGGCGGGCGAGTGCGTCGGCGGCGCGCTCGATCGAGTAGGTTTCGTCGCCCCAGTAGTAGCCGAGCGGGGCGGTCGGTGTCCGGGCCGGGCTCATCGGGCTCCTCGGGCGGCCCGCAGGGCGGGTCCGGTCCAGGCCAGGCGGCGGACCTCGGCCGGTCGGGTCGCCGCAGCCCGGCAGACGTCGGCCTCGAGTCGAGCTGCCCGTGCGCGTACGCGCTTCGCGGCGGCCTCGTCCCAGCTCCCGGGATAGCGGCGACGCCACGCCGCGAACCGCGCGTCGACCGACTCGAGTCGCTGGCCAGCCCGCTTGTCGGCGTAGGCCACGATCCGCTCCTCGCGGCTCGCGAACGCGGCCCGGTGCCGGTGGCGGTCCCCCTCGAGCAGCCGCGTGACCGGGTGGGCGGCCACGGCCCGGGCCAGCTCGGGGTGGCCGCGCCTCGTGAGCCATGCGGCCGAGCCGTCGCCGTGGGGGAGCGCGCCGGCGGGGTCGTCGGGCGGGAGGAGCTTGTCGACGTCGTGGAGGAGCGCGGCCGCCTCGACCAGCCGCCGGTCGACCGGAAGCCCGTTCGCGGTGATCCGCGCGGCGAGCCAGCCGGCGACCTCCGCGACCGCCCGGGCATGACGAAGGAACCAGGGCGGCGGGTCGAGCTCGAGGAGCAGCGCGGCGGCCGCGCGCCGATCGGGGACGGTCATCGTGCCGATGATACGGGCCGCGCCCATCCGTCCGTCGTCAGCGGCCTGAACGCCCATTTGACCGCTCTGAACATCCAGTGTTCCAACGCGCGGTCAGCTGGACGTCAAGGCGCCGTTCCGCACTCCCGGTGTTCCGCTCCGCCAGGATCGGCGGTCGCGAGTTCCGTTCGGAACAGCCCATGTTCCGAATACCGCGCGCCGCTGTCATGGCCGACCGTTGGAACGCCGCGTGTTCAGCCGGACGCGGCGGGCACGCCGCACGAGAATGCGACAAGCGGCACTCCCCGGGGCGCGGTGGCGACCAGAGGCTCGGTCGCTGGCGGCTGCCCGCTCCTGGCTGACCGCCGGTCGGGGCGGACCTCGAGCCGGCCGAGGCCGTCGAGCGTCGCCTCGACGCTGCCGTCGCGGTCGGTCCGGAAGAGGCGGACGCCGCGCTCGGCGAGGCGGGCCAGCGTCGCCGGGGCCGGATGGCCGTAGGGATTCCGGGCGCCCGCCGAAACCACCGCCAGGCGAGGGCGGACGGCGTCGAGGAAGGCCCCGGTCGACGAGGTCCGGCTGCCGTGGTGGGCGACCTTGAGCAGGTCGAGCCGGGGCAGGCCGCGGGCGAGGAGGATCGGGTCGACGCCCTCCTCGATGTCGCCGGCGAGCAGGAACCGCTGCCGGCCCACGGTTCCGAGCAGGACGATCGAGACGTTGTTGATCGCCGTCCCACCGTCCGCCGGTTGGCGGGGGACCGTGCCCGGATCCGGCCAGAGGACCCGGAAGCCGATCCCGTCGAGGCCGAACGTGTCGCCGGTCGAGAGCGGCGCCGGCCGGATTCCGAGCCGGTCGAGGGCCGCCAGCCACGCGCGGTAGCCGGGTCCGGGGCCGATCATCCCGGGCTCGAAGACCCGCCCGACCCGGTAGCGCTCGAGGAGGAGGGCGAGCCCCGCGACGTGGTCCTCGTGGGGGTGGGTCAGGACGAGCAGGTCGATCCGGCGGTCCCAGGGCGGGACGCGTGCGTCGAGCTCGACCAGCAGGCGGTCCGGGTTCGGCCCGCCGTCGACCAGGAGTCGCCCGCCGCGCCCGCCCTCGACGAGGATCGCGTCGCCCTGGCCGACGTCGAGGACGGTCACGTGGACGAGCCCGTCGGGCCGGTTCGCCGCGGAGATCCCGACGGCGGCGATGCTCAGCGCCAGGGCGGTGGCCAGGAGCCGCGTCGGCCGTCCGGGTCGCGCCCGTCGATCGGTCGATCGCGAGCGGGCTTCCGGAGAGCCCCCGCCCGTCCCGGTCGCCGTCTGTCCCGGATCGCCGGCCGGGGTTCGTATCCTCCGAAGGCGGGCGAGGTCCGGGCGCCGGAGCCGGCCGGAGGCCGCCGCGAGCATGATCGCCCCGACCGCGATCCCGGCGACCGCGCCGAACGGCGGCGGGAGCGTCACGCTTGCGAACGGGAGCCCCGCCGCGAACCGGACGATCGCGACCATCACGGCCAGGGCCAGCCAGCCGGGCAGCCCCGCGAGCGTGCCGAGGATCGGTGGCGCGCCCGCGAGCGTCAGCCAGCCCCCGGCGAGCGCCGCCGCCCCGGTCGCCATCGCCGGCGCGACGAGCGGGACGACGGCCAGGTTCACCGCCGGCGCCAGGATGGCGAGCCGTCCGAACCCGGCGAGGACGACCGGCAGGGTCGCGGCCTGCGCCGCGAGCGAGACGCCGAGGCTCTCGGCCAGCCAGCCGGGCAGCCGGCCGCCGCCCCATGCGCGAAGGCGCTCGGTCAGCGCGGTGCCCCAGGCGATGAGGCCCGCGGTCGCGAGGACCGACAGCTGGAATCCGGCGTCACCGACGGTCCGCGGCTCGGCGACGAGGAGGAGGGTTGCCGCCCAGCCGAGCGCGGTCGCGGCGGCGCCCGCCCGTCCGGACTCGCGGGCGAGCAGGACGACGGCGGCCATGACCGCCGCGCGGACGACCGATGGGGACGCACCTGCAAAGACCGTGTAGGCCACGATCGCCGCGAGGGTGGCCAGCGACCTGCCGCGCCGCCCGAGTCGACCCCGGAGCAGCGCGCCGACGACGGCGGCGACGATCGCGATATTCCAGCCCGAGATCGCCACGACGTGGCTGACGCCCGCGGTCGTGAACGCCGCCGCGAGGTCGCGGCCCACCCGGTCGCGCAGGCCGATGAGGATCCCCGCCGCGAGGCCGGCCTCCGGCTCGGGGAGTGCCCGAGCGAGGGCCTCGCCCGACGCCCGTCGGAGGTCCTCGAGTCGATCGGCGGGGGTGGCCGTTCCCGGGAGGAGGGCCAGGGTCCGGGCGCGGACCGTGGCTGCCACGCCGATCCGTCGCAGGTAGGTGCCGTAGCCGCCGTCGTCGGCGGGCGGCGGCTGCAGGCGTCCCTCCAGGCGGATCGCGTCACCCGGGGCGATCGCCGGGTAGCGCGGGAGGGTCGCCGCGACCCGGAGCCCGCCCTCGGCGTCCAGCCTGATCGTCGCGACCTGCTGCCCGTCCCGGGGCGTGCCGACGCCCTCGACGACGGCCGTCCACGGCCCCGCGCCGTCGGGTAGCGGGGGCGCCGTCTCCGTGCCCCCGCCCCCGACCGCGAGGCGGAGCGCGATCGCGGCCGCGCCCACGGCCAGGGCCGCGATCTGCCGGGGACGGGCGGCGTTCGTGCCCGCACCGACGAGCGCGATCCCGAGGAGCAGGAGCACGATCCCGACGGCGGCGAGCCCGAGCGGGGCGCGGGACCCCAGGTCCGCGGCGACGGCCGGCCCGGCCAGGGCGGCCGCCGCCGCCCCGATCGCGAGCCACCCGCTCCGCGGCATCGTCCCGCGGCGGGGTGAGCCTGCCCGGCCGGACATCGGCCCGCTCAGCGGACCACGACGAGGTCGCGCAGCTTCGCGAACGTCGACGGCCCGACGAGCTTCCTCTCGCGCAGCTCGTCGACCGAGCGGAACGGCCGCTCTTCCCGCGCCGCCACGATCTTCGCCGCGGTCACCGGCCCGATTCCGGGCAGGCCGTCGAGCTCGGCCGGCGTGGCCCGGTTGAGGTCGAGCGGCGCACCCGTGCCTCCCGCTTTGCCGGAAGCCCCGCTGGAGCCCCCGCCGGAGCCGCTACCGGCGGATGCCCCACCACCGGCCGATGGTCCCGCGATCGGATCGTCCCGGGAGGGCACGACGACCCGATCGCCGTCAGCGAGGTGAGCCGCGAGGTTGAGCGTCGCGGTGGCCCGGGCGGCATCGACCCGCGGCCCGAACCCGCCGGCAGCCGTGATCGCGTCGGCGACCCGCGCCCCCGCTGGAAGGTGATACAGCCCGGGTCGAGCGACCGCGCCGGCCACCTCCACCACGAGCCCGTCGTCCGCAGCGCCGGCACCGGCACTCGCGGCGACGCCTCCGCCACCGGAGGCTCCCACGCCTGAGGTTGCGCCGACCGCGCCGGCCGCAGCCGACCCGTCCGAGCCGACCGGCAGCGTGACCGTCGGATCCGTCGCCCCGATCGCGAGCGCGATCGCCAGGACGACCGCCGCGACCACCGTCCCCGCTCCCGCGACCTGCCATCGAGCAGGAACGGCGGTCACCCCGGCCTCGCTCGATCCGTCCCGGCCTGTTGACGCAACCACGCCCCCCGGAGCGGCTGGACTCAGAACCCCATCGGACGGACTGGGCGCCTCGAGGACGCGCCACGGCGCCGCGGTTCGATCCACGAGTGCACTCCCCGGCGGGTCTCGGGGCGGGCTGAATTGGCGTTGCGTCGGCGGCGGGTCAGACGAGGGGCGTCCGCTGCGTCGGGGGCACATCCGGCGCAGCAGACGTCGAACCGACCCTACTCGGCCCCGCTTAGCTGCGACTTATCTGAGAGCTCACCGCCGGCCCCCGGAGCCGACCCGGTACCGATCGGGCCCAGCCTTCCGAGCGGAGTTCACGACGAACGCCTCTGGGCAGCGGAGGGTGGACGCGCCCATCGTGGTGACAACGCGGGAGGCTTCGACGCGATCCCCATCTCCGCGGCCGACCGTCGCCCGAGCCGGGAGGCACCCATGAGTACGTCTCATCCGCCGGGACTCCATCTGCATCTTCTGCCGACCACGCGTCTCGGCCGCTGGTCAGTGGCGCTGCTGGGCCTGTGCGTGGTCTCGTTCGCCGTGGTCTTCCTGCTGGTCGCCGCCGGTCAGAAGGGGGGCGAGACGATCTTCGACAACTGGTTGCTGACGGGCCCGATCGTCGTCGCTGGGATCTCGGCCACCGCCGCGGCCCTCGTCGGGCTGATCTCGGTGGTCCGCGACACCGCGACCGTCGATCGGCTCCTCCACCACACCCACGTCGTCCTCACCGAGGGTGCTTCCTATCGGCTCGCCGAGGCGACCGCAGGGAAGGGGGTGGTGCCGCTCGGCTGACCACCGGAGGAGATCGAGCTGTCCGTCGGAGTGGAGATCACGTGTCCGCCGAGATGGAGCCCAGCTGTCCGCCCAGGAGGAAGTCCCGCTGTCCCTTGACAGACACGAAGGCGGCGCTCATCGTGCCAGTGCTGCGATCGCTCGGCTGGGATCTGGAAGACCTGGAGGACGTCAAGCTCGAATACAAGCGCCTCTCGACGGACAACCCGGTCGACTACGGCCTGTTTCTGCTCAGGACAAGATCATCGAGATACTCTGGAAGACCGAGGTCGTCGACCGCCAGGTGAAGCCAGCGCTCGACACTATCGTCCGACTGGTGTCGTACGCGCTCGCGAGCCCGGGGCGGTCGTGACGCGCGACGACTGGGACCGGTTCGTCGCCGCCAATCCGCTCGCGACGCACCTGCAGGCCAGCCCGTGGGCGACGGTGAAGGCTCCCAACGGCTGGGCTTCGACCCTCGTCGTGGACGAGGCAGCCGGCTCGACGATCGGCGCCCAGATCCTCCTGCGCCGGCCGCGACTGATCCCGTGGACGTTCGCCTATGCGCCGCGCGGTCCGATCGCGGAGCGGTGGTCGCCTGACGCCCTGGTCCGCTGGACCGGCCGCCTCCGCACGGAGCTCCGGGCCGACCCGCGGCGCATCTCCCACGTGAGGATCGACCCCGAAGTCGAGCTCGATGGCCCCGACGATCCCGGCGGAGCGACCCGTGTCGCGCTCCGGGAGCTTGGCTGGCGGCCCGCACCGCCCGTCCAGCCGGCGGTGACCAGGATCATCGACCTCGCGGCCTCCGAGGACGAGCTGTGGGCCGGCGTCAAGAGGAAGACCCGCTACTTGGTGAAGCTGGCGCGCCGGGAGGTCCACGTCGAAGACGTCGACGGCGATCGCCTGGCCGACTTCTACCGGGTGATGACCGAGACGGGGGAGCGGAAGGGCAGGCCGGTCCGCGCCCTGTCGGCCTATCGGGCCGTGTGGGATGCGTTCCGGCCGGCCGGCATGGCTCGGCTTCTCTTCGCCGTCGGCGCGGACGGCGAGCCGCAGGGCGCGCTGATCCTCGTCCGGTGGGGCAGCCGCGTCGTCGCATCGTACGGCGGCATGAACGCGACCGGGGCCCGGACGTTCGCGAGCTACCTCCTCTTCTGGGAGTCGATCCGGACCTCGCGGGAGCAGGGAGCGACAGCATATGACTGGTGGGGGCTCATCAACCCGGGCATCGCGCACTTCAAGTCCAAATTCGGCGGGCGCGAGGTCCGGACGATCGGCGCCTGGGACCTCGACCTCGCCCCGGTCGGCGCGACCGCGTATCGTCTGGCTGAGCGGCTCTCGGGTGCCCAGCGACGGCGCCAGCGGGGGAGCGTCTGGAGCCCGACCGCTGGCAGCCCGAGCGGCGACGCGCAGGGCGCCGCAGCCGGCGATGACCCGAACGACGAGGGGGCGGCGGGGGCGGGCTGATGGCCGGCATCCGGGAGGCGACCGCCGACGAGCTGCTCGACTGGGACGCTCACACCGTCGACCTCCCGGGCGGCGACGTCTACCAGTCCCGTCGCCTGGGGTCGGCTCCGCGCGGGACAGGGCTGGCGGCCACGATTCCTCGTCTTCGAGGACGGGTTCCGGCTCCTGTCCCTCGAGCGGCCGTGGCCTCTCATCGGCGGCGGCGGCGCGTACATCTCGCGCGGGCCGGTCGCGGCCGGCGAACCGGTCGAGCGGACCGCCGACCGACTTCGGGAGGCGACGGCCTGGCTCGTCGCTCGGGGCGTCGACGTCGTCTCGGCGGACGCGGAGATCGAGGCCTCGACCGGCTTCGGCGCGCTCATCGAGGCACGCGGCTTCCGCCCGATCGAGGAGATCCAGCCGTCGCGCCATCGCGTCGCCCTCCGCCTGCCGCCCGGAGCGACCGAGGAGGCCGCATTCATGGCCACCGCTTCGTCCGTGCGCCAGGTCGTCCGGCATGCCGAGAGGGCCGGGTTCCGCGTCGTGCGCTGGGACCGCCGCGTCGGCGCGGACGTCGGCGTCGGGTTCGAGGCTCCGCCGCCCGGCGCCGACGAACGGGCGGCGTTCGACCGGTTCTACGACCTCCTCGTGGCTTTGCCCGGACCGCCGCCAGCGGAGGACCCCGTTGGAGCTGTGTCCAGATAAGCCGCAGCTGAAGCGCCTCTGAGTAGGGTCAGACGAGGCTCCCGGCAGGCCCTCCGGACTCTCTGGCGCCAAACCGGACTCTCTGGCGCCAAGATGGGGGGCGGTCAGCGAATCCAGAGGGGCCGGGGGCCTCTCGCTGTCCCCAATGGTGCGCCGGGGGCACATCCGGCCCAGCGGACGTCGAACCGACCCTACTCGGCCCCGCTTAGCTGCGACTTGTCCGGACCCCCCGGGACGTGGTTATGCACGCCTTCCGAACAGGGAACGGAGGCCCGGCGGACAGACGACCAGGAACTCCTCACCGCACCGGCCGCCGCGCCGAAGCTCCCCTTGATGTCCCGGAGGCGGAAGCCGGGGAGCTGCCGCTCCCCGGCCCATTCGCGGTGGCGATCGAGGTCCACCAAGAGGTCATAGACCGCCTTGCACTACGCCGCGGCGGTCTCGCTGACCTCGACGCAGCGCCATTCGCCGGCGCGTGCGGTGACGGGACTATCGCCCCGTCACCTGGTCTCGGGTCGTGACATAGATGTCGAGAAATCCCTCACCACCCGGCCTATTGCTGCCGAAGTAGAGCATGCTGCCATCCCAGGAGAACGACCCTCGAAGTTCGTCAGAGGTGGTGTTCAGATTGACGAGGTTGATGGGCGCTGACCAGGGATCGTCCACACTCTCGCGCGTCGCGGTGTACAGGTCCTGGCCACCGTATGTATCCGAGCGGTTGGAGTCGAACACCATCTCGAGACCGTCCTTGCGGACGTTCGGCCGGAAGTCGCCAAAGTCGCTGTTCAGTTCGGTGACTGATGCACGCGGGCCGAAGCTGCCGTTTGAGGCCTGCTGGCTGGCGTAGATATCCGCGCCGTTGGCCGCGCCGCTGGAGAAGTAGAGGAAGGCGTGTCCATCGGCTTCGAAGTACGACGGGCCGGCCTCGCCGAGAGCGCTGTTCACCCCGCTGCCGAGGTTCATCGGGGCGGTCCAGTCGTGAGCCGGGTTCAGGCGCGCGAAGTAGATGTCCCCGCCGCCAAACCCACCATCTCTCGCGCTGATGAAGAAGAGACCCTTTCCACGGACCGGTGTCGGGCAGACGTCATCGGCAATGCTGTTGACCGGGCCCAGATTCACTGGGTCGCCCAAGGGGGCGTCCTTGCTGGCCCGATGTGCGACCCAAATGTCGAGACCACCCACGCCGCCCGGCCGGTTCGACGCAAAGTACAGGCTGAGCCCGTCCGGAGACTGCATCGGGCAGCCGTCCAGATAGGTTGTGTTCAGCTCGGAGCTGTTTCCGGCGATCGCGTCGATCTTCTGTGGTGCAGCCCATGCCGAGAACTGCTTGGCAGCGACTGGCCCCGGCATGGCGAGCATGGCGGTCAGGCCGATGCTGGCGAGCAGCGAGAGGATGCGCTTCATGGTTCTTCTCCCTTCTGGTACCCGAGTTGCAGTAATCGGGGGCCTCGTAAGCGGGGCGATGTGAGCGGCCAGTAACCAGTCTCAGGGTCACGCCCGATAGGCACCCAGCCGTGCGTTAGGTATGGCCTGACGTGGGACCCTTGCGAACTGAAACCAGACCGCGAGGGAACGCGGCCCAAGCATTGGGGTGATCGTGAGGCAGCCCCTCCCGGGCGTAGCGCGCGGGTCGGTCTCGCCAGTGGCTCGACGCGGTCCCGGGCGGCCAGTGCATGGGCCGCGCGTCATCGCCTCCCGCTGATCGGAGAGGTGTACTCCTGTTGGCCTTCGCTGTCGAGGGCGGCTTGAACCTCTGTTGACAGCTGACACCGCGCCAGGAACCCCGACGCCCGCCGAGTTCGGCCCAAAGATGATCGTCAAGGCGTTGCAGGGGATGGTCAGGCTTCCTCCTGGATCAGTCGGCGGCGCGCAGCGGCGCGTCGCTGGCGGGGGCGCCGATCTGGCCGAAGACCCAGGCCATCGACCAGCCGATGATCGCCCCGGCGCACGCGACGCCGAGCAGCAACGTCCACGACCAGCCCAGGTCGTTCATCGCAGCGAGCGTCAGGCCGACGCTCAGGACGAACACCGGCGGCAGGGCGGCAGCCGTCGCCGAGGAGCGGGATCTCGGGGCGATTACGCAACGAGTGATGGGACTGGTCGGGGCGAGAGGAGTCAGAACATCGATTTCGTTCTCAGGGCCTGACCACGGCCCAGCTCTTGCGGGAGCGGTCCGCTTGAGAGCCGTCTGACGTGGACGGCCGAAGACCCTCGCCCCAATGGGGGGCGATCAGCGAATTCAGAGGGGCCGGATCCCGGCCGGGCTCTCGCGCCGCAACCGGATGAGCCGCAAGCTCCGCACCAAGGCCGGCCGGCGCCACTACGCGCGACGCAAGGTGATCGTCGAACCGGCCTTCGGCCAGATCAAGGAGGCCCGCGGCTTCCGGCC
>CAWJIC010000072.1:0-12502 GCA_963842755.1 uncultured Chloroflexia bacterium | reverse complement strand
CCGCGGCTTCCGGCCTCCCCCGCAGCGTGATGCTCGAACGCCTGGCCGCTGCCATACGAGGCCGCACGGCCCGCAGCCGCGCTCGGCCGCGGCGCATTGGCCTGGGCCCTGCGCGGCGGGCGAACCGGCCGAGTGGCCCTTCCCCCGCGTGCCGGCCGCGCGCCACACTGGGCGGTACTGATCGGTCCCGGGCGCGCGCTCCGCCGATCGGGCAGAGGCGCGCCAGTCCGGGGTGAGCGAGGTCCTGGCAGGATGGATCGCGAGACGCGGGTGACGGCTCCGCCGGGCGCTCGTGCTGTCCCGCCCGAGGGCAGGCCGTCCCGCGCGCCCGACGCGCAAACGGCCGCGGCGTACCGGCGCGCGGCGGGCCAGCGCTGCTGGGTCTGCAACGCCCCCGACAGCGAGCCCGTGCGGCTGCAGCGCCGGGTGGGAGAGCGCTGGGTCGCCGACGCGACGGTGCAGCTCTGCACGGCCTGCCTCGCCGCCCTGCGCACGCCACGCCTCGTCCGCCAGCTCGGGCTGGGGCGCTGGACGGCGGCCCCAGCGGGCCGTTGGGCCGCTGGATCGGCGCCTGCGGGTAGTGCCGGTACTGGAGCGGACGCGCCCGGCGAGACGCCACCGCCGCTGACGCTCCTGAAGGGTGCCTGAACTCTGGTCGGCCGACGCGGGTTCGCGTGGCCGCCCCGGCCACCGCGCGCCACGGCCCCGCTGGCCGCGCAGCAGCGGCGCCACCTGACGGTTCCGCAGCGTGCTGCACGCGCGGCTGGATCGGGGCGCACTGGCGCGCCCACCGTCCGCCCTTCCGCCCGGCTCACCGAGCTGCGGCGCGCATGGTGGCCGGGAGGACGGCCTGACGCGGCGCGTTAGCGGCGGCTACCGTTCAAGCAATGAGTAACAGACGCGGCTCACGCGCCGGTCGATCCCAGGGCCGGTCGTTCCGCAACCTCGTGCTTGAGCTGATGGCGATCGCGCTGTTCGCCTGGTTCTTGTGGGTCGTCATCCGGACGCCGTCGCTCTACGCCCCGGGTCCCGGCTCGGCGTCTCGCTCGAGATTGAGCGCGAGAAGGCGCTCAAGGATCTCGGGGTCGGTGAGGCCAAGAGGCCAGTCGTAGGCGGCGAAGACGGCGGCACGGCCGCTTAGCTGCGGCTTATCTGGACACAGAACGGCCCCCGTCGGCCCGTCTAGGCTGACCGCCGACGCGGGATCGCGAGGACGGAACCGGAGTGAGGGCCTACGGAGACGGCACCGCGCTGCCAGGGGCCGTCGACTGCATGGCGTGTTGGACTCCGGTCACGAGGTAGTCCGTGGCGATTGGGCAGCCTTGCGGCGGTACCGGCATGACCGCGCCGACCGAGGCCGAGATCCGCGCGGCGATCGCGGATCGCATGAGGAAGTACCCCAACGACAACCCCCGGCAGAAGCTCGCCGGGGCGGTCGACCAAGCGTTCGATGCCGTCGGCTACATCGACCTCGACGAAGAGGGGCAGTACGACTGGGGAACGCAGGCACTCAGCGACCTGTGGGCCGATCTCCGGCCGAGCGAGGTCGAACGGCTGCACGAGCTGATCGCCGAAGCGAAGAGGCGCGCACTGGACGCCGCATGGGCCGTCATCGCTGAGCAGGTCGTCGCGGCCGGCCTGGCGTTCGCTGCCGAGTACCCGGACGCGCCGCGAGCGAAGCAGGAGGCTGCCTGTTGACCATTGCGGGAAATCCCGCACCCTTGGCCCCGTCGGATCCCCCCTCCGGCGGGGCCGCTCTTTGTCCGCTCCACCGTGCTGCGCTAGCGGCATACTCTGGGGCATATCGTCCAGTACAAGGAGAGCCGATGGATACCAGCGAGAAGATCCGAGAGAACAAGGCCCGGCGCGCAGCGCAGCGCCAGGGCTACCGCCTTGTGAAGTCGCGCAGGCGGGACCCGCGGGCGATCGACTACGGGACCTATGGCATCGTCGACTACTCCGAGAGCAAGAGCGGCATCCTCGTCGCCGGCGGCGACTCCGGCTACGGGTTGACGCTCGATGACGTGGAGAGATGGCTCATCCCCACGCCCTATCAGGAGTTGCTCGTCGCCAAGGCCGAGTTTGAGTCGCAGATCGAGGACATCGCCGCGCGCGGCGATGCGGAGGACGCAGGCGAGGCGAGACAGTAACTCGCACGGCTCAGCCGATAACACCGCTCCCGGACCCGCGATCCCGCCTCGGCGGCCAGCCTGGGCGGCCGACGGGGCCGTTCTGTGTCCAGATAAGCCGCAGCTAAGCGCGCCTGAGTAGGGTCAGACGAGGCTCCCGGCAGGCCCTCTGGATTCTCCGGCGCCATTGGCGGCGGTCAGCGAATCAAGAGGGGCCGGGGGCCTTCTCTCTTTCCCCCAAAGTGTGACCGGGGGCACATCCGGCACAGCAGACGTCGAACCGACCCTACTCGGCCCCGCTTAGCTGCGACTTATCTGAGCGCTCACCGCCGGCCCCCCGGGACGTGGTTATGCGCGCCTTCCGAACAGGGAACGGAGGCCCAAGCAATACGCCTCAGCCCAGGACGGCGAACAGCTCGAGAGCGATGCCGTCCGGATCGTAGAAGACGAGCGCCTTGGCGTTGAAGGCGGCGTCGTCCTGCACGCCCTCGTTGCGCACGCCCTCCGCCTCCAGCGCACGTTTCATCTCGTGGAGCTGCTCCTCGCTGTCGACGGCGAAGGCAAGATGGTCGAGGCCGATGCGGAACGGATCGAACGCCCCCGCCCTGGTCGTCTCGGGAGAGTCGCCGCGCACGCCCAGCAGCGCGTTCCCCACCTTGACGACCACCACACCCTCGGCCTCGAGCACCGGCGGAAAGCCGAGGAAGTCGACGTAGAAGCGCCTCGAGCGTTCCAGGTCGCTGACTCGGATCGCCGCATGACTGTAGCCACTCACTGTGAACGCCATGTCTGCACCTCTTGAGGGACTTCCTGGTTGGAACCGGCGCCGCCGGCGAGCAGCTCGGCGACGTCAGGCCGCGCCTCGAAGGAGTGGCTGAGATTGATCGGGCCCAGCGAGGCCGAGATCGCCTCGACGATCCGGCGTGCCTCCTCGCGCGCCCGGCGCTCGCCCTCTCGGTTGCCGCGAACCTCCTCGACCCGCGCCCGCGAGGCCTCGATCCGCCACCGCAGCCGCTGGCACTCGAGCGCCGTCGCCGTCCGAGCGGCCCGCCCCAGGGCCTCGGCGGCCGCGTCCATGTTGCCGAGCAGCCGGTGCGCCTCGGCCTCGAGGTACTCGAAGTCGGCGACGTACGGGCGCATCATCGCGCGCTGCGCGTCGCCACGCGCCCGGGCCTCGGCGGCGGCATCGGCGTGACGGCCCATCGCCAGCAGCAGTTCGACCGACGCGAGGCCGACGTGGGCGTGCTGGAAGGCGAAGAACTCGGAGCGCAACTCCAGGGGCCTCCGGGCGAGCTCCAGGATTCGCGAGCCGCCCTCGAGATCGCCGCGCGCGGTGGCGGCCCGTGAGAGATGGGCGAGCGTCCAGGCGCGGTAGTGAGGGAGGCGCGACTCCGTGAAGGCGTCAGCTGCCCGCAGATGCTCGTCGGCCAAATCGTCGGCTCCCACGTAGTGGTACGCGTACCCCAGATCGGCCCGCGGAAAGGAGAGGAAGGCCGCGAGGCCGCCGATCTCGGCCAGCCGGACGCCGTCCTCCCATGTCTGGATGGCCTCGCCGACCTCGCCACGCTCGAAGTGCACCACGGCCGCGTTCACCCGGCTGAAAGCCTGGCCCCAAGGATTCCCGCTCTCCTCGGTGAGGCGCCGCGCCTCGGCGCACAGCTGAAGCGTGCTCTCCCAGTCGCCGCTTACGAACTCGAGTCCCGACCGCTGCGAGAGAACGTTTGCCATCATCGGCTTGTTGTCCCGCTCTCCAAATATCGCGCTCGCCTCGGCGAGGGCCTCGTGTCCCCGCTCGATCAGGCCCGCCTCGCGGTAGGCGCAGGCGATGCTGTTCAGCGTGTACCCCACCTGCTCGGTGGCATCGATCTCTCGCGCCGCGGCCAGGGAGCCCTCTCCGGCGCGGATGGCCTGCTCGACGCCCCCGCGATAGAGCTCGATGTGGATCTGGTCGCGCTGGATCTGCGCGACGAGCATCCGGTCGTTCAGCGAGCGCGCGATCGTGAGCGCGCTCTCGAGCAGCGCGTCGGCGCGACGCGGGTCGCACAGCGGGGTGGGCGTCGTGTACAGCGTGCCCTGGTGCACGAGGGCATCGGCTCGCAGGCGCTCGTCGCCGCGCTCGCGCGCCAACGCCTCCAGCTCCTCGTAGGCCTCGATCGCGCGCCCGTACTCCCCGTGGAGCTCGAAGGCGCGGCCGCACCGACCGTACAGCTCACGCACGAGCTCCGAGTCGGCGCCTTCGCGAACCGCTATGCCGATGGCGGTGGTGTAGTGCGCCGCTGCCTGCTTGGTGGCGTAGAGCGCAAACGACCGATCGGCAGCGGCTCGGCTCCACCGCAGCGCGCGTTGCGCACGGCCGGCCAGATCCGCCTCGAGACGGAGCTCTTCGCTGAACAGGAAGGACTGCACGGCATGGTGTGCCAGGATCTCGCTGAACTCGTCGAGCCGGTCCGGCATCTCGCTCTCGAGTTGGACGCCGAAGCGGTCGTGAAGCGTCGCCCGGTCGAGCTTCGACAGTGACTCGTATGCAACGTCGCGGATGAGCAAGTGCTTGAACCGCAGCCCGCGACCGGAGCGATCCTCACGGTCGCGCTCGAGGAAGCCCTTGCGGATCAGGCTCTCGGGCGCTGCCTGGCCGGCCTCCATCAACCCGACGAGCTGGTCCACGGTGAAGCGCTCGCCGATCACGCTCGCCGTCTGCAGCGCCAGCTTGTCGTCCGCGGGCAGCCCGTCGATGCGGGCCGCCATGATCGAATGGATCGTCTCGGGCAGGCGCACGTCGAAGGACTGCTGCGTCATCCGCCACTCTCCGGCCCGGAACTCGAGCCTTCCGTCCTCGACGAGCATCCGCACGAACTCCTCGCAGAAGAGCGGGTTGCCCGCGGACCGCTCCGCCACCTGCGACTCGATGAGCGGAGGCAGCTCGTCCACCCCCAGGATGCGTGACAGCAGGACGCGGGTCTCGCTCGCGCCGAGCGGCTCGAGGGCGATCAGCGAGCCGTTTGGTCGGGCGGCAGCCCACCTGGGGTGCCGTTCCGCGAGCTCCGGCCGCGCGAGGCACACCAGCAGGAAGGGAACGTCCGTCGGTTCGTCGAGCAGCTGCTCGAGGATCTCGAGTGCCGCGGGCTCCGCCCATTGGAGGTCGTCGATCACCAGCACCAGCGGGTGGTGGGCGGCGACGGCCTCCAGGTAGCGGCGGATGCCCCAGCTGAGCTCTACGCCCACGCGCTCGGCCACCACGCCAGGGAGCGCCGCTCCCACCGCCTCCAGACCGAGGAGCACCGAGATGCGACTCGCCACCGCCTCGCGATCCTCGGGGGCGAGGACCTCCTGGCGGCGGCGGTCGAGCTTCTCGAGCGCGGTGCGGCGATCGTCCGCGGTCTCGATCCCGGCGTCCTGACGCACGAGATCCATGAGTGGCCAGTACGTGATTCCGGCGCCGTACGGCAGGCAGCGGCCCTTGAGAACGCGCACGTCAGACGCGTGCGCAAGCCTGGCGAGTGCCTCGCCGACGAGGCGCGACTTGCCAACGCCCGCGTTCCCAACCACCGTCACCAGGAAGCCGGTGCGCTCGACGGACGCGCGGCGAAACGAGTCCAGCAGCACCCCCAGCTCTCGTTCGCGACCGACAAGCGCGGCGCGCAGCGCGGGCATCCCCCGCTGCTGCTCCGGCAGGACGGTCCGTGGGCGCAGGGCCCTGAAGGCCGGGATCCGCGTCTCCTTGCCCTTGGCCGCGACCGGATCGATCGGTTCGTACTCGATCGCCGTGCGCGTCAGCCGCTCCGTGGAAGCGCCGACCACCACGTCGCCGGCGTCGGCGCCCTGCTGTAGCCGGGCGGCGACGTTCACGACGTCGCCGGTCACGAGGAACTGTCGGCCGTCGTCCGCGCCGGCCACGACCTCTCCGCTGTTCACGCCGATCCGGACGGCGAGCCCGAGTCGGACCTCGCGCTCCAGCTCCGCGATCGCCTCACGCATCAGCAGGCCGGCACGAACGGCGCGCTCGGCATCATCCTCGTGGACTCGCGGCACGCCGAAGACGACCATGACCGCGTCGCCGATGAACTTCTCGACGGTGCCCCCGTGAAGCTCGGCGATCTCGCTCAGGCGCGCGAAGTAGCGCGCGATGACCCCCCGGACCACCTCCGGATCGTTGCGCGAGCCGATGACGGTCGAATCGACGAGGTCAGCGAAGAGCAGGCTGACCGGCTTGCGCTCCTCGTGCACCGGATGATGGTACAGCGCAGAGGCAACCGAACCGCACGCCTGCGTCTTCAGGAGACGCACCTACTTGGGTTTGTCAGGTTCCGCACGCAGCCAAGACCCCGCCGACGACACTGACGATCAGCGCGTCGTCCTCACCGTTCAGTTGCCAGGCCTCGTATTGGTCAGAGCTGTGACACCCCCTGCTGGGACTTCACCGAGTGCGGCCTGTCCCGTCCGGCGGGCAAGCGGTAGCATGAGAATGGGATGCTCCGACACGGAGGTTGATGCCACGCCTCCTCGCCTTGCCGTAACGATCGCTCGAGCCGTCGTAGTCGCTCTCGTGACGTTCGCCGTGTCAGCGTGTCGCGCGGCTCCAGGTGGTACCGGGTTCGCCAATGTCGCGAACTTGAGCGACGCGGAGGCGTCCTTCCACTGGCAATCGCCTGGTGTCCTCGGAACGCCTGTTCTCGGAGGCTCCGGCACCGAGCCGATCCGCGCGTGCAAGCTCTACGCGCGGGCATTCGATCCCGGAGACCAGGAGATCACGATCACGACCAGCAGCGCCAGCAAGTCCTTCACGCTCGCGGCACCACCGTCAGGCCAGACGACGCTGTGGATCGTGATCAAGCCCGGCGGCGCGATCGAGCAGACGAGCGAGGCGGAGGCTCCCCCAAGTCCTTACTGCGGCGGGTAAGGGGTGAACAGAGGTGCGGAACGGCCCGCCCGTTCTAACCGCAGGCGCGAGTAGGCGCCGCGCGCGCGTAGAAAGACCGTTGCCTCATCGCCCACGCGGCGACGCCACAGAGTGCCGGCTCGCAGGGCAACGAACGCCATTAGCCGACCGCGGCATCACGAGGCTCGAAGGAACCGTGCGGGGCGGGGTGGCCGTCGCGGCCTGGTCGGGTGGTGGCGGGCCGTCAGCGGGTGGAGGAGCCGCGCCAGGCGCCCATTGAGCTGCGAGGCCCGGACCGAGAGGCTGGCCCAGGCAGGGTCGGTGTTCCCGCCTCGCCTGGCGAGCACCCGTCGGCAGTCGCGCAGGGCAGCCACGAGGTCAGCAGGGTTTGCCCGCTCTCGACCCGAAATGGAGGAGCGAACCCAAGGTGTCTGCGGGATTCATGTTGATTGCCCTGATGTCGCCGTCGCAGCCAAGCCCAAATCCGGGACGGTCGGGTCCGGCTCGCCGGTCAGCCCTGCCGGTCGGGCGGCCAGGTGCCCATGACCTGGCGGAGGATGGCGAACTCGCCGACGTGGTAGGCGTTGTGGTCGGCCACGATGCGGACCTCGCGCAGGATGGTGTGCCTCGGTGTGCCCGGGAGGACCGCGAGCAGATCGGTGGCCGGGTCGGCCACGAGCGCGCGGAGCGCCGCCTGGTCGGCGCGGAAGGAGGCCACGGTGGCCGCGAATTGCTCGGGCGTGGCGAGGGCGTCGGGGGCCGGCCAGTAGCCCGCGGGCCAGTCGGGCGAGACGTGGCCCGGCTTCCGGACGTACTCGAGGATGTCCCGCTGCGTGATGCGCAGGTGCTCGAGGAGGTGCCACGGCGAGTAGGCCACGTTCGGTGCCCGGGCGTTGATCGCGTCGTCGGGGAAGTCCGCGACCGCCTCCTCGAAGGTCATGTGCGCGTCCTCGCCGTCGAGGAGCCCGAGAATCTGCTCACGAAGGATCTCGCCGCTGATCATTTCGACCTCCCCACAGCGATGGGCGGACGGTCAGACCCGCTCCCAGTCGACCCAGTGCCTGCCGTCCCACCAGCGGTGCCACGTCCGGCCGTCGCGGCCGAGGGCGAAGACGTCGAGGCGGTCCGCGCTCCAGGACGAGGCGGCCACCCCGCCCGCCGGGTCCAGCTCACCGCCGAGCGACTCCCAGGCGTGCCAGCTCGTGCCGTCCCAGTACCGGTTCCACAGGTGGCCGTCCAGGAAGACGGCGAAGACCTCCATCTCGTCGACCGCCCAGGCCGTGACCGCCGGCGACGAGGCGAGCGCCCCGCCGAGCGGCTCGGCCCGGGACCACGCGGCGCCATGGAGGGCACGGTGCCACAGCACCCGCGAGTCGTCCACCCAGAACAGGTCGATCCGGTCCTTCCCCCATGAGACCGCCGTCAGCCCGTCCATGGTCAGCCTCCTCGCTCCAGGAGTGGCTTGACCTCGGTGATGAGCCGGGTCATCGATTCCTCGTCGTAGACCGCCGGGAACCCCGCGATGAGGTGTCGGTAGCCCAGCTCGACATATGGCGCGAGTCGCTCCGCCACGTCCTCCGGCGTCCCGACCCGCTGGTCCGCCCAGGCCTCGGCGATCCGGTTCCGCTCGAACGCCGCGTTGAAGAGCCGCTCCGCCTCCGCGCGGTCGTCACGGATGAAGACCGTCCCGATCCCGGTCGTCCGCTCGATCTCGCGCTCGTCCCGCCCGACCGTCGCGCAGTGCTCGCGCAGGATGGCTTCCCTGCGCCGGACCATCTCCAGGCCGCCGCCGAGGTTGCACGCATCGGCGTACTTCGCGACGAGCTTGAGGGTGACCCGCTCCCCGCCGCCTCCGACCAGGATCGGCAGGTGGGCCTGGATCGGCGCCGGGAGGTTGCGGGTCGCCTTCGACGTGTAGTGCGGACCGGTGGCCGTCGGCTCGGTCCCGTCGAGCATCCCGCGGATGATCGGGAGCGCCTCGCCCAGCCAGCGCAGCCGCTCCGGCGGCCCGTCTCCGAACGGGAGCCCGAAGGCGACGTGCTCCTCCTCGAACCAGGCCGCGCCGATGCCGAGGATCGCCCGGCCGTTCGAGACGTGGTCGAGCGTGGTCGCCATCTTGGCCACGAGGCTCGGCTCGCGCAACGTGTTCGCGCCGACCATCAGCCCGAGCCTGATCCGCTCGGTCGCCTGGGCCCAGGCAGTGATCGTCAGCCAGCCCTCGAAGATCGGCCCGTGCGAGTCGCCGATGATCGGGTAGAGGTGGTCCCACGTCCAGAGGTCGTCGTAGCCCAGCCGGTCCGCCCGGATGCCCGCCTCGAGCAGGCTCGGCCAGTCCGTGTACTGGTTCCAGCAGAGGGCGCCGAACTTCACGTCGGTCATGCATCGCTCCGGTACGGCTTGGGGGTTCGCTCAGCGTACGCCAGGGACGGCGATCCGTATCCGCTCCGGGGCCGGCCGCGGTCGTGCGGCCCACGCCCGGCACGGCCCGTCGGCAGCCGCCCGGCGCCGGGACTTGGCGCCGGCTGAATGTTTCGGGCTCTGGCCCGTCCGGCCCGGCCGGATCCCGGCCGTCGGCGGCCGCCCGGCGACGGGACTTGGCGCCGGCTGAACGTTTCGGGCCCTGGGCGCGTCCGGCCCGCCCGGATCGAGGGCGCTCGGGGCAGCCCACGCCCGGATTCGTTCGCTGGGCGCCAACGCCCGGGCACGACCCGGCGCCGGCTCGGCTGGTCTGGCGCTCACCCCCGGATTCGTTCACTCGGCGCCAACGCCCGGGTCGGTCCGCCGGTCAGATCGTGCCGCTGCCGCAGTACCGGGCTGCGCGGGGACTGGCGCGGAAACGCGGCGACGAGGTTCGAGCCTCAGCCGGCGACGCCGACGCGATCCTTCGAGGCGGAGCGCTCCAGGGTTTCGCGGGCGACGCACTCATCGAGGCCGCGCGCGATCTGGGCGGCGACCAGCGCACCGAACCGGCGGACACGGTCGATCAGCGGCGGTCGAGCCTCGCGCGGAACGGACCGGGCGAGCCGCTCGCGCCGGGCCTCACGGCTCCGCTCCGCAGCGATCTCATGGGCCAGGAAGTAGTAGATCTGCCACATGTCAGCGACCTTCCGGAGAGATGGAACGACGGTGGTCATCGCCGACCCCGGGGCGGGAGTCCGCGCCCCACCGGAGGGCGATGAGATCGAGGGCGGCGATCACGGCGCCGACGAGGACGAGAACGAGCAGAGCGGCCATCCGGGGTCTCCGAGTAACTGATCTACGGCAGCATGCCGGTTAGCTGAGTATGCCCACTTGCGCGTAACCTGTCAAGGGGTATATGGTGGTTATTGCCATGGATGCGAACCACCACAGCCACGTCGCCGACCTCGAGACGGCGCTCGATTTCGTGAACACCGTCGAGCTCACCCATGGCCAGCCGGTCGATCACTTCGGTACAACCCCGGATGCGCTCGCCTGGTTGCACGAGCACGGGCTCGTCCATCGCGAGGCCCTCGACGGATCGGGCGGCGACGCGCTCCTGGAGCGCATCCGGCGGGCCCGGGCCGCCCTCCGCGAGCTCGCCGACGCCACGTACGAAGGGCGCTCGCCCGCCGAAACCGCGATCGACGAGATCAACGGCGTGCTCCGGGCCGGCCAGATCCTCCAAGTCGTCCCGAGCGCCGACGGCCTCCGGCTCGACCACCGTGACGTCGGCGACCCGATCGACGGCGCCCTCGCCCGCCTAGTCGAGCCGATCGTCCGGGAGATCGTGACCGGTCGGCCCGAGCGCCTGCGGGCCTGCGCCGACCAGGCCTGCCGCTGGGTCTTCTACGACGACTCGCGCACCGGCCGCCGACGCTGGTGCAACATGGCCGTCTGCGGCAACCGCGCCAAGGCCGCCCGCCACCGCGCCCGCGCGAAGGGCGGCGAAATCGCCCCGGCGCCACACTGATGGCTCAACCGGGGCGATAGTCCGGGGAGGGGTAGAGGGAGGGGGAGGGGTCGTCCGGGCCCGGAACTTGGCGCCGGCTGAATGATTTGGGCCCTGGGCGGTCCGGCCCGCCCCGATCGAGGCCGCGCGGTGCAGTCGACCCCCGGATTGGTTCACTCGGCGCCAACACCCGGGCGCGACCCGGCGCCAGCTCGGCTGGCTTGGCGCTTACCCCCGGATTCATTCACTCGGCGGGCCAACGCGCGAGCCGGTCCGACGGTCACATCGTGCGGCCGCGCAGAGCCCGACCGCGCGGGGGCCGGCGCGGAAACGCGGCGACGAGGTTCGAGCCTCAGCCGGCGACACCGACGCGATCCTTTGGGTCGACGAGCTCGCCTGAGTCGGCGGCCGCGAGCCGGGATCCGAGTGCGGGATTCTCCTCTGTTCCATTGACGGGGTGAGGACGGTAGCCTCGGCGCATGAAGACACGGACCCGGGACAGCCTGGCCCTGATCGTCAGCATCGCCGCCCTGGCCGTGGGGATCTCGGCCTGGATCGGGGGGCGGATCGAGCCGGGCCTGGACCTCGAGCGCCAGCCGGACGGCTCGGTCCTGGTGACCGGCGTCTGGCCGGGTGGACAGGCCTACCGGAACGGCGTCAAGGTCGGGATGTACGTGCAGTACATCGGCGAGAGTGCGTACGTCGGCCTGCCGGACACGGCGAGGCCACCGGCCGGACTGCTCGATCCTGCGCCGTACGGGTTCTACTGGTTCGGCGGATCCAACCTCGGCGAGCTCGCCGGGAACGTCCGGGTCGAGGATCGGGAAGGACGCCTCGGGCACGCGGGCGGACAGCTGGTCTGGGCCGGATGCGTCCTGGCGGCCGGCCTGCTCCTGCGGCGCTGGCCCCGACTCGTGCCGGCCGGAGACCCGCTGCTCGTCCGGCGGTTCGCGCTACCCGGGGCCGCGGCCATCGCGGTTCCACTGGCGCTCGCGACGGCCTACTTCGCCGGGACGCGGCTCGGACTCGCATCACTCGTCGTGTTGCCCGCCCTGGGCGCCTGGCCGCTGATCGACGCGGCCGCAGACGCGACGTCCCGACGTGTCCGACCGCTCGCCGGGCTGATTCTGCTTCTCGCGGAAGCGGCCTGGATTGGCGCGGTGACAATCTTGCCCGGGTCCGACATCGGTCCGGTTGCCGCCGGTGGGTTGATCCTCATCGCGCAGTCTCTAGTCGTCGGTGGAGCGGTCCTCAACCCGTCGCCCCCGATCGGGCCGGCCTTCGAAGCGCGCCTGATCGCGGGCATCCGCCGCCTCGACCTCGGGCTCCTGCTCGGCGGCGCCGCCTTCGGCTTCCTGGTCCTGGCATGGACGCCGACCTCGTACATCGCCGATTGGGCTGTGCCCAGGAACGTGTGGCTCGCCTTCGTGGCCCTTCGACTCGTGGTCGTCCCGTTCATCGCCTTTGCCCTCGGTGCGCGGACCGCGCGCGATTCCACGCTGGACGCGGTCGAGGCCGAGCGGGTCCGGATCTCGAGCGAGATCCACGACGACGTCATCCAGGAGCTGACGATGCTGGTCCGGCGCC
>CAWJIC010000071.1:0-31768 GCA_963842755.1 uncultured Chloroflexia bacterium | reverse complement strand
CCACGCGACGACGTTCGTCCGCTGGCGTCCGGACCGGAGCCCGGCGGACTGCCGCTACGACCAGCTCTCCGAAACGCCTGCCTACGAGCTCTCGGCAATCTTCGGGATGAGCCGGTAGCGGCCGAAACGGAGGCCTCCGCCTCGTCGGGCCTCCGCCTCGTCGGGCCTCCGCCTCGTCGGGCCTCCGCCTCGTCGGGCCTCCGCCTCGTCGGGCCTCCGCCTCGTCGGGCCTCCGCCTCGTCGGGCCTCCGCCTCGTCGGGCCTCCGCCTCGTCGGGCCTCCGCCTCGTCGGGACGGGTGCACTCCGGGCGTTCAAACGGTCGGCTGACCGGCGTTCCCAGCCGCCATCCAGCGGCATCCTGCACCCCCCACGTTCAAGACGGAGCTCGCGGCGTCCTGTATGGGCGATCCTGAACGCCCCGAGTGCGATCCCGGGCGAGCGCGCCTTCCGAGCCGACCGTTGGAACATCGGGTGTGCAGCCGGGCCATCCGCGCGCGGGGCCTACGTCCCCGATCCCCCGGGCTTGCCCGGCCAGTCGATGCCGGCCCATGGGTCGTAGTCGGGGTCGAGGGGCTCCTGGGACGGGCGGAGCGCCTCCGGGACGTGCTCGAGGTTGACCCGGATCCGCGTCCAGGTCGTGGACCGGCCGCGCATCGAATCCACCAGCACGTCCGCGGGCTCCAGGTACGGCCAGGCCAGCGGATGGCGCGCCTTCCATCGCTCGAGGCCGGCGATCGCGTCGGCTTGCCTGGCGGCCCGGCCGATCTCGACCAGCGGCTTCGAGCTCATGCGCCGCCTCGACGGCTGGACTCGCGGCGGCTCGTCGGCCGTCTTCGCGTAGTTCGGCGGCCAGGGCGCGTCGCCGAGCCCCTCGAGCTCGTGCCGGGCGGACAGCTCGAGCAGCCCGTCGAGCGAGCCCACGGTCTGGTCGATCCCGGCCCCCGGGTCGCCGGGCTCCGCGAACCGCCGGGGCATGGTCAGGACGGTGAACCGGGACGGATCGCAGTTGGCCACCTCGTCCCACGCCAGGGGCGCCGAGACCCGCGCGTCAGGCGTCGGTCGCACGGAGTAGGCCGAGGCCACCGTCCTGTCCTTCGCGTTCTGGTTGTAGTCGATGAACACCCCGTGGCGCTCCTCCTTCCACCACTTCGAGGTGGCCAGGTCGGGGGCGCGCCGCTCCACGTCACGGGCCAGGGCCAGCGCTGCGCGGCGGACCTCCGGGAACGTCCAGCGCCGGTCGATCCGCACGTTGACGTGGATTCCGCGCGAGCCGGACGTCTTCGGCCAGCCGACCAGCCCGACTTCCGCGAGCGCGTCGCGGACCACGAGCGCAACGGACCGGATCTGCGGCCACTCCACGCCCGGCACGGGATCGAGGTCCACCCGGAACTCGTCCGGATGGTCCAGGTCGTCCGCCCGGACCGGATGCGGGTTGAGGTCGATGCAGCCGAGGTTGATCACCCAGGCCAGCTGGGCCGCGTCCCGGACGACGACCTCCGACGCCGTCCGCCCGGACGGGAACGACAGCTCGACCGTCTCGATCCAGTCCGGCCGGGACTCCGGTGCGCGCTTCTGGAAGAAGAACTCCCCGCCCGCCCCGTTGACGTAGCGCTTGAGGGCCATCGGCCGACCGGCCACACCCCTCAGCGCGCCGTCGGCCACGGCGAGGTAGTAGCGGACGAGGTCGAGCTTGGTCAGCCCCAGCTCGGGGAAGAACACCTTGTCCGGGTTCGTGATCGTCACGTCCCGGCCTTCGATCCGGATGACTTCGTGCCGCGCAGGCATGGGCGGAACGATACCGCGCCGGTCACACTTGACCCGCGACCCTATGGTGGAGGCCACCTGTCGATTCGCTGCCGGTCCGTTCGTCGTAGGGGTGAAGGCGGCCGTCGGAGCCGCCCGCCGACTGTAGGAGTCCCGAGATGCGCTACCTGCTCCTCATCTACACGGAAGAGCCGACCGCGGCGGCCCCCGAGGACGTCATGCTCAGCGAGATGGAGGCCTACAACGCGTTCACCCAGTGGTCCGTCGAGAAGGGCCTGTTCAAGGCTGGTGAGGCCCTCCACCCGACGCCGGCGGCCACGACCGTCCGGGTCCGCGACGGCAGGACGCTGACCACCGACGGCCCGTTCGCCGAGACGAAGGAGGCCCTTGGCGGGTTCTACCTGATCGAGGCGAAGGACCTCGACGAGGCGATCGACTGCGCCGCCCGGATCCCCGGCGCGAAGCATGGATCGATCGAGGTCCGCCCGATCCTCGAGCTCCCGTCCGGTGCCACGGCCGAGGCCGTTGCCAGCACCCACTGACGCCCGCGCCGTCGTCGACCGCCTGTTCCGCGAGGAATCCGGGCGGGCGGTCGCCACGCTCATCCGGCTGACCGGCGACTTCGACCTCGCCGAGGAGGCCGTCCAGGAAGCGTTCGTCGTCGCTCTCGAGCGATGGCCGCGCGACGGGCTGCCCGCGAACCCGGGCGCCTGGATCACGACGACCGCGAGGAACCGGGCGATCGACCGCCTCCGCCGGGCGAAGCGCCTCGTGGACAAGGAGGCGGTGATCCGCCGAGAGGCGGAGATCGAGGCGGAGATCGCCGCGGTCGAGCCAGCAGCGGAGGATGAGATGAGCCCGATCGCCGACGATCGCCTCCGCCTCATCTTCACCTGCTGTCACCCGGCCCTCCCCCCGGAAGCACGCGTCGCGCTGACCCTGCGGACTCTCGGCGGGCTGACGACCCCGGAGATCGCCCGGGCGTTCCTGGTCCCCGAGCCGACGCTTGCCCAGCGGCTCGTCCGGGCGAAGCGCAAGATCCGCGCCGCCGGGATCCCGTACCGGGTCCCGCCGGACCACCTGCTGCCCGAGCGGCTCGAGGCCGTCCTCCGGGTCCTCTACCTCATCTTCAACGAGGGCTACTCGGCGTCGTCCGGGGATGCGCTCGTCCGCCGCGAGCTATGCGGCGAGGCGATCCGGCTGGCGCGCGTCCTCGTGGCGCTCATGCCGGACGAGCCGGAGGCGCTCGGCCTCCTCGCCCTCATGCTCCTCCATGACGCCCGTCGGGAGGCGCGCGTCGGGCCGGGCGGCGAGCTGGTCCTCCTCGATGACCAGGACCGCTCGCTCTGGGACCGGGCCAGGATCGCCGAGGGGGCCACGGTCGCCGAGCGGGCGCTCCGGATGCGCCGGCCCGGGCCGTACCAGGTCCAGGCGGCGATCGCCGCCGTCCACGACGAGGCGCCCACCGCCGCCGAGACCGACTGGGCCCAGATCGCGCTGCTGTACGACGCGCTCGGGCGGCTGGACCCGTCACCGGTGGTGGAGCTGAACCGCGCGGTCGCGGTGGCGATGGCCGACGGGCCATCGAGCGGCCTGGAGCTCATCGACCGGATCGCGGGCGACCGGCGAGCTCGACGACTACCACCTGCTCCATGCTGCCCGCGCCGACCTCCTCCGGCGGCTCCATCGCCCGGCCGAGGCCTCGGCCGCCTATCGTCGGGCACTCGAGCTCGCCGGTAACGAGGCCGAGCGCGGGTTCCTCGCCCGACGCCTCGCGGAGGTCGGCGGCTAGGAGCAAGCGCTATATCAGCCGTACTTCCCGGACACGTTGTTGACGGGCACGGTCATCGGCACCTGTACCCCCGGTGAGCCATAGGCCCGACACTGGGTGGGCAAGTCAAGCCAGGCGGACCGGGCGACCCGCTCGCGTGATACGCCCCCGTGCGCCACGGCTCGACCCCGCCGGCGGACCTGGGCTATGCGGCTGCTGCATGGAATCACGCTCGGCCGCGCTCGGCCACGGCTCAGGATCGACAGAACGCCACCCTGGTCACGCTCGGCCGGTCAGCGATCCATGCGTGGGCCGCATAACCGCCCCGCGGCCGCGGCCGCGGGCGCTCGCCGCCGCGGCCGGGCGCCGACGGGGAGTAGCGCACGGGCGGGAACCCGCCCGTTTGTCAACAACCTCTTCGTGAATCACAGCTAGGGTTTCGGCTTGGCGATCGGGCTCGGCGTCGGGATCGTCAGGGGGTCGCCGATGTGGTCGAACGTGTAGTCGAACCGGCCCAGGATCTCGACCGGATCGCCCTTCTTGGTCTTCGCTTCAACGATGTACGACAGCGACGCCGAGACCGGCAGGCCCTCCTGGCTGACGACGAGGTCAAGAGTCGAGCTCGCCAGCGTCCCGTCCCTGAACTTCGGGCCCGCATAGGCGAGCGGCGGGAACGGCAGGACGCCCGTGACGCGCAGCTCGGCCAGCGTGCGGCTGCCATCCACGCGGGTGCGCAGGAAGCGGATGGCGGTCGTCGGCTCGATCGCCGCGAGCAAATCCCAGCCCGGCCGGAGGGCGCCCGGCTTCACCGACTTCCAGGCGGTCGAGCCCGGCGGCCGGATCCAGGCCTTGCCCCCGATCGTGACGAACTCGATCGCCGGCTGCCGGTCCGACGAGCTCGTGCCGGCGGCATCCGAGCCGGCGACGTCCGCGCTGAGGATGACGGTCGTGCCGCCGTCGGCCCAGGTCGCGCTGCCCTCGGCCCGGACGCTGTAGGTCCGGCCGGGCGTGCCGGCGAACACGAGGAAAGCCTGCGCGGCCACGTCGCCGGCGGCCGGCACGAGGGTCGGCGGGACGGTCGTCGGCGGGGCGAGCGGGACGAGCGGCCGGTCCAGCTTCGAGCCGAAGACGCCCAGGCCGATCGCCGCGACGACGACGAGGGCGAGTCCGGCCATGCCGATGACGGCGAGGATCGCCCTGGTCGGCCTGCGGGGCACAGCGGGCCCCGGGGAGGCGGCCCCCGGCCCGGCAGGTCCCGGGGTGGCGACCCCCGGCTCGGCACCGGGCGTCGTCGGTCCGCTCCCCGGCCCTCGCGGCTCCTCGCCAGGCCACGCGCCCGCCTCCCGGTATTTCTCGCTGAATGAGCCGTAGCCACCCAGGCCGGATCCGGCGGGGCTCCGGCCACCCGTCCCGAATGAGCGGTAGCCGGCCTGGAACCCTCGTTGGGCGGCCATTGCGTCGTAGCGGGCCCGGAGCGCCGGGTCGATCAGCCAGTCGCGGGCAAGGTTGAGCCGCTTGATCCGCTCGCTGTCGCCGCCGGTCACCCCGGTGTCCGGGTGGTGCCGCTTGACGAGCGACTTCCAGGCTGCGTCGATCGTCGCGGGACTGGCGGTCCGGTCGACCTCGAGCTCAACGTACGGGTCGAAATCGGGAAAGGCGGGGCCGGTCACGCGCCCAGCGTCGCAGCGGCCGCGCCGGTTGTCGAATCGACCCTTCGCGTGACGAGACAGGAGCCGGCAGCGTCGTCATCGAACCGTGACCGGACCGACATCGTGCCGTCGCGGGCACCTCCGACGATGGGCACGGCGCCCCGATCCCGCGGGCGGCCCGGACCGAGGCTCCGGATGGCCTCGCACGGAGATCATCGATGCGACAGCGACTCCTTTCCGGCATCGTCGGGGCCGGCCTCCTCCTCTCGTTCACCGGCGGCGTCGTCGCCGCCGCGAGCGGTCCGCCGAGCCTCGCGTTCTACGTCGACGGCGAGCGCTACCGGTCCCTCGGGACCCCGACGGACTTCAGCGACACCGGCGCCCCCGACAGCTCGTTCGACACGATCTACCTGCTCGGCGACGGCCTGCTCGCCGTGGCCGACGCCGAGCCCGGCGACCCGGGCTACAACGGCGGGCGCTGGCAGGTCCTCCCGGTCAGCTGGAACGTCACGCCGGTCCAGCTGACGAATGCCGAGCAGGTCGAGGCGTACGCCGCCGCCGGCATGCTGACCATCGCGCCCTCGCCGGTCAAGGAGTTCCTCTGCCCGGTCATCCCGGTACAGGGCCACTGATCATTGCGGCGGACCGGCGGTGCACGCCGCCGGTCCGCCGCTCCATCGCCTCCGCGCGAGGCAGTCGACCCTCTCCGCGGGCGCACGGCCGACCCGCGACGAGCGGGTGCTAGAGTCCGGGCAGCTTCGCTCTCGTCATGCTGGGGAGACCCGCCTGATGCCGTCCCGCTCGTCTGCCGCTCGACTCACTCTGGCCGCCGGCCTGGCGGCGTGTGCCCTGGGAGCCCTGGCCCTGCTGGGCTGGATCCTCGGCGTGGACGTGCTCAAGTCGATCATCCCCGGCACGCTGACGATGAAGCCGAACACGGCGATCGCGTTCCTGGCCATCGGCGGAGCGCTGCTCGCCGACGGCCCGAGCGCGCAGGCTCGCGGACGCTGGATCGCCGATGCGCTGGCGGGGATCGCCCTCCTCCTCGGCGCCCTGGTCGGCGTGCAGTACCTCCTGGGCGTCGATCTCGGGATCGACCAGCTGCTCTTCCGCGAGCCTGCTGGCGCGGTGGGCACCGTGAACCCCGGTCGGATGTCGCCCCAGACCGCCCTCTCCTTCGTGCTGCTCGGGGCCGCGTTCCTCCTCGCGCGACGGCGAGCGGAGGACCGCGTGCTGATCGGCCTCGTCGGGATCCCCGCGATCCTCGGCGCCCTGAACCTGCTCGACGCATCCCTCGGGCCGGCCGAGCCGACGCTCCTCTCCGAGTACACCCAGATGGCGCTCCCGACCGCCGCCGCCTTCATCGCCCTGAGCGCCGGGACCCTCGGCATCCGTCCGGACGGAGGACCGCTGGCCATCCTGCAGGGCGACGACAACGCGGCCGTGCTCGTCCGGCGACTGCTCATGGCCGCCCTCGTGATCCCGATCGTCATCCCCTGGCTTCGACTGGCGGGCCAGCGGGCCGGGTTGTACGACACCGCGTACGGGGCGCCCCTGACGACCCTCGCCACGATCCTCCTGCTCATCGTCGCCATCGTGGGCGCGGCGGGAGCGCTCCAGCGCGCCGAAGCGCGGCGCGCCGCATCCGAGCGCGGCAGGGCCGAGAGCGAGGCCCGACTCGAGGCGATCGTCAACTTCGCACCGGCGCTCGTCTTCCTGACGGACCTCGACGGCCGGTTCATGCTCGTCAACCGCCGTTTCGCGGAAACCGTCGGCAGGGACGTCGCCGAGATCGTCGGACGAACCGCGAGCGACATCCTGCCGCCCGAGTCGATGAACGGGTTCCTGGCGCTGGATCCCCAGGCCGTCGCGACCGGCGAGCTGGTCGAGATCGAGGCTTCGGCAGGCGCCGATGGGGTGGCGCGGACCTACCTGGCGGCCCGCTACCCACTGCGCGACGTGACGGGTGCGGTCTATGCCCTGTGCGGGATGGCCACCGACATCACCGCTCTCAAGCGGGCCGAGGCCGATGCCCACGACTCACGCCGGGCGGCCGAGGAGGCGAACCGTGCGAAGTCCGAGTTCCTGTCGCGGATGAGTCACGAGCTGCGGACGCCGCTCAACGCGGTTCTCGGCTTCGCCCAGCTCCTCGAGCTCGGCGATCTCGATGCCGACGGGCGCGAAAGCGTCCGCTACATCCGGCGGGGTGGGCAGCAGCTCCTCGATCTGATCAACGAGGTCCTCGACATCAGTCGGATCGAGACCGGCAGCCTGTCGCTCTCGCCGGAGCCGGTCTGGCTCCCGGACATCATCGAGGAGCAGCTCGCCCTGATCGCCCCGCTGGCGATCGATCGCAGGATCCGCGTCGAGGCGCTGACCTCGCCGGTCTGCGCCGCCCACGTCCTCGCCGACCGGCAGCGCCTGAGGCAGGTTCTTCTCAACCTCCTTTCGAACGCCGTCAAGTACAACCTGCCGGACGGTCGAATCTTCATCGGATGCCGTGACGTCGGAGAGGGACGCATCCGGATCGAGGTCTCCGACACCGGGGTCGGCATCCCGCTTGAGAACCTCGATCGGCTGTTCATCCCGTTCGACCGACTCGGGGCGGAGCAGACCGCCGTCGAGGGGACCGGGATCGGCCTGACGCTGGCCAGGCGGCTCGTCGAGCAGATGGGCGGAACGCTCAGCGTCGAGAGCGTGGTCGGCGAGGGCAGCACGTTCGCGGTCGAGCTGGCGCGCGCCGAGAGCCCGGTCGAGCGCGCCGGCGACGCCGTCGAAGTCGCGCCTGTCGGCGGCGGCCGCCGTCCGCTCGGGGCAGAAGGGAAGACCGTCCTCCACATCGAGGACAACCTCTCGAACCTCCGGCTCGTCGAGCAGCTCGTTCGCCAGCGCCCGGAGGTGAAGTTGATGACGGCGATCCAGGGTCGGCTCGGGCTCGAGCTGGCGCGACAGCATCGGCCCGATCTCATCCTGCTCGATCTCGATCTGCCCGACATGAACGGGATCGACGTTCTCGCGGCGCTCCGGGCGGATCCTGCCACGCAGGCCATCCCCGTCGCCATCGTCAGCGCCGACGCGACGCCGGGTCAGGCCGATCGTCTGAGGGCCAATGGTGCGATCGCCTACCTCGCGAAGCCCCTCGACGTGACGGCCTTCCTCGCCGTCCTCGATGCTGCGCCGGGACGTGCCGGATGACCGCGGATCCCGCGACGCAGGTCCGCCGGGCGATCGGCGGTCAGCCGCCGGTCTGGAACAGGCGCATGACGAGGATGAGCAGGACGACCCCGCCGATGGCCCACGCGACGGCCCGGCCGCGGCCGACCCGCCCGCTGGCGACGATGGCCGTGCCCGGCACGGCGCCGACGGCGAGGATGCCGTAGACGATGTGAAGCGGGTCCCGTGGCGGGCCCTCGCCGAGCGCGACCGCGATCCCCACGAGGCCGGCCAGGGCGACGATGAGCCCGGCCCACAGCGCGCCGCCGCCGAAGAACGGTCCCGGGGCGCGACGGAGCAGGGCGAGGACGCCCGACGATGCGGCGATCGCCAGGGCGAGGACGAGAGCGACCTGGGCGGTCAGGAGGTGAATCTGGCTCAGCTGCCGGCCCCCCGGTCGGGCCTACCGCGTGGCATCGCGCGGGCCGTCGCCGCGATCGAGCCCGGCGGCGAGGACCGCCAGCCCCGGCAGCACGATGAGGTCGGCTCGCTCGGGCAGGTCGCACTGGCGGATGCAGTTCAGGATGTGCGAGACCTTCGGCTCCACGATGCGGTAGAAGACGCGCGGGCCGTCCCGCCGGGCGCCGACCACGCCCTCCGAGCGGAGGATCGAGAGCTGCTGGCTGACCACCGCCTGGCCGACGCCGAGCTCGTCCTGGAGGTCCGCGACGTTCCGCTCGCCGTCCTCGAGCGCCTCGAGGATCCGGAGCCGGAGCGGGTGGCCCAGGATCCGGATCACCCGGGCGGCCCGCTCGAGGACCTCCGGATCGATGCGCGCAGCGATGGTCGTGGGCTGGTCCATGCGTCTGCCTCGAGTCCCCCCTCGACGGCCGGACCGTCGAGCGTCCGAACTTCGACGAGCGTCCGAATTTCGACGTTGACACGCCGGTTCGCCCGGGAGTATATACGGATATCACAATATCTCAATAGGGTGCCCCGATCGGGCGCCATCGTCGCCGCTCCTCCCCCTCGTTCCCCGGTATCGCTCGCGAGCGCTCCTCGTCGAGCATTGGAGGGTCCCATGGCCGACACGCCGACCGCGGATCGAACGCTCGATACGAAGGGCCTGCTCTGCCCGATGCCCATCGTCAAGCTCGCCAAGGCGATGAAGGAGCTCGACTCCCGGCAGGTCATCCTGCTCGAGGCCACGGATCCCGGCGCCGTCCCGGACGTGGCCGCCTGGTCGAAGAACACCGGCAACCCGATCCTGGCCCAGGAAACCGTCGACAAGGTGATGCGCTTCTGGATCCAGAAGGCGTGACCCGGTCCACCGCGAGCTGAGGAGCGACACGAACGATGTCCCGACTCCTCTATGTCCACACCGGCGGGGTCAAGCAGCCCGAGCGCAGCGCCACGCCGATCTACCTCGCCACGACGGCCGCCGCGATGGACGTGGAGGTCGGCATCTACTTCACCGTGAACGGCCCGACGCTCCTCGAGAAGGGCGTCGCGGAGAAGCTCATCGTGCCCAAGCACGACGGCCACGGCGCCCCCCTCCGCCGGTTCATCGACCAGGCCCTCGACATGGGCGTGAAGTTCTACGTCTGCCAGCCCAGCCTCGACCTGCACGGGCTCACCCAGGACGACCTCATCGACGGCGTGACGATGATCGGCGGGGCCGCGTTCAACGACATGGCCCTCGAGGCCGACCGCGTCATCTGCTTCTGACCGGGCGGAACGAACGGTGACCCTCCAGGCGCGCTACGAGGACGTTCCGCTCGAGACGAAGCGGCGCCTCTTCGACGAGGTCCAGGCGGACATCCGCTTCACCGACTACCTGTATGGCTGCTACGAGTGCGGCATCTGCGTGGCCGCCTGCCCGTCCGCCCGGTTCTACGACTTCTCGCCTCGCAAGATCGCGCAGGCCGCGGCCCGCGAGGACCTGCCGATGTTCTACGAGCAGCTCAACGACGACATCTGGAACTGCTCGCAGTGCTTCTCGTGCACGCGCTGCCCCCGGGGCAACAACCCGGGCGGCCTGATCACGATCATGCGCGAAGTCGCCATCAACAACGGGCTGGGCTCCGCCCGGCAGGCGCTCGAGGGCTACGGCCGGGTCGTCTACAAGATCATGTCCACCGGCACCCAGGTCTCGCCGGACATGCTCCAGCCGAACGCCTTCCCGGATTGGGGCCCCCACGTCAAGGAGATCTCGGACAACCTCGCCCTGTGGCGCCGGGCCCTCCCACCGGACACGATGCACACCACCTCGACCGCCTGGTATGTCGACGACAAGACGCTCACGGAGCTCTACCTGATCTGGCACATGACGGGCGTCCTGGACATGATCAAGGAGGTCGATGCCGGGCTCCACATGATCCTCAACGACGTCATGGAAGAGCTGCTCGAGGAGGCCGGCTATGCCCCCGACTGACCGGCCCGAGGAGGCCCGCCGATGCCGATCCCGCTGAACGTCCTGGAGGACCGCCGCCAGGAGCGCGACGCGCGGGGCCCGATGGCGCCCCCGACCGAGGATGTCCGCGAGAAGGTGTTCGAGCTCGAGGCGAAGGGCGAGTGGATCGTCCAGCGTGTGCCCGAGCCGTGGCTGCCGGTGACGACGAAGTACGGCCGGACCAAGAAGATCCCGATCGCCCGGACCTGGCACCACAAGTCATGCGGCCAGTGCGGCCATATCCCCGGCTACTCGACGTCGATCTTCTGGCTCGCCCGCAAGCTCGGTCTCGACTACAACGACCCGAAGGACCAGACCTCGTGCACGGCCTGGAACTACTACGCCTCGGCGACCTCGAACGTCGGCGCCCAGGCGGCGGTCGCGATGCGCAACTTCGGGGCGGCCTACGAGAGCGGCTACTTCCCGCTGATCCACTGCGGGACCTCGTACGGCCACTACAAGGAGGTCCGCGAGGAGCTCGTCGAGCACGCCGGCCTGCGCGCTGAGGTCCGCCGGATCTGCGACAAGCTGGGCAAGCCGTTCGTCATGCCCGAGGAGATCGTCCACTACTCCGAATGGGTCTACGCGATGCGCGACGAGTTCGCCAAGCGTCGGGTCCTGGACCTCTCGAGCATCGACGTGACCGTCCACCCGGCCTGCCACTACCACAAGCTCGTCGTCGAGGACGCGATCTACGACCCGGACGTCTACGGCGGACAGCGGACCGCGGTCGTCTCGGCCGTCGTCACCGCCCTCGGCGCGAACGTCAAGGACTACTCGACCTGGTTCGACTGCTGCGGCTTCGGCTTCCGCCACATCCTGGTCCAGCGCGACTTCACCCGCTCGTTCGCCACGCTGCGGAAGATCGAGGTGATGCGCGAGGAGGCGAACCCGGACGTCGTCCTGACCCACGACACCGGCTGCGTCACGACCCTCGACCAGAGCCAGTTCGCGGCCCGGGCGCACGACCGCAAGGTCGGCGTGCCGGTTATGTCGGAGGCCCAGTTCGCGGCGCTGGCGATGGGCGCCCATCCGTATCGCGTGGCCCAGCTCCACTGGCACAACACGGAGTACCGGCCGCTCCTCGAGAAGATGGGCATCGACTGGCGCGAGCGCTGGCGCGAGTTCGAGGACGATCTCGAGCGGCTCAAGAAGGACGACAAGAAGTTCCTGACCTGGGAGGACGCCGATGCCTGACACCGTTCTCGTCATCGGTGGCGGCCCGGCCGGCCTCGAGGCGGCCCGGGCCGTTGCCGAGATCGGCGGCCGGGCGATCCTCGTCGAGCGTCGGGCGATCCTCGGCGGCACGCCCGACGAGGCGAACTACGCCGCCCTCACCCCGCACATGGGCTCCGCCCAGGAGGCGCTCGACACGCTCCGGGCGGGCGTCGTCGACCCGAACGTCGAGGTCCGTCTCGAGACGACCGTGACCGCCTGCCGCGGGTCGGCGGGCGACTTCACGGTGACCCTGACCGGCCCGGGTGGGGAGGCGGAGGTCGGCGTCGGCGCGATCGTCGTCGCCACCGGGTTCACCCACTTCGACCCGGGTCGCGAGACCCAGATGTACGGCTACTACGAGCACGCCGACGTGATCACCCTGCCGGACGCGGAGAAGATGCTCAAGGAGCATCACTTCGTCCGGCCGTCCACCGGCGAGGCGCCGCGCAACGTCGCCTTCATCCAGTGCGTCGGCTCGCGCGACCGGCGCCTCGGCAACGAGTACTGCTCCAAGGTCTGCTGCGGGGTCGCCTCGAAGGAGGCGATCGAGATCCGCCGGCTCCTGCCGGACACCAAGGTCTACATCTTCTACATCGACATGCGGATGTACGGCTACTGGGAGAACCAGATCTACTGGCCCGCCCAGGAGCAGTACAACGTCAACTACATCCGGGGGATCGTGACCGAGATCGTGGGCAAGGACGGCCGCCTGCTCATGAAGGGCGAGGACACGACGATGGGCCGGCCGCTTGAGGTCCTCATGGACCTCATCGTCCTGTCGGTCGGGATGGAGCCCAGCCGGGGGACCCGCGAGATCGCCGGCATCCTCGGCATCGAGCCCGAACAAGTACGGCTTCATCGCACACCCCCGGCGAGCCGATGGACCCGGTCAGCACGAGCGTGCCCGGGATCTACGTCGCCGGCGCCGCGGCCGGGCCGAAGGACCTCGAGGATACGATCGGGATGGCGGGTGCCGCGGCGATCCGGGCGATCCGCTCCATCCATGGCGCCACCAGGTCCGGAGCGGGCGTCTCATGATCGACGGCGCGGCCACCATGGCGCGTGGCCGCCGCGCGATGCCGTCGACGCGCCGAGTGCGGTCGAGTTCATGCGCGAGGCGTTGATCAAGATCAGCGAGGAGGACATCGGCGTCGTCGCCGAGCTGCTGGCGCGCAAGCGCTCGATCCTCGCGCCGGTTCTTGCGGCGGACTCGCTCGCTCGGGCCAACGCGGATGCCGTCCGTCCGATCCTCGAGCGGGTGTTCGCCACGCGGCGTCACGCCGACGGCATCCTCGTCGCGCTGGGTGCCCCGGTCCTGGCCGGGGCGATCGGGGAGCTGGTCCACGGCGCCGGTCCGATCGCGGCGCGCTTCCGCCGGTTCGACGAGGCGACGGCCGCCCTCGAGGTGCCGGTCCGCCGGGAGCTTGCCGGCGAGTGCCTCCACTTCGCGGACCCGGAGCGCTACTGGCTGTGGTCGCGCTGGATGTGGGACCCGGGGGTGCGGACCGGCTCGCTGCCGCTGGTCATGGCCGACGGGTTCGATTTCGACGGTCCGGACGCGGGTGCGGTCTACCTGCGTGTCGGCGCCGCGACCGCCGCCGTCATCGCCACCGCCGACGATCTCGGCTTCCGCCGGATGCGGGCGAACCCATTCGCGGTCGACGTCTACCTCGCCGCGATCTACGGCGTCTACCTCTACACCGTGACCCGGCTGCGAATGACCCAGGAGTTCAACCGGGTCATCCCGCCGCTGCCCGACCTCGTCCGCCGCCTGCTCGGCGTCCACAAGCTCGACGCGTGAGGCCGCGATGAAGGACCTGCCGATCCTCAAGGTCGACCGCGTCATCGAGCTCGAGCACGCCGTCGTCGACGGCATCGACATCTCGGGTTCGTGGAACCGGATGTTCACCGAGCGCCAGATCACCGACTACCCGACCGAGGCGATGGACTGGGTGACCGGCCTCGACGGCGGCGAGTCGATGCGCGACTGCTACCAGTGCGGCAAGTGCGTCCCGGTCTGTCCCATCCAGCACGTGGGCGACTACGGACCGCGCAAGCTCAACGTCAAGGTCCTGCGCGGGAACAACCTGCTCGACGACCCGGACCTGTGGCTGTGCACGACCTGCGGCAACTGCTACCGGGTCTGCCCCAAGGAGGTCAACCCGCTCCGGATCATGCCCGCCATCCGCGAGCAGGCCGTCCTCGAGGGCAAGGTCCCGGACGAGCTGGCGGACGTCTTCCAGAAGCTCCAGCGGACGGGCAACCCGCAGGGCGAGTCGCCCCGCAAGCGGGCCGACTGGAGCGCCGAGGCCGGCGTGCCGGTGCCCCTCATCGGCGAGCTCGGCCGGCCGGTCGACGTCCTCTGGTACGTCTCGGACTACACCTCCTACCACCCGCGCGGCAAGGACGCGGCCCGGGCCATGGCGCGGGTGATGACCGCGCTGGGCGTGGACTTCGCGATCCTCGGCGCGGAGGAGCGCAGCGACGGCGACTCCGCCCGCCTCGCCGGCGAGAGCGGGCTCTTCGAGATGCTCGCCGAGCAGAACATCAAGGCGTTCTCCAAGTACGCGTTCAACCGCGCTCGTGGTCATGGACCCCCACGCCTACAACGCCTTCAAGAACCACTACCCGCGCCTGGGCTGGGAGGGCGAGGTCCTCCACTACACCCAGTTCCTCGCCCCGCTCGTCGAGCGGATCGAGTGGCGCTCGCGGGTCGAGCTCGACGTGACGTACCACGACCCGTGCTACCTGGGCCGCAACAACGGCGAGTACGACGCCCCGCGGACGCTCCTCGAGGCGATCCCCGGGATCCGGCTCGCCGAGATGCCCCACACCCGGGCGAACGGCTACTGCTGCGGCGGCGGCGGCGGCGGGATGTGGCTCGACGGGTTCGTCTCCAACCACGTCTCCGAGCGCCTCTCCGAGCGGCGCGTGCGCGAGGCGGTGGCCACCGTCGGGATGGACGGCAGCGGGGTCCTGTCGGTCGCCTGCCCCTACGAACCGTCTCGTTTCGAGGACGCCGTGAAGTCGACCGGCAACGACGGCCGCCTGGTCGTGCGCGACATCATCGAGCTGATCGACCAGGCGATGCAGCCGTCGCCCGGCTGAGCCCTTCCCCGCAATCCGGACACCGCACCCTAGGAGGCCCGATGGAATCCGTTGTCCTGCTGAAGCTGGTCCCCGACCTGGCCGAGGAGCTCGAGATCGACAGCTCCGGCACGGGCCTGGCTCGGGAATGGCTGAGCTTCGTCACGAGCGAGTGGGACGAGTACGCGCTCGAGGAGGCGCTCCAGCTGCGCGACCTGGCCGGCGGCAGCGTGACCTGCCTGGCGCTCGACACCGGCTCGGTCGACGAGCTCCTGGCCACCTGCCTCGCCCGGGGGGCCGACCGGGTCGTCAAGGTCGGCTCGTTCGAGCGGACGCCCGACTCGCACGCGAGCGCGAAGGCGTTCGCCGCGGCGCTCCGCGGGATCCCCCACGATCTCGTCCTGACCGGCGTCCAGGCGATCGACGACCTCGACGGCCAGCTGGGCCCGCTCCTCGCCGCGGAGCTCGACCTGCCCCACGTCAGCGTCGTCACCCACATCGCCGTCGCGGCCGATGGGCGGACGGTGACCGCCAACCAGGAGTACGCCGGCGGGATCGTCGCCGAGTTCGAGGTGGACCTCCCGGCGGTGCTCGGCGTGCAGACCTCGCGCGAGGCGCCGCGCTACGCGCCGGTCAGCCGGGTCCGCCAGCTCCTGAAGACGGCCACGATCGACACGCTCGATGCCCCGGCCGAGGCCGGCGGCGGGCTCGTCGTCGAGGCGCTGTCGGTGCCGCAGGCGGCGGGCCACGCCGAGATGATCGGCGGGGACGCGGCGGCAGTCGCCGAGCGGATCGCGGCGATCCTCGCCGAGCGCGGCATCGCGAAGACGGGAGCGGCATGATGGGCAACGACGTCTTCGTCCTCGTCGAGCATCGTGACGGGGCCGTCACCGAGAGCACCTTCGAGCTCCTCGGCCGGGCCCAGGCGCTGGCCGGGGCGGCCGGCGGCGAGGCCGTGGCCCTCCTCCTGGGCCATCCCACCGGCCCGCTCGCCGAGCAGCTCGGCGGCGTCCGGGTCCTCGCGATCGACGATCCCGCCTTCGCGGAGTTCAGCCCGGCGGCCTGGCAGGCGGCGATCGTGCCGATCGTCCGCGATCGGGCCCCGCTCCTCGTCCTGGCCCCCAACAGCGGCGTCGGGATGGACGTCGCCGGCGGCCTCTCGGGCGCGACCGGGCTGCCGCTGGCCGCCTTCGCCTCGAACGTCGCGCTCGACGGCGGCACGCCGCTCGTGACCTGCCAGCTGTACGCCGGCAAGATCGAGGCCCGCGTCCGGTTCCGCGATGGTCGCGGGATCTGCACCGTCGTCGCCGGGGCGTTCCCGGCCGCTGCCGGCCGGATCGCCGGCAGCCCCCGGATCGAGGCGGTCGCGCTCCCCGCGAGCGACCCCCGGGTCCGCTTCCGACGGCTCATCCGGCCGGAGGCGGGCGACGTCGACATCACCCGCGAGTCGATCCTCGTCTCGGTCGGGCGTGGCATCGGCGAGCAGGACAACCTCGAGCTCGTCGAGGCCCTGGCCGCCGCCCTCGGGGGCGCGGTTTCCTCGTCGCGGCCGATCGCCGACTCGGGCTGGCTGCCGCGCACCCGCCAGGTCGGCAAGTCCGGCCTGCGGGTCAAGCCCAAGCTCTACCTCGCGCTGGGGATCAGCGGGGCGCCGGAGCACCTCGAGGGGATGCGCGACGCGGAGCTGATCATCGCGGTCAACACGGATCCTCGGGCACCGATCTTCGGCGTCGCCCACTACGGCGCCGTGGTCGACCTGCTGGACGTGGTGCCGGCACTCACCAAGCGGCTCGGCTAGGCCGGGCGACCTCGCGCGATGCTCGACCGAACCGTCACCCGCGAGGTCTTTGAGGGGCTGGGGGTCGCCGGCGAGCTGCTGTTCTACGCGCTGGCTGCCATCGCCACGTTCGTCTTCACCGTGGGCCTCGGCCTAAAGGTCCGCAAGTACCTGCGGGGGCGGAGCGAGGACCGGTTCGGGTCGCTGGCCGGCTTCGTGGGCCGGGCGGCGAGCGGCGTCCTGGCGGCGGCCACCAACCGGACCGTGCGCCAGCGGGACGGGTTCGCCGGGATGTTCCACGCGATGATCATGTGGGGCTTCATCGTCCTGTTCATCGGGACTGCGATCCTCACGATCGACACGGACATCATCGGCATCTTCGCCCCCGAGTACCACTTCTTCTGGGGCCCGTTCTACGTCGTCTACTCGCTGATCCTCGACGTCCTCGGGCTGGCGATGATCGTCGGCCTCGTGGCGATGGGCTGGCGGCGGCTGCGCTTCCACAAGCCGCAGCTCGACTACGCCCGGGTCGACATCGCCCCGGCGACGACCGACCGGCGCGGCTTCCTGTCCGGCGACTGGATCTTCCTGGGCTGGCTGCTCGTCCTCGGGGTCAGCGGCTTCATCGTCGAGGGGGTCCGGATCGTCGCGCACGGCTACCCCTGGTTCGAGGTCTTCTCGCCGGTCGGGATGGTCATCGCGCGCACGTTCGGTGCGCTGGGCATGACGGCCGACGGCGCCACGAGCCTCCACCTCGTCCTGTGGTGGTCGCACGCCATCGGCGCCCTCGGGTTCGTCGCCTACATCCCGTTCGCCAAGGCGATCCACATGCTGACCGACGGGGCCAACCTGGCCCTGCGCTCGCCCCTGGCCGGACGCCGGCTGCCGGTCCTGCCGGCCACGGCGCCGGCCCCGCCGGTGCTCTCGAAGCTGGCGGCGCCGGTCGCCACGGACGGCCACGTCGGGCTGCGCGACCTGGCCGACTTCAGCTGGAAGCAGCTCCTCGACCTCGACGCATGCACGAAGTGCGGCCGCTGCCACGTCGCCTGCCCGGCGACGGCCTCCGGGGCGCCGCTCTCGCCGCGGGACCTGATCCTGGACCTGCGCCAGCAGGCCGACGCGGCCTGGGCGATCCTCGCCCCGGGCGCCGAGCGGCGGAGCGACCGCGTCTACGGTGCGCTGGACGGCGGCGCCAGCAGGAACGGGAACGGCCATGCCCCGGCCGGCTCTCCCGGTTCGGCCGACTCGGCCGAACCGGCCATCGGACCCCGCCCGGTGACCTTCGGCGGGCTCGTCGCCGGCGGTCTCATCCGGCCGGAGACGCTCTGGTCGTGCACGACCTGCCTCGCCTGCGTCGAGGCCTGCCCGGTCGGCATCGAGCACGTCCCGACGATCGTCGGGATGCGCCGTTCGCTGGTCGACCAGGGGATCGTGGAGCCCGGCCTCCAGACGGCGTTCACCAGCCTGGCCAAGCAGGGCAACTCGTTCGGCCAGTCCGGACGCGCCCGGGCGAAGTGGACCGAGGGGCTGCCCACGCCGATCCGCGACGCACGCAAGGAGGACGTCGACTGGTTGTGGTTCGTGGGCGATTTCGCCTCGTTCGACGTCCGCGTCCAGGAGGCGACCCGCCTGGTCGCCCGCGTCTTCGAGGCGGCCGGTCTCGACTTCGGGATCCTCCACGAGGGCGAGCGGAACGCCGGCAACGACGTCCGGCGGGCGGGCGAGGAGGGGCTCTTCGAGATGCTCGTTGAGCACAACGTGGGCCAGCTCTCGAGCGCCCGCTTCCGGCGCATCGTCACGACCGACCCGCACACCCTCAACACGCTGCGCCACGAGTACCCGCAGTTCGGCGGGGACTACGAGGTATGGCACTACAGCCAGCTCCTCAGCGCGCTCTTCCGCGAGGGGAACCTCGTGACCCGCCGGCCGGTGGGGCGCTGGGTGACCTACCACGACCCGTGCTACCTGGCCCGCTACAGCGAGGTCACGGCCGCGCCCCGGGAGGTGCTCGCCGCCGTCGGGGCGTGGCTGGACGAGATGCCGCGCAACGGGGCGAACACGTTCTGCTGCGGCGCCGGCGGCGGCCGGATCTGGATGGACGACTCGGGCCTCCGCGAGCGGCCCTCGGAGCAGCGCATCCGCGAGGCCGCCGCGCTCTCCAGGGTGACCGACTTCGTGACAGCCTGCCCCAAGGACCTGACGATGTACACCGCGGCCGCCCGGGCGACCGGCCACGACGATCGCCTGGCCGTGCACGACCTCATCGAGCTCGTCGCGGCCGCGATCGAGCTGCCGGACGCCGCCGCGGAGCTGGCGACGGGCGAGGCCGCGGCCGCCATCGGAGCAGGCGCATGACCACCTCCGACGCGCTCCTCGACGCGCTCGCCGAGGGCCTCCGCCGGCGGGTCACGGAGCGGGGCCGCGCCGAGCGACGGCTGGCCGACTTTGTCTTCCGGGAGGGGTCGCCCGATCCGGGCGAGGGTGCGACCCCGTCGCCCGCCGACTGGCGCCACTTCGTCGCTCGCACGCTGGCCGCTGCGGGTGAGCCCGGCACGATCGAGCTCCTCGAGCGCCTCTCCGGCGGGGACCGACCGATCGCCGAGCTGGGCGGCCGTCAGGAGGCCGGCGGCGGAGGCCGGCTGGCGTCGGTCGACTGGATCGGCGGGCTCGCCTCGGCCGGGCTCGTCGGTCGGGACCTGGAGACCGACCGGGTCGGGCTGACCGACCTCGGCACGGCCGTCCTGGCCCTCGTCCGGGAGTGGGAGCGCCGGGCGATCGCCGCGGACGAGCCGGTCGCGGCGGGTGATGCGCGATGAACTGCCCCTACTGCGCCACCCCCGGCACCCGGATGGAGACGCACGCCCACCTCGGCGGCGACCACGCCGACCAGGTCCGGATGTTCAGCGAGGAGAGCAAGTACGGGACCCGGCTGAAGTTCGCGCTCGACTGTCCGTTCTGCGACGAGGGGCTCGAGCGCGTCGCCAACCCGCGCGGTCGCGAAGCGGGCTTCCTCGAGGAGTTCCGGCGCGAGATCACCCTCGTCGCCTACGATCTGCTCCTCTACCATCTCCAGGCGTCCCATGCCGAGCGGGTCGGACTACCGCCGGTCCCGGTCGAGCAGCCAGCCGCAGGAGGGACCCCATGACCGCCGTTCGCGGATGCAACATCCCCGAAGAGCTCTACTACTGGGTCGAGAAGCACGTCTGGGTCCGGGACGAGGGGGACGACGTCCTGACCATCGGCATCACGGACCCCGCCCAGCACCTCGCCGCGCGGGTCGTCGCCGTCACGACCAAGAAGGTCGGCAAGCAGGTCGAACGCGGCATGAGCGTGGCGACCGTCGAGAGCGGCAAGTGGGTCGGGCCGGTCCCCACCCCGGCGACCGGCGAGATCATCGCGATCAACGAGGCCCTCGCCGGCGAGCCCACCCTGGTCAACACGGACCCGTACGGGGCGGGCTGGATCGTGAAGCTCAAGGCCACGCTGTGGTCCGTCCAGCGCGCCGAGGTGCACACCGGTTCGCATGCCATCGACGAGTATCGCGCCTTCCTGGAGCGGGAAGGCGTCAGCTGTGGCTGACGAGCGCGCCGGATGAGCGCCCACCGATGAGCGCCCACCGATGACCGTCCACCGCGGCTGCGACATCCCAGCGGAGCTCCTCTACGACGTCGCCCACGACGTCTGGCTCCGGCCGCTGTTCGATGGGACGATCACCCTGGGCATGACCGACGCAGCCCAGACCCGCTCGGGCAAGGTCCTCCACATCCAGTTCAAGAAACCGGGCCGCCATCTCGACGCCGGCCAGAGCCTGGCCACGATCGAGACGGCGAAGTGGGCCGGCCCGTTCCCGACACCGGTCGCCGGGACGATCGTGGAGACCAACGAAGCCGCCTACAGGGAGGACATCCTGGTGGCCAACCGCGACCCGTACGGCGCCGGCTGGCTCGCCCGGCTCGATCCCGACGCGTGGCCCGCACCCGAGGCCGGCCTGGTCACCGGGCAGGAGGCGGTCGCCCGCTACGCCGCCCGGATCGACGAGCTCGGCCTCAACTGCTTCCGGTGCGCGGACTGATGGGCACGCTCGAGCCGATCCGGCTGCTCGACCTGGGCGAGCTGCCGCCCCTCCGCTCGCAGACGATCTTCCACGCCGTCGGCTACGCGCTCGGACCGGGCTCGCCGGACACGATCCTGCTCGTCTCGCCGGACGCGCCGTACGTCAGCATCGGGCGCCACCAGGACGTCGAGCGCGAGGTCGACCAGGACTACTGCCGCGCGCACGGCTACCCGGTGATCCGGCGCGAGGTCGGCGGCGGGGCGGTCTACCTCGACGGGAACCAGCTGTTCACCCAGTGGATCTTCCAGGCCGAGCACCTCCCGGCGACCGTCGAGGCGCGCTTCAGCCTGTACATCGACGCCCTCGTCCGGGCGTATCGGGCGATCGGGATCGAGGCCACCTACCGTCCGATCAACGACGTCCACGTCAACGGTCGGAAGATCGGCGGGACCGGCGCGGCCCGGATGGACCGGGCGGAGGTGGTCGTCGGCAGCCTGATGTTCGACTTCGACACCGCGACGATGGCCCAGGTCCTGCGGGTCCCCTCGGAGAAGTTCCGGGACAAGGTCCGCCAGTCGCTCGACGACTACATGACGACGATGCGCCGCGAGCTCGGCGAGCCGCCGGACCGGGCAACCGTCGTGGCGGCGTACCTGGCCGCCTGCGGGGAGTTGCTCGGCCGACCGATCGTGCCCGGCGAGCTGCGGCCCGACGAGCTGGCCCTGGCCGACGAGCTCGACTCGCGCTTCGCCAGCCGCGAGTGGCTCGAGGAGGGCGGCGGGCTGCGCCGGCCGGGCGTCAAGATCCACGAGGGCGTGCGCGTCGGCGAGGGCGCCCACAAGGCGCCCGGCGGGCTGATCCGCTGCGTCGCGACCGTGCTCGACGACCGGCTCGACGACCTCGAATTCTCAGGCGACTTCACGGCCCGCCCGGCGTCGATGCCGACCGATCTCGACGACCTGCTGGCCGGCTGCCAGATCAGCGAGGAGGCGCTCCTGGCGCGCGTGACGGACTACTACGGACGGGTTCGACCGGAGATCCCGGGCGTGAGCCCCGGCGACTGGGTGGCGGCCGTTCTGCGGGCGACCACGACGGAGATGCCGGCCTGAGGCCGGTGCAAGGAGGCAGACCGATGGTCCAGTCATCCGAGTCGATGTCGGCGGGAACCGACCTCGACGCCCTCATCCGCGACCGGGTCGACGCCATGGTGGCAACCCGCGTCGAGGAGCTGTTCGCGCTCAAGGAAGCCGAGCGGGCGGCCAAGCCCAAGAAGCTCGCGATCATCGCCACCAAGGGCACGCTCGACTGGGCGTACCCGCCGCTCATCCTGGCCACGACCGGGGCGACGCTCGGCTGGGACGTGGGCATCTTCTTCACGTTCTACGGCCTGAAGATCCTCCAGAAGAACCGCAACCTGGAAGTCGGCACGACCGGCAACCCGGCGATGCCGATGCCGGTCCCGATGCCGCAGCTGCTGACCGCGCTGCCGGGCATGACCCCGATGGCGACGTGGATGATGAAGCGCCAGTTCAAGGACCACGGCGTGGCCTCGATCGACGAGCTGATCGAGGTGGCCATCGAGATGGGCGTCAAGATGACCCCGTGCGGGATGACGATGGACGTCTTCGGCTTCGCCGAGGACGGGTTCATCGACGGGATCGAACCGGCCTGCGGCGCGACGGCCTTCCTGAGCTGGGCGGCCGACGCCGACATCTCGCTGTTCATCTAGGCCGAACGACAAGCGCGTGACCACCTACGCCTGGGTCATCGACCAGACCTCGTGCATCGGCTGCCACGCCTGCACGACCGCGTGCAAGCAGGAGAACGAGGTCCCGCTCGGGGTCAACCGGACGTGGGTGAAGTACGTCGAGACCGGGACCTTCCCGCAGACCCGGCGTCAGATCGCGGTCCTGCGCTGCAACCACTGCGCGGAGCCGCCCTGCGTCGAGGTCTGCCCGACGACGGCGATGTTCCGGCGGCCGGACGGGATCGTCGACTTCGACACGTCGCGCTGCATCGGCTGCAAGGCGTGTCTCCAGGCCTGCCCATACGACGCGATCTACATCGACCCGCAGGAGCACGTCGCCGAGAAGTGCAACTTCTGTGCCCACCGGGTCGATCGCGGCCTCCTGCCGTCGTGCGTCGTGGTGTGCCCCACCGAGTCGCTCAACTTCGGGGACCTCGACGACCCGGACAGCCGGGTCAGCCGGCTCGTCGCCAGCCGCCCGACCGTCGTCCGGCGGCCGGAGCAGGGGACCCGCCCCAAGGCGTTCTACCTCGGCGCGACGGACGCCACCCTCGACCCGCTCGTGCCGGTCCACGAAGCGAACTACATGTGGAGCGACCGGCGGACCGGCGGGGCCAAGGACCACACGGCCGAGATCGCCCGCTGGGGATCGACCACCGACGAGGTGGACCTGCTCGCGGTGGCCCGCTCGAACGGCGCCGGGCCGGGCCGGTCCGCCCGGGCGCCGCTGCCCGTCCTGGGACCGGCGGACCTGCCCCTCGGGATGCTCAAGGGGCCGGGCGTCGCCGCGGCCGGAAGCCGGGCCGCCGTCGCGGCCGTGGCACCGGCCATGGTGCCGCTGGAGCGCTACGGCGCCACCGGCGGAGCCCGCCAGGGTGACCGCCCGGCGGCCCTCCGGATGCCCAAGGCGCGCGTCGCCTACGACGTCTTCCACCCCCGGCCGTGGGGCTGGAAGGTCGCCCTCTACCTCTGGACCAAGGGTATCGGCGCCGGCGCCTTCGCCCTCGTCTTCCTCGCCGCGACGCTCGGCCTGGCCACGCCGGACCGGACCGTCCGCCTGGCGGCCGCGTTCGTCTCGCTGGCCGGGATCGGCCTGACGACGGTCCTTCTCGTGTGGGACCTCAAGCGGCCGAAACGCTTCCTGATGATCGTGTTGCGGCCGCAACGGCGGAGCTGGCTGGCGGTCGGGGCGTTCGTCCTGATGGGCTACAGCGGCCTGCTCGGGCTGTGGTTCCTGGGCACCTGGTTCGAGCTGGACGCCGGCCTGCTGACTGTCCTCGGCTGGCCGACCGCCGCCCTCGGAGCCCTGGCCGCCCTGTACACCGCGTTCCTGCTCGGCCAGTGCGAGGCCCGCGACCTATGGCAGAGCCCGAGCCTCGCGGTCAGCCTGCTCGCCCACGCGACCATCCTGGGGGCGGCCAGCCTGCTCGCGATCGCCCTCGTCGCCGCGGCTCCGGCGGGGATCGTCGAGGTGGGCCGCATCGCGCTCGTCGCCGGCGCGCTCGCCAACCTGTTCATCCTGATCGTCGGCGAGGCGCTCGTCGAGCACCCCACGACGAACGGCCGGGCGGCCGCCCACCTCCTCGTCCGAGGGCCGTTCCGGAGCAACTTCTGGCTCGGCGGGGTCATTGCCGCGGGCGTCGTGCCGGTCGCGATCGCCCTCGCGCTGCCGGCGGCCGGGGCGCTGCTCGTCGTCGCCGGGGTCGTGGCCGCGGCCGGCCTGCTGTGGTACGAGCTCGGCTTCATCGCGGCCGGCCAGGCCGTCCCGATCAGCTAGGCGAAGGACACCCGATGACGGACACGACGGACCAGCGGCCGACCCCGGGCCCCAGCGAGCACCCGGCCGACTCCGGCGCGATGCAGCCCGGCTTCGACGCCTTCCCCCCGGTGGACCGCTGGGACGACTGGACCGAGCTCGACGCGAAGGCCTGGCCCGAGCGCGTCGAGCGCGACTACACCCTCGTCCCGACGACCTGCTTCAACTGCGAATCCGCCTGCGGGCTGCTGGCCTATGTCGACAAGGCGACCGGTGAGGTCCGCAAGTTCGAGGGCAACCCGCTCCACCCGGGCAGCCGCGGCCGGAACTGCGCCAAGGGGCCGGCGACCAAGACCCAGACCGAGGATCCGGAGCGGATCCTGTACCCCATGCGCCGGACCGGGCCGCGCGGCGGCGGCGGCTGGGAGCGCTGCACCTGGGACGAGGCGCTCGACGATCTCGCCGGACGGATCCGGGCGGCGATCGTCCGCGACGAGCCGAACAAGGTCATGTACCACGTCGGCCGGCCGGGCGAGGACGGCTTCACCGAGCGCGTCCTGGCAGCGTGGGGCGTGGACGGCCACAACTCCCACACGAACATCTGCTCGTCCGGCGGGCGGGTCGGCTACGCGTTCTGGATGGGCTACGACCGCCCGTCGCCGGACTACGCCAACGCCAAGGTGATCTTCCTCATCAGCGCCCACCTCGAGAGCGGCCACTACTTCAACCCGCACGCCCAGCGGATCATCGAGGGCAAGAAGCGCGGGGCGAAGCTCATCGTCATCGATCCGCGCCTGTCGAACACCGCCTCACAGGCGGATTACTGGCTGCCGGCCTGGCCCGGCAGCGAGCCTGCCCTCCTCCTGGCGATCGCCCGGGAGCTGATCGTCAGCGACCGGTTCGACCGCGACTTCGTCCGGCGCTGGGTGAACTGGGCGGACTACCTGCGGGCGGAGCGGCCGGACCTCCCGGTCACGTTCGAGAGCTTCGTCGACGAGCTCAAGCGGCTCTACGCGGGCTACACGCCGGAGTACGCCGAGGCCGAGACGGGGATCCCCGCGGCGCAGATCCTGGCGGTCACGGACGAGATCGCCCGCGCCGGGGGCGCGGTGGCGGCGCACAACTGGCGCGCGTCGGCGGCCGGCGTGCTCGGCGGCTGGCTGACCGCCCGCTGCCTGTTCTTCCTCAACGTCCTGACCGGCTCGGTCGGGACGCCCGGCGGCACCTCGCCGAACGCCTGGGACAAGTGGGTGCCCAGGCCGCCCTACATGCCGCCCCACCCGAAGCAGTGGAACGAGCTGACCTGGCCGCGCGAGTACCCCCTGGCGTTCTTCGAGATGTCGTTCCTGCTGCCGCACTTCCTGCTCGAGGGCCGGGGCTCGCTCGACGTCTACTTCAGCCGCGTCTACAACCCGGTCTGGACCAACCCGGACGGGATGACCTGGGTGCAGGCGCTCACCCGCGAGGACCTCGTCGGTCGCCACGCCGCGCTCACCCCGATCTGGAACGAGACGGCCTGGTACGCCGACTACGTCCTGCCGATGGGCCTCGGCGGCGAGCGCCACGACCTCCACAGCTACGAGACCCACGCCGGCAGCTGGATCGGCTTCCGCCAGCCGGTCACCCGCGTCGCCGCCGAGCGGGCAGGCCGGACGGTCAGCGATACCCGCGAGACGAACCCGGGCGAGGTCTGGGAGGAGAACGAGTTCTGGATCGAGCTGTCCTGGCGGATCGACCCGGACGGCTCGCTCGGCATCCGGCGCTGGTTCGAGTCGCCGGACCGGCCGGGCGAGAAGATGACCGTCGACGACTACTACGGCTGGATCTTCGAGCACTCCGTGCCCGGGCTGCCGGAAGCGGCCGCCGCGCGAGGGGCTGACCCCGCTGGCCTACATGCGCAGGTACGGCTCGTTCGAGGTGGAGCGCGAGGTCTACGGCCGGCACGACGATCCGGTCGACATGGACCGGCCGGGGGTCGTCGTCGACGAGGCCAGCGGGCTCGTCTTCGGCCCGCAGCCCACGGCCCCGCCGCTCAACGTCGTCCCGGTCCCGCTCATGGCGCCCGGCCCAGACGGGACCGCCCGGCTCGGGGTCGTCGTCGACGGCGGGCCACGGCGCGGCTTCCCGACCCCGTCGGGACGCCTGGAGTTCTACTCGCCGACGCTGCGCGACTGGGGCTGGCCGGAGCTCGCCATGCCGACCTACATCGCCAGCCAGGTGGCCCGCGAGCGGATGACCGGCCCGAACGACTTCGCGCTCATCCCGACGTTCCGGCTGCCGGTCCTCGTCCACACCCGGACCGGCAACGCCAAGTGGCTCAACGAGATCGCCCACGCCAACCCGGTCTGGATCCACCCGGTCGACGCGGCCCGGATCGGGATCCGCAACGGCGACCTGGTCCGGGTCGAGACGGACAGCGGCTACCTGGTCAACCACGCCTGGGTGACCGAGGGGATCCGGCCCGGGGTCGTCGCCTCCTCTCACCACATGGGCCGCTGGCGGCTCGACCCGAACGCCGGGCCGGACCGCTGGTCGAGCGGCCACGTGGACCTGCAGCAGCCCGAGCCGGGTCGCTGGATGATGCGCCGGCTGGAGGGGGCCCGGCCGTTCGCGTCCGCGGATCCGGACTCGAGCCGGATCTGGTGGCGCGACGTGGGCGTCCACCAGAACCTCATCTTCCCGCCCCATCCGGACCCGATCTCGGGCGCCCACGCCTGGCACCAGAAGGTGGCCGTGCGGCCGGCCGGGCCGGACGATCGCGAGGGGGACATCTCGGTCGACACGAACATCTCGCGACGGGTCTACCGCGAGTGGCTCGCCCTCACCAGGCCGGGTCCCGGACCGGGTGGCCTGCGCCGGCCGGAGTGGCTCCTGCGGCCGCTCCGCCCGATCGCCGAGGCGTACCGGGCGCCGGCCGTGCCCACCGCCGCGGACGAGCCCGCTCCCGTTGGCCAGCCGACGTCGGTCGATCCGCCCGGCCGGGCCTGACGACCCGGTGGACCGGGCCCGCGCGCTGTTCACGAACCGGGCGCTGCCGGTCGCCGTCTCGGGGCTCCTCCTCGTGGGCATGCTGGCCGTCCGGGAGCCGGTCCTGGGGCTGCTCGTCGGGCTCGGCTTCTTCGCCGCCTTCCTGTCCGGCCTGGTGGGCGTCGGTGGGGCGGTCGTCCTGATCCCGCTCCTGCTGTACGTGCCGCCCCTGCTCGGCCTGGCGGCGATCGACGTGAAGATCGTCACCGGGATCACGATCGTCCAGGTGGCCGGCGCCGCGCTCTCGGCCGGGCTCGCCCACCTCCACGACCGGCGGGTGGACCGGTCCCTCATGCTCGTCGTCGGCGGCAGCCTGGCGGTCTGCTCGCTGCTCGGCGCGCTGTTCTCCGCGGTCGTCGCCGGGGTCGTCCTGGAGGCGGTCTTCGCGACGATGGCGCTCGCCGCCGCGGTGATCATGCTCACCCTCCGGAACCGGACCATGCCCGAAGTCGATGGGCCCCCGACCTACAACCGGGCTCTCGCGTTCGCGACCGGGGCGGGGGTCGGCTTCCTGGCCGGGATGGTCGGCGCCGGCGGGGCGTTCATCCTCATCCCGATGCTGCTCTACGTCGTGCGGGTTCCGCTCCGGGTCACGATCGGGACCAGCCTGTGGATCGTCGTCCTGTCCTCGATCGCCGGGCTCACCGGCAAGGCGGTCACCGGCCAGGTCGACTGGCCGCTCGCGTTCGCCCTCCTCGCCGGCGCGCTGCCGGCCGGCCCGCTCGGGGCGGCGGTCTCGCGGCGCACCAAGCCGGCCCGCCTGGCGACGGTCCTGGGCATCGTCATCGCGCTGGTCGCCATCCGGATGTGGGCCGGCGTCCTGGGCTGGATCTGACCCGCTGGACGACCCGGACGAAGGCGGGCAGACTGGTCCGATGATCGGTGTTCGCGGGCGCCTCGCCGCGGTCATCACGGTGATCGCCGTGCTGGTCGTCGGGCTCCTTCCGGCCGCGTCGGGCGTGCAGGCCGCGTCGGGCGTACGGGCCGCGGAGAGCGCGATGCAGGCGCGATCCTGCCCGGCGCGGTCGACCGGACGAGCGTCGAGCTGACGGCCACCTACGACGTCCGGCTCCGGCTGGCGTACGGCGCCGGAACCCTGGCAGCCACCTCGACGATGACCGTGACCAACACCTCCGGCGGGCCGATCGACCGGCTCGAGCTGAACACGGTCGCGGCTCGCCTGGGCCGCCTGCGGATCTCGAGCGCGAGCGTCGACGGCCGGCCGGTGACGGCGGCGGTTCGCGACCAGACCGTCCTCGTCCCGCTCGGCGGGATCCTGCCCGAGGGGGCGACCGCGAGCGTCCGGATCGCCTTCACGGCGACCGTCCAGCGGACGACCGGCGGCTCCAGCTGGCTCCTCACCCGGGCGAACGGCGTCATCCAGCTCTACCGCTGGCTGCCCTGGATCAGCCGCGAGCGGCCGTTCAGCCGGCCCAACCACGGCGACCCGTTCGTGACCGCGTCGAGCCCGTCCGTGCGGGTCACGATCAGCACCGATCGTCTCCTCCGGATCGCCACGAGCGGCCGGCGCATCTCCGCCTCGGGCCGGACGTCGACCTGGCTGGCCGAGAACGTCCGCGACTTCAGCGTCGCCGCCAGCCCGTCCTGGACGCGCCTGACCGAGAAGGTCGGCTCGACCACCGTCCGGGTCTACGCCTTCCCCGGCGGCAATGGCCCGGCCCTGATGGCCCTGGCCACGCGTGCGCTGCGCCGGTACGGGGCGCTGATGGGGCGCTACCCGTACCCGACGTTCACGGTGGCCGAGTCCGGCGGCGGCTACGGGGTCGAATCGCCGGGGCTGATCTGGATCCCGCGCGGGCTGGCCTACAGTCGGCTGCCGTGGCTGGTCAGCCACGAGGTCGCTCACCAGTGGTTCTACGGGATCGTCGGCAACGACCAGGCCCGCGAGCCCTTCGCCGACGAGGCGATGGCCGACTTCCTCGCCCGCTATCTCACCGGCACGCGGCGGGCCAGCCGCTGCGCCGCGGACACCCTGGACCGCTCCATCTACGCCTACTCGGCGAGCTGCTACTTCGAGGTCGTCTACGTCCAGGGCGGCCTGGTCCTCGACGGCTTCCGGCGCAGGATGGGCTCGACCGCCTTCTGGGCCGCCGTGCGCGACTACCTCGGCGCGAACCGGTTCGGCCTGGGCGGCACGAAGCTGCTGCTCGAGACGCTCGACGCGCACACTCCACTCGACCTGCTGGCGCGGGTCCGCTGGCGCTTCCCCCGGGCGCTCTGACCCTCAGTCGACGGTCTCGGCCAGGTGCGCCTCGAGCCGGTCGACGAAGACCGCCTGGGCCTCCTTCATCCGCCGGCGCGCCTCGTCGGGCGCGAACCAGGCGACCCGGTCGATCTCCGGGAACTCGGCGAGGCGTCCCGAGCCCGGCGGCCACTCCATCGCGAACGTGTTGCTGGCGCTGTCCGCCGGGTCGAGGTCACCCTCGCAGGCCCACGCCCAGACCATCTTGCCGCCCTTCTGGCGCGTCTCGCCGAGCGGAATGAACGCGGCGGCGGGCGGCGGGTGGCCGGTCTCCTCCTCGAACTCCCGGCAGGCCACCGCGAGGAGCTCCTCGCCGGACTCCACCTCGCCCTTTGGGATCGTCCAGTGGCCGAGGTCCTTCGCTTGGGCGAACGGCCCGCCCGGGTACCCGAGCAGCACCTCGAGCCGCCCGCCCCGCCGGCGGAAGAGGAGGATCCCGGCGCTGGTGCGGCTGCTCACGGGCTGAGTCTACGGGAGCGGCTTCAGTTGATCGGCAGATAAGCCGGTCGGCGTACCGTCCGGGAATGTTGAAGAAGCAGGCGCAGCGCAAGAGGCACCCCGGCCGGACGATCTCCGGACGCCGCAAGAGAGGGGTGGAGATCGAGGTGTTCCACGGCCCTCCGCTGGGACCCGGCATGGAGACCGCCGATGTCGCGACGGTCATCGCGGCCCTGGAGCGTTTCGATTCCGAGATGCCGTGGACGCAGGCGCAGGGCCGGGTGCTGCCGATGCTGCCGCGTATCCGACCGCTTCCCGTCACGGAACTGGATCTCGCTCGGACGATGCTGCCACCGGGCATCCTCGTCGGCTTCGGGATCGACCTCGGTCCGGCGATCACCTTCGTCAGCACCACGCTCCTCGGACGCTGGCAGGTGGACCATCCGGCGCTGGCCCAGGCAGCCCTTGCGAACGTCCGCCGACTGGCCGACAGCTGCGGCCGGAACCTGGTCGTCGGGGACCACATCGCGGGCGTGCCGGTACGGATCCTCCAGTCACGCGTCGGGATCGCCGCGTCGCTCCTCCTCGTGCCGGACTGCCTCGAGCGCTTCTTCGGCCCGGGGCCGTTGCTGCTCATGGCGCCGATGCGCGACCTCCTGATCGCGCTTCCCGCCGACGTCGACCGCGAATTCGCCGCGTGGCTGGCCGAGGAGTGGGAAGCGCTCGACCCCAACCACCTCCACCTGGGCGGCTTCCGCTACGAACGGGGAGTCGTCATTCCTGAGCCGCTCGATGAAGCGTTCGCTCGCGCGTAGGGGAAAGCAGCCAGCACGTAGCGCACTCGCTCGAACTGGGTCATGCGAACGGGCGTGCCGCACACCGTAACGGCGGGCGCTGTTCATGCGAATGGGTCGACAGCCTCGATACCGTCGAACCGGCGGAAGCCGCGGTCCCGTGTGTACAGGATGCGCACACCGTGCTGACGCATCAGGGCCACCAGGTGGGTGTCGGGAACATCGTTGCCCCGGGAGTTAGCGCTTGTCGTTGCTCGAAAGACGCCCCAGAAGCCCTCGATCTCGCCGGGTGCCCGGACGTGTGGCCGCTGGAGGAGCTGCTCGATGTTGCGCGCGGCGTCCGCCGGCGAGAGCGGCCGGGGCAGGATGCCGGGATGGGTGACGATGCGCAGGTAGGCCATGACCGTTGGCCAGAACAGGTACACGAGGTCCGGCCCGGTGGCGAGCTGCCCGACCAGCGCCCGAGCGCGTGCATGGGCAGGGTCGGCTTCGTTCGATGCGTAGATCAGGATGTTGGCGTCGAGCGTTGCGCTCACGTCGACTCGTCCAGGCGCGCCCGGACGGCCTCCTTGTCCTCCAGGTCAACGAGCGGCCGGCCCATGTCGGCGGTTGTCCACTCGAAGGCCGGTGCGGGTGTCGACCCCCCTGGCCCCAGGGCCCCAGCGAGCGCCTCCGAGGCAACCTGGCCCATGCTCTTGCCCTCGGACTGGCTCCGGCGCCGCAGCTCCCGGACCACCGCCGAGTCGAGGTCGATGGTCGTACGAGGCATGATGCGTGATGCTATGAAGAACAGCATCAGATGTCAAGTGGCTCGGTG
>CAWJIC010000070.1:0-14475 GCA_963842755.1 uncultured Chloroflexia bacterium | reverse complement strand
CGGACGACCAGCCGGTAGCGGCTGTTGCGACCGACGCAGGTCTGCAGGGTCATCGCCGATCGCGACTGGGCCGCCCAGGCGAAGTCGCCGTTCGTCGGCAGGACGACCTTCCACCAGGCGATCCGGTAGTGGTGGACCCGGCCGGCGCCATCGGCATAGACGACCTCCATGCCCTTTCGGAGCCGGCCCGCGACGTACAGGTTGTAGAGGCGGTAGAACGGGCCGCCCGCATGGGCGAACAGGTAGACGTTGTTCCGGCCGGCGCAGCCCCAGCGGTAGACGAGCATCTCCGGCGCGCGGCTGCGGGAGCAGGGGAACGCGGCAACGGAGCGATCCAGGCCGAGCGCCGGGCTCCACACGTGGTTCCTGCCGGAGTAGGAGGGGGCGCTCGGGCTCGGCTTCGACGGCGTCGGCGAGATTCTCGTCGCGAGCGTCGAGGCCGGCAGGATCGAGCCGGCGGAGCGCTTCGCGGCGTCGACGGGCTCTCGGACGGCCGCAGGGTCGAGCGCGGGATCGCCGGCGAGCTCGGCGCGAAGGCCGGGCGAGAGCCGGGCGGCGTCCAGGTTCGCCGGCGCGGTGGAGGCCGCCGAGGCGAGCGGCGCCGCGGCTGCGTCCATGTTCGCCGGCGCGGCGCCGAGGGACGCGAGGAGCATTGCGGCGAGGAGGGCGGCCAGCGAGCGAGCCGACCACCGGGAGGTGCGGGAAGTCGTGTTGGGTGCCATGCCCCGATCCTCGCGGTCGAGGCGCGGTGGCTCCCTGACCCGGTGGTCCCGTCGGGGATGGGAAGCTTCGGCCGGTCCCGGCCCCGGACCGGACGATGGTCACCCGGCGTCGTCCCCGGTTTACCGGAGGCGGAGGGTTCCTGCTCAGTCGCCCGTGCCGGCGGCCGCGGTGAAGGCCGCCTCGAGCGCCACGGCGAAGGCGGGCGCCCACGGGCCCTGCCCGGAGACGACGTACGGCGAGGGAGCCAGGGATTCGTAGGTCGCCACGTCCGTCACGTAGGAACGCGCGCACACCGCGACGGAACCCGACAGCCGCTCCCAGGCCGCCCGGTCCCGGAAGACGTAGATGCGGATCCTGACCGGCTCGACCTGGTCGAGCCCGCTGGCGCTCAACGAGATCGCCGTCCGAGCGAGGGTCGGATCCGGGCAGCCGGCGTCACCCGAGACGACATCCCGGATGCCGACACCGGCCTTCGTGAGGTGCTCGACGATCCCGACGAAGTCGGCCGGCGTCGGAGAGGGGAGCGCGGTCGCCCTGCCGCACCCCGCGAGGGCGATGACGAGGACCGCGGCAACGACGAGCGCCGCGATGCGGGCACCGGCCGCGATGCGGGCACCGAACGAACGGGGGAGTGGCACCGCACGAGGCTAGCATCGCCGCGCCCGGCGCGCCGGGAAGCGTGCCGCCGCGCGGTAGGATGGCCCGAGGAGGTCGGAGCCCCGGCGGGCCGCGTCGCTGAGGCCGATCAGCGATCGAGGGCCATGCATTTCGCCTCGCGGAGGCGGGCCATGGTGGCCGTGGGCTCCCCGGAAGTTGCCCGCTGGTCCGAGAGCAGCGCCCGGAGCGCCCGCCGACCAGCTCCGGCGCGTTCACCAGGGCATTCCGGACCCGGCTGTCGTAGCATTCAGGCCCCGACGCACCCGGACCCCGAGGAGCACGTGCCCGAGATCCGCCCCTTCCGCGCCCTGCGTTTCGAGCCGGACGTCGTCGGCGACCTCGCCGCGGTCGTCAGCCCACCCTACGACGTCATCTCGCCGGCCCTCCAGCGTGAGCTCGTCGCCCGGCACCCGAAGAACGTCGTCCGGCTCGACCTGCCGCTCGACGAGCTCGGCGACGGATCCTTCCACGTCATGCCCCAGAAGTCGACGTACTTCTACCCGAAGCCCGTGACCGGGCTGGTCATCAACCCCCACGAGTGGTGATCTCGACGGTCGGAACGGTCGCGCTGCTCCCTGTTCGTACCTTGCTGCGAGGTGTAGGATGCCGGACGTGATCCCGGACCTCGGTCCGGTTTCCAACGGAGAGGCGGATTCCCCCCTCCGCCTCTCCGTTCGACCTTCAGTTCAGGCCCAGTCGCAGGCGGCCGGCCGGCCGGTCCGCAAGGACGAGCTCGAGATCGCCGAGCGTGGCCTCTACCTCGAGTCGTGGCTGCCGGAGCGGCGCTCGCGCCGGCGCCCGCTCCTCTTCCTCCACGGCGAGCTGGGTGGCTCCTGGCTCTGGGAGCGTTATCTCGGCTACTTCGCCGGGCGCGGCTGGGAGGGCCACGCGCTCAACCTGCGCAACCACTTCTGGTCGCAGCCGGCGGATCCGGCGACGCTCTCGTTCGACTCGTACACGGACGACGTCGTCGCGGCGATCGAGCGGTTCGGCCCGTCGGTCGTCCTCGTGGGGCACGGGATGGGCGGCCTCCTCGCGCTGAAGGCGGCCGAGCGTCACCAGATCGGCGGGCTCATCCTCCTCTCGGCGGAGTTGCCCAGGGAGCTTCGCGGTCCGGCCCGGCCGCACGAGCTGCGCGAGATCCCGGAGGTCTACGGCAAGTCGGTCATCGGCTGGGCGACGCTTCCCGAGAAGATCCAGCGCGAGGCACCGCGACCTGACCGTGGCGGACGTCCTGCGGATCCAGCACCTGCTGGGCCAGAAGCCGCACGAGATCGGGTGGCGCCCGGCGCCAGATGCTCGCCGGGCGTGTCGGTCGATCGTCGGGCCCTGGACGACGTCCCGACGCTCGTCATCGGCGCCGGCCTGGACCGCCAGGTGCCGGAGTCGCTGAGCCGAGCGGCTGGCCGACCTGGCTGGGCGCACCGTACGAGCCGTTCGGGGCCCACTCGCACTACGGGCTGGTCATCGGCGAGCAGAGCCACCTCCAGGTCGCCGACGCGATCCGGGCCTTCCTTGAGACGAACCGCCTGTAGCCGGGGTCGCCGGGGCGAGCCCGGAGCCGAGCCCGGCCCGACGAGCACCCGGCGTTTGCCCGGATCGGCAGGTCGCTGGTATCATCCCGGCCGGCCCGGCGCACGACGTTCGGTCCGCCACGGGGCCGCATTCGTCTAGAGGCCCAGGACACCGCCCTCTCAAGGCGGAGATCACCGGTTCGAATCCGGTATGCGGTACCAATCAGTCGTGATCACGTTCAGCCGGGGTCGAATGCACCCCGGCTGAGCCCGGTCATCGCGATGACCCCGTTCACCGTTGCCGGCGCGATGGCGCCGGTGACCCTCGCGGGGGAAACTCGCCGAACAGAACGCCGAGGCGCTCGCCGGCGTCGTGCTGACCCAGATCGTCCGGCCGGCGCACCGGTCCTCGATGGCGGCTTCCTCACGAACGTCGACATGCGGTCGGGCGCGCCGGCCTTCGGGACCCCGGAGTACATGCGGACGGCGATGATCGGCGGGCAGCTCGCACGCCGCTACAACGTCCCGTACCGATCGTCGAACGTGTCCGCCGCGAACGCACTCGACGCGCAGGCGGCGTACGAATCGGTCTTCTCACTGTGGGGAGCTACCATGGGCGGAGTCAACCTGCTCATGCACGGTGCCGGCTGGATGGAGGGCGGTCTCCACGCCCGCTTCGAGAAGGTCATCCTTGACGCGGAGCTGCTCCAGATGGTCGCTGCGTTCCTCGACGGGGTCGTCGTCGACGAGGACACGCTCGGATTGGACGCGATGCGCGAGGTCGGTCCGGGCGGACACTTTCGGCGCCGCCCACACCCAGGCTCGCTACCGGACGGCGTTCCACACGCCGATGCTCTCGGACTGGCGGAACTACGAGACGTGGCAGGAGGCGGGCAGTCCGGAGGCGGCCGGCAAGGCGCACGGCATCTTCAAGGAGATGCTCGCCGCGTTCGTCGCCCGGCGGAAGGCCGAGGGCGGGGTCGCGTCCGACTCTTGAGCCGGGACGTGGCCGGGCGCCTGTATCCGAACGAACCGTGATGAAAGGGAGTCACGTGAAGACATCCGCCCAGGTCGTCGTCATCGGTGGAGGGCGTGGTCGGCGCGAGCGTCCTGTACCACCTGACCAAGGCCGGCTGGACCGACGTCATGCTGCTCGAGCGACGGGAGCTCACCGCCGGCTCGACGTGGCATGCCGCCGGCGGCATGCACACGCTCAACGGCGACCCGAACGTTGCTCGAAGCTCCAGCAGTACACGATCCAGCTATACGAAGAGATCGAGCGCGTCTCGGGGCAGGACTGCTCGATCCACCTGCCGGGCGGGCTGATGCTGGCCGACACGGAGGTCCGGATGGACTTCCTGCGGATGGCCCAGGCGCGTGGCCGCTACCTCGGGATGGACCTCGAGCTCATCACCCCGAAGGAGGCGCAGGACGTCTTCCCGCTGCTCGACCCGCAGTACTTCGTCGGGGCGCTGTACGACCCGGTCGAGGGCCACGTCGATCCGATCCGGGGTCACCCGCGCCTACGTGAAGTGCGCCCAGCTGGCCGGCGCGGAGGTCCGCCAGCACACGCCCGTCGTCGGGACTGGAGCAGCGACCGGACGGGACGTGGGACGTCCGCCTCGAGAACGGCGAACTCGATCCACGCCGAGCACGTCGTCAACGCCGGCGGCCTGTGGGCGCGCGAGGTCGGCCGGATGGTCGGCATCGAGCTGCCCGTCCTCGCGATGGAGCACATGTACCTGCTGACCGTCGACATGCCGGAGGTCGCCGCGCACGTCGCGAAGACCGGCCACGAGATGCCGATGGCGATCGACTTCGGCGGCGAGATCTACATCCGCCAGGAGGGCGGCGGGATGCTCCTCGGCACGTACGAGCAGGCGGCCGTGCCGTGGTCGCCGAAGGAGACGCCCTGGGACTTCGGGTCGCAACTCCTCAAGCCGGACCTCGATCGGATCACGCCCGAGCTCGAGGTCGCGTTCAAGCACTACCCGGCGATGGGCACGACCGGCATCCGCAAGGTCGTCAACGGGCCGTTCACGTTCTCTCCGGACGGCAACCCGCTCGTCGGGCCGGTCCGCGGGCTGCGCGGCTACTGGGTCGCCTGCGGGGTGATGGCCGGCCTGTCGCCAGGGCGGCGGCGTCGGTCTGGCCCTCGCCACCTGGATGACGGCGGCGACTATGGCGACTCCGGGATGGATATCTGGGCGATGGACGTCGCGCGCTACGGCGACTACGCGACGCTCGCCTACACGAACGCCAAGGTCCAGGAGAACTACCGGCGCCGCTTCCGGATCACGTTCCCGAACGAGGAGCTGCCCGACGGCGCGGCCGCTCCACACGACGCCGATCTACGACCGGCTGACGGAGGCCAACGCCGTCTGGGGCGCGACGTACGGGCTCGAGCACGCGCTGTGGTTCCAGAAGCCGGGGCTGGAGCCGATCGAGGAGGTGACGTTCCGGCGCTCCAACGCGTGGGACCAGGTCGCCGGCGAGGTTGCAGGCGGTCCGCGAGCGCGTCGGCCTGACCGAGATCTCCAACTTCGCCAAGTACCGGGTGACGGGCCTGGGCGCCGAGGCGTGGCTCTCGTCGCTCCTCACGAACCGGATGCCGAAGGTCGGCCGGATCGTGCTGACGGCGATGCTCAACGATGCCGGGCGGATCGTCGGGGAGTTCACGGTCGCACGAGCCGGCGCCGAGGAGTTCTTCCTGTTCGGCTCGCAGGCCGCGGAGACCCACCACAGCCGCTGGTTCCTCCACCACCTCCCGGCCGACGGGAGCGTCCGGTTCGAGGTGCTGGGCCTCGGTCTCGTGGGCCTGTCGCTCGCGGGGCCGCACAGCCGCGACGTCCTGGCCAGGGTGACCGACGAGGACCTCTCGAGCGAGGCCTTCCGGTTCATGGACTTCCGCCAGGTCGATCTCGGGATGATCCCGGCGCGGGTCGGGCGACTCACCTACAGCGGCGACCTCGGCTACGAGCTGTGGGTCGCTCCGGAATACCAGCGCGCGCTCTACGACCGGCTGATGGAGGCCGGAGAGGAGTACGGGATCCGCCTGTTCGGGTTCCGGGCCCTGATGTCGCTCCGGCTCGAGAAGTCGTTCGGCACGTGGTTCAGGGAATACCGGCCGATCTACACGCCGCTCGAGGCCGGGATCGGCCACTACATCAAGCTCGATCACGCGTTCATCGGGCGAGCCGCCTACGAGGCCGAGCTGGCCACCGGGCCGAAGCGACGCCTCGTGACGCTGGTGGTGGAGCCCGATCCGGACGATCCCGCGGACGTCATCGGGGACGAGCCGATCTGGCACGGCGACGGTGTCGTCGGCTGGGTCACCTCCGGCGGCTACGCCCACCACGGCAAGGCATCGCTCGCCCTCGGCTACGTGCCGGCCGAGCTGGCGACCCTGGTCGGTGACGGCGTGTTGGAGATCGAGATCATCGGCCGGCGACGGCCGGCGCGCCTCCAGCCACAGGCCCTCGTCGACCCCGAGGGCAGCCGGATGCGCCAGTGACGATGTTCACGCCGTGACGGATCTTCAGCGAGAATCCGGTATGCGGTACCAACTCCGAATCTCCAGAACGCCCCCGGACCGCGCCCCGGGGGCGTTCGTCGTTCCGTAGACTCGGAGTTCCCGGGATGCCGGGGGTTCGTCACCGCCGAGGAGGTCCCATGCGCCCGTCGCCGGAGCGCCGGCTCGTCATCCTGACCGAGGGTCAGTTCGGGGTCCACAACGCGAAGACGGCGCTCGGTGTGATGCGCTACGGGCGGGACACGGTGGTCGCCCTGCTCGACTCGGCGATCGCGGGGCGGAACGCGCAGGAGCTGGTCGGAGCGCACCCCCGCTTCGACGTGCCCGCGGTGGCGACGCTCGAGGAGGCGCTCGCCCTCCGCCCGACCGCGCTGCTCATCGGGATCGCCCCGACCGGCGGCAAGCTCCCGCCGGCCTGGCGCTCGACGATCGTCGCGGCGATCCGTGCCGGTCTCGACATCCTGAGCGGGCTGCACACGTTCCTGGGGGACGACCCGGAGTTCGCCGCGGCCGCCGCCGAGGCGGGCGTCTCGATCGTCGACTATCGCCGTCCGCCGGACCGCCGGGAGACCGCGGTCGGGCGCCGCCATCGGCCGGGCAAGCGGGTCATCCTCACCGTCGGAACCGATTGCGGCATCGGCAAGATGTCGGTCGCCCTCGAGCTTCGCCGGGCGGCGGTCGATGCCGGCCTTCGCGGCGTCTTCGTGCCGACCGGCCAGACCGGGATGATGATCGAGGGCTGGGGGGTGGCCGTCGATCGGGTGATCGCGGACTTCCTCCAGGGGACCTGCGAGTGGCTCGTGGAGCAGGCCGAGGAGCTCGGCGACTGGATCATCGTCGAGGGCCAGGGCTCGCTCGACCACCCGGCCTACTCGTCGGTCACCCTCGGGCTGATCCACGGTACGACCCCCCAGGCGATGGTCATGGTCCACAAGCCGGGCCTGACCGACCACGATTTCGACCACCTGCCGGACGTCTCGTTCCCGATTGCGCCATTGCCGGAGTACATCCGGGTCCACGAGCAGGTCGCCGAGTTGGTCGCGCCGTCGCGGGTGGTGGCCGTGGCCCTGAACACCTCGCTCTACCCGGACGAGGCGGACGCCCGTCGGATCATCGCCGAGACCGCCGAGCTGACCGGGCTCCCCACGGACGACCCCTTCCGCTTCGGCGGCGACTACCTGTTCGCGGCGATCCGCGACGCGCTGGAGGTTTCGGCATGACGTTCACGCTCCGCCCCGAGGTCGTCCGGATCGCCTTCCGGGACCCGTTCCGGATCGCCCGCACGGTCGACTCGAACGAGGCCGAGGGGATGACCTCCGTGCTCGTCGAGCTGACCGCCGGGGCCGCTCCCGATCTCGTCGCGTTCGGGGAGGGGTACCCCGACGCCTACTACGGCGAGACCGAGGCGACGATGGCGGCCGTCCTGCCACGACTCCTTGGGGCCGTCTCCCCGCTCGAGGCTCGGCTCGCGGGGGCGGGAGCGGACCTCGACGGCGCCCGTCTCGCGCTGGTCGAGGCGGCGGCCCGGATGGATGCGGCGCTCGGTCACAACGGCGCGGCGAAATGCGCGCTCGACACGGCCCTCCACGATCTCGTCGGGAAGCGGTTCGGCGTGCCCGTCCACGCAATTCTCGGGCTGCCGGCGGAGATCCCGCCGACGGACTTCACGATCGGGATCGACGAGCCCGCGATCGTCGGCCAGCGCGCTGCGCGGGCCGCGCACTTCCCGGCATTGAAGATCAAGCTCGGCGGGCCGAGCGACCTCGAGACGCTGGCTGCGGTCCGGGCGGTCTTCGGCGGGCCGATCCGGGTCGACGCGAACACCGGCTGGACGCTGGACGACGGGAAGCGCCTCCTGCCGGAGCTCGTCCGGTTCGGCGTCGAGCTCATCGAGCAACCGTTTCCGGCCCATCGACTCGACGACCTCGCGGCGCTCCAGGCGGTCTCGCCGCTACCGATCGTCGCCGACGAGAGCGCGGTCACGATCCGCGACCTCGACCGGCTCGTCGGGGTCGTCGCCGGGGTCAACGTCAAGCTGGCGAAGTGCGGGGGTCCAGGCCCGGCTGGGCGGATGCTCGCCCGGGCGAAGGAGCTCGGCTTCCGGACCTTCCTCGGCTGCATGGAGGAGACGTCGGTCGGGATCGCCGCCTCGGCCGCCGTCGCTTCGCTCGCCGACTGGGTCGATCTCGACGGGAACCTCCTCCTCGCGGATGACCCGTTCGAGGGTCTCGACCTCGACGACGCGTGCCGCTGGCGGCTCACCGACGCCCCTGGCCTTGGGCTGCGCCGCCGCGCCTGAGCGGCCTTCCGAACGGGCGTCCGTCGAACGTCCGTTCATGTGGACAAGTTGGTGGACGAGATAGTGGACAAACCCTCTACCGCCCGCCGACGACGGCCCGTACGATGTGTCCTAATGGTTGTCGCGCCCCTGGGGGGAGCCGGCGCCGCCCCAACGCGATGGGCCAGACTGCCCGATTCCGCGGTCGCGCGCGCCCTTCAAGATGCCAGGAGGGGAACGTATCGATGGACTTCAACAGGCCCGCTGAAGCGCCGAGCCTGTCGCCGGACGCGATCGAGTTCGTCCGTTTCTGCTACCGGCGCCGTCGGGTCGGTTGGCCGGAGCTGTACGACGAGATGTGCGCCGTCGCGGGCCGAGGGCTCTACCGCGGGTGGCGCTTCGCCGAGCTGGCCGAGCACGGGATCGGGTTCAGCCTCCACGAGACACTGGAGCTGGCCCGGATCGCGAGCCAGGTCGCCCTGGAGGAGGGCGATCGGCGCGGCCGGGTCGCGGGCCGGAGGGTCGGGTCGACCCCGGCTGTGGCCGGGCGGGTCGAGCTGGAGGCATCGGCCGCTCGAGTCCTGGCGAGCGCCGAGCCGGCGCAGGCCATCGTCGAGGTGCGGATCGCCGTGCCGGCAGAGCGGTTCGCCGATGTGCCGGATGCGGAGGAGCGGCTCGTCGACCGACCGGCGCTGGTCGCCCCGGCCAGGCCGGTGGAGAGCCTCCCGCGGTCCGTGCCGGAGTTCGTCTCCGTCATGGCCGTCCGCGCCGCATCCCCGAGCTGACCCGCGTCATCCCGGAGCGGATGGCCACCTGGACTCATTCCGAGACCCCCGACCGAACCGCGGGGGTCTCGTTCATTCGCCTCCCACCTGCCGCTGGGGTCGGGCTAGGCGCGGACCCGGCGGCGGGCCATCTCGCCCTCGATCTGGCGCTCGGCCTCGACGTAGCGATCGATCTGGTCGCGGAGCTGGTTCGCCTCGGGGGTGTAGAGGTGGACCTGCTGCTGGAGGATGTAGCTCAGCCGGCGGCTCGTCATCCGGACGTGGTCGAGATTCTTCATGAGCACGAGCGGATCCATCGCCGCGAGGTCCGCCGGGTCGTACATCTGCTGCATGGGCGGATTGTAGCGAGCCAGACGGCAGGCGCGGTGCTGAGCGGCACCGCGCGGCACCGGAACGGGATACGCGCAGGTCAGACGGCGCGCAGGCGGCGGGGCGGCCAGTCCCAGTCGATCGGGAAGGAGGCGCCGTTGAGGGCGCGGCGACGGCCGGCCTCGGTGGCCCCGAGGACGAGGAGGCGGTCGAGCTTCGTCGCCCGCCCGGCCTCGTCGCCCCACAGCTTGGTCATCTTCCGGTGGGCATGGACGTCGTCGAGGGCGACCCCGGCGAGCCGGTAACCGGCCGGCGCGGCGGCTTGCTCCCAGACCGCCTCGGCCAGGCCGATCCCGTTCGTGATCCTGCGTCCGCGGTCGAGCTCCACGTCGCCGACGACGAGCACGACGACCGCGTCGTCGGCGAGGGCCGGCCGGAGCCCCTCGAGCACCTCCCCCATGAACCGCAGGTACTCGGTCCGGTGGTGGGCGTCGTCGAGCGCGGCGTCGATCGCCGCCGCGTCGAACCCGAGGAACCAGGTCCGCATCCAGTTGTAGTACCCGTATTTCACGACCCGCAGATAGGGCGGGGAGGTCACCACGAGGCGGGCTCGCTCCGGCAGGGAGCGCTGGCGCAGGGCGGCCCGCGCCCGCTCCCCGGCGTCGCGCGCGTCGCCGAGGAGGGCGATCCCGCGGGCCAGTGGGAGCGGCTCGCGGTGGAGCCGGGCGAGCTTCTTCCCGAGGCAGTCGAAGACGTCCCGCTGCGGCGAGCGGAACTCGGTCCGGGCGACGAAATCGCGGACGTAGCGCGGGGCCATGCTGAACGTGTTGGGCATGACCTCGGAGAGGTAGCTGGCGCTCTTGCCGTGGAGGATCCCGGTGATGGCCGCGGCCAGGAACCGGTCGACCCGGTCGTCGAGGCGGAGCGTCGTGCGCAGGTACAGGAGCTCGGCGAACGTGCGGGGGTGGAAGCTCAGGACGACCTCGGCCGGGACCGGCTCGGCTCCCACGCCGGACTCGGCGCTCGAGTCGGCCGGCGCGCCGGGTCCGCCGGGGCGGATGCCGCTGCCCGCGCCCGGGACCCGGGCACCACCTGGTCCGGGGGCGGCAACCACGCGCAGCGCGAGCTCCAGCCAGGCGTCCGCCTCGCCGGCCCACCGCAGGCGGAGCGCGGTCAGCCGGGTCCCAGCCTCGGCGGCGGACGCGGGCTCCACCTTGGCGGCCGTGAGCAGGTGGGCGAACGGGTTGAGGTCGTTGCCGACGCCGATCCGGCCCTCGGCGCAAGCCTGCAGCGGCGTCGTGCCCCGACCGCTGAACGGGTCCAGGACCACGTCCCCCGGTCGCGAGTAGCGGGCGATGAAGGCGTGGGCGAGGGCCGCGGGGAAGCTCGCCAGGTACGAACACATCGGGTGGAGGCGGTGTCCCCACAGCCGTTGCTGGTCCTTCCACTCCGGCGCGATCGCCAGGGCCGGCAGCCCGTGCGCGGCGAGTCCGGGAAGCTCGAGGGCGAGCTGGCCGGAGATGGGGGGCGTGGGCACCGGGTTCGGCGCGGAGCGCGACGACGGGCGCGACGGCGAACGGGGCGGCATGGGGGCGGTCCGTGTCCTCTGCTTCCGTGCTCCGAGCCCGGCCGGTGCGACGGGTCGCGGAGCATAGCACGGAGATTCCGGCCGGCAATGGTCCCGCGCAGCGTTCCGCAGGTCCGTCCGGCCCCTTCGCGGACCGCCGCACCGGACTGGTCGGTTGCGCGTCTCGGGCGTACCCTATGGGCGAGTCCGAGGCTGCGTGCGGAACCGCGTCATGTGCGTGGGCCCGTCCCCACCGTCCGGCCCCTGCCGGCGAAGAGGTCACCCGGACTCGATGGGCCGCCGTCCGGGGATAGTCTCGCCGGCGGCGGCCCTCTCGGCCGTCCCGTCCCCGTAGCTCAGTGGACAGAGCAACCGCCTTCTAAGCGGAAGGTCGCAGGTTCGAACCCTGCCGGGGACGCCATCCCGAACGGAGGGGCCGGGCGGGCGGCGCACGGCGGAGGCGCCGGTCGGCTCGGTCCTCGCGGGCGATGTTGCAGATGGCCGCCGAATTCTCAGAACCATCAAAGAGACGACCGGTAGAGTGCCGGTCATGAGCGAGATCACGTCCACCTCTCGGGGCGTCCGACGAGCCGTCAGGGGTGCGGTTTCCGCCCGGCGCGACCCCGGGGCGGCGCCCCGTCGTCCCGGGGTCGGGGCAGCATCGATGCGCGCCGGGTCGCGGCCAGATCCGCGCTCGACGGTCCGGATGCTTCAGCGAGTCGCGGTCGCCGTGACGGTGGCGGTCACGGGCGTTCTCGGCGCGCTCGTGGCGACGCATGCTGTCGGATCGAATGTCGGCTCGACTGTCGCAACCGTCGGCGCGACGAGTTCGGCGTCCGCCGCGGCGGCTGCTCCGGCCGGGGCGGGCTCGGCCACGTCGTCGGCCGCCGGCTCGGCCACGTCGTCCGTGACGGCGGCCGACCCATTCTTCACGTCGGCGGGTGGCGCCGACGCGCCAGCCTTCGGCGCTGGCGGCGGAATGCCGTACCTGCAGTCCGGTGGCTCCTGACCCGATCACGCCGCCCGGACTGCGGCGCTGGCGGTACGAGGCGATGGGTACGGAACTCCTCGTCCTCGCGCCTGATTCGGCACCGGCCACCGGACCACGTGTCCGGGCGCTGTTCGCCGAGTGGGAGCAGCGGTTCAGCCGCTTCCGGCCGGAGAGCGAGCTCTCTCGCGTGAACGCGGCGGCCGGTCGGACGGTCGAGGTGAGCGCGCCGTTCGCCGAGGTCGCGAGCGTCGCCTTGGCGGCCGCGCGGGCCATGGGCGGCCTCTTCGACCCGACGCTCCTCGAGCAGCTGCTCGCGCTCGGCTACGACCGAACCTTCCGCGAACTGCCCGCCGATCGGCCGACGAGGTTGGGAGCGCCCGCCGCGGCGCCGGGCGGCGCCTGGCGGAAGATCGAGCTCGACCTCGAGGCGAGGACGATCCTTCTTCCGGCCGGCGTCGGACTCGACTTCGGCGGGCTGGTCAAGGGGATGGCCGTGGATGCTGCGCTGGCGGCCCTTGCCGCAGACGACGCCGGGCCGTGCGCGGTCGAGGCGGACGGCGCGCCGGTCGTCGGGCTCGTCTCCGGGGCACTGGCGACATCGACCGTATCGCGCCGTCGCTGGCGCGTGGACGACGAGGAGCGCCACCACCTGGTCGATCCGCGGACTGGCCGCCCGGCCGGGAGGGGCTCCGGCCGCCACCGTGGCCGCCTCGACCTGTCGTGCCGCCGAGGTCGCCTGCAAGGCCGCCCTCCTCCTCGGCGCCGAGGAGGGGCGTGCGTTCCTCGAGCGTCACGGCCTCTCCGGTCTGCTCGTGACCGACGACGGTCACCCCCTGCCCGTTGGTGGCGGGGTCGACGGTTGGATCGGCGCTTCGAGCGGCGGCGACGCCTCCACGCCGGCCGTCGCCGCGGCCACTGACCGCGCCGGCATGGACGAGGCACACAGTGCGGCGGTGGCCGGCGGATGAACCCGGCAGCCTGGCAGGAGCTCACCTGGGACGTGGCGCGAGTCGGCGGCTTCGTCGCGTACGGCCTGATGCTCGCGTCGGTCGGTCTCGGACTGACCCTCAGCCTGCGCTGGCGCTCGGAACGCTATCCGCGCTTCGTCACGACCGAGTTGCACCGCTTCGTGACGCTTCTCGCGATCGTCTTCACCGCGATTCACACGGCCTCCGTGGCCGTCGACCCGTTCGCCCACTTCACGCCCGCCGAGATCCTCGTACCGCTGGTCAGCCACTATCGGCCGGTGTGGATGGCGTTGGGTATCGTGGCCGCTTACCTGCTCCTCGCGGTCCACCTCAGCGAGCGCGTGCGCGGCCGGATCGGCTATGCCGCCTGGCGCCGTCTGCATTTCCTCGCATTCGTGATCTACGCCCTCGCCACGCTCCATGGCCTCGCGACCGGCAGCGACTCGCGCACGATCTGGGCGATCGCGATGTACGGCGGAGGCGTGCTGGGGGTCGGTGCGTTGCTCGCCATCCGACTCCTGCCGATCGACTCCGGGCTGGCCCGCCACCCCTGGATCGGTGCCGCGCTCACCGCGGGTGCCGCGGGGGCGATCCTGTGGGCGACGGTGGGACCGCTCGCGCCCGGGTGGGCGACGGCTGCCGGGGGCACGACCGCCGCAGGGGGAATGGGCGCCGCCGGGCCCGGCTCCGCCGCTGCGTCGCCCGTGCCGGTCGACCCGATCGGCCTGCCCTTCCGCGCGTCGCTCGTGGGCACGCTCGCCAGTCCGGCGGAGCGAGCGGCTCGATCGCCATCGAGGCGGCGCTCAGCGGAACCGTCAAGGGTCGCCTCATGGCCACGATCCCGCTCGGCGAGGCGGAGGCCGCGGCGCCACTCTTCGTGACGGTCGATCCGTCCGGTGCAACCTGCTCTGGGGCGCTCACCTCTGCCCGTGACAATGTGCTGCGCGGGACTTGTTCGCTGCCCGACGGCCGGGTGCTCAACGTCGCGATGCGCGTCGGCCTCGACGAATCCGGCGCCCTCAGCGGAACCCTCCAGGTGCGCAACGCCCGGGACCCGGCGCCGGTCGTCACGAACTGAGGGGAGGACGCGAGCCGTCCCGCGAGTGGTCCGATTCTCGGGGCCTGCCCGCACCGTTCCACCCAATGGTCAC
>CAWJIC010000069.1:0-53236 GCA_963842755.1 uncultured Chloroflexia bacterium | reverse complement strand
GAAGTATTCGCTGCCGGTGAAGCCGGTGAGGACCTCGGCGGCGGCCCGGCTGAACGTGCTGTGCCCGGAGATGAAGCCCTGGAACGCCGGGGTCACGAACGTCGGGAGCTGGTACGGGACCCAGGTCGTCGCGAGGATCCACCTGACGCCGCCGGTCTGCGTCTTCGGGTCGGCCGGGATGCCGGCCCAGGCCCAGATCGCGATCTTACCCTCATGGCCGGCGAGCGCGGCATGTCGCTGGCCGAGCGCGGTCGTCCCCCTGGTGATGAGCTCCACGAGGCCGGGCACGAGCGGCAGTCCCTCCTTGTTGTACGAGGGCAGGTTCGGGTGGCTCGACTGACCCAGCCCGCCCATGTACCGGATCATCGAGATCGGACGGACCGAATCGTAGTAGCCCTTGAGGCCCCAGGCCGCGATCGCCGCATCGTGGACGGACCCGTTGAGGGCGAGGTACAGCTTGACGTCCCATTGCAGGCGATCGACCGCCGGACCCGTGCCCCTGATCCGGAGGTTCGGGGCCAGCTCGTCGGAGACGAGATTGGCGAGCGCGTTCCAGTGCCCGGGCGGCGTCTCGGATTTCGGACCGTCCGCCCAGAACTCCGCCATGACCCGGCCGAAGTCCCCTTGGTTGACGACGTCCGACGGATAGGGCTGGCCCGTCACCGGGTTGACCGGATGCCCGTGGCCGTCGTTCGAGCCGAGGGAGTTGCCGCCGCGCGCGCCGGGCGAGATGTCGATGGTCGCCGGGTTCGCCGGGTCGAGCAGGCTGCTGTCGCGGATGACCTCGACGGCCTGGTCCTTGTAGGCCTGATCGGTCGCCGGATCTCCGAACCTGGGTGGCGGCCCGGGATCGATCGGCACGCCGTTGGCGCCGCCGCCGGGCAGGGCGAACCCCTTCACGTGGCCCCAGTGCGGCCCGACCGCCTGCTGGACGCCGTTGGTCACGGGGATCCCGTTCTGGGAGATCATGTGCTCGATCTGGAGCGGCTGCCAGCGGTTCGGGTCGGTCATCGTCGCGCCCGACTTGGCCACGACGAGCGGCGGGTTCACCGGCTTGTAGTCGGGGGCCTTGTAGCCGTCGGCCTCGTTCGAGCCGTCGGTCAGCCCGTAGGCCAGGACCGCCTTGGCGATCCGGTTGCCCAGCGCGGCCGAGGAGTCGTCCTCGGTCGTGGTCACGTCGAGCGGATAGCACAACGCATCCATGAGGTCGGAGAACTCCGAGAGCAATTCCTCGGCGCCGACCGACTTGATGTAGCGGGCGGTCAGCACCCGGTAGGCTGCGTAGCTGATCGCCTCGTTGCGGGCCGCCTCCACGTTCGAGACACTGAGCTTCTCCTTGATGAAGTAGCCCTCGGCCTTCGGGTCGTAGGCCGCCCAGGCATCCCACATCGCGGCCGACGTGTGGAACAGGTTGCGCGCGTGGACCGTCGGGGCCGGGAGCGCCCGCCGGATCGCGTCCAGCAGGGCCTCATCCCAGCGCCGCGCCGCCGACCACTCGGGGTGGTTCGCGACCGGCGGGCATGTCGGCCGCGTCTCCCACGGTCGCCAGACTGCCGCGAACGTCACCACGCCAACGACCGTGGCGATCGTGGCGAACGCCGTCACGACCTGGGCACGGCGTACCCGCATCTGACCCTCCCTGGCCTGCGATCGACGTGCGATGGAGCAGGGATGGTGCGAGCTACCCCGGGGTGTCGCAGGAACCCGAGTGAAGCTCGATCCCAAGTCTATCGTGCGCCGCCATGCCCGACCGCTGGCCCTCCGCTACGTCCACGGCTCGGCGCCCACCTGACGAGTCGAAGCGGTCGCTCCCGGGTCGGTCAGGAAGGCTCCGCGTGCGTCTGCCTCGAAGATGCGCTCGATGACCCGGAGGTTCGCGACCGCGTCCGCGGGCGGGACGGGCGTCGGCTGGCCGTCGAGCACCGATGCGGCGAAACGATCCGCCTCGACGGCGTACGGGTCGGCGGCCTCGAACGTGAGGACCTCGGTCGCGGCGTCCACCGGCGGGTCGCCGCCCGCGCTGACGTACACGTGGGTGGGCCGATCCGGCGGGATGTTGAACGGGATGCCGACCGAGATCCGCCCCTTCGTCCCGTAGACGTGGACGCGCTGGTCATCCTCGGCCCGCGTCGAGCACGTGAAGGTCGCCACGCCGTCACCGAACTCGAGGAGCGCGCTCGTCAGCACGTCGACGCCGCTGCCGGGATCCCGGAGGACCGACGCCTGGATGCGCGTCGGCTCGCCTCCGAACAGCATCCGCGACAGGTTCACGGAGTAGCAGCCGATGTCGAACAGCGCACCGCCACCGTACTCGCGGATGTTCCGGATGTTCGCGACGTCGTCGTTGTAGTACGAGAACCAGCTCTGGACCGCCACGAGGCGGCCGATCCGGCCGGACGCGACGAGGTCGCGAACGGCCACCCACGACGGGTGGAGGCGGTACATGAACGCCTCCATGAGCCGGACGCCCTCGGCCTCGCAGACCTCGACCATCCGCTCCGCCTCGGCGACGGACGTGGCGAGCGGCTTCTCGCACAGCACGTGCTTGCCGGCGCGGGCGGCGGCGATCGTCCACTCGGCGTGGAGGTGGTTCGGCAGTGGGATATAGACGGCGTCGACCTCCGGGTCGGCAAGGAGCGCCTCGTACGAGCCGTGCACGATGGGGATGCCCGCCTGGTCGGCGACGTGGCGCGCCCGCTCCAGGTCGCGCGAGGCGATCGCGACGACCCTGCATCGATCCGCTCGCTGGATCCCGGGGATCACCTTCTCGCGCGCGATCCTGGCAGTCGAGAGGACCCCCCATCGAAGCACACGCATGGCGTCCTACCCCCAGGAGGTCTCGGTCACCGGGCGCAAGGCCACCTCGAGGATCCGGTGGGTCCGCGGCCGGGTCAACACGAAGAGGACGGTCTCTGCGACGTCCGTCGCTGCCATCATCCCGGCCAGCTGGGGCATGTCCGGGGTCCGGCCGTGGCCCATCGCGAAGTCGGTCGCGACGCCGCCGGGGCAGACGCTCGTGCACCGGACGCCTTGCTCGCGCAGCTCGTGATCGAGCGCCCGGGTCAGGCCGACCTGGGCGAACTTCGAGGCGCAGTAGGTGGCCTCGAGCGGGAGCCCGCGGCGACCGGCTTCGCTGGCGATCGTCACGATATCGGCGGCATCGCTCTTCAGGAGCTCCGGCAATGCGGCCCGGACCGAGTAGAGCGCGCCCTTCACGTTGACGTCGATCATCGTCTCCAGGTCCTCGGGCGGCAGCTCGAGGAACGGACCGTAGGCCCCCACACCCGCGTTGACCACGAGGATGTCGAGCCGGCCGAAGCGCGCCACGGTCGCGGCCACCAGCGAGGCCAGGGCCGCGGGGTCACGGACGTCGCAGGGTTGGGCCACGGCGCCGGCGATCCCGAGGTCGTCACCGGACCGCGAGGCGAGCCCGAGCCGGACGCCCTGCGCGTCGAGCGCTCGGGCCACGGCGGCCCCGATCCCGCGGCTGGCACCCGTCACCAGCGCCACCTTGCCCGCAAGGCTCTCCATGCCGTCGCTCCTCTCTCGATCCGGTCACCGGGAGCATACCGCCGGGGACCAAGGCCATGACGGACCGGGTCTTGCCGGGCGGCGAAGCCGTCTTGCTGCTTGACACCGACCGGGCTAGTGTACGAGTCTGTCGGGGTTTGGATGAGAGGAACACAAATCTTTTGATGATCGGTCGCGCCGAGCTCGGTCAGCGCAGTGAGACGGTCCGCCGGGCGAATCTGAGCGCGATCGTCCGCGAGCTCCACGCCTGCGGCCCCCTCTCCCGCTCCGAGCTGGTCGCCCGGACGGGGCTGACCCGGAGCGCGATCCGCAGCCTCATCGGCGAGCTGGTCGTCGCCGGTCTGGTCTCGGAAGGGCGTCCGGTCTCGCTCGGGACCCCGGGTCGGCCGTCACCGCTCGTCCGCCTGAACCCCGGCGGAGCCGTCGTGCTGGCCCTCGACATCGCCGTCGACTCGATGGCGGCGGCGATCGTGGGGCTTGGCGGGCAGGTCCTCGAGCACATCCGGGTCGAGCAGCCGCGCGGCCATTCGTCGGTCGACGAGGTCGTCGCCCAGCTCGTCGAGTTGGCGAGGAGCGTCCTGGCCCGCCGGTCCGCGAACGAGCTGATGGTCGGGATCGGCGTCGCGGTCGTGGGCGTGGTCCGGCGGACGGACGGCCTGGTCTCGATGGCGCCGAACCTCGGTTGGCACGATGTCCCACTCGGGGAGCGGCTGAGCAGCGCCCTCGCCGTCTCCGTCCCGATCTCCATCGCCAACGAGGCCGATCTCGGCGCGCTCGCCGAGCACCGCCGGGGCGCGGCGGTCGGCACCGATGATGTCATCTTCCTCTCCGGCGAGGTCGGCGTCGGCGGCGGACTGATCGTCGACGGCCGTCCGCTCACCGGGGTCGCCGGTTACGGCGGAGAGGTCGGCCACATGCCGGTCAACCCGAACGGGGCAACCTGCCGCTGCGGATCGGTCGGCTGCTGGGAGACCGAGATCGGCGAGGACGCGCTGCTCGCCCGGGCGGGCCATCCCGAGGGCGGTGGACGGCGCGAGGTCGACGCGGTCCTGCGCGAGGCGGCTGACGGCTCCGACACCGCGCAGGCCGCCCTCGACCACGTCGGGCGCTGGCTGGGCCTGGGGCTTGCCGGTCTCGTCAACGTCCTGAACCCGCGACTCATCGTCCTCGGTGGCCGCTTCGGCCGGATCCATCCGTTCGTGATCCGGAGCCTGGAGGAGGAGCTCGACCGCCGCGCACTGGCGGCACCGCGAGCCCTGGTACGGGTGGTCCCGACCGCGCTCGCCGACGACGCCCCGCTGCTCGGCGCCGCCGAGCTGGCGTTCGCTCCGCTCCTTGCCGACCCGTTGACGTGGGTCGGCCCACGCAACGCCCTGACCGAGCTGGCGAGCGCCTGACGATGAGGCGTCACGACCGCTCCGGGGCATTGGATGCAGCCGATCCGTTCGGCTGGTCAGGCGGTATCGAGCTCGACGAATTGGGCTGAGGAGGGTGATAGGCTAGCGCGGAATGGTTCCCCAATCCGATCGAGCAAGGAATCCAGAGGAGGCACTAGACGACGATGATGATCAAGAAAGTCGGGGCGTTCGTGGCGAGTGCCGCGTTCGTCATCGCCGCCTGTACGCCCGGCGCGACCACCGCGCCGAGCGCGGCGGCGAGCACGGCCCCCAGCGCGGCGGCCGGCTGCAAGGTCGGCGTCTCCTGGAACAACTACCAGGAGGAGCGCTGGGCGAAGTGGGATGAGCCCGCGATCAAGGCCGCGCTGGCCGCGGCTGGCGCCGAGTACGTCTCGAACGACGCCAAGTCGTCGGCCGAGACCCAGACGTCCAACGTCGAGAACCTCATTTCCCAGGGCGCGAAGGTGTTGATCATCCTCGCCCAGGACGGGACCGCGATCAAGTCATCGGTGGCGAGCGCCATCAGCCAGGGCATCCCGGCCATCGCCTACGACCGCCTGATCGAGGATCCGAAGGCGCTGTACATCACGTTCGACAACGTCGAGGTCGGGCGGATGCAGGCGCGCGAGGTCTTCAAGGCCGTGCCCGCGGGCAATTACGTCTTCATCAAGGGCAACCAGGCTGATGCCAACGCCGACTTCCTGCGCGGTGGCCAGCAGGAGATCCTCCAGGCCGCGATCGATTCCGGCGCGATCAAGAACGTCGGGGAGTCGTACACCGACAACTGGGATCCCGCCGTCGCCCAGACCAACATGGAGCAGTTCCTGACGGCCAACAACAACGACGTGGACGCTGTCGTCGCGTCGAACGACGGCATGGCCGGTGGCGTCGTGGCGGCGCTCGCGGCCCAGGGCCTTGCGGGCAAGGTGCCGGTTTCCGGCCAGGACGGCGACGCGCCCGCCCTGAACCGGGTGGCGCTCGGCACGCAGACCGTGGACGTCTGGAAGGACGCCCGCGAGCTCGGCAAGGCGGCCGGTGAGGCGGCCATCCAGCTCTGCAACGGCATCACGGTGGACAAGATCACGGGCGCCGCCCCGTTCACCACCCCGGGCAAGAACACCCTGAGCTCGATCCTGCTCAAGCCGATCCCGATCACCAAGGACAACCTCAACCTGGTCCTCGATGCCGGGTGGATCACCAAGGACAAGCTCTGCCAGGGCGTGACGGCCGGCTCCGTGGCGGCCTGCCCGTAGCGAGTCGCCAACCTGGCGCTCGACGCGCCCCGCGCTCGCGGAACGACCGCGGCGCGGGGCGCGTCCCCTACCCGAGTCCCCCAGAGAGGCGCCACGATGACTGAGGCTTCCGGCGTCACCCAGAACGCCGTCCGCGAGCAGTCACCCCGCTCCCTGCGATCGCTCCTGCTCTCGACGGAGATCGACACGCGGCTGCTCGGCATGATCGGCGCCCTGGCGATCATCTGGATCGGCTTCAACATCATGTCCGGCGGCCTGTTCCTGACGTCCCGGAACCTCTGGAACCTGTCGGTCCAGAGCTCGTCCATCGCGATCATGGCGACCGGCATGGTCCTGATCATCGTCTCGCGCAACATCGACCTGTCGGTCGGATCGCTCCTCGGCTTCCTCGGCTACACCATGGCGATGGTCCAGGCCGTCTGGATCCCGACCAGCCTCGGCCTCGGGTTCGGCCAGCCGTACACCTGGATCGTCGCGCTGGCGGTCGGCATGCTGTTCGGTGCGGCGATCGGCGCGTTCCAGGGCTTCATCGTCGCCTACGGCCGGGTGCCCGCCTTCATCGTCACGCTGGGCGGGTTCCTGGTCTGGCGTGGCCTCATCTTCCAGTACGCGCAGGGACAGACCATCGCACCCATGGACGGCACGTATGCGCTGCTCGGTGGTGGCCCGACCGGCTCCATCGGGGAGCTCGCCAGCTGGGTGGTGGGGATCGTCGGCTGCGCCGGCATCATCTACACGCTGCTGACCAGCCGTCGCCGGCGGCGCCGGTATGACTTCCCCGTGCGCCCGATGTGGGCCGAGACGACGCTCGGCATCCTCGGCTGCGCCGCCGTCCTCGGCGCCGTCTGGGTCGCCAACAACTACTTCTGGCCTCCGGCGCTCGCTCGCCAGTACGCCGAGGCCCACAACATCGCCTGGCCGCCCGGTGGCCTGAACATCCCGGTCGGGATCGCCTATCCCGTCCTGATCATGATCGGGGTCGCCCTGGTCATGACGTTCCTTGCCACGCGCCGGCGCTTCGGGCGCTATGTCTTCGCCATCGGCGGCAATCCGGAGGCGGCCGAGCTGGGAGGCATCAACACGCGCCGGACGATCCTGACCACGTTCAGCCTCATGGGCATCCTGGCCGCTGTCAGCGCCGCCGTCCAGACGGCGCGCCTCAACGCGGCCGTGACCAACCTCGGAGTGCAGAACGAGCTCGACGTGATCGCCGCGGCGGTGATCGGCGGCACCTCGTTCGCCGGCGGCATCGGTACCATCACCGGCGCAGTGCTCGGCGCCGTGGTGATGCAGTCGCTCCGGTCGGGGATGGTCCTGCTGAAGTTCGACTCACCGACGCAGGACATCGTCGTCGGCACCGTGCTGGTCGCGGCGGTCGGCCTCGACGCCCTGCTCCGGCGACGGGCGACGTAATCCAGGAGCAGAGTGATGAGCATGGCCGTGACGGATCAGGCGCCGCCCCCGACGGATCAGGCGCCGCCCCTGGTGGAGATGCGCGACATCCGCGTCTCGTTCGGCGGCGTGCGTGCCGTCGACGATGTGACGGTCGACCTGCGGGCCGGCGAGGTCGTCGGGCTGGTCGGCGGCAACGGCGCCGGGAAAACCACGCTCATGCGGGCCCTCTCGGGCGCCCATCCGCCCGACGCGGGGGAGATCCTCATCGACGGCCAACCGGTGTCGATCGCCAACCCGCGCGCCGCCAAGGCGCTGGGCATCGAGACCATCTATCAGACGCTTGCCCTCGCCGACAACGTCGACGCCGCGGCGAACATGTTCCTGGGCCGTGAGCTCATCACCCGCACCGGATCGCTCGACGACGCGGCCATGGAATCGGCCACCCGCAAGGTGATGCGCCGCCTGAACCCCAACTTCAAGAACTTCAAGGCGCCGGTGATGTCGCTCTCCGGTGGCCAGCGGCAATCGGTCGCCATCGCCCGGGCGGTCCACTTCAACGCCCGGATCCTGATCATGGACGAGCCGACGGCCGCGCTCGGCCCCGCCGAGACCGTGCAGGTCCGGGACCTGATCAAGCAGCTCAAGAGCGAAGGCATCGGGATCTTCCTCATCAGCCACGACATCCACGACGTGTTCGACCTGTCCGACCGGATCAGCGTGATGCTTCACGGCAAGCTCGTCGGCACCGTCAACAAGGCGGACGTGACGATTGACGAGGTCCTGGCGATGATCATCATCGGGAAGATGCCCGGTGAGGTCACCCAGACGGAGCTGGCCGAGCTCCACGGCTGATCGCCAGAGCGGGCCAAGCCGCGACGCAGGTCCGTGGCCGGGCCGCGACGCCTTCGGGGCGTGGCGACTGGCCTGCGCGCCGGGCCCACATGCCGGGCCTACATCCGGTGGAAGGTCGGCGCCAGCGCCGGGTACAGCTCGCGGTAGATCGCGTGCGCCTCGGCGTAGGCGGCGGCATCCGGACCGGGAGCCGCCGCGGGCGTCGCGATGACGAGCGCCGCCGAGGCCGTCTCGACGCTGGGATACCAACCGGCGCCGACCGCCGCCAGGACCCCGGCGCCGTAGGCCGCGCCCTCCGAGGTGTTGACGGTGGCAATCTCGGCCCCGAGCACGTCGGCCAGGATCTGTCGCCAGAGCGGGCTCGCCGAGCCGCCTCCGGAGGCGCGGATCTGGTCCGGCGCCGGCGTCCCGGCCTCGGTCATGAGGTCGAGGCCGTCGCGCAGGCCGAAGGCGACCCCTTCGAGAACCGCCCGGGTCAGGTGACGCCGGTCGTGGCTCAGGGTGAGCCCGACGAACGCCCCGCGGGCGAGCGGATCGGGGTACGGGCTTCGTTCGCCTGACAGGTAGGGCAGGAACCACAGGCCGCCACTGCCAGCAGGGACCTCGGCGGCCGTTTCGACGAGGTCGCCGAACTCGACCCCCGGCGCCACGGCGTCGCGGAACCAGCGCAGGCTGCCGGCCGCCGAGAGCATCACCGACATCAGGTGCCACCGGCCGGGAACCGCGTGGCAGAAGGCGTGGACGCGGCCATGGGGCTCGAACAGCGGTCGGTCGGTCGTCGCGAAGATCACGCCGGACGTCCCGAGCGACAGGGCCATCGTTCCGACGGTGACCGCCCCGACGCCGACGGCGTTGGCCGACTGGTCGCCACCGCCCGCGACCACCGGCGTCCCGGCACGGAGCCCCGTCAAGCCGGCGGCGGCCGCCGTGATCGTCCCGGTGATCTCGGGTCCCTCCCAGGTCGGCGGCATCCAGGCCGGATCGATGCCGAGGGCGGCCAGGACCTCGGGCGACCACTCGCGGGCGGCCAGGTCGAACAGGAGCGTCCCTGAGCCGTCCGCCTTGTCGAGGGCGTACTCGCCGGTCAACCGCAGCCGGAGGTAGTCCTTCGGGAGCAGCACGTGGGCGATCCGCCGCCAGACGTCCGGCTCGTGGTCGCGGACCCAGACGAGCTTCGGCGCGGTGAACCCGGTCAGGGCGTCGTTCCCGGTGATCGCGATGAGCCGCTCCGGTCCGAGCGCGCGGCGGATCGCATCGCACTCCGCGGCGGTCCGCTGGTCGTTCCACAGGATCGCCGGCCGGAGCACGTCGCCGGCCGCGTCGAGCAGGACGGCGCCGTGCATCTGGCCGGTGAGCCCGACCGCGACGACCTCCTCCCCCGCCACCCCGGTCGCCGCGAGGAGCGAGCGGATCGCGTCGACCGCGCCGGCCCACCAGAGTCCCGGATCCTGCTCGCTCCAGAGCGGCCGCGGGACGCTGAAGCCGTACTCCGCCGCACCGACCCCGACGACGGCCCCCGTCTCGTCGATCAGGACGGCCTTGGTCGCCGTGGTCGAGACGTCGATCCCGAGGACGTGACCCACGGCGTCAGCCGGCGGCACCGCTCTCGATCCGCTCCCGACGGTCCACGGCCCAGATGTGCTGGTTGACCACGTTCTCGAGCAGCTCCTGCCGGCCCGAGACCGGGTGCGGGTCAATTCCTCCGGCCGCGACCCGTGCCTCGAGCGCCTCCAGGGTCGTCTCGCCCGAGAGGATCGACGCCCCGAGGCCGTCCGACCAGCCCGAGTAACGCGCCTCGCGCATCGCGTCGAGCGTGCCGCGCTCGATCATCTCGGCGGCCACCAGGAGCGCCCGGGCGAGGGTGTCGATCCCACCGATGTGGCCGTGGAACAGGTCCGTCCGGGCCAGGCTCTGGCGGCGCAGCTTCGCATCGAAGTTGAAGCCCCCGTTCACCAACCCGCCGGCCCGGAGGATCTCGAAGAGCGCCAGCGAGAGCTCGTCGACCGAGTTCGGGAACTGGTCGGTGTCCCAGCCGTTCTGGTAGTCGCCGCGGTTGGCGTCGATGCTGCCGAAGATCCCGTTCGCGACCGCGTACGCCACCTCGTGGTGGAAGCTGTGCCCGGCGAGCGTCGCGTGGTTGGCCTCGATATTCACCTTGTACTCGCCCTCGAGGCCGTGCCGGACCAGGAAGCCGTGGACGGTCGCGCAGTCGTAGTCGTACTGGTGCTTGGTCGGCTCATGGGGCTTCGGCTCGATGAGGAGGGGGCCCTGGAAGCCGATCTTGTGCTTGTGCTCGGCGACCAGGCCCAGGAACCGGGCGAACTGCGCCTCCTCGCGGCCGAGGTCCGTGTTGAGCAGCGTCTCATAGCCTTCCCGCCCGCCCCACAGGACGTAGTTGACCCCGCCGAGCCGCTGTGTCACCTCGAGCATCGTCTTGACCTGGGCCGCCGCGTAGGCGAACACCTCGGGGTCCGGGTTGGTCGCCGCGCCGGCCGCGTAGCGGGGATGGCTGAAGAGGTTGGCGGTGCCCCACAGCAGCCGCTTCCCCGTCCGGGCCATGTGGGCCTCGATCCAGCCGACGACCGTCTCGAGGTTGGCCCGGGTCTCGGCGAAGGTCCGGCCCTCCGGCGCCACGTCGCGATCGTGGAAGCAGAAGATACGGGACGCCCAGCTTGGCGAGGAACTCGAAGGCGGCCTCGAGCTTCGCCCGGGCGGCGGCCATCGGGTCGGCGCCGGCCTGGAACCACGGCCGATCGAAGGTGCCCGAGCCGAACACGTCGGAACCCGGCCAGTTGAACGAGTGCCAAAGGCAGACCGCGATCCGGAGCTGGTCCTCCATCCGCTTGCCGAGCACGAGCCGATCCGGCTGGTAGACCCTGAACGACAGCGGCTCCGCCGAATCGATCCCGCCGAACGGGATTCGCTCCGGGACCTCGGAGAAGAAGTCCTCACTCACGTCCGAACCTCCCAGCGCCTCGGCGACGACCGCCGTCGCGGGGGCGGGTCGCGGTGGCCGTCATGGTAGCACGCGCATTTGTGCGAGAGAAGCACAAATGCGAGCTGGGGCCGGCGGGAGCGGCGGACGAGGCGGGAGCGGCGGACGAGGCCGCCTCGGCTCAGTACGCCGCCAGCCTCCGGATCCCGTCGGCGATCTTCTCGGGGTTGACCATGAACCAGTCCTCGAGGACGTGGTTGTATGGGACGCCGGGGACCTCCGGGCCGGCGATCCGGATCACCGGGCCGTCGAGGTAGTCGAACGCCTCCTCGGCCACGATCGCGGCAACCTCTGCCCCGTAGCCGCCGAACTTGTTGTCCTCGTACACGATCAGGCACTTGCCGGTCTTGCGCACCGAGCCCAGGAGCGTCTCCGTGTCGAGCGGCCTGAGCGTGCGCAGGTCGACGACCTCGACGCTGATCCCCTCCTCCGCGACCCGATCGGCTGCCTCCAGGGCGTAGTGGGCCATCAGCCCGTAGGCGACCACGGTGACCTGGGTGCCCGGATGGGTGATCTGCGCCTTCCCGAGCGGGATGGCGTACTCGCCGTCGGGAACGTCTCCGCGGACCGAGCGGTACATCTTCTTGTGCTCGAAGAAGAGGACCGGGTCGTCGTCCCGGATCGCGCTCAACAAAAGGCCCTTGGCGTCGTACGGGGTCGACGGGACGACGACCTTGAGGCCGGGCATGTGGGTGAAGTACGCCTCGACCGACTGCGAGTGGTAGAGCGCGCCGTGGACGCCGCCACCGTACGGGGCCCGGATCGTGATCGGGCAGCCGAACGCGTTGTTGCTCCGGTAGCGCATCCGGGCCGCTTCGGAGACGATCTGGTTGAACGCCGGAAAGATGAAGTCGGCAAACTGGATCTCCGGGATCGGCCGCAGGCCGTTGGCGGCCGCCCCGATCGAGGCGCCCACGATCATCGACTCGGTCAGCGGCGTGTCGATCACCCGCTCGTCGCCGAACTCGGCCCACAGCCCGTCCGTGGCCAGGAAGACGCCGCCCTTCTTGCCGACGTCCTCGCCCAGGACGATCGTCGTGGGGTCGCGGCGCATCTCCTCGGCGAGCCCCTCTCGGATCGCCTCGATGAACGTCTTCATCGCCATCAGTGGGCCGCCTCGTGGCGGGCGGGATCGGCGCTGCCGCCGCCGGGCGGGCCATCGTCGTCCGCGTAGACGTACCAGGCGGCCGTGTCCGTGCTCGGGTCGGGCTGCGCCTCGGCGAACTCGGTGGCCTCTTCGACGATCGCCCGGATCTCCGCGACGAGGCGCGCCTCGATCTCCTCGGTCAGCACGCCGGCATCGCGCAGCTGTGCCCGAAAGCGCGGCAGGGCGTCCTGGGCGCGCTCCGCCTCGAGCTCCTCCGCCGGCCGGTACTTCGTCTGCTGGTCGTCCGAGCTGTGGGCGGTGAGCCGGTAGACCTTGGCCTCGATGAACGTCCCGCCCTCACCCCGGCGGGCCCGCTCGACCGCCTCGCGGGCGGCCCGGTAGCAGCCGAGCACGTCCGAGCCGTCGACGACGACTCCCGGCATCGCGTAGCCGGCCGCCCGGTCGGCCACATCCCGGATCGCGATCTCCTTCGCTGCGGGGACGCTGATCGCGTAGCCGTTGTTCTCGACCACGAGGATCATCGGCAGCCGGTGGATACCCACGAAGTTGAGGCCCTCGTGGACGTCGCCCTGGTTCGAGGAGCCCTCGCCCATGAATGTGATCGCAACCTGGTCCGTCCGGCGGGTCTTTGCGGCCAGGGCGATCCCGGCGGCATGGAGGATCTGGGTCGCCACCGGCGAGCTCGTCGACAGGATGTTGTGGGCCGCGGCGCCGTAGTGGCCCGGCATCTGGCGGCCTCCCGAGGACGGATCGATCGCCTTAGCGTACTGGGCCAGGAGGATCTCGCGGGCGCTCATCCCGAACGTCATGCATGCCGCCACCGAACGGTAGTACGGGACCATCCAGTCGTGGCCGAGGCGGAGCGCCGAGACGATCCCGACCTGGGCACCCTCGTGGCCCTGGCCGCTGATCACGAACGGGACGCGGCCGGCCCGGTTGAGGATCCACATCCGCTCGTCGGTCGCGCGGGCGAGGGCGACCAGCCGGTACATCGCGACGAGCTGCTCGTCGGACAGGCCGACCTCGTCGCCGAGATGGCTGGCTGGGGCCATCAGAAGTTGATCGACCTGCCGTCGACCGCCAGGGCGGCCTCGCCGAGGATCTCGGAGAGCGTCGGGTGCGGATGGGTCGCGCCGCCGATCTCCCAGGGCGCCGCCTCCAGCTCGAAGCCGAGCGACGCCTCCGCGATGAGGTCGGTCGCATGCGGCCCGACCAGGTGGACGCCCAGCGTGTCGCCGGTCTCGGGGTTGCCGATGACCTTGGCGAAGCCCTCGTACTCCCCGCCGATGAGCGCCTTGGCGATCGCCTGGAACGGGACCCTGCCCACCTTGTAGGCGATCCCCCGCTCCTGGCACTGCTGCTCGGTCAGCCCGATCGAGGCGATCTCCGGACGGCAGTACGTGGCCCGCGGCTGGTTCGTGTAGTCGATCTCGTGGACGTCCCGGTCCCCGGCGATCGCATGGGCAGCCACGATCCCCTCGTGGCCCGCGGTGTGGGCGAGCCACAGCCCGCCGACGATGTCGCCGACGGCGTAGACGTGGGGCTCGCGGGTCCGCATCCGGCCGTTGACCTTGATGATCCCGCGCTCGACCTCGACCTTGGTCGTCTCGAGGCCGATCTCCTCGACGTTGGCGGCGCGGCCGGTCGCGACGAGCATGACCTCCGCCCGGAGCTGCTCCGGGGTGCCGCCCTCCGGGCCGACATCGAGGGAGACCCCGTCCGTCCCGGCGGCGACCTTGGAGGGGTCGAACCGGGCGCTGGTCATCACCCGGATGCCACGCTTCGTGAAGCTCCGCTCCAGGAGCTGGCTCACCTCGCGGTCCTCGAGCGGGACGATCCCGGGCAGGTACTCGAGGAGGGTCACCTGCGTGCCGATGTCATGGTAGAAGCTGGCGAACTCGACGCCGACCGCGCCGGCACCGACGATGACGATGCTCGCCGGCGCCGACTCACGCCTGAGGATGTCGTCCGAGGTCAGGATCCGCTCGCCGTCCGGGACGAGACCGGGCAGGCTCTTCACCCGGCTACCGGTGGCGATGATGATGTCGGTCGCCTGGAGGAGGCGCTCACCGCCGGCGCCGGGCGTGCCGTCCTCGCCGGGCTGGCTGACCCTGACCCGGCCCGGGCCGTCCAGCCGGCCGCGGCCCTGGACCCAGGCCACCTTGTTCTTGTCGACGAGGCTCTTCAGGCCGGTCCACATCCGCTTCACGACCTGGTCGCGCCGCTTCGCCATCGCCAGGTAGTCGACGGCCGGCTCGCCGGGCAGGAGCACGCCGTAGTCCTTGAGGTGTCGGGCGCGGTTCATCATGTCGGCCGACTCGAGGAGCGCCTTGGTCGGGATGCAGCCGCGGTGGAGGCACGTGCCGCCGATCTTGTCCTCGTCGACGAGGGCCACCCGGAGGCCGAGCTGGGCCGCCCGGAAGGCCGCCGTATAGCCACCGGTGCCTGCACCGAGGACGACGAGGTCGAAGTCGTTGCTGGAACCGACGGCCATGGTCTGGTGGGCCTCTGGGTACGGGGTGGGCAGTGGCCGGAAGGAGGCTCGGCTCACGCGCCGGATGGTACGCGCCACGTCCCACGGGGCGCAACCGCAGGGGGTCGACGCGGGTCGGCGCCCGCTTCGGGCAGTGCTAGACTGCGGGTCCGGCGTCCCGCATGAACCATTCGGCGGGCGGTCCCTGGGAGTCGCAGGCGGACTCGATGTCGGTCCTCGGTGCCATCCTCCTGGTTGGCTTGGCGTACCTTGCGGGGTCGGTTCCGAGCGGGGTCCTCGTCGCCCGGCTGACCGGCGCCCCGGACCCCCGGACGATCGGCTCCGGGCGGACCGGCGGCACGAACGCCCTCCGGGCGATGGGCCGCAAGCGAGCCGCGGTCGTCGTCGCCGGAGACCTGGCCAAGGGCGCCGTCCCGGTCCTGGTCGCGCGCTGGCTGACGGGCGGCGACGCCCCCGTCGAGGCGGCCTGCGCGGTCGCGGCGGTGGTTGGCTCCGCGCGCTCGATCTTCCTCGGGTTCCACGGCGGGCGCGGGGTCGGGACCGGCGTCGGGACGATGCTCGTGATCCAGCCGATCGCGGTCCTCCTGGCCGCGCCGGTCTTCGTGGGGGTGATCCTGATCACCCGCTACGTCTCGCTCGGGTCCCTCCTGGGCTCGGCCGCGATGATCCCCGCGGTCGTCCTCGTCTTCCTCGTCGTGAACGGGACGGTCCCGTTCGCCTACCTCGCCTACGCCGTCGCCGGCGCCGCCGTCGTGTGGATCGCCCACGCGGACAACATCGATCGGCTGCTCCACGGCAGGGAGCGCAAGTTCGATCTCGGGATGCTCAGCGGTCGGGGCGGCTCCGCGGGCTGATCGTTCCCCCGGGGCGGGGCTGGGGCCACCGACCCGCGCCGATGCGGGTCCGGGAATCGTTCGACCCGGTCCGAGCGAGTCGGGCCGGGTCGAAAGCGAGAGCGTCGGCGCCAGCGGGGCCCCAGGGCCCCACCGTCACGCGACGGGGTTACCCGCCGCGCTGGCTCCGGAAGCAGTCGCTGCAGTAGACGGGCTTGCCGCTGGTCGGGCGGAACGGGACCTGTGCATCGCGCCCGCAGTTGCTGCAGGTCGCGGTGAACATCTCGCGGGGACCGCGATCGCGGGAGCCGTAGCCACCGCCACCGGCGGCGCCGCCGTAGCCACCGCCGGAGCCGCCGGCGCTGTACGAGCCACCGGCGCCGTAGCCACCGGAGCTGTACCCGCCACCGCCGCCACCGGACTCAGTACCGCGAGCCGCCTTGCGGCTGGCCCGACAGCTCGGGCACCGACGGGGCTCGGTGAAATTGCGCTGTGCGTAGAAATCCTGCTCGCTGGCAGTAAAGACGAATTCCTGCCCGCAATCCGCGCAGGCCAGGTTCTTGTCGTTGTACACCTAAACGAAAACTCCTCTGTGTAGCCGCGCGATCCGTCGTGTTCTCGCGTCAGCCGTGAGAGGAGTCGGTCGTCGTGCTACGTGCTCTGGTCACGGCTCCAAGCCGCGACATTTGACATCACGAGTGTAGGCCTTCGATTTCAACCTGTATAGAGGGCAGAATTGAGGTGTTGATGGACCGCTGTTGATGCGCAGAATCGAGGTTGTTGGTGGGCTGAGATCCTGCCACCTCCCCGGGCGGCCGGCGGGGTCCGGGCTGGGCCGGCGGGGTCCGGGCTGGGCCGGCGGGGTCCGGGCTGGGCCGGCGATCACCACCACTCATCGCCTCCGCGACGAGCGAGCGTGACCGGTCGACCAGATCGACGGTTTCGGCCACCCGGTCGCGCTCACCTGTGCCGGAATCGATGAGCAGCGGTGATCAGGGGTCCGGGCGGCGGGTGGCCGGGCGGCCGGGGGTCCGGGCGTCCCGAACCGGGCGGCGGGGCGTCGTCAGGCGTCGGGCTCGACCCAGCCGCGCGACCGCTCCACCGCGCGATGCCAGCCCCGCAGGAGCCGCTCGCGGCGGAGGCGTTCCATCGTCGGCTCGAACCGCCGGTCGACGGACCGGGTCGCCGCGAACTCATCGGGACCGTCCCAGAAGCCGACCGCGAGTCCGGCCAGGCCGGCTGCGCCGAGCGCGGTCGTCTCGGCGTCGACCGGGCGCTCCACCGGGACCCCCAGGAGGTCCGCCTGGAAGGCGCACAACCGGTCGTTCACGGCGGCGCCACCGTCGACGCGGAGCACGTCCAGCGGGACTCCGGCGTCGGCCGCCATGGCCTCGACGACATCGGCGACCTGGTAGGCCATCGCGTCGATCGCCGCCCGGGCGATCTCGGCCAGGCCGGTCCCGCGGGTGATCCCGACGAGCGTCCCGCGAGCGTAGGCATCCCAGTACGGCGCGCCGAGACCGACGAACGCCGGGACGAGGTAGACCCCGCCGGTGTCCTCGACCGTGTCCGCCAGCCGGGCGATCTCGGCCGCGTCGCGGCCGGCCCGCAGCCCGTCGCGGAGCCACTGGACGGCCGCCCCGGCCACGAACGCGGAGCCCTCCAGGGCATACGTGATCGGCCCGTCCGGACCGAGCCGCCAGCCGACGGTCGTGAGCAGGCCGTTGGTCGAGGCGACCGGCCGGTCGCCCGTGCTCATCAGCAGGAACGCGCCGGTCCCATAGGTCGCCTTCGTCGCGCCCGGCGAGAAGCACGCCTGGCCGAACGCCGCCGCCTGCTGGTCGCCGGCGCAACCCGCGATCGGGATCGGCCGGCCGAACAGCTCCGCCTCGGCCTGGCCGAGAACCTCCGAGGAGGAGCGGACCTCCGGTAGCATCGCCCGCGGGACGCCCACGATGGCCAGGAGCTCGTCGTCCCAGGCCAGGCGATGGATGTCGAAGAGGAGCGTCCGGCTTGCGTTCGAGACGTCGGTGGCGTGGACCCGGCCACCGGTCAGGCGCCACAGGAGGAATGAATCGACGGTTCCGAAGGCGAGCTCGCCGCGCTCCGCCCTCGCCCGCAGGTCTGGTGTCCGGTCGAGGATGTGGGCGATCTTCGGGCCGCTGAAGTAGGCATCCAGGGGCAGGCCGGTCCGCGCCCGGAAGAGCGGCTCGTGGCCGGCGGCCCGGAGGACGTCGCAGCACCCCGCCGTGACCCGGCTCTGCCACACGATCGCGTTGCCGACGGGACAGCCGGTCGCCCGCTCCCAGACCACGGTCGTCTCGCGCTGGTTGGTCAGGCCGATCGCGGCGACGTCCGCCGCATCCGTGCCGGACTCGGCAAGCACCCGCCGGGCGGCCCGCAGCTGGCTGTCCCAGATCGCCTCCGGGTCGTGCTCGACCTCGCCCGGCGCGGGGTAGAGCTGGGGCAGCTCCTCGGACGCCGACGCGCGGATCCGTCCCCCGCGGTCGACCAGGACGGCGCGCGAGGAGGTCGTCCCCTGGTCGAGGGCGAGGACGAAGCGCGCCGTCACCGTCGGCCTCAGCCGGCTCGCCCGGGCTCCGCACCGGAGCCGGGACCGGAGGCAGGAGCGGGGCCGGGGCCGGGTCGGGGTCGGGGACGTCGTACTCGCGATGGGCCGAGACGAGGTACGCCTCGATCTCGCGCGCGCGGCGGTCCGCGCTCCAGCCCAGCTCCGCGCCGAGCAACTCTGCCACCCGGGGGGCGATCCCGGCGGCACGATCGGGCAGCTCCTGGGCCAGCCGGGTCCGCCGCGACAGGACGTCATCGAGCGAGAGGGCTGCCTCGGCGCGCACGGCCCGGACGACCTCCGCCTCGAGATGGGCGACATCGGGCGCGAGCGGCCGGAGCAGGTCCAGCTCTCGACCGAGCGCGACCACCTCCGTCGCCTCCGTCCCATGGCGGGCGACGAGCCGATCCACCCGGACGGCGTCGAGCCCGGTCTCCGCCGCGAGTCGGGCGGCCAGCCTGGCCAGCTCGTCGAGCGGCGCCGCCCCGACGAGTGGCAGCTCCCCGGTGGCGGACGGCCGCGAGCGCGCGAGCTCCGCACCGAGCGCCGCGTCCACCGTCTGGGCCGCCATCAGCCGGTAGGTCGTGTACTTCCCGCCGCCGATCCGGACGAGCCCGTTCGCCTCCGTCCGGATCCGGTGTTCGCGAGACGCCTTGACCGTCGAGCCGGGGTCGCCGCCGGGGTCCGAGGCGAGGGGCCGCAACCCCGCGTACACGCCGACCACGTCATTCCGGGTGAGGTCGATCTCGAGGGTCGCGTTGACGTTGCCCAGGATCTGGTCGACCTCCCTCGAGGTGGGCACGGGCCGGTCCGGCGATCCGTCGTCGTCGAGGTCGGTCGTGCCGATCACCCAGCGATCCGGCCACGGGACGAGGAAGCAGACCCGGCCCGGGATCCGGAGCGTGAGGCCGTGGGCGCTCGGGATCCGATCCCGCCGGACGATGAGGTGGCTGCCCCGGCTCGGCCGGACCGCGGGGCCGCCCTCGAGCGCCGGGAACGGCCCGTCCTCCCGGCCGGACCACACCCCGGTCGCGTCGACGACCCGTTCGGCGCGGATGTCGAACGTGGCCCCGGTCAGCTCGTCGCGGACCGTCGCGCCGGCGATCCGGCCGCCGATCTCGAGCGACCGGATCGCGCTCAGCCGGGTGACCGCGAGGGCACCGCGAGCGCGCGCGGTCCGCGCCACGGCCAGGTTGTACCGGGCGTCGTCCTCCTGGCCGTCGTGGTAGACGAACGCACCGCGGAGCCGGCGTCGGCGCAGGACCGGGGTGACCTCGAGCGCCTCGTCGACGGACAGGTGGCGGTGTCGGCCGCCATCGGCGGCGGCCCCGAGCAGGTCGTACAGGGTCAGCCCGGCGTCGTAGAACGGCCGGGTGAGCGGGCCACCGTAAATCGGGAAGACGAACGGCTCGATCCGGCACGAGATGGGGCGCCAGCCGCAGCAGCCGGGCTCGCTCCGAGAGCGCCTCGCGGACGAGCTCGATCCGGAACTGCTCCAGGTAGCGCAGGCCGCCGTGGATGAGCCGCGACGACCGGCCGCTCGTGCCCACGGCGAAGTCGTCCCGCTCGACGAGGGCGGCGCGCAGGCCCCGGCTCGCGGCATCGAGCAGGATCCCGCTGCCGGTGATCCCGCCGCCGACGACCAGCAGGTCGAACGTCTCCGTGGCGAGCCGCTCCAGGTCCCGTCGGCGCTCGGCCTGCGGTGTGGATGGAGCCGGGGGCGAGGCGACGGATCCGATGGTCACGGCAGTTCCCCCTCAGGCTTCCGGCGGCCGCCGGACAAGCCGAATGAGCACGATGGCGGTCCCCGCGATGAGGACGACGATGAGCAGCGGCGTGCGGAAGACGATCCGCTGGGCGTCGGCGGGCAGGAGGCTCGTCCCGATCGCCAGGCCGAGGACGATCCCCACGACGGCGACGGCGACGAGGAGGACCTCGCGCCAGCCGACCGACCGGCTGCGGTCGCCCGTCGGCGAGGGTCCGTTCAACGGCGCCGGCCCCCCAGGGCCGTCAGCCACGATCCGCCTCCGGCGGGATCCCGATCGGCGCGACGAGGACCTTCCCGGCGAGGGCCGCCCCACGCTTCGTGAGCAGGCCGGTCTTCGGGCGGTGGAAGGTGACGGTCAGGTCGGCCCGCACCGCCGGGTCCGAGGGCTCGCCGCTGGTCAGGTCGACCGCGGTCGGGGTGTCGACGGCGACGACCGGGACCATCGCCTCGCGGGCCTTCCGGATCAGCTCGACGGCCGAGCGGATGGGCTCGCGCAGAGCGCCCTGGACGCCGGTCCCGAGGAGGGCGTCGACGACGACGCTCGCCTTCTCGATCCCGTGACCCAGGATCACCAAATCGCGCGCGGTCGGGGCGTGCATCCGGGTGACGCTCGGTGTCGCGGCGAGGCGATCCCAGTTCCTGGCGGCGTCGCGGGTCTGCGGACGCGACTCGGCGGCGACCAGGACGGCGATGACCGGCAGCCCGAGGCGCCCGAGCCGGCGGGCGGCGACCAGCCCGTCGCCGCCGTTGTTGCCCGGGCCGCACAGGACGAGGATCGGGCCGCTGCCGAGGCGCCCCTGGTCCTTGGCCACCGCGCGCACGGCGGCGGCCACGGCGGCTCCCGCGTGCTCCATGAGCCGGCTGCCCGTGACGCCCAGGGCCTGGGCGCGGCGATCCACGCCGGTCATCGCCTCGGCGGTCATCGGGGCGAGATCCTTCGAGGCCGCCCAGCGGTGGACGAGCTCGCGCAGGTCCGCGCCGAACAGCGTCGGATCGTCGGCCGGCAGGGGCGCAGCGAGCCCGTCCGCGGCGGGCCGGGCGGGAGTCGGGGCAGCGGCGGCCGGAGACGCGGCCGCTCGGGTCCTGTTCACAGGCGCAAGCCTAGCCGGTGTCGCAGGGGCTCGTCCGCCGACCGCTCAGGCGAGGGGCAGGCGAGCCGCCAGGAGGACGCCGGCGGCGCCATCCGCTGGATCGGGGCCGAGCTCGACGAGCCCCTCGGCTGCCAGGGTACGCAGGGCATCCGCGACGATGGCCGGCGAATGCTCGCCGAGCGGGCCATCGAAGGTCGCCCAGCCGTCTCCATCCACGCCCCGGAGCCGGTCGAGGATCCGCCCGCGGAGCCAGCGCCTCGTCGTCGAGAACGCCGCCGGTCGCTCGCGGACCGCGCCGGGTCGCGGGCGCGGCGACGCCACGCTGGCCGTGGCCGCGCCCACCGCGGCGGCGTACCGGCAGCACCGTCGAGCGGGGCACGCCTCGCAACGGGGCGCCCGCGGCCGGCAGCGGGTCGATCCGACATCCATGAGCGCGTGCGTCCAGTCTGCCGGTCGATCGAGCGGGACGAGGGCGTCGGCGACCGCCTGGAAGTCGCGCACCGTCAGCGCGCCGGCGTGACCGGTGACGGATCGGCCGAGGACCCGGCGGACGTTCGTGTCGACCGCGCCGACCGGCACCCCGAACGCGATCGAGGCGACCGCTCGAGCGGTGTACGGCCCGACGCCCGGCAGCCGTTCCAGGCCGGCCACGTCGCGCGGGAACCGTCCACCGAGCTCGCCGGTGACGATCCGCGCCGCACGGTGGAGGTTGAGCGCCCGCCGGTTGTAGCCGAGACCAGCCCAGGCCCGGATGACGTCCGCCGGGGTCGCCGCCGCGAGCGCCTCGACGGTCGGGAAGCGTGCCGTGAACCGCCTCCCATGCCGGCGCCCCGCGCGAGACCTGGGTCTGCTGGAGGATCGTCTCCGACACGAGCACGAGGTACGGATCGGTCGTGCCCCGGAACGGGAACGTCCGCCCCTGCGCGTCGTACCAGCGGAGCACGGCCGTCCGGAATCCGTCGGAGTCGAAGCCCCGCAGGGCCGCCGGCACGGCACGCGGCCCGACGGCGCTCATCCCACGTCCTCCGCCTCGATGAGCCGACGCATCCCCTCGCGCGGCGCCCACAGCCAGCCCGGCAGGAACGTCACCGCGTAGACGAACTCGTCGCACTCCTTGGCGACTTCGAGGGCGCCGATCAGGCGCTCGTCGACGACGATCCGCGCGCCGGCCCGGCGGAGGCCGTCCCGATAGGCCCGCAGGAGCCGCTCGCGCGAGCGGCTCCGCCAGGCGTCGATGTCCAGCCCGGCGTGATCGGCCGGCGCCCAGCCCCGCGCCGCCGCCCGACGCTCGGCGCTGGTCGAGACATGATCGAAGGAGCGCAGCAGCGTCGCCACGTCGCGCATCGGCGAGCCCAGCGCCCGCCGGTCCTCGACCGGTCGCATCGGCTCTCCCTCGAAGTCGACGAGGACGAAGCCGCCTGGCGTCCTGAGGATCTGGCCGAGGTGGAGGTCCGCATGGATCCGGGTGAGGAGCGGGTTCGACGCCGGCGCCTCGAGCTCGGCCAGCCGGGTGCGGATCGCCGGCGCCCAGGACCGCAGGTCGGCGCCCGTCTCGCCGTCGGCCGCCAGCAGGCGGAGAGCGGCATCGAGCCGGGCCTGGGCGTCGAGCCGCCAGGCGCGGAGGTCGGCGGCGGTCGCCTCGCGCGGCGCGAAGTCGGTCAGCTCGGCGGCGTCGGCCAGCGCGGCGTGGAGCTCCGCGAGGATCGCCCCGAGCTCGGCCGCGTCCTCCGTCGCGTACTCGAGCGCGACCGCCCCGGGCGCGGCGATCCAGTCGGCGAGCCGCTCGGCGGTCGTCTCGTAGGCGTCCTCGGCGTCGGGCACCAGCTCCTCGAGCATGGCCAGGGTGGCGACCGAGCCGTCCAGACCGACGTACTCGGCGGAGCCGGCGAGCGCGGGGACGAGGCGCAGGCTGCGTTCCTCCGCCAGGTAGGCGGTCATCTCCAGGTCCGGGTTCAGGCCCGGGGCGACCCGGCGGTAGGCCTTGAGCAGGAGCCGCTCGCCCAGGACGACCGAGCTGTTCGACTGGTCCGCCCCGAGTGGGCGCTCGGCCCACCCGGCCAGCTCCGACGCGCCGCCGGGCGCGAACGCCGGCAGGGCGAGCCTGGGCCGGCAGACGAGCGCGCCGTCGCCCTGCGTGCGGACGACCCGGCCGGCGGCCATCGCGACCGCCAGCGCGCGCCAGGCCCCGTCGCCCTCGTGCGCCTCGCGGGCGGGCGCGGATCCGGGCCCGACCAGGAACGGGACGAGGTACCGCTCCGCGGCGCCGCTCGCATCGAGGACCTCGACGATCGCGAGCACAGCGCTCGGGCCCGGCGCCGGTTCGGCGGCCCGATCGACGGCCCGATCGGTGGCGACGGGGTCCGCGGGCCCCAGCTCGGCCGCGTCGAGGAGCCGGACCGCGGCGATCCCCCGACCCTTGCCGCCGTACCAGCGCCGCCCCTCGAGCAGGTCGCTCGACAGCGCCGCCCCGAGCGCCGCCCCGAGCGAGCCCTCCATCACGCGGCCCGCCGGCCCGGTAGCATGGCGAGATGAAGTTCGGTGCCGCCTTCTGGACCAATCGGACGGACTGGCCGTCCCTGCGCGACGCGTGCCTGGCCGCCGAAACGAGCGGCTTCGACTCGATCTGGATCGACGACCACCTTCTCGCCGACGAGGGCGACTGGACGAGCCCCAAGCTGGAGGGCTGGTCCACCCTCGCGGCCCTCGCCCCCCTCACGAGCCGGTCCACCCTGGGCCTGCTCGTCGGGGCGAACACCTTCCGCAACCCGGGCCTGACGGCCAAGCTGGCCATGACCCTCGACCACCTGTCCGGCGGACGGGCGATCCTCGGCCTCGGCGGCGGCTGGTTCGAGCGCGAGCACGACGCGTTCGGCCTCGAATTCGGGGCCGGCTTCGGGGAGCGGCTGGACCGGCTGGACGAGGCGGTCGGGCTGATCCGGCGCCTGCTCGCCGGGGAGCGGATCGACCACGACGGGCGCTTCTACCGGATGCACGACGCCCTGTGCGCTCCCCGCCCGATCCAGGACCGGCTGCCGATCCTGATCGGCGGCTCCGGCCCGACGAAGACGCTCCGGACGACCGCCCGGTACGCCGACCTGTGGAACGGCTACGGCAGCCCGGAGCAGATCGCAGCCATCTCGGCGACCCTGCGCGAGCGATGTGCCGAGGAAGGCCGGCCGTTCGGGGCGATCGAGCGGACGGTGACCATGGAGATCGTCGTGCGCGACACGATCGAGGCCGCCCGGGCCGCCTTCGACGAGGTCGCGCAGGTCCACGGAATCCGCGGCCGGATCGGGTTCGACGGCACGCTTCGGGGCATGAACGCGGGCGGCCCGCCCGAGGCGATCGCCGAGCACGTCCGGGGCTTCGCGGAGATCGCCATCGGCCAGGTGATCTGGATCTTTCGCCAGCCCTGGGACCGCGAGACGATCGCCCGCCTGGGTGAGGTTCGCGCGCTTCTCGGCTAGAGCGACGACGACCGCCGGCGGGCGCCGGCGGTCGTCGTACCGCGGTGGACGGGTGATGGCCAAGCTCAGAGCTTGATCATCACGTGCTTGACGACCGTGTAGTCCTCGATCGCGTACATCGACTGGTCCTTGCCGTAGCCGGACTCCTTGAAGCCGCCGTGCGGCATCTCGGACACGAGGGTGAAATGGTCGTTGATCCAGACGGTCCCGAACTGGATCGCTTTGGCCACTCGCAGCGCCCGGCCGATGTCGCCCGACCAGACCGAGGCGGCCAAGCCGAAGCGGACGTCGTTCGCCCACCTGATCGCCTGGTCCTCGTCGATGAAGCGCTGGACGGTCACGACCGGGCCAAACACCTCGTCCTGGACGATCTCGCTGCCCTGGTCCGGGCCGGCGATGACCGTCGGCTCGAAGTACGCACCGGGGCGGTTCGGCCGGTGACCGCCGGCCACGACTTCCGCGCCGGACCTCGCCCGCTCGACCATCCCCTCGACCTTGTCGGCCTGGGCCCCGGCGATGAGCGAGCCCATGTCGAGGTCATCGGCCTCTGCCGGATCGCCCCACTTGATCGTCTTCACCTGTCCGGCCAGATCGGCCACGAACCGGTCGTAGACCTTGGGGCCGACGATGACCCGGCACGGGGCGGTGCAGTCCTGGCCGCTGTTCCAGTACGAGAAGACCTTCAGGTTCTCGATGACCGCGTCGAGGTCCGCGTCGTCGAAGACGATGACCGGCGCCTTGCCGCCGAGCTCGAGGTGGAGCCGCTTGACCTTGTCCGCCGCGGTCCGGGCGATGTGCTTGCCGGTATCCGTGTCCCCGGTTACCGAGATCATCCCGACCTTCGGGTGGCCGACCAGCGCGTCCCCGATCGCGGCGCCGGTCCCGCTGATGACGTTGAGCACGCCGACGGGCAGGATGTCCGCGGCGATCTCGGCCAGGACGAGGGCGGTCAGCGGCGTCCTGATCGACGGCTTGAGTACGACCGTGTTGCCGGCCATGAGCGCGGGGCCGATCTTCCAGCCGGCCATCATGATCGGGTAGTTCCAGGGCGCGATCGAGGCGACGACGCCGACCGGTTCGCGCCGGATCATCGCTGGTTCGCCCGGCCACGTACTCGTTGGCGGCCTTGCCCTCCATGACCCGGCCGGCCCCGGCGAAGAAGCGCAGGTTGTCGACCACGACCGGGATCTCGTCGATCGCCGCGCCGAGGGGCTTGCCGGCGTTCTGCGACTCGAGCCGGCCCAGCTCGTCCGCCCGCGCCTCGAGAGCGTCGGCCAGCTTGAGCAGCATCAGGCTGCGGTCCTGGGGCGTCGTGTGCTGCCAGGTCTCGAAGGCAGCGGCGGCGGCCTCGACCGCCCGGTCGACGTCCTCGGGGCCCGAAGCCTGGACGTGGGCGATCACCTGGCCGTTGGCCGGGTTCTCCACGGGGAGGGTCTCACCGCTGGCGCTGTCGACCCACTCGCTGTTGATGAACTGCTGGTACGTCTTGACTCGCGGGAGCGTGTCGGTCATCGGGATGCCTCCTGCTGCTCGAGTGGGTCGGTGCTCGATCGGGGTCCGGGGTGGATCGCGGCGCCGCTGCGGCCGAATGCTGATTGTGCGCCCCCGAGGGAAGTGCGTCTCAGCCAGCGGTCACCGGTTCGCCCGTCGCCGCCAGGCGCTCGATGAGGTCGGCCGCGCGGACGGTGCCGGGGTTGGCCCTGAGGCGGGCGGAGGCCGCCGCCAGCCGGGCGTGGAGGGCGTCGTCGCCGAGCAGCCGGTCGATGGCGGCGGTCATCTCGGCCGCTTCGAAGTCGTACGTCGGGAGGCGCACGCCGAAACCGGTCTCGTCGACCCGCTGGGCGTTGTCGAACTGGTCCCAGAAGAGCGGCAGCACGATCATCGGCTTGCCGTTGTGGAAGCACTCGGTGACCGTGTTGTTGCCGCCGTGGGTGATCACGAGGTCGACCATCGGCAGGATCGCCGGCTGGGGCAGGAACCCCTCGCCGACCATGTTGTCGTGCGAGCTCGTATCTCGTCGGCTAGCGGACCCTTGGACACGATGTACCGGTGGGGCGTCCGGCCGAGCACGTCCACCAGCCGGCTGCATCAGCCCGACGTCCGCCGAGCCGAGGCTGCCGAGGCTCAGGTAGATCAGCGCGCCGGCCCGATGGGCCAGCCGCTCGGGCAGCTCCCAGGTGGACTCGGTCGTGCGCACGCAGGAGTCCAGGCGGTGCCAGGTCGGCCCGAGCGGGACAGCCCGGGGATAGTCGACCTCGGCCGGGTAGAGGTAGAGGTTGAGGTACGGGGATTCGTGGATGAAGCGCGGCCCCTCGGGCCCGTCCGGCAGGCCGGGGGCGCCCCGCTCGCGGCAGAACGCGTCGAACTCGGCCCACATCTCGCCGTGCGTGCGGCGGTACCTCGGCGCGGAACGCGTCCCAGCCCGAGCGGTCGGCGTCGGGGTAGCCGGAGAAGACCGGTGCGACCGCCGGGTCGAGCAGCTCGGCCGGGTTGCACGACGCGATCCGGACCCACGGCCGGCCGGACGCCGGAAGCGCCGGGAAGGCGACGACGTTGTCCTCGACGACGATGTCCGGGTCCAGCTCCTCGAAGATCTCCCGGAGGCGCGGGTCGACGTACTTCGCCCCGTCGATGAGCGCCTGCCACGTCGGCCCGATGAAGCCGGTCAGCTGCTCGATCGTCGGCTTCCGGAAAACCGGCGCGGTGTCGCGGATGAAGTCCATCCAGAACTGGCCGGGGACTTCCGGCTCCGTCGGCGGGGGACCGAGCCGCATGAGGCGCTCCTCGAAGCCCTTCGCCTCCAGGGCCCCGGCGAACGACTCCTCGACGATGAACACGACCCGGTGACCACGCTCGCGCAGGACCGCCCCGATCCCGACGCAGTTGTTCGTCGGCCCGAAGGCCCCTTCCGGGAAGAACACGATGGTCCGACGCTCGGCCAACCCCTGACCTCCCTCTCGAGCTCGAATCCCCCGGCCGGATTATCGGGGTGGCGCGGCGGTCCTGCGCGGCCGGTTCGACCCCGTGGAACGGCGACCGGGCGTCCGTGCCGATGCCACCCCGCCGGCCGCCGCGCCGAGCGCCGCGCCGGGGCGAGCGGGTCCGTCCAGGAGAACCTACCGTTGCGTAGTTCACTCGTGTGGTACGCGGGCGTAGGATCGCTCCGGCGCAGGAGTGGGCGGCGACGGCGCGGCCGGGCGGCGACGGCACAGGACGGGATGGAACGGACGGCTTGACGGATCGGATCTGGCTGGAGGTCGGCGAGCGGGTCTTCGCCCGCCGCTACACGTTTCTCGACCAGCAGATCGGTGCCGTCCTGACCGAGGACGGTCCGGTCGTCATCGACACGCGGTCGACCGGCGCTCACGGCCGCGAGATCCTGGCCGACCTGCGCGAGCTGACGACGCTTCCGGTCGCCGCGGTCGTGAACACCCACCATCACTGGGACCACGCGTTCGGGAACTCGGTCTTCCGGCCAGCCCCGATCTGGGGGCACGTCCGCTGCGCCCAGCGACTCCGGGAACGGGGCGAGCAGATGCGCCAGAGGGTGATCGGCGACTACCCCGAACTTGCCGGCGAGCTACGCGCCGTCGCGTTTGACCCGCCGGACCGGACGTTCGAGGGCGCGGCGCTGCTGGAGCTCGGCGGGCGGCGGATCGAGCTCCGTCACCTCGGCCGGGGCCACACCGACAACGACATCGTGGTGGTCGTGCCCGACGCGAGCGTCCTGTTCGCGGGCGACCTCCTCGAGAACGGCGCCGCGCCGTACTTCGGCGACGGCTTCCCGCTGGACTGGCCGGCGACCGCCGAGGCGATCGGCCGGCTCGCGACCGGCGCGGTCGTGCCCGGCCACGGGCCAATCGGCGACCTCGCCTTCGTCGAGCGCCAGGTCGCCGAGTTCCGCGCGATCGCAGGCCTCGCGGAGCGGGTCCACTCTGGCGAGCTCGCCCTCGACGAGGCCTGCCGCCTGGCGCCATACCCCGCCGGCGACGCCCGTCAGCCGATCGAGCGCGCCCTCGCCCAGCTCCGCGGCGAGCTCGACCGGGAGGAACAGCTTCGGCGCGAGGGCGACCTGTCCGCCCGCGAGCCGGGGTGATCACCATCGCTCATCATCTCAGCGATGAGCGAGCGTGACCGGTCGACCAGATCGACGATTTCGGCCACCCGGTCACGCTCAGTCGTGTCGGATCTGATGAGCAGTGGCAATCGGGCGTTTGACGGACGGGAGAGCGGAGCCTCGAGTGGCGGCGGCTCGGGCTCGGCGGGCTAGATCGAAGCGCCGGGCAGCCTGGCCCCGATCCAGACCGCGATCTCGGCGGCGACCTGCGGGCCCTCGGGTTCGTTGAGGGTCTCGTGGCGGAGGTCCGGGTAGACCCGCCGATCCACCAGGGGCAGTGACGCCAGGACCTCGGACGAGGCCGTGGGCACGAGCCGGTCCGAGCCACCGTGGATGACCAGGGTCGGCACGCCCAGCCGGCCGAGGCCCGCCAGTGCCCGCTCCTGGGCCAGGAGCAGCTGCCGTCCCAGCGCGGTCGTGGTCCGGTGGTGGTTGAGCGGGTCGGCGACGTAGTCCGCCCCGACCGCCGGGTCGCGCGACAGGAGCTCGCCGTCGAGCCCGTTCGCGACCGAGACGGTCGGCGCAACCCGGCCGAGGACGCGCACCATGGTCTTCTTCCAGGCCGGCAGGTCAGCCGCGAGGGCGGGCGCGCTCAGGATCAGCAGGTCCGGGCGCGGCCGGTCGCTCAGTGCGTACGACAGCGCCACGAGCGCGCCCATCGAATGGCCGAGCAGGATGACCGGCCGACCGCCGCCCTCCGCCCGGAGTCCGGCCAGGCGATCCTCGACGTCGTCGAGCCAGGTGTCCCAGCGGCCGAGGAAGGCGCGTCGGCCGCCCGAGCCGCCGAAGCCCTGGAGGTCGATCGCCGCGACGTCCAGGCCGGTCGCGGCCAGGATCGCGCCCGTCCGCTCGTACCGCCCCGAGTGCTCGCCGAGCCCGTGGACGATCAGCACCGAGGCCGACGCCTCCCCCACGGCCGGCCAGCGTCGGAGAAGCAGCGGAACGCCGTCCCGGGAGGAGATGGTTGCGGTCGTCGAGGGCATCGCGCTCAACCTCCGAGGCGCACGATCCAACGGCCGCGGGCCCGGCCGGCAAGGATCGCGTCAAGGGCGGATTCGAGCCCGTCGAGGGTGACCTCCGTGACCGCCTCGCCCAGGCCGCGCGGGCGGAGGTCCTCGGCGATCCGGTCCCAGAGCCGCCGGCGCTCGTCGATCGGGACCTCGCCGGAGTCGATCCCAAGAAGGGAGACGCTCCGCAGGATGAACGGGAAGACCGAAGTGGAGAGCTGCGCGCCGCCGGTGTTCCCGCTCGCTGCCACTGCGCCGCCCCACTTGAGGGTGCGCAGGATGTACGGCAGGGTGGCCGCCCCGACGCAGTCGACCGCGGCCGCCCAGCGCTGCGACCCGAGCGCTCGCGGGCTCTCCGCGGTGACCTCCTCGCGGGGCAGGATCCCGGCCGCCCCGAGGGCGATCAGCTCGTGGTGGGCCTCGGGCTTGCCGGTCGCGGCCCAAACCTCATAGCCGCGCTCGGCGAGGATCCCGAGCGCCAGCCTGCCGACGCCCCCGGTCGCGCCGGTGACGAGGACCGGCCCCCGGTCCGGGGTCAGGCCGTGCGCCTCGAGCCGGGCGACGCTCAGCGCGGCCGTGAAGCCGGCCGTCCCGACCGCCATCGCCTCGCGCGTCGTCAGGCCGGCCGGCAGCGGGACGACCCAGCCGGCCGGGACCCGGGTGTACTCGGCGAAGCCGCCATGGTGGCTAACCCCGAGCTCGTAGCCATGGGCGATCACCGCCGAGCCGACCGGGATCGCCGGATCGGCGCTCGCGAGCACCTCGCCGGCGAGGTCCACGCCCGGGATGAGCGGGCTGATCCGGGCCACCTTGCCGGTGGGGATCGTCGCCAGGCCATCCTTGTAGTTGACGCTCGACCAGGCGATCCGGATCGCGACGTCGCCCGCGGGCAGGTCGGCGGCGGAAAAGTCGCGCACCCCGCGCTCGACGCGGGCGTCGACCCGTTCGGCGACGAAGGCCCGGAACTGGGCGGGGATCTCGGCCACGCGGCCGATTCTAGGCCTCCGCGGCCTTTCGCGAATGCGCCTTCGGGATGACTGTCGTGCCGATCGCCCGACAGGTGACGATCGGCTCGTCGAGGATGTCGGCCGCCGACGGGCCGACCTCGTAGCGGCTGGCGATCACCTTGCGTGCCTCGAACGCAACCGTGCGGCTGGTGTTCCCGATGCGGGTCACCGTGCCGGTCACCTCGAGGAAGTCGCCGCCGTGGACCGGGGCCAGGAACTCGATCTTCTCGTAGCCGACGAACAGGCCCTCGTCGCCGTCGGTGACGATCGCGATCTCCGTGATGACATCCCCGAACAGCTCCAGCGTCCGGGCGCCGGCCACGAGGTTGCCGCCATAGTGGACGTCCTCCTGGCCCATCCGGACGCGGAGCGTGGCGGTGATCGGTCGGTCGGCGGTCATGGGCTCCTTCTCGTGGTGACGGATGCGATCAGGCGAGGACGGCCAGCGCGTCGACCGCGACGGTCCGGCCCCGACCGATGATGATCGGGTTGAGGTCGAACTCGGCGATCTCGGGGTGATCGGCGGCCAGCGCGGCCAGCCCCACGATCGCGGCGATCACGCCCTCCTCCGGCAGCGCGCCGCCGCGACCGGTCCGGAGCATCCGCCCGACGATCGTGTCGTCGAGCATCCGACGGGCCTCGTCGGGGCCGATCCGACCGATCCGGACGGCGACCTGGTCGAGGAACTCGGCCCAGATCCCGCCCAGCCCGACGAGCACGGCCGGCCCGAACTGGTCGTCCCGGCGGAACCCGGCGATCAGCTCCAGCTCCGCCTGGACCATCTCGACGACCAGGAGCGAAACGTCCAGCCCGTGCCGCCCGGCCGATTCGAGGACCGCCCGGGCCGCCTCGCGCACGCTGTCCGGCGTCCCCAGGCCGACCTTGACCAGCCCGAGCTCGCTCTTGTGGGCGATCGCCGGCCCGACCGCCTTGACCACCACCGGGTAGCCGATCCGCTCGGCGGCCGCGACCGCCGCCTCGACCGAATCGGCCCGCTCGCGGCGTGGCACCGGGACGCCATAGCGCTCGGCCGCCGCGAGTGCCGCGTCCTCGTCCGGCGCGGGGCCGCCCGCGGCCGCGGCCGCCAGCTCCGGCAGCGCCAGCGGCGCACCCTGGGCCGGCACCGTCCCGTCGCCCTGCCACTCAGCCCGGCGGGCCACCTTGGCCAGGGCGTCGAGGGCCGTCCAGGCGCCGCGCAGGAGCGGGATCCGCTCCGCCTGGCAGAAGTTCAGGAGCTCCGGACTGGGGTCCTGGCTGGACGGCGACAGGAAGATCGGGGTCTTGCCGGTTCGCGCCGCCGCGCCGGCGAGGTAGGCGGCCAGGTCCCGCCCGAGCTGGAGCTCGTACGAGCCGCAGGTCGTCTGCTGGTCGAGGCTGACGACGAGCAGGTCGCCCGGCTCGTCGGCCAGGGTCTCGATCGCCCTGGGATAGATCGCCTGGTAGTCGTCCGCACCCCAGGGGTCCATCGGGTTCGCGACGTGGAAGTCGGGCCAGCGCTCCTGAAGGCGGGCCACCCCGGCGTCCGACATGGGCGGCAGCTCGATCCCGATCTCATCGGCCAGGTCGGCCAGGAGGTTCGCCTCACCGCCCGAGTTCGTCACGACGTGCGCCCGCCGGCCGAAGTTCGCCCGCCCGGCCCCGAGGATCTCGCCGACGGTCGTCAGCTCGTCGAGGTCGGCGCACAGGATCGCCCCGACCTGGCGCAGCGCGGCGGCGGCGACCCGGGCGCTGCCGGCGAGCTTGCCGCTGTGCGCGGCGATCCCCGCCTGGGCGAGCTCGGACCGGCCGACCTTGCAGACCGCCAGCCGCTTGCCGGCCTCGGCCAGCCGGCGCGCCGCGGCCAGGAAGCCCTCGGGGTCGCCGAAGCCCTCGACGAAGGCGAGCACCGCGTCCGTCCGCTCATCGTCGGCGAAGAAGTCGAGGTACTCGGCCAGGCCGGTGCCCGCCTCCGAGCCGCATGACACGATCGTCGAGAGAGGGACCCGTCCGCCGTTGTTGATGAACGCCTCGACGATCGCGCCGCTCTGGGCGACCACCCCGATCCGGCCCCGCCGGACGTGCATGGGGACCGTGCCGATGTACGGTGCCGCTCCGCTGACGAGGTCGACGAAGCCCATGCAGTTCGTCCCGACGACGGCGATCCCACGGTCCCGGGCGAGCGCGCGCAGCTCGGTGGCGAGCTCATGGGCGGCGGGTCCGGAGTCGGTGTAGCCGGCGCCCGGGATCACGAAGCCCTTTGCGCCGGCCGCGACCCCCTCGCGGACCGCGTCGAGGATCCGCTCGGTGGCAAGCTGGACGAGGACGACGTCGGGCGGCTCCGGCAGTGCCGAGAGGGAGGGCGCTGCCGGAAGGCCGCCGATCTCGGGGTATTTCGGATTGACCGGGAAGAGCCGACCCTGGAAGCCGAGCGCGCGGCTGTTCTCGAGCGCGACCCGGCCGACGAAGCTGCGCGGGCTCGCACCGACGATCGCGATGGAGCGCGGACGGAGGATCGGGCGGAGGTCCATGGTCCGGGGATGATGGCGGGCCGCACCACGATCAGTCCAATCGATAGCATCGATCGCCTCCATCAGTTGTGCTGATGCAACCGGAGAGGCGGCCACAGCGCGCAACGCCCCCGGGCCGCGAAGATTCGTGCGGTATCGTTCGACGACCCCCGGTGAGGGATGTCAGCGACGGGCCCGGTTGGGACCCGGGCGAGCCAGGCGGGACCTGGGCGAAGGAGACAGAGCATGGCCACGACCAGTCCGACCCCGATCGGGACCCTTCCTCCGCTCGGCGAGGTGCCGGCCCGGATGTGGGCGCAGGTAGTGCGCCAGGATCGCCTCGGCGAGCCGGCCGGCGCCTTCAAGCCGGAGATCGTGGACACGCCGACCCCCGGACCCGGCGAGGTGCTCATCGGGGTCATGGCGGCCGGCATCAACTTCAACAACGTCTGGGCGGCGCGGGGAATCCCGATCGACGTGATCGCTGTTCGCCAGAAGGAGGGCAACCCAGACGACTTCCACATCGGCGGGAGCGACGCCTCTGGCATCGTCTACGCCGTGGGCTCGGGCGTGACGAACGTGCAGGTCGGCGAGGAGGTCGTGGTCCACCACGGCTGGTGGGACCCGGCCGACCCCGCCGTGCTCTCGGGCAGGGACCCGATGCTCTCCCCCTCGGCCCGGATCTGGGGCTACGACTGGCCCCGTAACTACGGCTCGTTCGCCCAGTTCACGATCGCCCAGTCCCACCAGGTCATGCCCCGGGCCGAGCGGCTGAGCTGGGAGCAGGCGGCCGCCTGCTCGCTCGTCGGGACGACGGCCTACCGGATGCTCTTCGGCTGGCAGGGCAACACCGTCCAGGAGGGGGACATCGTCCTCGTCTGGGGAGGCTCTGGCGGCGTCGGCAGCCAGGCGATCCAGCTGGTGAAGCAGGCCGGCGGACGTGCGATTGCCGTGGCCTCGAGTCCGGAGAAGGGTGCCTACTGCGAGCGCCTGGGTGCGATCGGCTGGATCAACCGCAATGACTTCGACCATTGGGGGATCCCGCCCCACTGGACCGACGCTGAGGGCCAGAAGCGCTGGTCGGCCGGCGCCCGGGCGTTCGGCAAGCGGATCTGGGAGATCTCCGGCGAGCGGCGCAACCCCGCCATCGTCTTTGAGCATCCCGGCGAGGAGACCATCCCGACCTCGATCTTCGTGTGCGGGGACGGCGGCATGATCGTGATCTGCGCCGGGACGACGGGGTACTCGGCGATGGTCGACCTGCGCTACCACTGGACCCGCCAGAAGCGGCTGCAAGGATCCCACGGCACGAACGACGAGCAGGCCTATGCCTACAACGATCTCGTGCGGAGCGGCGTGATCGATCCCGCCCTGGGACGCGTCCTCCGGTTCGAGGAGATCCCGCAGGCCCACCAGGACATGGCGCAGGGCAGGCACGGGATCGGAAACACGGCGATCCTGGTCGGCGCGCCCGAACCGGGGCTCGGCCGGAGGTAGGGCCGACGCGGAGAAGATCAGGCGGGCCATGTCGATCGTGTCGGTCAGGTGGGCGTTGAGGTCGACACGGAGCCCGTCGCCGGCGCGAAGCGGTAGCCCGATGCGCATTCCCCGTGATGTGCCTATCCGGTTGGCTCCGGTGACCACAACATCTTGTGCTTGACCCGGAGACGAGAACTCCGACAATGACGCTGCGTTCTGTCGAAATCTGCGCTGGTGCGGGCGGACAGGCTCTGGCTTGGAGCAGGCTCGGTTCGAGCATGTCGCCTTAGCCTTAGTCGAGATTGACCCCCACGCCTGCCAGACGCCGCGCCTGAATCGCCCGAGCTGGAATGTGGTCGACGGCGACCTCCGCAAGCTCTACTGGCCGAGGGGCAAGGAGGTGACCTGATGGCCGTCGTCTAGCTGCACGACATCGTGACCTACGCGGACCGGGCGGCCGTCATGACGCTTCGGCGCGGACCCGGGCAGGAGCGCTATCTCGGGTCGATGGCAGGCCACTTCGAGGATGCCGTGGCGGACGCCCGCGCCTGCCCGCGGATGTGGTCGGTCCACGACGTGGACGTGCTGGTCGGGTTCGTCATGATCAGCGACGGGATCCCGGCAGAGCGCCTCGCGGCGGACGACGACCTTGTCGGCCCGTACTACTTGTGGCGTCTGCTCATCGACGAGCGGTTTCAGGGCCGCGGATACGGGGCGGCGACGATCGACGCCGTCGTCGCCTATCTTCGGACCCGGCCCGGCGCCAACCTGCTCTGGACCAGCTGCAAGGCCGGTCCCGGTTCGCCCCAGCCTTTCTATCTGCGATACGGGTTCGTCCTGACGGGCGACGTCAAGTGGGGCGAGGACCTACTGCGACTCGACCTGACGGACCCACCATCGGGGGGACCGTGACCGCCACGCCCAACCCCTTCCGTGCTGGCCGCCTGGCGCCAGACCGCTCCGCCCGTGGCCGCGGTCGCATCAAGGCGGGAGCCCACGCAGCGGTCGCACCCTGCCGGGGGACCGCGGACCCCTCCGCGTGGTGCTCCGGGCTCGCCGTCGAGTTGGGCCCGGGAAGGTCGCCGACCGACGGTGCGGGCCCGGCCGACGAGGTCCGCGAGGCGGCCGGCGCCGGCTGGCCGGCGGCGTGGTCGGGGACGTCCCGGCCGCGCGCGAGGGTTCCGCGCTGCCCGCGTCACGGTTCGTCATCCGCGGCCAGCCGACTGCCCGGCACCCAGGCCGAGGAGAAGCGGTGACGACACAGAGGCAGGAGGCCCGCCGGATTCCGAAGAAGCGCCTGGTCGCTCTCGTCGGTCTCGTTCTGGTCGCTCTCCTCTTGGTGAATGCGAACTCCGAGGTCCGCATCGATTCCTATCGCGCCCTCGACCAACGGACCATCGTGCTCTCCGTGGCGGTGGCACCTCGAAGCTGGACGCGCGTCACGAGCGTGACCGAGACGCCAACCGAGGTGCGCGTCAAAGTCGAGTCCCTGGACTGGCCGATCCCTTCTCCTTAACTCGGGTACCTCGAGGTGAGGGAGGTGTCGGTGTCGCTCTCGGCTGACCTCGGCGACCGTGTGCTACGTGACGCGGCTGGACAGGTCATCCCGCGTCGGTAAGCCAAGTCCGGCGGCGCTGATCAGGCCGTTGGCGCAAGGCGCTTGCGCTTCCGACGCTGGCCGCTGACGGCCTGCGAGGGCATGAACGTGATCCTCGGTAGATCCTTCGCGCCCGAGATGGTCTCGTAGGTCGTCGCCTGCCGTGTCGTGCCCAGTCCCAGGAGCGTCTGGAAGGCAGCCGCGAGGTTGTTCCGCCGGTTGTGGCGAAAGACGAACTCGTCGAGGTAGGCGGCGAGGTGGAGTCGGCTGACGCCCTTGTGCGTCCCGACGAGCCAGCTCTTGAGGTTGCCGATCGCCCGGTGGAGGTGCGGGACGGGATTGGTGAAGTCGGCTCGGGTCGCCCTCGACGATCCGCTCGTGGACATACCCGGCCTCGCCCAGGGCGAGGTACGAAGGCCAGCCGTCCGTGATGACCACAGAGCCGGCTTCCACGACCTCCTGAACGAACCCGACGAGCGACTCGGCGGTGTCGTCCGGCACGAGCTTGGCCCGCAAGCGCTCCGGGTAGCCTCGTCCGACCTCGACGGCGAGGACGACGAGGGCCGCTCGACGACCCACGCGCTGGCGACCCTTCCCGCCGCGAGCCTGGACGCCGCCGATCCACGCCTCATCAACTTCGATACGCCCCCGGAGCTTCGTCCGATCGAGGTTGACGGTCGCGCGACGCAACTTTTGGAGGATCATCCAGGCGGTCTCGTAGCGGGCCACGCCGAGCTGCCGTTGGAGACCCAGCGCCGACAACCCGCGCTTGTCGGTCACCATCAGGAACGCCGCCCAGAACCAGATGACGAGCGGGGTCCGGGTCCGGTGGAGGATCGTCCCGGCGGTCGTCGAGGTCTGGTGCCCGCACTTGGCGCACTCCCGCAGCCGTCGGCTCGTGCGCGCCCACGCCTTGTCGTGGCTGCACTTCGGGCAGCGGAAGCCGTCCGGCCACCGACACTCGGCCAGGTAGTCCTCGCAGGCTTCCTCGCTCGGGAACCGGCGCTGGAACTCGATCAGCGTCTTGGGAAAGTCGGGGCGGCGTCCGGTCACGGACCGACACCACATCTGGTGGTCACCGGAGGCAACCGGATAGGCACTCCCCGTGATATCGCGGCCCGCGATGCCATCGCTGCTCCCACGCGGGCTGCGGCTCCTCGGGCGGGGATTCCACGCTCTCTATGAAGAAGGGCCGGCTGTCAAGACCTTCGTTTGAAGCGATGGTTGGTGAAGTGGAGTCGTCCGTTGCTGGTGGGAGCTGAGCTCATCTCTCTATCGCCTCCTCGGGGGAGGACCAGGTTGGATCGGAGACTCCGGCGGCCCATCTCAGCGGAGGGTCGTCAAGCGACCAGAGCGTGGACGGGGGGCCTGCCGGGAGCGAACGGCTCGTTCTTGGTGAGCATGTGCCAGATCGCGGTGCTGAGCTCGCGGGCGATCTCGACCCGGGCGACCTTCGACCCGCGCTGGCGCCCGAGCCGCTGCTTCGTGCGCTCGTAGCGGTCGCGATAGGCGGGATGGCGGGCGGCGTGGGTGGCTGCCTCGATGAGCGCCCAGCGTAGGTACTTCGGGCCGTTCTTGGCCAGCGGTCCCCGGTCGTCCCGGCGACCCGACTGGCGCACGAACGGGCACAGCCCGGTGTACCCGGTGAGCTTCTTGGGGCTGGCGAACCGGGTGATGTCGCCGATCTCCGAGGCGATCGTGTAGCCGAGCACCCAGGCGATCCCCGGAGCGGTCCGCAGGAGCCCGACGTACGGATGGTCGGCACCCTGCGCCCGGAGCTCGGCCTCGCAAGTGGCGATCTGCTGATCGAGCTCGTCCACGAACCGAAGGCTCCGCTCGAGCGTCGTCGCCCAGGGCTCGGGGATGGCGAGCCGCCCGAGCAGCTCGCGGCCGGCGGTCCCGAACAGGTCCGAGACCGGGACCGGGTGGCCGAACGCGATGAGCGTGGCGTGAATCCGGTTCTTCAACGCCGTGCGGTGGCGCACGAGGTGGAGCCGGAAGCGGGCCCGCTCGCGCTCGGCCCGGACGGAGGGGTCGGGCAGCCAGATCGCCGGCACCAGCTCCCGCCGGGCGAGCTCGGCGAGGACCCAGGCGTCGATCTTGTCGGTCTTGGCGGCGAGGGGCGCCAGGCCCTTGACCTTGAGCGCATCGGCGATCTCGACGTCCCAGCCGGCGAGCTCGAGCTGGTCGTGGACGAAGCGGGCGCCGTTCATCGACTCGATCGCGGCGGTCACCGGTTCACCGTGGCGGCCGACCGTGGCGACCAACGTCCGGAGCGCGTCGGCGTCGGGCCGAACCGCCGTCACCTCGACCGTTCTCCCGTCCTCATCGAGCAGGTGCACATCGAGCCTCTGGCGCGACAGGTCCAATCCGGCGTACAACATGTCCTGGGCCTCCAAGGTGCTGGTTGCTTTGACAACCCAACGTTGCCACTGCGGAGGCCCGTCTTCATGACATTCAGCGACGTGCGCCCGACCCTGCCCTGCCCCGTCCGAGGGCCCCCACAACGCCGATACCATCGCGGACGGCGATGAGACGTGGGCACTGGGCGGTGGACGGCCGATAGCATCGCGGTGGGCGATGAGACGCGGGCACCGGGCCAGTCACAGGCCCACGGAGACGCCGGCCGAGGTTGCGGTTCGGTGACGCAGCGGCAGGCGCGTCGGCCATCGACGCCAGCGATAAATTCCGAGGGTTCGTGCCACCGATGGGCCGCCGCGGCCCCGAAACCCACGGGGTCCATCGATCGGAGCAATGGCCGGAGCGGTTGGGAGCGCGGATGCCTCGCGGCACTCCCGGAACCCCGGGAGCCAATCGACGTGGTCGATGGCCGAGACCCGGCGGCGAGACGCGGCGGCGAGACCCGGGACCACGGCGGCGAACCCGCGGCGTCAGCCCATGGCGGGACCCTCGCCGAGGCGACCGACCGCGAGCAGCAGCGCGTGGATGAGCGCCTCGGGGCGGGGCGGGCAGCCGGGCACGAAGACGTCGACCGGCAGGACCTCCGCCGATCCCGTCCCGGCCGGCGTAGGTCCCCGCGAAGACGCCGCCCCAGATCGCGCAGGCGCCCACGGCGACGACGAGCCGTGGCTCCGCCATGGCCTCGTACGTCCGGAGCGCGGCCTCCTCCAGGTTGCGGGTCATGATCCCGGTCACGAGGAGCAGGTCCGCGTGGCGCGGCGAGGCCACGAAGTCGATCCCGAGCCGCTGCAGGTCGTGGTACGGGTTGAGCAGGGCGGCGATCTCCCAGTCGCAGCCGTTGCACGATCCGGCGTCGAGGTGCCGGACGTGGAGCGACCGGGCAAGACGGCGGCGGATCGCCGCGGAGAGCTGGCGTCCGGCGGTCGACGGGTGCAGGAGCTCCGGCTCGTGGTTCGGAGTCGGCGCGAGCGGCGTCGTCGGCTCGTCGGTCATCGTTCGGGACCCCGGACAGCAACCCGCGCGACCAGCGCGTCGCGCTTCCGGACGGCGAGCTCGACCCGGTCGCCGAGCCGGATCGCCTCGGTCGGGCAGGCCCGCTCGCAGGCGCCGCAGAAGACGCACCGGCCCGCGTCGAGCGTCCACCTCGGGGCCCCGGCCCCGCCCATGGCCCCGGCGCCGCCGACTCCGATGGCCCCGGCCACGCCGACGCCCGCGGCCGCCGTGATCGCCCCGGTCGGGCAGGCCGTGACGCACGCCCCTTCCAGGGTGCACCGTTCCGGGTCCACCACCGGCAGGCCGCGGACCGCCGGCGCCAGGAGCGGGGGCGACCCCGGGTAGCGCGACGTCACGACGCCGGTGCGGAGTGGGCGCAAGATCCGTTCGAGCCAGTCCATCAGCGGTCCGTGCAGGCGTAGCAGAGCTCGAAGCTCTTGTTGATGAGCGGGAAGTCCGGCACGAGGTTGCCCGGCACCGCGGAGGCGACGACCGGCCAGTTGGCGAACGACGCCGACCGCAGCCGGAACCGCTCGACGGTCCCGTTCGAGCCCGCCGCCAGCCAGATCCACGACGCCCCGCGCGGCCCCTCGTGGGCGCCGAGCGCCGACGCGCCGTCCGCCGGCACCGCGCCGAGCGGGACCACGAACTCGCCGCCGACCGGTCGGGCGAGGAGCTCCCGGAGGAGGCCAATCGAGCCGAACGCCTCCCGCGCCCGCACGCGCCAGCGGGCGAGCACGTCGCCGCCCGTCTCGACGACCGGCTCCACCCCCAGGCTCGCGTAGTCGGCCGCCCCACCGGGCCGGTCCGCCCGCAGGTCCAGGGCGATCCCCGACGCCCGGGCCGCCACCCCGACCGCCCCGAGAACCGTGGCGGTCTCGGCGGAGACGACACCCGTCCCGGTCAGCCGCTCGATGAACGTCTCGGTCCGGTCGATGAGCCGGAGCAGCTCCCGCAGCTCCGTCTCGACCGAGGCGAGCGCCACCGGCAGGCCGGCCAGCCCATTCGCGTCGAGGTCGAGGCGGAGTCCGCCAGGCCCGACGACGCCCGTCAGGTAGCGGTGCCCGCTGACCAATTCATTGACCCGCAGGAGCCGCTCCTTCAGCCAGCCGAGCTGCGAGATGCCCACGTTGAGGCCCGCCCCCGCGCACAGGCTGCCGAGGTCGCCGACATGGTTGTAGAGCCGCTCCAGCTCGGCCAGGATCGTCCGCGCCCAGCGCGCTCGCGGCGGCGGCTCCGTCCCCGTCAGCCGCTCGACGGCGTCCGAGAAGGCCAGGGCGTGGGTGACCGTGCACACCCCACAGGCTCGCTCGACGATCGGCAGCGCCGCCCCGAACGCCCGACCCTCGACGAGCTTCTCCAGCCCGCGATGGGTGAAGAACAGCCGCGCCTCCAGGTGGAGCACGGACTCGCCGACCGCGGAGAAACGGAAATGGCCCGGCTCGATGATCCCGGCGTGGATCGGCCCGACCGGCAGTTGGTACAGCCCCTCGCCGTGCGCCTCGAACGGGAGGAACCTGCGGTCGGCCCACTCGGGCCGGGCATCCGCCGGGACGTCCTTCCGGAGCGGGTGGAAGCCGCGCGGATAGCGCTCGTGGAGGACGAGCCGGCGGGGGTCCGGGTGGCCCTCCGGGACGATCCCCAGGAGGTCCTTGAGCTCACGCTCGTCCCACTGGGCTGCCGGAACCGCACGCGTGATCGCCGGGTAGTGCGGGAGCTCCGCCGGGAGGTCCGCCCGCAACCGGACGAGCGGCTCGCCCGGAAGATCGAAGACGGCCTCCACTGCGAACCCGCCCGACCGCGCGCGGTCGTCGAGGCCAACCAGGGTGATCAGCCGAGCGCCGTCGGCCACCAGCTCGCCGGCCCGGGCGGCCAGCGCCTCGGGCACGACCGCAACGAGCCGCTCATCCACGCCGGGAGCAGCCGGGGCTGACGGCAGGATCACGTCGAACGGCTCAGCCACGGGGGCCTCCCAGGACAGCGGCTACCGCGTCGAGGATTTCGCGGAGCGGGCCCGGCGTCCACAGCCCCAGGACGACCACGGCGGCGAGGGGGACGCCGAAGAGGATGCCGTCCGCAGGCCCGCGGCGCGACCACCGGACGGCCGGGGGGGCCGTCGTGTCGGCCGTCGAGGCAGTGGCAGCGGTCGTCGGCGCGGTCCCCGTCGCTGCGGCCACGGCCGTCGAGGCTGTCGCCCCGGCACGGGTCCGTCGCCCGCCCCAGGCCAGCCGGACGGCGTGGAACGTCATCCCGGCGAAGGCGAGCCCGAGGAGCAGCGCCGCGATGGCGACGGCCGGTCCGTACCCCTCCCCCGCCCCGCCGACGATCGCGGCGAACTCCGAGGCGAACACGCTCGATGGCGGCAGCCCCCCGATCAGGAGCACGCCCACGAGGAGGGCCGCCCCGGCGATCGGCGTCCGCTCCAGCGTCCCGCCGAGCCGCCCCAGCCGGCGCGTCCCGGACGCGTCCACGATCCGCCCCGCGGACAGGAACAGGGTCGACTTCACCAGCGCGTGGCCCAGCAGGTGCAGCGCGGCCCCGGCGAGCGCCAGCCGCCCACCCACCCCGATGGCCACCGCGAGCAGCCCCATGTGCTCGATCGAGCTATAGGCCAGCAGCCGCTTGAGGTCCCCCTGGGCGACGATGAATGGCAGCGCGACCGCCAGGCTGAACAGCCCGAACAGCACCAGCAGCGTCGAGCTGAACGCCGGCCCGAGCGTCCCCGACGCGACCAGGTGGAACCGGATGAGCGCGTAGAGGGCGACGTTCAGGGACACGCCCGAGAGGAGGGCGCTGATCGGGCTGGGCGCCTGGCTGTGGGCGTCCGGCAGCCACGTGTGGAACGGCGCGAGGCCCACCTTCGTCCCGTAGCCCACCAGGGCGAAGATGAAGGCAAGCCGCATCAACCCGCCGTCCAGCACCGGCGCCACCGCCATGAGCCGCGGCCAGTCGAGTGCGTCCGAGGTCTCGCCCAGCAGCGGCACGGACGACGCGTACGCGAGGAGCGTGCCGAGGAGGGCGAAGCCGACCCCGACGGAGCCCAGGATGAGGTACTTCCAGGCGGCCTCGATCGCGTTGGGCGTGTGCGAGGACCCCACCAGGAGCGCCGCCGCCACGGTTCCCGCCTCGATCGCGACCCAGACCAGCCCCAGGTTCGCGAGGATCGGCACGGCGGCCAGGCTCGCCACGAATCCGGCGAGGAGGCCCAGGTAGCGGCTGGCGTCCCGCGGCCGGAGGCTGCCCTCCATCTCGGCATGGCGCAGGTGGGCCGGCGACCCGGCGAGCGCGAGGACCGCGACGATCGCCACCGTCAGGAGGATCCACGCCCCGAGCGCGTCGACCGTCGCCAGCCCGGTCAGCGCCCGCTGCGTCCCGGCCGTGAACACCACTGCCCCGACGCCGACCGACGCGCCGGCCCCGATGCCGATCCCCGCCGCGGCCGCCCGGAACGCGGGACCCGGCGCCAGGAACCAGGCCGCCACGCCGCCGAGCGCCGGACCGAGGACCGCGAGCGCCACGAGGAGGTCGATCATCCGCGCAGGTCCCGCAACCGATCCGTGGACAGGGACCCGAACGTGGCCAGCATCCGCCGCGCGTAGACCCGCACGACGACGAGCAGGATCAGCAGGTCGAAGGCGATCCCGAGCTCGATCACGAGCGGCATTCCGTAGGTCAGCGACAGGGCGGCCAGGGCGATCCCGTCATCGAAGACGAGGAGGCCGATGACGATCGAGACGCTCTTTCGGCGGGTCGTCATCAGCAGCAGCCCGAGGAGGACCGTGCTGATCGCGGCGGGCAGCGCACCGGTCGCCCCGAGCGGGGATGCCAGCCCGGCCTCCCGGCTGCCGGCCACGCCGACGAACACGATCGCGATCGCGGCGATGAGCGAGCCGCGCCGCCCGAGGTACGGTTCCGTCTCGCGCCGGACCGGGCTGTCCCGGAGGATCCCGGCCAGGACGAGCGGGACGACCACCGCCCGGACGCCGATCGCGAGGAGCCCGCCGGCGATGAGGTGCGGGGCGCCCGTCGCGAGCCCAACCGTGAGGGCCACGATCCCCACCAGCGCGGCCTGGATGGCGAACACCCCGACCGCCCGATCGAGCGATCGGCCGATCGCCAGCCAGACACCGGTCAGGACGATCCCGGCGGCGCAGATCTCGACCGCCGAGGCGGCCGTCGAGAGGTCGAACGTCATCGGCCGAGCCAGATCCGGGCGGCCAGACCGGTCAGCGCGAGGAGGGCCGCCGAGCCGAGCAGGTCCGACAGCCGCAGGATGCGGAGCTTGGCGATCGAGGCGTCGACCAGGGCGATGGCCTGGCCCAGGAGCAGGATCTTCGCGGCGAACAGGATCAGCCCCAGCGCGAGCGGCCACGGGGCGAGCTCGGTCGCCGCGCCCCACGGCAGGAAGACCGCGACGAAGACGGCCAGGAGGATCGCCTGCTTCACGTGCGCGGCGAGGGTCAGCAGCGCGAGCCGCCGGCCGGATGCCTCGATGAGCAGGCCCTCGTGGGCCATCGTCAGCTCGAGGTGGGTGTCCGGGTTGTCGACCGGGTAGTGCCCCGTCTCGGCGACGACGACGACCGCGAACGCCGCCCCGGCCAGGAGATGGGCCGGGGTGAGGACGCCGAGCCCCGCTGCCGCACCGGAACCGGCGATCGCGCCGAGGTCCGTCGAGCCGGCGCCGATCGCGACCCCGACCAGGGCCAGCAGCGCGACCGGCTCGACCAGCGCGCCGATCGACACGTCCCGGCTCGAGCCCATCCCGCCGAACGCGCTGCCCGTGTCGAGCGCGCCGAGCGCCATCGCGAACCGGGCGAGCGCGAGGAGCCCCAGGACGGCGATCAGGTCCCCCCAGCCGACGAGCGCCGGCCGGGCCGCCACCGCCGGGACGAGGAGCGCTGCGACGAGGATCGCCCCGAGCGCCGCCGCGGGGACCGCCCCGCCGACCGGACCGCCCGCCTCGCTCTCCACGGTCCCCTTCGCCCAGTGCTTGGCGAGGTCACGGTAGGGCTGGACGACGGGCGCGCCGCGGCGGGACTGGAGCCGTGCCTTCGTCTTCCGGATCGTGCCGCTCAGGAGCGGCGCGGCGCCGACGAGGACGAGCCCGTGGAGCGCGATGACCAGCGCGGTCGCGCCGATCGAGCCGAGCAGCGCCGCCACCTCCGGGCTCATCGGGCGAAGACCAGGAGGACGACGAGGGCGACCACGACGTAGCCGACGTAGAGCTGCACCGAACCGTTCTGGAGCCGCCGCACGAGGCCGGCCGCGCGGACCGCGCCCGTGTGGATCGGGCCCAGGACGTGGCGGTCGATGAACCGGGTGTACTCGCTGCGGTAGGTGATCGTGTGCGGGAACGGCGTGCCGGGATGGACGTCGATCCGGACCTCGCGCGACGGCCGCAGGATCGACCGGAAGAAGAGCCGGAGGGGCTTGGCGTAGCTCGTCGCGGTGTACTCCATCGCGGCGGTCGGGACGATCCCGCCGGTCCAGGTCGGGACGCGGCGGACGGCGGCGCGACGACGGGCGGCGTAACCCGCCACGGCCCCGACGATCACGACGAGCACGAGGAGCAGGAACGAGGGCACGAGGCGCCCGCCCGCCGGGTCGCCCGGCACGGAGGCGATCGCCGGCATCGGACGGGCGAACGCGGACAGCGGGCCGGCGAACGGCGCGACGATCCCGGCCAGGATCGAGACGACCGGCGCCGCCGCGACGCTGGCCGCGAGCACGAGCCCCGCCAGGCCGAGCGGCCCGGCCCGCATCGACCGGCCAACCTCCGCCGCTTCCTCGGCGGCGACGCTGCGAGGCAGCGCGAGGAATGCCATCCCGACGGCCATCGCGCCGGCCGCCAGCGCCAGCGCCGCGGTGAGCGCCAGCCCACCGATCGCGACGGCCGCCATGAGCCGCCAGGCGTCTGGTGCCGCCGACCAGCCCGCCAACCCGATGAGCCCCTGGAGGATCCCCCACTCGGAGACGAAGGCGAGCAGCGGCGGCAGCCCGGCCAGGCCGAGCGCCGCGACCCCGAACGCGAGCGCCGTGACCGGCATCCGCCGGGCGAGCCCGCCCAGCCGGTCGAGGTCGCGCAGCCCGGTCGCCGCGAGGACCGATCCGGCGCCGAGGAAGAGGGCCGCCTTGAGGTAGCCGTGAGCGACGACGTGGAGGAGCGCCGCCGAGAGCGCCAGCGTCGCGAGGACGGCCGCCCCGCTCGAGCGCAGGACGAGCGCCGCGCCGAGCCCGACCAGGACGATCCCGACGTTCTCGATCGAGCTGAACGCGAGGAGCCGCTTGAGGTCCCGCTCCATGAGCGCGTAGAGGATCCCCAGGACCGCCGAGGTCCCGCCCACCACGAGGAGGACCACGCCCCACCAGTCGGCCCCCGGCCCGAGGATGTCGACGCCGATTTGGACGATCCCGTAGATGCCCGCGTTGAGCATCACGCCGGACATCAGGGCGGACACGTGGGACGGGGCGACCGAGTGGGCCCGGGGCAGCCAGAAGTGGAACGGCATCGCCCCGGCCTTCGTCCCGAACCCGACGACCGCGAGGAGGAAGGCCGCGTCCCGGGCGAGCGCGGGCGCGCCGGCCGCCGCCCCGCGCCACGCGTCGAAGCCGAGCGAGCCACCGGCCAGCGTGGCGAGGAGTGCGAACGCCACGACGATCGCCGCCGTGGCGAGGTGGGTCGTGGCCAGGTAGACGTAGCCCGCCCCGAGGACGCCGCGGTCCGGTCGCCGCCCGATGACGAGGACCGCCGAGGCGAGCGCCATCCCCTCCCAGGCGACCAGGAACGCGAACGCGCTCCCGGCGGTGAACACGAGCAGGAGGCTGAGCAGGAAGAGCGGGAATGCGGCGCCGAGGGCAGCGGTCGGGAGGTGGTCCGGGTCATGGGCGGCCGACCGTCGCTCGTATCCGATCGCGAAGAGCGAGGCGGCGGCGGCCACCGGCCCGAACGCCACGAGGAAGACGCCCGAGACCCGGTCCGCGACCACGTCCAGCGGGACGAGCCCCAGGACATCACCGGCGGCGAATGCCAGCGGCCGATCCGCGCCGACCAGTCCCACCCCAGCGGCCGTGATGGCCACCCCAGCGGCCGTGGCCAACGCGTGCGCGATCGTTGTCGGCCGGCGGAGCGCCCCCTCGACGAGCCCGACGACGGCCGCGACCCCGAGGAGGATTGCGCCGACGCCCCATCCCCAGCCGGCGACGAGGGCCCAGGTCGAACCGGGCACGGAGGGGTCAGGCACGCCCGAATCCTACCCGCTGCAGCAGCGCGGGATCAGCGAGAACGTCGCCGAGCGACGGCCGTGAACCTGGGCAGGTCACGCGCCAGAGGGGCGACATTCGGGTGCGAGGCAGGCAGGCTGCGCGCAGGAGGCGCGGGATGCATCACGACGCGAAGCCGTCCGAGGGCCCAATCGAGGTCGCTCTGCAGGTGCGCCGGCACGACCCGCCGGGCCGCGCGCAGGACCCGCGTCGCAGTCTCACCCTGGCCCTGCTCGCCCGCGCGCTCGATGACCCGGATCGCGAAGGCAGACAGCGCCGGATCGTCGAGCCACGCCTGCACACCCGCGATGGCACGGTCGCCATAGGCGGCGAGGCCGTCGCGCCACTCGATGCGCCGATCGGGGGTCGCATCGCGGGCTTCGGCGAGGAGGGCGGTGAGCTGCATCGGACACTCCAGCACGTTGAGTCCAAGCATAGGGCCTCATTCGTAATCTTGCAACATTGCGTAGTTGCGCTATTCGCAATCGTCGCCTAGTGTTCCGCGCATGGATCGTAATACTCGGCCGGACGACCCCGAGGGCCTCCGCCAGTTCAAGGCCGAGTTCTTCAAGGGCCTGGCCCATCCGATGCGCATTCGGATCCTGGAGTTGCTCCGTGGTGGGCCGCTGAGCGTCGGGCAGATGCAGGACGCGATCGGCGTCCCCGCGTCCTCGATCTCCCAGCAGCTCGCCGTTCTCCGCGGCCGGAACATCGTCGTGACGGAGCGCCGCGGCACGACGGTGATCTACCGGGTTCGTGACGCCGAACTGTTCGAGCTGCTCGCCGCGGCCCGCCGGATCTTCAACGCCCACCTGGCCGACACGATCGACATGCTGCGTCTGGTCGACGCGGAGCCCGTCGCCAGCGCGAAGCGGTAGCCAGAAGCGCATTCCCCGTGATATCGCGGTCCGCGATGCTATCGCTGCTCCCACGCGGGCTGCGGCTCCTCGGGCGGGGATTCCACGCTCAGCGACGTGCGCCCGACCCTGCCCTGCCCCGTCCGAGGGCCCCCACAACGCCGATACCATCGCGGGCGGCGATGAGACGTGGGCACCGGGCGGTGGACGGCCGATAGCATCGCGGTGGGCGATGAGACGTGGGCACCGGGCCAGTCACAGGCCCACGGAGACGCCGGCCGAGGTTGCGGTTCGGTACCACGCTTGACGCCATCGCGCCGCGTCCGGTACCGTCGGCACCAATGAACCCCACCTGCGTCTCCTGCTCGATGTGTATGCGCTGGCGGCCCCGCCGTACGGAGGATGGGGTCTGAGGTCACGCGCATCCTGAACAGGAGGTAGCGGGACCGCAGATCGGTCCCGGGGCCGCGGATCCACCAGGTGGACCGCGGTTCTTTGTTTCTCCGGCACATGCGACGGGACGACCGCCGAACCCCCGCCCAGCCCCAGGGCACGGGACGCGATCGCCTTCTCACCCGTCAGCCCGGAGAACCCACCCGATGTCGGACCTCGACGAGACCCAGCTCCGCCCCGAGACGCTCGCCCTCCACGCCGGCCAGAAGCCGGACCCGGCCACGAACGCCCGGGCGGTCCCGATCTACGCCACCACCTCGTACGTCTTCAACGACGCCGACCACGCCGCCCGGCTCTTCGCCCTCCAGGAGTTCGGGAACATCTACACCCGGATCATGAACCCCACGACCGGCGTGTTCGAGGAGCGCGTCGCCGCTCTGGAGGGCGGAGTCGGCGCCCTCGGCCTCGCAAGCGGCCAGGCCGCGGAGACCCTGACCTTCCTCAACCTCGCCCGAGCCGGCGACAACATCGTCAGCAGCTCGAGCCTCTACGGCGGGACGTACAACCTGTTCAAGTACACCCTGCCCAAGCTCGGGATCACGACCCGCTTCGTCGACGGCACCCGACCGGAGACGTTCGCGCCGGCCATCGACGACCGGACCAAGGCCGTCTACCTCGAGACGATCGGCAACCCCCGCCTGGACGTCCACGACATCGCCTCGATCGCCGACATCGCCCACGCCCACGGCGTGCCGCTCGTGGTCGACAACACGTTCGCGCCGCTCCTGGCCCGTCCGATCGAGCACGGGGCGGACATCGTGATCCACTCGGCGACGAAGTGGATCGGCGGGCACGGCACCTCGATCGGCGGCGTCGTCGTCGATGGCGGCACGTTCGACTGGGCGGCCTCGGAGCGCTTCCAGCGAGGACTTCGTCGAGCCGGACCCGAGCTACCACGGGATCAGCTACACCGGGGCGTTCGGGCCGGCCGCGTTCATCATCAAGCTCCGGGTCCAGGGGCTCCGCGACATCGGGCCGGCGCTCAGCCCGTTCAACTCCTGCCTGTTCCTGCAGGGTCTCGAGACGCTCCCGCTGCGGATCCAGCGGCACAGCGAGAACGCCCTGGCAGTGGCCCAGTGGCTCGAGGCGCAGCCCGGCGTCACCTGGGTGAGCTACCCGGGCCTCGAGTCCCACCCGACCCACCGGCACGCGCTGCGCTACCTGGAGGGCGGCTTCGGCGGGATCGTCACCTTCGGGGTGAAGGGCGGCGTGGCAGCCGGCCGGCGGCTCATCGACGCGGTGAAGCTGTTCAGCCTCCTGGCCAACGTCGGCGATGCCAAGTCGCTGATCATCCACCCGGCCTCGACCACCCACCAGCAGCTGACCCCGGAGGACCAGCTGTCCAGCGGCGTGACCGAGGACCTCGTCCGGCTGTCGGTCGGCCTGGAGCACATCGACGACCTGATCGCCGACCTGGGCCGGGCCATCCGGGTGGCAACCGGCTCGACGGCCGGGGAGGCGGTGACGGCATGACGATCGCGGCCGGGACCGGCCGGCTCGAGCTCACCGAGCTCGGGCCGTTCGCGCTCGAGTCCGGTGTCGTCCTGCCGGCCCTGACCGTCGCCTACCGGCATGACGGTCCCGGGCCGGCGACGGCGCCGCAGGTCCTCGTCGTCCACGCGCTGACCGGCTCGGCCGACGCCGCCGGCGACTGGTGGGCGCCCCTCATCGGCCCGGACCTGGCGCTCGACACGCGCCGGGTCGGCGTCCTCTGCGCGAACCTCCTCGGCGGCCGGTACGGAACCACCGGACCGACCTCCCGCGATCCGGCAAGCGGGCGGCCATTCGGGGCGTCCTTCCCCGAGGTGACCACCCGGGACCAGGCCCGCGCCCAGTGGACGCTCCTGGACGCCCTCGGGATCGACGAGCTCGCCCTCGCGACCGGAGGCTCGCTCGGCGGGATGGTCGCGCTCGAGGTGGCCCTCGAGCGCCCGTCGGCCGTTCGCTCGGTCCTCCCGATCGCCGCGCCGGCAGCCACCGGACCGATGGCCATCGCCTGGAACCAGATCCAGCTCGAGCTCATCGATCGGCTGGGAGACGACGGCCTCGCGCTCGCCCGCCAGCTGGCGATGACGACCTACCGGAGCGAGACCGACTTCGCCGAGCGGTTCGGGCGGGCCGAGGAGCCGGACGGCCGACCGTCGGTCGTGAGCTACCTCGACCACCAGGGCCGCAAGCTCGTGGACCGGTTCGATCGGCACACGTACCGGGTCCTCGTCCGGGCGATGGACCGTCACGACATCGGCCGGGGACGCGACGGGATCGTGGCGGCGCTCGGCCGGCTGGCCGCCGGTGGAACGCGGCTGACCGGCCTCGGGATCGAGGGCGACGTCCTCTACGGGCCGGGCCAGGTTCGGACGCTCGTCGCGGCCGCGGCGGAGGCCGGGGTCGCGGCGGGGTACCGCGAGATCGCTTCCGACGAAGGGCCACGACGCGTTCCTCGTCGAGTGGCCGCAGCTCGCGGGGGCGATCGGCCAGGCGCTCGAGCTCGGCAGTCAGCGGCAGGCGACCCGACGCAGCCGCAGGCGCGCCGGCCATCGACGCCAGCGATAGGTTTCGAGGGTTCGCGCCACCGACCGGCCCCCGCTGGCCCGAAACCCGCGGGGTCCATCGATCACCGCGATGACTGGAACGGGATGGGAGCGCGGATGCGTCGCGGCACTCCCGAAAACCCGGGAACCCATCGACGTGGTCGATGGCCGCGCCCCGCAGTCGGCACATCGGGGTCGGGGACCGCGGGCGCCGGTGGGAGCCGGCCGCTGCGTCAGGGCCGGGCGAGCGGGCTGCGCGGGCCGAGGTTGCCGGCGGCGTCGAACGCGCGGACGTAGTAGCGGGCGCCGCGGACGCGCCTGACGTAGGCGTACCGGCTCGTCGTCGTCTTGACCGACCGCACGGTGCCGGTCCGGTAGACGCGATAGATGCGATAACCGGTCACCTTGACGTTGTCGGTCGCGGCCGCCCAGGAGAGCTTCGTGCGGACTGCGCTGGCCTGGCGGGCCCGGAGCGTCCGCGGGACCGTCGGCCGGGTCGTGTCGGCAGCCGGCGGCGGAGGCGGAGGCGGCTCGACGGGGGCGGGGTCGTCGGGGTCGTCGGCGTGGCGATCGAGGCGGACGCGGGCGCGCCGGCGTTCCCGGACCCGTCGAGGGCGACCACCTGGTAGGCGTACGTCGTCGAGGCGGCCAGCCCGGCGTCGTGGAAGCTCGTGGCCGTCGGCGCCCCGACCTCGACCCCGTCGCGCAGGACCCGGTAGCCGGTCACGGCCACGTTGTCGGTCGCCGCCGTCCAGCTCAGGTGGACCAGCGTCGTGTCGGGCGCTGCCGCGCTCAGCCCGGTCGGGGCGCTCGGGGCGACCGGATCGACGACGCTGACGCTCGCCACCCCAGACCCGACCGACGCGACGGAGATCTCGAGGCCGGAGACCGGGTCGACGAGCGTCATGCCGGCCGTGAGCGGAGCGTCGGCGAACGTCGAGGTGCCCGGCGTCGTGTCGACCAGCTGGGTCTGCCGGGGGCTCCAGGTCGGGCTCGGCGAGTCCGGCGAGATCCGGACGGTCACCCCGGTGACGGCCGGCGCGGTCGGCGAGAAGTCATCGAAGTACGGGCCGTGGACGGACCGCAGGTCGAGGTAGAACCAGGTCCCGTTGCCCCGCGCGATCCGCAGCAGCCGGTCGCTGTCGGCCGGGCCGTCGAGGATCGCGCCGAGCTCGGTAGGGGCCGCCCGGCCCCACGGTCCGGACCTCGCTCGAGGGCAGCCAGCCGAACTGGCCGAGATGGAGCGCGTGGTCGTGCTCGGAGGCGGCGGCGCCCATGACCGTGAACGGATCCCCGTACTCGGACGAGGTGCACGTCGAGGAGATCGCCACCCGGACCCCGCCCGAGGTGCAGCTCAGGCTGGTCGCATGGTGGACCCCGAAGTTGTGGCCCAGCTCGTGGGCCAGGACCCGGAGGCTGAGCGCCCCGTTGTTCCAGCTCTGCGACCCGGACACCTCGCCGAGGCCGGACCAGCCGCCGCACGAGCTCGCCCGCGGGAAGGCGTACACGAAATTGGTGAAGGCGGACAGGTTCGCCCCAGCGGCGGCCGCCGCGGCGCGGGCGTTCGTCGCCCAGTTCCACCAGTCGCAGGTCGCCTTGCTGTTCGCCAGGGTGTACCAGCCGAAGACCTGCCCGCTGACGCTGACGGCGCCGCGCGACTCCTCCTCGAAGAAGCTCTTCACGGAGTCGCCGTTGGTGAACATCACCGCGTTCGCGGTCGCCGGGCGTGTAGGGCTGGCTCGTGTCGTCGCTGAAGTTGAACAGGAGCACCGCGACGTTCTTCGCGGGGGCCGCGGACTGGACCGTATCCGCGAGGACGACGGTCTGGCCGTCCGCCGCCAGCACCACGGACGTCCGCCGGGACGGCGCCGTGCGGAGCCGGGTCAGGCTGGCTGGATCGCGACCAAGGGCGACCCTGACCCGTCCCCCGACGCGGGTGCCCCGGACGCGGACCCGGGCGCCGCTGAGCTCCTCCGGGGCCGGTCCGCTGATCTCGAGGGGGAGCGTCTCGGTCGCGGTCTCGAGGAGGAAGGCGTCGTGGCCCTCGTTGCCGACGAAGTCGTCGATGTGGACAACCCGCAGCGTGCCATCGAGGGTGGTCGTCGTCTGTCCCGCGGTTCCCGGGTCCAGCGGCGATGGCCGACCCACCCACGGCGATCGAGCACGTGAACGCGACGACGAGCGAGAACCAGCGACGCATCCGTTCCCTTCCGACCCGGCGGTGCCCGATGTCCCGATCCGGGCGTACCAGGCAGTGTCGGAGAGGGGCGAGAGA
>CAWJIC010000068.1:0-14523 GCA_963842755.1 uncultured Chloroflexia bacterium | reverse complement strand
ATCTGCTGCACGGGTCGCGTCCTGAGACCGCTGTAAAAGTGAAGACGGCGTAGGCTCCAAAGCGGACCTTGGAAGTCGCAAAGGAGACCACGCCGTGGAACGAAGGATAGCCCCCAGCGCCCGGATCGAGGCAGCCATCGAGGCGGTCCTGCTCGACGGGATCGGCGGTCCCGACCAGTTGAGCCAGCTCGGGCGCCTGGGCGCCCAGCTCGTCCTCCAGCGCGCCGTCGAGGACGAGGTGGCGGCCTTCCTGGGGCGCGCCCGCTACGTGCGGACCCCCGAGGCGGCCGGCTCGCGCAACGGCCACCGCCCTCGCCGAGTCCAGACCGCCGAGGGCGAGCTCACTGGTCGCGATGCCCCAGGTGCGCGACACGCTCACCCGGTTCGTGAGCTCGGTCATCCCCGACACGCGAGCGATCATCCGGACCCGGCCGCTCGAGGCGCTCGTCATCGGCGCCTACGTCCGGGGCCTGTCGGACCGCGACATCGAGAGCCTCGCCCGCGAAGCCGGCCTGGGCCACATCAGCCGGACAACCGTGAGCACGATCTGCCGCGAGCTCAGGGATCGGTACCGGGCGTTCCGGGCCCGCAGCCTCGGCGAGGTGCGCCTGCTGGCGCTGTTCATGGACGCCATCTACCTGCCGGTCCGCCCAGAGGGGCCAAAGGAGGGCGTCCTCGTCGCCTGGGGCTTCACGACCGACGGTGCGCGGGTGCTCCTCGACGTCTGCCTCGGCCAGCGGGAGCGGACCACCGACTGGCTCGACCTGGGGCACGGCCTCATCGCCCGGGGCCTGCGCAGCCCGCTCCTGGTCGTCTCCGACGGGGCACCGGGACTCGTCCGGGCGATCACCGAGCTGTGGCCCGACGCCGACCGCGGTCGCTGTGCGGTGCACCGCCTCCGGAACATCCTGGCCAAGCTGCCGAAGCGTCCGGCCCTCCACGCGCGGGTCCGGGCGGTGTACTGGGCGGCACTCGACGGAGCGACGAGCCCGCAGGAGGCCGAGCACGGCCTGCGGGTCCTCGTCGGTGAGCTCAGCCGCGAGTACCCCTCGGCCGCGGCGTGCCTGGCCGACGATCTGCCGGCTCTCACGGTCCACCTCGCTACCCGCTCCGGCTCAAGAAGCGCCTGCGGTCGACGAATTTGCTGGAGCGGTCTCTGGAGGAAGTACGGAGGCGGACCAAGGTGATCGGCCGGTTCCCGGGCGAGACCAGCTGTCTGACGATGGCCTGGGCCGTCATGGACCTCGTCATCGCGGGCGCCCACGGTCTCGGGCTCACGCTGCCCGATCGTCACGCGATCGCCGGCCTCATCGCCGCCCGGTCGGTCCCGCAGACGGAGGAGCAGATCGCATGAGCTACCCGTGCGCGTGACGAAACGAGCACGCTTCGTCACCGGACGCCGGGCTGCGTCATCTGCGGCGCCGACCCTGCGCCGGGCGGGCACCGGGCGTCGTCGGCTGGATCCGCGGCCCGGCCTGCCGTCAGCGCGCCTATCGGCCTACGCGACGAACAGCGCCGCTGGCGCGGCGCCGATCCGCACGAGGTCACCCGCCTGCTCGCCGCGGTCCTGCGCGCGTCGACGGGGAGGTGATGCCAGGACCAGATCCGCACCGTATCCTGTTGACCCGCAGGAGCCTGTGCCGTCAGCGCTTTTCCAGCACAGCCGGGACGCGACCTCGCCGCCGGGCTCCGGAACACCGGCTGAGTGAACCGCCCTGGGTTCGATGGTGAGACTCTGGACGGTTGAGTCAGTCGGAAGCTGCCTGTAAGCGCTGGTGGTAGGCCGCCTCGAACTCGGCCGGCGGGATGTCGCCACAGGCGCCGTGGAGCCGGCGGGAGTTCCAGAAGTCGACCCAGTCCGCGGTCGCGAGCTCGACCACGTTGACCGTCCGCCAGGGCCAGGCGCGCCCGGCCTGTCGGCTTCCTTTTGATCTACCCCCTTACCCCGACCAGCCGATCCGCCGGCGACGCCGTGCGATGCCGAGCGACGAGGTCGGCCTCCGACAGGCTCACGTAGCGGCGGACCATGTCGAGCGTCGCGTGGCCCAGGATCTGCTGGAGGCTGAACACGTCGCCGCCGTTGACGAGGTAGCCCCGGGCGAACGTGTGGCGGAACGTGTGCGGGCTGCAGCGCGTCCCGACCGCCGCCCGTCGCCCGAGCCGGGCGATCGCCAGCTGGATCCCGCGCGCCGTCAGGGCCGGCCCCCAGCGCCCGCAGAAGAGCGGGTCGCCGGCGGCGACGGCCGCCCGGGTCGCGAGATAGCGGACGAGCGCCCGCCGGGCGCTCGCGCCGATCGGCACGATCCGCTCCTTGGCGCCCTTGCCCATGACATGGAGCGTCCCGTCGGGACGGACGTCGCCGACCCGCAGCGAGGCGAGCTCGGACAGGCGGAGTCCGGTGTCGAGGAGCACGAGCGCGAGCGCCCGCTCGCGCTCGTCGGCGAGGGCGAGCAGGCTCCGCAGCTCCGGATCGGAGAACGGGGCGATGAGCCGGCGCGGGACCTTCGGTCGGCGAAGCGCCCGGAAGCCACCCGCCGCGGCGAGCTCCTCGGCGGCGCACCAGTTGCCGAAGGCCTTGAGACCCCGGACATAGCCGGCGATCGACTCGGGCGCGAGCGCGCTCGCGCAGCTCGAGCAGCCAGGCCCGCAGCTCGGCCGCGGGAATGGCGTCGACCGGCCGCGCCTCGCCGAACCGGCGGACGGCCCGGACGAGGATCATCCGGTACCACTCGACGCGTCCGGGGCGACGCGCCCTCGGCCGCCTTGGCGGCGCAGAACAGGTCGGCCGCGGCGCCCAGTCCGATCGGAATCGGGCCCGAAAGAATCAAGCGAATCGCCGGATGGGCCCGAATAGTCAGGCGAACAAACCGGGGAGTAGTCAGGCGAAGTAGCCACGTCTGAACCTCCTCGGCGCGGTGGCCGACTGAGGTCGAACCGCAACATCTGGTGGTTCAGCGTTCGCAGTGCCCTAGATGTTGTGGTTTGGCTGGCGAGGAAGGATTTGAACCTTCGATCTCCTGATCCAGAGTCTGTTCCTCGGAATCAGCCTCGCGAGCCGCCATTTGAGCGTGCGGCGGACCTCCGTCGGCCGCCGAATTGGGGTGAGTCAGGTGCCCATCCCCAACTGAGTCAGATGCCCATCCCGAAAACGGAAAGAGTCTGTTGCCCTATCTGGGCGACTAGATTTTAACGGACGGCGCAGCGCCGCCTCGCCCCGCTGAGCGCGTTGCTGCCGCCATTTGGGCCCGAGGATGGCGACACCATGCGCGAGTTCGCCCCGGTCGCGATCACCTACCTGACGTGGATCGCGACGACTGTGGGCCTCGTTGTTCTGGGTCTGAGACGCCTCGGTCGGACTTGACTTGAGCGGCGAACGCGAAACGATATGACTCCGTCGGGCGTCGACGCCGTGCTGAGGAGTCCCCGCCCGCGAGAGGAGATGGAATGCCGAGTCTTCGTTCGATCGCTCGCGGCGGCCTGGCCGTAGGCCTCTTAGCTTTGCTCGGCGGCGCCGCGGCCACGGGCGGCTCCGCCCTGATGGCCGGTGACTGGTGGCTCGCGCGCCAGCCCCTGATCGGCATCGGCTTGACGATGTTGGTGGCGGGCTTGGCACTGACCGCCGTCTTCGCGCTCCTGCTGGACGCCATCGAGCCGCTGGGCTGGCTCCGCCTCCTGGCAGTCCCGCCGGCGCTCCTCGTCGGCCTGATGTGGGCCTTCTGGGTAGTCGTCGGGTTGCCCACGACGGGCGGCGGCCCGGAGCGCGACATCCGGACGATGCTGTACTCGCTGCCCCAGATGCTCCTCGTGGCCTTGGTCGCCACGCTTCTAATCGCTCTGCCGCTCGTGGTGGCCGGCCTGCGTCGACCGGCGCCGACTGCCGCTCGCTGACGACCCCGCGGGCGCATCGGCCCTGATCGGGAATCCTGAACCGCCGCGGTACTCACACAGGGCGACTGCTTCCTGTCGGTGAGAGTACTCACCTCGCTGGACGAATGGCTCCGTCCATCAATCGGGCGTTACGCTGGATCGGGCTATCGACTGCCGCAGAAACGCATGCCGCCCATGTGGGACCTCACCCGATTTCGGGCATGTACGCTCTCTTGTAGACGTACACGCAACCCGGAGGGTTGATGGACACCGCCGAGGGAATCCAGCTGGCACCGGTTGACTCCCGCACTCGCGACGCGTTGGTTGACGAGCTGTACGGACACGGGCCGATGCTTCTCGCCGCCGCGCGTGTGATCACCCTCGACAACGACGAGGCGGAGGATCTGGTGCAGACCACATTCGAGATCGCTATCCGCCGTCTCGAGGGCCTGCGCGAGCCGCGCGCCCTGCGGGCGTGGCTTCTAACGATCCAGACGCGGGAAGCGTTCCGGGCGGTTCGCAGACTGCGACGCCTCGTGAGTCTCGACGGTCGCGTTGGCGAGATCGCCACGCAGGGCCCGGACCTCGCACAACGCGCGGACGTCCGGCGGGCTCTCTCGGGTCTTCCGCGGAGGACGCGTGCCGCGATTGCTCTCCACTACCTGGCAGGACTCACCGTCCCGGAGACTGCCCGTGCTCTGGGCGTCAGCGAGAACACGATTAAGAGCCAGCTGAGAACCGGCCTCGGCCGGTTGCGAGAGGAGCTTCGAGATGGCTGACCTGCCTTCCGAGCCTGCGATTGACGCACGGCTGCGCGACTTCCTGGCGGCTGAGCTGCGCCAGGCAGAGCTCGACTTCCCGCATCTCCTGCGGCCAGAGCGGCTGCCGGCGCACCGCCGCCTCTCCATCGGCATCCTCGCTGCGGCAGTCGCCGTCCTCGCGTTTGCGGTGGTCGCACCCCGGTTCCTCGAAGGAGCGCTGCCCGGGACCGGCGGGACACCGATCGGCGCCGATGGACTCCCGCTCTCGATCAACGGGGAGCCGGTCGCGCGCGGCAACGAGATCGGATCGCGCCCGTCCGGGGGCAGCTTCCTCGCCGGCGGCACCCTCGTGATCGACACGTCGCCCTGCGTCTCCCGGTCAGCCCGCGCGCAGCTCGGATGTGGCGAGGGGTGGCAGCTCGTCGCTGGTCCGATCGACAACCCGTCGGCAGTGTTCGTGCTCGACGGCATCGCAACCGTCCCTGGGTTCGTACGCACGTCCGGCGCGGCCACCGTGGCCCGCGTCCACGCCTGGGCCACGGCATCCGGCGACGTGAGCAGCGAGATTCTCGTCGTGGAGGCGATCGCCTGGCGACAGCCGACGAAAGGGCCGGTCCCCGAGAACGCCACGCCGCCCGAGGGAGGCGAAACGAACGACGCCCTGTGGCCCGACTTCGTGTCCGTGTGGGGCAGCGACGGCGTGACGATCGCCGGCTATGCGCCCAAGCGATACCTGCTCGACCCAGGAAGCCATCTCACGCCGGGCAGCCCGTCGAACCCGCCGAAGCCGGACCCGGTGCCTGTCTACGGCGAGGACCTGGCCACCCTCGTGGGGCACATGGTGCCAGGGGTGGGCTTTGTCGCCCTGGGGTCGACCGGCATCCCCACCGGCCCGAGCGTCTCGGTGGGTCCCTCAGTCGCCCCCTCGCCGCCGTTCTCTGCCCCACCCGCCTCCGCGGCTGCCAGGCCGTCGGGGATGTCGCTTCCAGCAATTGCGGACTGCGGGAGGATCTCGTCCGCGGCATGCGCGCAAGCCATTGCCCTGGCGCGGGCCGGACACGAGGCCGAGGTCGCTGGTGCCACTCGCATCGTCGTGGACGACACTTGTTCGCCGAACGCCGTCTGCGATCGTCTCTACCCGTTCGACAGCGTCGTGGTCTTTGTGACCGCTGGCGCAGACTCGACCGGCTGGTACGCGTTCCACGTTTTCGGGCTTGAGGACAGTGCTCCGACCACGGCCGAGCCGTGGCCTGGCGAGCTGCCGGCCCATGTTGTTCAGCGGCTCCGGGAACCGCAGCCGACACCTTGAGCGCCTGACCCGGCCGCCACAAAGGTTCGGACAGCCGGCGGTCTGAGGGCAGCCATAGCCCCGCGGCAGTTGCGAAGCCTCCGCAGGCCTTGGCACCGCCAGAGCGTGTGCGACCAGCGCCGATCGCCGAATGAACCCACGCCCACGCCGAACGTCGACCATTCGCCGATGCGGCCTGGTCGGGCTCGACCGTGGGGGGAGACGGGAGTCCGACCAGGCATCGCCATCCTATTCGGCGAGCATTACGCTTGCGACTTAGGGCACCGATAGAACATCCGTTCGATAGCATATGGAGAGAAGTCCGCAATTCACGGAGGTCCCAGGTGATCCAGGCGGCACAGTTCAGGGTCCTGGGCGAACGGAACCCAGGTCACGACCGAGCAGTTTCGGAGAAGCCGCCGCCGCGGCGGCTCCCTAGCATGAGGGTCGTCCCCATCAAGACTCGCAGAGGAGGAAACCTGCAATGAAGGACACGCAGAAGTCCGCCAAGAGCACCACCGCGATCGACAAGACGTCCAAGGGATTCACGGACGAGGAACGAGTCGCGATGAAGGAGCGCGTCCAAGAGCAGAAGGCGGCCGCGCGCCGCGGCCCGCGCGCGGACAAGGCGGACGGGGAAAGCGCCGTGCTCGCGAAGATCGCCGAGATGCCGGAACCGGATCGCGCCATGGCCGAGCGGCTCCATGCTGTCATCAAAGCCAGCGCGCCAGCCCTCTCGCCGAGACTCTGGTACGGGATGCCCGCGTATGCCAAGGACGGCAAGGTCGTCTGCTTCTTCCAAAGCGCGCAGAAGTTCAAGACGAGGTACGCGACGTTCGGCTTCAGCGACGAGGCGAACCTCGACGAAGGCGCCATGTGGCCGACCGCCTTCGCTCTGACGGAGTTGACCGCCGCCGACGAGGCAAGGATCGGCGCGCTCGTGAAGAAAGCGGTGAGCTGAGGACTGAGCTCGCCACTGGGCCCCGCCCTAGGCGGGACGGCCTGAGCGGTCCGGCCTGGCTTCTAGTACGACCAAATGGACGTCAAACCCAGATCCAAATGGGTGGTTGTGGACGAGGATCGGGCTACCCCCTCGTCCCCACGAGCCGGTCCGCGGGCGACGCCGACCGATGGCGGGCCACCAGATCGGCCTCGGACAGGCTGACGTAGCGGCGGACCATGTCGAGCGTCGCGTGGCCGAGAATCTGCTGGAGGCTGAATACGTCGCCGCCGTTGACGAGGTAGCCGCGAGCGAACGTGTGGCGGAACGTATGTGGCGAGCAGCGGGTCCCGACCGCCGCCCGTCGCCCGAGCCGGGCGATCGCGAGCTGGATCCCGCGGGCCGTCAGGGCCGGCCCCCAGCGCCCACAGAAGAGCGGGTCGCCGGCGGCGACGGCCTGGCGGGTCGCGAGATAGCGGACGAGCGCCCGCCGGGCGCTCGCGCCGATCGGCACGATCCGCTCCTTGGCGCCCTTGCCCATGACATGCAGCGTCCCGTCGGGACGGACGTCACCGACCCGCAGCGAGGCGAGCTCGGACAGCCGCAGTCCGGTGTCGAGCAGCACGAGCGCGAGCGCCCGCTCCCGCTCCGAGGCGAGGGCGAGGAGGCTCCGCAGCTCCGGATCGGAGAAGGGGGCAATGAGCCGGCGCGGCACCTTCGGTCGGCGAAGCGCTCGGAAGCCACCCGCCGCGGCGACCTCCTCGGCCGCGCACCAGTTGCCGAACGCCTTGAGCCCGCGGACGTAGCCGGCGATCGACTCGGGCGCGAGCGAGCTCCGCAACTCGAGGAGCCAGGCCCGCAGCTCGGCCGCCGCAATGGCGTCGACCGGTCGCGCCGCGCCGAACCGGCGGACGGCCCGGACCAGGATCATCCGGTACCACTCGACGGTCCGCGGCGACGCGCCCTCGGCCGCCTTGGCCCCGCAGAACAGGTCGACCGCGGCGTCCATTCCGATCGGAATGGGGCCCAAAGAATCAAGCGAACCGCCGGCTGGGCCCAAAGAGTCAGGCGAACAAACCGGGGAAGAGTCAGGCGAACTACGCATGGCTGAGCCTCCTCGGCGCGACCGCCGATCGAGCTCAGAACCGCAACATCTTGTGGTTCGCGAGTGCGGAGACACTAGATGTTGTGGTTTGGCTGGCGAGGAAGGATTCGAACCTTCGATCTCCTGATCCAGAGTGCCCGAATCAGGCCTCGCGAGCCGCCATTTGAGCGTGCGGCGGGCCTCCGTCGGCCGCCGAATTGGGGTGAGTCAGGTGCCCATCCCGAACTGAGTCAGATGCCCATCCCGAAAACGGGAAGAGTCTGTTGCCCTATCTGGGCAGGGCAATTCTAGACCATCTCGAGCGTTGGACCGGGATCACCGAGACTCCACACCGCGCCTTCGCGCTTGCTCTCCCGGATTCGGTATCGGTCCCACCGCCGCCGAAGCGCGGTCGACCGCGGAAAGCTGGCTGTCGATGGCGCGCCCGACAGGAGTCGGACGTGCGGGTACCCACTCGGCATTTCGGTCTATCCCAATCGAGGGAGCCGACGAATGGGCGGCTGCGGGAGCGAGCAGCGCGTAGGTGGGCTCCCCGGAGACCAGGGTCGTTGGCGCTGTTCACAGGGCAACGCTGACGACTCGAGGTTCGAACAGCGGGTCGGTCCGACCGTGGTGGCGGTCATCCGTCTGGCTGGTCGTCGGCTGGCGTTCGTCAGCCTCGGTCCGGGTTGACGGCCCTGAAGCCTTCGCGCTCTGCGGCCTGCCCATACTCGGCCATCACTGCGACGCTCGACGACTCGGCCACGAGCATCGGGACGATCGCGGAACTGTCCCAGAACCTCACCGACCGGAACGCCGTTCGTCGATGACAGCCCGGACTGCGCGCGTGCCTGCCGGCGTATCCCGATCGAAGGAGCTGAGGTGTGGCTGGGGGCCGCACAGAGCAGCGCGTAGAGCGGTACTGGACGCGGTCGTGCCGGTCGCGGGGCCGTCGTATCGCCCGGCCCACGAGTCTCAACGGGATCGTCGATCAACGCGTCAGGGTGATCTTGCTGATGCTCCGCGGCGTCTCCGGATCGCCGCCCCGGGCGAGCGCGAGGTGATAGGTGAAGAGCTGCGCCGGGATGATGCTGACGATCGGCATGAGCCAGTCAGGCAGGCCGGCGATCGCGTCAGCGCGCCGTTCGCCGGAGCGCCGGCCGGTCGACAAGCCGAGCACGTCGGCTCCGGCGGGTAATCCGTCGAAGCGATCCGCAACCACCAGGAGGGTTGCCCCGAGCTCGTCGTGGAGCCGGACGAGCAGGGTCAGCATGTCCGCCCGGGCTCTCCCGGACGGTGCGACGGCGAGGACCGGCAGGCCCGGCTCCGCGACCGCGATCGGCCCGTGCTGGAAGTCCGCGGCGGAGTAGGCGTCAGCGAAGAGGTAGGTGAGCTCCTTGAGCTTGAGCGCCCATTCGAGCGCGGTCGCGTACTCGTAGCCGCGCCCGAGCACGATGCACGCGCGCATCTCCCGGAAGCGGGCCGCCGCTCGCTCGGCATCCGCCTCGACCTCCAGGGCGCCGTGCATCGCCGGGGGAACTCGGGCCAGCGTCTGGCGGGCAGCGGCGGCTCCGTCACGGAGCACGGTCGAGAGGAGGGCCAGCGCGAGGAGCTCGGCCGTGTACGTCTTGGTGGCCGCGATCGCCCGCTCGGGCCCGGCCGCGATGTCGATCAGCCACTCGGCGGCGACGGCCAGCGGCGAGGATCGGTCGTTCGTGACGGCGAGGGTCAGTCGCCGCCCTGCGCGATCTCGACCTCGACCTCGACGTCGAAGTCGACCGATGGAACCCATTGGCCGACAGGAGCGGGCAAGGCCTGCTGACGTACGCCTACTACTTGAACGACCCGCGCGTGGCTACAGCCCTCGTCGAGGTCGCCGATCGCTTCCCGATCTGGCGCGCCAATGTCGCCACCGACCTGGTGCGCATGGGCGCGACCGAACAGGCCATGCCGCTCCTCCGGGAGGCGCTCCTCGCTGACGACCCGGCGAACGTCGCGGCGAGGACCCTAGCTTCCATGTTGACTAGGTGGCCCTAGCGTCCCTCCCAACCCGGCGTCGGTCGCACCGGCGACCCGGCAGCTGTAACCGGACCACGACGGCCCGGCGGTAGCCCGCCGACGACTCCCAGGTTCCGCCCGATGCGATGTCGCGGCGGTCGCTCACCGCGGCGCCGCGCGGTCGCTCGACTCGGCACGCCACCCGGCGACGACGGGATCACGCGCGACCGCGAGTAGGAGCGCGGCCAGGAGTGTCGTGCGTTGCACCACCGAGTCGACCTCCAGGTACTCGGCCGGCGAATGGTTCCCGCCGCCGATCGGCCCGAGGCCGTCGATGGTCGGCACGCCCATTCCGGCCGTCGTGTTGCCGTCCGACGCCCCGCCGGTCGCGGCGTCCGCGAGCCGAAAGCCGAGTCGGTCGGCCAGCGCGACTGCATGGTCGACCGACTCGGCCCGAGCGCTCGAGCTTCTCCATCGGCCACCAGCGGGCCATCTCCTCGAGATCGACGGTCACCTCAGGCAGCGACGGGCGGGCGGCGATCGCCCGGACGGCAACCTCGGCGGCCTCCATCCGCTCGCGAGCCGGCGCCCGAACGTCGGCTTCGAGGACGCACCGCTCGGCGACGACGTTCGGCCGAGTCCCGCCTTCGATCACGCCGACGTTGACGGTCACGCCGGGCCAGCGGCCGTTGAGGGCGTGCAGCTCGTGGACGAAGCGAGCGGCCTCGAGGATGGCGCTGCGGCCTTTCTCGGGCTCGACCCCGGCGTGCGCCGCCCGGCCGTGGATGACGAGGCGCAAGTCGAGAACGCCCTTGCGCGACGACACGATGTCGCCGTTGTCGCGGGCGCTCTCGAGGACGAGGCAGACGTCGGTCTCGGCCGCGACCTCGCGGATGTGGGGAGTCGAGCTGGGCGAGCCGATCTCCTCGTCGGGGTGGTGATGAAGACGAGCCGCTCGAAAGGCTCGCCCTCGAGTCCCGCCGCCGCCAGCCCTCGGAGGGCCGAGATCGCGTAAAGGCCGGCGAGCAGGCCCGACTTCATGTCGGTCACGCCCGGGCCACGGGCACGGCCGTCCGCGTCGATCCGGAACGGTCGCGCCGCCGCCGTCCCCGCATCGAAGACCGTATCGAGATGCCCGATCAGGAGGAGTCGCGGACCGCCACCCGGACGGCCGTCAAACGACGCCACGATCGTCGAGCCGAGTCGGCCGGCCGGATCGGGCCTGCGCTCGACACGAGCTCCAAGTCGGCCTAGGAACTCGGCCGTCCAACGGCCGACCTCGTCGACGCCCGACGCGGTGTTGCTCCCGGAGTCGATGGCCACGAGCCGTTCCAGATCCGCGAGGTACGACGGCAGTGCCGCCTCGATGACCGACTGGAGCGCGCTCAGCTCGCCGACCGAGACCAGCTCGTCGGCGGCTGCAGGGGGTTGCACCGGGCTAGTCTATCGAGCGGGCGCGCCTGCTATCTTGCGGGGACCGTACGCCTCGTCGAGATCCGCTCGGTCGAGGGGCCGAACGCCTGCCGGCTCGAGCCTGTCGTCAAGAGCCGCTCCGAGCCGCACTCGGCGAGGGAGGTCGGACGGGCGCGGTCTTCGCCGCCTTGCGCTGGCCGGCCGACTCGCCGACCGCGAGATGCTCGGCGGGGTCCTCGAGCTCAACCTCAAGCGGGGGGCTCTTCGGGGAATCACACCCCGTGTCGAGTCACCGGTCCAGGCCCGATCGAGGCGCCCGGACGGTCCCGAGAGCGGTCCCCGTGGAGACTTCCGCGCCCGCGACCTACAGAATGCGGGACAGGAACTCGCGCGTGCGCTTGTGCTGCGGGTTGGCGACGACATCGCGGGGGTTGCCCGACTCGACGATGCTGCCTTGGTCCATGAAGATCAGGGTATCTCCAACTTCACGGGCGAAGCCGATCTCGTGGGTCACGACGACCATGGTCATGCCGTCCTCGGCCAGACCCTTCATCACGTCGAGCACCTCGCCGACCAGCTCGGGGTCGAGCGCGCTGGTCGGCTCGTCGAACAGCATCAGCTTGGGCTCGCATGGCCAGGGCGCGGGCGATGGCGACGCGCTGCTGCTGGCCACCGGATAGCTGGCTCGGGTAGGCGTCGACCTTGTCGGCCAGGCCCACCCGCTGCGAGCAGGGCCGCGGCCCGCTCGCTGGCCTCGCGCCTTGCGGCTCCTTCGCACCCGCATCGGCGCCTCGCATGACGTTCTCGCAGCGCAGTCATGTGCGGGAAGAGGTTGAACCGCTGGAAGACCATGCCGATCTGCGCGCGGCGCTCGGCGATCTCGCGCTCCTGGAGCTCGTGCAGCTTGTCGCCCTGCTGCGCGGTAGCCGACCAGCTCGCCGTCGACCTACATGCCGGCCGGCGTCGATCTTCTCCAGGTGGTTGATGCAGCGGAGGAAGGTCGACTTGCCCGAGCCGGACGGCCCGATGATGCACGACCACCTCGCCCGGGCGATGTCCAAGGACGATGCCCTTGAGGACCTCGACGCCGGTCGAAGCTCTTGTGGATGTCCACCGCGTGAACCATGGGCGTACTCATGGGCGATCCACGTCCTTGGGCGTTCGCCCCGTGGCAATCGGAGAGTGGAACCTCATCGCCTCGGTCCGCAGCCGGCCCGCAGGCCCTCGGGCGCCGTGTGCGTGGCGCCGCGAGCGAACCTGCGCTCCAGGAAGGACTGCCCGATGGTCAGGATGGTCGTCATGAGGATGTACCAGAGGCTGGCCGTGATCAACAGCGGAATAGTCGAGATACGTCGTCGAGGCGATGATCTGGGCGGAGTACAGCAGCTCCATCACCGCCACCACGCTGACGAGGGAGGTGGTCTTCAGCATGCCGATCGTCTCGTTCCCAGTCGGCGGGATGATCACGCGCATCGCCTGGGGCAGGACGATCCGGCGGATAACCCGGCCGCGCGACATACCCAGCGAAAGCCCGGCCTCCATCTGCCCCTCGTCAACGGAGATCAGGCCGGCGCGCACGATCTCCGCCATGTACGCGCCCTCATTCAGAGAGAGCGCTAGGAGGGCGGCTGTGAGGGGAGTGATGATCTCGTTCGCGTTCAGGGTGATGAAGGTGGGTCCGAACGGGATTCCGATCCCGATCTCCGGGTACAGCGCCGCCAGGTTGAACCAGAAGATGATCTGAACCAGCACCGGTGTGCCGCGGAAGAACCAGATGTAGAGGCTGCTGGCGCCGGTCACGATGGGAATGCGGGACAGCCGCATGACGGCCAAGACCATGCCCAGCGCGATGCCGATCACCATCGACACCACGGTCAACAGGATGGTCATCAGCAAACCGTCAAGGATCTGCGGTGAAGTGAAGTAGGTGTCGACGACGTCCCACCGGAAGCGCGGATTGGTCAGGCCTGAGTACAGCAAGAGCGCCGCCGCGATCAGGACGACGTAGCTGGCTACCCACCTACCGGGGTGGCGGGCGGCCTTGACCTTCATGGCCTTCGGCCGGGGCTCCGACGCTTCAGTTGCAGGCGCACTGGGTTGGATAGCGACCCCCTCCGTCGTTGGCACGCCAGCTCACGGGCCTCCTCGCGCCTCGTGAACTCGTACGATCAGACGATCTCCTCTTTCAGGCTTCGGGCGAGCCGCTCGCTGAACGGCTCCGTCGAGGTGGCAGTATCGGGTCCGGCTTAGTACTCGCTGTCGTAAGTACATGCACATATATGGTCGGCCGTTCCGAGGTATGCTCTCCTCCGAGAGGAGGTCGTTCATGCCAAGGCGAAGTCCATTTGGCATCAACCTCGATGCGGAGACCCGCGAGATCCTGGAGCGGCGGAGCCGACGGTATACGTTGCCGTATCGAGAGGTCGTCCGAGCCCAGCTGGTGCTCCTCGCTGCCGAGGGCGTCGATAACGATGAGATCGCGGCGCGGCTCAACACCCGGCGGGAGGTGGTCAGCAAATGGCGCAAGCGCTTCTTCGAGGAGGGCCTCGCCGGCCTCGAGGAGCGACCGCGCCGGGGCCGTCCGGTGCGCTTTTCCCCCCAGCCTGGCGGTTGAGGTCAAGGCCATCGCCTGCGAGCTGCCAGCGTTGCTCGGGCTACCGCTCGCACGGCTCCACGTGCCCGACATCCGGGCCGAGGTGCTCCGCCGCGGCCTGGTGGCCGAGATCAGCGACGCCACGATCTGGCGCTGGCTGTCCGATGACGCCATCGCCCCCTGGCGCCACCGGAGCTGGATCTTCCCGCGCGATCCGGACTTCGAGGTCAAGGCCGGGCGCGTGCTCGATCTGTATGCCGGTCGCTTCGAGGGCCGACGGCTGGGGCGTCGCGAGTACGTCGTGTCGGCCGATGAGAAGACGTCGATCCAGGCGCGCCGCCGCTGTCATCCGAGCCTGCCGCCGGGGCCGCGGCGGGCGATGCGCGTCGAGTTCGAGTACGAGCGCGGCGGGGCGCTCCAATACCTGGCTGCCTGGGACGTCCACCGGGCCAAGCTGTTCGGCCGCTGCGAGCCGACGACCGGGATCGAGCCCTTCGGGCGACTGGTGGCCCAGGTGATGAACCAGCCACCGTATGCCACTGCCAGGCGCGTCTTCTGGATCGTCAAGCCAATGCGTCC
>CAWJIC010000067.1:0-12121 GCA_963842755.1 uncultured Chloroflexia bacterium | reverse complement strand
CGAGACGGTTGGCGGCCGATCCACCGGTCACGCCGATCGGGCCCATCTGGAAGGGGTGGTCCCAGGGCAGGGAGCCCTTGCCGGCCTGGGTCTCCGCAACGGGCAACCCGAACTGGCGGACAAAGCGGTCAAGCGCGTCGCTGGCATCGCTGTACAGCAGACCGCCGCCCACGACGACGAGCGGGCGTTTGCTCGCCGCGATCGCTTCGGCCGCCCGTCCGAGCGCGGCCAAGTCAGGTCGCGCCCTGGGGATGTGGTGAACGCGAGGCGCGAACAGCGCCGCCGGATAGTCGAACGCCTCGGCCTGCACGTCCTGCGGAAGGGCGATCGTCACGGCACCGGTTTCCGCCTGGGAGGTGAGTACGCGCATCGCCGCCGGCAGCGCGCTCACCAGCTGCTCCGGTCGATTGATCCTGTCCCAGTACCTCGAAACGGGGCGCAAGGCGTCGTTGACGGACACGTCCTCACTGTCCGCGCGCTCCAGCTGCTGGAGCACGGGTGCAACCCGACGGCTCGCGAACAGGTCCCCCGGCAGCAGCAGCACCGGCAACCGATTGACCGTGGCTAGCGCAGCACCGGTCACGAGGTTCGTCGCACCGGGGCCGATCGAAGTCGTGCACGCAAACGCCCGGAGGCGCCGATGCCGCTTCGCATACGCGACCGCGGCGTGCACCATCCCCTGCTCGTTCCGCGCCTGGTGGTAGCGGAACCGGTCACCCGTCGCCTCGAGCGCCTCGCCGAGGCCGGCGACATTGCCATGCCCGAAGATCCCGAACATCCCCCCGAAGAACACGTGCTCTTCGCCGTCGCGCTCGACGGACTGGGCCGCCAGGAAGCGAATGACGGCCTGGGCGGCTGTCAGGCGCTCGGTCGGGGGCACCGTCACGTTCGCCTGCGCGATCGGCTCACGTGTGGCTGCCGCCGGCCAGCCGCATCGCTGCGGCCGCCCAGCCCCGCGCCGCTTCGAAGGCGAGGCCTTCAGCCGCCGATGGTTTCGTAGTGATCCATCCTCACGATGAGATGCCGCGACGAGGTCGCCACTATAGGTTGGCCATCAGTCGATTGCAAGGTTCCAATCCGGGGCGCCGACAAGGCGCGGCGGCGTTCGGGACCGTCCGGGGTTCGGGCTCAACGGGGTGGCCCGCTCGACCCCCGCACCTTGAGCGCCACGCTCGCCAGGGTCAGATGCGGATCGCCCACGATCCGGCCCTCGATCCGACCCAGCAAGGCCTCGACCCCCAGCCGGACCAGGGCTTCGCGGGACTGGCTCACCGTCGTCAGGTTGATTCGGCGGAGGCGGGCCATGTCGACATCGTCGAATCCGACGATCGAAAGGTCGCCGGGGACCCGGATCTCCAGTGCATCGGCAACGTCCAGCAGGTCGATCGCGGCGAAGTCGTTCGCCGCGAAGATCCCGGTCGCTGCGTCTGGCCTCCGGAGGATCGTCCGCCAGTCCGCGATCGCGCCATCAACCGTCACGGCTCCGTCGGGCGGGTCCCACGCAATGACGGTCGGCCGAAGACGGGAATCTGCAGCGGCACGCAGAAATCCCTCCAAGCGGCGCGCGTCCGCTCGATCGGGCTGCTGCGGCCCGACGAACGCGAGCCTGCTGTGGCCGAGCTCGATGAGATGGCGGGCGACGAGTTCCCCGCCGCGACGCTCGTCAACGGTCACCGAGTCGGCCCAGGGCTCCTCAGCGGCGATGAAGACGGCCGGGACCTGCCCGTTGATCCTTTTCTCGACTTCTGTCGGGCGACCCAGGAAGGACATGAAGACCAGACCGCTGACGCGGTTTTCGAGCATCAGGCCGATTGCCTGCGCCTCGCGCTCGTCGTCACCCTCGGTGGCACAGAACATGGCTGCAAAGCCGAACCGTGCGACCTCTCGCTCGACCAGCGCGGCCATCTCCGCGAAAAAGGGGTTTGCCAGGTCGCGAGCGATGACCCCGATGGTCGTGGCGCGGCCCTGGAGCAGGTGGCGGGCCAGCGCATTCGGCCGGTAGGCGAGCTCTTCAATCGCTGCCAGGACCCGGCGGCGCGTCCGCGGTGCGACGACGTTCGACCCGCGCACGACATTGGACGCCGTCGACGGCGAAACGCGGGCGAGCAACGCGACGTCGCCCAGGGTTGCGGGCCTGCTCGCTCGATCCGTCGTCACGCCGTGCCCAGGCCAGGACCAGATGCCCGAGCCCACGTGAGCCCGGCCAGCAGCGTCGCCGAGGCCGCAACCCCCTCCTCCGGGACGACCAGCCGATCCTCGTGCTCGATGCTGAGCGTCGACGCGCTGGTGTCACGCTCCAATGCGGCCGCGAAGGTCCCCCACCACGCGCGGTCGTGGGCGCCGTGACCAACGGCTGCGAAGTCCCAAGGGATGTGCAGGGGATCACCGGGCCAGCGGCTGTCGAGGAGGCCGTTCAACACGAGCTCATCATCGTTGTAACGGACATCTTTCGCATGGGCGTAGCCGATCCTCGACCCCAGGCGATCGATGACCCGGAGCGGGTCCATGCCCTGCCAGAAGAGGTGGCTCGGATCCAGGTTTACCCCAATTCCGGGGGCCGCCGTGTGGAGCCGTTCGAACGTAGCGACGTTGAAAACGTGGGCACCGGGGTGCAGCTCAAGGCAGACCATGAGCCCTGGACTCGTTCTGGTGACGAGCTCGTTGATCTCCTCCCAGTACGGACGCACCCGATGCTCCCACTGCCAGTCGGCGATGCCGACGTAATCCGGGAGCCAGGCGTTCGCCGCGAAATGTGGCGCGGAGCTCGGCGCGGGCCCGGCGGCGGGAGTGCCGGACATTGCGACGATCCGATCGACCCCGAGCTCGGCCGCGAGGGCGATCGTCCGCCGCAGATCCGCGTCGTGGCGTTGCCCGATCGCGCCGGTGGGATGGAGTGGGTTCCCGGAGACATTGAACGCGGCAATCCGAAAGCCGTGGCCCGTGATGCGCGCGTGCCAGGCGCGCCGCTCTGCCGTCGACAGATCGAGCGGTGAATGCCCGAGAGGCGAATAACCGCCCGTCCCGATCTCAAGGTCGCGCACGTCGGGAGCGTGCAGATCCAGCCAATCCATCAGGTCTGCGATGGATCGGTAAATCATTCCCTCCGTGACCAGCGCCAGCCGCAAGCCGACCTCCGCGAAACCGATTGCATCGTTGCAAAGCCATGTTACCGTAGGCAGGCCGTCGGCCGGAATGCCACGCTCGTTGGCATACTTTCGACTTGGAGGCCTCCCATCGAGACATCGAGCCGCGCGACGAGGACCGAATCGACGTCGACCCCGGCCCGCGTGCGGGTGGGAGTTGTCGGAGCAGGTCTGATCGCACAGGTGATGCACCTGCATTATCTCCGCGAACTCTCGGATCGCTTTGAGATCTCCGTGCTGTGCGACATCGCACCCGGGAGCGCAGCGGCCAGCGCCGAGCGCTATGGCGTCCCCAAGGTCTGCACCGACTGGCGCGGCCTGCTGCGCGAACCGATCGACGCCGTGCTCGTGCTCACCGGCGGGAGCCACGCGCCGATGGCGATCGAGGCCGCCAAGTTGGGACTGCACGTCCTCGTGGAGAAGCCGATGTGCTTCTCCACGGTCGAGGCCGTGGCCATGGTCGAGGCCGCAGCCACCGCCGGCGTGACCTTGATGGTGGCCTACAACAAGCGATATGACCCGGCATACCGACAATTCGTCGACGAGGCGGCGGGGTTCAGCGACGCGCGCCTGCTTCGCGTCACGACCCTCGAGTCACCATTCCAGCCGTATGTCGCGCACTACCCGCTGGCCCCGGCCGCCCGCCTGCCAGACGCAACGGTCGAGCTCCTGCGCTCACAGGCCGACGCCGGCATCGCGACGGCCATCGGTGACGCGGACCCCTTCCTTCGGTGGGCGTACCAGTCGGTCCTGCTCGACACCCTGGTCCACGAGCTGAACGCAATTCGCGGCCTGCTCGGCGAGCCCGATCGCCTCGACTACGTCGACCTACGCCAGGGCAGCGTGACCGTGATGCTGCGCTTCGGGGACCTGCCGGTCGCGCTTCACTGGATCGACTTGCCGGGCATCGCGAGCTACAAGATGGAGTTTGCGTTGTACGCCCCGGCCCGACGGATCACGCTGTCGTTTCCGTCGCCGTTCCTGCGCAACGAGCCGACCATCCTCGAGATCGAGAGCGGTGAAGCCGGAACCGCGCAATCCACCGTGTCCCGCGAGATCACGTCGTACGAGAGCGGCTTCAAGAACGAGCTCATCGCCTTCCATGACGCCGTGGTCAGGGGGACGAAACCTCCGACGACAGGCGCTGATGCCGTGCGCGACATTGCCCTCTGTGAGGCGATCATCGAATGCCATCGGACGGGGCGCCCGGTGGACCAGCCGACCCGGACACCATGATGGAGCCCGGCTCACCCGCGGCAAGGGCCATTACCGTCGCCAATGCGCCCGTGAGCTACGGCGCATTTGAGCTGACCGTTGGCATCGACGAGAACGTGCCGAACGGCGTCGAGGTCCTCGACGAGGTTGCCGCCGCCGGGTATGCCGGCATTGACCTCGGCCCGGTTGGCTACCTCGGCAGCGGCCAAGAGCTCGGTGAGCGGCTCGCCGCGCGCCAGCTCGGCCTGACCGGTGCGTACCTCGAGCTGCCGTATGCGAACCACGATGCCCTCCGTGGCGCCCTGCCCGGACTCGACGCGATGCTGGACGTCTTCGACGCTGCTGCTGCAAATCGCGTCGGTCCACCACCCCGCCCCACCCTTGCCGACGCCGGCAGCGAGGAGCGCCGCAATCACCCCGGGCGGGCCGCGCTCGACCCGAGCGTCGGCCTCGACGCCGATGCCTGGCAGCGGTTCGGCGTCGGCCTCGCGTCCGTGGTCCAGCGCTGCCGCGACCGCGGCTACGAGCCCACCTTTCACCACGAGACCGGGACGTTCGTGGAGGCGCCCTGGGAGATCGAGCGGGTGCTCGAGCTCAGCGACATCGGGCTGTGCCTGGATACCGGCCACCTGCTCCTCGGAGGGGGCGATCCCGTCACGGCGGTCGGCGCGTGGGGCTCGCGGATCAACCACGTGCACCTCAAGGACGCCCGGCGGTCGGTAATGCGGGAGATCATCGCGGACGACGCCCCGGTGACCGCGATCTGGTCGCGAGAGGCGTTTCCGGCGCTCGGCGACGGCGACCTCGATGGAGATGGCGTCCTCGCCGCCCTTGGCACGATCGGCTATCAGGGCTGGCTCGTCGTGGAGCAGGACACGCTCCCGCGGACGAAGGAGCGGTTCGAACGCGCGGCCGCGGATCAGCGCGCCAATCGGCAGTACCTGATCAGGCGCGGCCTGTGAGCGAGCGCGTCTTTCGCCTGGGCATGATCGGGGCGGGGCGCATGGGCCGGACCCATCTCCGCGCGCTCACGGGTTCCACGAGCGTCGTGGTGACGTCGATCGCCGAGCCTGTCGCGGCGGCGCACGCCGCCATCGAAGCACCGGGTCGGGCCGTCTTCGAGTCTGCGGCGGATCTGCTCGACGCCGGGGGCATCGACGGCGTGCTGATCACCGCCCCGAGCGACCTCCATGTGGAACTCATCTCCCAGGTTGCCGCGGCGGGCCTGCCGATCCTGTGTGAGAAGCCGTGTGGCCTGTCGAGTGCGGAGCTACGCAAGGCCCAGCAGGCCACCGAGCGTCACGGCGTTCTGATTCAGGTCGCGTACTGGCGCCGATACGTGCCGTCCCTGCAGGCTCTTCGCACCCGAATCGAGCACGGCGAACTCGGGGACGTGCATCTGTTCGCCAGCTTCCAGTGGGACGGCGCGCCACCGAGTGCCATGTTCCGGGCGCATAGCGGTGGCATCTTCCGGGACATGGGCGTGCACGAGTTCGACCAGATCCGCTGGCTCAGCGGCCAGGAGTTCGGCGATCTGAGCGCGGTTTCTGCTCCGTTCAGCGAGGAGGTCGGGGTCTGGAAGGACGTCGACAGCGCCCAGGCGATCGCGACCCTGTCAGGGGGCGCGAGCGCGTTCGTGTCGTTGGGTCGCTACTTCCCCGGCGGGGACATGGCCCGAATCGAGGTCTTCGGGACGCGGGATGCTGTCCGTTGCGACTTCCTGGATCCCGCCGCCGGCGAGCAGGCTCAGCTGGACGCGCTCGTCCGCCAGGCCGAGGGCTTCGCGACGTACGCTATGGGCGGGCCGCTCACCGGCGCGTCGATCCACGACGCGGCCGCGGCTCTTGAGGCAGCCGAGCGAGCCGCCGCCGCGATCCTGCCCCTCCGCTCCCCGGTCGCCGGCGGCACACGGTGACCGGAGTCCCAGATCTCCGCATCGGAATCGTCGGCTACGGGACGATGGGCCGCGCGCACAGTTACGGCTACCGCGTGGCGCCCAACGTCGCCAGTCTGCCGCTGCGGCCGATCGTCAAGGTGATCTCGGGCCGTGACGAAGCGGGCGTTGCCGCGGCGGCCTCTGCCTATGGCGCGGAGGGCTGGACCAGCGACTGGCGCGAGCTGGTCGGGCGCGCGGACGTGGACATGGTTGACATCTGCACGCCACCCGGCACGCACGCGGAGATCGCCGAGGCGGCGGCGGCGGCCGGCAAGGCGGTCCTGTCCGAGAAGCCCCTCGGCACGTCCTACGCACAGGCGCACGCGGCGTGGTCCGCGGTCTCGCGGGCGGGCGTGCGCAACGCGATCGGGTTCAACTATCGGCGCGTGCCAGCGGTCGCCCTGATGCATCGAATGATCGCCGACGGCACGATCGGCGACGTCCGCCTGTGGCGAGCGACGTGGCTATCGGATGAGTTCACCGATCCGGCCACTCCGTTCGACTGGCGGTTCGACCGGGCGATGGGCGGCACCACGATCGCCGACCTCGGCACCCACCTCATCGACATGGCCCTCTGGATGGTCGGGCCGATCGACGAAGTGTCCGCCCAGTCAGAGACCTTCATCAGGACCCGGCCGTCGGCCGACGGCGATCGGCCGGTGACCATCGACGACGCCTCGTCCGCGCTGCTCCGATTCAGTGGCGGCGCACGGGGCACGGTCGAGATGGCTCGGCTGGCCGTCCGCCGGCCCTGCGATTTCAGTGTCGAGGTGAATGGGACCAAGGGCACCCTGGTCTTCGACTATCCGCGGATGAACGAGCTGCTGTACGGCGACGCGGGAGATGCTCCGGGGCTGTACGGCATGCGCACCATCCGGGCTGAGCACCCCAGCCACCCATACGCGCCGCTCGGCTGGCCCATCGGCCAGGGAATTGGTTACGGCGAGACGTTCGTGAACCAAGCCGTCGATCTCGTGACGGCCTGGCCGAGCGGCTCGTGGACGCCGAGTTTTGCCGACGGCCTCGCGGCCCAGGCAGTGTGCGACGCAATGGAGCGGTCGGCCGGCGAGAAACGCTGGGTGACCGTATCGGAGATCACCGACGGTCTCGGCCAAGAGACGGAGATTCCGATCAAATCGGCCGGATAGGGAGGGAGGTCCACGGGTCAATGGCAGAGCATCGGCATCGTATTGACACCCGCGAGCGGCAGACACAGACTCGCCGGGTTGGAGCGGCAGGAGGAGGATTGGCTGTGACCATGCGTTCCCCACGAGGCCGGCTGGCGCTGGCGGCGGTGGTGTTTTCCCTTGCGTTTGCTGCGTGCAACTCGGGGCAGGCTCCGGCCGCCTCAGGGTCGTCCGGGTCCGGACTGACAATCGCGATGATCACCCATGAGACCCCCGGCGACACGTACTGGGACATCATCCGGGCGGGCGCCAAGAAGGCCGCCACGGAGCTTGGGGTCACCTTGAAGTACTCGAGCGACCCCGACTTCACGAAGCAGGCGGTCCTCGTGCAGAACGCGATCGATTTCGAAGGTCGACGGGATTGCGATGACCGCGGCCGGTCCCACGGCACTGGTCGGCGCCGTCAAGGCTGCCAATGCCGCTCATGTGCCGGTCGTGATGTTCGATTCGGGCATCGAAGACTGGGTGGCCATGGGCGCGATCATGTACTTCGGGTCGGACGAATACATCGCCGGCCAGGCCCTCGGGAAGCGAATCGCCGAGGAGGGTGGCAAGAACGTCCTGTGCGTGATCCACCAGGAGGGCTCCACCGCGCTCGAAGCCCGATGCAAGGGCGTCGGCGAGGGTGTGAAGAGTCAGAACATGCAGGTCAACGGGACCGACGATGCTTCCGTCAATGCATCGATCGTGGCCAAGCTGCAGCAGGATCCCACGATCGACTACATCGTGACGATGGGTGCGCCGGTCGCTCTCGTTGCCCTCGACGCCATCGGGGTTGCGGGCAGCAAGGCAAAGGTCGCGACCTTCGACCTGAACCTGGCCGCGGCGAACGCGATCAAGGATGGCAAGCTCGCGATGGCCGTCGACGCTCAGCCTTATCTGCAGGGGTACCTGGCCGTCACTTCCCTGTACCTGTTCAAGACCAACGGCAATGTCATCGGCGGCGGCTTGTCAACGCTGACCGGCCCGGCGATCGTTGACGCCTCGAACATCGAGGTCATCTTGCCGTTCGCCAAGAACGGGACCCGATGATCAACCGGTAGCAGGAGCCTGGATCGGATAGCCAGTCTGGTTGTGAGCTTGTGAACACAGGACTCGGGCGGTCGGAGGCGGCCGCCCGATCCCCTGTTCGATGGTCGCCCGCTTCGCTGCTTGGGAAGATTCTGCTGCGTCGAGAGCTGAGCGCCCTCGTCGCAGCAGTCGCGATCTTCATGCTGTTCTGGATCATCGCCGAGCCGTTCCGCTCCTGGGCGGCCATGGCGACGGTCCTCTATCAGAGCGCCACGATCGGCCTGATGGCTGTTGCGGTCGCGCTCCTGATGATCGGAGGCGAGTTCGATCTGTCGTCCGGCGTCGCGGTCGTGACGGCGTCGATGGTGACATCGGTCCTGTCGGTCACGCTCGGTCTGCCGTTGTTGGTCAGCATGGCTCTCGCCCTGAGCGTGAGCATCATGATCGGCGTGTTCAACGGCTGGCTCGTGACGAAGACCGGCATCCCGAGCTTTCTCATTACGCTCAGCGCGCTGTTCATGCTGTTCGGGCTCAACCTCGGCCTGACCAAGTTGGTGACGAATGCGGTGTCCACGCCGAGCGTTGCCATCGTCGCCGGCTTCGAGGTGATCAGGGCCATCTTCGCGTACCGGCTCCACCTTGGTGGCGAAGGCGGCCCGCAATTCAGCATCCTGATCCTGTGGTGGATCGTGTTCGTCGCCATCGCCACCTATGTGCTCATGCGGACGCGCATCGGCAACTGGATCCTCGCGTCCGGGGGCAACGCGGCGAGCGCCCGGGCCGTGGGCGTGCCGACGAAGCGGGTCAAGATCGGACTCTTCGCGTTCGTCGGGTTCTCCGCGTGGTTCTACGCGATGCACCAGCTCTCGGCGTACAACACGGTCCAGGCCGGCTCCGGGGTGGGTGGTGAATTCCTGTACATCATCGCCGCGGTTGTTGGCGGCTGTGCGCTGACGGGCGGCGTGGGATCCGCGATCGGCTCGGCGATCGGGGCCCTGATCTATGGGATGACCGTGCAGGGGATCGTGTACGCGGGTTGGGATCCGAACTGGTTCCGATTCTTCCTCGGCCTCATGCTCCTGCTCGCGGTGCTCCTCAACCTGAATGTCAGGCGAATGTCGGAGCGGATGTGATGGCGACGTCCCACGCGCCCATCATCGAGATGATCGACATCACCAAGTCGTACGGACACATTCGCGCGCTCGAAGGCGTGAGCCTCGCGGTCCGCCCGGGTGAGGTCACCTGCGTGCTCGGCGACAACGGAGCGGGAAAGTCGACCCTGATCAAGATCATGGGCGGCCTGCACCAGGCGGACGCCGGCCAGATGAAGATCAACGGCGTGGAGACGCGCTTCGACTCGCCGCGGGACGCACTCCGTGTGGGGATCGCGACCGTCTATCAGGATCTCGCGGTCGTCGACCTGCTGGAGACCTGGCGCAACTTCTTCCTCGGCTCGGAGCTGCGCAAGAACATCCCCCTGCTGCGCCCTCTCGACATCGCGAGGATGCGGAGCATCACGGCCGACGAGTTGGCAAAGCTGGGAATCCACCTGGCAAGTGTGGATCAGCCGCTCGCAACGCTGTCCGGGGGCGAGCGGCAGAGCGTCGCGATTGCGCGGGCCGTCTACTTCGGCGCGAAGGTGTTGATCCTGGATGAGCCGACGGCCGCGCTCGGGGTCAAGCAATCCGGAATTGTGCTCAGGTACGTCGCCAAGGCGCGCGAGTCTGGGGTCGGCGTCGTGTTCATCACCCATAATCCGCACCACGCGTACCTGATCGGAGACCACTTCGCCGTCCTGAGCCTCGGCCGGATGAGCCTGAACGCGCGGCGCGAAGAGATCACGCTGGACCATCTGATTCGCGAGATGGCCGGCGGGAGCGAGCTGACGGCGCTGGCGCACGAGCTATCGCGCGAAACGGCGCCGGCGACGGCGACGGCGTGACGAAGGCCGGCGACGGCGTGACGACGGTCGGACCCGCGACCCCGTGAGGACCTCCGTCGCGGCCGTGATGGAGGAGCCAGGCAGAATCGGACTTCGCCAGCTTGAAGTGCCGGAGCCCGAGCCCGGCGCGGTGGTGATCGCCATCCATCTGTCGGGGATCTGCGGCACCGACAAGCACACGTTCCGCGGAGAGTCCAGGCAGTACGCGGGCACGCCGCACGAGCGCGACCTCGAGTACCCGCTGATCTGCGGTCACGAGAACGTCGGAACGGTGGCCAGCGTCGGTGGCCGCGTGTTCGACAGTGGCGGGATGCAGCTCAGGGTCGGCGACCGAGTGGTCCCGGGCGCGAACCTGCCGTGCGGGCACTGCTACTACTGCGCCAACGACTTTCCGTACTACTTCTGCCAGTCCCTCGAGGACTACGGCAACAGCCTCAACCTGTCGCGGCGCCCCGGGCTGTTCGGCGGCTGGTCCCAGTACCTGTATCTGCTCCCCGGCACGCCGATCTTCCGGGTGCCGGACGGGCTGCCGGACGAGGTCGCTGTCATCACCGAGGTGATGGCGGTGACGCACGGCGTCGACTCCGCCCTTGCCCTCCTTGGGGCCCAGGGGGCGAGCCGATCGGGATTCTCGGTCGCGGTCCTCGGGGTCGGGCCGCTCGGACTGTGCCACCTCGCCAAGAGCCGGATGCTCGGGGCAGGGTTCGTCGCCGCGACCGACCTGCTGGCCGGTCGACTCGTGCGAGCGGCGGGGTTCGGCGTGGACCTCGGGCTGGATGCCGCGTCGACGAGCGCCGACGAGCGGGTGGCGGCCATCCTGGACGCGACCGATGGGCGCGGCGTCGACATCGCGCTCGACTGCAGCGGCGTGCCGGCGACGTTCAACGAGGCTCTCCGAGTCGTGCGCACCGGGGGCGTGGTCGTCGAATCGGGTGCGTTCGTGGACATGGGTCCGGTCCAGATCAATCCGAACTCGGACATCTGCAGCCGCAACGTGTCCGTGCTGGGCATCGGCGGAGAGAGGGCAACAGAGTACGAGCCATCGATGCGCCTCATGCTCGCCAATCTCGACCGATACCCACTCCGCACGATCGTCTCGCACATCCTCCCGCTGGACCGGGCACGGGAAGCGGTCCTGCTGGCTCAGTCCGACGACGCGATGCAGGTCGCGCTGGACCCGAGGCTCCCGCTCGGGAGCGGGATCGCCTGATCGGTCAGATCTCGACCCGCGTGCTCGAGGACGGGAGGTATCTCGCATCGCCCTCGCCATCGCCGACCGCGGGGCCACCGCCCGGGCATCGGGACGCCGGTCCGGGCGGCCTCGGCGTCGCACCAGAAGGCACCGACCAGGGCGCCCATGCCATCGGTGGGACCCTCGGCCCAGACCGTTTCGATGAGGCCGTGGTCGTGCATCGCCTTGGCGATCGCCTTGAGGCCGAAGCCGAAGGCGCCGCGCACGGTCACGGGCGCCGCGCGCACGACCTGGGTCAGGAAGTCGTCGTCGCTGCCCAGCTCGCCAGCTTGATAGCGGAATCAGGACCGGTAGATGGTCTCGGCCTGCTCGGAGTCGTCGTGCGCCAACAGGTGCGCGGCACGGGTGCGGAGCGTCAGCCCTATCTCCTGGTCCTTGTTGCGCGGCCCGAGGCACGCCTCGAGCGCGGTCGCGAGTTCGAGCACCGTGTCCTGC
>CAWJIC010000066.1:0-7807 GCA_963842755.1 uncultured Chloroflexia bacterium | reverse complement strand
CCGGGCGGCCGCGATCTCCAAGGTCCTGGCACTCGCCATCGCCGCCTGAAGGGCGGCGGAACAGCGGCTGGCGGCCCACTCGGCCGTGACCCGTGTCCTGGCCGAGTCGGCCACACTGGCGGATGCGGGACCGCGGCTGCTAGCCGAGATCGGCGAGGGACTCGGCTGGGAGATCGGCGACCTGTGGCTCGTCGACCGCGAGGCAGGGATCCTCCGATCGGCAGCGGTCTGGCACCGGGCGGACGTCGAGATCGCCAACTTCGTGGCCGTCAGTCTCCGCACCCAGTTCACCCGCGGGGTGGGCCTGCCCGGCCGGGTCTGGGCGGGTGGTGAGCCGGTCTGGATCGCGGACGTGCTCAAGGGCGCGGTCTTCGTCCGGCGTCCCGCGGCCAGAGCCGCCGGCATCCACGCCGCCTGCGCCTTCCCGGTGCTCCGCCCGGACGGCGAGCTGGTCGGGGTGCTCGACCTGTTGAGCCGCGACGTCCGCCCGCCCGACCCGGCGCTCATGGCGGTGCTCGCCGACATCGGGAGCCAGATCGGCCAGTTCGTCCAGCGCGAGCGCGCCGAGACGGAGCGCGCCCGGGTGGTCGCAGCGATCGAGCAGAGCCCCGACGCGGTCCTCCTCACCGACGCGACCGGCACCATCCTCTATGCCAACCCTGCGCTCGAGCGGCTGTCCGGCTACGACTCGGACGAGCTGCGCGGCCAGAACCCGCGCCTCTTCAAGAGCGGCCTGCCGGACGCGAAGCTCTACGACGAGATGTGGGCGACCCTGTCCGCCGGCCGGTCGTGGTCGGGCAGCCTCGTCAACCGGCACAAGGACGGCACGCTCTACGAGACGGGGTCGTCCATCTCGCCGGTGCGCGATGCGGCCGGCGCGCTCATCGGCTACCTCCAGCTGGCGCGCGACGTGACCCGCGAGCGGGAGCTCGAGGCGCAGCTCCGCCAGACGCAGAAGATGGAGACAGTCGGCCGTCTCGCCGGCGGAATCGCCCACGACTTCAACAACCTGCTCACCGCGATCAGCGGCTACAGCGAGCTCCTCCTCGCCGACCTGGCCGCCGACGATCCCCATCGCGCCGACGTCGCCGAGATCGACCGGGCCGCCGGGCGCGCGGCAGCGCTCACCCACCAGCTGCTGGCCTTCAGCCGCCGCCAGGTGCTCCAGCCCGTGGTGGTCGACCTCAACGCGATCGTCGGCGGGATCGTCCCGATGCTGCGGCGCCTGCTGGGCGAGGACCTCGCGCTGCGCACGACGCTGGCGCCGGACGCTCGGGGCCGCTGCTGGCCGATCCGGGCCAGCTCGAGCAGGTGATCGTCAACCTGGCGGTCAATGCCCGCGACGCGATGCCGACCGGCGGCAAGCTGACGATCGAGACCGCCAACGTCGAGCTCGACGCCCGCGTACGTCAACGGCCACCCGAGGTGACGCCCGGCCGCTACGTGCGGCTCGTCGACGTGAGCGACACCGGCAGCGGCATGGACGCCGAGACGCTCGCACGCATCTTCGAGCCCTTCTTCACCACCAAGGACCCGGGCAAGGGCACCGGGCTCGGGCTGGCCACCGTCTACGGCATCGTCAAGCAGACCGGCGGCTACATCTGACGTGACCAGCGACGCCGGGGGCGGGGGCCGCCTTCTCGATCTACCTCCCGCGGGTCGGAAGCCGGCCCCCCCCCCCCGGATCTCCCGCGAGGCACGGGCGAGGGCCGAGGGTCGGGGTGGCTGGGAGACGGTGCTGCTGGTTGAGGACGAGGCGGCAGTGCGCGACCTGGTGCGTACCGTGCTGGAGCGCCACGGCTACCGGGTCCTGGCCGCCGGCGACGCCACCGAGGCGCTGGCCATCGCCACGGCCCATCCGGCGTCGATCGACCTGCTGCTGACCGACGTGGTTCTTCCGGGCCGCGGCGGGCCGGAGCTGGCCGAACAACTGCGGGACACTCGCCCCGGCCTCCGGGTCCTCTTCACCTCGGGCTACGCTGAGACGACCTCCCTGGACGTTGCCGCGCTCGGGCCGCACGCCTACCTGGCGAAGCCCTTCACGACCGACGACCTCGCCCGGAAGGTACGCGAGGCCCTCGACGCACTGACCCAGCGATCGTGAGGTCGCTTGTGGCCGGTCGCAATCGGACAGACACAGGCCGACGTCGGCGCTCCTCGATCCGGACGACGGTGATCGTTGGGACTCTGTTGGTGAGCGCGCCACTGCTCGGACTGCTCGTCTGGCATACGTACGACCATACCCAGGACGAGGTGACGGCGATGGAAGAGTCTGCGCTCGATCGTGCGCGACTGGTGGCAGCCGACACCAGTCGCGTCCTGAACGAGTCCCGCGATGTCCTCGCAACGCTCGCCGCACGGCCTCTCGTCCGGGCGGTCGACCCGACACGATGCGATCCGTCGCTCGCAGCCCACGTTTCCATGGACGCGGACTTCGCAAGCATCATTGTCTTCGACCCGGCCGGACGGAGGGTGTGTTGGCAAGGCCCGTCGCCGCCCGGCGTGTCGGCCTCGGTCGCGGAGCCGGACTGGTTCCGACGAATCCATCCGCTCGGATCGATTCTCCGTCGGCGAACCGGAGGTTGATCAGAAGGGCCGGTGGGTCATGGTGCTCGCCCTGCCGCTGCACGACTCGACTGGTCGGCTGAGCGGGGTCATCGCCGTGCCGGTCGACCTCGCACACTTCGGGCCGATCGTTGCCGAGATCGCCCTTTTGCCCGGCGAGACCCTGACGCTGGTCAACGGAACCGACAGACTCCTCGCCCGACAACCCGACCCGGCTCAATGGATGGGAACCGACATCCGCAACACCGGCATCGGTCAGAGCGTGCTGGCCGGCGGCGAGCGCATCACGCAGGTCCGAGACATTGACGGCACCGAGCGGGTGTTCGGGTTCACGACCGTCGCCGGTACCGATTGGTACGTCTATTCCGGCCTCCCGCTCACGAGGATCCTCGCCATCTGGCAGTCGGGCGCCGTCGTCGTGATCGGCCTGTTCACTTTCGGGCTCGCGCTGGCCGTTGGATTCGCGCTTCTCGCCGACCGCTGGATTGCCCGGCCGGTCCGCATCCTCGCCGTCTCGGCGGATGCGGTCGCCGCGGGCGACCTCACCGCACGCGTCGAGGCGGGCGGCTTCGCGGAGGCGGCCGTGTTGGCTGAGCGGTTCAACGAGATGGTCGAGCGGCGCCGTTCGGCGGAAGAGGGACTCCGCGCGAGCGAGCGCAACCTGGCCGAGGCACAGCGGATCGCCCACATCGGAAGTTGGGAGTGGGATCTCGCGACGGGACTTGCCCAGCGGTCCGAGGAGCTGCATCGGATCTTCGGGGTCGAGCCGGGCGCGATCCCGGAAACGAACGAGGCGTTCCTCGCCTTTGTTCATCCTGACGATCGGGCCCGGGTCCAGGCGTCCGAGCGGGCGGCGATCAGCGGCAGCGGCCAGCACGGCCTCGACTACCGGATCGCCTGGCCCGACGGCACCGTTCGGATCGTCCACGAGGAAGGCGAGCTCATCCGTGACCCCTCGGGCACGCCGGCCCGGTTGGTCGGCACCGTCCAGGACATCACCGAACGGGTCGCGGCAGAGGAGGAGCGGACTCGACTCGTCTCGGCCGTCGAGCAGGCGGCCGATCCGATCTGGATCACCGACCCCGACGGGACGATCAGGTACGTGAACAGCGCGCTCGAGCGCCTATTCGGCTACCGCGCCGACGAGCTCCTCGGCCGGAACGCGCGGATCCTCCGGAGCGATCAGTACGACGGGGCGTTCTTCGCCGACCTGTGGGCGACGATCGGGTCGGGCCGGAAGTGGGCCGGATCCCTCTGGAACCGCCACAAGGACGGGACCCTCGTGGAGGTCGAGTCCGTCGTTTCGCCGATTCACGATGCCGAAGGGCGGCTCACGGGCTACATCCAGGCCGACCGCGACGTCACCCGCGAGCGCGAACTCGAGGGAGCGCTCGCGCGACGCGCTCGTGAGCGCCAGACGATCGAGGCCGCGCTTGAGCGGATCGACTCCGGCTCCGCACCTGAGGAGATCGCCGCGGTTGCCTGCACCCAGTTCATCGGACTCCCGAACGTCGACTCGGCTTTCGTGATCGCCCTCGACCAGGGCCACGGGCGGGTCCTTGCCGTCGAGGGGCGGCTCGCGGCTGCGTTTGCTGCGGGTCGCCTGATCCCGGGTCCCCGGGCGCGTTACCTCTTGGAGCGTGCGTCCGGCGGGCCTTGGACAGAGGAGTGGCAAGCCCGCCCCGAGGACGGCATGTACGGCGAGCAGGTAGCCGCAACGGGACTGCACACCATCGCGTATGCGCCGCTACGGGGGCTCCGCGGGGTGATCGGCCTCATCGGGTTCGGGACCCACGACCGGGCGCCGGACGAGATGATCGAGCAGCTGCCTGCGCTGACGTCGCTCGCGTCGATCCTCGGGACACTGCTTACCCCCGGCCTCGAGACCCGCCAGCGGGATGACGCTGCACGAGCGAGCATCAAGGCGATCCTCGATGCGGGTGCCTTCACCCCGTTCTTCCAGCCGATCGTGGAGTTTCACACCGGCGCAGTCGTCGGCTACGAGGCGCTGAGCCGCTTTACCGATGGCACCGGGCCCGACATCGTCTTCGCCTCGGCCGCCCGGGCCGGGCTCGGGGTCGAGCTCGAGGTCGCCACGCTCGAGGCAGCCCTCGGGGCCGCGGCCGTCCTCCCGCCCGAGGCGTACCTCAGCCTCAACGCCTCGCCGGCGCTCATCGGCTCGGGCCGCCTCGGTCCGCTCCTGGCAGGCCTCAGGCGGCGGATCACGCTCGAGGTCACCGAGCATGCCGTCGTCGAGGACTACGCCGCGCTCCGCGGCCAGCTCTCGCCGTTCGGGCCGAACGTCCGCCTCGCGGTCGACGATGCCGGCGCCGGCTATGCCAGCCTCCGCCACATCCTGGAGCTCGCCCCCGACTTCGTGAAGCTCGACGTTGGCCTCGTCCGGGGGATCGATACCGATCCCGCCCGCCAGGCGCTCATCGCGGGGATGGGCTACTTCGCGGTGAAACGCAAGGTCCATCTGATCGCCGAGGGGATCGAGACCGCGGAGGAGCTCGCGGCGCTCCGCGTGCTGGCGGTACCGTACGGTCAGGGCTACCTGCTCGGTCGCCCGCAGGACGGTCGGGGGCCCGGCCCGTGGCCGACTCAAATCAGCTTGAGCACGAGCGATGGCGCCCAGGGTTGACCGTGTACGCCATCGAGCGCCCCGGGGCTCAAGATCGTCTCGGCGACCGTGAGCCGATCAGGCCCATCCGCCCGTGAGGCCGTTCATGAGGTCCGCCAGCGGCCGTCGAAGCCCAAGAATCGCTCGGGCGGTGCTCCACGTCGAGCGGCAGGTGATGACGTGGCCCCAATCGGTAGGCCTCGCGCGCGTGCTCGGACTGCTCGGTCTCTTCGCGGCGGGCGTGCAGCTGCTGACCTGGCCGCTCGTCGTCGCTCCGTCCATGGCGAGCCTTCACGGGGCCTTGATCGCTGCGACCGCGCTCGGGTCCGTCGCGCTGCTCGTCACGCCGATCCGGACGCTCACCCGCGCCAACTCGCACGTCGCGCTCGTCGCAGCGATCAGCTTGCAGACGGGCTATGCCGCCACGACGGGTGCGATCGCCAGTCCATACCTGAGCGGCTACGTCGCGCTCGTGCTGGCGGCGGCACTCTTCGCATCGCGGCGCATGACGTTCATGACGCTCGCCGTGACCTTCTTCGGACTCCTGGTCGTGGCGGTCGCGGATCGCCATCTGACCGGGCAGGACATCGCCATGCTCGCCACCGAGGGCACGGTCTGCGTCCTGGTCGGATTGACGACGTCGCTGCTGGCCTCCCGCCAGCGCCACGACCTGCGGCGGGCCGAACGACGGCTTCACCGGAGCCGGCGAGAATCATCGCTGCGACGGACCGAGGCACTCATCGATCCCCTCACCGGCCTGGGCAACCGTCGAGCGTTCGACAACGACCTGGCGGCCGTGCTCGTCGACCGGCGGCGGGCCAACGGACTTCTCCTTGCGATGGTCGACGTGGATGGGCTCAAGGCCGTGAATGACACACTCGGCCATCCGGCCGGCGACCGGGTGCTCCAGGCGATCGCCGCCGCCCTTCGCTCGAGTGTCCGAGCCGAGGACCGTGTCTACCGCCTGGGCGGCGACGAGTTCGCTGCACTCTCGACGAGCGGCCACCCCGAGGCGCTCGAGACGCGGCTCGGGCACCACATCGAGGCGGAGGTGCCGGGAGCGGGACGCATGCGGGCATCGGTGGGAGTCGCCCGCGCGCAGCCGGGCGATGAGCCGTTGGCGATCACGTCGCGGGCGGACACCGCGCTCTACGAGATCAAGCACCAACCGGCCCACGACGGCACTGCACCACCGTGACGATCGACTCCGCGAGGGTTGGCGTTGTGTTCGGGCTCTCACTCCGGCCCGGCGATCCACGCCATGCCGATGTCCTGGAGATCGCACGCTACGGCGTGAAGACTGGGCTGCTCTCGTTTCCGCTCACGGGCAGCCGCTACATCGGAACCGGCCGACGGCGCGCCGCGCGCTCGCGCCGGGACCTTGCCGGTGTCATCGGCGCACCTCCTCACGTGGGAGGCCGATCGGGCACTTCAGCGCCGATTCGGGCGGCGTGGCCGAGAGCCAAGGTGTCGTCGCCGGCCCAGCGTCGACGGCCCTGGAGCCTTGGGTGCAGGCGGTGCCAGGCCTCCACGCGCACCCGGCTCCTGCGTGATCGCGCCGATGGTACATTGGCGGACCTGACATAGCACGGGTGTTCGACCCGGGTGGGCGAGCTCCCTGGGTTTCTCCGACCGGCAGCGACTGGTAGCCTGCACCGCATGGTCACCCGCAATCAGCGCGCTCGCGCCGCACGAATTCGATCACGAGCGGGAGCACGACGTCATCGAGTACGTGCTCTCGCAGAGTCCAAGGGGCGAGACGGTCGTCCATGCCGAGCAGGTCGCGACGCAGCGGGTCAGAGGGGCGACGTACGAGGTCTGGGACGTTCACACCAAACGCAGCGGGCGGTGGTGGGTGATCAGCCCGCCCATGAACCTCTACACCCAGCGCGACTTCCCAAGCATGGACAAGGCGTTCTCGTTTCACCTCGGACTGATGCTCCGGGTCATGGCCAAGAACGAGCCAGATGCCTCCGAGGAGGAACAGGACCGCCTCGCGACGCCGTGGCGCCGCTGGAAGGACGCCGCCGACGCGCTCGACGAGGCGGACGAGACCGAGGAGTTCCAGGCGGTTGGCGTGCGCCTCCGCGAGGCCCTCCTAGCGTTCGTCAAGGCCGTCGCGGCGCCCGAGATGGTCCCTGCTGGGGAAGATGCGCCCAAGATGGCCGACTTCATCCATTGGGCCGAACGGATCGCCGACGCGATCGCCCACGGCCCGAGCTCGGCACGGGTGCGGGGCCACCTGAAGGCGACCGCGAAGAGCACCTGGGAGCTCGTCAGCTGGCTCACCCACGAGTCGGGCGCGACGCGGATGGACGGCGCTCTTGCCGTGTCCGCGGTCGCCCACGCCCTCTCGTCCTTCGGCATGGCGCTCGTTCGCCACGAGCGCGGCGAGCCCGACCGCTGCCCGACCTGTGGCTCGTACCGCCTCACCTCGTACGAGGACCCGGAGAGGGCCGGTCCTGTCTACGTCACCATCTGCGAGGCCTGCGGATGGGAGGACCTTTCCAGGGAGGACGGGGAGCCAATCGACGTGCCCGCCGCCCACAACGAGTTCGCCCAGGATCGGATCGAGCCGACTTGAGCTGTCGACCCGACGAACGTACTATGGTGCAGAAC
>CAWJIC010000065.1:0-60366 GCA_963842755.1 uncultured Chloroflexia bacterium | reverse complement strand
CGTCGCGGCGAGCGAGAGCCCGGGAGGTTGTGGAGTGAAGGCACAAGTTCTGAACCGTTACGACGACGATCTCACCGCGTCGAGTTGGGTCGACTACGAGGACGTCGTCGACCCGAAGATCACCAAGCCGACCGACGTCATCGTGCGCATCGGCGGAGCCGGTGTCTGCCGTACCGACCTGCACATCATCGAAGGTGTCTGGCGCCCGCACATGGACCCCACCGGCAACGAGCTGCTGCCGCTGATCATGGGCCACGAGAACGCCGGCTGGATCGAAGAGGTCGGCAAGGGGGTCGAAGGTCTGAAGAAGGGCGACCCGGTGATCGTCCACCCCAAGATCACCGACGGCCTGTCGCTCGTGAACCGTCGCGGTCACGACATGCACGGCCCAGGGCTGTTCCCCGGCTTGGACTCCAACGGCGGCGGGTACGCGGAGGCGATGGCCACCTCCATCCGCAACATCGTCAGACTGCCCGAGACGCTTGCCCCGAAGGACGTCGCGCCCTACGCCGACGCCGGCCTCACCGCGTACCGCGTCGTCAAGAAGGCGACTCGGGAGCTGCATGCCGGGCCAATACTGCGTCGTCATCGGCGTCGGTGGTCTCGGGCACATTGGCATCCAGTGCCTCAAGGCCATGTCCGCAGCCGAGATCATCGTCGTCGCCCGCTCCGACCAGTCACTTGCGCTGGCCAGGGAAAGCGGCGCCGACCATCTGGTCAAGGCTGACGGCGGCGCGCTCGATGCTGTCATGTCGCTCACCGAGGGCGAGGGCGCGGAAGTCGTCATCGACTTCGTGGGGGAGCGGGGCACCACGTCGCTCGGCCTGTCGATGACCCGGGCGATGGGCGACTACTACATCGTCGGATACGGCGAGAACGTCAACATCCCGGCGGTGGACCTGATCATCACTGAGCGCAACATCATCCCGAGCCTCGTTGGCACGTGGGCTGAGCTCAACGAGCTCATGGCCCTTGCTGACCGCGGCCTGGTCAGACTGGTCATTCAGGAGTACGGGCTCAAGGACGCGAATCAGGGCGCTGCAGGACCTCCGCGCAGGCAAGGTCAACGGTCGAGCCGTCCTCATTCCGTAGGACGCACAAACCGGGGAAGGAGTCACATTCCATGAGGAAGAAGAACCTGGCAACCCTGCTGGTGGCCATACTCGTGGCCAGCTGCGGCGGGACGACCTCTGGGAGTCCGACCGGCGTGCCGACTTCGAGCGCGCCGATATCGACCGCGCCGGCTGGCGTCGGGCGGGACCGGTGCCGAGATCAGCTACGCCGCCTACGGGGAGACTACGCCAAGTACGGCTCGACGCCGGACGTAGCTGGTCCGTGCTCCTACGCGTCGATCGACGCGAAGGACTACTCAGGTCGCACGCTGAGCATCATCACCCATGCCGTTCCGGTCATGGGCGAGCCGACTGATTTGCACGCCAAGCAATTCGCTGACCTCACCGGCGCCAAGGTCGACGTCGTGCACGTGCCGTTCGGTGACCTGTTCCAGCGCGTCCTGATCCCGCTCCAGAGCGGACAGGCAGCGTACGACATCTTCTTCAACGCGTCGCTCTGGATCGGCGACCTCAATCCGTACGAGGCCCCGGTGCCGGACCAGTATCTGTCCGTGAGCGGGATGCAGGACGTCACCCAGAACTACATTGACGTCGCCACCTGGAACGGCAAGATGATCCAATACCCGGTGGACGGTGACCGTCACTACCTGAAGTACCGGACCGACGTGTTCGACGACCCGGCTCATGCAGGCTCGCTACAAGAAAGACACCGGCCAGGACCTGCGGGTGCCGCAGACGTGGGAAGAGTACAACCAGATCGCCACCTACTTCTCTGGCTGGGACTGGGATGGTGACGGCCAGCCCAACTTCGGCAGCGCCGAGGTCACCAAGCGAGACGACCTGATGTTCTCGGCGTTCATCAGCCGTGCAGCGCCCTACGCCAAGAACCCCAACGTCAAGGGTGGGTTCTTCTTCGACCTCGAGACGATGGAGCCCCTGATCAACACCCCGGGCTTCGTCAAGGCGCTGCAGCTCTTCGTCGACGGGCAGAAGGCCTTCCCGCCTGGCGGGAGCAGCTTCGGGCTCGGCGACGAGATCCTCTCATTCGGCGGTGGCCAGACCCTGATGAGCTACAGCTGGGACGACGCGTTCATCCAGGCGATGGAGAAGGACAGCCGGATCCGCAACAAGGTTGCCGCGGCGCCGCTGCCCGGTGCCAGCGACGTATGGAACCGGGAGACCGGCAAGTGGGACCATTTCGATGTTCCCAGCCGGGCGCCGTACATCACCTGGGGCTGGGGTGTGGCGGTGTCGAACCTGTCCAAGAACCAGGACATGGCGTTCGACTTCCTGTGCTTCTTCTCCAACGAGGCGAACCACACGCTCGACCTGCAGATCGGCCGGTTCGGTGTCAACCCCTTCCGCAAGAGCGACTTCGACCCCGATTTCTGGCAATCCAAGCTGGGTTGGGAGTCGAAGACGGCAACGACGTATGTTGAGACGCTGTCGGGCATGGACGGCAGCCCGAACCGTGTCTTCGACCTCCGGGTTCCGGGAGTCAACGAGTTCATGACCTCGATGGCCGCTGGCGTCGCCGACGCGCTGGCAGGCCAGAAGACCCCTCAGCAGGCCCTCGATGGCGTGGCTGTCGAATGGCGCCAGATCGTGCAGCGGATTGGCGTCGACAAAGTCCGCGAGGCGTACGCCACCGTCGTGGCTCTCGAGGACGCGCCCTAGTTCGTCAGGCACGCGGCGGGCGGGTCGGGGCTTTCCCGACCCGCCCGCGTTGCGCCATCATTGGGTGCACCATTTCTGGGCCGGGTCTGTTGGCAGGCAGCGACATCGACGGTGGCAGCAACGACGACCGGGATCGCGTCAGGCAGGGAGGTAAACATGGCGCTTGGCGCGGGGCAGCCGGTTCCCTCCAGCGAGCCCCGCGAGTCCGAGGTTCCCGCGGGCCGGGCGGCCCGCGGGCAGGGTCGTCCTGGGGGACCCTCGGCGGGCCGACGCTACAAGCTCTACTTCCTGCTGCCGGGCCTGATCGTCCTGCTGCTGATCATCCTGTTCCCGCTGCTGTTCACGATCCGGGTCAGCTTCTCGTCCTGGAACGTTGCGCAGCCCGGGCTTGACTGGATCGGCGGAGCGAACTACCAGCGCCTGGCGGCCGACGCGCGCTACTGGGCATCGCTAGGGCGGCTTGCCCTGATCGCCATCGGCACCGTTGCGATCGAGTACGTGCTCGGCTTCGCGCTGGCCCTGCTGGTCTGGCGACAGGTGAAGGGTCGGCGCTTCTTCCGCGTCCTGTTCCTCGTTCCCATGATGACGACACCGGTCATCATGACCGTCATCTGGCGCACGATCTTCCACGAGTCGCTTGGCCCGGCGAACGACGTCATGGCCCTCTTCGGCCTGCCGGCACAGCAGTGGCTGACCTCGAGCGGGCCGGCGGTCGTGAGCGTCATGATCGTCGAGATCTGGCAGTGGACCCCGTTCATGGTGCTGCTGCTGCTGGCGGGTCTCCTGAGCCTGCCCAGGGAACCGTTCCTCGCAGCCGCGATCGATGGAGCCGGACCGATCCGGACGTTCTTCCGGGTGACGTTCCCGCTCATGGGTCCCATCTCGGTCGGCGCGATCATCATCCGCCTGATCGAAGCGTCGAAGATCATGGAGACGGTCTACGTCCTGACCTCGGGTGGGCCCGGTACGGCGACCGAGACGTCCAGCTACTACATCTACATCCGCGGCTTGCGCGACTTCCAGATCGGATACGCGGCGTCACTGTCCTTCGCCTACCTGGTGATCATGATCGTCTCGCTGACCTTCATCGCAAGAGCGTTGAATCGGGCCATGGCCGGGAGGAGAGCGTGATGTCCAGGCTCTACCTGCTGTTGAAGTACGGGGCCATCCTGGCCTGGTCGGCCTTCGTCGTGGCGCCCTTCCTGTGGGCGCTGACCACGAGCTTCAAGACGATCAACGGGGTCACCAGCGGGCCGACCTACCTGCCCTGGCTGCAGTACACCCCCTCGCTGCAAGGCTGGTCCGGTCTGTTCGGCGGCACCGGCGGCATCGACATCGTTCAGCCGTACATGGACAGCATCGTCGTCACGCTCGGTGCGAGCGCGATCAGCATCGTACTGGGCACCCTGGCCGCCTACGGACTGTCCCGCTTCAGCTATCAGCTCGCCTTCGCCAAGAACGCCGACATCGTCTTCTTCTTCGTCTCGCAGCGGATCATGCCGCCCGTCGTGCTCGCGATCCCGTTCTTCCTCATGCTGCGCTTCCTTGGCCTCCTGGACTCGGCGCTCGGGCTGATCCTCGTGTACGTCGCGCTGCTGCTGCCGATCGCGGTCTGGGTGATGGTCGACTTCTTCAACAACGTGCCCCGACAGCTCGACGAGATGGCGATGCTCGACGGGTGCACGCCGCTGCGGGGGTTCGTCTCGGTCGTCCTGCCCAACTCCCTGCCGGGCATCATCGTCGCCGGCCTCTTCTGCATCATCTTCGGCTGGAACGACTTCTTCTTCGCCTTCACGCTCACCTTCACCCAGACACAACTCCTGCCCGTCGCGATCGTCGCCCTCAATTCATCAGTGACGCCGTGGTGGACGCTGTCAGCTTCAGCACTCGTTTCCGTCACGCCGCTGGTCATCATCGCCGTGCTCGTGGAGAGGTACCTGTCGCGTGGCCACCTCGCCGGTGCGATCCGATGAAGGGACGGACATGGCGCTAATCGCCGAGCACCTGACGCTCGAGGTCGACCACGTCCGACACCTCGACGACGTGAGCTTCACCCTCGAGCGCGGGCGGCTGCACACGCTCATCGGCCGCACGCTGGCCGGCAAGACGACGATCCTGCGAACGATCGCCGGCCTGCAGCGGATCGACGGAGGAACGCTTGATCTCGATGGTCGGTCGTTCCTCGCCCGCCCCGTCTGGGAACGGGACGTGGCCATGGTCTACGAGCAGTTCATCAACTACCCCCATCTGAGCGTGCTCGACAATGTCGCCTTCCCGCTGCGCCGCCGGGGCCTGTCGGTCGACGTGGCCAGGGAGCGAGCGCGTGCCGTGCTGGAACGGGTCAGCCTCAGGGGCTTCGAGGGGCGGCGGCCCTCGCAGCTCTCGGGCGGTCAGCAGCAGCGGGTCGCTCTGGCGCGGGCGTTGGCTCGCGGCGCCGACGTGTTGCTGCTCGACGAGCCGCTCGCCAACCTCGACTACAAGCTGCGCGAGCACATGCGCGAGGAGCTGCGGGGTCTCTTCTCGGATCAGGGTGGCTCGATCGTCCTGTACACGACCACCGAGCCGGCGGAGGCGATGATGCTCGGCGATGTCGTCCTCGTCATGCACGAAGGCCGCCTGCTCCAGATGGGTCCGCCAGACGAGGTGTTCGACCGGCCCGCGACGACCGCGGTTGCCGCGGTCGTCAACGATCCGCCGATGAACATCGTCGACGGTGCGATCGAGGACGGCCTGATCCGCCTCGGCGGCGGACGGTCCCTGCCGCTGGCGTCGCACATGCGCGGCCTCGCATCGGGCAGGTACCGTTTCGGCCTGCGGGCGATCGAGCTCGGGCTCGGCTCGGCCGATGACGTCGTCGGCACCGTCACGTTCTCGGAGGTCTCCGGATCGGAGACGTTCATCCACGTCGACACGGGCTTCGGCCCGCTGGTCTTCCAGATCGAGGGCGTCCACCGCTTCCCCCTGAACGCCGCCGTGCCGGTGGCGATCGACCAGGAGAGGCTGTTCGTCTTCGGCCCGAACGACCGGCTCGTCGCTGCACCCTGACATGTCCACCTCGGAGACCGGAAGACGATGGCGCAGATCACGCTGAGGGGAGTCGGCCACACCTATACCAGCGCGGTCCACGAGGAGGCGTGGGCCCTGGATCCGCTGGACCTGGTGTGGGAGGACGGTCGTTCCTACGCCCTGCTCGGACCGTCCGGGTGTGGCAAGACGACGATGCTGAACATCATCTCGGGGCTGGTGAAGCCGACGCGGGGCCGGGTCCTGTTCGACGACCGGGACGTCACCGACATCCCGACCGCGAAGCGCAACATCGCCCAGGTGTTCCAGTTCCCGGTGATCTACAGCGCGATGTCGGTGTACGACAACCTGGCCTTCCCGCTTGTCTGCAGGAAGTGGCCCCGGGAGCGCATAGCCCAGAAGGTCGCCGAGGTCGCCGAGGTGCTCGACCTCGGGCGCGAGCTGCGCCGGCCCGCGCGGGCCCTGACCGCCGCAGAGAAGCAGTTGATCTCGCTGGGTCGGGGCCTGGTCCGCGAGGACGTCAAGGCGCTGCTGATGGACGAGCCGCTCACCGTCATCGATCCGCAGTTCAAGTTCTTCCTCCGTCGCAAACTCAGGGAGATCACCGAGCGCTTCCGTCTGACGGTCGTCTACGTCACCCACGATCAGAACGAGGCGATGACCTTCGCAAGCGAGGTCGTGGTGATGAACGAGGGCCGAGTCGTCCAGCGAGGATCGCCGGAGGAACTGTTCGAGTATCCGCGCACCACGTACGTCGGCTACTTCATCGGTTCGCCGGCGATGAACCTGTTCCCGGCCAGCTCGGATGGCACCGCGCTCGTGTTCGTGGGCACCAGGCTCCGGTCGAACTACGATGCCGCAGCGCTTCCGCCCGGACAGATCCAGGTCGGCGTGCGCCCGGAGTATCTGGAGCTGGCGTCCGAGCCCGGGGAGAACACCCTGGTCGCGAGGATCACCGGCATCCTGGATCAGGGGAGCGTCCGGGTGGTGGCTCTGCTGGTCGCCGGCGAGCCGGCCAGGCTGAGCATCCCTCGGGGCCGCCAGGTGCCCTCCGGTGACGTGCTGGTTCGATTGCCCGCGGACAAGATCCGCGTCTACGTCGACGGTGAGCTGGCGACGGCCAGGGCGTGACGACGGCGGGGGTTCTTGCCGGCGCCCGCTTCGTCGACGGCCTTCTCATGGACCCGTGATCGGGAGAGGGGCTCGAGCGGCCCGAGCGGCACCGAGTCACGTTGGCCGGAAGGAAGTTGCCGGGCAACTTGACAAAGGCTCGCCACGCCGAGCATGGTTGCGCCTCCATATCGGCAGCCGTGAGAACGAGGTGCTTTCGACACCCGAGCGATCTGCCGCCGGACCCTGTCGCGGTGCCCGACTCGTCGTCTGAGGTCGATCCGCATGCCGAAGATCCTGATCGTCTCCGGTGACGCCGCAGAATCGCTGGAGGCCATGTACTGACGATGGCAAGCGACGTTCCGACGGGCACCCACGAGACTCCACGACGCCACAGCGACACGCTGTCCACGGTCAAGAACGCGCTTCGGGTTCTGGAGTTGGTTGCGGCGCAGGACAATGTCGCTCCAAAGAAAGTCGCGGCCGACCTGCACCTGAAGTTGGGCACGGCTTACCACCTGGTCAACACTCTCCTTGACGAGGGCTATCTCGTCCGCGCCACCGATGGGTCGCTCCTCCTGGGCGATCGCCTGCCGCTGCTGATTGAACGACTCGACCGGCGCCTCGACCCCTATCCTGAGCTGACCCCGGAGTTGGCACGGCTGGCCGTAGAGACCGGAAGCAGTGCGGTGCTCGGCCGCCTCGTCGGCAGACAGGTGACGATCGTGGCGGTCCAGTCATTCCCCGGAGCGGAGCACCAGCGCCTGCTGCGCCCGGGCCTCCGCGGTCCCGCCCACGCGATGGCGCTCGGCAAGGTGCTCATCGCCGGGCTTCCTCGGCGGGAAGTGGGCGAGCTGCTCGATGACTGGTCCCTCGTCCGGTTGACCGACCGGACGATCACCCGGCGCGATGCCCTCCTCGAGTCCCTCGAGACGGCGGGCCGTCGGGGCTTCGGTCTCGACCTCGAAGAGGGGGTGCCGGGGCTGACCTGCGTGGCCGCCCCAATCGACACACCGCCTGGTCGACCTCCGGCGGCGATCGCCGTCGGACTGTCGCCAGAGCAGTTCAGGTTCGAGGCCGAGCGCCTGATCGGGCTCGTGGTCGACGCGGCGCGGCGCTCGTCGAGCCGCCTCGGTAGCGTCGCCCGCTGACCCCCGGCCCTGCAGGCAGGGCTAGCTCGGCAGCATCGCGCCGTTGCCGAAGCGTGGATCGATCGGCGGCGGAGCGCCCGCCCGGATCTTCACGATCGTGCCGGTCGGCATGACGTTGATGAACGTCTGGCCGACCGTGAGCGTCACTTCGCGACCGCGTCGGTCGTAGAACTTCGTTGGGCCGCTGAGCGATGCCTTCCGCCAGGTCCCCTTGATCGTCCGGCCATTGGTCGAGATCCAGGCGACCCCGCTCCCGATTACCTGCGCCTCCAGGAGACGCTTCTGCGGGTGGCCGTCGTTGAGTGGCCCGAACCGCATGAGCATGATCACGACGTTCTTGGGGGCGATCCGCTGCTTGGTCGTCTCGTCCCGCTGGGCTCCCTCCACGCTGACCGTCCGGGGGTAGGAGTTCGTCCGGCGGTCGTAGTCGTAGCGGATCGTGCTCGTCCGGTAGGACACCTCGATCCGGCCGCCGACCGGTCGCTCCGCGGGCCTGGCGTCCGGCGCGAACCGCCAGATCGGCTTCGGCGGACGGTTGGAGGCGCCCACCCGCTTCGCGATCCGGTCGAGCTGCGTCCCGTCCGTGTACAGGTTGTGCGGCGGGAACTTCGTGGTCACCCGATGGAAGTACGCGCCGTAGGCGAACTCGTCCGCGTTGTAGACGAGCTGGCCGTTGCCCTTCGCCCGGAGCGTCGCGAGCGCCTGCGGAGAGCCGCCCGAATGCGCGTAAACGGCGTCCCACTCGGCCGCCCAGGCGATGTAGTAGTAGCGCGAGCTCCGGACCGGACCGACGGCGCCGGGGCGGGTCTCGCCGAAGATCATCATGTAGCGTGGGATCCCGCCCTCGGCCGGTGCCTGCCAGACGATCGAGGCGGCACTGAAGCCGGACTGTGGGCGCGCCGCCGAGAGGTCGTCGATCATCACCGCGATGGGGTGGCGCCTGGCGGCGGCCGGCGAGACGAGCCGGCCGGTGAGGGGGGCGGGGACGAGCTCCGGCGTCGGCTCGGGAGTGGGCGTGGGGTCCGGCGTGGAGGTCGGCGTCGGGGCCGCGGAGGGCGTCGGGGAGACGATGACGACCGCGCTGGAGCCGGGGGTCGGGACGGTCGTCGCGCCGGTGCCCGGGAGCACGGATGGCGTCGGCGTGATGCTCCCGCAGGCGACCAGGAGGAGCGCCCCGGCGAGGCCGATCGCGGCCGAGCGCACCGCTGCCTGGAACCGATCGGACATCCGGCCCTCCTGCCCGGGCGGCTTCGCTGCGCCCGGCCCCGGGCAGGATACCCCGCCGCGATCGCCGGCCTTGCCGCTGACTGCCACCGCCCGAGCGATGGTTTCCGCGATCGGCGAACATGAACCGGTCGGATCGGCGCCCGGACCCCGTCCCGGGCCATCGCCGAGGCGCTTTCCGCTCCTCTCGGGACCTCCGGCACGGCATGGCCCGAGGTCGCGAACGGCTTCCGACCCCGAGGATCGCGCGAGCCGGCCCCAGGTGCCTCGGACCGGCCCACCTGTTCGGTGATACCGGAATGCGGCCTGGCGGGCCGGGTCGCCGACGGGTCGATCCGCCGGAGATGGGTCCGACCGGCACGGGCGTCACAGCCGTGGTCGGGGTAGGCTGGCGGCCTGACCCTCGCTCCGGAGTTGACCGATGCCCGACGAACCGACCGCCGAACCGACCGCCCAACCCACCGCGGAATCCGCACCCGAGCCGTCGAAGCCGAAGGTCACCCACGCCCGGGCGACGACGAGCGCTCTCGGGCCGGACCGTCCCGCCTCGCCCGCGCCGCCGCCCGAGCCCGCGCTGAGAACCGCCGCCGCCGCCGAGAGCGCCGCCGCCGCCGAGAGCGCCGCCGCTACGGCCGAATCCGCGGCCGAGGCGGCCGGCCTCGCTCGCCACGGGCCCGCCGACGAGGACATCGCCCTCGCGCGCGGCGTGCTCGGACGGGTGGAGGCTCGCGAGGTCGTCGTGTCCGTCGGCGCGATCGGCGCGGCCCGGGCCGAGAAGATCTCGGTCGAGCTCGGTGCGATCGGTGCGGCGATGGGTCGGGAGATCCGGCTGAGCCAGGGGGCCGCCCAGGCCGTCCTCGCCGGGAACGCCCGGTTCGAGCAGGCGTTCGTCCGCTCGGTGCTGGCCGGCCGGGTGGAGATGGGCCGCGGCTCGGCGGCCGGCGTCGTGATCGCCGGCCGGGTCGACGGAGACGTGCGGACCCTCGTCGACTGGCGCGGCGCGCTCGCCTTCGGGGTGGCTGTCGGCCTCGCCTGGGCCATCTTCCGGCGCCGCCGCTGAACCTCGCGGGGACGGTCCACGCGGGCCCCTCCGCTATACTCAGCCATCGGTCGGCGTCACCCGGAGGCCGTCTCGCCCGCCCCCGACCCGCACAGGAGCCCCGAGCCATCGTGATCGACACCAGCGCGCGCATCCATGCGTCCGCGGACCTCGAGGACGGCGTTTCCGTCGGTCCCGGGACGAGCATCTGGCACCGGGCGCAGGTCCGAACCGGGGCGCGGATCGGCGCCGAGTGCGTCGTCGGCCGGGACGTCTTCATCGACGAGGGCGTCGTCATCGGCGACCGGGTGAAGATCCAGAACGGCGCGCTCGTCTACCACGGCGTGACCGTGGAGGACGGCGTGTTCATCGGCCCCGGGGCGATCCTCACGAACGACCGCTTCCCGCGGGCGATCACCGCGACCGGGGACCTCGCCCGGGCTGACGACTGGCAGGTCAGCCCGATCGTCCTGCGCTACGGCTGTTCGATCGGCGCCGGGGCGGTCGTCGTCGCCGGGGTGGAGGTCGGACGGTTCGCCACGGTCGGCGCCGGGGCGGTCGTCACCCGGACGGTGACGGACCACGCCCTCGTGGCGGGCAACCCGGCGCGCCGGATGGGCTGGGTCTGCGCCTGCGGTGCCCGGCTCCTGAACAGCTCCGGGGATCCGGCCGCCGCGCGAATCCCATGGCCTACTCGCAGGATCCGGACCTGCGCTGCCGGTCGTGCGACCGGCGCTACCACTACGTCCCCGATGCCGAGATGCTCGTCGAGCGCCCCGGCCATCCCCCAGGGAGCCCCGGCATGATCCCGCTCGCCCGCCCAGACGTCGGCCCCGAGGAGATCGGCCGCGGTCACCGAGGTCCTCGCCGTCCGGGATGCTCGCCCATGGGCCGGCGCGTCGCGGAGCTCGAGGAGCGCTGGGCCGAGTACTCGGCGTGAAGCACGCGATCGCGGTGTGCAACGGGACGCTCGCCGCTGATGTGCATCTTCGCCGGCCTCGGCCTCGCGCCCGGCGACGAGGTGATCACCGTCGGCCACACGTTCGACGCGACGGCCAACGCCATCCTGTACACCGGGCGCGACGCCCGGTCTTCGTCGACATCGAGCCGGACACCTACCTCATCGACGCGAAGCGGATCGAGGCCGCGATCACGCCCCGGACGCGGGCGATCTGCCCGGTCCACCTGTTCGGCCTGGTCGCCGACATGGACATGATCCGGGCGATCGCCGACCGCCACGGCCTGGCCGTGGTCGAGGACGCCTGCCAGGCCCACGGCGCGACGTTCCGCGGCCGGAAGGCCGGGAGCTTCGGGCACGGCGCGTTCAGCCTGTACGCCACGAAGAACATGACGACCGGCGAGGGCGGCTTCGTCACGACCGACGACGACCGGCTGGCCGACTGGATCCGGCTCTACCGGAACCAGGGGATGCGCCAGCGCTACCAGTCACGAGATCCTCGGCTACAACTTCCGGATGACGGACATCGCCGCGGCGATCGGGCTGGTCCAGTTCGCCAAGCTGGACCGGAACACGGCGCAGCGCCAGGCGATCGCGGCCCGCTACGACGCGGCCTTCGAGGACCTGCCGATCCGGCTGCCGGTGACGCCCGAGGGCCGGACGCACGTCTTCCACCAGTACACGATCGACGTCGGCGCGGCCCGCGACGCGATCGTCGCCGACCTCGCCGAGGCAGGGCGTCGGCGTCGGACATCTACTACCCGATCCCGGTCCACCGGCAGGCCTACGTCCTGGAGCGCGGGCTCCACGCCGACCTGCCGGTCACGGACGCGGCCGCCGCCCGGCATCGCTCGCCCTGCCGATGTTCCCCGGCCTCACGCGACGCCGAGCAGGCGACCGTGATCGCGGCCGTCCGGTCCGCCGTCGAGCGGCACGTCGTGACCGACACCGGGGCGGCGGCGGGCGCCCGGCGATGACCGCCGCCTGGCGTGCCTGCCGGCGACGGCGAGCTGCGGGTCGGGCTGGCCGGTCTCGGCTCGATGGGCCGGAACCACCTGCGGGTCCTCGGCGCCCGGCCCGGGTGCCGACTCGTCGCGGTCGCCGACCCGGTCGGGGAGGTCCTGGCCGCGGCGGTCGCCGGGAGCGATGCCCGGGGCTTCGACGATCCCCTCGCGATGATCGCCGAGTCGGACCTCGACGCCGTCGTCATCGCGGCCCCGACGACCGCCCACCTCCCGCTCGCGCTCGCCGCGATCGAGCGCGGGATCGCCATCCTCGTCGAGAAGCCGCTGGCCGCGACCGTCGACGACGCCCGGGCCATCGTGGAGGCCGCCACCGCCGCCGGCGTCCCGGTCCAGGTCGGCCACGTCGAGCGCTTCAACCCGGCCGTGCTCGAGCTCGGCCGGCTCCTCGCCGCCGGCTGGCTGTCGACCGTCTACGCGATCACCAGCCGGCGGGCCGGGCCGTTCCCGGCCCGGATCCGCGATGTCGGCGTGACCGTCGACCTGGCCACCCACGATGTCGACATCCTGAGCTGGATCGCCGGCGAGCGGCCGGTCCGGGTCTACGCCGAGATCGCCCAGCGGATCCACGCCGACCCACGAGGACCTCCTCTTCGGGCTCCTCCACTTCCCGTCCGGCGCGACCGGCATGCTCGACGTCGAACTGGCTGACGCCGGCCAAGCGCCGCCAGCTGAGCGTCGTCGGCGAGGAGGGGATGTTCGAGCTCGACTACCTCACCCAGCGCCTGACGTTCACCCGGTCCGACATCGCCCACCCGCGGCTGATCCGCGGGCTACGCCCCGACGTTCGCCGGGCGACGTCGCCGAGCTGCCCGTCTCGAACGCCGAGCCGCTGGCCGCCGAGCTCGACGCCTTCGTCGAGGTCGTCCGCGAGGCGGCCGGCCGATCGTCGACGCGCGAGGACGGGCTGTGGGCCGTCGCGATCGCCCAGGCCCTCCTGACGGCCGCCGCGGAGCGTCGGCCGGTGGACCTCGGCGAAGCCCTCTCGAGGCTCCCCGTCGGATGACGATCACGACCCGGCCCTCCGCGACGGGCGCCAGCCTGCTCGGCGGCTCGATCGAGCTGCCGACCGCCGCCTGCCGTCACGCCGAGCCGCGGACCGTCGCGCCGTGGACCGGCGAGCCGGGACCGTCGGTCGGGTCGCCGTCGTCGGCGCCGGCAAGATGGGCCTGCCGCTGTGCTGCGCAGTTCGCCGGGCACGGCTGGTCGGTCATCGCCGTCGACGTCCAGCAGGCCGTCGTCGACGGCGATCAACGAGGGCCGCTCCCACGTCGCCGAGGAACCCGGCCTGGCCGAGGCTCGTCGCCGCCGCCCACGCCGCCGGCCGCCTCCGGGCCACGACCGACGCCGCCGCCGCCGCGGCCGACGCCGACGTCGTCGTCCTCATCGTCCCGGTCATGCTCGACGACGAGCAGCAGCCCGACTACCGGTACATGGACGCGGCGGTCGCCGCGATCGCCCCGGGCATCCACGCCGGGCTCGACTCGTCATCTTCGAGACGACCCTCCCGGTCGGCGACACGCGCGGCCGCTTCGCCCCGCGGCTGGAGGGCGTCAGCGGGCTCCGTGCCGAGGCGGACTTCTTCGTCGCGTTCTCGCCGGAGCGCCTCTACAGCGGCGCGGCCCTGCGCAACCTGGCCACGTACCCCAAGCTCGTCGGCGGGATCGGGCCGGCGTCGGCGGCAGCGGGCGGCGGCGTTCTACGCCTCGGTCCTCGACGCGGAGGTCGTCGCTGATGAGCTCGGCCGAGGCCGCCGAGTTCAGCAAGCTCGCCGACACGACGTATCGCGACGTGAACATCGCCCTCGCCAACGAGTTCGCCCGCTACGCCGAGCGGGTCGGGGTGGACATCCAGGAGGTCATCGCCGCGGCGAACAGCCAGCCGTACAGCCATATCCACCAGCCGGGGATCGGCGTCGGCGGGCACTGCATCCCGGTCTATCCGCACTTCCTCCTCAGCCGCGCGCCGGAGATGGAGCTCGTCGAGCTCTCGCGCCGGGTGAATGACGGCCAGGTCGGCCTGGCGATCCGGGCGCTCGAAAAGGCGCTCGGCGGCCTCGAGGGCGTCCCGGTCCTCGTCATGGGATTGACCTATCGGGACGGGGTGAAGGAGCTGGCCTACTCGCGGGCGCTGCCGCTCATCGAGCGACTGGCGTTCCACGGCGCGCTCGTCTCGGCGTACGACCCGCTCCTCTCGGACGAGGAGATCGCCCGGTGCTCCGCGACGCCGTATCGCTGGGGCGAGCCGAGCCCGGCCCGGGCGATCGTCACCCAGACGGCCGACCCGCTCTTCCGCGGGCTCGACCTCGGGCTCTTCCCGGAGGTCGAGGTCATCTTCGACGGGCGGAACAGCCTCCGGGGGCTGGCCCTCCCGGAGCGCGTCGCCTATCACGGCGTCGGAGTGCCGGCCGGCCCTCCGGTGAGGATCGTCAGCGTCGTCGGGACGCGGCCGCAGCTGATCAAGGCCGCGGCGCTCCAGCCGGTCCTCCGGACCCGCCACGACGAGGTCTTCGTCGACACCGGGCAGCACTGGGACGACTCGATGGCCGGCGCGTTCTTCGGCGAGCTCGGGCTGGCCCGGCCGGATCACAGCCTGGGCATCGGCGGCGGCGGCCACGCCGAGCAGGCCGGCCGGATGCTCATCGCCCTGGAACCCATCCTCATCGCCGAGCGGCCCGACGCGGTCCTCGTCTACGGCGACACGAACTCCACCCTGGCGGGCGCCCTGGCGGCGGCCAAGCTCGCGATCCCGGTTGCCCACGTCGAGGCCGGACTGCGCAGCTTCGACCGGCGGATGCCCGAGGAGCTCAACCGGGTCGTCGCCGACCACCTCTCGACCTGGCTCTTCGCCCCGACCCCGACCGCGGTCGCCAACCTCCTGGCGGAGGGGATCGTCGACGGCGTCGTCCGGGTCGGCGACCTGATGCAGGACCTGGCCGCCCGGGTTTCGGTCGAGGTCCGCGACCCGGCCGTCCTCGACTCGATCGCCGCCCGGCTCGCCGCGAGCGGGACGCCCGGCCTCGAGCTCCGGCCCGGTGGCTACATCCTGGCGACCGTCCATCGAGCCGAGAACCGGGAGCCGGCAGCCCTGCGGGCCTGGGCCGGGCTCCTCGGCGCCGTCGCCCGGCCCGACCGGCCGGTCGTCCTGGCGCTTCATCCGGGGACCCGGGCGGCGCTCGACGCGGCGGGCGTGGCCGTTCCGGCGTCCGTCCGGATCGTCGAGCCGCAGGGTTACCGGACGACCCTCGCGCTCCAGCTTCACGCCGCCGCCGTGCTCACCGATTCGGGTGGCGTCCAGCGCGAGGCGGCCTGGCTGGGCGTCCCCTGCCTCGTCCTGCGCGACACGACGGAGTGGGTCGAGGCGGTGGCCGACTCGGGTGGCCGGATGGTCGTCGTCGGGCTCGACGCCGGGCGGGCGGCCGCCGAGCTGGACCGGCTGGCGCCGGCCGACTCGGCCGAGGCGATCGCCCGCGCCCGAGCGGCCGGCCTCGCGCTCGCGCCGGCGGGCGCGGGAGCGGCGATCGTGGCCGCCCTCGTGCGGGATCGCAGGTGACGTCGTCCTCGCCGCCGACCGGCGGCCCCGGCGGCCCCGGTGCCACGACGGACGCGGATGCGATCGTTCCCCAGCGTGCCGTCCTCGTGCTACCCTCGACCGCCGAGTTCGACTCGCGGACGTACCGGATCGCCAGCGCGCTCGCGGCCCGTGGCCACACGGTGACGGTCCTTGCCCGCTGGAAGGCCGGCCTGCCTCGCCGGGAGGTGCATCCGGCCGGCTACGCGATCGTCCGCGTCGCGTCCCCGGCCGCCGACGGGATGCCGGGCCTGGCGACGATCCGGCGGCTTCGTTCCGCCGCGCGCCGGTCACCCCGCCCCGGAGTCGCCGGATCGACCGCCCGGCCAGCGCCTCCGGTCCCTACCGCGGATGGAGCCACAGCTTCCGCTCCGGTGCCGGCGCCGGCCGCCGGCCGCCCGGGCGCCGCTCGGATGGTCGGGGCCCTGCCTCGCCGGGCCCTCGGCGCCGTCGTCCGCCGCTTGGCGATCCCGTTGACGATCCGGTCCCAGGCTCGTGCGACCCGGGCGGTCGCGCCGGTCGCCGACCTCTACCACGGGATGGCCTACATGGGGGTCCCGATCGCGCTTGACCTCGCCCGATGGACAGGCGGTCGAGTCGTCTACGACGCCCGTGATATCTACGTCGATGCGGCGAACCTAGCCCGGCTCCCGCGGCCGATGCGCTGGCTCGTCGCTCGGGCGGAGCACGGCTGGGCGCGCCGGGCGGATCGCGTGATCACGGTCAACCGTCCCTACGCCGAGGTGATGGCCGGTCGTTGGGGCGTGGAGCTGCCCCTCATCGTCATGAACTGCTCGTACCGGACGATCCCGCCCTCCCCGCGAGAGCATCGCTTCCACGACGCCATCGGGCTCGATCCAGCAGAGAGGGTCGTCGTGTATCAGGGCGGCTTCTCGCGCGACCGCGGGATCGAGCAGCTCGTCGAGGCGATCCGCGACGTCCCCGGAGCGACTCTCGTCCTCCTCGGCTACGGGTCGCTCCAGGCCGAGCTCGAAGCAATCGCCGCCGATTCGGCGACCGGTGGCCGGGTCCGGGTCCTGCCGGCCGTGCCGCCGACAGAGCTCCTCGCCTGGATCGCCAGTGCGGATGTCGTGGCGATGCCGATCCAGCCGACGACGCTCAACCACAGGCTGACGACCCCAAACAAGCTGTTCGAGGCGATGGCGGCGGGTGTTCCGGTCGTCGCGAGCGACCTGCCGGGGATGGCTCCGATCGTCCGCGAGACCGGCTGCGGCGTCCTCGTCGACCCGACCGACCCAAGGGCGATCGCGGCCGCGCTCCGGGATGTGCTCGCCACGTCGCCGGACGAGATGGCCGCCTGGCGCGAGCGTTGCTCAGCGGCCGCCCGCGAGACCTACAACTGGGAACGCCAGATGGATCTCCTCCTGGCCGAGTACGGGCGGCAGACCGGAAGGCCGTGGTGACCCGCCGGCGGGCCGTCCTCCTCGTGGCGAACCACGCAGCGCCGTATTCGCGCGGGCTGCGTGTCGCCCGGAGCCTGGCGACGGCCGGCTGGGAGGTCGAGATCGCCGCGGTCGCGGGCGACGACCAGCCACGCGAGGAACGCGACGGCGAGATCCGCATCCGCCGCTACGTCCCGTCCGGCCGGTGGGTCGGCTGGGCCGAGCGTCCTGCCGCGGCCACGTCGCCGAGCCGGCTTCGTCGGATCCCCGCACTCATGCTCGACCGCCTCCGGAAGACCGCCTTCTGGCCGCTGTCGGTCCGCGGCTGGTGGGCCACCCTTCGGCGCGAGTTGCCGCCGGCCGACCTCTACCACGCGTTCGGGATCCTCACGATCGCCGTGGCGAACGACCTCGCTCACGATGCGCGCACCCGCGGGCGGGCCGGGAAGGTCGTCTACGACGTCATCGACGTGATCCTCGACTCGAACAACTACGCCCAGGTCCCCGCGCCGATTCTCGCGACGTACCGCTTCCGCGAGCGGCGCTGGATCCGGCGCGCCGACGCGATCGTCACGGTCAACGATCCGATCGCCGACCACCTCGAGCGGATCTGGCCGCTCCGCGAGCGCCCGACGGTCCTGCTGAACTGTCAGCCGCGCTGGATCCCGACCGAGCCCCGGCCGGACCTCATCCGGGCGGCGACCGGGATCCCGCCGACGCGGAAGGTCGTCCTGTTCCTCGGCCGGCTCGGGCGCGAGCGCGGCCTGGAGCAGGCGGCGGAAGCCGTCCTCGCGCTCGACGACGCGGCCCTGGTCATGCTCGGGTTCGGGCCGTGGGCGGATGAGCTTCGGGCCCGGGACCGAGATCCGCGCTTCGTCGGCCGCCACTTCACGCTGCCGCCGGTCCACCCCGACGACGTTCCCGCGTGGACCGCCTCGGCGGACGTCTCGATCATCGCCGTCCCGGCGACCTCGCTGAACCAGCGCCTGTCGACCCCAAACAAGTTCTGGGAGAGCCTGACCGCGGGCACGCCCGTCGTGGTCGGCCGGGACCTTGAGGTCATGCGCCGGATCGTCGAGTCGGACAACCTCGGGGCGATCGCCGACCCCGCCGACCCGGCCGATCTCGCGGGCGGCCTTCGGGCCGTCCTCGACCAGCCGCCGGCCGATCTCGTCGCGATGAAGGCGCGCTGCCTGACGGTCACCCGCGAGCGCTACAACTGGGAGACGGCTGTCCCTGCCTACCTGGCGCTCATCGACCGGCTCGTCCCGAGCCCGTCGAAGGGTTGAGCTCGGCGGTGCGCGTCGGTCAGCCGGCCCGGGTGCTTCTCCGGCCCAGGGCGGCCGCCACCCGACGGCGCAATCCCCGGACGATCCGGCGCGGCAGCCAGACCGATCGCGCCGGCGGCCTGGCCGGACGCTCCTTCGGGCCCGGCACCGGCGCCACCTTCGAGATCGGGGTCAGCCACGAGCTGCCCACCTCCTCGAGGTGGAGCGACGGATCCGCGAAGAGCCGGAGGAACTCCGAGACGATGTAGCGGACGGCGTGCCGGTGGACATGCCGGCCGTCCTCGCGATAGAAGTCGCTCTGTCGCTCGGCCGTCACCACGATCTCGTAGGAGTGAAAGTAGTGGACGTCGGGGTGGCGGTCGACGAACTCCGAGACCGCGGCCCGGATCCGGCTCTTCGACTCGGTGTTCGCGACCCGCACGTCGAGCGGACTGAAGGTCGCGTGGAGGGGCACCGGCGAGGTGGTCAGGACCATCTCCGCCCCGAGCGTTTCCCGGATGATTCGCCGGATGCGTTCCAGGTCGTCGAGCATCTCGGCCACCGTCAGCCGATGGAACTCGGCGCCGAGCGTCGGGAAGACCTCCGGGTGCGGGATCTGGCGCAGCGTGCTCGCGGTGGTCGGGCTTCGCCACGTCTCGATGAGGCCGAGCGTGACGACGACGACGCCGGCTCCCCGGAACGTCGCGTCGGCTGCGGCGTCGGCCGCGGCGCGGGCAGCCAGGAGCGTCGGCTCGTCGGGGTGGACCGTGTAGTAGTCCCGGAACGGATCGACCAGGCCACCGCCGACCCGCCACAGCGGCTCGGCCGCCCGCTCCGGCCAGCCGCCCGCGATGCGCTCAAGCTCCTGGCGGATCGTCACGCTCGAGTAGAAGAGCCCGCCCGGGTGCATCGCCCCGCGGATGCCGACCTCGTCGAGCATGCCGGCCAGCTCCGCGGCAAAGCAGCTGCCGATCGTGGCCACGATGGTGTCTGGAGTGACGATCGGCCGCCCGGGTGCCCGGATCACGAGCTCGCGCTCCGACCACGCCTGGACATGCTCGAGCTGCCACGTGCCGATCTTTCCGGTCAGGGTGGGCATGGGACTGAGGATACGCTCGTCAGCCGGCGGCGCCGAGCAGGCGGGCGGCCTCGGCCGCCTTCGCGACCCGGGCCTGCTCGGAGTGTTCCTGGTGGAGGGCAACGACCTCGGCCGGGTCGCCCTCCAGGATGACCCTGCCCTTCTCGATGAGGATCGCCCGGTTGCAGTACTCGGTCACCCAGGCCATGTCGTGGGTCACCAGGACGATCGCCTTGGCCGCCTTCACGAGCTCCAGGACCCGAGCCTTGCTCTTGGCCCGGAATTGCTGGTCGCCGGTCGCGAGGACCTCGTCGAGGAGGAGGATGTCGGGATCGACCGACGTGGCGATGGCGAACCCGAGCCGGGCGCGCATCCCGGACGAGTAGGTCTTGATCGGGGCGTCGATGAACTCCCCGATGTCGGCGAACTCGATGATCCCGGCCATCCGCCGCTCCATGTCGCGGTGCTCGATCCCCAGGAACGCGCCGGCCAGGCGGATGTTGTCCCGGCCGTTGAGGTCCTGGTCGAAGCCCGCACCGAGGGTCAGCAGGCTCGAGACCGAGCCCCGGACGTCGATCTCGCCGGCCGACGGGACGATGATCCCGGCCAGGGCCTGAAGGAGGGTGCTCTTGCCCGCCCCATTCGGGCCGATCACCGCGAGCGACTCGCCATGCTCCAGGCGGAAGGTGACGTCACGCAGCGCCCAGAACGCCTTCTCGCCGCTGCCCGGTCGGAGGAGGTTGGCGAACGACTGGCGCACGGTCGTCTTCTTCGTGAACCGGAGGCTGTACTTGACGCCCAGGTCCCGGACGTCGATCGCCCAGGACGCGCGAGCGCCGTTCGTCGTGAGGGTCATCTACAGGACCTTGGCGAACGACGGCTCGAGCCGCTTGAAGAAGACGGTCGCCAGGGCCAGCATCACGACCGAGAACACGAGTACCACGGCGAGGCCGGCCCAGTCGGGTTGGCGCCCATCGAAGATGACCGCCCGATACGCATTGAACAGCGTATAGAACGGGTTGAACGCCATGAGCTGGATGAGGGTCGGCTGGGATTCGCTCAGGCTGTGGAGCCTCTCGACGCCGTAAAGGCCCGGTGACAGGTAGAACCACAGGCGCAGGAAGTGGCGACTCACGTTGCCGATGTCCCGGTAGAAGACGTTGACTCGCGGAAACGACGTAGGCGAACGCAAGGGTGAATACGAACTGGACCGCGGCGATCACCGGGATGAGCGCCAGAGGCGGGCTCGCCCGGTCGCGGTAGAAGAGGACGAGCAGGCCGGCGAGCGGAACCAGCCCGAAGGCGAAGTTCACGACGCCGGCGACCGTCGCTGCGGTCGGCAGGACGATCTTCGGGAACTGGATCTGCTTGATCAGCCGGTCCTGCGACGATGACCGACGTGATCGCGTCCCCGACCGCGACTGGTGAACCACTTCCAGGGCAGGATCGCGGCGAAGATGAACAGCGGGTAGTCGGGCTGGTGCTGGTCCAGGATGACCGACACGAGGATGACGTAGACGAGCATCTGGAGGAGTGGGTCGAGCACCCACCAGACGTTGCCGAGAAGGGTGTCCGCGCCCTTCTTCTTGAGGTCCGCCTGGACCAGGTAGCGGATGAGGCGTCGCCGGGACCGGATCTCGCCGGCCGCCTGACCGATGAGGCTGCGCGCCCCGAGACGGACGGCCGTGGAACGATACGAGGCGGAGACCTCTCGGGTGGCATCCATTCAGCGACGTACGGTAGCACGGGATCGGCGCAGGCCCGGGGGCGCGCTGGAAAGCTCCCGGCTACGATGGGCCTTGTGACCGCACCGCTCCGGCCCGGCCCGCCCCTCCGCCCCGTGGCGATGATCGTCCACGCCTACTACGAGGAGGACCCGCGGGTCCGGCGTGAGGCCGAATCGCTCGTCGCGCGCGGGCGGCCCGTGGACGTCTTCTCGCTGCGCCAGCCGGGTGACACGGCGACCGGCACCGTCGAAGGCGTCCGGATCCACCGGCTCGATGTCCAGCGTCACCAGGGCGCCGGGCTGGGCACCTACCTGCGCGAGTACCTGGCCTTCCTGGTCCGGGCCGGCTGGGCCGTGACCCGAGCGTACCGGCGCCGGCGCTACGCGGTGGTCCAGGTCCACACGCTGCCGGACTTCCTGGTGTTCGCCGGCGTGCCGCTCCTCATCGCCGGCGTGCCGCTCCTCATCGACCTCCACGAGGCGATGCCCGAGTTCTTCCGGATGCGCTTCCCGCGCGCCTCGAACCCGCTGGTCCACGGCCTGCTCGTCCTGCAGGAGCGGATCTCGATCGGCCTGGCAAGCGCGGCGATCACCGTCAACGATGCGCTCGCGGCCCGGCTCGTCGGGCTCGGGGTCCCGGCCGACAAGATCACCGTCCTGCTCAACAGCCCGTCGCTCGAACGGTTCGACCCGTCGGCCCAGCCGGGCCGGCCGTTCCGGGCCGACGGGACGCTGAGGCTGGTCTACGCCGGGGCGCTGACGCCGATCTACGAGGTCGACGTCGCGATCGACGCGGTCGCCCGCATCCGGGACGTCCGCCCGGAGCTGCCCGTCGCGCTCGAACTCTACGGTCGCGGCGATGCCGAGGGGCCGCTGCGCGCCAGGGCCGCCGGCGCCGGGGTCGCCGACCGGGTGACGTTCCACGGTCGGATCCCGATCGAGGACGTGCCCCGGGCGATCGCCGGCGCCGACATCGGGCTTGCCCCGACCCGGCGCAACCCGTTCACCGACTTCTCGCTGTCGACGAAGATCTTCGAGTACGGCGCGATGGGCAAGCCGGTCCTCGCCTCCCGCCTGCCGATGGTCGAGCGAACGTTCCCGCCTGGGTCGGTGACCACCTACGAGCCGGGCGATGTCGGGGCACTGGCGGACGCGGTCCTGCGCCTGGTCGATGACCCGGCGGCCCGCGACGCAGCCGTTGCGGTCACCCTCTCGCGGATCCGCGAACTCTCCTGGGAGCACGAAGCAGATCGCCTCGAGGCCCTCATCGATCGGCTTGCCGGCGACGGGCTATCCTCCGGCCAGGACAGGGCGACTGCGAGTCGGTCGCCTGAGCATCACCTGGAGGAATCGTGAGCCCGGACACCCGCGTCGCCATCATCGGTCTTGGGTACGTGGGTCTGCCCCTGGCCCTCGCGTTCGAGGAGGCGGGCCTCGACGTCATCGGCGTGGATGCCAGCGCACGGCGGGTGGCGGAGCTCCAGTCCGGTCGCTCGCCGATCGACGACATCGACGATGCCCGGCTCCAGCGCGGGCTGGTCGCCGGCTTCCGGATCGTGCCGCCGAACGAGGCGGCCCTCGAGGCAGCCGACGCGATCTTCGTGTGCGTCCCGACGCCCATCACCCAGGCCAAGGACCCCGATCTCGGGCCGGTCCTGAGCGCCGCGGTCCTGGTCCGGGAGCACCTTCGGGCCGGCCAGCTCGTGGTCCTGCAGTCGACCACGTTCCCGGGGACGACCGCCGGCCCGTTCCGCGCGGAGCTCGAACGATCCGGCCTGGTCGCCGGCCGCGACTTCGAGCTCGCGTTCGCCCCGGAGCGAGTGAACCCGGGCGACCCGGCCAGCGCGATGAAGACCGTCCCGCGTCTCGTCGGCGGGACGACGCCGGCGGCCACGACTCGTGCGGCTGCCCTCCTTCGCCACATCAACGACAACGTGATCGAGCTCAGCTCGCCCGATGCGGCGGAGCTGGCCAAGCTGCTCGAGAACGTCTTCCGCAACGTGAACATCGCCCTGGTCAACCAGCTCGCGCTGCTGTGCGAGCGGATGGGCGTCGACGTCTGGGAGGTCATCGACGCGGCGGCCACCAAGCCGTTCGGGTTCATGCGCTTCACGCCCGGCCCCGGCGTCGGCGGCCACTGCATCCCGGTCGACCCCTACTACCTGTCGTGGCGGGCCCGCGAATTCGACTTCGTCGACCGCTTCGTGGAGCTCGCCGGGGACATCAACCTCGCCATGCCGCGCCACGTCGTCGACCTCGTCGCCGAGGCGCTCAACGACCGCGGGCGCGCCCTCAGGGGTGCGAGGGTCGGCGTCCTCGGGGTCGCCTTCAAGCCGAACGTGCGCGATCCGCGCAACTCGCCGGCCGCCGAGATCATCGCCGGGCTCCGGGCGCGCGGTGCCGCGGTCACCTTCCACGACCCCCACGTCCCAACCTTCCGGGCGGGCGACGGCGTCGAGTCGGCATCGGCGGACCTGCCCGGGCTTCTCGCCGGATCGGACGTCGTGGTCGTCGTGACGCCCCACGCGGCCATCGACTGGGACGCCGTCTATGCGCGGGCCGACCTGGTGGTCGACACGACCGACAGCTCGCGCGGGCGGGCGGTCCGGCCGCGCCAGGTTCTCCGCCTCGGGGCTGGCTGGGCCGCCCGGGCGTGACCGTGGCTCCCGTGGGCATCCGGCCGGTGACGGCTGACGACGCCGATCTCCTCTTCGCCTGGGCCAACGATCCCGCCGCCCGCGCTGCGTCCTTCTCGACCGAGCCGATCGCCCGCCCCGATCACGTCAGCTGGCTCCGAGCTCGGTTGAGCGATCCGTCGTGTCGCCTCTGGATCGGCCTGGCAGCGGACGACGGAACGCCCTTCGGCGTGGTCCGGTTCGAACCGGATGCCGACGGTCGGGCGGTCGTCAGCATCAATGTCGCGCCCGAGGCACGCGGGCGAGGACTGGGAAATGCGCTCCTGCGGGCCGGTCTCGTCGCTGCCCGGCGGTCGCTCCACCCGATCGGCTTCCGGGCCTGGGTGAGGGCCGACAACGTCGCCTCCGTCGAGCTGTTCCGGACGGCCGGCTTCGCACCCGGTCCGGGAACGACCCCGGGCCGGCTCGAATTCCTCATGACCGGAGCGGCGGAGATTCTCCACTTCGCGCCGGCCGGCTCCGGGCCCGTCGCGGCCGGGTCGGACGTGTGTGTCGTGCACCTCGGCGAGGCACCGCCGACGGGATCCCCGGACGGCGCTCGGTCACTGGCCCTGCGCGAGGTCGCCGGGCCAGTGATGTCGGCACGCGACCTCTTTGCCGAGACGACCGACCTGCTCGACCGATGGGCGGCTGACAACGGGATCGTCGACGCGCTGGCGGTGGACGGCGCATCGTTCTGGTTCTACCGTCGCCTCAGCTACTGGTGGTGGCTCCACGAGCGGCTGCTCTGGCTGGCGATCCTCGATGCGCTCCTGGGACCCGGCTGTCCGGCCGACGCAGCCGGCAGGATCGAGGTCCCGGAGCATGGCGAGCGCGCCCTCGCGGAGGTCGCGGGCCTCGTGGCAGCACGGGACGGCGCCGTGCTCGTGCGCGTCCGGTCGGTTCCGGCGGCGGGCGCGGAGGGGACCGAGGGCGATCTCGTCGACGGGCCGCCGGCCGCCGCCGCTCCCGTCGGGCTCGGGCCGCTGGCCCACCTGCGTGACCGCTGGCATCGTCACATCGTCCGTCGCCGCCAGCGCTGGACGGCCCATCGGACTGACCGGCTGATCGCCGAGGGCCCCGGCCGGCTGCTCGTCCTGACCGAGCACGCTCGCCAGCGGGTGGACACGCCGGCCGGCCCGCGATTCATCAACGCCTACCTCGATGGGCCGATCGAGCGGCTCCGCTCGACGGCCCTGGCCCCGATCGAGCTCGAGCTCGATGCCGTCGTCGCCGACGACGAGCGCTGGGCACGCCTTCGAGCCCCGGGTTCGGAGCGCACGCTCCCGGTCGACGTCCTGGTCGCCCGGTTCGCCTGGCCTGGCGACCTGCCGGATGCCGTGGCCTGGGCGAACGCGATCGCCGCTGGTCTGGCCGGCCGCCGGGCGCCCCTCGAGGTCGGCGGGATCGATCTCGGGCCGGCTCTCCTCGCCGAGCTCATCCGGGCGACCCGCTCGACGCTGCCGGCCCGACTGCGCGACCTGGCCCGGGCCCGGCGGCTGCTGGCTGAGCTGCGGCCGGCCGGGATCCTCCTCGCCAACGAGTACGGCCGACCGGAGTGGATCGCCGCCGGCCGCCTCGAGGGCGTGCCCACGGCCGCCGTGCAGCACGGGATCATCCATCGCTGGCACCCCGGCTACCTTCACCGCACCCGCCCGGCGTCCCTGCCGCTCGTCGACCGGACCTACCTGTTCGGCGACTGGGAACGGCGGCTGCTCACCGAGGCGAGCGTCTACCGCCCGGAAGAGCTCGTGGTCGTCGGCTCGCCCAGGCTCGATCTCGTTGCGTACGACCGGTCCCCCGGCGAACGGGCCGAGGTCCGGGCTGCCGTCCGGGCGGAGCTCGGCGTCGCGCCCGGCGACCGGCTCATCGTCGTCTCGACCAGCTTCGGGCCCCTGGCCCAGCGGTTCTACACGATGGGCGCGCTGGCGGGGCTGGTCGACCGCCCGCTGCCCGGGATCCACCTGTGTCTCAAGCTCCACCCGCGCGAGGCGCCCGACGAGCCGTACACGGCGGCGATCCGTGCCCGGGCGGCGGCCGGCGGGTTCCCACCACCGGCGCTGAGCGTGATCCAGCGAACCGACCTGTACCGCCTTCTGGCAGCAGCCGACGCCCATCTCGGGGTGCACTCGACCGTCCTCACCGAGGCGGTGGTCACGGGAACGCCGAACCTGCTGGCGATGACCACGACGTCGAACGACCTGCTCGGCTACGTCGAGGCCGGCGTCGCCATCCCCGTCCGCGACGGGGGCGAGCTCCTCCGTGGGGTCGAGCGAGCCCTGTCGGAGCCGATCCCGGAGGCGATCCGCCGCGGGTTCCTGGAGGACCACTTCCGGCCGGGCGTCGCCGCCGACCGGATTCGGGACGACCTGCTCAGCTGGCTGGGGGCCGCCGACCGCCGCTGACGGCGGCCAGGCAGCCGCTGGCCGCCGTCAGGCGCCGGGCTTCTCGAGGAGCTGCCAGGTGACCCGGTCGAACCCGTCCTCGGGGGCCAGGAAGCCCTCCCGCCGGACGGTCAGCTCCGGGAAGAGCTCGCGGTAGATCCCGCCGTAGTCGCGCCGGAAGAGCGCTCCCGACTGGCCCCGATAGGGGACCTCCTCGGTGGTCGGGGCGTGATACTCGGCCCACAGCACGAACCGGTTCGAGCAGCGCACGATCTCCGACATGACGCTCGAGAGCGTGGTCTCGGGCTGGTGGATCAGCACGCCGACGGTGAACGAAAGATCCACCAGGCCGTCCCGGAACGGGAGGCGGCGCGCCCGGCTCGCCACCACGTTGACCCCGGGGGCATGGAGCCGGGCGAGGGCGAGCGCCTCGTCGTTGATGTCGACGCCCCAGACGTCGTGGGGGTCGAGCGCGCGCGAGATCGGCCGGAGGTTGGCGCCCTGGCCGCAGCCGATCTCGAGGACGGACCGAATCCGGAAGTCCGAGAGGAGTCCGGACCAGAAGGCCGCGCGGCGCTCGTCGAGGACCCGGTTCCGCTCCACGTAGGCCTTCCCGAAGTCGCCTGCCCAGAGCTCCTCGAGGCTGCTCGCCTGCGGTCGATCACGCTCGCCGGTCATCGTCCCTCCGACTGGGCCGGGCCGTCCCTGGCGTCAACGCGAAGGGTAGCGGATGAGCGCCGAGACGCCCCGCGACCGTCGCCACGGCCGCCGGGACCGTCATCGCGACCCTGCCGGCGCTCCCGCCGGACGCTCCAGGCCGCCCACAGCCCGAGGACCGCCGCCGCGAGCCCGGCCGTCCCGAAACCGAGATAGGTGAAGCCCGGGGCATAGCGGAAGACCACTCGATGGGTGCCGGCGTCCACGGTGATGCCCCGGAACGCGCCGTGGACCGTGGCGATCGGCACGACCGTGCCGTCGCGCTCGGCGACCCAGCCGGGGGCCATCACGTCGGTCAGGATGAGCAGGCCCGGTCGATCGGCCCGGACCTCGAGCTCGACCCGATCCGGCGCCTCACCGGTGATCGTCGCCGAGCCGGCCGGCCCGGGCGTCCGCAGCCCGCCGGGGATCCCCGCCAGGATCGCGTCGAGCCGGGCGCCGGCCGAGGCGTAGGCTCGGCCGCGGAGGTCGTCGAGGGAGGCGGCCGAGAGAGCGTCCAGGGTCGCCTCGGTGCTCGGCTGCTCCTCGACCGCCCCGACGACGAACGCCCGCGGCAGGACGGACGGCACCTCGTAGACCGTCACGTCGCCGCCGTGCCAGCGGGCGACAATGCCGGGGACGGTCGGGAGTTCGTCACCTCGGACGTACAGCCAGCGCGCCCCGGCCAGCGCGACGAGCTCCGGATCGACGTTCGGCCCGAAGGCGTACGCACGTGCCCCCCACTTCCCGAAGTAGCTGGCCTTGGCCGGATCCGATGCCAGCTGCGGCCCGATGAGCCGGCCGAAGAAGTCGTGGTAGGTGAGCGGGTAGATCGCCTGGTAGCCATCGACCTGGAGGAAGCCCCGGGCCGCCATCCGGTTGGCGTCGTCGCCGAACGTGAGGACGCGGTCGATGGCGATCCCAGGCTGGGTCGCCAGGAAGCGCTGTCCGTCGGTCTCGGCCAGCGACGCCGCGTAGGAGTCGATGTTCGAACCCATCAGAGCGGAGCCGCTGGCGTACAGCGCCCGCTCCGAGACGAGGAGCAGCCCAGCGATGACCAGGACCCCGGCGAACCGGCTGGCCGGCCGGGAGCGGCTCCGGATCAGGGCGACCGCGAGGAGGGCCGCCGCGGCCAAGCCGATCGCGAGGGCGGCCACGACCAATCGCCAGCCGCTCTCGCGCGCGGCGTGGCTGGCCGCGCCATCCGACGCCAGGAGCACGTGCCGGATGCCGACCGCGAGCGCGGCACCGACCGGGAGGAGGGACACGAGGATCGCGCCGAGCCGCCGGCGCGATCGGAGCCAGCGTCGGTCCCCGCCGACCAGCACGTCGATCCCGAGGGCGGCGACGGCGCTGATCGCGAACGGGTAGAAGTGGCGGATGCGCACGAGCTGGAAGGACTTCAGGAATCCGCCCAGCTCCTGCTGGAGCGGCGTGAGCAGGATCGCCGCGAGGTCGAGGATGGGGATCGCAACGAGGAGCGCGACGACGAAGGCCGACCGTCGATCGCGTCGCCCGGGGACGAGCCCGAGCGCGAGGAGGGGCAGCCCGAGGCCGCCGAGGAACAGCGTCCCGTAGCGGAACTGACCGGGTCCGAAGCCACCCGCCAGGGGCACCCCGCTGAGTACCGCGGCGTAGTGATGGACCACGGTCGAGACCGCCGTCGACAGGCTCGCGCCGAACAGGTAGTCGAGGTCCCAGATCGTCCGCTGGGAGTCCGGCAGGGCCACCAGCTGGGTCAGCAGCGCGGGGCCGAACAGGGCGAACGCCCCGGCCCACATCGCGATCCAGCGGGCGACCCGATCGAGCCGTCGGCGTTCGGCGCTGACGACCAGCACGAACGCGAGCTGGATGAGGGCGACGATGATCACGCATTGCGACAGCCCTTCATAGAGTGCGACGGCGCCGAGGGCGGCCCCGGCGACGACCGGCCGCCAGCCGCCTGACGACCGGATCGCCCGGTCGGCGAGCCACAGGAACAGCGGCAGGAGCAGGATCGAGAAGCCGTAGATGTAGTGCCAGCTCCCGAACAGGTAGAGGACGCTCCCGCCGAGCACGGCCGCCATGGGCAGCCGCAGCGAGTCCCGCAGGAACAGATGCATCGAGATGCCGGCCACGGCCGGCATCAGCCAGCTCGTGACGGCCCAGGCACCGAACGGGCCGACGACCATCGCCAGCGCGGCGTCCAACGCGAACGGACTGATCGCGAACTGGCCGAGGATGGCGTTGCCGGCCGTCAGGTGCGGATCCCACAGGCTGACCCCGTGGGCCGCCCAGTCGCGGGCGACGATGGCCAGCCGGGGCACCCCGCCGCCGTCGTCGAACACGTCCAGGGCGTAGGCGGGGCCGCCCTCCCCGGCCAGGATGGCCCCGATCGCCGGGAACGTGAGTAGCGCGAGGACCGGGTAGAGCAGCAGCGGGACGAGCCCCGAGCCAAGGCGCCCGGACCGGCTCATGGCATATCGCCGGCCGCCACCGCCAGCACGGCCTCGGCGATCCGCCGGGCTCCATCGCCGTCGACCAGATCGCGTGCGGTCCGGGCCATGGCGGCTCGCCGCGGCCGATCGGCGAGGAGTCGGGCCACGGCCGCCCGGACGAGCTCCGGGTCGATCGTCCGGCCATCACCGAGGTAGTCTGCGGCGCCGGTCGCGGCGTACGGTGGACCCACGATGAGCTGGTCGTCGGCGACGGCGAGGAGGATCGCCGGCCGTCCCAGGCAGGCGACCTCGAACTTCATCGTTCCGGCACCGATCAGGACCAGGTCGGCGGCCGCCAGACGCTCCGGGAGATCGGCCGGGTCGCGGACCGCCCGCGTTGGCCAGGACTCCGTCGAGCCCCGGTAGCCGGCGCCGACCACCAGCTCGGCGGTCCAGCGCGGATCCGCCGCCAGGCCCGGCCCGATCCGGCCCATCACGTCCGCCGGGTCACTGCCGCCGAAGCACGCCACCAGGCGCGGACGCTCGGCGGCCTCCGGTGGCTGGGCCGAGGCGAGCTTCGCCCGGAGCCGCCGGTAGGCCTCGGCGACCGGGGCGTTCGCGTAGCCGGCGAGCACGCGGCGGGCGGTCCCCGGCCCGGCCCAGCTCGGCAGCGACGGCTGGACGACCACCGCCGCCCTCCCGCGGAAGGCGACGCGGTCATCGAACACGATCAGCCGATCCGGGTCGAACCGGTCGACGGCGGCGGCCAGGTCGGGCAGGTCGACGACCACCGCCGCGACGTCCTCGGTGACGGGCGAGCCCGGCCCGAGGACGGTGAGCCGCCCTCCCGCGAGCCGGCCACGCTCGGCAACGGTGAGCTCGCCGCGGAGCAGCTCGAGCTCGGCCGTGGCTCCGGCGCGAGCGAGCGCGTCGGCGAGCGCCAGCGCCCTCGAGAGATGGCCGCGCCCGTCGTTCGGTGCGGCGGCCGCGACCAGCCGGACGAGCGGCCCGGAGCCTTTCCGGTCGCCGATCAGAACATCTCCCAGGCGAGCGGCTCGTGTCGCTCGATCCGTCGACGGGCCGTCCGGCCGATGACATTGGGCAGGTCGCGCACCTCGATCCCGGTGCCGGGCCGCAGGATTGCCACGTCATCCGCGCCGAGCACCGTCCCGGCCTCGACCGTCCGCGCCGCGAAGAGCGAGCGGCGGGCGGTCACGTAGAGGTCCGCCTCGGCGGGTGCCATCCGCTTGACCCCATCGCCCAGGGCCGCCTGGGCGTCGCGGATCGCCCGGACCATCGCGGCCAGCTCATCCGGCTCGAGGGCGAACCGGTGGTCCGGACCCGGACGCGTCCGATCGGTCGTGAAGTGCTTCTCGACGAGGGCCGCGCCGAGGGCGGTCGCGACGACCGGCGCCAGCCAGCCCGGCGTGTGATCGCTCCAGCCGACCGGGACCCCGAACGCCCGGCGCATCGTCTCGATCGCGCGCAGGTTGAGCTCGGCGAACGGGGGCGGGTAGTTCACCACGCAGTGCATGAGCATGAGCTGCTCGTTGCCGGTCGACCGGACCGCGTCGACGGCGGCCTGGACCTCGCCGATGTTGGCCATCCCGGTCGAGCAGATGATCGGCTTCCCGCGCGAGGCGATGTCCCGGATGAGCGGCAGGTGCCAGAGCTCGTAGGTGGCGACCTTGAACGCCTTGACCCCGAGCCCGTCGAGCAGGTCGACCGCCTCGTGGTCGAACGGGGTCGACAGGAAGTCGAGGCCGCACGATTCGGCGTACGTCTTCAGCTCGGCGTGCCATTCGCGCGGCAGCTCGAGCTCGCGGAAGAGCTCGCTCATCGTCTTGCCCGCCGGGAGGATCGCGTCGAGATACTTCGCCCGGGTCGGCGTCTCGGCGACGATCCTGTCCGCGGCGAACGTCTGGAACTTCACCGCGTCCGCGCCCGCCTCGGCGGCGATCTCGATGAGCCGCCGGGCCTGGGCCAGGTCGCGGTCGTGGTTCGAGCCGGCCTCCGCGATGATGTAGACGGGCGCCCCCTCGCCGACCGGTCGGTCCCCGATCCGCACGACGTTCATCGTTCCGCCTCCTGCCAGGTCTTCTGGCGCACGTCACGGTTCAGCTCGAGGAGCTCCGGCTCGGCGGCCAGGATCCGGCCGAGCGCCTCGATCGAGGCCGTCTCGACCGCCCCGAGCCGCTGGGCCAGCGCCCGGGCGAACGCGAGGTCCGCGGCCGTATCCACGGTAAAGCGTCCGGCCGGCGGCGGCACGGCCGGATCGAGGGTGCCGATCCGGAAGCGCTCCGGCCGGGCGTACAGGAACGGCATGACGTGCTCGCGCTCGGCGTCGTCGGTCGCCTCGCGGTAGGCGGTCTCGAGCGCCCCGGCCCGGGCGACCTCGGCGGCGATCCCGAGCGGCCAGCCGGCCGTCCCGACGTAGTCGAAGCCGCCCTCCTGGGCGCGCCGGACCTGGGCGGCGACGACCGCCGGATCGACGAACGGGTTGTCCGCCGTCTCGCGGATGACGAGGTCCGGCGCGTACGGCGCCACGGCTTCCCAGCAGCGGGTCAGGACGTCGCGGACCGGGCCGCGATGGACGATCCGGCCCTCCGCCGCGAGGAATGCCGCGAGCCGGTCGTCCGAGGCGTCGTCGGTGATGGCCACGACGATCGTGCTCACCTCCGGCACCGCCGCCATCGCGGCCAGCGTCCAGAGGAGCAGCGGCCGGTCGCCGATCGGCTCGAGGACCTTGCCGGGCAGGCGGGTCGAGCCCATCCGCGCCTGGACGACCGCGACCGTCCGCACCGCCCGCTCCTCAGCCGGCCCGGTAGGCGGTCGTCACCTTGTCGAGCGCCGCCACGACGTCGTCGACGTCGGCATCGGTCATGCCGGCGTGGAGCGGCAGGGTCAGGAGCCGCTCGTAGGCACTCTCGGCGACCGGCAGGGACAGTCCCGGGAAGCGCTCGCGGTAGTACGGGTGGGCATGGACCGGGATGTAGTGGACGTTGACCCCGATCCCCTCCGCGCGGAGCGCCCGGTAGACCGCGCCGCGATCGACCGCGAGCCGATCGAGCCGGAGCTGGACGAAGCAGAAGTGCCAGGCGGATCTGACGCCGGGCGCCACGACCGGAAGGTCGAGGGCGGGATGGCCGGCCAGCCGCTCGAGGTAGCGGGCGGCCAGCGCGCGCCGTCGCGCGAGGAACGCGTCGAGCCGTCCGAGCTGCGAGGTCCCCAGGGCCGCCCCGATGTCGGTCAGGCGGTAGTTGTAGCCCAGCTCGACCATCGCGTAGGTCCAGTCGGTCCGCGCGCCCAGCTCGGTCGCGATCCCGTGGTTCCGGAAGCGACGGAGGCGCTCGGCCAGGTCGTCACGGTCGGTCAGCACGGCGCCGCCCTCGCCGGTCGTGAGGATCTTGGCCGGGTGGAGGCTGAGCACGGTCAGGTCGGCCAGCGTCCCGACAGCTCGGCCGTCGCGATCGGCCCCCAGCGAATGCGACGCGTCGGCGATGATCGTGAGCGGTCCGCCCGGGGCGGCGTCGGCGATCTGGCGGAGGGCCGCGTAGTCGGCCGGGTGACCGGCGTAGTCGACCGGCAGGAGCGCCCGCGTCCGGGGGGTGATCGCCGCGGCCACGTGGGCGGGGTCGATGAGCAGCGCCCCCGGGTCAACGTCCGCGAAACGCGGCTCGGCTCCCGCGTAGAGGACGGCGTTGGCCGTCGCCACGAAGGTCATCGGCGTCGTGATCGCCTCGTCGCCCGGGCCGAGTCCCGCGGCGACGGTCGCCCCGTGGAGCGCTGCGGTCCCCGAGGAGAACGCGACGGCATGGCGTGCCCCGGTGGCCGCGGCGAGGCCGCGCTCGAACTCGGGAACTCGCGGCCCCGTCGTCAGCCAGTCGGACCGGAGGGCGGCCGTGACCGCCGCCACGTCGGCGTCGTCGATCTGCTGGCGGGCGTAGGGCAGGAGGGCGGTTCGGATCGGTGTCCCCCCGTCGATCGCCAGCCGGTCCGCAGCGCTCATGCGACCGGGATCCCCGCCTCGAGCCGCTCGGCCATCCAGGCCCGGACGCGCCCGAGGCCGTCGGCCAGGGGCACCTGCGGTCGCCAGTCGAGGAGCTCCGTCGCGAGCCGCGGGTCGCAGCGCAGGACGGCGATCTCGCTCTGCGGGTGGATGTGCTCGACGTGGACGATCCGGCTCGGATCCGGCTCGATCGCGGCGGCCAGGTCGTTGACCGACACGTCCAGCCCGGTGCCCGCGTTGAGGATCCGGCCGGCCGCCGCATCGGACAGCAGCGTGTCGCACGCGAACCGGGCGCAGTCCTCGGCGTAGAGCAGGTCCCGCGTCTGGGTCCCGTCCCCGTAGATCCGGATCTCCTCGCCGAGCAGCGAGCGGCGGGTGAAGATCGCCACCACGCCGCCCTCCCCGACGGAGCGCTGGAACGGCCCGTACGTGTTGAACGGCCGGACGACCGCCACAGGCAGGCCGTAGGCGTGGCCGTAGGACAGGGTCAGCGCCTCGCCCGCGAGCTTCGAGGCGGCGTACGGCGAGGCCGGCCTCGTCGGGTGCCCTTCGCCGATCCCGGTCGCGGTCGTGGCCCGGTCGTAGACCATGCACGTGCTCATGAACAGGAACCGGGCCCGGTTCGTCCGGGCCGCCTCCAGGAGCCGGAACGTCCCCACGACGTCGTTCTCGAACGTCGTCGCGGGATCGTCGATCGAGTCCTGGACGGAGATCGAGGCGGCCAGGTGGGCGATCGCGTCGGCCTCGCCCGCCCAGCGCCGGCAGGCGTCGGCGTCCCGGACGTCCCCCTCCTCGAACGGGAGGAGGTCGGGATGGCCGGCGAACTCGGCGAGGTTGGCGACGTCGCCGGCGACGAGGTTGTCGATCGGCCGGACGGTGTGCCCGCGCGCGAGCAGCTCGCCGACGACCCACCGCCCGATGAACCCGGCGGCGCCGGTGACGAGGACCCTCACGCCAGCGCCCGCTCCCGCTCGATCGTCTGGGCGACGAGGGCGAGCACCTCCGCCGACGTGAGCGGCTCGACATGGTCCGAGCGGTAGGCCCCGACCGGGGCGGCGGGCACGTGCCGGTACGCCTCGACGACCTCCGGGAGGGCCTCGATCGACGGCAGGACCGCGTACATCTCGCCGACGTCGCGAGCCCGCGTCGACTCGTCCTCGGTCATCAGCTCCTCGTACGGCTTCTCTCCGGGTCGCGGGTCGATCGTCACCCTCTCGATCGTCGCCGGATCGGCCCCGGCGGCCGCCGCCCCGATCGCGATCGCCGCGTCGACGATGTCGGCCAGGCGGGCGGCGGGCATCTTGAACACGAAGACCTCGCCGCCGTGCGCGAGCCGGGCCGCCATGATGGCCAACTCGACCGCGCGGTCCGTGCTCATCACGAAGCGCGTCATCGTCGGGTCGGTGACCGTGACCGGACCGCCGGCCGCGACCTGCCGACCGAACAGCTCGAGGGCAGATCCGCGCGAGCCCAGGACGTTGCCGAAGCGGACGCTGGCGAACGTCGTCCGATGTGGGCCGCGGTAGTTCGTCGCCGCGGTCACCAGCTTCTCCGCGAGGAGCTTGCTGGCGCCCATCACCGAGGTCGGGTTGGCTGCCTTGTCGGACGACGTGAGGATCATCGTCCCGACCCCGGCCGCCAGGCAGGCGTCGATCACGTTCTGGGTCCCCACGACGTTCGTCTGGGTCGCCTCGAACGGGTTGTACTCGCCCGATTCGACGTGCTTCAGCGCGGCGCAGTGGAAGACGACGTCGATTCCCTCCATCGCCCGGGCGAGGCGATCCCGGTCGCGGACATCGCCGATGAGGAAGCGCACGTGGCGCAGGTCACGGTACCGCTGGCGCTGGTAGAACTGCTTCGTCTCGTCGCGGCCGAAGACCCGGACGACCTCGGCGTCCAGATCGATGAGGCGGCCGACGAGGCGAGCGCCGATGGTGCCCGACCCTCCGGTGACGAGGATCCGCCGACCCTTGATGACGGCCCTGTCGCTGATCGGTGGCCTCCTCACGCTCGGGCTCATGATCGGCGGGGCCATTCTCGCGCCCGCGCGCTCGACGCTCGCGTACCTGACCGTCGGCGGACATAGGGTACGATACCGCCCCCGTCCACCCGGCTTCCGTCGGGACCCGCTGCAGGAAGCAACGCCCGAATGACCTTTCGCACCAAGCCGGTCGTCAAGCGCTCGCACCGCCCGTCGTGGGAGTCGGACGACCGCCGCAACCTGTTCACCAATATCGGGTTCGGCCTGGCCGTCCTGATCGGCATCGCGGCCCTCGTGGGGGCCGGCGTCGCGACGTACGTCGGGGAGCACTTCGCCGAGGTCGCCTCGGTCAACGGCACGAAGATCTCGAAGGACCAGTTCCGCGATCGGGCGAAGGTGGACGCGTTCCGGATCGACCGGGCGGAGGCCCAGGCCCGGGACCAGCTCCAGCTCGGCCGGATCACGGACAGCGAGGCTCAGACCCGGCTCGCCGTGTACGAGCAGCAGCGCCAGTCGCTCGCCCAGTCGACCCTCGAGCAGCTCATCGACGTGGCCCTCCAGGGCCAGCTGGCGGCCGGCAGGGAGATCGTCGTGGACGACCCGAAGATCGACCAGCGGCTCGTCGACGAGGCGACCAACCGGGAGCAGCGTCACGTCCTCCTGATCTCGGTCAAGCCCGAGATCACCGCCGGCGCGAAGGAACCCAGCGAGGCGCAGAAGGCCGCCGCGAAGGCAACGGCGGACAAGGCGCTCGCGGACATCCGGGCCGGCAAGCCGTTCGCGGAGATCGCGAAGGCGGTTTCGACGGACGGCTGGGCGACCGCCGGCGGGGATATCGGCTGGGCGCTCGCCGACGACGCTTCGTACGCCGAGGGCTTCCTCGCCGCGGTCTTCGCCCTCCCGTCTGGACGGCCTGACCGAGGTCCTCGCCGGCCCGGACGGCACGTACCGGATCGGCAAGGTCACCGAGATCGCCCCCCAGACCGTCGACGGCGACTGGGTCCAGCAGATCGAGGAGGCCGGCATCCCGATCCAGGCCTACCGCGACGCCGTCCGCGGCGACCTCGTCCGCGACGAGCTCACGGCGAAGGTCGTCGCGGAGGTCACCGAGCAGCCCTCGGCCCAGCGGCTGGTCAGCGAGATCTTCATCTCGACGGCGAGCTACCAGGGCCCGGGTGACGAGGTCAAGGTCCGCCACATCCTCTACACGCCGGGCGACACGGCGCCCGGTTCGGCGAGCCCGGCGCCGTCGGACGACCCGAGCTGGGCCGCTGCCCGGACGAAGGCGCAGGCGACGTACGACAGGCTGAAGGCGCTGGTCGGCCAGCCGGACGAGCTCGCCAGGCAGTTCGCCGAGATCGCCGGGACGGACAGCAAGGACACCGGCTCCGGGGCGGCCGGGGGCGAGCTGCCGTACTTCACCCAGGGGCAGCTCGACCGCGGCTTCGCGGACGCGATCTTCAACACCGGCCTGAAGAAGGGCGACCTCCTCCCGCCCGTGCAGAGCCAGTTCGGCTGGCACGTCATCCTCTTCGAGGACCGGCGCCAGCCGCCGGAGTCCCGGATCAACGGGATCCAGCTCCTGGCCGATTCGCCCGGCGCGGAATTCGCCAAGCTGGCCACGGAGCAGCTCGGACGGCGCGGAGGCGGCCAAGGGCGGCGACCTCGGCTGGGTCGCGAAGTACCAGCTGGACGCGGAGCGCGAGACCGCGATCTTCGGCGCGGCGGTCGGCAAGGTGAGCGACGCGCTGAGCACGGCGCGACGGCTTCTACCTCTTCCTCGTCCGCGAAGAGCAGACGCGGAAGCCGGACGGCGACCAGCTCGCCACGCTCAAGGCGAGCGCGTTCCAGAACTGGTACTCCGCGGAGAAGGCGAAGGCCGACATCACGCGCGGATCTCCGGGACCGCCGACCTCCTAGACGGGACGGATCGTGCTCGACGCGCTCCTCGCCGAGGCGCGGCTCCGCTGGGGCCTCGATCCGGCGCCGGGCTCCAGGTCGTCGCCGCCGAGCGCCTCGTCGGCACGCCCGTCGAGCCGTCACGGCCGCTCCTCGTCGTGCCGCTGGCCGCGCCTGCGCGGGCGCGCGACGCCGAGCGGCTCGCCGGTCGAGCCGCTGCCCGGCCGGCACGGGCCCGGCGGCGACGACCCGCTCGGCGTCCTCGCGCCGGCTCTACCCGGCGGACCACCCGGTCGGCCGGTTCGGCGTCGCGGAGGGCACGACCGTCGGCGCGCTCGTCGCGGACGGACCTCGCCGGCGCCGCTCTACCTCGGCGCCGGTCGCGCCGGAGCTGGCCGTCGCCGGACCGTGGGCGATGCCCTGGATCTCGGCCCGGCTGCGCCGCCCGGACGGCTGCCCGTGGGACCGCGAGCAGACCCACGAGTCGCTGCGCAAGCACCTGCTCGAGGAGGCCTACGAGGTCTACGACGCGCTCGACGGCGGGCGCCACGCCGGACGCTCGCCGGGGAGCTCGGCGACCTGCTCCTCCAGGTCGTCCTCCACGCCCAGCTGGCCGCCGAGGCCGGGCGTCTTCGACCTGCCGACGTCCAGGCCGCGATCGCCGCGAAGATCGTCCGCCGCCACCCGCACGTGTTCGGCGAGGCGGAGGCGCGGACCGCCGCCGACGTGAACCGCCAGTGGGAGCGGATCAAGGCCGACGAGCGGGCCGAGGCCGCGCCGACGGCCGGCCGACGACGGCGCCGAGCGCCGCCGCCGAAGAGCGCGCTCGACGGGATCAGCCGCGTCCATGCCGGCCCTCGCCGCGAGCCAGGAGATGCAGGAGCGGGCCGCCAACCTCGGCTACGACTGGCCGACCGTCGAGGGCGTCCTCGACAAGGTCCACGAGGAGCTCGCCGAGCTGCGTCGCCGCCGACGACCGCCGCCGACCGGGCCGAGGAGTTCGGCGACCTGCTGTTCGTCCTCGTCAACGTCGCCCGCAAGCCGCGGCATCGAGGCCGAGGCCGCCGCTCCGCGCCGCCAACGACAAGTTCCGCCGCCGCTTCGGCAGCGTCGAGCGCCAGGCGGCCGACCGCGGCGTCGCCCTGCGCGACCTCGACTTCGCGGCGCTCGACGCGCTGTGGGACGCCGCCAAGGCGACGAGCGCGGCAGCGACGGCAGCACGAGGAGACCGCCGCGATGACGCATCGGCAACCGCCCGCCGCGTCCGCGCCGACGGCCGCGGCCCGGCGACCTGCGCCCGGTCAGCTCAGCTCGGCGTCCAGAAGTGGGCCGAGGGCTCGTGCCGGATCCGCGTCGGCGACACGCGAGGTCCTGTGCGCGGCGACGATCGAGGACCGCGTCCCGCCGCACCTCCGCGGCAAGGGCACCGGCTGGGTGACCGCCGAGTACTCGATGCTGCCGCGGGCGACCGCCGAGCGGACCGAGCGCGAGTCGGCCAAGGGCCGGATCGGCGGGCGGACCCACGAGATCCAGCGGCTCGATCGGCCGCTCGCTGCGCGGCGTCGTCGACCTGGCCAGGCTCGGCGAGCGGACGATCACCGTCGACTGCGACGTCCTCCAGGCCGACGGCGGGACGCGGACCGCGTCGATCACCGGCGGCTACGTCGCGCTGGCCGCGGCGCTCATCACGCTACGGCATGGAGCGGCACGCTCGTCGGGCAAGGTCGCCGCGGTCGTCGGTCGGGATCGTCGACGGCGTCGCCGTGCCTCGACCTCGACTACTCGCGAGGACTCGCGCGCCGAGGTCGACTTCAACGTCGTCGGCACGGACGCCGGCACGTACGTCGAGCTCCAGGGCACGGCCGAGGGCAAGCCGTTCGACCGGGCGGCGCATGGACGGCCTGCTCGACCTCGCCGAGCGTCGGGCCTCGGCGCAGCTGTTCGAGGCCGCAGGCCGCAGGCCGCTGCGCCACGTCCGGCGCTGGTCGCGGCCGATCCGGCCGGCGCCGCGGCTCGCTCGTCGCGACCCGCTCGGCGCCACAAGCTGCGCGAGCTGCGCGAGCTCCTCGCAGCCCGAGCGGGCCGAGCTCGTCTCGCTCGACGACGCTCGGCGTCGCCGGGCGACCCGGTCGAGGACGGCGCGACGTTCGAGGCGAACGCCCGGATCAAGGCCCGCTTCTACGCCGCGCGCGACCGGCCTGCCGACGCTCGCCGACGACTCCGGGCTCGAGGTCGACGCGCTCGGCGGCGGCCCGGGCGTCCGGACCCGCCGCTACGCCGGCGACGGACGCGACCGACGCCGACAACAACGCCAAGCTCCTCGCGCGCGCTCGACGGCCTGCCGCCCGAGCGGCGCGGCGCGCGCTACGTGTGCGTCCTCGCGCTGGCCGCTCCGCGGCCGGACGCGCGGGCCCGCGCGGCGGCGATCCCGATCGCGGCCGGACCCGCGGGACCTGCCGCGGCCGGATCGCGACCGAGCCGCGCGGGACCGGCGGGTTCGGCTACGACCCGATCTTCGAGCCGGCCGGCGAGCCGCCCGGCGGCCGGACGCTCGGCCTGTGGACGGCCGCCGAGAAGAACGCGATCTCGCACCGCGTCGCGCGCCGCCCGCCGGATGGCCGCCCGGCTCGTCCGTCTCGCCCGCCTCGGCTACTGAAGGCTACCCGCCGGGGCTCGGCGTCGGCTCGGGCGTCAAGCTCGACTGTGCGGGTCCAGCCCTTGGGCGGCGTCCGCCGGCCGGGGAGAACAGCGTCCCTCGCCATCGCCAGGATCCGGTCGAGGCGCGGGACCTGGACGGATCCATATCGGTTGCCCGGCTCGCCCGGGTGGACGAGCGGCCAGCGGACGACGACCCGGACGAGGTGCTTCGCGTCCACCTCGTCGACCAGCACCGCGAGGTCCGGCAGGCGCTCCGGCGGAAGGTCCGTCTTGATCGTGCGGCCGACCGCGTCCAGCAGGCCCGGCAGGCTGAACAGTGCGTCGCCCCGGTCGACCCTGCTCGCGGAGCGCGACGAGGACCTCCTGCTGGCGGTCTGCCCGGGTGAAGTCGGTCTGCCCTTCGGAGCGGCGGATGCGGGCGTAGGCGAGCGCCTCGGCGCCGTCGAAGTGGTGCTGCCCGACGGCCACGGACCAGCCCCGGCCGACGCCGTACGCCTTGTACTTCGGGTCGTCGAGCGCCTGCTTCACGTTGACGTCGACGCCGCCGACCGCGTCGATCATCCGCACGAACCCGCCCATGTCCACGGTCGCGTAGTAGTGGATCGGGATGCCCAGGAGCGCCCCGATCGCGTCCTCCAGCGCCCGGATCCCGCCCTTGGGGAACTCGTCGGGGTGGCGCCCCGCGTAGCTCATCAGCGAGTTCAGCTTCGGGCCGAACGTCCGGCCGTCGCCCAGCGGGACGTCGACCAGGTCGCGCGGGACCGAGGCCATGCTGATCGACTTCCCGACCGGGTCGACCGAGACGACGATCAGCGTGTCGGTCAGGGCGTGGTCGCGGCCGCCGCCCGCATCGACTCCCATGAGCAGGACGTTGAGCCGCTCTCCGGAGCCCGGGGTCGGGCCGGGCCCGGCGGACGCGCCGCCCAGGGTGGCCTCGTCGAAGACGCGGGCGAAGGAGTCTCGGGCGAGCCCACCGACGTAGTCGGCGGCAAGGTGCGGCGCGGCGGTGACGAGGATGACGATGGCCAGGCCGCCGAGCCCGAGACGGCCCGGCCGGAGTGCGAACCGCGGGTCGAAGAAGGCCTGGCCGAGCGCGACCAGACGCCAGCCGAGCACGACCAGGTTGAGCGCCAGGAGGCCCTGCAGGGTCGAGGGGATGATCGCGCCGGCGACCAGGCTCGGCCCGGGGACGATGACGAGGGCGAGGCCGACGAGGGCGACGACGACGAGGAACGGGACCGCCAGCCGGACCGCCATCGTCCGCCGGCCGTTCCAGGCCTGGCCCAGGCCGGGGATCAGCGATGACATCGCCGCGGCGAGGATGCGGCGGCGGTCCGTCGGCCCCGTGTCGGGCCGGATCCTCACAGCCTGGCGCGTCGCTCGGTCTCCTCATGCGGTGGTCTCGGGCGCTCGTCGGGCGCTCGTCGGGTGGTGGTCCGGCGCTCGTCCGGCGCTCTCGGGTGGTCGGCTCGCCGGTCAGTCTAGCGGGACGTCGCGTTCACCGGCATTCGGGACCGGGCGGGCGACGGTGCCGTCCGTGATGCGAGTCGGCCCATCACCGCGCGGACATGGCGACGCCGAGCGGTCCTGTAGTTGCCTGCCAGTCACCGCCCGGCGCCACCCCCTCGACGCTCCGGAGGGCAGAGGTGTTGCGTGGTGCCCACGAGGTCCAGCCGCCCCAGCCGAGGAAGACCGGCCGAATGTCCTCGACCCAGATCGTGCCCTCGCGTTGCTTCACCCGGTAGACGATCGCGTAGCCCCGAACGCTCAGGTCGGCGATCAGGCCGGAGTTGGGCGAGCTGCCAGGGGCAAGGAATCGCGCCGGCGAGGCTCCCCAGTCAGCCTGCGTGGCGATGCGCCGAAGGGCCGCATTGACGGCTCGGCGGGCCGGGATCGGGAGACTGGTCCTTGTCTCCTCAGCGCGGGGGCTGAGGACGACGCGGGCGCGCACTGGTCTTGAACTCGACTCCGCGATCAGCAGCGAGATCCTGCTCGGCCTTTCGCAGGCCCTCATTGAAGCCGGGGATGGACTCGAGGTAGTTCCAGACGGCCGCTGAAACGGCTTCGCTCTCGGGGGCGGTCTGCGAGGCGCACGCGGCCGGTCCTTCAGCGGGTTTGCTGCGGTGCATCCGTGGCCTCCTGTCGCTCACGCTCTCGACAGTGGCAGCCAGATCCTGGCCGGCGTCACTCCCCGTTGGTCCGTGCCGTGACGAACGGATGGGTGAGGTCAGAGAGCGCCGAGTCATCTTGCCACCAACTTGCTCCGCTTGCCTGGACACTGATCGCTTCGGTGAACCTACCTCTGCACGCTCACCTGCCACTTACCAGGCCAACTCTGCGGCACTGACCCGGCACTCCCCACGCTGCTAGGCTTCGCTGGCAACGTCCAGGTGATCGTGTCTGGCAACATCGTCATCCACAGGTAACGATCGTCCCACATGGCCTCCCACCGCGGCCTCGCCGCCGCCGCCCGGCTTGCCTGGGGTTGCCGTAGGCGCAACAGATCGGCAGCACCTGGGCTTCGTCGAGGCGGCGCAGCGTGAGCAACCCCGTGCTGTTGCCCCGCACGCAGCAGACACGGCAGATGGCCCGGGCGAGGGTCCCTCTCGCTCGCGGCGACGGCTGTCTGTTGCTCCGCCCGCAACGAGCTTGAGGCGAGTGTCGTCACCGGCCGCCGGTCCATCCGCAGGACGTCACCGTGGCTCGTTTGAGGCAGGCGCTACCATGTCCGAGCATCGGGGCGTAGCGTAGCCTGGCAACGCGCGTGCTTTGGGAGCACGAGATCGTGGGTTCAAATCCCGCCGCCCCGACCATTCCCGCGGCAAGACTCGGAACGATGAGGTGCGAGATGGGCGACAAGACACCAAAGCGGCCACCGAAGCCGAAGAAGCCGAAGAAGCCGACGGCCTAGCGCCCCCGCCGAACGTCCCTGGGGGTCCGCGCGATCGGCCGCTCGGCCCCGCGGCGCGGCACGCTGGCTCGGCCCGCGACTCGGCCCGCCGGGCGGCCCGGCAGCGGCAGGCCCGGCGAGGGAAGGCCGCGCCGCCGCGAGCCCGCGCGCCAGCCGGTTCCGCTCCTGTTCTCCGGCACGACTCGCCGGTCGTGCCCCCGGTCGTGTCCGGTACCTCGCCTCGGATATCGGCCCGGCCGCGGCCCGAATCCGCCGGCGGTGCCCGAGCGGTACATTCGGGCCAGCTCGATCGCGTCTGGAGAGATGCTAGGATCGGTCGCGCCCGTTCGGGCGGTCCGGGCGGCGTTCGCACGCCGGGGGTGTCGATTGGTTCGGATCCGACTCGCCGCGCTGCTCCTCGTCGCGGGTTCGGTCCTCGGTGCCTGCGGAGGCTCGAGCGTGGCGACCGCGCCGCCCGCGATCCCGACGCCCCAGCTGACCCCGACGCCGAACCCCCACCTGACCGACCCCGCCTCGGCCGACAGGGTCTACCAGGTACTTCGGAAGGCTGGCCTCCCGGTCACGGCGAACTCCGCCAATGCGGGGACCGGCGGCGAGCCGCTCAAGCGACTCAACCTCACCTATGACGGCTGGCCGCTGATCATCCAGGAGTTCAGCAGCGCCGATGCGCTCAGGGTCACGACCAGGTTCAGCCCGAAGCACAAGCCGCAGTTCGGGGAGCCGGCCTACACGTTCGTCGGGCTCAACCTGTACATCGAGTACGGGCCGCACACCACGAACCACCTACCCGAGACACCGGACCAGCGGTTCATCGATGCGGCGATGAAGCTGGTCGCCGTGCTCGATCCGCTGATCGGCCCGCTCCGGCAGAGCTCCGTCACGCCGATCCCGCTGCCGACCGCCCAGCTCGCCTCCCCGGCGCCCTCCGCCTCCGGCCCCGCCGAGCCCGCCTCCCCGAGCGTCAGCCCATAGCCGGAGTCATTCGTGCCCGCCGACCGCGCGGCGCCCGCCCTGCCCGGCGTGCCCGCCGCTCGCTGGGCCGCCTCGTCCCGCTCGGTCGCCCGCAGGCCGCCTCACCCGGCGGACCTTGGCGCCGAGTGAATGAAACGGGGTCCCGCCCGGTCACCGCCCGCCCGGTTCGCCCCGTCTGCCCGGCGCGGTCGCCCGCAGGCCGCCTCACCCGGCGGACCTTGGCGCCGAGTGAACGAAACGGGGGCCTCGCCCGGCCGTCCGGGGCCCCGAACCGGTTCCCGGGCGCCTGACCCGCGCCTCACCGGCCGAATCATTCACCCGGCGCCAACGACGTGCCCCGAACCGGTCGCCGCGTGCCCCGAACCGGTCGCCGCGCGCCCCGAACCGACCGCCCGGCGCCCCGAACCGGCCGCCGGGCGCCTGACCCGCGCCTCACCGGCCGAATTATTCACCCGGCGCCAACGACGTGCCCCGAACCGGTCGCCGCGCGCCCCGAACCGACCGCCCGGCGCCCCGAACCGACCGCCGGGCGCTCGGCGCCCCAAATTGGCCGCCGCGGGACCGGACGAGCCCGAAACCACGAACTCCGCCGCTGCGGCACTCCGGAACTGCGGACTTCGCAGACTTGATGATGTCTCTCTGCTAGGCTCGCAGTCGGCGATGGCGACGGCGACGGCGACGGCGACCGAGACGGCGTCGGCGACCGAGATGACCACGGGATGACCCGGCATGGTGGCGCACGGACGGGAGGAGACATCGATGGCAGTGGTCCGGGCTCGAGCCCGCGGCGGGCGCAACGGGGACGACGTCTCGGAGCTTGACAAGCGGATCATCGAGCACCTCCAGCAGGACGGGCGCAGGCCGTTCACCCAGATCGCTGCGGAGCTCGGCGTGAGTGAGGCGGCCGTCCGGGCCCGGACGAACCGGCTCGTCGAGCGCGGCATTCTCCAGATCGTCGGCGTGACCGACCCGCTCAAGCTCGGCTTCCAGCAGATGGCGATGGTCGGCATCCGTTGCGAGCGCGACCGGCTGGTGAGCGTCGCCGAGGCGGTCAGTGCCTTCCCGGAGGTCGACTACGTCGTGATCACCGCCGGCACGTACGACGTGCTCATCGAGGTCGTCTGCGAGGACAACGCCGCCCTCCTCGACTTCCTGGCGGAGAAGCTCCGGGCGATCGAGGGCGTTCGCGACACGGAGACGTTCGTGTACCTCCGGATGGTCAAGCAGACCTACCAGTGGGGCACCCGCTAGGACGGCCTGCGAGCACCGCGCGAGCACCGCACGAGCACCCGCGAGCACGCGCGGGGCCACGGTGCCCGGGTGCAACGGAATGCGCCGCCGCGCCGATTCACACCACGCAGAGCCCCCCGATCGACGGGCTAAGATAGTCCCGACGGGCGCGCACCTGCCGCCCGGCCATGCCTTCCGAGGGCATCCAACGTGCCGGCCGAACCGCTCCTGATCCTCCTCCTCGCGGCGATCGCGATCAACGTCGTGCTGCTGGTCGTCGTCGCCATCGTGGCTGCCCGCGACCGGAGGCCTCGCGCCCATGCCTCGACTCCGGCGAGCGCGAAGACGCCGCCGCCGATCGCCGGCGTGTTCGGCACCCCCCCGGAGCTCGGCGACAGCACACGATTCGCGCCGCAGGAGCGGGCGGGTCGAGTCCTCCTGGTCGGGGACCGCGTCCCTGCGACCGCCTTCGACCGGGTGGTCCGGGTCGTCAGCTGGGCGTTCATCCTCGCGGTCGCGACGCTCGTCGCGGTGAGCGGCCAGTGGCCGTCGACCCAGACCGCGATCTTCGTCCTGCTCGTCCTCGCCGGGCTGTTCGTCCTGACCGTCCACGACATCCTGCCCCTGTCGTTCCTCGGGGGCGCCCGCTACGTCGTGGAGGGTTCGGTCGCGATCACGTTCGCGACCCTGCTGCTCGTCCTCACGGGCGGCTCGGCCAGTCCGTTCTTCTTCGCCTTTGCCCTGATCGTGGCCGGCGCAGCCCTCGTGCTCACCGCGAGGCCCGCGCTCCTCGTGACCACGATCGCGATCGGCGGCTATGTCGTCGGCGTCGTCGCCGACCCCGCCCGGCTCCCGCTCACGGAGGCGCAGCTCGTCGCGGTCGGGGTGAACGTCGCGGCGCTCATCCTGCTGACCTACGTGGCGACCGTCGTCGCGAAGGAGCAGCGCCGGTCGCGCGACGCGGCGATCCAGCTGTCCACGGTCGACTCCCTGACCGGGCTCTACAACCGGGCGTACCTGTCCGCCGCGGTGGACCGGGAGATTCAGCGCAGCGCCCGCTCGGGGCGCGCGTTCTGCGTCGTGATGATGGACCTCGACGAGCTCAAGCCGATCAACGACCGGTACGGCCACTTCCACGGCGACCGGGTCCTGCGCGGGGTGAGCGAGATCATCCGCCACGGCGTCCGGCGGATCGACACGGCGGCCCGCTACGGCGGCGACGAGTTCGTCGTCCTCCTCCCCGAGACGGACCCGTCCGGTGCCTTCGTCCTGGCCGAGAAGATCCGCCAGGGCGTGGCCGACCTCGCCATCGAGACGCCGACGGAGCGGATCCGGACGTCGCTGTCGATCGGCGTGGTCGCCTATCCGGAGGATGGCCGCACGGCAGATGACCTCATGATCAGCGCGGACCGGGCGATGTACCTGTCGAAGCGGCGCGGCAAGAACCGGGTCATTGGCGCTGCCGGCACCGGGGCGGCGAGCGGCGCCCGCCCGATCGTCGCGATGGGTGCCACCGGCCAGGTCGGCACGATGGCCGCCCAGGTACGCACGGGTGCGGCCAGACCGGCCAGCCCGCCCAACGGGACCGCTCACGGATCAGCGGGGTCCAGCGCCCACCCGGTGTAGCATCCGGCCATGACCGACGACGCCAACCAGGCCGCTCCGCGCGGCTTCTCGACCCGCGCCATCCGCGCCGCGACCCGCGCCCCCCGGGTGGACCAGCGGCCCAACTCGGTCCCGATCTACCAGTCCGCGACGTTCTCCGCCGATAACGCCGAGGAGCTGGGCGCGATCGCCTCGGGCACGGCGCCCGGCTACGCCTACGCCCGACTGGCGAACCCGACCGGGGACGCGCTCGCCGCGGCGATCGCCGAGCTCGAGGGCGCGGAGGCGGCCGGCGTCTTCGCCTCGGGGATGGCGGCCATCCACGCCGCGCTCCTGTCGGTCCTGCGGGCCGGCGACCGCGTCGTCGCGACGAAGGCGATCTACGGCTCCACCCGGACCCTGCTCTCGAACCGCTTCGGCACGCTCGGCGTCGAGATCGCCTACGTCGATGCGTCCGACCTCGCGGCCGTCGAGGCGGCCCTCGCCGCCGCCCCGACCCGGGTCCTCTACGCGGAGACGCTGTCCAACCCGACGATCGTCGTCGCGGACATCGCGGCCCTGGCCGGGCTCGCCCACCGCCACGGCGCGCTCCTCGTCGTCGACAACACGTTCGCCTCGCCGGTCATCTGCCGGCCGATCGAGCTGGGCGCGGACCTCGCCATCGAGTCGCTGACGAAGTACCTCGGCGGCCACTCGGACCTCCTCGGCGGCGTCGGTCGCGGGCTCGCGCGAGCTGATCGCCGCGGTCAAGTCCGTGGAGGTCGACACCGGGGCGACGCTCGCGCCGTTCGCGGCCTTCCTCGTCCTGCGCGGGATCGCCACCCTCGCGATCCGGATGGCCCGTCACGCGGAGTCGGCGAAGGCCCTGGCCGGCGTGGCTCGAGCGCCAGCCCGGGGTCGTCCGGGTCTACCACCCGGACCTACCCAGCCACCCGCAGCGAGCGGTCGCGGCACGCCAGTTCCCGCACGGCAGCGGCATGCTCGCGTTCGAGCTGGAAGGCGGACCGGCCGGCGGCCGGGCGGCGGGCGGCGCGTTCATCGACGCGCTCACGATCCCGGAGCGGACCGCGTCGCTGGGGAGCATCCACACGATCGTCGCTCACCCGCCCTCGACCACCCATCGCCAGCTCGATGCCGCGGCCCTGGCCGAGGCCGGCATCGCGCCGGGACTCCTGCGCTGCTCGGTCGGGCTCGAGGACCTCGACGACCTGGTCGAGGACTTCGGACAGGCGCTCGAGGCGGCTCGGAGGGCCGCCGCCGCGGCGACCGGCGCGCGGAACGGCGCGGCCGCCGAGGCCCACCGGCTGCGGCCGCGACCGCCGCGACCTCGGGGACCGGCCGATCGCCACCCCCGTGACGACCGGGCCGTCGCCGCCCGGCCGGCCTCGCCCGACGCCGTCGAGCGGCTCGGCCGGGCCATCTGGCGGCCTCCTGCACCTCGGTCGACTTCGCCGTCGCCCAGATCGTCGTCCTCGTGGTCATGAGCCTGGTCGGGATGACGATCCGCCAGCTGCCGTCGTTCGCCTTCCGCTCGCCGGCTGACTACGCCACGGCGATGGATGCGATCCACGTCCGCTACGACCCGGTCCTGGGGGTCGGGCTGGTCGGCCTCCTCGAGCGGGCCCAGGTCTTCCAGGTCTTCAGCTCGTGGTGGTTCAGCGCATCGCTCGTCGTCCTGACGATCTCGATCGTGTGCTGCACGCTCGACCGGACGCCCCGCCTGTGGCGCCAGGGCCGCGACATCCGGGTGACCCAGCCCGACCCGTTCTACGACCCGCGCCTGCCGGACCGGGCGGCCATGGACGGCCTCACGCCGGACGCCGTCCGGGCGGTTCTCCGCGCGAACCGCTTCGGCGTCCGAGTCGAGACGGCCGAGGGTGGTGCGACTTACCTCTACGGCGATCGCCACCGCTGGACGAAGCTGGCCACGCTGTTCACCCACACTCGGGCTCATCCTGTTCCTGCGTCGCGGCCGCGGTCACGAGCCGGTTCGGCTTCGAGTCGGGGCTCCTCCTGGCCGAGCGGCGAGACGCCAGACCGTCCAGCCGATCGGGACGCCGGGCCTGCTCGTCGTCAAGAACCTCGGGTTCGCGGCGCCCGGCTTCCGAGGCCGGCAGGCTCGCCGACTTCACCACCGACCTGGCCGTCTACCGGGACGGCCGCGAGCTCGCCCGCAAGACCATCCGGGTGAACGACCCGCTGTCGATCGCGGGCTTCACGTTCCACCAGAACGGCTTCCGGCCGGCGCCGGACCTCGTCGTCCGGGATGCCCGGGGGCGGGTGTTGTGGGACGGGCCGTACGCCCTGACCGACTCGGTCGGCGGGCAGCCTCATGGGCTGTTCAGCGTGCCGGGCCGGGACGTCGGGCTGGAGATGCTCCTGACGAAGGCGGCCGACGAGACGACCGGGATCCTCTCTCCTCCCGTACCGCCGGCTGGGCACGCTGCCGGACGGCTCGCCGGACATCCGGACCCTGACGCCCTTCTTCGTCGTTCTCGGGGCGATCGGCGGGTCGGCGGACACCGACTTCTTCGTCGAGCTGCGCGGCATCCAGGGCGCGACGGTCCTCATCGCCAAGCGCGACCCGGGCCAGGGGCTCGTCTGGCTCGCCTTCGGCAGCCTGATCCTGGGGCTGCTCGATCACGTTCTACCTCCCGCGCCGGCGCGTCTGGGCGCGGCTGGACCCGGCCGGTCGCCTGGCGATCGTCGGGCGGTCCGACCGCTACGTCGACTTCGACCCGGGAGTTCGCGCGACTGCTCGACGACCTGGTCGCGGCCCGGCGTCCCGGTGCCGGTGCTGCGGATGCCGGGAGTGCCGCGGGTGCTTCTGGCACCGACGCCGGTGCCGCCGGCCCCGAGCCCGGCTGAGCGCGGCGCCGGAGCGATGGCGACCCTCGCCGACCTGTGGGCCTCGCTCTTCCCGTCGGCCGTGCCGGTCGCCCCGCTCGACGACGCGGCGCGGGCCCGTGAGGTCGGCTGGGCCCGGGTCCTCAAGGCGCGGGTTCCGGCGTTCGACGCGCTCGATGCGGGCGACCTCGCGATCGTCCCGGCCGGGGCCCTGGCGGCCGTTGCGCCGGGACCGCCGGAGGCGGCGGCACTCGTCGGCGAGTTCGTCCGGGCGCGGGTCGCCGGGCTGCTCCTCGTCGAGGGCGAGGCCGGAGGCGAGGCAGCCCTCGACGCGCTGGGGGCCGCGGCGGCGACCGCCGGCCTTCCGGCGCTCCGGGCGCCACGGCTCGATCCCGTCGCGGTCGAGCGGAGCGCGATCGGCTTCCTCGTGAATCGGCGGGCCGAGCTCGACCGGCAGGCGGCCCTCCTCGAGGCCCGGCTCGAGGCGCTCGCGCTCGAGGGCAGCGATCTGGCCGGGCTGGTCGGGGCGATCGGCGCCTGGCTCGGCCGGGCGGTCGCGCTTGAAGGCCGACGCGGCGACGCGCTCGCCGTCCACGCCCCCGCGGACGTGCCCGGGGCGGCGGCCGCGGTCCAGGCGTACCTCGCCCGGCCGCGCGCCGTGGCCCTCCGGGTGGGCCTCCCGTCGGCGCCGGCGGGTCGGGTCGATGGCGGAGGCCCGGGGGGTGCCGTCGGCCCCGCCGCCCCGGTCGCCCCGGGCGGCATCGTCGACTCGCTCGGCCCGGCCCGCGCGGGCGGTGAGGATGAGCGTTCCGGCCAGCAGGGTCGTGGCGCGGCCAGCCGCAGCGCGGGCAGCCTCGCCCTGCTCGGCGAGCGCCCGATCAGCGAGCTCGAGCGGGTCGTCACGGAGCGGATCGCGGCGCTCCTCGCCCTCGAGCTCGCTCGCGACGAGTCCGTCCGCCGGGCCCGCGACATGACCCGCCGGGGCGACGTCCTGCCGGTCGGGGGTCCGCCGTGGGTCGTCCTCCTCGCCCGACCAGGCGTCCGCCGGGCGCCGATGCCATCGCTCGACCCGCAGCGCGAGGAGCTTCGCCGTGAGCTCCGCCTCCTCGCGCCGGCGCGCCGGCTCGTCCTCCGCGGCGACGCGGCGAGTCTCGAGCTCCGGGCCGTCGCTCGCCGCCGCCGCCGACGATCCGGGTGCGCTCGGGCTGGCGGAGCGGATCGGGCGGTTCCTGGGCCGGACCGTCGCGGTCTCCCGGCCGATCTCCGACCCGGCCGACCGACCCGCTGCCGAGGCGGAGGCGAGGGCCACGCTGGAGGCCGCCCGCTCGCTCGTCGAGCCGCCGCCGGTCGCCCGGGCGGACCGGCTAGCCGCCTATCGACTGCTGGGCGGACTGCACAACCTGCCCGACGGGACGCGCCAGGCGCGCGCGCTCCTCGAACCGCTGCTCGGCGGCCGTCCGGACGTCCGGACGCGAGCGACTCGCCACGCTCCGGGCCGTGCTGGATCACCCCGGACCGGGGGAGGCGGCCGCGGCGCTCGGGGTCCACCGGAACACCGTCGCCTACCGGGTTCGCCGCATCGAGGCGACGACGGGCTGGGACCTGGCCGACGCGGACCTCCGTCTGGCCCTCGGAATGGCGCTCAGGGTCATGCAATCTGCACAAGATTGACGGTTGTCTCACGGGCTCCCGGGTCCCATCCGGCTGGTAGACTCCGCGTATTCGATCACGCTAGAGGGGAAGTCGTGCAGACGGCACAAGACTCAGGCGACCAGGACCAGCCCGCGGCCGTCGGCCGCGCCGGCACAGCTCACGGGAGGCTCCATTGACGATCGTGCGCGAGGCGGTCGACGGCATCGAGAAGATCGAGGCCGCCAAGGCGAGCGGGATCCGCTTCATCCAGCTCCAGTTCACCGACATCATCGGCCACGTCAAGGCCGTGACGATCCCGATCCACCAGCTCGAGGGCTCGGTCCGCCACGGGACCTGGTTCGACGGCTCCTCGATCGAGGGCTTCACCCGGATCGCCGAGATCGGACCAGTACCTCATGCCCGACATGACGCACGTTCTCCGAGATCCCGTGGCAGCCGGGCAGCGGGCCGCGCGGCACCGCCCGCGTGATCTGCGACGTCTTCACGCCGCGCGGCGAGCCGTTCGTCGGCGACCCGCGCTACGTCCTCCGCCGCCAGGTGGAGCGGGCCCGGAAGCTCGGCTACATCGTCAACACGGGCCCCGAGCTCGAGTTCTTCCTGTTCCGCCGCGACGAGAACGGCGGGATCGCGCCGCTGCCCGCACGATCAGGCCGGCTACTTCGACTTCTCGACCGACCTCGCCCAGGAGGTCCGCCAGGACATGGTCGACGCCCTCGAGGCGTTCGGGATCCGCGTCGAGGCGGCCCACCACGAGGTCGCGGCCGGCCAGCACGAGATCGACTTCGAGTACGGCGACGCGCTGCACGACCGCCGACAACGCGATCACCTTCAAGTTCGCGCTCAAGGCGATCGCCCAGCAGCACGGCCTGTACGCGACGTTCATGCCCAAGCCGATCCACGGGATCAACGGCTCCGGGATGCACACCCACCAGAGCCTGTACTCCATCGCCGAGAGCCGGAACGCGTTCGCCGACGCGACGAACCCGTACGGCCTGTCGGACGCTCGCCCGGTCGTACATGGCCGGGATCCTCGCCCACGCCCGGGGCATGATCGCGGTCCTCGCGCCGCTCGTGAACTCGTACAAGCGGCTCGTCCCGGGCTACGAGGCGCCGACGTACCTGACCTGGGGCCGGACGAACCGCTCGGCGCTGATCCGGGTGCCGATGGTCTCGCCGGGCAAGTCGATCGAGGGGACGCGGGCCGAGGTCCGCTGCCCGGATCCCGTCCTCGAACACCTACCTCGCCTTCGCGGCGATGATCGCGGCCGGCCTCGACGGCGTCGAGAAGGGCCTGCAGCTCGACGATCCGGTCGAGGAGAGCCTGTTCGAGATGGACGCCGCGACGATCGCCGCGAAGGGGATCCGGGAGCTGCCGGGCACGCTCGGGCGAGGCGATCGACGAGCTCGAGGCGGACCCGGTCATCCGCGACGCGCTCGGCGACCACGTCTTCAGCCACTTCGTCGAGGCGAAGCGCGCCGAGTGGGACGAGTACCGCACCCAGGTCTCCGACTGGGAAGTCGACCGCTACCTCGACCAGTTCTAGTCGTCGTCGTTCCGGGCGGGCGCTGACCCTCGGGTCCGCGCCCGTTCCGATTCGGGGGGCGGTCCCGTCAGGGGCAGCAGGGGCCCTCTGCTTTCGGGAGGTTCGGCTCTGCGCTCGTGTCCGGCGATGGCCGAACCTGTGGGTACTGCCGCAGCTGCTCTGCGAGGTGTCCCGTGCGCCTCACCCGCCGCGAGCTTCTCCGGATCGGCGCGTTCGCACCGGTCGGCTTCGTCGCGGGCCGCGCGGCAACGGCCCTCGGTCGGGCGATCACCCGGTCCGCGCCGGGCCTCCGCCCCAGGGCCGCGGGGACGAGCGCGACGCGCTGCGCTGCATGCGGCGCGAACGACCACACGATGCTTGACCCGCGCTGTCCGGCCGCGAAGCGGGTGATCTGAGGTGCCGCTGGACCGCCGCACGTTCCTCAAGGGATCCGCCGCCGTCGCCGGGGCCGTCGCCGGCACCGCGCTCCCGGTCATCGACCGCCCGGTCAGGGCAGGCCGCGACTACGACGTGCGCGAAGAGCCTGCCGGTCGACCGCGTCGTGCGCACGACGTGCTCGCCGAACTGCACCGGCAGCTGCGGCCAGCTCGCCTTCGTCCGCGACGGGATCATCGTCAAGATCCAGCAGGCCGCCGACTACCCGGACACGGCGTACAACCCGCGCGGCTGCATGAAGGGCCTCTCCTACCTCAACCACGTCTACGGCGAGGACCGGATCGCGAAGCCGATGATCCGGACCGGCGAGCGCGGCTCCGGCGAGTTCCGCGAGGCCACCTGGGACGAGGCGCTCGACCGGATCGCCGCAGGCCTGAAGGCGATCGGCGAGAAGTGGGGCTGGGACTCGATCCACGTCTTCGGCCAGGTCCCGGGCTCGGGCTACATCCAGAAGGGCGCGAACTACCGGGCCTGCGCGCTCCTGGGCATGACCCACGGCACGAGCTTCGACTTCAACGGCGACCTGCCGATGGGGATGCCGATCACGTTCGGCGTCCAGAACGCCGAGCACGAGGCGAAGGACTGGGCGAACAGCCGGTTCCTGCTGCTGCTGGGCTCGAACCCGGTCGAGACCCGGATCCCCGACGTCCACTTCATCTTCGACGCGCTGGAGCGGGGCGCCCGACTCGTCGTCGTCGACCCGACCTTCTCGCCGACTGCCGCGAAGGCGGACAGCCTGGCTCCAGATCAGGCCGGGCACGGACGCGGCCCTGGGCCTTGCCCTCTGTCGCCAGGTCGTCGCCGACGGGCTGGTGGACGTCGAGTTCATGCGCACCTACACCGACGGGCCCTGCTCGTGCGGGCGGACACCGGCAAGCGGCTCCACGGTCGGGACGTGGATCCGGCCGCGCCGGAGGTGAGCTTCGTCGCCTGGGACCTCGGCCGAAGCGCGCCGATCGTCGTCGGCACGGACCGGCTCGGCTTCGCGCCGACCGACCAGCCGGCGCTCGACGGGACGTTCCAGGTCACCCTTGCCGACGGCACGACCGTCGCCGCGACGCCGGGCATGGGACTCGTCCGCCAGGAGCTCGACCGGTGGACGCCCGAGCGCGCTGCGGAGCTCACGGCGGTGCCGGCCGAGCGGATTGTCGCGGTCGCGCGCGCGTTCGCGACGACCAGGCCGGCGGCCATCCTCATGGGCGGCGGCTCGAACCACTGGTTCCACGGCGACCTGACCGGTCGCGCCTTCGCGCTGCTCTCCGCGCTGACCGGCAACATCGGGCGCTCGGGCGGCGGGTTCTCCGTCTACGTCGGCCAGTACAAGGTCCGCGTCGACACGTCGCCGTGGTGGAACCCCGGCGGCAAGAAGGCCAACGTCTGCCCGAGCATCTACTTCGTGCGCGGCCGGACGGAGACGATGCACCCCGACGTCCCGTACCCGAAGAACGGCTGGCACGGCCTCTTCTGCACCTTCGCCAACCTGTTCGTCCAGGCGATGGACGTCAACCGGCTCCACGAGACGCTGGCCGGCCTCGAGCTCGTCGTCGTCGTCGACCACCAGAAGACCGAGACGGTGAAGTGGGCCGATGTCGTCCTCCCGGCCACCACCTGGTACGAGAAGACCGACCTGACGGCGACCCCGCTCCACCCCTTCCTCCAGCTCCAGCAGGCCGCGATCGAGCCGGTCGGCGAGGCCCGCTCCGAGCTGTGGATCTGGCGCGAGCTCATGCGCCGGATCGCGCCCGACCTGGCAGCCGAGTACTTCGAGATGAGCGAGGACGACGCCATCCGGGCCATCCTCGAGGCCGGCGGCGGCCCGGGCGGCCCCACCGAGGGGATCACCCTCGAGCAGCTCCAGGCGGGTCCCGTCCGCCTGAACGTCCCCGACCCGGACGTCGCGTTCGTCGAAGCAGGTCCGCGACCTGGACGCCGTTCCCGCCCCGCTCGCTGCCGGCGGCGCTCGAGAAGACGGCCGAGTTCATCCCGACCCGACGGATCGAGTTCTACAAGGACGACGACCGCTTCCTCGAGCTCGGCGAGACGGTCCCCACGTACCGGCCGCCCCACGACGACGGGATCCACGACCCGACGACCTGGCCGCTCACCCTGCTCACCCCGCACTCGAAATGGCGGATCCACTCCAGCTACGCGAACAACCCCTGGCTGGCCGAGATCCACGGCGGGCGACCGGAGGTCTTCATCCACCCGTCCGACGCCACCGCGCGGGGGATCGCGACCGGCGACCCGATCGAGATCTTCAACACCCGCGGCTCGATCGAGGCGTGGGCTCGGATCTCCGACGCGGAGCGGCCCGGTGCCGCCACGCTGTACGAGGGGTGGTGGCCTCGCCAGTTCCGGAAGGGCAAGGGCGTGAACGAGCTCACCTCGTCGGCCGTCAACCCCATCCACGAAGTCCACTTCGTCGGGAACATGTGGGCGCCGAGCACCGGCTGGAAGGACTGCCGGTGCGAGATCCGCAAGGCGGGGGAGGCGCCCCGTGCCTGACAAGGTCTCACCGATCGAGGCCCTCCCGGCCGCGTCGCGGACCTACGGGGAGATCGGTCCGCGTTCGTCCAGGCCGCACTGGGGAATGGTCGTCGACCAGGAGCGCTGCATCGGCTGCTGGTCGTGCGCCGTCATCTGCAAGTCGGAGAACGACGTCCCACTCGGTGGATGGTGGAACCGGATCCTGACCGACGGCGAGGCGCTCGACCAGCCGCGCAGCGAGCGCGGCACCCTGGAGATGCACTGGCTCCCGCTCGCGTGCCAGCACTGCGAGAACGCACCGTGCGTGAAGGTCTGCCCGGTCGGGGCGACCTACCATCGCGACGACGGCCTGGTGATGATGGACAACGACCGCTGCATCGGCTGCCGGTACTGCATGATCGCCTGCCCGTACGGCGTCCGGACGTTCAACTGGGGTCAGCCGGAGCGGCCGACGCCGCACGAGACCGGGATGGTCGAGGCGCGGCCGCTCGGGACGGTGGAGAAGTGCTCGATGTGCGTCCACCGCCTCGCCGAGGACCAGGTCCCCTCGTGCGTCTGGTCCTGCCCGGCGCAGGCTCGCATCTTCGGCGACCTCAACGATCCGACGGGCCGGCTGGTCACGCTCATCCGGGAGCGCGAGGGCGAGGCCCTCCTCGAGGAGTTCGGGACGAGACCGTCCGTCACCTACCTCCCGCCGCGCCGGAGGCACGAGCTGTGAGTGCCGGAACGATCCCCGTCGCGGGAGCGCGGGGACGCTTCGCCCCGGGCCGCGGCCTGGTCGCCTGGCTCGCCCTGCTCCTCACGCTCATGATCGCCGGCGCGGTGGCCTTCCTCTACCAGTTCGCCAACGGCCTGGTCGTGACCGGGATGCGCAACACGGTCATGTGGGGCCAGTACATCCTCTTCTTCATGTTCTTCATCGGCCTGTCGGCCGGCGGCCTGATCGTCGCGTCGGCCGGCCGGTTGTTCGGCGTGCAAACCTTCAAGCCGATCACCCGGCTGGCGGTCCTCGAGGCGACCGTCGCGGTGATGCTCGCCGGGATCTTCATCATCCCGGACCTCGGCCGACCCGAGCGCGTCCTCAACATCCTGCTCCACCCGAACCTCACGTCCCCGATGGTCTGGGACATCACGATCGTGATCATCTACACGGCCATGTCGATGACGTACGTCTGGCTGTACGCCCGGGCCGACCTCGCCCGCAGGGGCAGCTTCCTGGCCTTCGGGACCGGCGCGTCGGAGCGCGAGATCGCCCGCGACGAGCGGATCAAGTCGAGGATGGCCTGGGTCGCCCTGCCGTCGGCGATCCTCCTCCACTCGATCACGGCCTGGATCTTCGGGCTCCAGATCAGCCGGGGCTTCTGGTACTCGGCGATCATGGCCCCGCTGTTCATCGCGTCGGCGCTGGTGTCCGGTCTCGGGCTCGTCATCCTGCTCGCGCTCGCGGTCCGGCGGGCCGGGAAGCTCGACTTCGGCGATGACCTCGTGGCCTTCCTCGGCGGGCTCCTGGGCGTGTTCATCTCGGTCGAGGCGTTCTTCGTCGGAGCCGAGTTCCTGACCGCCGCCTACCCGGGCGCGCCCGACGAGGCCGGGCCGATCGCGCGGCTCCTGGTCGGGCCGTACGCGCCGCTCTTCTGGATCGAGGTCCTCGTCGGACTCGGCGTGCCCTTCCTCATCCTGGCCGTCCGTCGGACTCGGACGAACCCGCGGTGGGTCGCGCTCGCCTCGGTGATCGCGGTCGTCGGGATCTTCATCCACCGGCTGAACCTCATCCTCAACGGCCTGTCGTACGCCCCGATCGGCGTCGAGCCGGGGGTCTCGATCGGGGTCTGGCAGGGGGCGACCGCCTCGTCGTTCGCGATGTCCCACTGGTACGTCCCGACGATCGTCGAGTGGCTGGTCGTCGTCGGCATCCTCGCGTTCGGGGCGCTCCTGTTCACGCTCGCGGTGGCCTTCCTGCCGATGCGGGAGTCCGCCGAGCACTGAGCGCGTTCTTGGCCACCGGCTGCGAGCCGTGCCCTCTCTGCCGCCGTATCACGACCATTGCTAGCGGACCGCGCTCCGCTCGGTTGATCGGACTGCCGACAGCGGGGCTCGCACGCAGAACGGCATCCGAGGCCCCGAATATCACGGCCATTGGCACGGAGCGCGACAACGCCGCCTGGAAGCCGAGGCCCGTCGCAGACCATCTAGCGATCCGGCGGTGATCGCCCGGTAAGCGCCAGTGAAGCCGCCCTCGTAAGAATGCCCGTGATATGGGCAGCTTCAGTCGTGCACGGCGGGCAGGATCGCAGGTACGGGCTGGTCGAGCCCGAGCGGCGAACGTGGCCGTGCGACTGGGGACCGGACTTGGGGACGCCCGTCGGGCGGCCGGACTGACACAGGCCCAGGTGGCGGATCGAGCTGGCATCTCACAATCACTCATCAGCCACCTCGAGCGGGGGCGCGGCACGACCGCATCGATCGAGACGTGGTCATGCGTGGCGGCCGCGGTCGGTGAGCAGTACGTGGGGTTCCTCGAGCGCGCGCCCGGCGCCGGTCAGCCACGCGACCTGGAACATCTCCGTCGCCAGAGCGCCCTTGTCGAGATCGCCCGGACCGGCGGCTGGACGGCGCTCCCGGAGCTTGCGATCGATCCGGGCAATGCGCGGTTCCGCTCGATCGACGTGGCACTCGTCCGGTGGGTCCGCGGTGAGGCGGTCGCCACCGAGATCTGGGACTGGTTCGACGACGTCGGCGCCGGGATGCGTGGTCTCGGTGCCAAGACCGCGACCCTCGCCACGCGTCTCGCGGCCGAGCCACCGCCGCCGACCGGCACATGGCGCGTCCGCGGCCTCTACGTCGTGCGCGACACCCGGCGCAACCGTGCCCTCGTCGGCGAGCTCCGTCCGCTCTTCGCGGCCCGCTTCCCGGGCTCGTCGGCGAGCTGGCTCGCTGCGCTGCACGATCCCGAGCGCCCGATCCCCGAGGCTGACGGCCTCCTGTGGAGCGACTCGGGCGGAACCGCGCTCCGGGCGAGCCGGCTCGGCCAGGCAGGCTGACAGCCGGCTCGGCCAGGCAGGCTGACAGCCGGGCTGGCTGCCCTCCCGACCGACGGAACGGAACTCGCGAGGCATGGCGAACGAGTCTGTGCCGGCCGGACGCCGGACACAGGTCGGCAGGGTTGGCCCACACGGCTGGTCCAAGAAGCGCCATCATGGGCGTCGATGAGCGCCTCCGCGCCGGTTGTCGGCAGCCCGATCCCGGTGGAGCCCCACTCGATCGACGAGCGGCCGGCGGTCACCCTCGCGCTGCTGTCCGCCCAGCACGCGCTCATCCACGCCCAGACGGCGTTGATGCCCCTGGTGTTCATCAAGGTGATCGCCCAGTTCGGCATCGGCGTGGACGCGATCGGCCTCCTGGTGGCCGCGGGGAACCTGCTCGGCGGGGTGATCCAGCTCATGTTCGGTGGCCTGACCCGGGTGGTCAGCCGGCGGGCGCTGCTCGGCACCGGCGGGCTCGTCTTCGGCGGCGGGATGTCCGCCCTCGCGTTCACCGGCGCCTGGCTGCCGTTCTCGATCGTCCAGGTCTTCTCGAGGCTCGGCGGCGCGCCCCAGCACGCGGTCGGCAACGCGCTCATCGCCGAGCAGTACCCACCGGCGCGACGGAGCTTCGCGATCAGCATCCACATCGCCATGGGCAACCTCGGCACGGTCGCGGTCCCGCTGGTCGGCGGCTGGATCATCGCCCGGTCCGGCTGGCAGCCCGCGGTCGTCGCGCTCGGGTTGCCGGCGATCGTCGTCGCGGTCGCCATCCTGCTGCTCGTGCGCGAATCGGGCGCCGACCGGGCGGCGGCCGTGAACCATGGCGGCACGATCGCCGGATTCCGCTCGCTGGCTCACGAGCGCGACCTCCTGTGGATCTTCCTCACCTCGTCGGTGGCGGCGGCCGGGCGGGGGCTCGGGATCGTCTCGACCTTCGTCCCGCTCTACCTGTCGCTCGTCCTCCACCTCGACGACGGGACCGTCGCGCTCATGTACACGCTGCTCCTCGTCGGGAGCGTCCCCGGCCCGATCGTCGCCGGCTGGCTCGTGCCTCGCTTCGGCCACCGCCCGATCCTGATCACCACCTACCTCCTGGGCGCCGGCGCGCTGGCGCTCCTGGTCCTCGCCGGCCCGACCCTCCCGCTCGTCTGGCTCGCCCTCGGGTTCATGAGCGCATTCGTGTTCGAGGAGAGCTCGCTCCTCCAGGCGCTCCTCGCCGAGGCCGCCCGCCCGGCGATCCGTGACGTCGCGTTCAGCGGCTACTTCACCGTGATGTTCGTGGTCGGCGCCCTGTGGGCCGGGGGCATGGGCGCCGTCGTCGGCACGCTCGGCAACGAGCGCGGCTTCCCGGTCGCCTTCGCGATCATGGCCGGGAGCTACGTCGTGTCCGCGCTCGTGGTGACCCGGATCCGCGAGGTGCCGGTCCACCCGCGCGCGGGCGATCGTCTCGTCGACTCCGACGCCTGAGCCCGAGGCGCCGATGGCGGTCGGATCGCCCTTGCGCTATCATCCATGAGCCCTGTCAAACGGGCTCCCTCGGTCGGGGCGTGGCGCAGCTTGGTAGCGCGCATCGTTCGGGACGATGAGGTCGGAGGTTCAAATCCTCTCGCCCCGACC